>JAXDFZ010000102.1:0-3068 GCA_034665305.1 Blastocatellia bacterium | reverse complement strand
CGTTGCGGGAGAGGTCCCACGGCGTGCGGCAGGGCCCGTTGAGCGCCGAGTCGGTGAAGGCGGTCGTCCCGAACTCGGGCGTGTTCGTCTTGCCGAGGATCACGAAGCCGGCTGCCTTCAGGCGCGTTACGTGGGCGAGGTCGAAGTCCGGCACGTGCGACGCGTACGCGTGCGAGGAGAACGTCGTGCGGATCCCTGCGGTCGTGTCGAGATCCTTGAGCGAGATCGGGACGCCGTGGAAGGGCGTTGCGGCGGGCTCGTCCGCCTTTGCCCGGGCCTCCGCGAGCGCGGCTTCGCCTCGGACCGTGACATTCGCGCCGAGTGCCGGGTCGAGCTGCTCGATCCGCTCCAGGTAGAGCTCGACGAGCTCGACCGGTGAGACCTCGCCGTCCCGGACGAGCCGAGCCTGCTCGGTCGCCGGGAGGAACGCGAGCTCCACCCGGCGACCGTATCAGGCGTCTGCTCAGATCCAGTCGAAGGTGTCCTGGAGGAAGGGCACGAGGAAATACAGGAGGAACGCGGTCGAGGCTACCCACATGAACGGGTGCACGTCCTTCGAGCGCCCCTGCGCCGCGCGGGCGACGACGTAGGCGAGGAAGCCGATGCCAATGCCGTCCGTGATCGAGAACGTGAAGGGCATGAACATGATCGTCAGGGCCGCCGATAGTCCGATCGCGAGATCGGTGAAGTCGATCCCGGCGAGCTTGCGGCCGTCCTGTCTCCCCTCGGCGTCCTCCTCTGCCTCGGTCAGCGCCGTCATCATCAGGAAGCCGACGAGGATCAAGGCAGGCGCCGTCGCCTGCGGCGGCACCATCCCGATGATGGGGGCGAAGAACATGAACGGGAAGAACAGCGCCCCGGCGATCACGGCGACCCAGCCGGTCCGGCCGCCGACGCTGACCCCGGACGCGGACTCGATGTAGGTCGTCGCGGACGAGGTCGACGCGGCACCGCCCGCGATGGCGGCGAGCGAATCGACGAGGAGCGGCTTGCGGATGTCCTCCATGCGACCGTTCTCGTCGAGATACCCCGCTTGCTTCCCGACGCCGACGAGCGTGCCCATCGTGTCGAAGAAGTCGGCGAGGAAGAGCGAGAACGCCCAGACGATCGCCGAGATGAACGCGAGCTCGGTGAACGCGTCGAAGTTGAAGTTCCCGAGTAGGGAGAGGTCAGGCGTCTCGTACACGTCGCCGGGCCAGCTCGCGCCGGCTGTGAACCCCGCCCCGTTGCTGTCCGCCTCGTTGATGATGGTGGCGAGGATCGTCGTGGCGACGATCCCGATCAGCAGGTCGCCGCGAACGCCGCGGGCCCGCAGGGCGATCGTCAGGATCAGGCCGAAGAACGTGACGGCGATCGGCCATGTCGTCAGCCGGCCGAGGTCGACAACCGTGCCTTCGCCCCTGACGACGACGCCCGAGCTGGTGAGGCCGATGAACGCGATGAAGAGGCCGATGCCGATTGCAATCGCCTTCTTCAGGTCGAGCGGGATCGCGTCCATGATCCGCTCGCGCATCCCGGTGAGCACCAGGATCGTGACGGCGATTCCCTCGACGACGATGAGGCCCATAGCCGCGGGGAACGACAGTCCCTCGCCGGCGACGAGGCTGAACGCGACGACCGCGTTGAGCCCGAGCCCGGGCGCGAGCGCATAGGCCTTGTTCGTGTAGAGCCCCATCAGGATCGTCATCACGCCCGCGACGAGGCACGTCGCGGCCAGCACCTGGTTGAAGGGGAGTCCGATCTTTTCGAGCCCTTCGATCCCCGCGAAGCTGAGGATCTGGGGGTTCACGAAGATGATGTAGGACATGACGATGAAGGTCGTCACGCCTGCCATCGTGTCGCGGCCGAGCGTGGTGCCGTTCGCCGCGAAGCGGAAGCGCCGCTCGAGGAAGCTGTCCTCGAGGCGCGCCGCGGTCTCTGCCATTTTGCCGTCTCCTTGCCCTCGTTGACCCCTGCGCTGGAGACAATGAGAGAACCGGCGGACGGAAGCAACCGGAAGGGGCGCCGCGCGTGTCTTCGCTTGGGTCCTAAACCGGACGGAGGAACATGCGGCGCTCGAGCGGGAGCTCGCGGACGAGCTTGCGCGTCCGCTCGTTCAGGTCGACCGAATAGGCCCAGCCCACGTACTGACACCGCGGGCAGGTGCCCGATTCCTCATACCGCCGCGGACCCGGCGTAAATGCCCGCGCATGGCCGCAGCGGAGGCACTCGACCGTGAGCGACTCCACGTTCCTGTTGTCGGCGCGGCCGCCCGCGACCCCGACCCCGAACGAGGGATTCCTTGTAACAGCGTGTTACATGGAGCGGGCGGCGGCGAGGAGCTCGTCCCAGCTGCAGAGCTTGACCCGGGGTCGGCCGTGCGGCTCGCCGGCGCCGCGCTCGGCGCGGTCGATCGCCTCCCAGCCCCCGTACACGACGGCCTCGACGCCGCGTTCCTCCAGCAGCTGCTCGAGCGTCTCCTCGCCGCGAGGAGGGAGGAGGCCGGCGCGCGCGTCGTCGAGCAGCAGCGAGACGGTCTCCGTCGCATCCTTCTTGTTCGTCCCGATCACCCCGCTCGGACCGCGCTTGATCCAGCCGGCGACGTAGGTGCCGGGCTCGACGCGGCCGCGGTCGTTCGGGATCGTGCCCGAGCGCTCGTCGAACGCCACGCCCGGGAGCGGCACGCCCCGATACCCGACGCTGCGGAAGACGATCCCGCACTCGATCGTCTCGCGCTCCTCCGTCGGCACCGCTCGCCCCTCGGCGAGCTCGTTGCGGACGAGCTCGAGAGCCTCCACCTTGCCGCCTCCGAGGATTGCAGCCGGCGAGCGCAGGAAGCGGAGGCGGATCGCGCGCGGCTTGCCGCTGGGCGCGCGGCCCGCGTAGTCGCGCAGGTGGTCGACGCTCCGCCTGACCGTCGGCGGTGCCGCCGCGAGCTCCGCCTCGCTGGCCTCGTCGAGCTCAAGGTCGGCAGGGTCGACGATCACGTCGGCGCCCTCGAGCTCGCCGAGCTCGCCGACCTCGACCGGCGTCCAGGCTGCCTGGACCGGCCCGCGGCGGCCGACGACGACGATCTCGCGGACGCCCGC
>JAXDFZ010000101.1:0-2595 GCA_034665305.1 Blastocatellia bacterium | reverse complement strand
CGCTGTGCGGGGCGATCGGCGTCTACGTCGTGCTCAAGGGCATGAGCTACATCGGCCACGGCCTGTCGCACGCGATCTTCGGCGGCTTCGCCGCGAGCTCGCTGCTGGGCATCAACTACCTGCTCGGCGCGGGGGTCTGGGGGGTCGTCTCGGCGCTCATGATCAACGCCGTGACCCGGCGGCGGATCATCGGCTCCGACGCGGCGATCGGCGTCATCACGACCGCGTCCTTCGCCCTCGGCCTGGCGCTGTTCGCGCTCTTCGGGACGAGCGGGCGCAGCTTCGACGCGGCGCTGTTCGGCAGCATCCTCGGCGTCGGGATGGACGACGTCGTCGCGATCCTGGTCGTCGGCATCCTCGCCGCGGTGCTCATCTTCCTGCGCTACCGGGCGCTGCTGTTCACGACCTTCGACCCCGAGGTCGCCGATGTCGCGGGCGTCAACACCGCGCGGATGGACGCGCTGCTGATGGTCGTGCTGGCGGGCTCGATCCTGGCCACGATGCAGGTGCTCGGCGTCACGCTCATCGCCGCCGCGCTCGTGATCCCCGCCGCGGTCGCGCGGATGCTGACCAACTCGTTCGCGCGCATGCTGCAGCTGGCGACCGGCATCGGCGCGGTCTGCGGCTTCGTGGGCATGAACCTCAGCTACCACCTGGACGTCCAGTCGGGCCCGACGATCGTGCTCGTGGCGGCGACGCTGTTCGCCGTCGTGTTCGTGCTGACCGGCGCCACCGGCCGGCGCCGCGCGGCGGCGATCGCCGCCCCCGCGCCGACAGGCGCGCCGCTGCCGGCCCGCGCGGAGTAGCTATCCGGCGCCGGCCTTGCGCCGCTTCGCGCAGCGCGCGCAGAGCCCGACGATCGGGAAGTGCGAGAAGCTCGCCTCGAAGCCCGACAGGTCGCGCACGGCGTCGCGTACGCCGTCGAGCGCCGCCGGCTCGACGGACTCCAGGGCGCCGCAGGACTCGCAGGCGAGGTACTCGCGGTCGCCGAAGCCCTCGAGCACGTAGCGGCCGGGCCCGTGGCCGGCGTGGAAGTGGCGCACGAGCCCGAGCTCGCCGAGCGTCTCGAGGTTGCGGTACACCGAGGCGATGTCCGACTGCGTCATCCGGCCGCCGAGGCCGTCGGCGATGTCCTCCGCGGAGATCGGCGTGCGTGCCGCCAGCAGCGCCTCGAGCACGAGGCGCCGCGAGGCGGTCAGGCGCAGGCCGGTGCGGCGCACGGCGGCGATCGCCTCGTCGAGATCCGAGACGACGACGGGCTTGCGATCCGGCGAGACGGTCACGCTCGCAACGTAGCGCAGCAGCGGGCGGCTAGTGGCCCCCTAGTACACGGGGTACTTCGGCGGCGGCGAGTAGTCCTTCGTCCGGCTGGCGAACAGCTTGATCAGCAGCAGGCCGAAGAGGAAGCCGCCGATGTGCGCGAAGTACGCCACGCCGCCACCGCCGCCCGCCGGGTTGGCGAGGTCGAAGTAGCCGAAGGCGACCTGTTGCAAGAACCAGAAGCCGAGGATCAGCATCGCCGGCAGCTCGACGATCGTGAAGAAGAAGACGATGAGGATCAGCGTCACGACGCGGGCGCGCGGATAGAGCAGGATGTAGCCGCCGAGCACCGCCGCGACGGCGCCGGAGGCGCCGATCGTGGGCACGGCGGCGTTGGGCTCGATGACGACCTGGCCCGCCAGCGCCGCGACGCCGCCCAGCAGGTAGAAGAGGATGAACTTCACCGGGCCCATGCTGTCCTCGACGTTGTTGCCGAAGATCCACAGAAAGAGCATGTTGCCGCCGAGGTGCAGGATGCTGCCGTGCATGAACATCGCGCTGAAGACCGTCAGCCACGCGGCGGGCTGGTCGGGCGCGGTGACGTCGACGCCGGGCTGGCCCTCGCACAGCAGCTCCTGGGCCGAGATCGCACAGCCCTTGCCGGGGTGCGTGAGCTCGTAGGGGATCGCCCCGTAGTGCACGACCCCGCTGTCGCTCGGCCCGTCCAGGATGCCGCCTCTCTGCAGGACGAAGTACACGATCACGTTGATCGCGATCAGCGCGATCGTGACGAACGCCGTCCGGTCCGTCGGGATGTTGTCCTTGAGCGGGAACACGGGGCGCCGCGGCGCACCCTACCCGCCGTGCCAGCCGGTCAGCGCTCGGGCGCCAGCAGCCGCGCCTGCACGTCGGCCATGAGGTCGCCCGGCACGCCGTCGGGGTCGATCAGGCGCTCGAGCGCGAAGCCGTTGGACAGCGCGAGGGTCACGAGCGCCCAGCGCTGCGCGTCCAGCGGGCTGTCCTGCGGGGCGAGCTCGGCCAGGCTCGCGCGCAGGCGCCGGTAGCGCTCCGAGAATGCGTCCAGCAGCGCGGGCTCGCGGGCGGCGTGCACCCAGAACTCGATCGACAGCAGCAGGAAGCGCGCGTTGCGCTCCTCGACCGGCTGGTCGGCGAGCGCCCGCAGGCTCGCTGCCGAGTCCGGGTCGCCCGGCTTGATGATCGCCCGCGCCGCCGCCAGGCGCCGGTCGACGATGTCGTCGAACAGCGCGAGGAACAGCCCCGCCTTGCTGCCGAACGTCGAGTAGACCGCGCCCTTCGTGTAGCCGGCGGCGTCGG
>JAXDFZ010000100.1:0-2535 GCA_034665305.1 Blastocatellia bacterium | reverse complement strand
ACCGGCGCGCTGGTGGCCGCGCCCGGCCTGTCCGGCGCGCACCGCGTGGACTGGCTCTACTCCGCGCGCGGCGTGACGATGGAGGGCGACGGAATCGGCCTGGACGGCACGCGCTACCACGTCGAGGCCGTGGGCCACGGCGGCTGGGTGGACAAGCGCGGGCGCAGCTCGTGCATCGGGTGCGGCGCCGGCATCTTCTGGCGCGCGGGCGGCTTCTGGCGCAACGCACGCGGCGCGCTCACGTACCCGCTGGCCGGCGGCAGCTGGTTCGCCGGGGTCGGGACCAGCTACATCCCGCTGGCGGGTGTCCGGTTCGCCCGCGGCCCGTCCCGCCCGCTGCGCTACTACCAGAGCGTGGCCGTCGACCCGAAGGTGATCCCGCTGGGCAGCCGCGTCTACATCCCCTTCTACCGGGGGATCAGCGGTGGCTGGTTCACTGCCGCCGACACCGGCGGCGCGATCGGCGGCCGCCACCTCGACGTCTACCGCACGCCCCCGCCCGGGGGCGGCGGGCGTCACATGACCGGCCAGCGCGTGTACGTCGTGCCCGCCGGCTCTTCGTACCGCTAGCCCCCGCCCGCCACCGGACGAAATGGTGGCCATGGCCACCCGGATGGGTCTACTCATCCCTGCGGGCGGCCATCCACGCTCGCGGGGCGGCTGACCCGCGGGCCGTGCGCGTCGCGGTAGGCGAGGCGCAGCCGGGGACCGGGGCGGCTGCGCAGGCGCGCGGTGAGGATCCCGGGCGTGCGCGAGCGGGCGACCGAGGCCAGGCGGCGGCGCTCCACCCGCTGCCAGGACCCGTCCGGCGCGAGGTACTCCAGGGCCGCGGTCCGCCGGGCCAGGGCCGACCCGAGGCGCACCCACACGTCGGCGCCGCCGCCCGGCCGGCGCCACGCGCGCAGCGTCGCCTCCAGCTCCGAGGCCACGGGCTTCGCCCGTCCGGTGGCCGTGTACAGCCCGCTGGGCCAGTCGAGGCAGGGCGTGCGCGACAGCGGGTCGCACAGGGTGTCGCGCACCAGGAACTGGGCGAACATCCGCACGCGCGGGACGCGCCAGGCCAGGTAGTGCGCGGTGGTCGTGTACCGGGCCTGGGCGGCGAGGCTCACCACCGGCAGGCGCCGCGCTCCGGGCGTCGCTCCGCCCCGCCCCACGTGGGGCGTGAGGTAGCCGAACTCGGTCACGTAGACGTCGCGCATCCGCGGGGAGATGCGGCCGCGCGCGGCCAGGCGCCCGAGGAGCGCCGACAGCGTGTCGAGGTTGCCCATGGTCAGCGTGTCCGCCCGCGCGCCGGCGGGCCGCGACGCCGGGTCCACGCGCATCGCGTTGACGTGCACCGCCAGCCCGTCGCCGGGGATCCGCGTGAAGCCGCGGCAGACGGCGGTGCGCAGCGGCGCCAGCCGATCGTCGACGCAGGCCATCTCCCGCAGGAAGCGCAGGGCCGGGATCCCCGCCTGGCGGGCGGTCGGGCTCCAGGCCGGTCCCGACGCCAGCGCGCCGACCAGCACGGTGGCCTCGGGGCGCAAGAGCTTGATCTCGCGGTAGGCCGGGCCCGCCAGCGCGGCGTAGCGGCGGGGGCTGGCCAGGGCGACGCGGCCGTTGCGCGGCGCCGCGCGCTGCGGCGTGAAGTAGACGCCCAGGTTGGGCTCGTTCCACAGCGTGAAGACGTCGACGCGCGGCAGGGGGCGGTCCGCGCCGGGCGGGGTGAAGTCGCCCGCGTAGCGCAGCGCGACGGCCAGGGCGAAGTCGCGAAAGGCCCCCGGGTCGATCCGGTTGCGCGGCCGCGGGTCGTCGCGGCGCACGCCTCGAGTGGCCCAGCGCGGGGCGAAGAACCCGACGTCGACCATGGGCCGCAGGCCCTCGGCCACCGCGGCGCGGACCGCCCGGTCCAGCCCGGCCCAGCGCGCCTGCTCGTAGGCGCCCGGGTCGGCGGCGTCGAAGCGCGGGCGCCTCCCCGAGCGCGGGGCCGGCGCCAGCTGGTCCCAGTGCGCCGTCAGGCGGACGTGGGTGAAGCCGAGCGGGCGGATCTCCGCCAGCGCCGCGGCCAGGGCGCCCGGCGCGTAGAGCATCTGCGCGTCGTCCTGGATCGCGTAGGCGAGCGGGGCCCGGCGCGCCGGCGCGACCGACGTCGCCAGGCGGCTCATGGGGCCCGCGGCCGGGGCGGCTCCGGTCACGCGCGCGGGGCCGGCGGCGGCCAGCAGGCCCAGGCCGGCGGCCACGGACGCCAGCAGCGCCGGCCCGCGGCGCAGCCGCCTCTGACCCGCCCGTCGCATCGCCGGACGCCTCGCTACTTGGGCGGGGGGAGCGGGAGGTGGCCGGTGCTGCAGTGGAAGTACTGGCGCAGCCGCGGATCGCGGCACTCCTCGCCGGGGGCCACGCGGCGCTTGCGCTCCAGCTCGCGCAGCTTGCGATCGCGCTCGGCCCGCAGGCGCTTCAGCCGCGCCAGCTGGCGCGCCCGCTCGCGGGCCGCCTTGCGCAGCGCCGCCTGGTACGCGAGCCGCGCGCGCCGGAGTGCCTCCCGGTACTTGCGCCGCG
>JAXDFZ010000099.1:0-3843 GCA_034665305.1 Blastocatellia bacterium | reverse complement strand
CCGGACGAGCGCACCTACCAGTTGTGGCTCATCAAGGGCGAGGAGCCCGTCAGCGCGGGGACGTTCCAGGTGTCCGACGGTCTCGTGATGTTCGAGACGGCGAAATCGATCGACGGCTACTCGGCTGCCGCAGTCACGGTCGAACCCGAAGGAGGTTCTCCGACACCGACGGGAGTTCAGGTCGTTACGTCGGTCTCGTAACCGGCTATCCGACCTCGCGCAGTTCCCGTTTGAGATCGTGGATCTCGTCGCGGATGCGGGCCGCGTATTCGAAGCGCAGTTCGTCCGACGCTTGGTGCATCTCTTCTTCGAGCTGAAGGATCATCCGCTTCAACTCGTCGGGTCCGCCCCCGAAAGGTCCTTTGCGGCGGCTCTTTGACTTCGTCGGTACCGGCGTCGCTCCCCTGCGGCCCATGCCTCCGATAAGGATGTCGCTGACTGCCTTACGGATGGATGTGGGATCGATGCCGTGCTTCTCGTTGTATTCCGTCTGGATCATGCGGCGCCTCTGCGTCTCCGAGATCGCCTTGCGCATCGATTCGGTCACCTCATCGGCGTACATCAGAACTTGTCCCTCGACGTTTCGTGCGGCACGACCGATCGTCTGGATCAAGGACGTTTGGGAACGGAGGTAGCCCTCCTTGTCGGCGTCCAAGATGGCGACAAGCGAAACCTCGGGTAGGTCGAGTCCCTCTCGTAAGAGGTTGATCCCCACGAGGACATCGAACTCTCCCGTGCGCAGGTCTCGCAGGATCTCGATCCGTTGCACGGTGTCGATGTCGGAGTGCAGGTAGCGCACGCGTACCCCAGACTCGAGCAGGTAGTCGGTCAGGTCTTCCGCCATCTTCTTCGTCAACGTAGTGACGAGAACGCGGCTCTCGGCCTCGACCCGCTTGCGGATCTCTTCGAGGAGATCGTCGATCTGTCCCTTGGTGGGGCGGATGATGACCTCTGGATCGATGAGCCCGGTCGGGCGGACCAGTTGCTCGACGAGTGGGGGCTCGGTGTTGCGCAGTTCGTAGGGGCCCGGCGTCGCACTCATGAACACGGCTTGCTTCATGACGCTGAGGAACTCGTCGAAGCGGAGAGGGCGGTTGTCCTTCGCGCTGGGGAGACGGAAGCCGTGGTCTACGAGGGTCGTCTTGCGGCTCATGTCGCCCTCGTACATCGCGTTCAGCTGAGGGATGCCGACGTGTGACTCGTCGAGCACGACCAAGAAGTCATCGGGAAAATAATCGAGAAGAGTGTGAGGTCTAGTACCCGGCTCGCGCCCGTCGATGTGACGCGAGTAGTTCTCGATGCCGGAACAGAACCCGACCTCGCGCATCATCTCGAGGTCGTAGTTCGTGCGCATCCGGAGACGCTGCGCCTCGAGAAGCTTCCGTTCGTTCTCGAGGACGTATAAGCGATCCGCGAGCTCCCTTTCGATGCTGACGAGGGCGCGCTCCATCCGCTCGCGCGACGCAACGTAGTGCGACGCCGGGTAGATCCGGACGTAGTCGAGTTCCCTCGTGATCTCGCCCGTGAGCGTGTCTAGCTCGATGATCCGGTCGACCTCGTCCCCGAAGAGCTCGATCCTGACGGCTTTCTCTTCGTAGGCCGGAAAGACTTCGATCGTGTCGCCGCGGACCCGGAACTTGCCCCGGATGAAGTTGACGTCGTTCCGCTCGTACTGGATGTCAACGAGCTTCTGCAAGATGAAGTCGCGATCGACCACCCCATGACGAGCGAGGGTGATGACCTGCTGCTGGTATTCCTCGGGGGAACCCAGCCCGTAGATACAAGACACACTCGCCACGATCAGAACGTCTTTGCGCTGCAGCAAGGCGCTGGTCGCCGAGTGCCGAAGCCGTTCGATCTCGTCGTTGATCGAAGAATCCTTCTCGATGTACGTGTCGGACGAGGGGATATAAGCCTCGGGCTGGTAGTAGTCGTAATAGGAGACGAAGTACTCGACCGCGTTGTGTGGGAAGAAGCTCTTGAACTCGTTGCAGAGCTGGGCCCCCAACGACTTGTTCGGAGCGATGACCAGCGTGGGCTTCTGGATCTGCTCGAGGGCCCAGGCGATCGTCGCCGTCTTCCCGGTCCCGGTAGCACCCAACAGGGTCGTGAATCGGTCCCCCCTGAGAACGCGTTCGGCTATCCCCTGGATGGCTTGGGGTTGATCGCCCGCGGGCTCGAAATCGGAAACAACTTTGAAGGGGGGCACGAACCCAAGTTTACGAGACCGGTGTGACAAAGGATCGCCGTCTGACGTTGACGAGATCCCCGGTCAGGGCCCGGCAAGCGCCTCCACCACGCTCGGCAGCTCCTTCAAGGAACGGATACGGGAGCATTCCGAGTCCCGGTATCGGTCCCAGCGATCAAGCAGGACCGCGTTGATCCCGATCGATGCCGCTGGCTCGACATCCATCGCCGGAGAGTCTCCGACGTGAACCGTCATCTCCGCGGTCACACCGGCCACTTCTAGCGCCCGCCGGTAGATCTGAGGATCGGGTTTCTCGATCCCCTCGAGTCCGGAGATGACAGACACATCGAAGAGGTGCCCGACCTCGAGTTCCACCAACATCTCCTCGAGCCACGCCTCGAAGTTCGAGATGAGACCGAGCCGGTAGCCGGCGCCGCGCAGTTCCGTCAGCGTCGGGAGTGCGTCCTCGAACAAACGATACGAAGACGTGCTCGAAAAAACCGCATACATCTCGGTCACGAGGGACTCGTCATGGATCCCGAATTCACCTAGGAGTCTCCTGTACAGGTGACTCCAGAAGGCGACCGAGGCCTCGCTCGACAAGGAGGGCTCGGTGATCCCGCTCTCCTCGGCAAGTTCCACGAGGTGGGGCGCCAGCTTCTGTTGTACGCGGGAGACCTCGTCCGCATCGATATCGTGACCTCGCCGTCCGCAGACCTCGGCGAAGAGTTCTGGGAAAGAGGGGTGAGGGTGAAGGATCGTCTCTCCAGCATCGAAGAAGACCACTTCGATCACCCGTCCCGCCTCTCTTGGAGCTCCGCCCACACGCGATCGGCTTGAGCCTCAAGAGCCTCCGCGTTTCCATCGTTACGCACGACGATGTCGGCCCTCTCCAGGAGTTCCTCCTCGGTCGCTTGCGCTCCGATGCGGGCGGTTATCTCATCCGGAGTCATCCCGCGATCCCGTTGCAGACGCTCTCGCCGCCTCCCCTCGCTGGCGGTGACGACGATCAAAGAGTCCAAGGCTTCATGCAGACCGAGTTCGACGATCAACGCGGCATCGAGAATGACGATCTCGTCCGTTCCCTGGAGCACCTCGAGAGAGTCGGCGATACCCTTGGTGATGGCGGGGTGGACGATCGCGTTGAGCGCTGCAAGTTTGTTCGGATCCTCGAACACGATCGCAGCGAGCCGTCTGCGGTCTACTTCAAGCCCTCCGGCGGCCAATATCTCGTCGCCGAACTGATCGACCACCGAGTGCCACGCAGGTTTGCCCGGGTCCAGGGCAGCACGACCCAACTGATCGGCATCGATGACCTCAGCCCCGCGCTGCGCGAGAAGCGAGGCGAAAGTGGATTTGCCGCTACCGATACCGCCCGTGAGCCCTGCTACGAACATCCTCTAGAAAGAGGTTATTGGCCGCGTCGCTTGAGATCCTGAACGATCGACTCGATCGAGTCGTCGCCGTCATCGTCTGACGCAGAGCTTTCGGTTCCTTCGGCGGCGGCATCATCTACCGCGGCCGGCCCCGCCTGGGCTTCGACCGAACCGATCGCTTCCTCGGCGTCCTCTTCGGGCACCGCGGTAACGGCTTCGGGAGCAAGTGCTGCAGCGGGGGCCGCGTAACCGGCGGCCGCGACCTCTTCGTCTGCCGAT
>JAXDFZ010000098.1:0-3209 GCA_034665305.1 Blastocatellia bacterium | reverse complement strand
GACCCGCCCTTGACGACTTGGACGCCATTGGGCCCCGACGCATCGCCGTTTTTCGTCATGCCGACGAAGCCGGTGATGCGCGAGACGTATTTGTCCGCCTTGGTGTCGAACACCACGACCGCCTTGTTGTCCTTGTCGGCCAGATAGCCGAGGCCGGTGGTCTGATCGATAGTGAGCACGCCGAACTGGTTGATCGGGTTCCCGGGAACCGGGATGGTCCCGACCTGTTTGAGGTTCTGAGCGTGAACGGGCATGGCGATGGCGACTACAGCGACCGTAGTGATGAAAAGAGATACGCGGTGGACTGACATCACACCCTCCCTGGATTTTTATGTTGGCGGCACGGCGCGCGCAGCGATCATTGCCGTTGAACCCACGTTTCGCAGAACCATTCGGTCGTCATTCCCGTGCAAGCGGGAATCCAGTAATCACCGACTATGTGGAGTCGCGCCGCGGTGAGTAACGGGTCCCCGCTTTCGCGGAGACGACAAGGGAGCGCGTTGTTGCAACGGTAGTCATAAGATACGGCGCCGGAGTTTTGGCTCCGGCGCCGTATCAGCAACATCAGGGCAGCGCTTCGACCTTGACGATCGACGCACCATGGTTGCTGCCGATCCACAGCGCACCGGGATTTGTCCTGTCATCCACGAACACGCGGCGGATATTGGTCGGCTTCGGCAGCGTGTATTCGACGTATTCGCCAGTCTCGATGTCGAGGCGCGAGACTCGGTCGGTTAGCATCGAGCCGGTCCAGGCGTGGCCGTGGCGGCTGAACACGGCGTCGTAGGGCGCGGCCCAGCCGGTCGGCACCTTCCACTCCTGGATCTTGCCGGTCTTCGGATCGAGCATGCCGATACCGTCGGCGCGGTATTCGGCAAACCAAACCCGCCCTTCCGCATCGACGCGGCCGCGCCGCGGCGTGGAGCTTGGAGTCGGCGTCAAGTAGACCGTCGTCTCTTTGGTCTTGGCGTCGATCTTCACGATATTGCCGGCCGAGAAGTCGAGCAGATAGGCGTTGTTCTCATTGTCGGAATGGATGCCGTAGGTTCCGATGCGCCGTTTCGTCCTCGGATCGGAGGGTGCGCCGAGATCCTCGAACTTGTCGGTGGCCAGATCGAGCCGGTAGATCTTGGTGCCGTCCGAGTTCTTGAGCCAGACCTTGTTGTCGACATGGGTGCCTTGCACGGCCAGATGGCCGAACTGGGCGCCGGCCGTATCCCATTCCTTCGGGATCGACCAGGTCCGGAACGTTTCGGTCTTCGGATCGAATTTGGCGATCGATGCCTGGTACATCACGCCGACCCACGGATTGTCGTCGCGGTCGACCTCGAGATTGAGCGTGCCGAGCGGCCAGCCTGGCTTCGTCACCGGGATCGGGTATTGCGTGACCTTGCCGGTCTTCGGGTCCATCTTGCCGAGGAACATCTGGCCGAAGTCGGAATACCAGACGTTGCCCTTGCTATCGAGCACCACGTCGTGCGGCTGGATGTACTGGTTCGGCAGGTCGTATTCCGTGAAGACGACCTTGGTGGATTTGCCGGTCAGCCGCGGCAGCGTCTTGAGCTCGAAGTTCCAGGTCTGCTGCTGGCTCAAATTGATGCTGGCGAGCCATTCCGCGATCTTGCGGTTGTCGCCGCCGCGGTCGCGATCGCGGACGAAGTCGCCGGCGAGTCGCTGCGGCTTCAGCGGCGTGGTGCCGGGATAGTAGCCGCTCATCCGCTGGATCACTTCGATGAAGCCGTCAGTGTCGTTGGACGATTTCATGATGCGCTCGAGGGTGTGGCAGCCGGTGCAGTTGAGCAGGAACTTCTTCTGCTCCGCAGTGCCGGGCATGCTGTGCAGCCACTCGGCATTGGTGAGATGGCCGGCGAGGTTTTTCACCTTCTTGAGCTTGATGTCGGCCTTGGCTTCCTGGCCGGAGGCGACGTCGGCGGACTTGGCGCCATCGAGCTCATAGCCGGCGGCGCGCGCCTTGAGCGTGTACTTGCCGGCTTCGAGTCTGTCGGCGGGGAAAGCGAACTTGCCCTGGGCGTCGGTGACGACGCTGATTGCGATCGTCGAGCCTTCTTTCTTGGCGCTGACGACGACGCCTTCCATGACGGGTTCATCGGGGGAACTGACCTGTCCGGTCAGGGCCGGCGCCGTCTGGGCCTGGGCGCCAAGGACGAATGGTCCCGCAGCCAGGAGAAAACACGAAACAGCAAGTATTCCTTGGAACAGACGATCTCTCGTTCTCATTGCGCTTTTCTCCCTTGCGATGGCTTTCCGGCCGGAACGGGCCCGGCGGTCTTGTTCTTGCTTCGTTGCGGGCAAAGCTAGGCCAAACGGCGGGAACTTACAACGGCCACCACGGCTTGTGGGACAGATGCCGATAGGGCGCCCCGTGTGCCGTATTGAACAGAATGCAATCGGCGCCACGTCATATTCGCATTGCAGATGAAGGTGAGGCGATTCGGCCAGTGAGCACGCGAGCGAAAAGAGAAGACCGGCCGGGGACGGTGTTGGCCGTATCGCTCGCCGTGTCGATCGCGCTTCTCGGTGCGGCGACAGCCCAGCGCACGGACGGCCTCAACGTCATCGTGACGCCCGGTCATCCTTTCGGCAGCGCGTCGGCGCACCGCTCGCTCATGAGCGCGCGACAACTCGGCGCCACGACGATCGCCATCGTGCCGTTTCTCTGGCAGCAGAACCCATCCAGTCCCGCGATCGTGCGCGGCACCGACATGCTGGACGACGAGCTGCGCCAAGCCATCCGCCAAACCAAGACATTGGGCTTCTCCGTCCTCGTGAAGCCGCATGTGTGGGTGCCCACGAGCTGGGCGGGCGCGGTCGAACCTGGGCCAGAGAAGCACTGGCAGCTCTGGTTTGCGCGTTATGGCAGCGAGCTCGACCGCATCGCCCGCATCGCCGCTGCGGAAGGCGCCGACAGTCTGGCCATCGGCACCGAACTCGCCAAGACCACGCAGCGTCCGGAATGGCAGCATCTGATCACCACGGCACGGAGCGCCTTTCCACGTACCCTGCTCTATGTCGCCCACAACATCGAGGAAGCCGAAGCGGTCCCGTTCTGGCCTCTGCTGGATGCCGTCGGGGTATCGCTCTATCCGCCGCTCGGCGCCGACGACGACCGTGCGCCGCGGCGGGCGGCGATGGATGCCGTGGCGGAGCGACTGGACCTGCTGGCGGCACGGACCGGAAAGCCGGTCGTG
>JAXDFZ010000097.1:0-3566 GCA_034665305.1 Blastocatellia bacterium | reverse complement strand
CTGGCGCGTGGGCGTCGTGCACCTCGTCGAACACAACGGCATCGCTCGCCGACGGCGCCCACACCTTCGAGGCCCGTGCGACGGACCCGGCCGGGAATGTCGATCTGACTCCGGCGTCGCGCGGCTTCACGGTGGACACGGTCGCGCCGAACACCACTATCGACAGCGGCCCGTCGGGCCCGACCAGCGATGCCACGCCGACCTTCGCGTTCTCGTCCAGCCAGGCGGGCTCGACCTTCGAGTGCCGGGTTGACGCGGGCGCGTGGGCGTCGTGCTCGACGCCGGAGACCACCGCGTCGCTCGCGGACGGCGCCCACACGTTCGATGTCAGGGCGACCGATCCGGCCGGGAATGTCGACGCGACTCCTGCGTCGCGGGCGTTCACGGTCGACACGGCGGCTCCGCAGACGACGATCGACAGTGGGCCGTCGGGTCTCACGAACGACCCGACGCCTACCTTCGCGTTCTCGTCCAGCCAGGCCGGCTCGAGCTTCGAGTGCCGCGTCGACGCTGGCGCGTGGGCGTCGTGCACCTCGTCGAACACAACGGCATCGCTAGCCGACGGCGCCCACACCTTCGAGGCCCGAGCGACGGACCCGGCCGGGAACGTCGATGCGACTCCGGCGTCGCAGGCGTTCACGGTCGACACGGCAGCGCCTCAGACCACCATCGATAGCGGCCCGTCAGGCCCGACCGACGATGCGACGCCGACATTCGCGTTCTCGGCCGACCAGGCGGGCTCGACGTTCGAGTGCCGGGTTGACGCGGGCGCGTGGGCCTCCTGCAGCTCGGCGCATACGACGGCGTCGCTGGCGGACGGCGCCCACACCTTCGACGTGCGGTCCACGGATCCGGCCGGGAATGTCGATCCGACTCCGGCGTCGCGCAGTTTCACGGTCGACACGGCGGCGCCGCAGACGACGATCGACAGCGGCCCGTCGGGTCTCACGAACGATGCGACGCCGACGTTCACCTTTTCGTCCAGCCAGGCCGGCTCGACGTTCGAGTGCCGGGTTGACGGCGGCGCGTGGGCGTCGTGCACCTCGCCGACCACCACGGCCTCGTTGGCCGACGGCGCCCACAGCTTCGATGTCCGCGCGACGGATTCGGCGGGGAATGTCGATCCGACTCCGGCGTCGCGCGCGTTCACGGTGGACACGGCGGCGCCCGACACGACGATCGACAGCGGCCCGTCTGGCCTGACGAACGATGCAACGCCGACCCTCACCTTCTCAGCCAACCAGGCGGGCTCGACGTTCGAGTGCCGTGTTGATGGCGGTGCGTGGGCGTCCTGCACCTCAGCCCACACGACCGCGTCGCTCGCGGACGGCGCCCACCAGTTCGAGGCGCGGGCCACCGATCCGGCCGGCAACGTCGACCCGACTCCGGCGTCGCTCAGTTTCACGGTCGACACGGTCGCGCCGCAGACGACTATCGACAGCGGGCCGTCGGGTCTCACGAACGACGAGACACCGACGTTCACCTTCTCGGCCAGCGAGGCGGGCTCGACGTTCGAGTGCCGGATTGACGGTGGCGCGTGGGGCTCGTGCTCCACGCCCGAGACCACCGCGTCGCTCACAGACGGCGCCCACACGTTCGAGGTGCGCGCCACAGATCTGGCTGGAAACGTCGATCCGACGCCCGCGTCGCGCAGCTTCAGCGTCGACACGAGCGCGGCGCAGACAACGATCGACAGCGGCCCGTCTGATCCGACGAACGATGCAACGCCGACGTTCGTGTTCTCGGCCGACCAGCCGGGCTCGACGTTCGAGTGCCGCGTCGATGGCGGCGCTTGGGCTTCCTGCAGCTCGCCTCACACGACCACCGCGCTAAGTGACGGGCCACACACCTTCGAGGTGCGCTCCACCGACCCGGCCAACAACCTCGACGCGAGTCCGGCGTCGCTCACCTTCACGGTGGACACGGCGGCTCCGCAGACGACTATCGACAGCGGCCCCTCTGGCCTGACGGGCGATGCGACGCCGACATTCGCGTTCTCGTCCAGCCAGGCTGGCTCGAGCTTCGAGTGCCGGGTCGACGCCGGCGCGTGGGGTTCGTGCTCTACGCCCAAGACCACCGCGTCGCTCACGGACGGCGCCCACACCTTCGAGGCGCGCGCCACGGACCCAGCCGGGAACGTCGACGCGACTCCGGCGTCCCGCAGCTTCACGGTCGACACCACGGCGCCGCAGACGACGATCGACAGCGGGCCGTCCGGCTTCACCAGTGACCCCACGCCGACGTACGCGTTCTCGGCTGACGAGGCCGGCTCGAGCTTCGAGTGCCGGGTCGACGGCGGCGCGTGGGGTTCGTGCTCGACGCCCACGACCACCGCGTCACTCGGGGACGGCGCGCATACGTTCGAGGTGCGCGCGACCGACCTTGTAGGCAACGTCGATCCAACTTCCGCATCACGCATTTTCACGGTCGACACAGCGGCGCCTCAGACGACCATCGACGGTGGCCCGTCGGGTCTCACGAACGATGCGACACCGACGTTCGCCTTCTCGTCCAGCCAGGGGGGCTCGACGTTCGAGTGCCGTGTTGATGGCGGCGCTTGGGGCTCGTGCTCGACGCCGGACACCACCGCGTCGCTCGCGGACGGCGCGCATACGTTCGAGGTCCGCGCGACGGATCCGGCCGGGAACCTCGATCCGACGCCCGCGTCGCGCGGCTTCACCGTCGACACCGCGGCTCCGCAGACGACTATCGACAGCGGCCCGTCGGGCCCGACGAACGACGCGACACCGACCTTCGCGTTCTCCGCGAGCCAGGCGGGCTCGACGTTCGAGTGTCGTGTTGATGGCGGCGCGTGGGGCTCGTGCTCGACGCCGGAGACCACCGCGTCGCTCGCGGACGGCGCTCACACCTTTGAGGTGCGCGCCACCGATGTGGCCGGCAACGTTGACGCGACTCCGGCATTGCGCAGCTTCACGGTCGACACGGCAGCTCCGCAGACGACCATCGACAGCGGCCCGTCCGGCCCGACCAGCGACGCGACGCCGACGTTCGCATTTTCGGCTGACCAGGCTGGCTCGACGTTCGAGTGCCGGGTTGACGCTGGCGCGTGGGGCGCGTGCTCGACGCCGGAGACCACCGCATCGCTGACCGACGGCGCCCACACCTTCGAGGTCCGCGCGACGGACCAGGCCGGCAATGTCGACGCGACTCCGGCTTCGCGCGGCTTCACGGTCGACACAGCAGCTCCGGACACGACCATCGACAGCGGGCCGTCTGGTCACACGAACGACTCGACGCCGACATTCGCCTTCTCCGCCACCCAGGCCGGCTCGACGTTCGAGTGCCGGGTTGACGGCGGCGCGTGGGCGTCGTGCACCTCGCCGAACACCACCGCGTCGCTCGTGGATGGCGCGCACACGTTCGAGGCGCGGGCAACGGACCCGGCCGGCAACCTCGACCCGACTCCCGCGTCGCGCGGGTTCACGGTCGACACCGCCGCTCCGAACACCACCATCGACAGCGGCCCGTCTGGCCCGACGAACGACACGACGCCGACGTTCGCGTTCTCGTCCACCCAGGCGGGCTCGACGTTCGAGTGCCGGGTT
>JAXDFZ010000096.1:0-2657 GCA_034665305.1 Blastocatellia bacterium | reverse complement strand
GATCTTGGCGAGCAATTCGTGGCGGACCATATCAAAGCCGATGTCGATTGCAGACGCGTAGCCCTCGGCATCGGTGCCGCCATGGCTCTTGATGACGATGCCGTTGAGGCCAAGGAAGACGCCCCCGTTGGATTTGCGGGGGTCCATCTTGTCGGCGAGCGAGCGGAACGCGCCGCGTGCCAACAGGTAGCCGAGCTTGGTCCAGATCGAGTTCGTCATGGCGCTCTTGAGATGCTGCGCGAGCTGGCGCGCGGTACCCTCGGCCGCCTTGAGAGCGATGTTGCCCGCAAAACCCTCAGTCACGACCACATCGACAGTTCCCTTACCGATATCATCGCCCTCGACAAAGCCCACATAGTCGAGGAACGGCAGATTGCGCTCACGCAAGATGCGGGCGGCCTCCCGCACCGGCTCGAGCCCTTTGACTTCCTCGACTCCGATATTGAGCAGCCCGACCGTTGGCCGTTCCAGGTTGAATAGCACACGTGCCATGGCGCTTCCCATGACCGCAAGATCGACAAGATGCCGCGCGTCGGCCCCAATGGTAGCCCCCAGGTCGAGCACGATCGAATCGCCGCGCAAAGTCGGCCACCGGGCCGCGATCGCCGGACGTTCGATGGCGGCCAGGGTCTTCAAGTGGAACTTGGCCATGGCCATCAGCGCCCCGGTATTGCCGGCCGACACGGCAACGTCGGCATCACCCTTCTTCA
Source organism: Blastocatellia bacterium (assembly GCA_034665305.1). GTDB lineage: Bacteria > Acidobacteriota > Blastocatellia > Pyrinomonadales > Pyrinomonadaceae > DASXRU01. The sequence continues at coordinate 1,947 of JAXDFZ010000096.1, read as the reverse complement.
CGGCGTCGATGGCGAGCCACATCGAGGATTTCCAGCGGCCCTGCCGCAAGGCCTGGCTGGGCTTCGCATCCATCTTCACGGCCACGTCGGTATGCACGAGGCGCGCCTTGGCCTGGAGCGCCGGACGCGCGGCAAGAAGCGGCTCGATCACCGCACTATCGCCGAATAGCAGGAACTCAATATTGGGGTGTCGTCCAAGCGACAAATCGGCTCCCGGTATCACCACGGAAGCCCCATGGTCTCCCCCCATGGCGTCGAGCGCGATCCGAACCTTATGGGGCATTGACGACCTTGGCGGCACGGCCGGCGCCGGAAGGTTGCTCCTTGGAGGGTGGCCGACGAGAACAATAGCCTGCCCGCCGGGGGCGGCACCAGAGGGCGCAACGCGGTCCCCATGTCATCGCTGGCCCTCGCCCTTCTTGAAGGCGGCCAGCGCTGCAAACGGACGCACAGCCTCATCCGCAGCAAGGGGTGGCTCAAAAACGGCTTCCGGCTTGCGCGGGTAAGGGTCGATTCCCAGGATGAGGAACTCGGTCGCGAGGGCGCCGAGATCGACGACCCCGTCGGTGAACAGCTCCGGCGCGTCGTCGGCCGTCACTTCAACCTCTTTGTCATCATCCGCGATTAAATCGGTCTTGGCGCTCGGGGAAAAGACCAGGTCGACGGCCTCATCGACTTGGCTTTCGATCGGTTCCAGGGTGACCCCGCAGACTTGGCCCACCCTTGCCAATACCCGGCCAACGACATGGAGCCCATCGCGGCCGAGCGCAGCAACGTCGAACGCAGCCTCAAGGTGCGGGAGGGCGCGCACGTCGGCGAGCTTTGCCACAGCCGCGCGCACCGTCTCGTCGGCAACCAGGTTGAAATGCCGACCGGTCTGCGGCACCTCGGCGGCACGAACCGGCACGCTCCATGGCCGCTCAGGCCGTAATGGGCGCGCGGCTCTCGTCATCGTGCACCTTCAGTACCTATCGCATCCCTTGCCAGCATCAACTCCGGGTCCGGGAAGACGAGTTCTCCCCGACCCAGCGCCGCTCCGTCTTGCGTCACAAGATGGCGTAATGCCTCGCGTGTGTAGGCCGCAAGCCGCTCCGCGCCTTCGCCGGCGGCCGAGCCAAACACGTTGCGCGCGAGAGCCGCGACGAGCGGCCCCACGTCTGGCGCGGCAAGCGCGGCCTCATAGGCTGCTTGACGCCCGTAAAACGCCTCCCCCATGCGCCGCATTTCACGTGGAACACCGAGGTCGCCGACACCCATTTCGCGCAGGCTGGCGTCCATGTCCTGGCAGAAGTGATCGAACACAGCTTGCCCCGTTCTGCGACCAAGTTCCGGCTCGGCGTTGAGCCGGCACAACAATAGAATCGCGTGCAGCACGACCATCTCGAATCGTCCGTTAACCGTATCCGGCACGCCATAGGAGCGGTAAAATGCCGGTGCGCGCGCTTGCGCCACGATCATGCCATAGAGGGCAGCGATGCTATCCTCTCGCGGGGTGCGGCGAAACAGGTGAAATATCATCGGGATAGCCCAGGGCCCCCAAGCCGGCTGTGAGGGACATGTTGCAAAGCGCAAGCGTGCCCGGTACGTCAACATGTCGTCGAATGCAACGATATTTAGGGATGCCTGACTGTATGCGAAACCCTCCATCGCCCGGGCCGGGTCGGCGCGCTACCGCCAAGATCTTGGCAGTCGCCCTGCTGCTCGGCGCGCCGCTGGGCGGCTGCTTCACCGAGACCTACCAGAAGGGCTACATCATCCCGGAAGGCGCGCTGGAGCAGATCCCGATCGGGGCGAGCCAGGAGCAGGTTCTGGTCGTGCTCGGGACGCCCTCCACCGTCGCGACTGTCAGCGGCGAGGTGTTTTATTACATTTCCCAGCGCGCCGAGCGGCCGGTTGCATTCATGCCGCAGCAGATGGTCGACCAACGGGTGGTCGCCGTCTATTTCG
>JAXDFZ010000095.1:0-2825 GCA_034665305.1 Blastocatellia bacterium | reverse complement strand
CTGCCGCTCGACTGCTCGGCCTTCGTCCCGTTCGGCCCGGGCTTCTCCGGCATGCGGAACCAGTCGCAGACGGTGCCCTCGTTGGTGCCCTGCTCGAACTCCGCGGCGCAGGCGCCGAGCACCGCTTCCTTCTGCGGGTCGCCGCCGCCGGAGTTCGCGGGCGAGTCACAGCCCTGTACCGGCAGGAAGCCGGGCAGCGTCGTGTCGTTCGGGGCACGCGGCGGGTCGGAGGTGACCGAGGCGGGCGTTCCGTCGGTCCCGACGTTGTTCGGCCCCCAGCAGTTGCCGGTGTTGCCCGCGTACTCGTCCCACCAGAAGTCGACGCCGTTCGGCATCGGGTCGCCGTTCGGGGCGCGGCCCATCACGTTCGATGTATAGACGTTGTCGTTCGAGGTGGTGCCGGCGCCCTGGGGCGTGCACGGCGGCGCGCCCTGGTCGGGGTTCGGCGCGCAGCTGATCGCATCGGGCACCGACATCAGCATCGTGCCGCGGCGCCAGTTGTCGTAGATGTGGTTGCCCTTCAGCGTGTCGTCGTTGCCGCCGCCGATCAGCATGCCGACGCCGATCGGGACCGGCACCGAGGACTTCACGTCGGAGTCCGGCGCGTAGACGTTGAAGTTGTTCGAGAAGATCCGGTTGTTCTCGTAGACCGCCGAGTTCTGCGGGTAGCCGGGGTGGCCGCCGGCGTAGAACGAGTCGGTCGCGATGCCCGTCGTGTTGTCGTAGAAGTTGTTGTTCACGATGTGGGTCGCGTTGCCCATCGTGCCGGAGTAGCCGAGGTTGTTGTGGTGCGAGTCGCAGCGCGTGATCGTCTGGTTGAGCCGCGGCTCCGGGTAGAAGCTCTCGAGCCGCTGCTGGGTGCCACTGTCGGGCGCGCCGCCCGGGTACACGCCGGAGTCACCGTGGCCCATCGCCTCGCACGTGTCCGTGAGCCCGAAGTCGGAGGCGAACGTGAGCGTGCCGTACTCGCCCGCGTACATGTACTTGTTCTGCTTCAGCAGGTAGCCCTTGGTCTCGAGCACGTAGACGTCGTGCTCGGCCGCGTGGCGGGTCGTGGTGTTGCGCAGCACGAAGCCGTCGGCGCGGTCCGCCTTGAGCGCGACGTCCTTCTTCGGGTCGATCGGCGCGTGGTTGCCCGACTTCACGTTGCCGGCGTCGATCACCACGGAGTCAGGCGAAGGCCCCGAGCCTTCGATCTGCATGCCGCAGCGAATGCACTTGCCGAGGTTCGGGATGCCGTGCGGGTCGGGCCGGCCGGCTAGCGAGGATGCCGGGTCCTCGCCGGGCCCGACCTCGCGGCCGATGACCGCCACCAGCGACTGCGCGTTCGGGCACTTCGTCTGGTACTCGAAGGACACCGCGCCCGAGCCGTGGTCCGACTCGGTCCGGTACTGCTCGCACTCGGCCGGGAAGGCGTCGACCTTGCGCGCGGTCTGCTCGGAGTACGTGCCCGGCATGATCACCACGCGGTCGTTGTTGTGCGATGCGGTCACCGCGGGCTGGATCTCGCGGAAGCGGCACTTCTTGAAGAGCTTCTTGTTGATCCTGAGCAGACGCGCCGCCTGCTTCTTCGTGAGCTTGTTGAGGGCGCCCATGGGGCGATACTTGAAGCCGCTGGTGCGCGCCGAGCGGATCTGGCGCCGCGCGCGCTTGAGCGACTGGCGGTGGCAGACGACGCGCGTGCGGCTCGTCTTGCTGCGCTTGAGCGCGGAGGCCAGCGAGCGCGCCTTCGGCACCTGCGCCGGCGTGCCGGTGGCAGTCGGCGAGGGGTCGGGCCAGTAGGCGGTGCGCTCGACGTGCGCAAGTGCGCTCGCGGCGAACACGAGGAGGGCGGCAGTCAGGATCGACACCGCCACGGTGATGCTGATGCGACTCGACATCGCCCTCCCCCTCGTTTGTACGCCGGGCTTGACGAGTCTAAGCGCGCGCGCAGGCGCATGCGGCACCCGCCCGCCGGGTACCACCTGATCACGATGCCCGTCGACGATGACGACGACTGGGTCGGCGAACCGCCCGAGGGCAGGCACACGCGCGACCGCGCCAAGCCGGAGTTCTGGCGAACGCAGCACGCGCCGGAGCTGATAGCGGCGGGCTTCGTGCTGGCCGTGATCGTCCTCGTGCTGGTACTGCTTCTGTCTTGACAGACCTATCGGTGCGATATATCGTGCTGATACATGGAACTGTCCGCCACAGCTCGCGTGCTGCTCGCGATGATCAGGCGCGGCGTGACCACCGGCTACGAGATCAAGCAGCTCGTGGACAACTCCACGCGCTTCTTCTGGGCCGCCAGCTACGGCCAGATCTACCCCGAGCTGAAGAAGCTCGAGGAGGCCGGGCTGATCGCGGGCAGCCACGAGCCGCAGGGCGGCCGGCAGAGGCGCGCCTACAAGCTGACCCCCGCGGGCGAGCAGGCGCTGGACAACTGGCTGCGCTCGACCCAGGAGCTGACCTACGAGCTCCGCGACGAGGGGCTGCTGAAGCTCTTCTTCTCTGACCAGCAGCCGCCGACGGCCCGGCTCAATCTGCTGCGCCGCATGCGCCGCCGCCACGAGCAGGTCGTGGCGCAGCTGACCGCGATCGAGCCGGCGGCGGCTGAGGGCGGTGGCGGCCCGCACCAGGTGCTGCGCTTCGGACTCGCCCAGCACCGCTGGATCGTCGCATGGTGCCTCGAGCAGGAGCGCGCCCTGGAGGAGACATGGTCGAGCGCCTCGCCGACCTGACCTATCGCCGCCGCAGGCTGGTGCCCGCCGTGGCGCTGCTGCTGGCCGTGGTGGCGGGCGTCTTCGGCGGCGACGTGGCCAGCCGGCTCGGCCCCTACGACGCCA
>JAXDFZ010000094.1:0-2698 GCA_034665305.1 Blastocatellia bacterium | reverse complement strand
TTCTGAACGTGGCGGTCGGTGGTGCCTTCCCGGGTAATCCGGACGCGACCTCGACGTACCCGCAGCAGATGTTGGTCGACTACATCCGGGTGTTCGGCCCGGACACCACCACCCCGCCACCGCCGGTGGGTGGCGGGGGACGGATCATCGGCCTCGGCGGCAAGTGCGTCGACGTGGCCGGCGCGAACCCCGCCAACGGAACCGCGGTGCAGCTGTGGACCTGCAACGGCACGGCCGCGCAGAACTGGGCGGTCGGAGCCGACGGTACGGTCCGGGCGCTCGGTAAGTGCCTGGACGTCACCGCGGCGGCCACCGCGAACGGTGCCCCGGTCCAGCTGTTCGACTGCAACGGCACCAACGCGCAGCGGTGGACCGCCACCGGCGGACAACTGGTGAATACCGGCTCGAACCGGTGCCTTGACGCCATCGGGGCCAGCTCCGTCGACGGGACGCGATTGCAGATATGGGACTGTAGCGGTGGCACGAACCAACGGTGGACCATTAACGCGTGAGGGATATGACAACCACAACCAGTCCGCTCGGCGCCGTCACGGACACCGACCCGCGGACCGAGCAGCGCCCGGATCCGATCGACAGCCTGCCCCCGTCGTTTCGGTGGGGGGTGGCCACCTCGGCGTATCAGATCGAGGGTGCGGTCGACGAGGACGGGCGTACCGCGTCGATCTGGGACACGTTCTGCCGGGTACCGGGCGCGATCGACGGGGCCGACGACGGCGATGCCGCCTGCGACCACTACCACCGGATGCCCGAGGACGTCGCGTTGCTGCGCGACCTCGGCGTGGGAACCTACCGGTTCTCGGTGGCGTGGCCGCGGGTTCAGCCGGGCGGGCGCGGGCCGGCGAACCCGGCCGGGTTGGCGTTCTACGACCGGCTCGTCGACGAGCTGCTCGGCAACGGTATCGACCCGTGGGTGACGCTGTACCACTGGGACCTGCCGCAGGAGCTGGAGGATGCCGGGGGGTGGCCGCTGCGCGACACCGCGTACCGGTTCGCCGACTACGCCGCGCTCGTGTTCGACCGCCTCGGTGACCGCATCGACGCCTGGACCACGCTCAACGAGCCGTGGTGCTCGGCGATGCTCGGCTACGCGTACGGGATACACGCGCCCGGCCGGCGGGACTTCGCCGCGGGCATCTCGGCGGCGCACCACCTGCTGCTTGGCCACGGCCTGGCGGCGCAGCGGATCCGGACCGCCGCGACCCGGCCGGTCGAGATCGGCATCACGCTGAGCCTGGGTACCGCGACGCCGGCCACCGACTCCGAGACCGACCGGGACGCGGCGCGCCGGGCCGACGGCCTCAGTGCCCGCATCTACCTGGACCCGCTGGTGCATGCCCGGTACCCCGACGACGTGGTGGCCGATCTCGCCCAGCGCGACGTCCGGCTGCCGATCCGCGAGGGTGACATGGAGATCATCTCCACCCCGATCGACATTCTGGGCGTGAACTACTACTTCGGCTCCCTCTTCTCCGGTACCGATGAGAACGGCCGTACCGAGGACGCCAACGGCCACCCGGTGGCCCGGATGATGCCGATCGGCGGTCGGCCGCGTACCGCGATGGAGTGGGAGATCGTTCCCGAGTGCCTGACCGAGCTGCTGGTGCGGCTGCAACGGGAGTACCCGGGGTTGCCGATGGTGATCACCGAGAACGGGGCGGCCTTCATCGACAAGCCCGACCACGCCGGTTTCGTGCGCGACGACGACCGCATCGCGTACCTGTCCTCGCATATCCGGGCGGTGGCCGACGCGTGCGCGGCCGGTGCCGACGTGCGTGGCTACTTCACCTGGTCATTGATGGACAACTTCGAATGGTCGTACGGGTACGACAAGCGGTTCGGACTCGTCCGGGTCGACTACGCCACCCAGATCCGCACCCCCAAGCAGAGCGCCCTGTGGTACCGGGACACCATCGCGAGGACCCGCCGCCCGCGGTGACGAGGTCCGCGCCGGATGCGGCGCAGACGCCACGGTGGACCGTGCATCTGCCGCCCGGTACCCCCGCCGCCGACCTGGACCTCGCCGTGGGCGGGACCCTGGTGCGTGCCTGGGTCGCCGGGTGGGCCGACGATCCCGGCCGCCCGGTTCTGACCACGCTCGACGGTGCGGCGGTCGCGGCCGGAGAGCTGGCCGAGCGCACCGCGGCCGCGGCCGGCCGGTACGCCGCGGCCGGTCTCGTGCCGGGCGACCGGCTGCTGATGTCGGCCGGGCCGAGCGTCGATCTGATCGTCGCGTACGTGGCCGCCCTGCGGTACGGGCTTACCGTGGTACCGGCGAACACCGCGTACACCGGGCCGGAGCTGGCCGCGGTCCTCGCCGACGCGACTCCCGCCCTGGCGGTGCTCGACGACCCGGCCCGCCTGCCGGCCGGCGAGGTCGCGCGACCCTCCGCCGACCCGCGGGTGACCGGTGGGGCGGCCGCGTCCACCCCGCCGTCCACCCCGCCGACAAGCCTGCCGGATCTCGGCGGCCTGCCCGCGCCCGCCGCCGACGTCGCCCTCGACCTGGCTCGTCCCGGCGACGTCGCGTTGATCGTCTACACGTCGGGTACCACCGGGCGGCCCAGGGGAGCCCCGCTGACCCATGCCAACCTGCTCGCCAGCGCCCACGCGGTACGGCTCGCCTGGCGCTGGCGGCCCGACGACCGGCTGGCGCTGTGCCTGCCGCTGTTCCATATCC
>JAXDFZ010000093.1:0-2672 GCA_034665305.1 Blastocatellia bacterium | reverse complement strand
CGTACCCGGAGGCGACCGTGGACCAACGTCCCGCCCCAGTTACTGCCCCCCCCGCCCGCGCCGGCCCCGGCCCCGGCCGGCCCCGCGCCCGATCCGGGCGCGGCCGCGTCGCAGCCGCAGTCGCTCGCGTCGCTGCCGGCGCACGACCGTTCCGGCCGCGCCGGCTGGCCGCCGTGGCTGTCGATCGCCGGCTTCGCGGCGGGCTACGGCTCGACGATCGTGCTCGGGCTCGTCGTCATCGTCATCGCCGGCGCGTTCGGGGTCTCGGCGAAGGACCCGCCGCCGGGCATCAACATCGGCCTGACGGTCGGCCAGAACCTCGCGCTCGTCGGCGCCGCGTACTTCTTCGCCTTCCTCAACGGGCGGCCCGCGGGCTCGGACTTCGGCCTGCGCCCGGCGCCCCTGTGGCGCAGCGTGCGGCTGCTCGTCGCGGTCTGGGTCGGCTTCTTCGTCCTCAGCGCGATCTGGGCCGCCGCCTGGAGCCTGGACCAGCAGCAGACGCTGCCCGACGAGCTCGGCGCCAACGGGCCGCTGATCAACGCGCTGGCGGTGATCGTGCTCGTCACGGTGATCGCGCCGCTCGGCGAGGAGCTGTTCTTTCGCGGCTTCTTCTTCGGCGCGCTGCGCAACTGGCACGGCCCGGTCCTCGCCGCCGTGCTCACGGGCGCGCTCTTCGGGCTCATCCACGCCGGCTCGGCGCCGGTCGGCTACCTCGTGCCGCTCGCGATCTTCGGCGCCGGCCTGTGCCTGCTCTACGAGCTGACCGGCTCGCTGTACCCGGCGATCGCCCTGCACGCGCTGAACAACTCGATCGCGCTGGGCGCCAACCTCAAGTACGACGTCGGGATCGTCGTGGCGATGATGATCGGCTCCACGATCGCGGCGCTGCTCGTCGCCCGGCTGCTGGCGCGGGTGATCGGCGAGCGGCGGCCCGCGCAGCCGGCGAGCGCCCCCGCGCCGGAGCCCGCCTGAATCTCCGCCTTCGCGTGCGGCGCCTGGCATAGTGGCCGCGATGCGCCGCGCCGCCGCCCTCGCCGTCCTGCTGCTGGCCGCGCTCGCGCCGGCCGCCCGCGCCCAGACGCCGGTCGCCCCGGCGACCCCGCCAGCCGGCACGCCGGCGCCGGTCCAGACGGAGCTGACGCTGAAGGTCGAGCTCGTCGGCGGCCTGCGGGCCACGGCGCTGGCCGGCTCGCGCCTGCGCGTCCGCGGTGCGACCCCGGTCTTCGTCGCAGGTCAGACGGTCGTCGTGCGCTACTCCGAGCGCGGCCGCAAGCGCGCCGCCAAACGCGCCACGCTGCGCCCGGGGCCCGGCGGGACCGGCGTGTTCCTGCAGTCCTACGCCGCCGAGGCGACCGGTCCGCTGAGCATCCGCGCCTTCCACGACGCCACCGCGCAGCTCGGCGGGCTCGCCGCCCGCGCGCGGACGGTCGACATCCTGCCGCGCCGCGTCCGGCCGCGCAGCGGGCGGGCCTCGATCCGCGCCCTGCAGCGCCGCCTGGCCCGCCTCGGCTACGTCGTCGGCGACCGCGGCGTGTACGACGGGCGCACGAGCCGCGCCGTGCTGGCCTTCCGCAAGGTGACCGGGATGGCGCGCACGACGGACGCGACCGTCGAGGTCATGCGGGCGATCGCGCGCGGCAAGGGCACCTTCAAGGTCCGCTTCCCCGAGCACGGGCGCCACATGGAGGGCGACCTGTCACGCCAGGTCATCGCGCTCATCGGCGCGAGCGGCCGCGCGGAGCGCATCTACCACACCTCGTCGGGCAAGCCGAGCACGCCGACGGTGACCGGCTCGTTCCGGGTCTACCTCAGGACGCCGGGCACGAACGCCAAGGGCATGGTCGACTCCGCGTACTTCGTCGGGGCCTACGCGACCCACGGCTATCCGTCGGTGCCGGTCTATCCGGCCAGCCACGGCTGCTTTCGCCTGCCGATCCCCGACGCGCGCACCGTGTTCAACTGGATGACGATGGGCACGCCGGTCGACGTGTACCGCTGAGCGAGGTCGTGGGGGGGCGCCTAGGCGGGGCGGCGGCGCAGGGCGTGGCGCCGCGCACCGCCGCGTGCGGTCATGAAGCGCGCGAGGTAGCCGAGCCCGAAGCCGTAGACGAGCAGCGCGAGCAGGGTCGGGTAGCCGCGCTGCTCCCAGCGCGACGTCGACTGATCGGAGACCCCGGCGAACGGCGCCAGCAGCACGTCGTTGACGTCGTCGATCGCCTCCCGCGGCGCGCTGTGGCGCCGCTGGCGCTCGCGCTCGCCGGCGGGCGAGGGGCTCGTCGCGGCGTAGCCCGCGATGCGGTGCGCGGAGTTCGCCGAGGCGCGGTCGATGTCCTCGAGCGCGAACAGCGTGAAGCCGACGGCGACGAACAGGCTCAGGATGATGGCGAGGATGCGCAGCGGACGTTCGAGCACGGCTTCTAAGGTACGGGAGCGATGCACGCACATGGACGTTTGATCGAGGCGCTGCGCGAGCATGCCCTAGTACTCGGCGAGGTCACGCTGACCAGTGGCCTGAAGGCGCAGTACTACGTCGACGCCAAGCGCGCGATCCTGCTGCCGGACGGCTTTGCGGCGCTCGGCGAGCTGCTCGCCGAGCGGGCGCGCGAGTGGGATGCCACGGCCGTGGGCGGGATGACGATGGGCGCCGACGCCGTCACCTGCGCGGCGCTCGC
>JAXDFZ010000092.1:0-2569 GCA_034665305.1 Blastocatellia bacterium | reverse complement strand
ATTGCAGTCCTCCCATCGATTTCCAACCAGCCTTGATTGGTTCCGCAAAGCCTAACAACTGAAGGGGGTTTCCGGAAGTGCGATCTTCGGCCTGCGCGCGCTGGTCGCAGCCAATTTGCGTTTGATTTCCAGCGTTGCGAGCGGGTAGATAGCATCACGGTCACAAGAGCAAAGTGCGATGACGGAATACCTGTTGGGGAAGATCGACGAGTTTTCGGAAGGCAAGGGCCGCGCCTTCAAGGCGGGGGCGCGAACGGTGGCCGTGTTCCGTTCCAACGGAAAGGTCTATGCGATTGCTAACCGATGCATCCACAAAGGCGCATCGATGTGCGATGCTACGCTGGCCGAGAACGGCACGGTGGTCCGCTGCCCCTGGCACAACTGGGCGTTCGATCTCAAGACCGGGGAGCAATGCCTCGATCGCAGCAAGAAAATCCGCACCTTCGAGGTCAAGATGGTCGGCGATCAAGTGATCCTATGCGCGTGAGGCCGTCCAGCGGCTGCGGCGGCGCTCGCGGAGGAGAACGGCGATGAACGAAATGAGGCCTCCCGATCACTCCGAGCTGAAAAGAGCCGAGGCGGTTTCGCCCGACCCCATCAATCCGAAGATTCGGACGATGGAGGTGATCGACACTGATTTCCACTTCTCGCCGAAATGGGAGACGTTGCGCCCCTATCTCAAGGAGCCGTTCAGGAGCCGGCTCTTTCATTTCCCGGTCGGCAGCCTCGAATACAATCCGGAGCCGGCGAACGAGAAGCCGGGCGTTGGGCAGGACACTCACGGCACCGCCGCCACCGGTGCCGATGTGCTGCGCATCCTCGACCAGTACGGCACCGACATCGTCGTGCTCAATCCTGGCTATAACCGGCCGCAGGCGATCTTCAACGAGCCGGTGATCGCGGCGATCTCGGCGGCCCATAACGACTACCTGATCGAGGAGGTCTTTCCCGTCAGCGATCGCATCCGGGCCAACCTGATGATCTGTCATCGCGATCCGCAGATGGGCGCCGACGAAATCCGCAGGGTCGGGCATCACAAGCAGTTCGCCGGCGTGTTCACTTCCTTCAGCGGGCTATTCGAGCCGATCGGCTGCTCCAAGTTCGATCCCATCCTCGACGCCATGGCCGAGCATGATCTCGTCCTCACCACCCACAGCGAAGGCTGGTTCCCGCACTTCTCGCCGCTGTGGACCGGCGCGCGCACCTGGATCGAGCTGTTCGGCAATGCGCCGGCCGGCAACGCCATGGCGCATCTCGCTGCCATGATCTGCCAGGGCATGTTCGACAAATATCCCAAGCAGAAGGTGATCTTCCAGGAAGGCGGCTATTGGTGGCTGCCCGACTTCATGCTGCGGCTGGACGATTTCTTCATGAGTTCGTCCGGCGACATCGCGCTGGTGGAGCGCAAGCTCGCCTCCGGCGAACGCAATCTGCGGAAGCTGCCGAGCGAATATGTGCTCGAGCACGTCCGCTTCTCGACGCAGCCGATCACGATTCCGAAAAACCGCAAGCACTTCGCCTGGATGTTGGAACTGTGCCACGCCAAGGACTTGTTCTGCTTCTCGTCGGACTGGCCGCACCAGACCATGGACCCGGCCAACTGGGTGGTCGAAAATCCGGACTGCATCGGCGACGAGATGCAGAAAAGTCTTCTCAGCGGCAATGCGCGCAAGCTTTATGGGTCAAGGCTATAACAATCTCGGAGTGAGGACAGGATGGCGGGCGATCGGAAGGCAAAGCTGGCTGAGGTCAATCATTGGGACGATCTGCTCGCGATCCGCGACCGCCAGCGCGAGCAGTATCGCAACGGCATCCAGGTCATCAAGGAAGCGGAACTGCCACTGGAAGTGAGCCGGCAGGGATTGATGCGCTGGTATCTGCACCCGGCGATCAAGGACACCTGCCTGTCGGTGCTGCTGTTCTTCCAGCAGGAAATCCCGCCCGGCAGCCGCTCGGGCCGGCTGAAATTCCAGGGCGGGCAGGTGATGATGATCACCGAAGGCCGCGGCTACACCACCATCGACGGCGTCAAGCATCCCTGGAAGGCCGGCGACGTGGTCAACCTGCCGCTGCGCGCCGACGGCATCATCGTGCAGCACTTCAACAGCGATCAGCAGCAGCCGGCGCGGTTCGTTGCTGTCGAGCCGAACTGGCTCGAGGGCGTCTCGGTCGACCGCGGCTGCGGTTTCGAGCAATTGGAAGACGCGCCCGAATATCGGCGCTGAGCAGCAGATCATTACCATTCAGGAGCAAAGCAAAAATGGCTGAAAGCGAACGGGTGCGGGAGCGCGAGCGGCCGGCGCTCAAGGACAATCCCTACGAGCGCGTGATGGCGCAACGCAATGCGCTGGCCGAGCGCAATCTGTCTGGTCCCGTAGTCATCGACTGCACCAAGCAGGAGTGGTTCCAGGCGCGCCAGGGCAAGCTGAAATTCTTTCTCGACCCGGTGTCGTTCAAGGACACGCCGCTGCAGCAATGGCGTGTGTTCATCCACGACATCAAGACGCGGTCGGGCAAGCATCGCCACCAGGGCGGGCTGGTCATCTATGTGCTCGAAGGCAAGGGCTAT
>JAXDFZ010000091.1:0-3961 GCA_034665305.1 Blastocatellia bacterium | reverse complement strand
TCGCCGAGGCGGCTGGTGAGAAGGCGGCTGGTGAGAAGGCGGCTGGTGGCACCAGCCTGCTGTTCCCGCTGTCCGGCGCCAGCCAGGCGGGCCTGCGTGCCAACGCCGCACGGCTGGCGGACTGGCTGCGCGCCGACCCCGCGACCCCGCTGACCGCGATCGGCCACACCCTGGCACAGCGGCGTGCCGCGCTGGGCCACCGGGCCTTCGTGCTCGCCGCCGACCGGACCGAGCTGGCCGGCCGGCTCGACCAGCTGGCCGCGGGCCGGCCGGCGCCCGGGCTCGGGTCCGGTCAGGTGCTGCGCGGCGGCGGCACGCCCGCCGCGGTGTGGGTGTTCTCCGGGCACGGTGCCCAGTGGGCGGGAATGGGCCGTGAGCTGCTGGGTACCGAGCCGGCGCTGGGTGCCACCCTCGATGAGATCGAGCCGATCTACCAGGCCGAGCTGGGCTTCTCGCCACGGCAGGCGGTGCTCGACGACGACCTCGGCGACGTCGGCCGGATCCAGGCGATGACGTTCGCCATGCAGGTGGCCCTCGCCCGGGTCTGGAGCGGGTACGGCCTGCGGCCGGCCGCGATCATCGGCCACTCGGTCGGCGAGATCGCCGCCGCCGTCGCGGCCGGCATGCTGGAACTTCCCGACGCCGCCAGGCTGATCTGCCGCCGGTCGCGGTTGCTGCGCCGGGTGGCCGGCCAGGGCGCGAGGGTGATGGTCAACCTGCCGTTCTCCCAGGCTGCCGCCCGGCTCGCCGGGCGGCAGGACGTGACCGCCGCGATCGCGGCGTCGCCGGCCTCGACGGTGCTCAGCGGCAGCGTCGCCGCCGTCGAGCAGGTGCAGGCCCAGTGGCAGGCCGAGGGGGTGGTGGTGCGCCGGGTGAACTCCGACGTGGCCTTCCACAGCCCGCAGATGGACGAGCTCGTCGCCGACCTGATCGCCGAGGTGGCCGACACCGTCGCCCACCCGGCCCGGACGCCGGTCTACACCACCGCGCTGGAGGACCCGCGCGCCGACCCCGCGCGCGATGCCCACTACTGGGCGGCCAACCTGCGCAACCCGGTGCGCTTCGCCGAGGCGGTGGCCGCCGCGGTCGCCGACGGGCACCGGATCTTCCTGGAGATCTCCACCCATCCGGTGGTCTCCCACTCGATCCTGGAGACGCTGGCGGCCTCGGGCACGACCGATGCGACGGTGCTCGGCACGTTGCGGCGCGAGCGGCCAGAACGCGCGAGCCTGCTGGAGGGCCTGGGCTCGCTGCACTGCCTGGGGGTGCCGCTGGACTGGTCCGCGCTCTACCCCGACCGCGAGCTGGCCGACCTGCCGACCACGGCCTGGCAGCACCGGCGTTACTGGGCCGAGTCCGCCCCGGCGCCGGTGCAGGGGCAGCTCGCCCATGACGTGGACAGCCACACCGTGCTCGGCCAGCACACCCTGGTGCAGGGCAGCTCGCCGGTGTCGCTGTGGCAGACCCGGATCGACCAGGACAGCCGGCCCTACCCCGGCGGCCACAAGGTGCTCGACACCGAGATCCTGCCGGCCGCGGTGGTGCTGACCAGCTTCCTGGCCGCCGGCGGGCCGGCTCTGCACGACGTGGCGCTGCGGGTGCCGGTGGCCCTCACCTCGCCGCGCGACCTGCAGGTGGTCCGGCAGGACGGCTCGCTGCGGTTGAGCTCGCGGCTGGCCGGCCAGGACAGTGACCAGTCCTGGCTGACCCATTCCGCCGCCGAGGTTGCCGAGCCGGCCGGGGACGAGCCCGGCCTGCTGCGGCCGGACCTGGCCGGCGCCGAGATCCTCGACCCGGCGTGCGTGATGGACCGGCTGCACGCCATCGGCGTGGTCGGCATCGGTTTTCCCTGGCAGGTAACGGAGGTGCGCCGCTCGCCGGAGCAGCTGCTGGCCAGGATTGCCGCCGACCCGGACAAGCTGATGGCCACCGCGACCTGGGGCTCGCTGTTCGACGGCGGGTTGTCGGCGGCGCCGGTGCTGTTCCCGGGGCTGCCCCGGCTGCGGATGCCCAGCCGGCTGCGGGAGGTCGCCGTGTACGGCGATCCGCCTCCCGAGGCGCTGGTGGGCGTCCGGCTGGTCGACGTGCAGTGGGACGGGCAGCAGGCCGCCGACGTCGAGGTGGACGTCACCCTCGCCGATCTCGACGGCACCATGCTGGCCCAGCTGCTCGGCGTGCACTTCGGGGTGGTGCAGCAGGCGGCGCTGCCCGAGCCGGAACCGGCCGGGCAGCTGTCCGAGCGGCTGGAGGAGGAGTGGCTCGAGCTCGCCGACGCCGAGCTCGCCGACTACGTCTCCGCGGCGGTGCTGGGCGTGGTGGCCACCGAGCTGCGCGCCGACCCCGTCGACCTCGACGTGCACCGGCCGCTGACCGAGATGGGCGTCGACTCGTTGCTGAGCGAGTCCATCCGCCAGCAGCTCGGCCGGCAGTTCCGCACCGGGCTGCCCAGCAGCCTGCTCTGGGACTGCCCGAGCATCGCCTCGGTCGCCGAGTACCTGGCGCAGCTCGTGGCCAGCTCCCGATCGGCGGACGAGTGCCCGGCAGCGTAGACCCTTCCGCGGGAGGCACCATGACCAGCACCAGCCAGGCCAGCACCAGCGCCAGCACCGGCCTGCCGCCGCACGTCGAGATGATGCGGATGCTGCACGCGCCGCTGGTCACCCAGGCGCTGGTGGTGGCCGCCGAGCTCGGCATCGCCGACCTGCTCGCCGACGGCCCGCGCACCGTCGCGAGCCTCGCCGACGCGGTCGCGGTCGACCCGGACGCCCTGTACCGGGTGCTGCGGGCCCTGGCCGGGTCCGGCGTCTTCTGCGAGGTGTCGGCCGGCACCTTCGCCAGCACCCCGCTCGCCGACACCCTGCGCTCGGGCGGCGAGCACTCGCTGCGCGACTGGGCCCGGCTGTGGGGGGTGCCGCAGCGGCATGCCGCGCTCGGCGACCTGCTGCACAGCGTGCGGACCGGCGAGCCGTCCTTCGAGCACCTGCACGGCATCAGCTGGTGGTCGCACCTGGCCGCCCGGCCGGACCAGGCCGCGGTCTTCGACGCCGCGATGGGCGACCTGGCCCGCCGGCTGCACGCGGCCACCGTGGAGGCCTACGACCTGTCCGCGACCGGCCACCTGATCGACGTCGGCGGCGGCCGCGGACACCTGGTGGCGGCGTTGCTGCGCCGCTACCCGGGCCTGCGCGCGACCGTCTTCGACCAGCCGGAGGTGATCCGGCACGCCGGCGCGGTGCTGGCGGGCGCCGGGGTCGGCGAGCGCGCCCAGCTGGTGAGCGGCGACTTCTTCACCGAGGTGCCCGCCGGCGCGGACGCCTACCTGATGTCGATGATCCTGCACGACTGGAACGACGCGCAGGTACTGGCCATCCTGACCAACGTGCGGCAGGCGATGGGGCCGGGCAGCGAGCTGCTGGTGGTCGACGCGATCGTGCCCGAGGGCAACGGGGCGCACGACGGCAAGCTGCGCGACCTGATCATGCTGGCCCTGCACCCGGGCCGGGAGCGCACCGAGGCCGAGTTCGCGGACCTGTTCGCCCGGGCCGGCCTGCGGCTGCGCGAGACCCGGGAGGTGGCAGCCTCCACCGGCCTGCTGGTCGCCGTCCCGGTGACCGGGACGCGGTAGCCGGCCGGGATCACCAGAGCCCCGCTGGATCGCTCCGCCGCGCCGGTCAGCCGGGCACTACCACCGTCCGGCAGCCGAGCGCCGCGGTGCTGCCGATGCCGTAGGCATTGCGCGCGTAGGCACACACCTCGTGCGATCCGGGACTGGCGCGCATCAGCACGCCGAAGCCGTGCGCGGCACCCCAGCGCGGGTAGCGCAGGGCCAGGTCCGACCGCGGCTGGTTGGCCCAGATGCCGACCTGGCCACCCGGCCGCTCGTACACCGCCACCGGCACCGGCATGCTGCTGGTGTCCGGGTCCAGCGCCCAGCCGGTGACGAGAATGCCCTGCCCGGACA
>JAXDFZ010000090.1:0-2926 GCA_034665305.1 Blastocatellia bacterium | reverse complement strand
GCCCGGATGGTGCAGGCGCCGATCTTCCACGTCAACGGCGACGACCCCGAGGCCTGCGTCCGGGTCGCCAAGCTCGCGGTCGACTACCGGGTGCGGTTCAAGAAGGACGTCGTCATCGACATGGTGTGCTACCGGCGCCGGGGCCACAACGAGGGCGACGACCCGTCGTACACCCAGCCGCTGATGTACGACATCATCGACTCCAAGCGCAGCGTCCGGAAGCTCTACACCGAGGCGCTGATCGGCCGCGGCGACATCACCCTGGCCGACGCCGAGGAGGCGCTCAAGGACTTCCAGTCGCAGCTGGAGAAGGTGTTCTTGGAGACCCGCGACGCCACCGGCAAGCCGCGCCCGGAGCCGGTGATGGAGGAGCCGCCGGCGAAGACGAACATCTCCACCGCGGTCCCGGCCGAGCTCATCAAGATCATCGGCGACCGGTACGCCAACCACCCGGCCGGCTTCACCATCCATCCCCGGCTCAAGCCGCAGATCGACCGGCGGGTCGCCCAGACCACCGGCGGCGACGTCGACTGGGCGACCGCCGAGCTGCTGGCGTTCGGGTCGCTGACCGTCGACGGCCACCCGGTGCGGCTGGCCGGGCAGGACTCCCGCCGCGGCACGTTCACCCAGCGGCACGCGGTGCTCATCGACCGGGTCACCGGCGAGGAGTACACCCCGCTGCGCCACATCCCGGGCGCCAAGGCGCAGTTCCGGGCCTACGACTCGCTGCTGTCGGAGTACGCGGCGATGGGATTCGAGTACGGCTACTCGGTGGCCTACCCGAACGCGCTGGTGGCGTGGGAGGCGCAGTTCGGCGACTTCGCCGACGGCGCGCAGACCATCATCGACGAGTTCATCGCCTCCGGCGAGGCCAAGTGGGGCCAGCGCTCGTCGGTGACGCTGCTGCTGCCGCACGGCTACGAGGGGCAGGGCCCGGACCACTCCTCCGGCCGGCCCGAGCGGTTCCTGCAGCTGGCGGCCGAGAACAACATGACGATCGCGATGTGTTCCTCGCCGGCCAACTACTTCCACCTGCTGCGCCGACAGGCGTTGTCGGACATCCGACGGCCGCTGATCGCCTTCACGCCCAAGTCGCTGCTGCGGCTGAAGGCCGCGGTCAGCCAGCTGGAGGAGTTCACCCACGGCGGCTTCCGGCCGGTGATCGGCGACTCCTCGGTGACACCAGAGCAGGTCAGCCGGGTGGTGCTGTGCAGCGGCAAGGTCTACTACGACCTGGCGGCTGCCCGGGCCGAGGCAGGCCGGTCGGACGTGGCGATCGTGCGGCTGGAGCAGCTCTACCCGCTGCCCGGCGACGAGATCGCCGCCGAGCTGGCCAAGTACCCGAACGCGCAGCTGATCTGGGCCCAGGAGGAGCCGGCCAACCAGGGCGCCTACCCGTTCATCGCGCTGAACCTGCCCGAGCGGCTGGCCGCGCACGGCGACACCCGGCAGCTCTACCGCGCCTCGCGGCGCGCGTCGGCGTCGCCGGCGGTCGGCTCGGCCAGCGTGCACGAAAAGCAGCAGCGTGAGGTGGTCGCCACCGCCCTCGGCTAGGGATCGAGAGGTTCCCGCTCGGGTCGCTCGGCTAGGTTGTCAGGCATGCCCGCCTCGGACACCGACGAACCTCCCATCCGCTGGGGCGTCCTGGGCGCCGGCGGCATCGCCGCCAAGTTCTGCGCCGACCTGACCCGCACGCCGGGCAACACGCTGGCCGCGGTGGCCGCCCGCGACGCCGGGCGGGCCGCCGACTTCGCCGCCCGGTTCGGCGCGCCCCGCTCCTACGGCAGCTATGCCGAGCTCGCCGAGGACCCGGACTGCGACGTGGTCTACATCGCCACCACCCATCCCGGTCACCGCGAGCAGGCGCTGCTGGCGATCGCCGCCGGCAAGGCGGTGCTGATCGAGAAGCCGGTCTGCCTGAACGCCGCCGACGCCCGCGAGGTCTTCGCCGCCGCCGCGGCGGCCGGGGTGTTCGCCATGGAAGCGATGTGGATGCGCACCAACCCGCTGATCCGCAAGGCCCAGGAGCTGGTGGCGGGCTCGGCGATCGGCGAGCTCGCCTCGGTCCGCGCCGAGCTGGGGCTGGGCCGGCCTTTCGATCCCGCCCACCGGCTCTACGACCTGGCCAACGGCGGCGGCGCCCTGCTGGACCTGGGCATCTACCCGGTCACCTTCGCCTGGATCTTCGGCGGGCCGCCGCAGTCGGTGGCGGTCACCGGGACGCTGGCCGCCACCGGCAGCGACGCGACGGTGGCGATGCAGTGGGGCTACCCGGACGGTCGGGACGCCCAGCTGTGGTGCTCGGCGCCGCTGGCCGCGCCCTTCCGGGCGCTGGTGGTGGGCACCGAGGGCTGGATCCGTACCGAGGGCCGGTTCTACCGCCCGTCGGCGCTGACGGTGCACGTCGGCGGCGCGGACGGCCAGGAATCGCGGCTGGACGACCCGCTGGGACCGGACAGCTTCGGCTACTCCCCCGAGATCGCCGAGGTGGCCCGCTGCCTGCGGGCCGGACTGACCGAGAGCCCGCTGGTCCCGGTCTCCGACACCATCGCCATCCTGGAACTGCTCGACGGCGCGCGGGCCGAGCTCGGCGTGCGCTACCCCGGCGAGTGACCGGCATTCGGGAGAACACCATGTACTTCACCGATCGGGGCATCGAAGAGCTGGAGGGCCGCCGCGGCGAGGAGGAGGTGAGCCTGGCCTGGCTCGCCGAGCGGTTGCGCGGCTTCGTCGACCTCAACCCGGAGTTCGAGGTGGCCATCGACCGGCT
This sequence comes from Blastocatellia bacterium, assembly GCA_034665305.1. Classification (GTDB taxonomy): domain Bacteria; phylum Acidobacteriota; class Blastocatellia; order Pyrinomonadales; family Pyrinomonadaceae; genus DASXRU01. Next base: position 156 of record JAXDFZ010000090.1, on the reverse strand, counting down.
GGCGACCTGGCTGGCCCGCGCCGACGACGAGGACGAGTAGCGGCCCGGACCGTCAGGCGGCCGAGGTGGGTACCGGTTCGGCCCCCTTGCCGACGGGTGCGGTGACGTTCGAGTTGTCCAGTCCGAGGCGGGCGAAGATCCGCAGGAACAGCTGCG
>JAXDFZ010000089.1:0-2993 GCA_034665305.1 Blastocatellia bacterium | reverse complement strand
CGTAGGCACACCCGCTGACGTCGCGGGCGCCGGCATCGTGGTGTGCGCCACCAACGCGCGGCAGCCGGTGTTCGACGGCGGGCTGCTGGCCGAGCAGGCCTGCGTGGTCGCCGTCGGCTCACACGAGCCGGGAGCCCGGGAGCTGGACGACGCGGTGTTCGCCCAGGCCAGCCGGGTCGTGGTGGAGGAGCGCTCGACCGCGCTGCGGGAGGCCGGCGACGTGCTGGGCGCGATCGCGGCCGGCGTGCTCGACGCCGACCAGCTCGTGGAGCTGGCCCAGCTGGTCGAACCGGCTGATCTGACCGAACCGGCCGAGCTGGTCGCGCTGGGCGCTCCGCGGCCGGGCGTCAGCGTGTTCAAGAGCGTCGGGATGGGCTGGCAGGACCTGGCCGTCGCCGAGGCCGCCTTCGCGGCCCGGTTCGGGCGCCCGGGCGGCGGATGACGGCGCCCGCAGGGAACCCGGACGACCCGAGCTAGAGTCGAGGACGGCGAAGCAACTGCCGTCCCACCGCCGACTCGTCTCAGCTGCCGAGCGCGGAAGGTGTGTCGGGTTGTCGCCGATCCTCGGAGGCGCCGCCCGGGCGGTGCCCGCTCGGGCCGTCCGGCACCGGACCGTCAGCTGAGCGCGTGGGCTCGCAATCCCGAGCTGAAGGAGCAGACATGAGCAACGAACTTGCCGGCCGGCGCATCGCGTTCCTGGTCGCCAATTCCGGCGTCGAGCAGGTCGAGCTGACCACCCGCTGGCAGGCGGTCCAGGAGGCCGGCGGCGAGCCGGTCCTGATCGCTGCGGAGCGGGACAAGGTGCAGGCGGTCAACCACGACCTCGAGCTCGGCGACACCTTCGACCCCGCGCATGCCGTGGCCGAGGTCGACGCGGCCGATTTCGCCGCCCTGGTGCTGCCCGGCGGCGTGGCCAACCCGGACAAGCTGCGGCTCGTACCGGAGGCGGTCGGCTTCGTCCGGGACATGGCCTCGGCCGGCAAGCCGATCGCCTCGATCTGCCACGGCCCGTGGAGCCTGGTGGAGGCCGGCGTGGTGCGGGGCAAGACCCTGACCAGCTGGCCGAGCCTGCAGACCGACATCCGCAACGCCGGTGGCGACTGGCGCGACGAGGAGGTCATCACCTGCCCGATGCAGGGCTTCACCCTGGTCACCAGCCGCAAGCCGGACGACCTGGCGGCATTCTGCACGGCGCTGGTCGAGGCGTTCGCCCAGGCCGGCTGACCCGGCGGGCGGTCAGGGAGACGGGCGGTCAGGGAGAATCGTCTCCCCGACGCCGACGAGGAGACATGGCCTACTTTCACCGCCTCAGCGACTCGACGTTCCTGGCCACCGAGCACGTCAGCGGGGCCTGGAACACCGCCGAGCAGCACATCGCCCCGGCGCTCGGGCTGCTCGCGCACGCGGTGGAGCTCGACCGCGACGCCCGGCGCGGCGACGGCCTGGTGCTGGCCCGGCTGTCCTACGACATCCTGGGCACCGTCCCGGTGGCGGCGTTCGAGATCGCGGTGCGGGTGCTGCGTCCCGGACGCACCATCGAGCTGGTGGAGGCGAGCCTGTCCCACGACGACCGGGTCGCCGTGGCGCTGCGGGCCTGGCTGCTGCAACCCCGCGACACCGCCCGGCTGCGGGGCAGCGCGCTGGTACCCATCCCGGGCCCGGACGCGCTGCCGGACTGGGATCCCACCGCGGTGTGGCCGGGTGGCTTCATCGCCTCCGCCGAGGTGCGCCGCTCCCAGGCCGAGCCCGGACGGGCCGCCTACTGGGTCCGTCCGGGCCAGCCGCTGCTCGACGGCGAGCCGGTCAGCCCGATGGCCCGGGCCGCGGGTTTGCTCGACATCAGCAACGGCATGACCGTCCGGGTGCACCCGAAGGAGGTCGCCTTTCCCAATGTCGACCTGACCGCCCACCTGTTCGCCGAACCTCGCGGCGAGTGGCTCGGCTTCGACACCACGGTGTCCTTCGGCACCGACGGCATCGGCGTCACCAGCAGCGTGCTGTACGACCTCGACGGCCCGGTCGGCACCATGTCGCAGATCCTCACGGTGCGGCCGTCCTGAGCCCGTCAGCCGAGGACAGGCCGGATGGCGCTGCCCAGTTCCGCCGGGACGGGCCGGCGGCCGGTCCCCAGCAGGAGCACCTCGCGGTCCGGCAGCGACTCGGGCAGGGCGTGCTCCAACAGCGCCTCGACGGTGGCCCGGGCCAGCCGCAGCGCCGCGGATGGCGGCGCGGGCACGTCGAGGTCGCGGCCGAGGTCGAGCTGGTGGACGGCGAGCTCGACCGCCCAGGTGGCCAGGAAGTCGCCGGAGATGAGGACCAGGCCCTGGAACCGCACCCGGGTGTCGGCCAGCTGCTCGACGGCGGCCAGGACGGCGTCCGCCGCGGCGCGCAGGTGACGCACCGCCCGGCGCGGGCGCGAGTAGGCCGAGGCGGTGCGCCGGGTCCACAGGATCCCCTCGACCGGATCGGTCGCATCGGAGGTTGCGGCCGCGCTCCAGTACGTCGCGGCGTCCGCGGTAGGCGGGTCCGTGGTGGGTGCGGTGCAGCCGCGCAGCATCTCCTCCAGGCCGCTGCGGACGTGCACGACGACATCGAGCACCGCCCAGCCGTGGCAGTGGCTGGCCGCCAGCAGCTGGTGGTCGTCCAGCGCCTCGACGGCGGCCAGGAAGGCGCCCACCTGCTCGGTGAAGGCAGCCCGGGCCGTCGGAAGGTCGAAGCTCAGATCGCTCACCTGGTGTCCTGTCCTCGTGCGGCTGCTCGAGTTCAGGGTGTCATCCCCAGCTGGGCGACTCCACGGCTGGATCGTCGGGTCGCCGGCTGGGGAGTAGGTTCGGCGCACCGGACTCGATGTCGTACGGAAGGAACCGCTATGGCACGCCCCGTGATCGCCGCGTTGTTCAGCTCCGTCGACGGCGCTGTCGAGAGCCCGAACGAATGGCAGGGCGATGCGTTCGACGACGACCTGGGGCAACTGCTCACCGAAACCATCCAGC
>JAXDFZ010000088.1:0-3294 GCA_034665305.1 Blastocatellia bacterium | reverse complement strand
CACACCCGCCGCTGCTGCTGGGCGGCGCCGCCGAGCGCGCGCTGCGCCGGGTCGGCCGGATCGCCGACGGTTGGATCAGCAGCAGCCGGCACGACCTGCGCACCGTCGGCGCCGATCTGGAGCTGATGCGAAGCGCTGCCCGCGACGCCGGCCGGGATGCCGAGCGGCTGCGGTTCATCATCCGGGGCGTGCTCACGCTGACCGATCAGCCCGCGGGTGCTGACCGGCGGCCGTTGCACGGCGACGCCGAGCAGATCCGCGAGGACTTCGACCGGCTGGCCGAGGCCGGGATCACCGAGCTGTTCCTGGACCTGAACTTCGATCCCGAGGTCGGCTCGCCGGACGCCGACCCGGCGGCGTCGATGCGGCGCGCCGAGCACCTGCTGGAGACCTTCGCGCCGCGCTCCTGAGCCCTGGGGTCGGCGGTTTCTCGACGGAGTGCGCCGTCAGGTGCTTGATTGCCACCGCGGTTCGTCCATAGCCAGTGGGGAACCGGCCAGCCGAAAATACGTTGTCAGGGCAGTGGCCTAGCTTGAAGACTCCCAGCGAACCCGACGTGTGTGAGGACTGACGAGATGACCGGGCACCACCGTCTGACAACGCGACCGTCCGACAACGCCGATACCTCAAGGCCGGGCCGATGACTGACGTCATCACCGCCAGCGGACTGGTCAAGACCTACGGCAAGCTGCGCGCCCTGGACGGGCTGGACCTCGCGGTCCCGGAGGGGACCATCCTCGGCCTGCTGGGACCGAACGGGGCCGGCAAGACCACCGCCGTCCGGATCTTGACCACGCTCCTGGAGCCGGACGCCGGCGAGGCCCGGGTGGCCGGCATCGACGTGCTGCGCAATCCCGGCCAGGTGCGGGCCAAGCTCGGCCTGTCCGGCCAGTACGCCGCGGTGGACGAGTACCTGACCGGCTTCGAGAACCTGGACATGGTCGGCCGGCTCTACGGCCTCGGCCGCGGCCCGTCCCGGCAGCGGGCCCGGGAGCTGCTGGCCCAGTTCGACCTCGCCGAGTCCGGCGACCGGCCGGTGAAGACCTACTCCGGGGGCATGCGGCGGCGGCTGGACCTGGCCGGCGCGCTGGTGGCCCGGCCGCCGGTGCTCTTCCTGGACGAGCCGACCACCGGGCTGGACCCGCGCAGCCGGACCGACATGTGGGAAGTGATCCTCGACCTGGTCAAGGAGGGCACCACCCTGCTGCTCACCACCCAGTACCTGGAGGAGGCCGACCGGCTGGCCGACAAGATCCTGGTGATCGACCACGGCCGCGCCATCGCCGAGGGCACCGCCGACAGCCTCAAGGCCCAGGTGGGCGGCGAGCGCGTCGAGATCGTGCTGGTCCGGCCCGACGACCTGCCGGCCGCCCGGTCGCTCATGACGGAGCTGGCCGGCGTCCCGGTCGAGGTACAGGAGCACAGCCGCCGCATCGTCGCCCCGGTGACCGGGGGCGCGAGCCTGCTGATGGAGGCGCTGCGCCGGCTGGACGCGGCCGGCATCACGGTGCTGGACGTGGCGCTGCGCCGACCCACCCTGGACGACGTGTTCCTCACCCTGACCGGGCACTCCTCGGAGGAGGACGCCGGGCAGGACGAGCCCGCGGCCACCAAGGAAGGGGCGGGCGTCCGATGAACGTGCTCAAGCCGGTGGCCGACGGCGCCATCGTCGCCAAGCGCAACCTGATCAAGATCAAGCGGGTGCCGGACCTGCTGGTGTTCTCGACCATCTCGCCGATCATGTTCATCCTGCTGTTCGCCTACATCTTCGGCAGCGCGATCGATGCGCCAGGCACCAGTTACCGCGAGTTCCTGATCCCGGGCATCTTCGCCCAGACGGTCATCTTCGGTGCCACCCTGACCGGCGCCGGGATGGCCGATGACATGAAGAAGGGCATCATCGACCGGTTCCGCTCGCTGCCGATGTCGCGCTCAGCGGTGCTGATCGGGCGCACCGGCAGCGACGTGGCCAACAACGCCCTGATCATCGCGGTGATGTCGGTGACCGGCCTGCTGGTCGGCTGGCGGATCCGCAGCTCGGTGGGTGAGGCCATCGGCGGCTTCCTGCTGCTGCTGGTCTTCGCCTACGCGATCTCCTGGATCATGGCCTGGGTCGGGCTCATCGTGCCCAGCGTCGAGGTGGTGAACAACGCCTCGTTCGTGGTGATCTTCCCGCTCACCTTCATCGCCAACACCTTCGTGCCGACCGACAGATTCCCGGCGCCGCTGAAGTTCGTCGCCAACTGGAACCCGGTCTCGTCGGTGACCCAGGCCGCCCGCCAGCTGTTCGGCAACATCCCCGACGACGTGCCGACGCCCGACTACTGGTCGATGCAGCACCCGGTGCTCTACACCCTGGGCTGGGTGGTGTTGCTGCTGCTGGTCTTCATCCCGCTGTCGGTGCGCCAGTACAAGAAGGCCGCCAGCCGTTGACGGTGCTCGACTGGTTGCTCGACTCCGACCCGTCGGTGCGCTGGCAGGCGCTGCGGGATCTGACGGACGCCGCGCCGGCGGCGGTGGCGGCTGAGCGAGCGCGGGTGGCGGTGGAGGGCTGGGGCGCGCGGCTGCTCGCAGCCCGGGACCCGGACGGCCAGTGGGCCGGCGGCGCGTGCTTCCCGGCGGCAGGCTGGTCGCAGGAGGACGGCGGCCAGCCGTGGACGGCCACGCTGCCGACCCTGGACCTGCTACGCCTGCTCGGCCTCGACCCGGACTCATCCCAGGCGCGGGAGACCGTCGCCTTGGTCCGGCAGAACTGCCGCTGGGAGTACGACGGCTCGCGGTTCTTCGACGGGGAGGTGGAGCCCTGCATCAACGGCCGGACCGTCACCATCGGGGCGTACTTCGGCGAGGACGTCGAGCCGGTCGTCCGGCGGCTGCTTTCCGACCAGCTCGCCGACGGCGGGTGGAACTGCTGGACCGAGACGGGCTCGACGCGCTCGTCGTTCGACTCGACGATCAACGTGCTCGAAGGCCTGCTGGCGCACGAGCGGGCCACCGGCGGCAGCCGGGAGTCGGCAGCGGCCCGGCGCCGGGGTGAGGAGTACCTGCTCGAGCGGTCGCTGTTGCGGCGCAAGAGCACCGGCGAGCCGGTGAAGCCGGAGTACCTGGCGTTCTCGTTCCCGCCGCAGTGGCACTACGACGTGCTGCGGGCGCTGGACTACTTCCGGGACGCGGGCCGCCCGGACGAGCGGCTGGCGGAGGCGGTCGGGCTGGTGCGCGCCAAGCAGCAGCCGGACGGCACCTGGCCGGCAGAGCACGCCCACCCGGGTGCCGTGCACTTCCGGCTCGAGGAGC
>JAXDFZ010000087.1:0-2766 GCA_034665305.1 Blastocatellia bacterium | reverse complement strand
CGTAAAGCTATTGGCAAGAGAGAATCGGCCTTGTTTTCCGCAAACGAACCGCGATATGAAACGCCAATGAAGCAAGCAAACGGTCAAAATGTTAAAGTTAAAAGGTATTGAACCGCACACCGTAGATGACGTTCGGACCGCACTACCTGCTATTATCGAAGCCTCGGTGATCACCCAAAACCGGCCATAAGTGATCACTTCAAAACCGGCCAACGCTAGAAGCGTTCGAGACATTGACAGCGCAGCGAAGCCTTTTAGGCTCGCGCGCCATGAGCAATGTCTTGAACGAAGAGAAACAACAACAAATCATCGTGCTTGGGCAGCTCGGTTGGTCGCTGCGGCGCATTGAGCAACAGACCGGTGTACGCCGTGAGACCGTCAGCGCGTATCTGAAGGCGGCCAGCATTGCCGTTCGCGGTCCAGGGCGCTGGGGACGAGCAACCCCGCCCCCAACCCATGTTCCACCCACCGATTCGACTGCGGCAAAACCGGCCAATGAGGTGATCACCGACTCTGGAGAAAAAACTCCAGAGAATTCGCAATCCCGACGCAACCTATCGCCGAGCGCCAGTACCTGTGAGCCCTATCGCGAGACCATCGAGCTTTGGCTTGACCGCGGGCGTAACGCCACGGCGATCTGGCAGGATCTGGTTGATCAACACGGCTATAACGGCGGCTATCAAACGGTCAACCGCTTCGTGCGTAAACTGCGCGGCGCTCAGTCCCCCCAGGCCGTCGGGATCATCCTAACATCGCCTGGCGAAGAAGTTCAGGTCGACTACGGCACTGGTCCGATGGTGCGCGATGAGAAGAGCGGCAAGTACCGGCGCACTCGGCTGTTCGTCATGACGCTGGGCTACAGCCGCAAGTCGGTCCGCCTGCTGGTCTGTCGCTCCAGTTCTCAAACGTGGGCCGAGTTGCACGAGGAAGCCTTTCGCCGGCTCGGCGGCAGCCCGCGCGTGGTGGTGCTCGATAATCTGCGCGAGGGGGTGCTTGCGGCTGACCTCTACGATCCCACGCTCAATCCGCTCTACCGCGATGTCCTCTCCCACTACGGCGTGGTGGCTATGCCATGCCGAGTCCGAGACCCGGACCGAAAAGGTAAAGTCGAGTCAGGGGTCGGACACGCGCAGAAAACCCCGCTCAAGGGTCAGCGCTTCGAGAGCTTGGAGGAGGCCCAAGCTTATCTCGATCACTGGGAGAAGCGCTGGGCCGACACCCGCATCCACGGCACCACCAAACGCCAAGTGGCCGTTATGTTCGCCGAGGAAAAGCCGTTCTTACAGCCGTTGCCGATCGAACCGTTTCGCTATTACCAGTACGGCGAGCGGGTGGTCCATCTCGACGGTTGTGTCGAAGTCGAGCGCGCTTATTACGGACTTCCCCCAGGTTGGATCGGTCGGCAGGTCAAAGTCCAATGGGATGCTCTGCACGTGCGCATCCTCGACCCCAGGACCCATCAGCTCTTGCGCGAACACCTGCGCCAGTTCCCAGGCAACTACCGCATCAACGATGAAGACCGCTCCAACAAAACTCCGCTCTCTACCGTGCACCTACTCTCCCGAGCCGCCAAGGCCGGCACCCACATCGGTCAGCTCTGCGAGACGATCTTTCACAACGAAGCCGAGACCGGCATTCGCCGCATTCTCGGTGTGCTCTCTTTAGCCAAGAAACACGGCGTGGCGGCCGTCGACGATGCTTGTCTGGCCGCTCTCGATCTCGGGGTTGTGAGCTATCGCTTTGTGCGCCGCTATCTGGAGCGCCGCCCCCAGCTCTCGCTGCGCCATGTCGATCCGCTGATCCGTGAACTGACCGAATACCGCGATCTGATCAACCTCAAAACCAAGGAGAATCAAAATGAATCTGATGGAACTTAACCGGGCCTTGAAACAACTACGCCTGGGCGGCATGGCCGCCGTCTTGGAAACCCGTTTACTCCAGGCTCAAGCCCAATCGATGGCGCCTATCGACCTGATCTCTTGCCTGATCTCTGATGAACTCTCCCGCAGAACCAACCGCCTGCTCGAGCGCCGGCAAAAACAAGCGCAGTTTCGAGATCCCCAGAAGTCCCTGGACAACTTTGACTTTAGCTTCAACAAAAAACTCAATCGCTCTTTAGTCTTCGATCTGGCTACGGCTGGCTTCATCGCTAAACATGAAGACGCTTTGTTCTTGGGTCCACCCGGTACTGGCAAGAGCCACTTGGCTCAGGCCATTGGTCTGGCCTCCATCCAACAGGGCTACCGGGTGCTCTACCGTGAGACTCACACCCTGCTCGATGAAATCGCTGAAGCGACCATCGACGGCTCGCGCAAACAGCACATGGAACTGTTGGCCACCGTGCCGCTGCTCATCATCGATGATCTGGGCATGCGTAAGCTCCCGGCCACTGCCGCCGAGGACCTCTTGGAGATCGTCATGCGTCGCTATGAGCGCGCCAGCACTCTGATGACATCAAACCGTCCGGTCGAGGATTGGGGGAAGCTGCTTGGCGACAGTGCCGCGGTCTCCGCTATGCTCGATCGCCTGCTGCATCATGGGCATGTCTTGAAATGCGGCCCGCGCAGTTGGAGAACAAAAATGGACTTGCTCGACCAGGAGGCAAAAGGCTAAAACTACTCGGTCTCGATCGCCTCTCCGTTGGCCGGTTTTGGGGTGATCATCAATGGCCGGTTTTGAAGTGATCATTGAGGTCGAAGACATAAAATCTGGTGACACAACTGACGCTGAGGCAGAACCGACTAAAAAAGAGATAGAGAAACGGAT
>JAXDFZ010000086.1:0-3055 GCA_034665305.1 Blastocatellia bacterium | reverse complement strand
GCCCGGTGGTCGTAGACGGCGTGCACCTGGCCGGGATCGGCGAGCTGGTAGTCGATGACCAGCCGGCGTGCGATCTCCCAGCTGCCGCCGGGTTCCGGCGGCCCGGGAGCCTCCCTGGGCAGCGGCTCGACCATGTCGTCGCGGCGCCAACCGGTCTCGGGCGTGTACTCGGCGAGTCGTGAGGTGTCGAAGTTGACCGCCCGGCCGGCGAGCGCGGCGAGCCTCCGCTCGGCGCGCCGGCCCGGGGACCGGCTGCCGCGCCCGTCCGCCGGGTCCACGCGACGGGTCGTGACGATCGCCCCGCCCTCGCTGCGTCCGTGCGCGAGGCCGGCGACCTTGCCCAGGACGCTCACCCACATGTGCAGCTGGACCTCCTTGGCGAGGCGGAGATGCGAGTACAGGGCGTCGGAGAACCGGTCGCCGCTGCGCGCCCACGACTCGATCTCGAAGCTCAGCGACCGATGGTCCGCGCCGGTGCGGAACTCGATCTGGCCGGCCTCGAGATGCCCCGCCAACGTCGCCAGCCGGAACGACGTCGGCGATTCCGCGATCACGCGCACCGGGCCGTCCCACGGCCCCGGCATGCGCACCACGTACTCGTCGCCGAGCGCGAGCGGCCCGCCGTTCTGCGCCTTCTGGAAGCTGGCGAACTCGGAGGGAGCGACGCGGTCGAGGTCCTCCTTGATCCGCCCCATCAGGGTCTCGGGCGTCATCACCGAGCCGACGATCCGGGTGCGGTAGATGCGGTGCACGAGCGGGCCGACGCCGTCCTCGGGCGTCTGGACCTCCTCCAGGCCGGCTCCGGGAAGCGCCGGCGCCCCGTCAGCCGGCAGCGAGCCCGGCATCTCGCGCCGGTGCACGGCGCTCACGCGCCAGAGATAGCGCCAGGACGCCAGACCGACGCCCACGGGCCACCGCGCCGCCGTCGTCCAGCGCCTCCGGAAGCTCGGGCGGGGCGGCATCCCCGGGTACTACCTCACGGCTTCGTGTCGCAACCGCCCGCCGCGGGCATCACGGTCGAGACGATGCGCCGCGCCCTCGAATACGCGATTCCCGCCAGCCGGTCGCTCTACGCGACGTCGCTGGGGTCGATCGCCCTCTGCATCGCCCTTTGGATCCGCGCGAAGACCATCGGCGAGGACGAGCGCGCGAACGCCGAGCGCCGGGCGCTGTTCGTCGGCCTGTGGCCGCCGATGTTCTGGCTGATCGGCGACACGGTGCGCCGCGCGGACCGGCGCAGCTCCCGCTTCACGCGCCTCCGGGGCATCTAGGCTCACGTCCTTGTCCCCCGACACGTCGACTCCCCGGAAGCTCTTAAGGCGCGGGCAGCGCGGCTGGCCGGCGAGCTATCCGCTCGCCCAGCTCCCGAACGCCCCGCTGCTCGCCGCGCTGGCCGGGTGGCTCGTGGCGGCGCTGACCGGCGGGCTGGTGCACGACGGCGCGCGCGCCGTGTTCTACACCGGCCTGGCCGCCTGGGCGTGGCGGGAGGTCGAGGACGGCGACAACCTGGCGCGCCGGGGGATCGGGGCCGCCGGGCTCGTCTTCGTCGTCGTCAAGATCACCGAGTTGCTCCGGTGACCGATCGCGGCTAGAACCGCAGGCCCCGCTCCGCGAACGCGTCGCGGAGCACGCGAGGGCGGTCGGTCATGATGCCGTCGACGCCCAGGTCGAGGAGCTCGTGCATCGTCGAGCGCTCGTTCACCGTCCACACGTGGACGTGCAGACCCGCGCGATGGGCGGCGCGGACGAACCCGCGCGACACGATCCGGACCCGCCCGCTGTGGATCGGCACCTGGACGCAGTCCGCGCCCTGACGGGGCACCCGGCCGGCGAGCGAGGCGGCGCGGGCGACCGCGACGGCGCGCGGCCCCATCGACGTGCACGCGCGGCCGCCGCTGAGCTCGCGGACGCGGCGCAGACGGCGGTCCGAGAACGAGCCGACGCAGACGCGCTCCCACGCGTCCAGGGCATCGACGAGGGCGACGAGCGGCCCGACGGTCGCATCCGCCTTGGGATCGATGTTCACGCGGGCGTGCGGCCAGCGCACGAGCAGCTCCTCGAGGCGGGGGATCCGCACGCCCCGGTCGCGGTACGGGAAGCTGCGCCCTCCGTCGGGTGAGTAGACCCAGCCGGCGTCGGCCGCCTCGATCTCCGCGATCGTCAGCTGCGCGATCTCGCCCCGCCGGTCCGTGGCGCCGTCCAAGCCGGGATCGTGGAAGGCAACCACGACGCCGTCCCGGGACACGTGGGCGTCGGTCTCGAGGTAGCGGTACCCGAGTGCGATGGCGGCGCCGAACGCCTCCAGCGTGTTCTCGGGCGCCTCCTCGGCACCGCCACGATGCGCGATCGCGACGGGCGTCTGCTCTCCGAGGAACGGATGGCTCGAGGGTGCTCTGCGACCCGCGTCCTCCTCCACGTCGGGAAGAACAGCACACTCCCGTTTGCGTCCGCGCCGTTGGCGCGGCGGCCACCGGTCTCATCGTTCACCGCTCGGCGAGCCACGCGCCGCCGGCGAGGGCTGTGGTGAGCAGTACCACGGCCCCGACCTCGGTGACCACCGCCAGGGCGACGGGGGTGCGAAAGCCGGCCTCCTGCCAGCCGAAGAGCCCGCGCCCGTAGCTGACGACGAGGCTGCCGAGGGCAATCGCCGAGATGACGACGCCGGCCAGCGCGGCGATCCGCCGCGTTCGCCGGAGCGCCAATCCGGCGATCACCGCGACGAGCGCGACCGCGTTGGCGAGGAAGAGCGGGCCGATCCAGCGGACGCCATGGAACAGGTCCGCGAACTGCTGCAGGTGCACCGCCCGCGGGCGACAGCGTCCCGAGGGCGTACGCGGCGGGCACGATCGTCTCGACGCCGACCGCGCTCCGCGGAAGCCGAGTGGGCGCGCTAGTAGCCATTGCCGCCACCCGAGCCCGATGCCGTGGCAGTGACCTGGCCGCCGGACGCGGTCAGCGCGTACCAGCCGCCGCCGAACGCCGTGATGCCCTGGCCACTGGTGTCGCCGGCCTTCTGGTCGCCGACGTAGAGATACAGCGGGTGGCCGTTGTAGGT
>JAXDFZ010000085.1:0-2712 GCA_034665305.1 Blastocatellia bacterium | reverse complement strand
AAAACACCCCATTACACTGTTACGTGATGGATGTTGAGATCAATGGCCGCCTAGGCCGTTCGCGGGTCGCGTGAACGAATTCCACGTTTTTTGGTTTTCGACCCGTCGCATCCAGCATCGAACCATTGACAGCCCAGACCACGCGGGGTGTCTATTTCCCCCGCGATCCGCCCGCCGCCTTCAGGTGCCGGGTGTTTCGCCACATGAAAGATTCCTCTTTGACCTCTTTTCTTGAACTCGGCCTCTCTGAGCCGATCGCTCGCGCCCTCGTGGACGAGCAATACGTCACCCCCACCCCGATCCAAACCCAGACCATCCCGCAAGTGCTCGCCGCCCGCGACGTCGTCGGCATCGCTCAGACCGGGACCGGCAAGACCGCAGCGTTCGCGCTGCCGATTTTGGACCATCTCTCCAAGACCCGCCGGCGGCCGGAGCAGCGCACCTGCCGCGTGCTGGTGCTGAGCCCGACGCGGGAGCTGTCCGCCCAGATCGTCGACAGCTTCGAGACCTACGGGCGCTATGTGCGCCCGAGCGTTACGCTCGCCATCGGCGGCGTTCCGATCAACCGCCAGATCCGCGCGCTCGCGCGCGGCGTCGACGTGCTGGTCGCAACCCCAGGACGGCTGCTCGACCTGATGCAGAGCCGCGCCGTCACGCTCGAGAAAGTCGAGGTGTTCGTGCTCGACGAAGCCGACCGCATGCTCGACATGGGCTTCATCAACGACATCCGCAAAATCGTCACCAAGCTGCCGAGCAAGCGCCAGACGCTGTTCTTCTCGGCGACCATGCCGCGCGAGATTGCCGATCTCGCCAGCCATATGCTGACCGATCCGGTTCGCGTCGCGGTGACGCCGGCCGCCACCACCGTCGAAAAAGTCGACCAGCGGATCATGCACGTCAATCGCGCGGACAAGCCGGCGCTGCTCGCCGAAGTTCTGCGCGGCGAGACGATCGATCGCGTGCTGGTCTTCACCCGCACCAAGCATGGCGCCGACAAGGTGGTCCGCGGGCTCGAAAAAGTGGGACTCGGAGCCGCGGCGATTCACGGCAACAAGTCGCAGGGCCAGCGCGAGCGGGCGTTAGCAGACTTCCGCGCCGGCAAGGTGCGGACGCTGATCGCCACCGACATCGCCGCGCGCGGCATTGATGTCGACGGCATCAGCCATGTGGTCAATTACGACCTGCCGAATATCCCGGAAAGCTACGTGCACCGCATCGGCCGCACCGCGCGTGCCGGCGCCGCCGGCGTCGCGATCTCGTTTTGCGACTCGGAGGAGCGGCCGTTCCTGCGCGATATCGAGAAGCTGATCCGCATCTCGATCCCGGCAACCGACCGCCGCAGCGATCAGCGCACCGCGCTGACGACGCACGAACCGAGCGCAAAGGAGCCGCGGCGTCGCTCGCGTTCCTCGCAGCAGCGTCCGCAACGCGGATGGAATCCGCACCCGGACCGCAAGGCTCATTCGACCCAGGAGCCCAGGGGCCGCCAGCATCAGGAGCGCGGCGGGCAACCGCGCGGCGCAACCGATGGCAGCATCGCCTCGGTGCCGTTCATGCAGCAATCCAAGCCGCAGCGCCATCGTGGTCATTCTGGCGGCGGCACGCATCGCGCACCGCGCTGACAACGATCGAAGGGAGCGACGCCATGTCGAAGGAAGAACTGCTCGAGTTCGACGGCACGGTGACCGAGGTATTGCCGGACGGCAATTACCGCGTGCGCCTCGACAACGAACACGAACTGCTCGCCTACATGTCCGGCAAGATGCGCAAGTTCCGCATCCGCACCGGCGTCGGCGACCGGGTCGTGATCGAAGTGTCACCGTACGATCTCAACCGCGGCCGGATCAATTTCCGCCACAAGTCCGACCGCGTCGGCGGCCCGGCGCCCGCACGCCGGCAGAATTTCCGCCGCCGCTGAACCGGCCAAGAGCCGGGTTCGCGTCCGCGCGAATCCGTTGCCAACGTGCTATAGGGTCATGACTGTCTACGTCTGGAGTCCGTCATGACCACCACGCCACCCGATCGCCCCACCGGCAGCGTCGATCCCAAGCTCCTGGAAATCCTGGTCTGCCCGCTGACCAAGGGTCCGCTGGAATACGACACCGCCAAGCAGGAGCTGATCTCGCGCTCCGCCAAGCTCGCCTATCCCATCCGCGACGGCATCCCGATCATGCTGCCCGAAGAGGCGCGGCGGCTCGACTGACGCTCGCGGCAATAAAGGGAAGGCCATGCTCAAAATCTGGGGGCGCAACACCTCGATCAATGTGCAGAAGGCGATGTGGGCGGTGGGAGAGCTCGGCATCCCGCATGAGCGGATCGACATCGGCGGGCCGTTCGGCAAGAACGACCAGCCCGCCTATCTCGCCAGGAATCCCAACGGGCTGGTGCCCACGCTCGAGGAGGACGACGGTTTCCTGTTGTGGGAATCGAACTCGGTGGTGCGCTACCTCGCCTCCAAATACGGACCCGGCACGCTCGAGCCCGCCGATCTACGCGAACGCGCCAGCGCCGGCCGCTGGATGGACTGGCAACTCACGGTCTGCGCCCCCGCAATCCACGGGCTGTTCTGGGGCCTCATCCGCACGCCGCCGGAGCAACGCGATCCCGCGCACATCAACGCGTCGAAGGACAAGACAACGGCGGCGATGAAGATCCTCGACGCGCAGCTCGGCAAGACCGCGTTCGTCGCCGGCAATACGTTCTCGATGGGCG
>JAXDFZ010000084.1:0-3854 GCA_034665305.1 Blastocatellia bacterium | reverse complement strand
CTGCGAACAGGCAGTCCTCGGCCGACACCCCGGCAAGCATGCGGGCGAAGTAGCCCTCGGCGCGGGCAACCCGGACGGACTCGTGGGACGGGAAGGCGAACACCCCGGGATGTCCGTAGAAGGCTGCACAGACCGTCAGCCCGGCCCGGACCGGTTCGAGGATGCGCCGCACCATGTCGGTGTAGGCCTCGAAACGCGGCTCGCCGTCGCGGTAACTGGACTGCAGCGACTCGACGTTCGAATTCAGTGAGTGCAGGTAGTGGGTGGTGAGCGGGTCGGCGACCAGGCACAGGAGCAGGTCCGCGTTGGCGCACGCGTTCTGTGCCTCGATGGTCATCTGCCCGGCGGTGATGCCGGTGCCGACGACGAACAGACGTCCAGCGGGCATGGATCAGGCCACGACCACCACGACGACCGCGACGATGACTGTGCTGCCCCCGCCGCCGCTGTCTCCGCCGGTCCCGGCGACCTCGCCGCCGTCGTCGTAGCGGGTCGTGTGGCTGGCCAGCGCTGACTCCTGCGCCTGGAGGATCTCCTGTTGCAGGTCCGCATCCATGCCGCGGCTGGTCATGTAGGCGGTCGGGTCGGCTTTGTACTCGGCAGCCTTGTCCGGGTTCTGGCTGAGCTCCAGGACAAAGTCGACGATGCTACGAGCGTGCTGGGCAGCTGCCATGCTTTCGCCTCCATCGAATAGCGCGGTTGTGGACGGTGTCGGGCAGAGACTACGACAGGTGATCATGGCAAGCGTGTCGGAATGGAAAAGTTCTTCCCATTCCCGGGGCCGGCCTCCGGGTGCCGCCCCCGCGGCAGCCGAACGTGCTGCTGGCGGGGAAGGGGTAAAGGTGCTCCAACGAACCATCTATCCCGATTCGGCGAGATCAGAGCTATTGCACGTTATTAGGCGTTCTGCTTGAATCGGTCAAGCAGCCGTCGGAGGGCGACGAGTACCGGTTCATGCTTCGGGGAGCCGTCGGTTGAACCTTTGATGGAGGGCTTCGGGTGGGCTGAAGCCCCTGCTCACCCTGGAGCTGCGGATTCGGCGACACGACTCAACCGTCTCGAAACCCATGCCGCGGTGTCGAGGCCTTTGCGCCCGCGGCAGTGACCAAGCCAGTACGTGTTCGCGCACCTCGACGTGCGTTGGAAAGTGATGTTCGAGCAAGGAGTGCCCATGGCAAGCAGCCCGCCCTCAGGAATGTCCGGGATGCAGTTGCTTGACTGCACGCTCCGCGACGGTTCCTACGCTGTGGATTTCCAGTTCGACGAGGGGTTCGTGACCTACCTGCTGTCCCGGCTCAACGAGACCCCCATTCCGCTGATCGAGGTCGGGCATGGCATCGGGCTGGAGGCCGAGCGGGCCGGCATCAGAGCCGGCAACATCGACCACTACCGCTGGTGCGAGATTGCCCAGTCGAGTTTGCCCGACAAATCATGGGGAATGTTCGCCCAACCTGACTTCTCGCGCCTGGACACCATCGCCGAGCTGAGCAAGCGGGGCATGTCGTTCGTACGGGTCGGGATGGAACCCGACCGGGTCGCAGACCAGCTGGACTACCTGCACCGTGCCACCGAGGTGTGCGGGCAGGTGTACCTGAACCTCATGAAATCCAGCGCGACGCCCGTCCAGCAACTGCTCGACATGCTCGACGGAGCCAGCCCGGCCCTCGCCGGCATCTACATCGTCGACTCCTACGGGGCGATGCTCCCCGCCGATGTCGACCGTTACGTGAGCGCGGTCAGAGAGCACTTTCCGGTGGTCGGATTCCACGGGCACGACAACCTCGGCATGGCCAACATCAACAGCATCACCGCCCTGCAGGCCGGTGCCACCGTGGTGGACGCGACGCTCAATGGCATAGGTCGAGGCTCGGGCAACGCCGCGACCGAGTCGCTCGCCGGAATCATCAAGATCCTGGACTCCGACCTGTTCGACTACCGGGAGCTGGCGAAGCTGGCCGAGTGCTGCCGGGTGAACATGGACGTCATCCGCGAGGACCGCACCATGCAGGTGCTGGGCGGAGTGATCGGCATCCACTCAGGCTTCTTCCCGTTGGTGGAGGAACTGGCGGCCAAGTACCGGATGGATCCCGCCCGCCTGATGCAGACCGCGGTCGACATCGCCGAGCAGAGTCCACGCGGAGCCGATTTCCACGCCGCGGCAAGCCGGATCGCCGACGAGGCCCGGATGCTGGACCAGGTCTCGGTCTGAGGCGAGAGTGCGGACGGAGACCAACCGTGAGAGTGGCCAGGATCGGCTCAGCCGCCCACGGCTTCCACCTGGTGGTGAGCCACGGCGAGAAGTGGTTGCCGTTGGCGAGCCTGTCGGGCTTCGCCGACGTCAGCCGAATCGCCGATCTCGCAGCTGGGCAACGGCTGCGTGAGCTTGCCGATGCCGTCGACGAGCAGATGGACAGCCTGGCCCCCGCAAACGTCGATCTGGCGCGTGCCGCGCCCATCGCCGACGGCGACACCGATATCTGGGGCGCGGGGCTCAACTACCGAGGCCACTCCGAAGACCTGAACGCCCCACAGCCCGCGTTCGGCCCCGGCTCCTACCTCCGGCCGGCCACCTGCCTGATCGGCAACGGCGGCCATGTCGAGCTGCCGGCGCAGTCCGGGCGCGTGACCGGCGAGGCCGAACTGGGGCTGGTCGTCGGGACCACCTGCAAGAACGTGGCACGGGCCGACTGGCGCCGCGTGGTGGTCGGCGTGACCGCCGTCCTGGACATGACCGCCGAGGACGTGATCCGACAGAACCCCCGCTATATCCCCTGGGCCAAGGGCTTCGACACCTTCTGCAGCGTCGGTCCGGTCCTGGTGACCCTGGACGAGCTCAGTGACGACGTCCTCGCCGAGCTGCGAATCGCCACCATCCGCAACGGGGAAACCGTCGCATCCGGCACCCCGTCGGAGATGAAGTACGACCTGGGCTACCTCGTGGAGTACTTCACCGCGGGCCGGACGCTGCGACCGGGCACCGTGATCTGCACCGGAACGCCCGGAGCTGCCGTTCTCAACCCGGGGGACACGGTTGAGGCAGTCGTCGAGCAGGTGGGCACGCTGACCCACCCCGTTCGATAGGCAAGGGACGCCACCATGACCGCGAAGCTGGGGTGATCATGTACGGCCTGGAGGGCAAGCGTGCCCTGGTGCTGTGCGGCACCCGGGGGATCGGCTTCGGCGTAGCACGCTGCCTGGCACGTCACGGAAGCTCGGTGACGGTGTCGGGCACCGACGCCGACCGGGCCGCTGAAGCGGCTCGCGACCTGCCGGGCAGCGGACACTCCTCCTTCGCCTGTGACTTCCGCGAGCCTGCCGGTGTGGGCGAGCGGGTCGCAGCGACCGGACCCTACGACATCATCCTGCTGAACTCTCCCGGGTCCTCTCCCGGGACGGTCGACCAGCTGTCCTCGCCGCAGCTCCAGCAAGCCCTCGACCTGATGCTGCTCTCGATACAGAACGCGGTGGCGGCCGCGCTGCCGGGGATGAAGCAGAATCGTTGGGGCCGCCTGATCGCCATCACCTCCAGTGCGCTGTCCACGCCGATCAGCGACCTGGCCGCGTCCTCCATCGCACGCTCGGCGGTCCAGTCCTACCTGAAGCTGCTGGCCGAGAGCGTGGGCCGGTTCGGCATCACGGTCAACCACGTGCTCCCCGGCAAGATCGAGACCGAACGGCTCCGCCTGGTCGACCAGGCCACGGCCGCAAGGCGCGGCACGGACGTCGAGTCGGTACGGACCCAGACCCGGGAGGCGATACCACTGGGCCGCTACGGAACCCCGGAGGACGTGGGGGAGCTGGTGTCGTTCCTGGCCAGCGACCAGGCGGCCTACATCACCGGCACCGGTATCCGC
>JAXDFZ010000083.1:0-2713 GCA_034665305.1 Blastocatellia bacterium | reverse complement strand
CCACGCCATCGAGGCGTACGCGCACCGGCCGCTCACCGTGATCCTCGGCGGCCAGGACCGCGGCCTGGACTACGGCCCGCTGCGGGACTACCTGTCCTCGAAGGGGATCTTGGCCACCGTCATCGCCATTCCGGACAGCGGCGAGCGGATCCTGCAGGCGCTCGCGGACCTGCCGGGCCTGGTCCGGCTCAGCGCCGAGGACCTGCCCGCCGCGGTGCGGCTGGCGCGCCGGCACACCCCGCCGGGCGGCGTGGTGCTGCTGTCGCCGGCGGCGCCGAGCTACGGCCGGTTCGACAACTTCGAGCACCGGTCGCGGGTGTTCGCCGAAGCCATTGCTGAAACAGCCGCCACGGCACCGCCCGCGCCGGGTCGGGCCGCCGGGGACGGTCCTACGGGCTGACGGCCGCGCCGGCCAGGCTGTCCAGGGCGGCGACGAAGGCGGCCGGGGCGTGGCTGGCGGCGTGCCGGTCCAGCACCTCGGTCCAGGCCGGCGTGGCATCGCGGTCCAGTTCCGGCAGCAACCGCCGGATCACCACCGCCTCGCGCCAGGCCGGCAGCTCGGCCAGCCGGGCCACCGCGGCCTGGGATTCCGATATCTCACCGACGCATTCGAACGGCTTGTACCCGCCGATGCCCAGTAGCACCCGGTAGCCGGGCAGCTGGGCCTCGTCGGCCAGCAGGTTGGCGCCGAAGATGCCCACCATCCGCTCGACGCCGGCGAACGGGGCCAGGGCCAGGAACACGAACCGGCACTTGGGGCAGTCGCCGCACCAGCGCACGGTGGCCGGCCGGTCGATGGTGTAGGCGTTGTTGCAACTGGTCAGCACGCCGTCGTAGGCGGTGGTGCCGGCGTACAACCGGGCGATCTGCATCTCGTTGTGGTGGCGCAGCAGGGAGAAGTACAGCCCGTCCGTCCCGAGCCGGCTGGCGAGGGCGGCCTGCAGGGACTGCTCGGCCTCGCCGCTCTTGGACCACTGGTGGTTGACCGGCTCGCCGCGCCAGGACAGGTTGGGCGCCGAGGCCGAGGACTCGTTCGACATCACCACCGGGCCCAGGCCGTGCAGGATGCTGGTGGCCACCGCGAGCAGCGAGTTGACGGCCGTCACCGGCACGTGGCCGTTGTAGGCGCCCTGCCGGTTCAGCTCGAACAGCCGCCGGTCCAGCGTGCGGCGCACCGCGAGCAGCTCCAGCCCAGACGCCGCCACCACACCGGAGATGATGGAATTGGGGTTCACCGCAAAGGCGATCGGGTTCCGACCGGAGGAGATCATCGCCTCGGTGCTGACGATGGAGTCCTTGCCGCCGCCGCAGGGCACCAGCGGCCGGTCCTCGATCGAGTACCAGCTGCCGGCGCCGGCCGCCGCGTCCGGTTCGCCGAGCGGTTGCCCGGTGCCGGCGACGAACCGGGTGTGCAGCACGGCGGGCAGGTCGTTGGTATAGGCGAACTCGCGCAGGCCGTGCCGGTAGACCGCCTCGACATAGGCCAGTTCGGCCGCGGTGAACCGGCTCGCGCCGAGGTCCACCACCGGCGGTGCGGCGGCCTTGAAGTAGCTGACACCCGCGACCGCGTGCAGCAACCGCAGCACGGCGAGGAACGCCTCGCGCCGCTGCTCGCTGGGTTGCCGCGCCGGGACCGGGAACCGCAACCGCTCGGTGAAGCTGATTGGGGCCGAGCTGCCGCCGGACAGCAGGTAGTCCAGCGCCACCTCGCCCGAGTCGAGGTCGACCTGCAGGCCCGTGCAGCTGAAAACCGCGCAGTCCAGCAACGGCTGCGACTCGCGGTCCATGCCACCCAGGTTACAGGCGAGGCGGGAGCCGACGCCCAAGCGGCGCCGCGAGGCGGGAGCCGACGCCTAAAGGCATCGCGCGGCGGGAGCCGACGCCCGGGAGCACCGCGAGGCGGGAGCCGACGCTCTGGCAGGTTCGACGGCGGGTGAGAATCGGCAGGCACCGATGGCGAGGGATGCGGGAGAGCTGGAGTGAGCGTACAGATCGGTACCTCCGGCTGGAGCTACCCGCACTGGGACGGGGTGCTCTACCCGCCCGGCACCGCTCCCGGCAACCGGCTGGGCATCTACGCCAGCCGGTTCAGCACCGCCGAGCTCAACGCCAGCTTCTACCGGTGGCCGGCTGACCGGACGTTCGCCGGCTGGCAGGCGCGGCTGCCGGAAGGTTTCCAGCTGTCTGTGAAGGCGGCCCGCGGCCTGACCCACGGCAAGCGGCTGTACGCACCGGAGGTGTGGATCGACCGGATGGCCTCCTGCTGGCATCAGCTCGGCGCCCGGCGCGGGGTCCTGCTGGTGCAGCTGGCTCCCGGGCACGCCCGCGACGACGCCCGGCTGGACTACTTCCTCGCCCGGATACCGGACTGGATGCGGGTCGCGGTGGAGTTCCGGCACCCGAGCTGGCAGGACGAGGCGGTTTACGCCCTGCTGGAACGCCATCGCGCGGCCTACTGCGTGATGAGCGGCGCGCACCTGCCGTGCGTGCTGCGGGCCACAGCGGACTTCGTCTACGTCCGGATGCACGGGCCGGACTCCGAGCACCTCTACGGCGGCAGCTATTCCGATGCCGACCTCGGCTGGTGGTGCGAGCGGATCCGGGAGTGGCAGGCCGGTGGCCGCGACGTCTGGGTGTACTTCAACAATGACGGCGCCGGCCATGCGGTCCGCAACGCCGCCACCCTGCGCGGCATGCTCGGGCAGTGAGCCTC
>JAXDFZ010000082.1:0-2555 GCA_034665305.1 Blastocatellia bacterium | reverse complement strand
TACCTCGCCGAGGCGGTGCTCGGTCCGCTGCGGATGAGGTCTACCGAGCTGGCCGGCTCGCCGGCCAGCGAGGCCGTCGGCTCGGTCGACGACCTGCAGGCTTTCCTCGCCGAGCTGATGACCCCGACCGGCCTGCTGCACGCCGACACCCTGCGCGAGGTGTCGACGGTGCAGTTCCCCGGCCTGCTCGGCGTGCTGCCCGGCTACGGCGGGCAGCGGCCCAACGACTGGGGGCTGGGCTTCGAGATCCGCGGCGAGAAGGACCCGCACTGGACCTCGCCCCGCAACTCCCCCGGCACGTACGGCCACTTCGGACGCAGCGGCACCATGTTCTGGATCGACCCGCAAGCTCGGCTCGGCCTGGTAGCACTCGCCGACAGGCGCTTCGGTCCCTGGGCGATCAAGGCCTGGCCACAACTGTCGGACGCGGTGCTGGACGCCTTCGGCTAGTCGCGGTCTTCTCAGGCGGGATCCGGCGATCGGGCCGCTGTATACAACGGCAATGACGGACGACGCGGCGGAGTTGGGTCGCCACGCGGGATTCCGGCCGTTCTGGGCCGCGTCCACCGTCTCGGCGTTCGGCACCTACGTCACGACGCTGGCGATCCAGGTGCTCGTCGTGCTCACCCTGCACGGCGGCGCTACCGAGGTGGGCCTGGTCAACGCGGCACGCTGGCTGCCGTACCTGCTGGTCGGCATCGTCGCGGGCGTGTTCGTCGACCGGGCTCGCCGCCGGCCGGTGCTGGTGACGACGGACTTCGTGCGCTGCGCCCTGCTGGTCGCCATCCCGGTGCTGGCGCTCACCCACCGGCTCTCGCTCGCCGTCCTGATGGCGTTCATGATCGTGTTCGGGCTGGCCTCGCTGGCCCATGACGCCGCGTCGCAGTCGTTCCTCCCCCGCCTGGTGCCGCCGCGGCTGCTCACCCGCGCCAACGCCCGGCTGGACCAGAGCGAGGCCGTCGCACAGACCTCGGGCCCGGCGCTCGCCGGCGGCCTGGTGTCGCTGCTGACCGCGCCGTGGGCGGTGCTGTTCGACGCGGCCAGCTACCTCGCGTCCGGGCTGCTGCTGTTACGCGTTCCGGTTCCCGAGCCGCCCTCGCGGGAATTCTCGCTGCGCGGCGTCCGGGGCGAGGCGGTCGAGGGGCTTCGGTGGCTCTACCGCCACCGGCTGCTGGGCCCGTACGTGCTGAGCGCCCACAGCTGGTTCCTGGTCCACGCGGTCGCCGGCGCGACGCTGCCGCTGTTCGCGCTCCGGACGATGGGCCTGAGCCCGTTCGCGTTCGGGCTGGCCCTCGCGGTCGGCGGCGCCGGCGGGTTGCTCGGCGCGCTGGGCGCGACCCGCATCGGCGCCCGGTTCGGCGTCGGGCGGATCGTCATCGCGTGCATGGCTGGCAACGGGGCTTCCTGGGCGGTGATCGCCTCCGGCGGCCACGGCTGGGGCGGCTGGACCGTCTTCGCGACCGGGCAGTTCCTGCTCGGGCTCACCATGGGCGCCGCCAACCCGAACGAGATGGGATACCTGCAGTCGATCACCCCCGATCACCTGCAGGGACGGGCCAATGCCACCCGGCGCTCGCTCAACCGGGGGATGATCGTCCTCGGCGCACCGCTGGGCGGCGCGCTCGCCGACACCGTGGGCTATCGCCCGATGCTGTACGCGGCCGCCGTGGGCTTCGGGGTGGTGTCCGCCGGCCTGGCGGCCAGTCCCTACCGGCGGGCCCGCTTCGAGGACCCGGCGCCGGCGGCCGGATAACGCGGGACGCCATCCGGCGACGGGCTCAGAAACCCTTATATCCGCGACATGTCCTTCGGGCTGAACCGAGGGCCGAACTTGGGCGGCGTCAGCCCGCTCAGCCGGATCAGCTTGACCACCCGGGCCCGCTGGCCGTCCCAGGGCTTGAGCAGTTCCAGCATGGTGGCGTCGTCGGTGCGGGCCGCGCCGGTCAGCGCGAAGCCGACCACGTTGGACAGGTGGAAGTCACCGACGCTGACCGCGTCCGGGTCGCCGAGCGCGCGCACCGTGGTCTCGGCCACCGTCCACGGCCCGACGCCGGGCACTAAAGCCAGCCGCTTGCGCGCGGCCTCCAGTCCGGCGGTCTGCGCCAGCTGAACGCACTCCTCCAGCCGGTTGGCCACCGTCGCCACCGCCCGGACCGCCTGGTAGCGCTTGGCGTCCACCCCGAACCGGTGCCAGTCCCAGCTCGGCACCGCCAGCAGCTGGGCCGGGGTCGCCGGCAGCCACAGCCGCGGTTCGGCCGGTCCCGGCGCCGGTTCGCCGTAGGCCCGGGTCAGCAGCCGCCAGGCCCGGAACGCCTCCTGGCCGGTGACCCGCTGCTCCAGGCAGGCCGGCACCAGCGAGTGCAGCACCAGGCCGGTCCGGGTCAGCCGCACCCCCGGCCGGCGCCGGCGGACCTCGTGCAGCACCCGGTGGCCGCTGACGTCCAGCGCCGACCAGTCGTCGCCGTCCCCGAGCAGGCCGGGCACCGCCGCCAGCAGCCAGTCCGCGCCGTCGCCCCAAGCCCGGGCCAGCACGTCCGAGCCGGCGGCACTCAACG
>JAXDFZ010000081.1:0-2790 GCA_034665305.1 Blastocatellia bacterium | reverse complement strand
CGTGAAGCTCCACTTCCACTCCTATAGCCCATCTAGAAGTACGGAAATGTTTGTATTTGGAGTATTCAAAGTTCAAGCATAACTTAAGCCATTGCATGAATAAATGGAGTGGCACATCTACAATAAGAGTGTTAATTTTTATGTTTTCTGTTACAGCACCTTGTGGGTAAACTTGTGTATAGGTTGAACTTGTAATGTGCAACTCATTTTGAAGGGTTTAGGTGCGGGGTGTAGTTGCTGAATTGAACAAGAGTTCGGAAGTGAGATGTCAGACATGGTTGCAGAGCACGCATACTTTTGGCCGCTAACAATACTTTTAGGTGCTGTGGTGGGATTCGATAGCGGCGCTGGCATGCGCGATCGACTCGCATTGTAAACTTTTACTCTAATTCTGCGGTTTGCAGGTATCTCCCTCAGCCAATTCGCTAGAAAGGTATACTGAAAGAGGAAAAGAAGCGGGTGTGCTTTCCTTTGGAATGAGATATTTTGTGCTTAAGTTTATTGAACTCAGTGTTGATCTTCCTTTTGTCATTATACGTATACTAGGTATGTAGCGGCTTCGCCGCCCCCTTCGGTAAAAAAGAATCCTAAACCCCAAAACCCATGAAATCCAGCCAGCTCTCAGCTGGTTCACATTACGTCCAGGCAGCCGAGATCTAGCCCATCAAGATTGCGTCCAGCCAGCGCAGAGTTAGCATGTCCAGATTATGTCCAGCCAGCTGAGAGCCAGCCCATACAGCCAGCCAAGAGCTAGCCCGTCCAGATTGCGTCCAGCCAGCTGGGAGCCAGCCTGTGCAGATTGCATCCAGCTAGCTAAGAACTATCTCAGAGAGAGTATGTCAGCGTTGTCTAGATCATCTCCAGCCAGCCAAAAGTCAGCCCATCCAAATCATATTCAGTTGACCAAGGTCAGCCCGTCCACATCATATTAAGTTGACCAAGAGCCATCTTATCTTGACCATGTCCAGCCACTGCTCCTTGGGTCTGATACTCTCCTGAAATTGACGCATCTAAGTTTACACTCCACATCCTCTCAGACACTCCTGGAGGCTCCCAGTGACTAAAATACATTTTGCTGATGTCCCGTTCGTCCCACAGACTCGGCAATCGGCAGCCCCGGCAGCAGTCCCGTCAGCCCCATCAGCCCAGCCAACCCCGACTGTCCCGCTCGTCCTGTAGACTCAACAATCGTCAACCCCGCCCGCCCCGCCAACCCCGCCCGTCTCGTAGACTCGGCAATTCCTGCCCGCCCCTCCAGACCAGTCTCTTCTGCTTGTCCCACCTGCCCCGTCTGTCGTAGCTAAAGGCAAAGGCAAAGTCCCGTCAGTCCCACCAGCCAATCATAGTCCTCTAGCAGCGTCGGATAACCTTTTCCCAAGGGAGCCAGATGTTACTAGCACCAAATATTCATGGGAAGAACAACCTCGAATTCATGAGATCGATGCCTTTACAAGCCTCTTTGAAAGCCACTATAATAAAGCCAAACGCGCAGTGTTAGATTTCAGCTTCGACAGTTATACCGCACTCCCAGTGGAAATTGCCCAACAAATCCAACACATCTACCATAACACCAAAGTCACAGAGCATAATGTTGCTGCTGCAGGGTTTCGCCGGAGATTTTCACTTTATATGCTGGGCAAGATACACAAAAACCTGGAAAGCCTGGGAGAAAGCCTGGGATCACAAGAAACTGTAGCAGACAACATGCTTCGCGATATCTACCAGCAAGTCGATCTCAAGGAGAACAACCAACGAAAGAAAAGAAGGCTTCAGTATCGATTGCGGGCTGGAAAGCGATGGCAACAACTAGTATCTGCATTTGGCATTGGAATATCGGCGCTTCCTGTGCAGAAATTTCCGCAGTATGCGTATGGCAATCTTTTCCCATGATCATATGTATGTAAGATCAATCTTATTAACTTTTTGTGTCTAGTTTTGAGCAAGTCCTAGGGGATAAATTTGTTAAGGAGTTGATAAGCGCGTTGCAAAATCATCCGGAGGTTGTACAATGCTCCAGCAGTATTTCATCTGACATTTCTCCCTTTATAGAGTTGGAATCTGTTCCTTTTGTTCCCAAGGTTGTACAATGTGCCAGCCGTATTTCATCCGACATTTCTTCCTGTATAGACTTGGAACCTGTTCTGGAATCTGCTCCTTTTGTTCAAGAGAAACCCTCTGGCACCGACGATTAGTGGAATGACTGGGTGAGGGTAGAAAAAAATAATCAAGCTTCTGTGCTAACTAGTTTGAAAGTTCTGTTATATAAAAAGAATGAAAGCTAGCGGATTCGACCTTATTATTGGTCGCCATATATTTCCACCCACTTCTCTGAGCAGGCTTCAACCAGGAAATAAGTTGAGTGATGATATTGTAAACTATTTCATCATGGAGCTTCAATCCACAGCACTGCCTCACCAGTGAAATATGACCTCCTTCTGCTGCAGCCTGAAGCGTGGTTCTACCAGAAGCACCTAGTGCAGGATGGTTGATCGCTATACCCCCCGCAAGAAGTAGCTTTGCCATCTCAAGATGACCACCTCCCGCCACTGCTTGCAAGGCACAGTTGTCTACTGGATGTGTAATAATCTGCATGCAATCGACAAATCCAACCTCTGAGGCGATATATATTGGGCGTCGCCCAAAGAAATCGGAAGTTGATATCAGTTTGTCTCTGTGATCAGAAATCATGAGTACATCCAATGTTCTAAGGGTGTGGTTTTCCATTGCGATGTGGGCAACATTCCTCCCTACAAAGTCAATTTCTAGTATGGTTTCCGCTCGCTCCAGTAT
>JAXDFZ010000080.1:0-2946 GCA_034665305.1 Blastocatellia bacterium | reverse complement strand
GCGTTCTGGAACGACCTGTACAACGCCGGTGTCGACATCGTCCTCAATGGGCACGCTCACGACTACGAACGGTTCAATCCGCAAACCGGAGCTGGCGTTGCCGACCCGGCCAAGGGGATCCGGGAGTTCGTCGTCGGCTCCGGTGGCGATGACTTCCAGGCATTGGGCGCGCCGATCGCCAATTCCGCGCTCGCCAACGCCACTGCCTTCGGCGTGATGACGTTGACCCTGCACGCCACTACCTATGACTGGCAGTTCGCCGCAGCATCCGGCTACACCCTCAGCGACGCAGGCTCGGGCACCTGCCACGCCGCACCGGCGATCGACCCCACGCCGCCGTCGGCCCCGACGAACGTGTCCGGCTCCGCTGCCTCGGCCAACCAGGTCAGCCTTGCCTGGAGCGCCAGCACAGACAATGTGGGCGTTACCAACTACAACATCTACCGTGGGGCCAACGGTGCGACACCGAGCCTTCTCGCGGCCAGGACCGACAACGCGACTACGTACACCGACACCTCGGTACTGGCGTCCACGACCTATACCTATCAGGTACAGGCGGCCGATGCTGCCGGCAACTCCTCGGCCATGTCGGCTCCTACGACGGTAACCACCCCGGCGAGCACCGACACGACGGCGCCTACCGCCCCCAGCGCCCTGTCCGCAGAAGCGGTGTTCTACAACGAGATCGATCTCGGCTGGACCGCCAGCACGGACAGTGGCACCGGAGTCAGCGGCTACCGGGTCTATCGCCGGGGCCCGGGTGAAAGCTCCTTCACCCTGCTGGCCACCACGACCGGAACCGGCCCCGGCCTCAACAGCTATGCCGACCTGACGGTGAAACCGGGTTCGGCCTACTCCTACTACGTGACCGCCTACGACGGCGGGAACAACACGTCGAGTGCGTCGAACTCGGTTACTGCGTCGACACCGCCAGGCCCGATCTCGCACACCTACACCTTCACCGCCACCGGTGACGCGACCATTCAGCAGGCGAACCCCACCGCGATCGGCGGCAGCACCTCGCCGCTGGTGATCGACAACGCCCCGGTCTCCGACGCGCTGCTGAAGTTCACCGTGGGCGGGACCGAGTGCAGCACCCTCGCGAGCGCGAAGCTGACACTCGTCAACGACGCCAACGGTTCAGTCAGCGGCGGCGACTTCTACACCAGCGGCGCGTTCACCGAGAGCACGGTGTCGTGGAGCAGCGCGCCCACCCGGGGGACCCTGTTGAACTCGCTTCCGGCGGTGGCGTCGAATACAAGCGTGTCGGTCGACGTCACCCAGGGCACGCCGCTCAACGGCGAGGCCGACTTCCGGGTCGCCACCACCAGCAATGACGGCGTCTACTACTACTCGCGGGAGGCCACCAACAGCGGAAAGCGGCCCACCCTGACCGTCGTGTGCACCGAGGCACAGGTGCCCGACACCACGCCGCCCTCGGCGCCGGCCAACCTGCGCGCGACGAGTACCGCCAGCGGCGAGGTGGACCTGGCCTGGAACGGGAGCACCGACAACCTGGCCGTGAGCGAGTACCACGTCTACCGGGGCGGCGCCCAGATCGGCATCGTGGCCGCCGGTTCGCTGACCTACCAGGACACCACGGTGGCGGCGAGCACCAGCTACAGCTACACGGTACGAGCCTTTGACACGGCTGGAAACTCCTCCGCCGACAGCAACGTGGTAACGGTGACGACGCCTGCGGTGAGCAGCCCGCCGGACCCGCCGACCGGCCTGGTGGCCACGCCGAGCGGTTCGTCAGTGACGTTGAGCTGGACGTCCAGTGCCAGTCCGGACGTCACCGGCTACAACGTCTACCGCGCGCCGCACGGCCAGCCGCTGGTCCGGGTCGGGTCGTCGGGCACCGCCAGCTACCTCGACAGCGGGCTGCCGGCCGCCACCTACGACTACGCCGTCACCGCGGTCGCCACCGGCGGCCCGGAGTCGGCCCAGTCCGCCATCGTCACCCTCACGGTTGCCGGATCCGGGGTGGCCGCGCCGACCGGCCTGACCGCCACCGCCACCAGCGCCACCTCGGTGCATCTCAGCTGGACCGCCAGCACCACCTCGGGCGTCACCGGCTACAACATCTACCGCGGCCCGCACGGCGGCGCGCTCAGCGTGATCAGCTCGTCCAGCACCACGGCGGCCGACGACCCGACCGCAACCGCCAGCACCAGCTACGACTACGCGGTCACGGCGGTCACCGCGACGGACGAGTCGGTCCGGTCGGGCCTGGCAACCGTCACCACCCCGGCACCGGCCGCCATCACCGCCGGGACGGCCAAGCTCACCAAGGTGACGACCGCGGCGGCGACCTGGACGGTAGCCATGCCGGCCTTCGCCGCCGGGGACTTCGTGGTGATCTGGCTGGCCAACAACCTCGGCTCGACGGCCGGCACGCCGGCCTCGTCCGGCTGGACCAGCCAGCTGGCGGTCAACGAGTCCTCCGGGCTGAAGGGGTCCTTCCTGACCCGGCGGATGGCCGCCGGTGACCCCACCTCGATCTCGGTGAGCTACGCCAACGCCACCCTCGGCGTCGCGGCCGCGGTTGCGTTCAGCGGGGTGAACGCGACCACCCCGGTCGAGGCCAAGGGCGGCCAGGCGGAGGCCTCCACCACTTCGGTGGCAGCGCACTCGACCCCCTCGGTGACGACCACCACGGCCAACGACGTGCTGGTGGCCGGCTTCACCACCGACAACGCCTCCACCTGGACCTCGTCGGGCACCGAGTTGGTCGACGCGGTCGCGGGCAGCCTCAGCGCCGCGTTGTACTACTCGGGGCCGGTTTCGGCCGGCACCCGGACCGCGGCCGGCACCGCGACCATAGCCAGCGTGAAGGCGGTGTCCGGACTGCTTGCCCTGCGGCCCTGAGCCGGCCGGTCCCGCAGGCCCGGGGCCGGCGTGCAGAATGAGCCGGTGCCCCCGCCCGCCGCGCCGAGTCAGGCC
>JAXDFZ010000079.1:0-2551 GCA_034665305.1 Blastocatellia bacterium | reverse complement strand
CCGAGCGCGGGCGAGGTGGAGGTCCTGGGCGAGCGCGTGGGGCCGGGGACGCCGCCGGCGCTCGTGCGGGTCGGCGCGCTGGTGGTGGAGCCGGCGTGCTGGCGATACCTGAGCGGGCGGACCAACCTGGAGTACTTCGCGCGCGCCGGCGGTCCGAGCGCCGACACGAGGGGACGGCTGGGCCGTATCGAGGAGGCGCTCGCACGCGTGGGGCTCACCGATGCGGCCGACAAGAAGGTACGGGCCTACAGCCAGGGCATGCGCCAGCGACTCGGGATCGCGCTGGCGCTGCTCGGGCGGCCGGACCTGCTGGTGCTCGACGAGCCCACGAACGGTCTCGATCCCACCGGCATGCGCGAGATGCGCGGACTGCTGCGCGAACTTGCGGACGGGGGCACCACCGTCTTCGTCTCGAGCCATCTGCTGTCGGAGGTCGAGACCATGTGCGACCGCGTGGGCGTGATGGCGCGAGGGCGCCTGGTGGCCGAGGGTCCGCCCGGGACCCTGCGGGGAGCCGTGGCGAGCTACCGACTCGAGGTCGACGATGCGCCGCGGGCGCTGGAGATCCTGCAGAGCCTGCCGGGCATCGTGGCTGAGGCGGTCCCGGGCGGCGTTCGCGTCCGCGCGAGTCACGGGGCCCAGGGCGACGACGAGGGCGATGCCGTGCCGGCCGACGTGAACGCCGCGCTCGTCGTCGCCGGCATCCGGGTGAGCGCGCTCGTGCCGGAGCGCGACACCCTCGAGGACGCCTTCCTCTCCCTGGTGGAGGGCGCCGATGTACCGCGTTGAGCTGGCGAAGGCCGTGCATCGATGGCGCACGTGGCTGCTCGCCGCGGCCCTCGGCTCCATCCCGGTCGTGATGACGATCGCTCTGAAGCTCTCCCCGCCGACCGGGGGCTCGTCGGCCGACTCGCCACCGTTCCTGTTCCAGATCCTTGAGAACGGACTGTTCGTGCCGCTCACCGCGCTCGCCGTCCTGCAGCCCTTCTTCCTGCCGCTCGCGACAGGCCTGTTCAGCGGCGACGCGATCGCGGGAGAGGCGCAGGCCGGGACGCTTCGATACCTGCTGTTGCGACCCGTGCGGAGGTGGCGGCTCGTGCTGGCGAAGTACACGTCGACCATGACGCTGGTGTCCGCTCTGGTGCTCGTCGCGATCGTCTGCGGCCTGGTGGCCGGGTCGATCGTCTTCGGCCTCGGGCCCCTCCCGACGCTGTCGGGCACCACCCTGTCGGTGGGGGCGACGTTGCTGCGGATCGCGGCGGCCGGCGCGTTCATGGTCGCGGCGATCAGCGGCCTCGCGAGCATCGGCCTGTTCGTCTCCTCGCGCACGGACTCCGGTCCGGGCGCGACGGTCGCCACCATCGTGGTGGCGATCGCCAGTCAGATCCTCGACAACATCCCGAGCCTGCACGCGATCCAGCCGTTCCTGCCGACCCACGGCTGGCGCGCATTCACCGACCTGTTCCGGTTCCCGGTCGAACTCGCAGAGATGCGCGGGGGCCTGCTCGTGAGCGCGGCGTACACGGCGGCGTTCCTCGGCCTCGCCGTGTGGGGCTTCGCGCGGCGCGACGTCACGTCGTGAGCGCCACCACGGTGCCGCCGGATGTCAGGGCGCGACGACGTTGACCATCGCGAACGGCGACCATCCGGAGACGGCGCCGGTGGTGCGGTTGCGCAGGCGGGCCTGGAGCGTATAGACCCCGGTCGCGTTCGGAGCGAACTGCGTGGCGCCGTGCTGGGTCCCGGAGACGAGCCGGTACCAGAACTCGGAGCCGGGCTTGCGGTAGCGGATATCCGTGCCGAGGTACGACGGCAGCGACGCGAGCACCGACGTGTAGACCGTGAAGGAGGTCCCGAGCGGGGCCTTCTTCGGCAGCGCCTCGGTGGGCACGGTGAGCTCGGACACATGGCCCGACGTCGTGTCCCGCACCTGGAAGGTGCCGGCGTGATCGAGCCGGAACGTGCCCGTGGTGCCGGCCGGCCTCGGGCCGGTCGTGAACAGCGGCGCGCCGCCCTGGCCGAGTCCGATCGCCTCGGTCACGTCGCGGGAGCCGTGGTTCGATGCCGGGAAGCGCCACAGCGTGCCGCTGCCCTGGAACACGCGGGAGGACGGTTTCGAGATCGCCGAGTCCGTGACGTCGAGGGGACACAGCCGCATCGCGGTCGGCGCCTCCCGGTACCCGCTGATGCTTCCGGCCGGATATTGGGCGGAGCCCACGGTCCAGATCTCGTCCGCGGTGGGCGCCACGAGACCGGTGGACCGCGTCGTCTGGGAGGCACGGGCCGACGGCTCCGCGATCGACCGCCACGCCGATCCGTCCCAGTGCGACGACCAGGGGGCGAGTCCGTCGTCGCCTTCGACCCAGACGTCCGTGTCGGACAGCGGTGCGACCGCGGACCAGCTCGCAGGATCGCCGGAGGTGGTGGTGCTCCACGCGCCACCCTGCCGGTGCGCGACGATCCCCGCGGTCGGGTCGGCGGAGAACCCGCCCCCGGCCGCCCACAGGTCGCCGTCGGGCGCGGCGGCCGCGGCGTCGAGCCCGCCCGTGAC
>JAXDFZ010000078.1:0-2747 GCA_034665305.1 Blastocatellia bacterium | reverse complement strand
TGGCCGCGAGGGCCCATCCCGAATTTCGAGAAGTCGGCGTCGAGGCCGATGGCGCGGACGAAATCGCCGCTGCCGTCGGCGAGCATGGTCACCTTGCCTTCCGCGCCCGCGCTCTGCGCCCAGGCCTGGAGGACGAAGGCGTCGTTGACCGCGGTGCAGGCGACCTCGTCGATGCCCTTGGCCTTCAATTGGTCGATCTTGTCGACGAACCCGGGGAGGTGCCGCGCGGAGCAGGTCGGGGTGAAGGCTCCGGGCACCGAGAAAAGGGCGATCCGGCGGCCCTTGAAATAAGCCTCGCTGTCGACCGGCTGCGGGCCTTCCGCGGTGGCCTTGATGAAGGTGGCCTGGGGGAGGCGGTCGCCGACCTGGATGCTCATGGCGGGATATCCTTTCGATGCAAGAGAGGTGTCGCGCGGCGCTCTAGCAGCGCGTTCGCCCGCCGCCTATAGCCGGGCGATGGACCAGCCGCGCTTCCTCACCGGCCAGCTCCTGCTCGCCATGCCGGGCATCGGCGACCCGCGCTTCGAGAAGGCCGTGATCGCGATGTGCGTCCACGACGAAAACGGCGCGCTTGGAATCGGGCTCGGTCGGATCGTGCCGCGCATCACCTTCCATGCCCTTCTGAAGCAGCTCGACATAGATCCCGGCGTGTCGCCCGACGTTCCGATCCACCTCGGCGGTCCGGTCGAGCCGCAGCGCGGCTTCCTTCTCCATTCGCCCGACTGGGGCGGTCAGGAGAGCGTCGCCGTCGCCGGACGCTGGACGCTGACCGCGACTCTCGACATCCTCAAGGCGATCGCGGAGGGGCGCGGCCCCACCCGCTGGATCGCCGCTCTGGGCTATGCCGGCTGGGGCGCGGGCCAGCTCGAGCAGGAGCTGTGCGGTAACGGCTGGTTCCCGACCCCCGGCAACGACCATCTGCTCTACGAATGCGACGTCAATTCGCGCTGGGCCGCCGCCTTCCAGGGCGCCGGGATCGATCCGCGCCTGCTGACCGCGGACTTCGGAACCGCCTGACTTTCCGGTTAACTGCGTCCGGCAACCGCTCGCCAAGCACGAGGTGAGACGCTTCCCGCACGGAGTCTCCGACCCGGAGGCTCCCTGTATCGGGGAGTGGGTTATGATCGGACAAAGACATTTGAGGACCGTGCTGGGCCTGGCCGCCGCGTCGCTGGCCTTCGTTCAGCCGGCGCAGGCGGCGATGGGCTGCTGGAACGCCGACCAGGCCGCGGCCGCCAAGGTGCGCGACCTCCAGTCGCGGCTGATGGTGGCGACCCTGCGCTGCAAGGCGATCGGAATCGACCTCTTGCCCACCTACAACGATTTCGTCCGCGCCAACCGGACGACCTTGCAACAGGCCAACGGCCTTCTCCGCGCCCAGTTCGCGCTCGGCTACGGACCGGAGGGCGAGAGCGCCTACGACCATTTCGCGACCGCCCTGGCCAACGCCTATGGCGGCGACTCGACGACCCAGGCGACCTGCGACGACACCGCGGCGGCGGCTTCGGAGGCGGCGGGCGCGGCGGGCGACGTGACCGGCCTGCTCGCGGTCGAGACCCGGCTCGGGCCGGCGCCGGATCTTCCCGGAGGGGAGTGCCCCATCACCTTCTCGCAGAGGTAAAGTTCCCGAAGGTGGCGCGCATAGGGGTTTTCGCCGGCGCCACCTTCGGGCACATATAAAGATATCTTTATATTTGCATCGGCGGTCGCGCTCGCCTACAGGGGCGCCGCGCGGCCGCCGCTTTTCGGCGGTCTTTTCAATTCCCGATTCAGGAGACCGCTTGTGGCCACCCAGCCCCAGACCCAGTTCCACGATTTCGTCGTCCGCGACCTCTCCCTCGCCGATTTCGGGCGCAAGGAGATCGAGATCGCCGAGACCGAGATGCCGGGCCTGATGGCGCTCCGCGAGGAGGTCGGAAGCGCCAAGCCGCTGACCGGCGCCCGGATCACCGGCTCGCTCCACATGACGCTCCAGACCGCGGTCCAGATCGAGACCCTGACCGCGCTCGGCGCCGACGTCCGCTGGGCCTCGTGCAACATCTTCTCGACCCAGGACCATGCCGCCGCCGCGATCGCCGCGACCGGAGTGGCCGTCTTCGCCGTCAAGGGCGAGACGCTCGAGGAATATTGGGACTATGTCGACCGCATCTTCCAGTGGCCGGGCGAGCCCTGCAACATGATCCTCGACGATGGCGGCGACGCCACCATGTTCGCGCTCTGGGGCGCGCGGGTCGAGGCCGGCGAGGCCTTCCCCGAGGCGACCAACGAGGAGGAGGAGATCTTCCAGAAGGTGGTCAACCGCCGGCTCAAGCAGTCGCCGGGCTTCTTCACCGGCCTCGTCGAGTCGATCAAGGGCGTCTCGGAGGAGACGACGACGGGCGTCCACCGACTCTATGAGCTCAGCAAGCAGGGCAAGCTTCCCTTCCCGGCGATCAACGTCAACGACAGTGTCACCAAGTCGAAGTTCGACAATCTCTACGGCTGCAAGGAGTCGCTGGTCGACGCGATCCGCCGCGGCACCGACGTGATGCTCGCCGGCAAGGTCGCCTGCGTCGCCGGCTTCGGCGACGTCGGCAAGGGCTCGGCCGCCTCGCTCCGCAACGGCGGCGCGCGGGTCCTGGTCACCGAGGTCGATCCGATCTGCGCTCTTCAGGCGGCGATGGAAGGCTATGAAGTGATCACGATGGAGGAAGCGGTGACCCGCGCCGACATCTTCGTCACCGCCACCGGCAATGCCGACGTCATCA
>JAXDFZ010000077.1:0-2965 GCA_034665305.1 Blastocatellia bacterium | reverse complement strand
CCCGGTCAGGCCACTGAGAGCGCCAACAACGCCGCGGCGCAGTCCGGCGTCGATGCAACCACCTCGACCACGGCTCGCGAGGGCTCGCTTCCGGTCGGCGGCGGCGCACCGGCCACGGCTGCCGACGGCACGGTTTCCACGGCCCCGGTCGGACTCGAGACCGTGCCGCTTGAGATGGAGTTCGTCGGCGATTTCTTCCGGCTCTCCAACTTCTTCCACGACGTCAAGCGCTTCGTGCATGTCGTGAACCAGGACGTGGTCGTGAACGGCCGCCTCGTGACGATCGACAGTGTGAGCTACGCCAGCGACCCAGTCCTGTTCCCGCGCCTGCGCGCCTCGATCAAGGCGACCGTGTACCTGTCGCCGAAGACGCAGGGCGCCACGGCCGGCGCGACGCCTGAGGGCCCGGTTGCCACCACTCCGGCCACCACGCCGGCGGCAACGCCTGCACCGGCTGCCACGCCTTCGCCTGCCCCGACCGCCACGGCGACCCCATAGGAACTGTGATGAACGTCTTCTTCCTCGATCTATGGCACGACCTCAAGGAGAAGCGCCTCTGGCCCGTTGCCGTGGTGCTCCTTGCCGCCCTCATCGCCGTGCCCGTGCTTCTGGCGAAGCCCGCGGCCAAGTCCTCGGCGCCGGCGTCGTCGGCCAATGCCACAGGGCCCAAGCCGGACGTGTTGAAGCAGCTCGCCAAGGTCACTCTGGGCGACGACCAGGCCGGCGACGGCTCGACCCTCGGCGCCTTCGACCCCAGCAACCCCTTCAATCCGCCCAAGGGCGCGATCAAGAAGGAAGGGGCCACCACCGCAACCGCCGGTCCGACGACGGCGACCCCCGGTGGGTCCTCCGCTCCGACGATTGATGGCGGCGGCGGCGGCGCGTCACCCGGCAGCGGCATCACGGGCGACGTGCCCGGCGGCGGCGACAACGGCGGCGGCGGCCCGACCACGACGACGGCTGTCTACAAGTACGTGGTCGACCTGACCTTCAAGACAAACGGCGTTACCCGGCACATCAAGGGCATGGAAAAGCTCGACATGCTGCCGAACCAGTCGTCGCCGCTGCTTATCTTCCTGGGCGTCACGCCCCAGGGCTCGAACGCGGTGTTCCTGGTGGACTCGACGCTCAAGGCGGCCGGCGAGGGCAAGTGCAAGCCGAGCGCGTCCAAGTGCGCGTTCGCCTACATCGGCGCAGGCTCGCAGTACATCTTCACCGAGGACGACGGCGACTCCTACACCGTGCGCATCGACGAGATCCGCAAGGTCAAGGTGGGCGCGGGCGCCAACAGCGCGAAGGCCAAGGGCGCCAAGGCGCACGCGTCGCTGGGCCCCAACCGCCGCTTCGTCCCCCCGGTGGTCGCCGACCTGGTCGTAGTGGCCAGTGAAACGACCCAGAATTCAGATACCGACACGGAAAGTCGATAGGACAGCAATGCGACGCATCATCATCACCTCCCTGACGCTGATCGCCGCGGCTCTCCTCGTGGTGCCGGCCACCGCCGGCGCCGCCACGGGCCCCGTCCCGACGATCACGCGCGTCCAGCCGATGCGCGTCGCCGTCGGCGGGAAGCTCACGATCTCCGGCCATAATTTCAAGGCTCAGCGTCGCAAGAACACACTGATTTTCCGCTCGAGCACCGGCCGCACCGCCTTTGCGAAGCCGATCCGTGCCACGACGCGCAAGCTCGTGGTGCGCGTCCCGGCCGCGGTGTCGCGCCTGCTGCGGGTGGCCAAGAGCAGCCAGAGGCCGACCCGCCTCCGGCTGAGCGTCCTCGCCGGCAAGTTCTCCAAGCTCACGCCGCGCCGCCTGTCACCGGTCGTGACCGGCGTCGGCGACGGCACCGGCCCGGGTGGCCCCGGCGGCACGCCGAACGTGTGTAACAGCGACGCGGACCACGACAACGACCTGCTGCCGAACAGCCTCGAGCTCACGATCGGCACCGACCCGTGCCTCGCGGACACCGACAACGACCAGATGTCGGACGGCTGGGAGTACTACTCGGCCAAGGACCTGAACATCAAGGCCGTGCCGTATCCCGGCAAGCGGCCATTCCCGAACGCGCTCGACCCGTCGGACGGCGCCGGCGCGGGGGCCACTTTCAGCAAGGTCGACTTCGACGGCGACGGCCTCACCACCCTCGAGGAGTACCGCGCCTGGCGCTTCACCGGCAGCTCGTTCGACGCAAGCAAGGGCAGCGGGCTCGACCTCGAGTCGCCGCTCGGCTACAGCGACGGCACGAAGTTCAGCCGTATGAACGAGACGCCCGACGTGCCGCTCTGGCGCGGACCGGACTACGGCCTGGCCGCGCCGGGCTACGCCTTCCCGGCTACCTACAACCTGCATAGCGACGGTGCGTGGCGCGACGATGAGCGCGACGCCGATGCTGACGGGCTCTCGAACTACCTGGAGTCCGCACGCGGTCCGGGCCAGCCGGAATGGTGGGGCAACTTCTATGGCTCGGAGCGGATGAAGGCTGAGCCGTGGGGTCCGAAGCCGGCTACGACATGCGGCCAGGAGTTCGGCTACTTCACCGAGCGCCCGTTCGCCCCACTCGACCTGGCAGACAGTGACGTGGACGGCGACACGGTGCTCGACGGCGAGGACGACCAGGACAATGACGACATCAGCAACATCGCTGAGCTCTACGAGGTGGTCTACGACCTCGACGGAGACGGCGGGTTCACCTGCACCACCTTCACCTATCCGAGCTACGACCTAGACCCAGGCCCCGGCAGTGATCCGCACGGCATCAACGCGTTCAACCCATGCGCACCTGATCCGGCCTCGCGGACCTGCCAGGACTACAAGCCCTTCTAGTAGTCCCCCAAGCAGTCCCTCCTCCAACCTGGCGCCCGCACCCTCATAAGTAGGGTGTGGGCGCCATGTCGTTGCGCTTCACAACAGCGGGTGAATCCCACGGTCCGGGGCTCACCGCCATCGTCGAGGGCCTCCCGGCCGGACT
>JAXDFZ010000076.1:0-3020 GCA_034665305.1 Blastocatellia bacterium | reverse complement strand
CCGCGAGCCGGGCAACTCAGGGGCGTCAGGGACCGGTCTCGACGACTCGAAGATGGCGTGATGGGACATGGCGCGGGTCTGCCGGTAGCTGATCCCACAGGATGTCAGGCGCCGAGCGCATTGGCCGTTGATCGGCTGGAGCGATGTCGGTGAACAAAGCCAGCGTTTCTCCCATGCCTGTGGCCGCAGGCGCGAGGATGCCGTTCAGGCCGACGTGATGGGCGGCTCGGGCGACGGTCTGGCACCGCAGATAAGCCGCTCGGTCCGAGGTCGCCGACCGCAGGATGTCGAGCGGCAGGTCCAGCCGCAAGCGAGCGCTGGGCTCCCGCAGGTCGAGCAGTCCGGTGGCTGCGATGGTGCAGGTCACCAGAACGCGCGGCTCCAAGTGGGCGCGCAGGCGCTCGTCCTCGACAGGGTCGATGAGGTGCCGGTAAGCCTCAACGACCACCGAGTCGATGGGCCGGCCGAGGTAGAGGACTGGATACCCGTCCTTGGTGCTCCATCGGCCGGTGCTGCGCCGGCCGTGGAGGGCATGGGCAGCATGCCGGGCGGCGACGTGGCGTTGCCAGGTTCCCTCGACTTCGGTTCGCGGGCAGGCGGCGACCAGGACGGCGAGGGGATCCACCGTCAGCTGGATGCGGAGACGTGCTCGGCTTCGGCGACGACGTCGTCATACCGCCCGGCGGCGAGCAGGTCGATAGGGCGCTGGCTGCCGAGGTTGCGGTTTCGGGCATGCAGCCAGATCTGGACGCCTTCCTCGGTGTAGACCTCGCGCAGCTCGCGGACGATGTACTGGACGTCGAGGAGGCGCCGGACCTTGGCGCCCGCCGGCATGGCATTGCCGGTGGCCCAGTTCTGTACCGTCCGCAGGCTGGCGCCTACAGCTTGGCTGAGTTCTACCTGGGTAAGGCCCGAGCGAGTGATGTCATCGACGATGCGTAAATAGGTCAGCGCCTTGGAAGCATGGTCGTCTGCGCGGGCGTGCTGAGGACTGCTCATCCCTAGCCTCCTCCTCTGCTCGTGGCTCACCAGCTGTCCGCGTGCCAGACTACCATGCAGATTGCGTACTATTCTGCGTAGTAATGGAAGGGCTGATACGTCGGTTCGGGTGCCGACTTACCGCGGCCGATCCGTCAGTGCAATAGCCGGATTGGTCAGATCTCGTCGCCGAGTTCCACCCGGGGCAGCGGCCGCCGCCAGGCGCGCCGGAAGT
Source organism: Blastocatellia bacterium (assembly GCA_034665305.1). Taxonomy (GTDB): domain Bacteria; phylum Acidobacteriota; class Blastocatellia; order Pyrinomonadales; family Pyrinomonadaceae; genus DASXRU01. Next base: position 1,807 of record JAXDFZ010000076.1, on the reverse strand, counting down.
AGGCCCGGCTGCCGGCGTAGAAGCCGAGCGAGACAGCCCCCTCCTTGGTCTCCAGCCCGCGCTCGCGGGCCAGCCGGCGGATCCGGGAGCCGGTGAAGATCCATTCCACCAGCAGCAGCGCGAACAGGGCCAGGGTGATCACCTGCAGCGGGCGGATCGCGTAGCCGACGAGCATCAGCGGGAACAGCAGCAGCAGGTAGTTCGAGGCCATCCGGTGGGAGTCGACGTAGTCGCGCGCCAGGGCCCGGACCGGGCCCTGATCGCGGCGCGGCAGCACCCGCGGGTCGCCGGCCTTCAACGCCTCGCGGTACTGATCGGAGGTCATCTTCTTCTGTCCCGCGACCTTGGCCTTCGCGCCCTGCTGCTTCTGCCAGGCGACGGCTTCCTTGCGGGTCCGGGGCGCCGGCGGCGGGGGTGTGGAGTTGGTCCGCCGCTTGGGGGTCGGACGGCCCTTCGGAGCCCGGGCCGACGCGAGGCCAGTCTCTGCGGGCGAGGTGGACTCCTCAGCCACCGTCTCGGCCGGGCCGGCCTTGCGCCACAGGGGGCTCATCGGCCGACCGCCTGACCGGCCGAGGCAACCGAGCCGACCGGACCAGCCGAGGCAACCGGACCAGCCACACCGGACGGCAGCTCGGGCAACGCCAACATCCGGTCCAACGCCAACCGGGCGTTGCGGGCCACCGCCTCGGGAACGGTGATTCGGTTGACCACCTCGCCGCGCACCAGCGACTCCAGCGAGTGCACCAGGTGCGGCAGGTCGATCCGGTTCATGGTGGCGCAGTAGCAGACGGTGGACTCCAGGAAGGTGATCGTCTTGTCCGGGTGGGCGTTGGCCAGCCGGCGCACCAGGTTCAGCTCGGTGCCGACCGCCCAGGCCGACCCCGCGGGCGCGGACTCGATGGTGCGGATGATGAACTCCGTCGAGCCCACCAGGTCCGCGGCGCTGACCACGTCGTACGTGCATTCCGGATGCACCAGCACCCGCACACCCGGCACCCGCTCACGCACCGCCGCCACCTGCTGCGCGGTGAACCGGCCGTGCACCGAGCAGTGCCCGCGCCACAGGATCATCCGGGCCCGGCGCAGCTCCTCGACGGTCAGGCCGCCGTCGGGCTTGAGCGGGTTGTAGACCACGCAGTCGTCCAGGCTCAGGCCCAGCTGGCGTACCGCGGTGTTGCGTCCGAGGTGCTGGTCGGGCAGGAACAGCACCTTGCCGGGGCCGGAGCCGGAATCCGCCCCGGCTGATCCAGCCTGCTCGAAGGCCCAGCGCAGCGCCCGCTCGGCGTTGGACGAGGTGCACACCAGCCCGCCGCGCTCGCCGGTGAAGGCCTTGATGGCGGCCGAGGAGTTCATGTAGGTGACCGGCACGGTCTGGGAGGCGACGCCGGCGTCGACCAGCACGTCCCAGCAGTCGGCCACCTGGACGTCACGCGCCATGTCGGCCATCGAGCAGCCGGCGGCCAGGTCCGGCAGCAGCACCTGCTGGCTCGGCGCGGTCAGGATGTCGGCGGACTCGGCCATGAAGTGCACGCCGCAGAAGACGATGTAGTCGGCCTGCGGCCGGGCCGCCGCGTCCCGGGCGAGCTTGAAGGAGTCACCGGTGACGTCGGCGAACTCGATCACCTCGTCGCGCTGGTAGTGGTGCCCGAGCACGAAGACCTTCTCGCCGAGGCGCTCCTTGGCCCGGCGAGCACGGGCCACCAGGTCGGGGTCGGAGGCGGCCGGAAGGTCACCGGGGCACTCGACGCCGCGCTCCGAGGAGCGGTCGGTGCCCAGGCCCAGGGGAAGCAGCGGGAGCTCGACGGTC
>JAXDFZ010000075.1:0-2854 GCA_034665305.1 Blastocatellia bacterium | reverse complement strand
GCAGCGGAGTCTGCTCGGCGGTGGCGAAGATCAGCGAATTCACGATGGCGCCGACCGGCACGCCCAGCTGCCGAGCGGCTGTCACGGCGGTGGGCGCGGGCTCGTCCAGGATCCGGACCCGGCCGGGCAGCCCGGCGTTGGAGAGAATGGAGTTGATGCGGACGCAGTGCGGATGCAGGTCGGGCACGGTCGCACCCTACGGCGTGCTCAGACGTGCAGGCCGCACTCGGTTCTCGGCGTGCCGGCCCAGCGGCCGGCCCGGGCATCCTCGCCGGGCAGCAGCCGCCGGGTGCACGGGGCACACCCGATCGAGCCGTAGCCGTCGGACAGCAACGGGTTGACCAGCAGGCCGTTGTCCTCGATGTAGGCCTGCACGTCGGCGTCGGTCCAGGCCGCGATCGGGTTGAGCTTGACCATGCCGTGCTTGGCGTCCCACTCGACCACCCGGGTACCGGCCCGGCCCGCCGAGTCGGCCCGGCGCAGCCCGGACGCCCAGGCCCGGTAGCCGGCCAGCGCCCGGTTCAGCGGCTCGACCTTGCGCATCGCGCAGCAGGCACCGGGGTCGCGGTCGTGCAACCGGGGGCCGAACTGGGCGTCCTGCATGGCGACGGTGCGCAGCGGCAGCATCGTGCGCACGGTCACCGGCAAGGCGGTTCGGACCGCGTCGCGCATGCCGAGGGTCTCGGCGAAGTGGTAGCCGGTGTCGAGGAAGATCACGTCGACGCCGGGCAGCACGCGGGAGGCGAGGTGGGAGAGCACCGTGTCCTCCATCGAGGACGCGACGCACCAGTCCGAACCGAACTGCTCCACGGCCCACCGCAGGATGTCGCTGGCCGGTGCGTTCTCCAGCTGGTCGCCGGCCCGCTCGGCCAGCAGCCGGAGTTCGTCGATGTGCAAGGAGGATTCGACGCTCATGATGGTTCCTCAGGCATGTCCTGTTGATTTGGCTGAGTGGTCCAGTCAGCCGCGATTCCCAAGTACTTCAAGGCAAATACCCGCTGGCAGGCACCACAGCGCCACTGGCCGTGGGTCTCGCCGAACGGTCGGAGGTCCTCTTCAGCGCAGTACGGGCAGTGGAAGGGAGCGGCGCGCTCAGTCATCGCGCACCCCTGCCCACTGCTCGACCGGCTCCCTCGGGAGCCGGGGTCACAGCAGCCAGTCCTCGTCGGCGCGGCTGACGTAGCGGGCGAACGACTCGCCCTCAGTGCGCCGCTGGAGGTAACCGGTCAGAATCCGCTCGACGTAGTCCGGCGCCTCGTCCGCGGTCACCTTCAGGCCGCGGAACTTGCGGCCGAACGCGGCCTCGCTGCCGAGCTGGCCGCCCAGGTGCACCTGGAACGCCTCGGCGTCGACGAACTCACCGTCCGCGGCCTTGACCTTCTGCACGATTCCCTTGAAGCCGATGTCGGCAACCTGGAAGCGGGCGCAGGAGTTCGGACAGCCGTTGACGTTGATCGTGATTGCGGTGTCGAAATCAGGCATTCGACGTTCGAGCTCGTGCCGGATGGTCTCGGCCCGGCCCTTGGTCTCGACCAACGCCAGCTTGCAGAACTCGATGCCGGTGCAGGCGATGGTGCCGCGGTGGAAGGCCGTGGGCCGGGCCGACAGGTTGAGTTCCCGCAGGCCGGCGACGGCTGTCTCGGTCGCGCCGGCGGGCACGTCCAGCACCACCAGGCCCTGCTGGGCGGTGGTGCGGACCCGGCCGCTGCCGACCGACTCGGCCAGCTTGGCCAGCTGGGTGAGCGCGGTGCCGCTGGTGCGTCCGGACGGGGTGGTGGCGCCGACCGCGAAGTTGCCGTCGGCCTGGGCGATCACGCCGACGTGGTCGCGGTGCGGTGGCGAGGTTGGCGGGGGTGGGCCGTCCGGCAGCTTGCGTTTCAGATACTCCTCCTGGAGCACCTCGCGGAACTTCTCGGTGCCCCAGTCGGCGAGCAGGAACTTCAGCCGGGCGTGGTTGCGCGAGCGCCGGTAGCCGTAGTCGCGAAAGACGCCGGCCACCCCGGCCCACACCTCGGCCACCTCGTCCGGGGAGACGAACACTCCGAGCCGCTGGGCGAGCATCGGGTTGGTGGACAACCCGCCGCCGACCCACAGGTCGAAGCCCGGCACGCCGTCGGCGTCTTTGACCCCGACGAAGGCCACGTCGTTGATCTCGTGGTTGACGCAGTGCTGGGCACAGCCGGAGATCGAGGTCTTGAACTTGCGCGGCAGGTTGGAGAAGGCCGGGTCACCGAGGTAGCGCTCGACGGTCTCGGTCAGCGCCGCCGAGCCGTCGGCCAGCGCGTCGGCAGCTACGCCCTCCAACGGGCAGCTGAGCATCACCCGGGGGGTGTCGCCGCAGGCCTCGGTGGTGCTGAGCCCGACCGCCTCCAGCTGCTCCCAGATCGCCGGCACGTCCTCGATCCGGATCCAGTGCAGCTGCACGTTCTGCCGGTCGGTGATATCGGCGAGGTCGCGACCGTACCGGGTGGCGATGTCGCCGATCACCCGCAGCTGCTGGGAGTTCAGCACGCCGCCGTCGATGCGGATCCGCAGCATGAAGTACTTGTCCTCGAGATCTTCGGGCTCGAGGATCGCCGTCCGGCCGCCCGGAATGCCCTGGGCCCGCTGGGTGTAGAGGCCGTACCAGCGGAACCGGCCGCGCAGGTCACCGGGATCGATGCCGTCGAAGCCGGTGTGCTGGTAGATGTCGATGATCCGCTGCTTGACCAGCAGACCGTCGTTGTCGCGCTTGCTGCGCTCGTTGGGGTTCAGTGGCTCCCGGTAGCCCAGCGCCCACTGCCCTTGTCCCTTGCCCGCTGCCATGATGGCCGCATTCCCTTCGCATTTGCCCCAGGTCGGGGCGGTAAAACAG
>JAXDFZ010000074.1:0-3847 GCA_034665305.1 Blastocatellia bacterium | reverse complement strand
CGGCGGCGGTTTCGGAGCCAAGCTTTGGGTGAACGCCGACGCCATTCTGGCGGCGATTGCGGCGCGCCAGCTCAAGCGCCCAGTGAAAACCGCGCTGACGCGGCAGCAGGTGTTTCATGTCACGACCCACCGCTCGGACACCATCCAACGCATCCGTTTGGGTACGGATCGGGACGGGCGGATCCTGGCGATCGGTCACGATGTCCTCTCGGGTAACCTGCCAAGCGAGCAGACCTACGAAGGGGCGGCCATACAGACAAGGACGCTCTACGCTGGTGCCAACCGGCTGACCCGGCATCGTCTGGCACCTCTGGATATTCCTGTTGCGTCGTCCATGCGCGCGCCCGGCGAAGCGGTGGGGATGCTGGCTCTGGAATGCGCAATGGACGAACTCGCCGAGCAGCTCGGCCTCGACCCACTTGAGCTGCGCGTGCGCAACGAGCCGACCGAGGATCCGGAGAAGCACATCCCGTATTCCAGCCGCCACTTGATCGCCTGCCTCCAGGAGGGGGCGCGTCGCTTTGGGTGGGACAAGCGGAATCCGAAGCCGAGCCAGGTCCGGGACGGACCCTGGCTCGTGGGAATGGGGATGGCCGCAGCCACGCGCGGAAACCCGCTTTTGCTTTCGAAGGCCAATGTACGATTGGGACCGGACGGTTTTGCCACAGTGCGAATGGCGATGACCGATATCGGCACCGGTACCTATACGATCCTCACCCAGATCGCCGCAGAAATGCTCGGCCTGCCGCCGGAGCAAATCCGGATGGAACTGGGTGATACAAACTTTCCGCAAGCGGCGGGCTCAGGTGGTTCTTTCGGCGCGGCAAGTTCCGGCTCGGCCCTCTTCGATGCCTGCAACACCTTGCGAGCAAAGCTAGCGCGAATTGCCGGGATGGACCCGGACACGGCTCGCTTTGCCAACGGCCGCATCACGGCCCCCAGTCAATCCAAATTGCTGACCGACTTGGTAGGCGCCGGCATTGACGCGGACGGGGAAATTCAACCCGGTCGTACGCTGAAGGATTTCTCGCAACAATCCTATGGAGCGCACTTCGCCGAAGTCGGCGTCGATGTAGACACCGGCGAGGTCCGGCTAAGGCGCATGTTGGGAGTCTTCACCGCCGGTCGTATCCTCAATGACAAGACTGCCCGATCTCAAGCAATCGGAGGCATGATCTTCGGCGTCGGAGCAGCGCTAGCGGAAGAACTGACTCTCGACCCGCGCTTTGGTTACTTTGTGAATCATGATCTCGCTGAATACCACGTGCCGGTACATGCCGATGTGCCCGACGTGGAAGCGATGTTCCTCCCCGAGCTCGACGACAAATCCAACCCGCTGAAAAGTAAGGGCGTCGGAGAGCTGGGCATCTGCGGAGCAGGTGCTTCGCTTGCCAACGCCATCTACAACGCATGCGGCGCGCGTGTCCGAGATTATCCGATCACCTTGGACAAGGTGCTTTCTGCATTGCCGATGCAAACGACGCTTTTTTAACCGCAAGCACTCGACGAAACAGCAGCAGGATCATGACCCATCAAGCCGACATTCTGGAAATCAACATGGAGCTTACCGACATTCCCGGTACATCGCTCAAGGTGTCATCCGTCGCAATCGGCACCTGGGCGATTGGCGGGTGGATGTGGGGCGGAACCAATGAAGCTCAATCTATTTCCACCATCCGTGCTGCGTTGGAGCACGGCATCAATATCATCGACACAGCCCCGGTCTACGGATTCGGCCGCTCCGAGGAGATCGTTGGCAAAGCGATTGCCGAGAGCAACCTGCGCTCGAGCGTGCTTATTGCCACCAAGGCCGGACTTGAGTGGGAGGGTGAAAGAGTATTCCGCAATGCCAGCCGCGCCCGCATCCTGCAAGAGATCGAAGACTCCTTGCGCAGGCTTCGAACCGACTACATCGATATCTATCAGGTTCACTGGCCCGACCCGTTGGTTATGATCGAAGAAACCGCGGAGGCAATGCACACGCTGTTCAAGCAGGGAAAGATCCGGTCGATCGGGGTGAGCAATTTTTCGGTCGACCAGATGGAACGGTTTCGCCGCGTAGCCCCGCTGCATGTGCTGCAACCGCCCTACAACCTGTTCGAGCGCTCGATCGAGGCCGACCTGCTACCGTATTGCCGTAAGAATAAGATTGCGACACTGGGCTACGGCGCGCTGTGTCGTGGCCTGTTGTCCGGGCGGATGCGGCCAGATACCATTTTCGCGGGCGATGATCTGCGACGCACCGATCCGAAGTTCGTCAAGCCCCGCTTCGCGCAATATCTCGCCGCGGTGCAACGGCTCGACCAGCTTGCCCGGCAACGCTTCGGCAAACGCGTTATTCACTTGGCCGTCCGCTGGATGCTCGACCAGGGCATCAGCACCGCGCTGTGGGGCGCCCGTCACCCAGATCAGCTGCAGGCGGTTGACGAAGTGACGGGCTGGCGGCTCGATGCCACAGCGAAGGCGGAGATCGATCGCATCCTGCGCGAAACGATCACCGATCCGGTGGGTCCGGAATTCATGGCTCCGCCCGCGCGTAGCGTCGCAGCGTGAGATAACAGACCTAAGGCTTCCACTAGAGAACCTGGGCATGTCGCCGCCATAAGCAACTAAAAAGCGCACTCGTAACTTTCGGTTTAAATCCGTATCGAGCTTGACACTGACGCAAGGGTCGGCAGATTCTTGGTTGGATCAAGAGACTTGCGTGCAGCCGGTCCTCATCGGGCGTCGTCGCAGGCGCCGCGGTGGACCGTCGGATGTCGAGCCCTTTGGGGATGCGATGTACGTCCATGATGAACAGCATGGAAGGCCATTATGGCCGTCATCGATGCCCGCGTGAGCTCTGCCGTTCGATGATCGAAGCTCAGGGGGGAACAACTGCTGCCTCTGACAGCGCTGAGCCCGGGAGCGACCTTTCAGTTCGCCCTGCCCCGCGCATGGACGTCGTCGTAATGCGCCAGTTCCGCACAGCTTATTGGGCTAGGATTGTCCTTAACTCTGGCGAGAAACGACGTTGACCCGGGCAACAAAATGCAGAGGGGTCACATTATAGATGGAGCGTAAGTCGTCTTCCCCTGTCATTCTTGCCCTCGTGGCCGCCGTGATCGCGACCGCGATCTTCATCATTGACTTATTGACTCGGCCCGCCTTTGCAGTGCTCTACCTCGCGCTCGTACTTCTGGCCATCCGCTTTTTCGATAGGCGGGGTGTTCTGCTCGTGTCCTTGAGCTGCATCGTGCTGACAGTTTTGACCTATTTAGTATCACCCGATTTCGGCGCAGAAAATGTGCTCATTAACTGCGCGATCAGCGTCGTGGCAATCGCAGTCACAACTCATCTTGCGCTCGAGAGCAAATCGGCTCAAATCGCGCGACACGAGGCCGAGCTGCAGCTTGCGCATGTTAATCGAGTAACGACTCTGGGGGCACTTACGGCCTCGATTGCCCATGAAGTCAATCAGCCGATAGGCGCGGTGGCCATCAACGCAGCGGCCGCGTTACGCTGGCTCAGCGCCGAACCGCCCAACTTAGATGAGGGTCGATCGGCCCTCCGCAACATCATCAAAGACGCCCATCGGGCAGGCGATGTGATCAGCGACATTCGCGGTCTGGTCAAAAAGGTGCCTCCGCGCGAGAATGCATTGGACATCAACGAAACAATTATCGAAGTCCTCGCGCTGACACGCCAGGAGCGACTCAAAAACGGCGTGTCGTTACGGTCTCAGCTTTCGACGGACTTGCCACTGGTTCGAGGAGATCCGGTCCAATTGCAACAGGTGCTCCTCAACTTGATCATCAACGCAATCGAGGCGATGGACGCGGTGGGCGATGGACGACGAAATCTGGCG
>JAXDFZ010000073.1:0-3068 GCA_034665305.1 Blastocatellia bacterium | reverse complement strand
GGCTGCCAGTCGAGGTCGAATGCGGCCATCTCCGACGCGAAGCGGACGCTGCCCCCGCGGCGCGCCCAGTAGAGCGGCTTGATCCCGACGGGGTCGCGCGCAGCGAGGAAGCGGCCGTCGCGCCCCGCGAGCACGAAGGCGAACATGCCGTTCAGCTGGTCGAGCGAGTCGGGGCCGCAGCGGTCGACCAGGTGCAGCGCCACCTCGTTGTCGGAGGAGGTCTGGAAGCTCGCGTGCTCGAGCCGCCCGCCCACGGCCTCGTGGTTGTAGACCTCGCCGTTGCCCACGAGCCAGAGGTCGCCGGTGTCGACTCCGAGCGGCTGCCGCCCGCCCTCGACGTCCACGATCGACAGCCTCCGGTGGCCGAGCCAGGCGTCGCCGATCGACACGCAGCCCTCGTCGTCCGGGCCGCGGTGCACGAGTCGCGCCAGCATCCGCCGGCCGGCGGCAGGGTCGGGTTGCCCGTACTGGGCGGCTATTCCGCACATGCGTCGCTGCCTACCCGCGCGTCAGGCTGCCGTAACGAGGCCGTACGACGACGGGACCATGTCACCGAGGTGGGAGAAGAAGCCACGCGCGCCTTCGACCTCGCCTTTCACGTCGACACGAGCGATCGCCATCCCCGCGCGCCCGCCGGTCTGCGCGAGCACCGCGCCATCGGGCGCGACGACCTTCGCCTGACCCATGAACCGCAGCGCGCCGGTGCGGCCGCACGCGTTCGACGACACCCACACGACCTGGTTCTCTACCGCCCGGGCCTGGTCGAGCAGGTTGAATTGGCGCGTCTGGCGGTCGTCGCGGACGCGCTGGGCCGGGTCGAAACGGCAGACCGGCCAGGCGGCCAGCGAGGCCACGATCTCCGCTCCGTCGAAGGCGAGCGTGCGGGCGGCCTCCGGGAAGACCTTGTCGTAACAGATCAGCATCCCGACTCGACCGACCGGCGTGTCGAAGGCGCCGAACGACTCGCCCGCGACGAAGGTGCCGGCCTCGCTCGGCGGGAGGTGGACCTTGCGCTGATGGCCGAGGACGCCGTCGCGGGTGACGCACACCGCGCTCGAGTAGCGGCGGCCGTCACCTTGGGGTGCCGCCTCCGTGAAGCCTGCGCAGACGACGATGTCCCCCGCGATGGCCGCGAGTCGCGCTATCTCGGGACCGTCGAGCTCGATGCCGTCGCCGCCGGTCATGTAGCCGCCGAGCGCGCACTCCGGCAGCACGACCAGGTCGGCCCCGCGCGAGCGCGCCCGATCGACCACCGCGGCGATCCGGTCGAGCGAGCGCCCGACGTCGCGCCCGAAGCTGCCCGCGACCGCGGCAAGGGCCGGCAACTGCGACGCGGACCGCTGCTGCACCATGACGGAGAGAATCGTCAACGGGCGGCTCCAGCGGTACCGCCAGCCGGTCCAAACCGAACCGGCTGTAAATCGCCACGAGGTCGAGTGCTCAGACGGGCGCGCGGGCGCGCTTGTTCAGCGTGTACAGCGATGGGTCGAAGCGCCGCGTGTGGCGCCGGAACGGCCACGTCGAGCCCGGCCACAGCGTGGTGTTGCGGCCGGTGTCGTCGAGGTACCAGGAGGCGCAGCCGCCGGTAGACCAGACGGTGCCTTCGAGCCGCTCCTGCAGGCCTGCGTTGTAGGCGTCCTGTACCTCGCGGCGGACGTCTACCGACGCGACGCCCTGCGCGTCCATCGTCCGCAGCGCCCCCAGCACGTACTCGACCTGCGACTCGATCATGAACACGATCGAGTTGTGTCCCAGGCCGGTGTTGGGTCCGACCAGCATGAACAGGTTCGGGAAGCCGGCGATCGACGTACCGAGGTACGCCTGCATGCTGCCGCTCCAGGTCTCCGACAGCGTGCGCCCGTCGCGGCCGCGGACCAGCTCCGCCGCGGGCATGTCGGTCACCCGGAAGCCCGTGCCGAAGACGATCGCGTCGACCTCGCGCTCGCTGCCGTCGCTGCTCACGATGGAGTGGGGGCGGATCTCCTTGATCCCATCGGTCACGAGCTCGACGTTGGGCTGTGACAGGGCGGGGTAGTAGTCGTTCGAGATCAGGATGCGCTTGCAGCCGATCGTGTAGTCCGGCGTGAGCTTGCGGCGCAGCTCGCGGTCCTTGACCTGCTTGGCGAGGTGCTTGCGCGCCTGGCTCTCGGGCAGCTGCGCGAGTTTTGGTCTGACGAACGGGATCACGAACGTCTCGCGCGCCCAGTAGATCGCCGCTCTCATCGCGCGCTGAGCCAGCGGCAGGCGCTTGTAGACGGTCCGCTCGCGAGCGCTGATCGGCCGGTCGGGGTGGGGCATGATCCACGCCGGAGTTCGCTGGAAGAGGTGCAGCTTCTCTGCCTGAGGCTGGATCTGCGGGACGACCTGGATCGACGAGGCGCCGGTACCGAGCACCGCGACGCGTCGTCCCCTGAGGTCGACCTCGTGATCCCACTGGGCGGTGTGGAACGCGGCGCCCTCGAACGTGGCCAGGCCGGGGATGTCCGGGATCTTCGGTTCGCTGAGGCCGCCCATGCCGGCGACGAGGACCTGGGCGGTGAACCGCCCTTGGGTTGTGTCGATCTCCCAACGCTGGGCGACGTCGTCCCAGCGCGCCTCTGTGACGGCGTGGCGGAAGCGGACGTGCGGGATCACGTCGAAGTGCCCGGCGCACCGGCGCAGGTAGTCCTGGATCTCGTGGCCGGGGGAGAAGGTGCGGCTCCAGCCCGGGTTCGGGGCGAAGCTGAACGAGTACAGGTGGGAGGGAACGTCGCACGCGACGCCGGGATAGGTGTTGTCGCGCCACGTGCCGCCTACGTCGTCGGCGCGCTCGAAGACGACGAAGTCGTCGATCCCCTCCTGCTTGAGGCGGATCGCCATGCCGAGGCCGGAGAAGCCGCTGCCGACGATGGCGACCTTGAAGTGCTTCGCGTCCGAGCCGGTGGCTTCGTCGGCTGGTGGCGGGGCCTGCTCGGTGGTGGCCATCGGGTTCAGTGTACGCGGATGTTTCTGACTCCAAACCTCCCGTCGGCCGCAACTGTCCTGGATTGGGGATCCATATGACACCCAATCCAGGACAGTGGCTCGCG
>JAXDFZ010000072.1:0-3960 GCA_034665305.1 Blastocatellia bacterium | reverse complement strand
CGCTGATCCTGGCCCAGTTCGGCGGCGGTTTCGCCGGCGCGGTGATCGCCAACCTGATGTTCGACCTGAGGGCCGTCACGCTGTCCGGCCAGCACCGCTCGGGCAGCGGCCTGTGGCTGGGCGAGGTGGTCGCCACGCTCGGCCTGCTGCTGGTGGTGTTCGGCACCCTGCGGACCGGCCGCGCCGACCGGGTCGCCTTCGCGGTCGGCGGCTATCTCCTCGCCGCCTACTGGTTCACCAGCTCGACGTCGTTCGCCAATCCCGCCGTCACCGTTTCCCGCATGTTCTCCGATACGTTCGCCGGCATCGCGCCGTCCTCGGTGACCGGTTTCGTGCTGGCCCAGCTCGTCGGCGGCGTGCTCGGCTACGGCTTGATCCGCGGGCTCTACCCCAACCTGCCCGGCTCGGGTACGGCCCTGGACCGTGCGACGCCGTCCGCCGAGCGAGCACCGTCGGATGAGAAGCTGCCGCGATGAGCACCCGTCGCCCTACCGTGCTGTTCGTCTGTGTGCACAACGCCGGACGCTCCCAGATGGCCGCCGGCTGGCTGACCAGGATCGCCGGAAACCACATCGACGTGCGCTCGGCCGGCTCTGCACCGGCCGACCGGGTCAACCCGGTCGCGGTCGAGGCGATGCGCGAGGTCGGCATCGACATCGCCGCCGAGCAGCCCAAGCTGCTCTCCGACGCCGCGGTGTCCGGTGCCGACGTGGTGATCACCATGGGATGCGGCGACAGCTGCCCCGTCTACCCCGGCGCCCGCTACGAGGACTGGCAACTTCCCGACCCCGCCGGCCAGCCGATCGAGGTGGTCCGCCGGGTCCGGGACGAGATCCGGTCCCGGGTGGAGGGTCTGGTCCGGGAACTGCTCGGCACCGGTTAGTCCGAGGGGCACTTCGTCGCCGCCGGAACGTAAATCGCTTGGGCTGAGCGCCTGGAAACGCAAGGATGCCTGACATGCCAGAGGATTTCTTCGGTGAGCAGGTGGCCGCATACTACGACGACCCACAGGACGAGATGTTCAGCCCGGCGGCCGTGGAACCGGCCGTCAACGTGCTGGCCGAACTGGCCGGCGGCGGCGCCGCGCTGGAACTCGGCATCGGCACCGGACGGCTCGCCCTGCCGTTGAGCCGGCGTGGCGTGCCGGTGCACGGGATCGACCTCTCCCCCGCGATGCTCGCCCAGCTGGCCGCCAAGCCCGGCGCCGAGCGGATCGGCGTCACCGTCGGGGACTTCGCGCACACCCGGGTCCCGGGCAGCTTCACCCTCGGCTACCTGGTCTTCAACACCGTCATGAACCTGACCAGCCAGGACTCCCAGGTCGCCTGCTTCGCCAACGTCGCCGCGCACCTGTCCCCCGGCGGATGGTTCGTTCTCGAGGTGATGGTGCCGGACCTGCAGCGGCTGCCGCCCGGCGAGACCGTCCGGCCGTTCGAGGTCAGCCAGACCAGGCTGGGCTTCGACTCCTACGACATCGCCACCCAGCGGCTGGTCTCCCACCACTACTGGTGGCAGGACGGCCGGCTGGAAAGCAGCTCGATCCCGTTTCGCTATGTCTGGCCGGCCGAACTGGACCTGATGGCGCGGCTGGCGGGCCTGGCGCTGCGGCACCGGTGGAGCGACTGGCACCGCGAGCCGTTCACCAGCGACAGCCGCAAGCACGTCTCGGTATGGCAGAAACTCGACTGACAGCTTGGCTTGGGCGGCCACCCGACCGCCCAAGCCAAGCCCGCTGAGGATCAGCCGCCCGACTCGCTCCCCGAGCCGCTGTTGGGACCGCCCCCGTGACCCCTGCCTGGCCCGCCGGCGCCCATGCCTTCCTCGACCTCGGTGACGGCGAAGTTCTTGTCGAACTTCACGGTGGCGAGGCTGCCGTCGGCGTCGGTCTCGACCCGGTAGACCGTTCCACCGGGCACCGCCTTCAGTGCGGCCGCCTTGAGCTTGGCCGCCACGTCGGCGCTGACCGCCTTCTCGTCCCCACGGACCGGGGTGGACTGCTTGTTCGGAGCCGGCGCGTTATTCGTCCCCGGCGCAGTGTTCGTCCCCGGCGCGGTGCTGCTGGACGAGCTCGGCGCGGACGGCGTGGTGGTCGCGGCGCTGGACAGCACCGTGCCACCGATGATCGCGCCGGCTACCGCACCGGTGGCGAGCAGTCCGCCGCCGACGAGCAGACCCCGCCGGCGTCGTGCCGGCTGACTGGCCGTTCCGTACGCCGGTGGCGACACCGGCGGCGGCGACCATTCGTTCGGGTTCATCTGACACCTCCTGACACCAGCTGGGCCCGAGTGGTCCAGCGGTGCTGCCAGCGTGCGGAGACACCCTGTCGCGACGTCGTGCCGAAGCTGTGCGGAGCATGTGGATCGCTACCCGGCTACCGGACAGGGCGCCACCGGACAGGGCGCCACCGGACAGGGCTCAGGACGGCACCTCGTCCCAGGTGGTCAGGCAGAACGGGTGCCCGGCGGGGTCGGCATAGACCAGGCAGTGATCGGAGTTGGGCTGCCGGTCGTACTTGCGGGCACCGGCCGCCAGCACCCGGGCCTCCGCCGCCGCCAGGTCCTCGACGTAGAAGTCCAGGTGCATCTGCATGGACGAGCGCCGGTCCGGCCAGGTCGGCGGCCGGTACCCCGGGGCGGTCTGGAAGTCGATCCGGCCTCCCGGGCCGTTGACGGTGGCCCATTCGTCGTTGGCGAAGCTCACCCTGCCACCGGTGATCTCGGCATAGAACGCCGCCAGCCGGCGTGCGTCCGGGCATTCCAGCGCGACCGAGCTGAGCCTGATGGCATCCGTCATGCCGCCACCTCCACTGCCGTCATTGCTGAGCCGTCGCGGCGTACCGCCAGAACTCGCGCATCAACGGCGGTGGCGTCGGTCCTGACATCTCCACCTGGCTGAGCAGGATGGTGACGGCCCCGGTGCTGGCAGTGAGGTGCGCCGCCGTTCCGGTGCCACCGATCCAGCCGTAGCGCCCCGGCACGTTCCACGGATCGAGACAGGCCACGTCCACCGAACCGCCGAAGCCCCACCCCTGCCCCTCCAGGAACAGCCGGCCGGCCTCGCGCTGGGCGGCCGTGAGCTGGTCGGTGGTCATTCGACGGACCGACTCGGGTGAGAGCAGCTGCCGGTCGCCGACCCGTCCCTCGGCGAGCAGCATCCGGGCGAAGGCGAACCAGTCGTCGACGGTGGACACCAGCCCGCCGGCCCCGGACGGGAAGGCCTGCCGAGTGCTCCACCACCCGTCCGGCGGGTCGACGAGCACCAGGCCGTCAGGGCCGGTCTGGTAGTGGCTGGGGAACCGGTGCAGTTTCGTGGCCGGCACCTCGAACCCGGTGTCGGGCATGCCGAGCGGGGAGAACAGCCGCTCGGCCAGGAAGTCCGGCAGCTCACAGCCCGCCACCCGGGCGATCAGCACGGCGAGGATGTCGTAGCTGGTGTTGTACAGCCAGGCCTCACCGGGCTGGTGCAGCAGCGGAATGCCGGCCAGTCGGGCCAGCCACTTGTCCGGCGCGGCGAACAGGTGGGGACGCGGTCCCGGCTGCAGGTAGAGCAGCAGCCGCACCGCGGGGTAGGAGAAGTCCGACGGGAAGCCGTAGCCGGTGCGGGAGTCGAGCAGGTGGCGCACGGTGATCGGCCGGACGGCCGGCACCACGTCCTCGACCGGGGCGTCCGGCCGGCGCACCACCAGCGGCGCCGCCAGTTCCGGCAACCACTGCCGCACCGGGTCGTCGAGGGCCATCCGGCCGTCCTCCACCAGCATCATCGCCGCGGCCGCCACGATCGGCTTGGTGATCGAGGCGATCCGGAAAATGGTGTCCCGAGCCATCGGCGCGCTCGCCTCGAGGTCGAACGACCCGGCGGCCCGCACGTCGACCTGGTCACCGCGCGCCACCAGGGCCACCGCGCCGGGGATCGACCCGCTGTCGACGTGGGCCTGCAGCAGGCTCTGCAACCCTGTCATCG
>JAXDFZ010000071.1:0-3369 GCA_034665305.1 Blastocatellia bacterium | reverse complement strand
TCGCGGCTGATCAGCTTGCGCAACCTGGTGTGGTCGGGCGGGTCCACCCCGAACAGGATCGGCAACCGGGATCGGTCGTACGCGATCCCATCGGCCGAGGAGAACCGTTCGTGGTCCTTGACGGCGGCCCGCACGTCTTCGTACCGGGTTACCACCCACATGTCCCGCTTTGGCAGGTAGACCGGCTGGTCGGAGGCCAGCAGCTCGGCATATGTGGGATACGGATTCGCCATCACGTCAGGCGCGAACGGGTCGAGGTCGCTGACGAGCGGTGCTACGGTCACTGGCCTGCCCCCCAACTTCAAGGATGCCGCAGTCTACCCGGGGATGGGCGAAGACTCGACCAGCGCTCAATGGTGCTCGATCAGGAACGGGAGTTCTCAGTGACCACTACCGATCTCGAATCCCGCGTCACGGCGATCTGCGCCGAGGTCCTCAAGCGGCCGGACGTCGGCCCGGACGACGACCTGATGCAACTGGGAATGGACTCTCTCACCGCGGTGGAGATCGTCACCCGGCTGGAGCTGGCCTACGGGGTGGACGTGGTGGACGTCATCTTCGAAACGCCCACGGTCCGCCAGCTGTGCGAGGTGGTGCGCGGCTCGGACAAGGTCACCGGCGGGCCGGCCAGGGAACACGCCTCGGCCGCCGCGCCCTCCGCCGTCGTCGAGCGCGGCCTGCCGGCCGCCCAGAACCTGCTCGACCTGGTCACCGGGTCGGCGGAGAAGTTCGGCGAGCGGGACTACCTGCTGCCGGTCGAGGAGGACGGCCGGGTGATCAGCTTCGCCGACGTGCTGACCGCCACCCGCGGCTGCGCGGCGCTGTTCGACGAGCGCGGGGTGCCGGCCGGTGCCCGGGTCGGGGTGATCCTGCACAACTCCTCGCTGGCGGCGCTGCTGTTCCTGGGGGTGGTCGCCGCGCAGCGCACCCTGGTCTTCCTCAATCCCAAGGCGGGCGCGGCCGAACTGGACGCCCAGCTCGCCGATGCCCAGCCCGCGCTGGTGATCGGGCGGGAGTCCACCGCCGAGAAGCTCTCCCAGCCGTGGCCGTGGTTGCCGGTCACCGACGAGGAGGCGCTGATCGCCGACCTGCTGGCCCGCGGCGCCGGCTACTCCGGCGAGCTGGTGCCGCTGGACCGCAGCGGCGGCCAGGACGCCGAGATCGTCTACACCTCGGGCTCCACCGGGGCGGCCAAGGGCGTGGTGCTGTCCCACCAGAGCCTGCTCGCCGGGTCGCTGTCGCTGTCGCTGTGGGCCGAGGCCAACGCCGACGACGTTATCCTCAACGTCAATCCGATGTTCCACGCCGGCGGGCACACCTTCCCGACGCTGACCCCGCTGTGGAGCGGCGGCAAGACGGTGTGCGTGCGCTCGGAGGCGGCACTGGCCCGGTTCTGGACCTTCGTCGACCGGTTCGCGCCCACCTGGACGCTGAGCGTGAACGCCTACCTGGCGCACCTGTCCGAGCAGCCGGAACGCCCCGCGGTGCGCAGCCTGAAGGGTTGGCTGGCCGGCGGCTCGCCGCTCAGCCCGGAGCTGATCCACCGGTTCGAGTCCACCTTCGACATCCCGGTCTACCAGGTGTACGGCATGACCGAGATGGCCACCATCACCACCGTCGAGCCGCGCACCCGCAAGCCCGGCGACCGCCGCAACGCCGGGCTGCCGCTGGACTGCAGCCGGGTGCGGGTCGTCCGGCCGGACGGCACCGACGCCGAGCCCGGCGAGAACGGCGAGGTGCTGCTGTCCGGCGGCAACATGTTCAGCCGCTACGAGAACCAGCCCGAGCTCACCGCCCAGCGGGTGCCCGACGGCTGGATCCGTACCGGCGATCTCGGAAACCTCGACGAGAACGGGGAACTCTCGATCGTGGACCGGCTGGACAGCATGGTGATCGTCAACGGCGAGAACATGTACCCGGCCGAGGTGGAGGGCGTGGTGCCGCGGCTGGACGGCATGGCCGACGGCGTGGTGGCCACCCTGCCGCACCCGGTGACCGGGGTGGAGCTGGTGCTGGTCTACACCCTGCTGCCCGGCGCGGTGGCCGACGAGGACCGCTGGCGGGCGACGCTGCTGCAGCACCTGTCCACGTTCAAGGTGCCGCGCCGGTTCGTGTCGCTGTCCGAGCTGGGAGCCGAGGAGTTCCCCCGGACGGGGCTGGGCAAGATCGTCCGGCCGGATGTGCAGAAACTGGCGCTGCAGCACCTGACGCCGGCCGGCTGAACCCGCAGGCATCCCGAGCCGGTCAGTCGTCGCGGCGCCCGAGCAGGATGTTGAGGAACTTCGAGCCGTAGCCGGGACCCTGCACGTTCTCGTACAGGTAGGCCGAGTCGCTCTCGACGTCGTCGACGCGCTTGGCCCACCGGTACAGCAGGTAGATCACCACCAGCACCCCGAGCAGGAGCAGCCACCAGAACACGTCCCGACCCCCGTCCTCTCCTCCTCAGTATGCGCGCACTCGGCACGTGCTGTGGGTCAGCTGTCAACGATCACGCCGACCGTACGGGCGAGAAACCGTTCGAGGTCGGCCCGTTCCCGTTCGAGTTCGGCACGGTGGCGGCTGGTGAACCGCTCGAACGGGGTGACCCGGACGGTCGCCGACCGGGCGGACTTCTCCCACCGCCAGATGCCGATCACCCGGCCGTCGCAGACCACGCTGGCCTTGATGACCCCGCCGATGAAGACCTCGCGGTACCGGGCGGGGTCGAACATCGCGGCGCGGTCGGAGTAGCCGATCAGGTAGTTGTCGAACATCGGCAGCAGCCGCATCCCCGGCTCCGGCTCGACCGTGCCGAGCCGCCAGCCCCGCCGGCCGTCGAAGGCGACCTCGGTGAGCTCGTCCCGAATGGCTGTGATCGCCGCGCCGGACGGCAGGCCCGACCAGGTGCGGAAGTCCGCGGCGGTGGCGGGTGAGAAGGCGGCGAAGTACCGGCGGGCCAGCTCGGCCATCGGGTCCGGCGGCGCGGTGCTGTTGGGCACTGAGTCCTCGAGCAGGGCGAACGTCGAGTCGCGGCCCCGCTCACCGACGCGGCAGGTCACGCCGCGGCAGCTCAGCGCCATCAGCAGGTGGGTCGGCGCCGACGGGTCGTCGGCCAGCCGGATGCCGCGTTCGGCCAGCTCCGCGGCGAGCTGGTGACGGGTCAGCTGCCGGCCGGCGAGCACCTCGCAGGTGAGCGGGATCGCCCTCTCGATCAGCTCTGAGTCGATGCCCAGCTGCCGCCAGCGCCCGGTGGCGAACCGGCGTTCGACCATCGGGCCGAGCAGGGCGGTCAGCCACCGGACGTCGGCGGCCGGGACCAGGTGCACGGTGGCGCGCATCAGCCAGGTCCGTACCACGCTGCGCTCGACCTCGCCCGCCGCGACGACGGCC
>JAXDFZ010000070.1:0-4759 GCA_034665305.1 Blastocatellia bacterium | reverse complement strand
TGGGGCCACCGTTGATCTGCACGTGGAAGACCGGCGTGTAGTCCATCAGGCGGCTCTCGCCCGCGAGCCCGACGAAGCCGCGCGGGCCCTGCTTGTAGAACGGCTGGCCGGTGTTCTGCGGGAAGTCCGGGTCCGGGATCGGCTCCTTCGAGAACGGCAGCAGCACGTTGTTCTGGCAGGCGCTGAGCGCGCGCGACTCGTCGAGGAACGGGATCGTCGAGCGGTTCAGCCGCGCGAGGGCGGGGATCGTCGGCCGCAGGTCGGCCACGAGGCCGCGCAGCTCCTGCTTGCGCACCAGCAGGCGCGCCTGGTGGATGAACGGCAGCGACGCGTCGATCGTCGGGCCGGAGGAGCGCACGCCCGGCAGCGCGTCGCGCGCGAACGCCCGCAGCGACGGCAGCGCCGAGTCGAGCGACGCGAGCGCCGGGCGGCCGACGCGCAGCACGTCGCGCAGCGCGGGGATCGTCTGCTGGAGCGCGACGTCCTCGCTCGCGAGCGCCCCGAAGGTCACGTTGAGCTGGTGCACGAGGTCCTTGAGGATCGCGGGGTTCGAGCCCAGCTCCTTGAACAGCCGCTGCTGGCCGCGCAGCACGTTCGAGAGGTCGTGCGGCCGGATGCCGAGCGTCGCGTCGTTGGCGATCGCCGCGTTGCGCAGCGCCTCCGGCGCGTAGTCGAGGCCGCGGTTGTACGCCTCGGCGCCGCCGTTGCCGAGGCCCTTCTGCGCGTACTCCTCGATCAGCGTCTGCAGGTCGGAGCGGGTATCGGACTGGAGCGCCGTGAGCACGTCGCCGAGCTGAACGGGCGTGGAGGTCTGCTGGACGGGGATCGTGTCGCCGGACTTGACCTTGTCGGCGGTCGGCGTGCCCGGCTCGACGTCGACGAAGAAGTTGCCCTCGAGGAAGATGCGCGGGCGGATCTTCATCTGCGCGTCCTTGTGGAGCGGAAGGCCGGTCTTCTTGATCTCCATCACCACGGTCGCGCCCTTGCCGCCCTTCAGGGGCTTGACCTCCTTCACGGCGCCGACCGTCACGCCGGCGATCCGCACCGGCGACTTCGGCTGGATGTTGTTCGCCGACCGGAACGTCGCGCTGACCTCGAAGGTGCTGCGGAACGGGTTGAAGCGCGTGAAGCCCTCGAAGGTCGCCACGGCGATGATGATCAGCGCGAGCAGTCCTGCCGTCGCTGGGCCGAGCCCGCCGCGCCCGCGGCCCTTCTTCTTGTTGCGTCCGAGGATGGCCATGGCTACGGCACGTCCTGGAGTCGCTTGATGCCGGCGAACGAGGGGCCGGCGAGGCCGGGCGTGTTGTCGCTGTAGACCACGTGGCTGCCGCCCGCGAAGTCGCGCTCGAACTGGTTGAAGTACGCGTCGTCGCCTGGCACGCGGGGGTGCGGCTCGAAGCGGCTCTTGCCGAGCGGGCCGTCGATGTAGCCGAACTGGCCGTTCTGGCAGTCGGCGTTGCCCTGCGAGTCGATCGCCGGGTAGTACGGGCCGCTGTGGAACATCTCGAGCGCGCTGTCGTTCGCACGGGCGGTGGTCGGGTCGACGTCCGACGGGATGTCGACGGCCCGCGGGCTCGGGAAGGCGCCGAACTTGTTGCTCTGCTGGTTGGCGTTGTCGTCCTTCAGCAGCACGCGCTCGGCGGTGCCGTTCGTGACGCCCTCCGACATGTGCTGGCCGAGGCCGGTCGTGAAGTACGTCGTCATGTTGCAGACGGTCTGGAACGGCGCGGTGTAGTTGATGAGCGGCTTCGTGACGGCGAGCGCGTCGCGCACGTCGAGCAGCGCGAGGTCGGTGTTCGGGTCGGAGACGAGGTCGTCGAGCGCCTGGAAGACGTCCTGGGTGTTCTCGTTGAGCGTCACGGTCTGCGGCAGCACGCGCGTGCCGGCGGCGAGCGCGGAGTTGATCTGCGGCAGCTGGGCGTGCACGGTGCGCGCCGTGGGCAGCAGGCGCCGCGAGAGGTCGCTGAGGTCAGCGAGGAACGGCCGCTGCACGCGGAAGCTGCGGATCGCGACGTCCTCCGTGATCGGGTTCTTCGCGATCGTGTCCTGGAGGCACTGCGGGCAGCGGTTGAACGCCTCGAAGGTGTCGGCCATCTTCCCGAACAGGTCGGCCTGGACGCGGGCGACGGGCGCCACCTGGGACGAGGTCTCGCCGATCTCCCTGAAGAAGGCGCCGATCCGCGTGCGCGGGTCGGACAGGTTGCGCATCACCGGCGTCAGGTAGCGGAAGAACGGGTTGAGCGACTCGATCGCCCGGTTCAGGTCCTGCCCGCGGCCCGCGAACGCGTCGCCGTAGCCGGACAGCGCGAGCCGCGAGTTCTGCCGCGTGTCGCCGTCGAAGGTGTTGAGGAAGTCGTCGAACTCGACCGGCAGCGTCGCGTTCGCGAGCGGCACCGTGCCGCCGGCCTCGAACGTCTGCTTCGCGGTGCCCGGCGTGATCTGCACGTACTTGAGGCCGAGCGCGGAGCGCGAGCGGATGATGAGCTTGGAGTCGACGGTCAGCGGCTCGACGGTCTTGTCGAGCTTCATGTTCAGCACGGCGATCGGCGTCGTCTTGCCGCCGATCACCTGCGTGGCGGGCTTGACGGTGTCCACCACGCCGACGCGGAAGCCGCCGACGCGCACCTCGTTGCCGGGCACGAGGTTCGACCCGTTAGGCACGCGCGCGCTGAGGTCGTAGGTCGGCACGAACGGCAGGCCCTTGTTCGCGTTGTAGGCGAGGAAGACGCTGACGATCACGATCAGCGTCGTGACCGCGCCGACGAGCACGGGGCTTGCGACGACCGAGGCTGTTCCGCGTCCGCGTGTCATGGCGCCAGGAGGAAGTCGAGGGCCTGGGTCGGGTCAGCCACGGGCGGGACGTTCGGCACGGCAGCGTTCGGCACGCCCGGGACGCGCCCGCCACCGCCGGTGATGTTGTCGAGCAGGTCCTGCACCCGCGGCGGGAGGGTCGGGTTCGGCTGCGAGTAGTCGGGCCGGCCGGGCGTCGGCGCCGCCTCGGGGTCGCCGGCGCGGCGCGCGCCGCGCTTGCCCGTCGCCTCGATGTTCGAACCGTTGCGCGCGGCCGCCGCGCCGTTGCCGTCGCCGCCGTCGTCGGTCGGGTCGGGGTCGGTCACGCCGGGCTGGAAGTTGCCGAGGTAGGAGGCGCACTTGCGGGCCTCGTCGGCGTGCGAGTTCGAGCTGCCCGGAGTCGACTCGGGGCGGGCGTCGGCGGTGTAGGGGCTGCAGTCCGGGTGCTGGAGGCCCAGGACGCGCAGGAAGTGGCTGACGCTGTCGAACTCGTTGATCGCGAGCGTCTGCCAGTAGACGTAGGCGAGCACGCCCTCGAAGCCGGTGAAGCCCTTCTTGCCGGTCGCCTTCGCCATCGACGTCGGGTCGGGCGAGGGCGGCGCGCTCTGGGCGGCGCGCGGGTCGTCGTCGAAAGCGCGGCCGCGGTCGTCGAGCGTCTGGAGGAACTGGCGCAGCGGCTTGCCCGTCTCGGGCGCGTCCTTCGCGAGCTGGTTCAGGTGCCGGATCTCCTCCTTGCTGTCCTTCAGCGCCTTGCTGCCGGTCACCGACAGGCGGCCGAGCGAGCGGAACGCCGGGCGCGAGGCGTTCGAGAACGGCCCGAGGCGGTTGAAGAACTCCGTGAGCTGCGGCGCCGACGCCTGGAGCTCGTTCAGCAGCGGCGTCTGGGCGTCGGTCAGCTCGCTGAGGCGGACCATCGTCGGCTTCAGCTCGTCGAGGAACGTGGGCAGCTTCTGGAAGCCGGCGGCGATCGCCTGGCGGCGCGTGGCCGAGATCTCGGCGGTGCGGCCGGCGGTCCTGATCCAGCGCGCGACGTCGCGCTTCTTGCGATCCAGCTCGCGCACGACGGTGTCGGAGCTCGAGATGAAGTTCTTGATCACCTCGCGCTGGTCGGCGAGGATCTTCAGCGTGTGGTCGGTCGCGCGCAGGCCGGGGTGCGCCTTGTGCAGCAGCATCGAGAGGTCCTCGGGGCGGCCCGCCAGGCCGGTGCCGAGCTCGGCGATGATCAGCCGCAGCCGGTCGCGGTACGGGCGCCGCAGCACGTCGTTCACGAGGTCGGCCGGGATCGTCGACGACGTGCGCGTGTCGGGAATGATCTTGTCCTTGCCGAGCACCTCCTTGTCGGATCCCGGCTGGCAGTCGACGTAGTACTCGCCGATCAGCGACTGCTGGCGGATCGCGCAGCTCGCGTCGGTGCGGAACGAGGAGAGGCCCGGCTCGGTCACCTCGGCGGTCACGATCGCGCAGGCGCGCGGCGGCTTCTTGTCGGGCTTGCCGAGCTGGCACTCCGGGCCCTTCGAGACGTCGAACTTCGTGGTCGCGCCCGCCTTCACGCCGCCCACGCGCAGGTCGCCGCCGGGCGTCAGGCCGAACGCGTTGTCGAACGCGATCTTCACGGTCTTGCCCTTCTCGCCCTTGCCGCCCGCGGCGCTCATCAGCACGACCAGCGCGCAGGCGCCGATCACGATCGCGAGTGACGCCAGCCGGCGGATCACTTGATCTCCCCCGTCGCGCGCGCCGACTCGAGGCAGTCGAGGGCCTTCATCTCGTCCTCGCTGAAGGCGTTCGAGCCGTCGGGCGCGGGCTCCTCGGAGGCGCCCGGGCAGCGCTTGTACTGGTCGGTCCGCGCGAACTGCTGGAACCGCGCGAGGCGGTCGGTGAGCGGCACCTGGCCGAGGGCGTCGAAGGCGTTGAAGACGTTGAACGCGCGCGAGAAGCCGCCGACGGCGTCGTAGGAGCCGCTGGTCGAGAA
>JAXDFZ010000069.1:0-2914 GCA_034665305.1 Blastocatellia bacterium | reverse complement strand
GCCGGCCCGAAGCTCATCCCCTGCATGCGCGGGCTCGCGGTGGCGATCGCCTCTAGGTTCGTCACGCCCTGCGCGGTCTCGAGGATCGCGTGTATCAGGATCGGCTGCTCGAGTCCCGCCTTGGCCTCGAGCTGGGCCAGCAGGCGGTCCACGTAGTGGATATCCCAGTCGCCCTCGACCTTCGGCACCATCACCACGTCGAGCCGGTCGCCGATGGCGCCCACGAGCTGTGTCAGGTCATCGAGCATCCACGGGCTCTCGAGCGCGTTGATGCGAGTCCAAAGCTGCGTCTCGCCCAGCTCCATCTCCGAGCCCACCCGAATCAGGCCCTCGCGCGCCGCCTCCTTGCGGTCGACGGGCACCGCGTCCTCAAGGTTCCCGAGCAGGATGTCGACTTGAGGAGCAATATCGGGCGCCTTCGCGACCATCTTCTCGTTCGAAAAATCGAGAAAATGGATCATCCTGGAGGGACGGACCTGGATCTCGCGAAGAGGCTCGGGGGCACCAATGGCGAGCGGCTTGAAGAAATCACGGGGATTGCGCATGGACGCCGGATCCTACGCAGCCTGGCTGGCGATCGTGGGCGTGGCCGGGATCGTGATCGTCGGTGCGCTCGGCGTGCTGAATGCACTGGGCGTGCTCCCGATCGCCTTCGACCTCGACGACGAGTACACGATCCCCGCGTTCTGGTCGGCCCTGCTGCTCGTGGCCTTCGCGTTCGAGGCCTACCGCCTTGCGCAGACGCACGAGGGCCGGCCGCGTTTCCGGCTGATGGTCGTGGCCGGCTTCATCGTCTACCTGTCGCTCGACGAGCTGTTCTCGATTCACGAGCGCATCGACTTCCACACAGGGGTCGACTGGCAGCTCCTCTACGTCCCGCTGATGCTCGCCTTCATATGGAGCCTCTGGCAGGTCGCGCAGGAGATGGGAACTCGCAGCGCGGAGACCATGATGATCGTGGCCGGCCTTGCGGCCTGGGTCGTCGCGCAGTTCCTCGAGGCACTCGCCTACAGCCAGGTGATTCCATCGATGATCGACCTGGAGACGATGAGCCGTGCCGAGATCCACGAGATCACGGACTCGCTCCTCTACAACGTCATGTCGATCACGGAGGAGCTGCTCGAGATGGGCGGGTCGCTCATCCTTGCGGTGGCGTTCGCCCGGGCGGTCAGCCGCCGTCGCGCCGCGCAGCACTAACATGCCGCGCGCATGAGCGAGACCGACACGCGAAGCATCGAGACGAACCAGGCCGAGCGCGAGGCCTCCGGGGCACGGCCTTACGGCCGCTACCTGGAGGACTTCGAGGTGGGCGCCGTCTACAAGCATTGGCCGGCGAAAACCGTGACCGAGGCGGATGATCACCTGTTCTGCCTGCTCACGATGAACCACCACCCGCTCCACATCAACGACGTGTACGCAGCCGAGTCCCAGCAGGGACGCAACGTGGTGGTGGGCCCCCTCGTCTATTCGCTCGCCCTCGGCATGTCCGTGGCCGACATCTCGGGCAAGGCCATCGCCAACCTGGCCACCGAGGAGCTCTCGCACCCCGCACCGGTCTTTCACGGAGACACGCTGTTCGCGGAGTCCGAGGTGCTCGACGTGCGCCCGTCGCAGTCGAAGCTCGACCGCGGCGTCGTCAAAGTCCACACGCGTGTGCACAAGCAGGACGGCACGCTGGTCGCGGAGTTCAAGCGCGCCGTGCTCGTTCCGCGCCGTAACCCCGGCTGACGCGGACGGTCAGCCCACCAGGCGCTTGCGCAGCATCGCCGCCTTGCGGCGTGTGTCCGGCGAGAGGCGGTCGAGCGCGAAGCGCAGCGCGCCGTTTGCCGCGCTGAGTGCGTTCAGCTGCGCGCGCTCGAGCCGACCGGGCCTGAGCCAGCGTGGCAGCTCCTCCGGTGCCACCGGAACCGGGGCATCGGGCGCGAAGAGCAGCCGCGGCATCAGTTTCACGTAGGCGTTCCTGCGCACGCGCATCCAGGCGACCGGCTCCCACGGCTTCGGGCCGCCCCAGTAATGCAGGACGTACGGCGAGTGCGCGCCGAGCCGGCAGGCAAGACTTGCCTCGTCCACGACCTCGACGCTCGCGAGGAACCCCTCCGACGGCGCCTCCTCGTGGGGCAGCCGGGCGACCGTGCCGGCGGGCACCTCGGACATCAGGAGCGCGTTCAGCGCGTCCTGGTCCGAGAAGCAGAAGGGATCGGTCCCGCGGGCGCCCTTGCCCAACGTCCGCTCCGGCGGCACGAGCACGGACGCGTGCCACCAGCGCTCGAGGAAGTCCGGAAAGTGGTCGATCGACATCGCGACGAAGCCCGCGTTCATGTACTCCTCCCTGCGTGGCGGCGTGTGGAGGTTGAACAGCTCCTCCCACTCCGCGAACCAGCGTCCGCTCATCGCGGGCAGGTCCGAGAACATGACCACGCGGCCGGCGGCGGCGTCCTCGATCACCGGCTCGAGCGAACGCGTGACGATCATGTCGCTGTCGATCAGCACGATCGTGCCGGTGGCGCCAAGCAGGAACGGGAACGGCTTGTAGGCGAAGACCGTCCCGCTGTGCGTCCCGGGGGGGTCGACCACCGTCGCGGCCTGCTCGAGCCGGCGCCGCTGGTCGGAGCTGAGCCCGAGGTCGAGAACGACGATCTCCTGGTCATGCCCGGTCAGCCGCAGCGAGTTGACGGTGCAGACCGTGCCGACGAAAAAGCGCTCGTCTGAGACCGTGAAGAAGGTCGCGTCCACGGGTGGCTACGGTACAGCCATGCATGTGACAGTCACCGGCGGAGCCGGCTACATAGGTGCCCTGCTCGTCCGTGAGCTGCAATCGGGCGGGCACACCGTCACGGTGCTCGACCGGCTCCTGCACGGTCAGGACGAGGTGGCCACGCTCGTCGAGGAGCTCGGCGCCACGCTCGTGAGGGGC
>JAXDFZ010000068.1:0-2915 GCA_034665305.1 Blastocatellia bacterium | reverse complement strand
CAAGGCGATGATCGCCGACAGGACGCGGCCGACCGTGCTGAGGTGATCGAAGTAGTTCTGCGACGCCGTGACGAGCAGGCCGAGGACGAGGTAGATGATGCCGCCGATGCTCACGGTCCTGGAGCCTAAACCGTCGCACGCGACCGTGCGGTCCCGCTGCCCCCGCGCCCGCGCTGTGCCCGGAGGCGAAGGCGCCGTCCGGATTCGAACCGGAGTAAACGGCTTTGCAGGCCGCTGCGTAGCCACTCCGCCACGGCGCCAGAGGGCGGGCCTAGGGTAGCGCCCGGTCACAGGATTGCCCGCTCGCGACAAGATCCTCACGATGGCCCGCCCGCAACGACTGGATGCCGACCGCCTCGCCGCCGCCTACGAGCGCGATGCGCGGCGGCTGCTCGTCTTCTTCACCCGCCGCACGTACGACGCCCAGCTCGCGGTCGATCTCGTGGGGGAGACGTACGCCCGCATGTTCGAGCTGCGGCGCCGCTTCAGCGGCGATCCGCAGGACGCCGACGCGCTCGGCGCCTGGACGTTCGGGATCGCCCGCAACGTCCTCAACGAGACGCTGCGCCGTGGCGAAGCCGAGCGGCGCGCGATGCGCCGCGCCGGCGTGCAGGCGCCCGCGCTCGACGGCGAGGAGCTCGCGCGCATCGAGGAGCTCGCCGCGCTGGACGAGCTGCGATCGGCCGTCGCGGCGGCGCTCGCCGAGCTCGCCGGTGAGCAGCGCGACGCCGTGCGCCTGCGCGTCGTCGAGGAGCTCGACTACGCGCAGGTGGCCGGCCGGCTGGGCATCAGCGAGCAGGCCGCGCGGGCGCGCGTCTCGCGTGGACTGCGCGCGATCGCCGGTGCGCTCGACGGCTTCGGCCCACCCGCGGAGGCGCGCCACCCGTGACCCCCGGCCGCGACACCGACGCGATCCTCGCCGAGCTCGGCCGCGATCTGCACCGCGCGTGGCGTCGGCCGCCGCGCCGCTCGCGCCTGGCGGGCTGGCGGCGCAGCGCCGTCGTGGCCGTGGCGATGCTCGTGCTCGTGCCGACGGCGCTCGCCGCGCGCGACGCGATCTGGGCGCCGGCGCCGGCCCCGCTGCCGCAGTCGGCCCGGCCACCGGGCGCGGTGGCGCCGCGCCACGCGGGCGAGCAGGTCTACGTCGCCGACGGCGTGCTGCGCGGCGTGTCGTGGCGGTTGAGCGCGTCGGCCTGTGACTACGGCACGGTGCGCGCCGTCGGCGTCTTTCTCAGCGTGCCGGGTGGCGGGGGCGGAGCGCGCTGCGACATCGCCTCGGGCGTCCCCGGCACCGATGGCGGCGTGAGCCCGGGGATCCTCGCCACGCGACTCGTGCAGACCTACTTCGATCCCGTCGCGGACCGCACCTGGGCGTTCGGCGCGATGCCCGCGGCGGTCCGCTCCGTCGACGTCGCGGCGACCGGCGCCCGCGTGCGCGTCGGCGCCGCGCCCGCCGCCCGCGAGGCGATCGCCAAGGGCGGGCTGCCAGCCGGGATGCGCACCTTCGTCGCGGCCCTCGACGGCGCCCGCGACGTGCCGCTCGTCACCGCCCGCGACGCCTGGGGTGCCGTGCTGCTCGTCTGCCGCAACGGCCGCTGTGCGGCTCATCCCAAGGAGGCCACGCCATGAACCGCACCCGGTGGACCGCGCGACGACTCGTCGCGCTTGGCGTGGTCGGCGTCGCCGCGACCGCAGCGGGCGCCCAGGCGGCCGGTGGCGGCGTGCCGTCGCCGCAGCCGCCGCGGGCGCTGAGCCCTGCGGTGCCGGTGGCCCCCGCTGCGGTCCCGGCCGTGGCGGGCGGACCTCCCGTGGTCGTGACTCGGCAGGCGTCCGGCGACCTGATCTGTCGCTCGCGCGATCGGCGCAGGCCCGCAGCGCCGGTGCCGGTGCGGGCGCCCGCCGCCGCAGCGCCGAGCGAGGCGCTGAAGAACGCGTTCGGGATCCTGCGCCGCGAGCGCACGGACGACGACGCGCTGCCGGCTCGCCTGCTCGTCGCCGTGAAGGCGCGCGGCTTCACGGTTGTCGACCCGCAGTCCACGCGGCTGCTGCGCGCCGATCGCCGGGCCCGCGCCTGGGTCGTGCCGGTGCCCGACACCGCACCCGGCACGTCGGTCGTCTGCCGCGGGCCGCGGCCGCGTGCGCTGGCGGCCGCCAAGCCGCGCGAAGGGCTCGTGGTCGTCGCGGTTGGCGGCGCACCCTCCGGCGGTGGCGGCGCGCTGGCCGATCTGCGGCGCGGACTGGCCGCCGTCGCGCTCGATCCGTGCGCCGGCGCCGGGCACGACATGCTCGGCGTCTCCGGCGTCGTGCCCGACGGCGTGGAGGCGGTGTTCGTCACCGCCGCCGACGGCAGCGCGACGCGCGCGGACGTCCGCGACAACGGCTACGCCTTCGTGCTGCCGCGCCCGCGGCGGCCCGATGCGCGCTACGTCGTGTGGACGGGAACCGACGGTGCGCCGCACGTTCAGCCGCTGCCGAGCCTCGGCGTCGCGGGCGCCGTCGGCAGCTGTGGTCGGGTGGCCGGCCTCCTGCGCGTGACGCCGGACCCGTTCGCACTGGCGTGCGCGCCGAAGAGGCCGCAAGGGCTGATGTTCCCCAGCCGCGCGCCGCGGCCGGCGGTGGCGCGCCGGCGGGCCGCGTCGGGGGCGCGGGCGCGAGCACGAGCGCGCCGGGGCGTGCGGCGCGCGCCGCTGGCCCGCGCGCCGGCGACGCCGTCGGCGATCCCCTTGGCGCTTGCCCTCGGCTCGTGCGCGTTCGACGTGTCCCCGCGGGTGCTGTTCCGAGCCCCGATCCAGGCGGCGCCGGTCCCGCGGGCCGCCCCGCCCCGGCCGGCCGTCGCGCCGCGTGCGGCCGCGCCGCCGATCGCGCCGGCGCCGCGTCCGGCGCCCGCTGCGCCTCCTGCACGTCCGCGAACGCCG
>JAXDFZ010000067.1:0-2526 GCA_034665305.1 Blastocatellia bacterium | reverse complement strand
AAACCAGGCCCTCGAAGCGGATCTGGCCGGCGGCGATGATCGCGACCCGCTCGCACAGCCGCTCGGCATGGTGGATGACATGGGTCGAGAAGATGATCGTGGCGCCCGACGCTGCTTCGTCGCGGATCAGATGCTCGAGCCGGCCCTGGTTGATCGCGTCGAGGCCGGAAAAGGGCTCGTCGAGCACGATCAGCCTGGGCTTGTGGACGATCGTGCCGAACAATTGGATGGTCTGCGCCATGCCCTTGGAGAGGCTCTTGATCGGCTTGTCGACATAGTCGCCGAGGCCGTTCTGCTGCAGCAGGATCTCGGCGCGCTTGCGCCCGGTCTCGAGCGGCAGGCCGCGCAGCGCGCCCATGAAGGCGACCGCCTCGCGCGTCGTCATCGCCGGATAGAGGCCGCGCTCCTCGGGCAGATAGCCGACCTGGCGTGCCGCCTCGAGCGGCCGCTCATGGCCGAGCAGGCGGCGCGTGCCGGCGTCGGGCTCGATGATTCCGAGCAGCATTCGAAGCGTGGTGGTTTTCCCCGCTCCATTGGGGCCCAATATGCCGTATATGCTGCCTTCGGGAACGGCGATGTCGATGCCGCGCACCGCTGGGTTGCCGTCGAAGGATTTGAAAAGACCTTTGGCCTCAATCGCTAAACCGGCACTCACCGCAACTGGACTCCCCCCGAACAAGTAAAAGGGTAAAGCGAATTAAGTGTTGGATGGCAAGTCAAAGCTTCGCATCAGACTGGGCGAAATAGCGCGCGAGGCGGGCTTCGGCGCGGTCGGAGTCGCGCGCGCCGACGCCGCCCCTAAAAGCGCCGAGCGGCTGCGCCAGTGGCTCGATGCCGGCGCTCATGGCGACATGATCTGGATGGAGGAGCATGCGGCGCGGCGGGGTAGCCCGGCGGGGCTGTGGCCCGAGGTCAGAAGCGTCATCGCGCTGGGCATGAGCTACGCGCCCGGGCGCGACCCGCTGGCGCTCGCCGGCTCGCCGGAGCGCGGCCGGGTCTCGGTCTACGCGCAGGGCGCCGACTATCACGACGTCGTCAAGAAGGCGCTGAAGCAGGTGGCGCGCTGGCTTGCCGAGGAGGCGGGCGCCGGGGTCAAGGTCTTCGTCGACACCGCGCCGGTGATGGAAAAGCCGCTGGCCGAGGCCGCCGGGCTCGGCTGGCAGGGCAAGCATACCAACCTGGTCAGCCGCACCCATGGCTCCTGGCTGTTCCTCGGCGCGATCTACACGACGCTTGAGCTCGGGCCGGACCTGCCGCCCGATCCCGCCCACGAGACGCGCTGCGGCAGCTGCACCGCCTGCCTCGACGCCTGCCCGACCAGGGCCTTTCCGGCGCCGTTCCAGCTCGATGCCCGGCGCTGCATCTCCTATCTCACCATCGAGCATAAGGGGCCGATCCCCGAGGAGTTCCGCGCGGCGATCGGCAACCGCATCTACGGCTGCGACGATTGCCTCGCGGTCTGCCCGTGGAACCGCTTCGCCGACGCCGCCCGCGCCAACCGCGCCTTCCTGCCCCGTGCCGAGCTCGCCGCGCCGGCATTGGCAGACCTGCTCGCGCTCGACGATGCCGGCTTCCGCACGGTCTTCGCCGGCTCGCCGATCAAGCGCATCGGGCGCAACCGGATGGTCCGCAACGCGGCGATCGCCGCCGGCAATAGCGGCCGCGCGGAGCTGGCGCCGGTGCTGCGGACGCTGGCCGGGGACGAGGACGCGGTGGTGGCGGAAGCGGCGCGCTGGGCGCTGGAGCAGCTTAGCGCCGGCTGAGCGTCGCGATGCAGCCGCCGCGGTCGGTGTCGCGGCCGTCGGGGAGGCGGGCATCGACATGGGTGACGAGTGGCTCGCCGCCCCCGCGCGGCGGGTAGAGATAGGCATCGAGCACGCAGGCGGGGCCGAGGAACTGGAGCTTGCGGGCGGGGCCCTCGCGGACGTCGAGGGCGGCATTGCCGAACAACGCAACGAGTGCGCGGGCGTCGTGGCCCATGACGTCGTCGAGGCCGCGGCGGCGCGGCGCTGGCGACGGCGCCTCGCGCTGGGCCGGCACGCGCACCGCCGGCGCGGTCCGGCCCCGGCTCCGCTGCCCTGCCGCCGGAGCGACGATCAATGCCGCCAGCAAGGCCGCCAGGATGATGCGCACTTTTGCCTCCCCTTTCGCGCGCGAGGCAATCACGTTCGCCGGCGCGCGGCAAGCCGGGGCGCCGCGCAGTGGCCACGGTCCATCGCAAGCGGTAAGCAGGCGCGATGCGCAGCCTCCCGCCCTTCCACCTCGCCTTCCCGGTCCACGATCTTCCCGCAGCGCGGGCCTTTTACGGCGGGCTGCTCGGCTGCCCGGAGGGGCGCAGCTCGGACGAATGGATCGACTTCGATTTTTTCGGCCACCAGATCGTCGCCCACCTCGTGCCGGGCGCGGCGGCGGATCGCGGCGGCAATGCGGTCGACGGCCACGACGTGCCGGTGCCGCATTTCGGCGCGGTGCTGGCGATGGCGGATTGGGAGGCGCTCGCCGCGCGGCTGACGGCCGCGGGGGTCG
>JAXDFZ010000066.1:0-2738 GCA_034665305.1 Blastocatellia bacterium | reverse complement strand
TCGCGCCCTGGGTGCGGGCCTTCGCGATCGAGAAGGTGCCGGCGGTCACCGGCTCGCCGGCCGGGCCCACTGGCAGCGGCAGCTGGGAGGTGTTCGCCAGCGAGCGGCATCCGCTGGCCGCCGAGCTGCGGCAGGCGCTGGGTCGTGCCGAGCTGGGCAGCGGAGTGCTGCTGTGCCTGCCGCGTGATTGTGACGAGAGCCATGTCCCGCTGATGCTGGCCGCGGCCAAGGCTGCGCTGGCACTGCCGGCACCGTCGCGGTTCGTGGCGGTCGGCGACCGGCGCGGCGCCGCGGGGCTGGCCAAGACGCTTCGTCTGGAGGCACCGGGGGTTGCCACCACTGTCGTGACCCTGCCGCTGCCGGTAGATCTGGCGGCCGAGCAGGTGACGGTTGCGGTCCGTGACATCGTCGCCGATGTCGCAGCCACCAGTGACTTCAGCGAGGTCAGCTACGACGCCGAGGGGGCTCGCCGGGTTCCGGTGCTGCGTCCGTTGCGGCTGGCCGACGGCGGCCAGGCACCACTGGGGCCGCAGGACGTGCTGCTGGTCACCGGTGGCGGCAAGGGCATCACGGCCGAGTGCGCGCTGTCACTGGCCCAGGGCACCGGCGCCGCGATCGGCCTGCTCGGCAGGTCCGGCCCGGACACCGACACCGAGCTCGCCGCGAACCTGGAGCGGATGGCGGCGGCCGGCGTGCGGTACTGCTACGTGCGGGCCGACGTCACCTCCGCCGGCGAGGTGAAAGCGGCGGTGGAGGAGGTCCGGAGCACTCTCGGGCCGGTCACCGGCGTCCTGCACGGCGCCGGCCGCAACGAGCCGAACTCGCTGCTCAACCTCGACCAGTCCGCCTTCGAGCGAACCTTGGCGCCCAAGATCGGAGGCCTGGAGGCGGTGCTGGCGGCGGTCGACCCGGCGTCGTTGCGGCTGCTGGTCACCTTCGGCAGCATCATCGGCCGGGCCGGGCTGCGGGGGGAGGCCGACTACGCCACCGCCAACGACTGGCTGACCGACCTGACCTACCGGGTGGCCGAGGACTACCCCGACTGCCGGTGCGTGGCACTGGAATGGTCGGTGTGGTCCGGCTCGGGGATGGGCGAGCGGCTCGGCGTGCTGGAGTCGCTGATGCGCGAGGGCATCTCGCCGATCCGGACCGAGGAAGGCATCGAGATCCTCAACCGGGTGCTCGCCGACCCGGACGCGCCCACCGCCATGGTGGTGATGGGACGCGCGGAGGGGCTGCCGACGATCACCCTGGAACAGCAGGAGCTTCCGCTGCTGCGGTTCCTGGACCGGACGCAGGTGCACTACCCCGGCATCGAGCTGGTCGCCGACGCCGACCTGTCGGCCACCGGTGACCTCTACCTGCCGGACCACCTGCTCGACGGGGACCTGCTGTTCCCGGCGGTGTTGGGCATGGAGGCGATGGCCCAGGCCGCGACCGCCCTGACCGGCAACGAGCAGCCACCGGTGCTCACCGACGTGGAGTTCCTGCGGCCGATCGTGGTTCCGGTCGACGGCCAGACCACGATCCGGGTCGCCGCCCTGGTCACCGAGGACGGCGACGTCGAGGCGGTCATCCGCAGCAGCGACACCGGCTACCAGGCCGATCACTTCCGGGCGACCCTTCGGTACTCCGAGAGCCTGCCCGAGACGGTGGGCGCCGCCGCCCGGTCGGAGCTGCTGCCCCTGGATCCGGGCCGTGACCTGTACGGGCCGGTGCTGTTCCAGGGTGCCCGGTTCCAGCGGTTGCAGGGTTACCAGCAGCTGGCGGCGACCAGCTGCACCGCCCAGATCCGCAACCGGGCCACCGCCGACTGGTTCGCCGGCTTCCTGGCCCAGGACCTGGTGCTGGCCGACCCCGGCACCCGGGACGCGCTGATGCACACCATCCAGTGCTGCGTCCCGGACGCGACCCTGCTGCCGGCCGGCATCGAGCGGCTGTACCTGGCCGACCGGCGCTGCGTGGCCGACAGCGAGACGCTCACCCTGCGGGCGGTGGAGCGCCACCGCGACGGCGACACCTACCTCTACGACCTCGACGTCCGCGACCCCGCGGGCCAGCTGGTCGAGCGGTGGGAGGGGCTGCGGCTGCAGGCGGTCCGCAAGCAGGACGGGTCCGGCCCGTGGCTGGCCGGCCTGCTCGGTCCGTACCTGGAACGGCGTACCGAGCCGAACCTGGGCGGCATCGGCCTGCGGTGCGCGGTGGTGCCCGATGGCGCGCAGCCGGCGCAGGGCCAGGCCGCGCGCCGGGAGCAGACGGCCAGGGCGCTCAGCTGGGCCCTCGGCGAGCCGGCGGCGGTGCGGTACCGGCCGGACGGCAAGCCGGAGGTCGGCGGCGGGGTCGAGATCTCGTCCTCGCACACCGCCGGACTGACCTTCGCGGTCGCCGGTGGTCCTCAGCCGGTCGGCTGCGACGTGGAAGTGGTCACCACCAGGTCCGAGCAGGACTGGGCCGACCTGCTCGGTCGGGACCCGTTCGCACTGGCCCAGCTGCTGGCCGCCGAGCGCGGCGAGGAGCTGTCGCTGGCCGCCACCCGGGTGTGGGGGGCGGTGGAGTGCCTGCGCAAGGTGGGCCGGGCCCGGATCGAGCCGATCACGGTCGGCGAGCCGGGTGCCGACCGCTGGGTCAACCTGCGCTCGGGAACGGCCCGGATCGCGACGTTCACCACCACGGTGCGCGACGTGGCCGAGCCGGTGGTGTTCACGATGCTGGCCGAAGGTGGGAGCTGAGTATGGAGA
>JAXDFZ010000065.1:0-2519 GCA_034665305.1 Blastocatellia bacterium | reverse complement strand
CGGCATCCAGTGCTGCGTACCAGCATCGTGGCGGTCGACGGGGTGCCCGAGCAGGTGGTCGCCGACTCGGCAACGGTGCCGATCGAGCGGCTCGCGCTACCGGACGTCGCCACGGTCGACTCCGCCGAGGACGCCCGCCGGCAGGCAACCGGGATCGCCACCGAACGGGCCGTCCGACCGTTCGACCTGGGCCGCGGACCGCTGCTGCGGGCCCTGCTCATCGACGCCGGCGCCGACCGGTGGCTGCTGAGCCTGGTGATGCACCACGTCATCTCCGACGGCCTGTCGATGCAGATCCTGATCGAGGAGCTGTCGGCGTTCTACCGGGCCGAGATCACCGGCGTCCCGCCGACCCTGCCCCGGCTGTGGATGAACTACGGCGATTACGCGGTCTGGCAGGCCGACCGGCTGCGCGGCGAGGAACTGGAACGCCAGATGGCGTACTGGCGCGAGCAGTTGCGCGGCGCCCCCACCGTGCTGAGCCTGCCCACCGACCGGCCGCGGCCGGTCCACCAGTCCTCGCGCGGCGATGTCGCCGGGTTGCCGCTGGATGCGGCGATCACCGGCCGGCTGGCCGACGTCGCGGCCGCCAGCAACGCCACGATGTTCATGGTGTTCCTGACCGGGTTCGCCGCGCTGCTGTCGCGTTTCGCCCGCCAGCCCGACCTGGTGATCGGCACCCCGGTCAGCGGCCGGACGCACGTGGAGCTGGACCCGCTGGTCGGCATGTTCACCAACACCGTCGCCCTGCGGATCTCGACCGCCGGCGACCCGAGTTTCGCCGAGCTGGTCGGCCGGGTCCGCGACACCACGGTGGAGGCCGTGTCCCACCAGGAGCTGCCGTTCGAGAAGCTGGTCGAGGAGTTCGCGCCGGAACGCTCGCTGGCGCACGCCCCGCTGATGCAGGTGCTCTTCGGCCACCAGTCGCTCACCCCGCCGAAGCTGGACCTGCCCGGGTTGTCGGTGCGGAGCTGGGCGTTGTTCACCGGCACCGCCAAGCTCGACCTGACGATGTACGTCGACACCGTGGAGGGTGCTGAGGGTTCAGCCACCATGCTGGCCCTGGAGTACAGCACCGACCTGTTCGACCGGCCGTGGGCCGACCGCTTCCTGCGCTGCTTCGGCCGGCTGCTCGAACACGCGGCGGCCGCGCCTGGCACGCCGGTCAGTGAGTTGTCGCTGCTGTCGCCGGAGGAAAGCCAGCCGCTGGTCCGCGACCGGCGCACCCTGTCGGCTGGTCCTGATTCCGCTGACGAGCCGGTCGACGTCCGGACGCTGCTGCGGGCGTCCTCCTCGCAGGTGATCGACGCCGCCGGCTCGGTGCCGATGACCGAGCTGTGCGACCGGGCCGCCCGGCTGGCCCAGGTGCTGGCCGAGCGGGGCGTCGGGTTGGAGACGCCGGTCGGGCTGTGCCTGGACCGCGGCGCCGGGATGCTGACCGCGCTGCTGGCGGTGTGGTGGGCCGGCGGTGCCTACGTGCCGCTGGACCCGGACTTCCCACCGGCCCGGCTGGCCGCGATGGCCGGCGGCGCCGGTGTCCGGATCATCCTGTCGGACAAGGGGAATGCCGAGCTGGCCGGCCAGCTCGTCGAGGGCGCCGAGGTACTCGACGTCGACGATCCGGCGGTGACAGCGTCTATCACAGCGGCCGAGCCGCTGCTGCCGGTGCCCGTGCCGCCGGACGCGCTGGCGTACCTGATCTTCACCTCCGGTTCCACCGGCCAGCCGAAGGGAATCGGCATCGAGCACCGGTCGGTGGCCAACCTGCTGGCCTCGTTCGCCGGCCTGCTCGACCTCGGCCCGGACGACACCTTCGTCGCGGTCACCACGCTGTCCTTCGACATCGCCTTGCTGGAACTGCTGCTGCCGCCGGTGTGCGGGGCCGACCTGGTGATCGCGAGCGCGGAGCAGACCCGCGAGCCGGACCGGCTGCGGTCGCTGATCACCTCGACCGGTGCGACCGCGATGCAGGCCACCCCGCAGACCTGGCGGCTGCTGCTGGCCGCCGGCGGGGTGCCCGAGGGCCTGCGGTTGCGGCTGTGCGGCGGCGAGGCGCTGCCGCGCGACCTGGCCGACCAGCTGCGCGCACCGGAGGCGGTGCTGTGGAACGTCTACGGGCCCACCGAGACCACGGTATGGTCGGCGGCCGGTGTGGTGGCTGACGGCCCCGGCCCGATCGAGATCGGCGAGCCGATCGGCCACACCCAGGTGTACCTGCTGGACGAGCACCTGGCACCGGTCCCGGTCGGCATGCTGGGTGAGGTGTACCTGGCCGGCCGCGGGGTGGCCCGCGGCTACCACGACCGGCCGCGGCTGACGGCGGCGGCGTTCCGGCCGGACCCGTTCAGCGACTTACCCGGCGCCCGGATGTACCGGACCGGGGACCTCGGCCGGTGGCGGGAGAGCGGCGGCCTGGAGCTGATCGGCCGGACCGATCACCAGGTGAAGATCCGTGGTTTCCGGATCGAGCTAGGTGAGATCGAGGACAATCTGCGCCGCTGCCCGGGGGTCCGGGAGGC
>JAXDFZ010000064.1:0-2605 GCA_034665305.1 Blastocatellia bacterium | reverse complement strand
GCGCGGAGCGACTCGAGCGTCAGCGGCTCGAGCGCGAACTCGCCACCTACACCAGCCCGGCCGAGCGCCTGGAGCTGGAGGCGATCATCGACAGGTACCGCCCGGACGAGACCCGGCAGATCCGCGCGATCCTGGCCCGCCAGGACGTGACCCGGCTGACCGGCATGACCGGCACGGGCCTGCGCCGCACGGCCTGACCGGCTGACCGGCACGACCGGGCACGGGCCTGCGCCGCACGGCCTGACCCGGCAACACCGCTGCCCCCTCCGCCGAGCGGAGGGGGCAGCGCTGTCCCACGGCCGAGGTACCGCCGCGGCGCGCTACTCGGCGGGTTCGGCGTGCAGGGTCGCCAGGGCGGCGATCGCGGCACCCCGGGCGCCCGCCATGTCGCGGTCGGGGACGACCGCGAACGTGACCACCCGTTCCTGCTCGGTCCGCAGGGCCGTGTGCTGCCGGACCGTGGCGAGGAACCAGTTCCGGAACTCGGGCCCGGTCTCCACGACCCCCCCGCCGACGAAGTAGGCGTCCGGGTCGGCGAAGTTCGCGGCGATCGTGAAGAGCCGGCCCAGCGCCATCGCCTGCTGCTCGAAGATCTTCAGCGCGAGCGCGTCGCCCTCCTCGGCGTACCCGCGGACCAGCTTCGCCGCCTGGGCGATCGAGTCGGCGCTCGCCAGCGGGTGGTCCGGGTAGCGGCTCAGCCAGTACGGCAGCAGGTTCCGGGTGATGCCGGTGAGCGAGGCGACGCTCTCGGCGTCCCCGGCGAACCCGCAGTTGCACCGGGGCACCTCCTGTCCGTCGGCGAGGAGCCCGTCCATCGGGATGTGGACGTGGCCCAGCTCGCCCGCCGTGCCCGAGGCGCCCCGGATCACCCGTCCGGACTCCACCACGCCGCCGCCGAGCCCGGTGCCCACGATGGCCGACACCGAGGAGCGCTGGGCCGCCACGGGGCCGTAGTGGACGTGGTGGGCGTACAGCGCGGCGGCGTTCCCGTCGTTGTTGTAGACGACCGGCAGCCCCAGCCGGTCCTCCAGTGCGCCGCGGAAGTCGAAGCCGTGCCACGCCGCCTGCGGGAAGTTGGTGGACCCCTTCGAGGAGATGACTCCGTCCGCGCTCGCCGGGCCGGGGCTGTCCAGGCCGACCGCACGGACCGTCGCCCGCTCTCGGCCGGTCACCGCGAGGACGTTGTCGAAGGCCGCGGCGAGCGCCTCGACGGCGACCCGCGGACCCTCCTGCACCCGGCTCGGCAGCTCGACCAAGGTGTCCACCACGAACCGGCCGGACGCGTCCAGCACGGTGGCGTTGTTGCTCGTACCGCCGTTGTCGAGTCCCACCACTGTCCAGCGCTCTGCGATCACGGAGTCACCTTGCCAGGTCGCCTCCGCCGGTGGAGCGGAACCCCGGGGGCGAGTCAGAACAGCGTGTCGCCGACCCACTGCGGGCCGGCGGCCGGGGCGGCGACCGCCGCGGGCACGCGCGGCGTGTGGTTCCGGTCCGCCGGCTGCCGGGCGACGAGGGCCGGCTCGGGATCGGGGGCGTCGGCCAGCAGGCGCAGCGCGAGCATCCGGATGCCGGCGAGCTCGAACTCCTCCAGCGCCCCGGACACGCTGTCCGGGTCCAGCGGCAGGCAGCCGGAACCGCCGCCCGCGAGGTCCAGCCCGAGCGCGAGGTCGGTCCGCATGGTCATGATCTCGACGTTGCGGGCGAACGCGGCCCGGTGCCCGGCGTCGGCCAGCTTCGCCACGCACGCGCGGCCGAGCGCGGCGGCGACCGCCGCTCCCCCGGCGTCCACGTCGTCGAAGGCCGCCTGCACCGTGCCGAACGCGGCCAGCAGCCGGGCAGCCGTCTTCTCCCCGATGCCGTTGATGCCGGTGAGGTTGTCGGACGTGTCGCCGCGCATCGCCGCGTACTCCCGGTACTGCTCCGGGCGTACCCCGGTGAGCGTGACCAGCCGGTCGGGCGACAGCATCGGCGAGGCGTGCACGCCGCCGTTGATGAGCCGCAGGACGGTGGTCGTCTCGTCGATCAGCGCGAACGAGTCGCGGTCGCTGGTGAGGATCACCGTCTGCCAGCCCGCGGCCGCCGCGGTACGGGCGGCCGAGGCCAGCACGTCGTCGGCCTCCAGCCCCGCCGGTACGACCACCTGGACACCCGCCGCGCGCAGCAGCTCGATCGTGCGGGCGATCTGGTCGCCGAGCTCGGGCGGCTTCGGCTTGCGGGTGGCCTTGTAGTGCGGCCAGCGCGTCTTGCGCTCGCTCGCGGTGTGGTCGTCGAAGCCGACGACGAGCGCCCGGGCACCGACCCGGTCCAGCGCGCCCAGCACCTGAGAGCAGAAGCCCTTGACGGCCCAGATCGGCCGATCGTCGGCGGTGCGGAGGTTCGAACCGGCCAGCGCATGGAAGGAGCGGTGGACGAGGGAGTTCCCGTCGACCGCGAGCAGCGTCTCCACGCCGCTACAGGTACCGGAGCGGGTCGAAGTCCTCGATCGCGATGATCCGGGTGCGCGGCAGCACCTCGTTGAACGACCGGACGTCGTCCTCGAGGTCGAAGATCGTCATGCCCTGGGCGACGAGGTCCTGGAACCCGGAGTTCACGAACTCGCGGAAGC
>JAXDFZ010000063.1:0-2584 GCA_034665305.1 Blastocatellia bacterium | reverse complement strand
CGCTGCAGCTCGAAGGCGAACAGCAGGTTGGCCAGCTTCGAGCCGGCGTAGGCCCGCTGCGGGTGGTACCCGCCGTCCGGCAGGCCGGTCAGGGGCACGGGCAATGGCACCGTCAGTGCCGACCAGTGCAGGATCGACGACACCGTCACCACCCGCGACTCCCCCGCCGCCAGCAGCGCCGGCAGCAGCCGCCCGGTCAGCGCGAAGTGGCCCAGGTGGTTCGTCCCGAACTGCAGCTCGAAGCCGTCGGCGGTGCTGCGCAGCCCCGGCGGCGCCATCACCCCGGCGTTGTTGACCAGCAGGTGCAGCGGGCCGTCCCACCCGGCGGCCAGCGTCTCGACCGAGGCCAG
The DNA here is from genome assembly GCA_034665305.1 of Blastocatellia bacterium. Taxonomy (GTDB): domain Bacteria; phylum Acidobacteriota; class Blastocatellia; order Pyrinomonadales; family Pyrinomonadaceae; genus DASXRU01. The sequence continues at coordinate 2,234 of JAXDFZ010000063.1, read as the reverse complement.
CGAGGCCAGGTCCAGCAGCACCGGCTCGACGTCGGCGCCGGGCACCAGCTCGCGGATCCGGCGCACCGCGTCCTGACCCCGGCCGGGATCGCGGCTGGCCAGCCGCACCCGGGCACCGTGCCGGGCCAGTTCCAGGCAGGTGTGCCAGCCGATCCCGGAGTTGCCGCCGGTGACCAGCGCCGTCCGGCCGGCGAGTGAGGGCAGCTGAGCGGCAGACCACGACATACCCGACACGATACGTGCGGCACGCTCATCCCGACCCGGGCGAGCACACTAGTGGGCATGACTGAAGCAGCCATCCGCACCAGGCTCTGGCGCGACGGTGTCCTGGAGAAGGAGGACTTCCCGTTCGAGGACCTGTCGCAGTACCTCTGCGAACCCGGCTGCCTGGTCTGGGCGGACCTGCAGGCCCCCGACGCCGCCCGGCTGGCCGCCCTCGGCGAGGAGCTGTCGCTGGACAAGCTGGCGATCGAGGACGCCGTCGCCCACCACGAGCGGCCGAAGGCGTCCCGCTACGCCACCCACACCTTCCTCACCGCCCGGGCGCTGAGCCTGGACCTGACCACCGGCGAGCTGTGCGACGTCCAGGTGTCGGCCTTCGTGCTCCACCAGGCGTTCGTGACCGTGCACGCCGGCGAGTGGTTCGACATCGACACCATCGTCACCCGCTGGGACGAGAACGCCGAGCTGGTCCGCTACGGGGTCAAGGCGCTGGCCTGGGGGATGCTGGACGTGCTGGTGGACGCCCAGTTCGACGTGGTGCAGTCCCTCGACGACGAGATCGAGGACCTGGAGGACCTGCTCTTCGACCAGGGCGACGGCGCCCACCAGTTGCAACGCCGGACCTTCGCGCTGCGCAAGTCCCTGGTGCGCACCCGCCGGGCGGTGCTGCCGATGCGGGAGGTGGTGGCGGCGCTGGTCCGGCACGACAGCGACGTGCCGGCGGAGCTGCGGTCCTACTTCGACGACCTGTACGACCACGTGCTGCGGGCCGCCGAGTGGACCGAGTCGCTGCGCGACCTGATCAGCTCGGTGTTCGAGACGAACCTGTCGCTGCAGGACGCCCGGCTGAACACCATCATGAAGAAGCTGACCTCCTACACCGCGCTGATCGCCATTCCCACCGCGGTGACCGGCTTCTACGGCCAGAACGTCCCCTACCCCGGCTTCGGGCACCACTCGGGGTTCGTCGCCAGCCTGGTTCTCATCGCGGGGCTCGCCGGGCTGCTCTTCCTGGCGTTCAAGCGCAACGGCTGGCTGTAGCTCCCCGGTTCAGGGCAGCCGGTGGCGGGCGATCACCGAGAACTGCAGGGCGTTGAGCGCCTGCAGCACCGGCGGTCGCGGCAGCCGGCAGTCGGTCACCGGGATGTGCGGCACCAGCGCGCTGCCGTCGCGCTGGACCAGCGCGAAGTACGGAACCACCATCGCCATCGCCGGGCAGACCCCCTTGCTGGGTGCCTCGTCGGCAACCCGCAGCGCGGCCAGCAGGGCGCTCGGGTCGCTGTCGGAGCGCTCCACCAGCAGGTAGCGGACCGTGTTCGCCTGCGGCGTCACCGCGCCCACCTGCGGCGTCACCGTGCAGCGCAGCACCCAGGCCACCGTGAAGCCGTCCGGCGGCACCGGTGTGCCGTACGCGGCGTTGTGCTGGCCCTCGTCCAGCTGGGCCGGGCACCGGGAGTCGACCGGCGAGACCGGCGGCGGCGCGCTCGGCTGGCCAGTGGACGCGCTCCCCGGGCTGCCGGTCGTGCTGCCCGCTCCGCCGGTCACCGTGCCCGGCGCGCTGCTGGTCGGCCGGAGCGCCGGCTCGACGGTCGGCATCGAAGAGCAACCGGCGACCGTGAGGGCGGCGACCGCCACCGCAAGCATCCGCATGACTCGACCTCGCTTCCATCCCGCACCGAACATGGACAGACCGTACGTATCAATCGATGCGGCGGGAGGGCTGAAACGTTGCGGGCAGCAGCCGGACGGCGTCAGCGCACGCGGGACTCGGCCCGGCTGCCCTGCCGGACGTCCAGGCCACGCTCGCGCAACTGCGCCTCGACCCGGTAGATCTCGGCCAGCGGGGTGTGCCAGTGCGGCCCGTTCTTGGGCGGGGCCACCTCGAGCTGGGCACAGGCGACCCCGAGCACCTGGACGTAGGCGGTCCGGACGGCACCCATCCGCATGCCCTTGCCGGTCAGGCCCGGCCGGTTCTCGCGGGCTTCGAGCTGGGCGCGCAGCCGGCGCAGGTC
>JAXDFZ010000062.1:0-4731 GCA_034665305.1 Blastocatellia bacterium | reverse complement strand
ACCCGGCGGTCGGGCGGCAGCTACGCCGGCCGCACCCTGGCCTACCAGGACAGCGTGCGCGACGTCGAGGTCGAGGTGGGTTCGGCGGTGCTGGACGCGCTCGGCGGCCCGCTGGCGCTGGTACTGGACAGCGCGCGCTGGCTGCTGCGCCGGATCGCCCGCCGGTACCGGGAGGAGTTCTACCAGCTGTTCGCTGCCGAAACCGGCCGCCGCGACGAGCCGGAGCTGCCGCTGGCGAGGCTGGTGGAACTGGCCGGCCCGGCACTGTACGCACCCGGCCACGGCCTGCCGGCGCCGATCGAGACGGTGCTGCGGGACTTCCAGCAGCGCTGGCGCGAGGTGCTGGGCCTGCCCGCCGACACCCGACGCCACCAGGTGAGCTGCGCCGACGTCTCGGCGGCGGCCGCCCGCGCCTTCGCGGTGGGCGACGACGAGCCGGCCTGGAGCACCGCGATCCATGCCAGCCCGGACCTGATGCTGGCCGCCGCCAGCACCGCGGCGGTGGCCGCTGGCGATTTCCTGCTGGTGCTCGGCGAGCTGCACATGGCGGTCAATACCTTGGAGGGCAGGCTGTTCGTCGAGCAGCACCCGGACCCCGACCGGCTGCTGGCCTGGGCCGAGGCCGACCACGCCGGCACCGGACGGATCTATGCCATCCCGCCGAAGAACTCGGTGGTGGTCTCCTCGCGCGGGTCCCCGCCGTCGGCGCTGCTGTCGCCGAACTGGACGTACTGGTCGCGCTCGGAAGGCCCGGACTCGGCGTGGCCACCGGCCCCGGTGCTGGCCGCCGCCGACCTGGTGGTCATCGCCGAAGGCACCGGCCCTGCAGTCCGCTCGCGCAGCACCGGAGCTCGCTACGACCTGCTGGAGATGCTGAGCGACTTCCTGTCCGGCGCGGTGATCAACGCGTTCCGGCCGGTGTCGAGTGCCGGCCACCAGCCGCGGGTGAGCATCGACCGGCTGGTGCTCGCGCGCGAGTCCTGGCGGCTGCCGGTGTCCGGGGCGGGCTGGGCCTCGGTCGCCGACGAGAGCGCGCGCTTCCTGCAGGCCCGGCGCTGGCGGGCGGCCAACGGGCTGCCGGAGCGGGGCTTCGTCAGCGTGCCGGTGGAGGGCAAGCCGACCGCGGTGGACTTCGCCAGCCTGGCGCTGGTGAACCTGCTGGCCAAGCTGATCCGGCGCACCGCCGAGGCGGACCCGGACGGCAGCATCCGGATCACCGAGCTGCTGCCCGACCTCGACCAGCTGTGGCTGACGGACGCGACCGGCGAGCGGTACAGCTGCGAGTTCCGGATGGTGGCGGTGGACGGCCGGCGCTGACCGGGTACTCGGGCGACTCACAGCTCGCAGTCGTCCCGTCGAGCTGACCTACAGCTCGCAGTCCTCCCGTCGAGCTGACCTACAGCTCGCAGTCCTCTTCGCCGGGACAGGCCTCCTGCCAGATCGCCTGGCCACCGTCCAAGCCCTTCTTGCCGCCCTTGCTGGAGTTGCAGTGGGTGCACGACCAGGCGAAGGCCTTCTGCAGCCGGGTCATCGCACTCCGGTCGCCGGCGATGTCCTGCTCGTCGTCGAAGCCGCCGTTGTAGAGCTGCTGCGCCTCGGAGAGCAGGATCGCCCGCCAGTGGTGCCTGCCGTCGCAGACCAGCTCGATCTCCAGGCCGGTCTGCTCGGTCGCGAAGTCCTTGACGTGGTCGATGGCCTCGGACTCACCGGTGCAACCGTCATCCTTGACGATCTTGCAGGTGCCGTCGTCGACGGAGGCCATCGCGGTCGTGACGTTGTCGAACCAGCCGAGGCCGCTGCGCGAGCCCTTCCACAGCTTGCGGCCGTACTTGTCCACCACCGGCTGGTAATGCGGCCGGACCGCGACCGGCTTGGCGCCGCCCCGCTGCCGTTCGGTGCGGCGGTCCCGGGTAGCGAGGCCGCTCTCCTCCTTGGCCTTCCGGCCGCCGGACCCGATGGAGAAGCCGCCCAGTTCCGGGTCGAAGGCGAATCCGGAACCCTCGGCGAGCCGTTCGGACTCGCTCTTGCGAGGCTTCTTGATCGCCAGCCCGGTCAGCGGTGCCGACCGGGACGGGGCAAGCTCCTCGGCCTCGTCCCCGCTCTCGCTCTCCTCGATCCGGTGCTTCTTGGCATGCTTCTTCGGCGCGGGCGATGACATCAGGGCTCCAACAGCGGCGAGGGAGGCGACCGTCGGCGGATAGTAGCCGGTCCGGCCGTCTGCGCATCTTCCGAAATGCGGTATTCCCAATCCATAGCTAATGCACATATCCTTCACACGCTCTCCGAACTCCCCGCACATCGCGCCCTCGCGCGCTGCGCTCCCACCCCCCGGTACCCCCTAGGAGTAGGCGTTGAGACGTACCTCGATCCTGCGCGCCACGGTTGCGCTGGCCCTGGCCGGCAGCACCTTGCTGGCGCTGCCCACCACCGCGGCCCAGGCCGCGGTGGCCGCCCCCGACATCTCGGTGACGAACATCCAGACCCACCTGTCCCAGCTGCAGACGATCGCCACCAACAACGGCGGCACTCGCCGGTCCACCACGTCGGGCTATACCGCGTCGGTGACCTACGTCTACGACAAGCTGGTCGCGGCCGGCTACTCGGTGGTCAAGCAGGCGTGCACGTCCGGTTGCACCGTGGGCGCCGGCCCGAACGTGATCGCCGACTGGCCGGGCGGTGACCCGAACCAGGTGGTCATGCTGGGCGCGCACCTGGACAGCGTGAGCGCCGGCCCCGGCATCAACGACAACGGTTCGGGTTCGTCGATGCTGCTGGAGGTGGCGCTGACCCTGGCCGCCCAGCACCCGGCGATGGCCAAGCACGTGCGCTTCGGCTGGTGGACCGATGAGGAGCAGGGCCTCAACGGTTCGGAGTTCTACGTCAACTCGCTGCCCGCCACCGAGAAGACCAAGATCAAGAACTACCTGAACTTCGACATGGTCGCCTCGCCCAACGCCGGCTACTTCATCAACCGGATCACCAGCGCGACCGGGCTGATCGTCAAGGCCTACTACGACTCGATCGGCGTGCAGACCGAGGAGAACACCGAGGGCGCGGGACGTTCGGACGACGCGTCGTTCAACGCGGCCGGCATCCAGACCAGCGGCATCGCCGCCGGCGCCAGCGCCATCAAGACCTCCGCACAGGCCACCAAGTGGGGCGGCACCGCCGGCGCCTCGTACGACTCCTGCTACCACAAGGCCTGCGACACCTACCCGAGCAACATCAACACCACCGTGCTCAACCGGGCCGCCGACGCGTCGGCGTACGCGCTGTGGAACCTCGCCGTCGCCTCCACCACGGTGACGGTGAACAACCCGGGTAGCCAGACCGGGACGGTGGGTACCGCCAAGAGTCTGACCATGACCGCCAGTGGCGGGACCGCGCCCTACACCTGGTCGGCGACCGGCCTGCCGCCGGGGTTGTCGATCAACTCCTCGACCGGTGTCATCTCCGGTACCCCGACCACCGCGGGCACCTACTCCTCGACGGTGACCGCAACCCCCTCGGCGGGCACGGCCGGCTCGGCCACCTTCTCCTGGACCATCGGCACCGCCGGTTCCTGCTCCTCGCCGGGTCAGAAGCTGGGTAACCCCGGCTTCGAGACCGGCACCGCCGCCCCCTGGTCAGCCTCGACCGGGGTGATCGACAGCTCCACCAGCGAGCCCGCGCGCACCGGCAGCTGGAAGGCCTGGCTGGACGGCTACGGCACCACCCACACCGACACGCTGTCCCAGACGGTCAGCATCCCGGCCGGGTGCGTGGCGACCTTCAGCTTCTACCTGCACATCGACACCGCTGAGACGACCACCACCATCGCCTACGACACGTTGACCGTCAAGGCGGGCAGCACCGTGCTGGCGACCTACTCCAACCTCAACAAGAACACCGGCTACGCACTGAAGAGCTTCACCGTCCCGGCCGGCACCACCAGCGTCAGCTTCACCGCCACCGAGGACGCCTCCCTGCAGACCTCCTTCGTCATCGACGACACCGCGTTCAACGCGAGCTAGTCGATCCGGAGCTGGAAGCAGGAACGCACAACTAGCACAACGCACCACTAGCAAGGAGTGGGGCCAGGCACCGTCGGTGCCTGGCCCCACTGCGTTACCGGGCCGAAGCACCCGGTGAACACCATGATCAAAAGTCGTGTCCGGCCTTTACGAAGTCGGCCGGTCCGTGCACAATCAGCCCTGGCCTCGACGGGGGCTAAGACGGCCCGCGCACTCCACCCCCCGTGGGTGCGCGGGCTGTCGTCGCAGTCAGGGGCTCGTCTTCATCAGGGCTCGTCGTCGGTAGGGATCGCGGGCGCTCCGGTCGCTCGCACTCACGCCGGATTGCCGCCCGCGCCGGTGGTCGGATTGCCGCCCGGTCCGGTTGCCGGGTCGCCGGACACAGCCGTCCCGCCCGGCCCGTCCACCTCTTCGGGCTGGCCGTCGTACGGCCCGATCGCCGCGGCCAGCAAACCGGAGTTCGGCATCGACACCAGGCCCTCGTCGGTGTCGATGATGGTGTACATCAGGCCTGCCGTGACGATCACGCCGTCGAACGGGCCGCCCATCGCGCCGCTGCGGAACTTCACCCGCTGGCCCGGAACGTAGGGCCGGGCGAACAGCAGCACCAGGCCGGCGAAGACGTTGCCCAGGGTCTGCTGAGCCGCGATCCCCACGATCACCCCGGTCACCGCGCCGCCCACCAGCAGGTTGCCGAGCTCCACCCGCAGCAGCGCCA
>JAXDFZ010000061.1:0-3032 GCA_034665305.1 Blastocatellia bacterium | reverse complement strand
ACGATCCCCGCGATGCTCGGCTACGCACGCCTGATGGAGGAGGAGGCGCCCGACGCGCTCCTGGTGAACTTCACGAACCCGGTGGGGATCGTCTGCCAGGCGCTGCACGACCACTCGGGGGTGCGGTTCGTGGGGATCTGCGACGGGCCGATCTCGATGCACCGCAGCGTCGCGGCGTTCCTCGGGCAGCCACGGGAGCGGGTGCACGTCGACTACGCCGGGCTCAACCACTGTGGCTGGATCCACCGGGTACTGGTGGACGGCGGCGACCGGATGCCCGAGCTCCTCGACCGCTTCGAGGAGCTCCAGGCGGCCGACGAGGAGTGGCGTCTCTTCGATCCGGAGCTGGTGCGGTCGATCGGGATGCTCCCGATGGAGTACCTCTACTTCTACTACTACCGGGACCGGGCCGTGGCGTACATCCACGGCTCGGGGAGCTCGCGCGGACGTCAGCTCCAGGTCCTCAACGATGCGCTGTGGCCGGCCCTGCGCACGGCCGTCGATGCGGGCGACCTGCCCGGGGCGCGGACGGCGTGGGAGCGCGCCATGGTCGAGCGCGGCGCGACGTACTTCGCCCGCGAGCGAGGCGAGACGATGTGGGACGGCGGGGATGAAAGAGAGGAGTCGTCGGCGGGCGACGAGGCCGGCGACGCGTTCGAGGGCGAGGGCTACGAGGGCGTCGCCACCGCCGTCATGGCGGCTGCCGTGCGGCGGCGTTCCGCACCGCTGATCCTCAACGTCGCCAACCGCGGCGCGATCGGCGGCCTGCTCGACGACGATGTCGTCGAGGTGACGTGTCTCGCGGACGAGCACGGAGCGCACCCGCTGGCCCAGGGGGCGCTGCCGGAGACCGCGCTGAGCCTGATCCGCCAGGTGAAGCTGTACGAGCGGCGAACGGTGACCGCGGCGGTCGAGGGGTCTTACGAGGCCGCGCTCGACGCCCTGCTCGCCCATCCGCTCGTCGCCTCCTATCCCGCGGCGAAGGCCGTCCTGGACGGGTACGTCGAGGGCCTCCCAGGTCTGCTCCCCCGGCTCACCTGAGCAGGTCGTACCATCGTCTGATCGACCAGCCGCCCCGCCGCCGCTCCCGCCACCTCCGGATCGCTCTCCTGGCACTATCGACCACGCTGTCCGCGCCCACCTGGGCCGCCGCGGCTCCTTCTCCATCTCCGGCTCCATCTCCGGCTCCATCTCCGGCTCCATCTCCGGTGCCGTTGCCGGCACCGACTCCGACGTCTGCGCCGTCCGCGTCCCCCTCGGACCCCGCGCCTCCAACGTCGCCGGTGCCGCTCCCCTCCTCGACGCCGTCCGTATCGGCTCCGGGAGCCGAGGCGGTGCCGCCGGTGCCCGATCCACTCGTCCGCACCCCCGGGTGGATCGCACGGATCGACCGGCTGGTCTCCGGCCAGCGCGTCTCCGTCACGGTCGGATTCGACGGACGCTACGCGTACCGTCACCAGGCGACCGCCCGTCGCATCCCGGCCTCGAACGAGAAGCTGCTGCTCTCGATGGCGCTGCTCGACCGGCTCGGCCCGTCGCTGCGGGTTCCCACCCTCGCGAGTTCCGACGTCGCTCCCGACGAGAACGGCGTGGTCGACGGGAACCTCTGGATCCTGGGCCGCGGGGACCCCGAGGTCGACCGCACCACGCTCAACGACCTCGCGCGCGGGATACGGGCCGCGGGCGTGACGCAGATCCGTGGACGTGTGCGGGGCTCGACCAGCTACTTCGCGCGGGACTGGTCGGCGGTCGGGTGGAAGCCGCACTTCACCGACGACGAGGTCCCATTCCCGACGGCCCTCACGTTCCTGGGCAACGTGTCGGGGAGCGGTCGCCACATCGACGATCCGGAGCGGCGGGCGGCGGCGGCGCTGACCTCGAGGCTGCGCGGCCGCGGCATCCGCGTCACCGGCGTCCCCGGCGCGGGGCGGGCGCCCGGCGGTCTGGTGCCCCTGGCCGAGACACAGTCGGCCGCCCTCAAGGAGATGGTGCGGCGGATGGACGTCGACTCCCTGAACTTTCACGCCGAGGTGCTGGGCAAGCTGCTGGCCCGCCTCACCACCGGGCGGCCGGCCACGATCGCACGCGGCGCCTCGGCGATCGAGGCGTTCGAGCAGGAACAGGGCGTCTCGAGCTTCGAGCACCACGACAGCTCCGGGCTGTCCTACGCGAACCGCGTCCGCACGCAGGGGATCGTGAAGCTCCTGTGGGCCGCCGACGCCGAGACGTGGGGACCCGTGCTGCGGGCGGCGCTCCCGCGCGGCGGCCAGGGCACGCTCGAGGACCGGCTCCACCACGTGAAGGTGCGCGCGAAGACCGGCACGCTCGACGCCGTCTCGGCCCTGTCCGGCTGGGTCTGGCTCCAGGATCGCCGCGAGTGGGGTGAGTTCTCGATCGTCTCGCGCGGTCTCACGAAGGCCGCCGCGGTCCGCATCGAGGACGAGATCGTCCGCACCGTGAGCGCGCACGCGGGCTAGTCTCGCCGCATGGGTCTGCGGGATCTCCTCCGGCGGCGGCGCTCACCCGACGCCGAGGCCGACCCCGCGGCCGAACTCGAGCGGTGGTTCCTGGATCAGGCCGAGCGGCTCACGCAGATCCGGGAGGCGCTCGCGCAGGTCGCCGCGGCGCGGGGACGGCTCGACCTCGCGATCGCCCATGTGGAGTCGCGCGGCGGGACGGCGGCCGTCGCCGAGCTCCCCGGGCTCCACGAGGAGCGGGAGGACCTGGTCACGCGTGAGCGCGACCTTCGAGCGGAGACCGCCAGGCTCGAGGACGAGGTGCACGCGGTGCACGCCCGGGGAGAGCGTCTGCGCGCCGCGCACACGGCCGCCGAGGGGAGGGCACGGGCTCGAACGGCGGCGGCCGCGGTCGAGCGCGAGCTCGGGGAGCTGAACCTGGCGGCGCTCCGGGCACAAGAGGCCGTCGAGCGCTCGAGGGCGCACGCCGAGGCGCTGGACGAGATCCTCGGGGCGCCGCCGTCACTGCCGCCTTCTTCAGCGCCGTCCGACGGCGAGGATCAGCCCCGGACGTAG
>JAXDFZ010000060.1:0-2600 GCA_034665305.1 Blastocatellia bacterium | reverse complement strand
GCGCTGAGGGCCGGCGAGCTGTTGTCGCCGTTGGCCACCGACGCCGACCACTGGACGGAGCCGTCGGACTCGTCGACGGCGTAGAGCGTGCCGCCGCTGCCCGCGCCGCCGACGTAGAGGATCCCGCCGTCCGCGGTGGGCGGCGCGCTGAACGAAGACTGGCCGGGCATCTGCTCGGCCCAGTTCTCCTCGCCGGTGGCGCCGTCCAGCGCCCGGACCAGGCCGTCGCCGTCCACTACGAAGAGCTGGCCACCGTCGTAGGCGATGCCGAACACCCCGAAGCTCCCGTCGATCGGCACGCTCCACACGACGTCCCCGGTCGTGGCATCGAGGGCGTACACGCGCTTGGTGAATCCTGCGTTGATCTGCGTCTCGGGGACGAAGACCAGGCCGTCGGCGATGACGGCGTAGCCCGTCACCCCGAAGAAGTGATGCACCCACCGGACCGAGAGCGGCAACTGGACGCCGCTGTTCTGGACGTTCCCGTCGTGGGCGACATCTCCCTGATACGCGACGGCGGGTGCGCCGGTGACGGCGACGGCGGGGAGGGCGGTCGGGATCGTCGACACGGCGGCGATGGCCACAGCGGCGACGGCGAGGGGGAGGCGGCGCATGGGGAGGGCTCCTTCTCGGGCGGGGACGAGAGGGAGAGGATGACAGACGTTGCGCTGAGGGGCAAGACCTGGCGGCTCAGCCGCCGATCATGGACATGCTGCGGGCCGGCTGGACGAAGTCCGCGTGGTTCACGCGGTGGCCCGACCACTTCGACCACACGGCGCCGCGGATCAGCCCCGCGAGGTCCTCGTCCGAGGCTCCGTCCCGCATGGGTCCCCGCAGGTCCGTCTCCTCCAGCGCGAACAGGCAGGAGCGCATCATGCCCTCGGCGGTCAGACGCAGCCGGTTGCACGTCTCGCAGAACGGCTCCGTCACACTCGCGATCACACCGATCGCCCCGGGCTCCCCGTCGGCGAACCGGTACAGGGTCGCGGGCTCGGCATCGGAGGCCGTGGAGGCGAGTGGGTGCGCCGAATGGATCGCCTCAAGGATGCGCGCCGACGGCACCACCTTCGCGCGCTCCCACGCGTGCTCGGCGTCCAGCGGCATGTACTCGATGAACCGCACCTCGTAGCCGGTCTCGCGGCTCCATCGCGCGAAGTCCACCACCTCGTCGTCGTTCGTTCCGCCGATCACCACGACGTTGATCTTGATCGGAGTGAGCCCGGCGGCCTCCGCCGCGCGCAGCCCCGCCATCACCTTGTCGAGGGCGTCGCGCCGCGTCATCTCGGTGAAGCGGTGTCGAAGCAAGGAGTCGCAGCTCACGGTCGCGCGGTCGACGCCGGCCTCGGCGAGCGGCGCGGCGAGCCGGTCGAGCAGGACGCCGTTCGTGGTGATCGAGATGTCGAGGTCCGGCCCGGCCTCGCGGAACATCCGCACCAACGTCGGCAGATCGGCCCGCACGGTGGGCTCGCCGCCGGTGACCTTGATCGAGCCCACCCCAAGGCCCACGAAGATCCCGAGCACACGGGTGAGCTCCTCGAACGACAGGATCTCCTCCTTGGGCAGCCACGCCAGGCCCTCGGCCGGCATGCAGTACGTGCACCGGAAGTTGCAGCGGTCGGTCACCGAGATCCGGAGGTCGTCCGCGATCCTGCCGAACGTGTCGACCAGTGGGCCCTCGTGCGGAGCGGTGCCGAGCGGTGTGGGGATGTCGGGCATGTCGCCAGCCTACCTCCGCTCGTCCTTCCCGCGGTGCGCGGGTCCCTCCGGTGCGTCCATCGGCGCATCTGGAGGCGGGTCGGGGAGGCGCACGAGGACGGCGTCCAGGGCGTCGTCGAAGGCGGCCTCGCGGCCGGAGCCCTGAGCGACGCCGCGGCCCACCGCGGTCCCGACGAGGAAGGCGGCGAGCGGTGTGGCCCGTCGTTCCACGCGATGCGCGACGTCGCGTGAGATCCGCAGGAGTCGGTCGATCTCCTGTCCCGAGAGCGGCTCCTCACCCAGTGCATCCGCGAGCCGGTCGAGCCAGTCACTCGGCCAATCGCTCGGTCGTCCGTCGGGCCGGTCGCTCGGTCGGTCATCGGGCCGCTCACTCATCCGGTCTCCCCTCGCACGCAGGGTCACGCGCCCTCGCGTGGTGGCAGGATAGGCCGCATGGGAGGCGCTCGGGCGGCGGTGGTCACGGTGAGCGACGGCGTCGCGCACGGCACGCGCGAGGATGCGTCCGGCGCGGCGGCCGAGGACCTCCTGCGCGCGGCCGGCTTCGAGGTGGCCACCCGCGCCGTCGTGCCCGACGAGCGGCCCGAGATCGAGGACGCCCTGCGGACGCTGGCGGCCGGTCACGCGCTGGTCGTCACGACGGGCGGCACGGGCTTCGGTCCACGCGACGTGACGCCCGAGGCCACCGGCGCCGTGATCGACCGGCAGGCCCCGGGCCTGGCCGAGGTGATGCGGGCGGCCGGTCTTCGCCACACGCCGATGGCCGCCCTGTCGCGCGCGATCGTCGGGAGCCTGGGGACCACGCTCGTCGTGAACCTCCCCGGCAGCCCTGCGGGGGTCCGCGAATCGCTGGAGTCGATCCTCGAGCTGATCCCGCACGCGGTGGA
>JAXDFZ010000059.1:0-2723 GCA_034665305.1 Blastocatellia bacterium | reverse complement strand
AGCCACGGCAGGTAGGTCAGATGCGCCCCGGCGCCGAGGCGGAAGCGATGGTGCATGCGCACGACCTCGCGGGTGCGCAGCATCGACGCCGGCCCCTGCGTCGTCACGACCGCGGCCGTCCCGCCGTCGAGGCGGACGTCGACCGCCAGCTCGTCGGGCTCGCTGAGGCCCAGCAGCGGGCAGGTCAGGAAGACCACCGGGAGCGCGCGGCGGTGGATCATCCAGTCGTAGGGGCCCGAGCCGGCGGGCAGGACGGCCGACCGGGTGACGTGGAGGGCGGGCGCGTAGCGCATGCGCGCTAGGAGGCGAAGAGCCGGTGGGCCCGGGTCTCGTGGCGCATGGCGCCGATCTCGAGCAGGGGCGACGAGAAGCCCCAGTCGCCGTCGCCGGGCGCGCCGCCCGGGGCCGCGAGCAGCGCGCCGCGCAGCGCCCGCTGGGCCTCCATCGCGCCGCACGCGCGCAGCCGCACGGCCGCGCTCGCCATCCCGGCCAGCGTGACGTAGAGGAACGCGTCGGCGACGTCGTCCGCCCCGGCGCCGAAGGCCCGGCCGACGGCGCCGAAGACGGTCGCGCGCGGTGTCACGTCGCCCAGCGCGCCCGCGACGTCCTCGAGCGCGGCGCGCTCGCCGACGCCGGCGATCTGCCGCGCGACGCGCAGGAAGCTCGCGCCGACGCCCACCGAGGCGACGCGCTGCAGGCGCGCGACGCGGGCGGCGAGGTCCTCGCGCGCCGCCGCGGCGAGGGCGCCGGCGGCGCCAGCGCCCGGGCCCGCGGCGTCGTGGCCGCGGCGCACGAAGCGCGCATCGCCCGCGGCCACGCTCAGCGCCGCGTGCGCCGCGAGCAGGTCCGCGATGTCGACGTCGCCCGCCGCGAGGACCTCGGAGAGCGCCTCGAGCCCGTCGGAGTGCGCGAACCCGCCGACGGGCAGGGCGCTGTCGGCGAGCTGCAGCAGGGTGCGCAGCGCACTGGACGGGGTCGCCGGCGGCACGGCGGCCCTCAGACCAGCAGGTAGCGGCGGCTCATCGGGACCTCGGTGACCGGCGCGAGGTCGACCAGCTCGCCGTCGACCGTGACGCGGGCGCTCTGCCGGTCGACGCGCACGTCGGGGACCGCCGAATTGCGGACCATGTCGCGCTTGCCCAGCTTCCGCGTCCCGCCGACGGTCAGCAGCCGCGGCCCGAGCGCATCGGCGAGCGCACGGTTGTCGGCGGCCGCCGCCGCGCTGAAGACGTGGCCGAGCATGCGCGGCGCACCGCCGATGCTGCCGAACATCGGGCGCAGCTTCATCGGTTCCACCGTCACCGTCGCGCCGTTGCCCTGGCCGGTGTTCGCCGCCGAGATCAGCCCGTCCTTGAGGACGACCTCGGGCTTCACCCCGAACCATCCCGGGCGCCAGAGCACCACGTCGGCGAGCTTGCCGGGCTCGAGTGAGCCGACGTGGCCGCCGATCCCGTGCGCGATCGCCGGGTTGATCGTGTACTTCGCCAGGTAGCGCAGCACCCGGTCGTTGTCGTCCGAGGGGTTGTCGCCCGTGCGCTGCTTCATCGCGTGCGCCACCTGCCAGGTGCGCCGCACGGTCTCCCCCGCGCGGCCCATGCCCACGGTGTCGGCGCCCATCATGCTGATGGCCCCGAGATCGTGGAGGAGGTCCTCGGCGGCCATCGTGTCCGGGCGGACGCGCGACTGCGCGAACGCGACGTCCTCGGGCACCTGGGGGTTCATCAGGTGCACGGACAGGATCATGTCCAGCGCCTCGCTGACCGCGGCCGCCGTGTACGGGTTCGTCGGGTTGGTCGAGGACGGCAGCACGTTGGGCTGGCGCACGATCTCCAGCAGGTCGGGCGCGTGCCCGCCGCCCGCACCCTCGACGTGGTAGGCGTGGATGGTGCGCCCGGCGATCGCGTCGATCGTCTCCTCGAGCGTCACCGCCTCGTTGATCGTGTCCGTGTGGATGATCGCCTGGACGTCGTAGGCGTCGGCGACGCGCAGCGTCGTGTCGATGACCGCCGGGTAGGCGCCGAGGTCCTCGTGGATCTTGAAGCCCGAGGCCCCCCACTCCAGCGCGTGCTCGAGCGGCGCCTCGGAGCTCGACGCGCGGCCGATCAGCGCGACGTTCAGCGGGTAGCCGGCAAACGCCTCGAACATGCGCTCCAGCGTGTACCGCGGGTTCGTGCCGACGTCGAAGACGAGCCCGGAGCCGCCGCCGATCAGCGTCGTGTAGCCGAGCGCGACGAAGTCGTCGAGCAGCGCGGCCGACAGCAGGTGGACGTGGCAGTCCAGCGCCCCCGGCGTGGCGATCAGCCCGGCCGCCGGGACGATCGACGTGTTCGTGTCGAGGATCATGTCGACGCCGTCCTGCACGTCCGGGTTGCCGGCGTGGCCGACGCCGACGATCCGCCCGTCCTTGATGCCGATGTCGCCCTTGACGACGCCGAGGACGGGATCGATGACGAGCACCGACTTGATGCACGCGTCGAGCGCGGACTCGCGGTCGTGCGAGGCGCGGGCGACCATCCCGTCGCGGATGTTGCGCCCGGCGCCGATCAGGCCCTCCTCGCCGAGCGGGACGAGGTTGCGCTCGACGCGGACGCGCAGGTTCGTGTCGGCGAGGGCGACGAGGTCGCCCTCCCCCGGCCCGTACAGGCCGGTGTACAGCGCGTGCGGGATCTCGTAGCTCATGGAGTCGCCTCGCCGTCGAGGTCGGCGAATCCGCGGTCGCGGGC
>JAXDFZ010000058.1:0-4172 GCA_034665305.1 Blastocatellia bacterium | reverse complement strand
CGGGGTCAAGACGGTCGTGGAGCCGAGCGCGATGTTCCTGCACCGCGACGCCGCGTTTAGCAAGCGCGTGGCCGACGAGACCGGCCTCCAGGTGATCCTCGCCACCGGGATCTACACCTACGACCATCTCCCGCAGCCGTTCCTGAACCGCAGCGAAGACCAGATCGCGGAGATCTTCGTTCGCGACATTGAGACGGGCATCCAGGGCACGGACACCAAGGCGGCCTTCATCAAGTGCGCCGCCGACGAGCCCGGCGTGACACCCAACGTCGAGAAGGTCCACCGAGCTGCCGCGCGGGCGTCGCAGCAGACCGGCCGGCCGATCATGGCCCACTCACATCCCAAGAGCGAGACGGGTCTCGAGCAGATGCGCATCTTCGCGGAGGAGGGCGTGGACCCGGCCAAGGTCCAGGTGGCGCACACCGGCGACACCGACGACCTCGACTACATCGCGCGACTCCTCGACACGGGCTGCTGGATCGGCATGGACCGCTACGGCCTCGACATCTTCCTGCCGACCGAGCAACGCCAGACCACCGTGCTCACGCTGCTCGAGAAGGGCCACGCCGACCGCATGTTTCTCGCGCAGGACTGGTGCTCGACGCTCGACTGGTTCACACCCGAGGCCGCGGAGCAGATGCAGGCCGCGGCAGCCCCGAACTGGTCGATGACCTTCCTCTTCGAGCAGGTCATTCCGGAGCTGAAGGAGCGCGGAATGACCGATGAGCAACTCGACCAGATGATGGTCGAGAACCCCAAGCGTTGGCTAGCCTAAGTCGCTCCGCGGGCGTGGTGTAATGGCTGCACAAGAGCCTTCCAAGCTCTTAGTACGGGTTCGATCCCCGTCGCCCGCTTCGGTTGCAGAGTGGCTAGGGACTCACGAAGATGGCGCGCTGGCGCCTCGCTCGTAGACGGCTGCGGCCTCATGGGATGGGCTTCCGTCGACCGGGTCCTGGCTGAGCGCGTTCGCTTCGTCAGCGGCAGATGCGGCGCGGCGCCTTGCCTTTGGCGCCACCCTTCGCGCGCTTGGACTTCAGCGTCGCGGTCGCGACCTTGCCGCCCTCCATGTCCTGGCGCACGCCGTAGGCCTGGATCGTCACCGAGACGTTGCTACGGACGCCGCGGATGCGCATGGCGCCGCAGCGGCGTCCCTTCTCGAAGGTGAGTCGGCGGCCGTCGCTCAGCCGTGCGTACGCGATCTGGCTCACCGTTCACTTGGGCGGGGTCCAGGAGTCCACGACGTTGGTGTTCTTCATGAAGACGCGCAGGCGGCCCGGGCGCTTCGGCAGCTTCGGCTTGGGCGCCTTGAAGCTGGCTACCTTGATCACGTCCAGCGGCATGCCGCCCTGTTCGATCACCGCCAGGATCTTCCGCTCCCCGCCTGGGCCGAAGCTCGGCTGGAAGCGCACCCGCGCGCAGAGCATCATCTGGCCGCCGGGGCCGGAGGAGTCACCCGGGCACGCGCGTCCGCGCACGCGCTTCGCGATCGTCCGCTGGGCGCCCTTGCCGCGCTCCACCAGGCTGAGCTTCGCGCCCGTCGGCACCGAGTAGGCCACGTGCACCTCGTGCCGCTTGCCGCGCTTGACGACGGCGCCGTTCACGCTGGCCGGCTGTTGGAAGCCGGCGGTGTCGACGGACGCGATCCCGTCGCCATCCACCGTCCACGTACCTCCGGCCGGCCTCACGAGCAGCACAGAGGTCGAACCGTCGGACGGGTTCTCAACGAGCATCCACCTGCCCTTCCTCTCCGCGGCGCCCACGTCGGCAGGAGAGACGATCTTCGTGCCGTCGGGCCCGGTGACGGTGACCTTGGGCGGTCCGTTCGTGCCGACGATCCGGAGCGCCGTCGCGGGCTGGCCGGCGGGAATGCGGACTCCCGAGGCGGCGCCGGCGGCGCGCGTGGGAAGCAGCCGGGTGGATCGGTAGCTCTGGAGGTAGCACGAGCCCCCGAAGAGCGACACCCGGTTCGACGACCAGGCCTTGCCGAAGCCCGCCTTGAGCTGGATCTCACGGCGCTCCCAGTGGAGCCGCCACCACGCCCACGGCGACCAGTTTCGGTCCTTGACGAGCTCCCACCACACGATCCGGCCGGCGTTGAAGCAGCCGGCCACGCCGACGTTCGAGAACACCCCGTCCGCCTGCGCGCAGAGCACGCTGAGGCAGCCTCGTATCTGCCCGTCCAGGTTGAAGCGGCGCGTGGGTATTTCGAGCCAGCCGGTGATGCTGCCGTTTAGGCTCACCACGTTGGCGAAGTTGACCCCCGCGTTCACGCCGGCGTCGATAGAGCCATTCGGCCGCAGGATGATGCGACCGGTGCCGAGCAGGTAGTCGAACACCTCGACGGAGCCGCCCAGCTCGAGCGACCACGGCGACGTCTGGAACGCATCCGTGTACCGGAAGTACCCATTGATCGCGAGCACCTCCTGCACGCCCGGCGGGGGCAGGAAGGCGATCCCGACGTCGCCACGGACCACGATCGGCGGGCCGATGCAGAGGCCGACGCCGATCCGGTTGACGAACAGGCTCTCGGTGATGGGGAGCGTGGTGCCGAGGTTGTCGACGAAGCCGCCGAGCTTCGACAGCTTCCCGCCCGCCAGGCCGCCGAACATCGCGAGCCGTGTCTTGGCCGGCACCGGCAGCTGAAGCACCGCGGCGCCGTCCCAGCGATCGACGTTCGAGTTGCTCTGACAGGTCACGTACGGCTGGCCGTCGAGCTCGGGCGCCTCGCAGGGCTCCACGGCCTGGCTGAAGGCCGGCGCGTACGAGAGGCAGACGTTCTCCACCTGCAGCTTGCCGATCCAGGCGTTGTTCACTTGGAGCTTGATTCCGTCGAACTTCGGCCCGCTCTCGTCCACGCGCACGGCCGCATCGCCGCTGATGCCGCCCGAACCCTGTTCGGGCCCCCCCTTGAAGATCGATGGCAGCGCGATGTGGAGCGGGAAGGTCGCGTAGTGCCGGCCGGCGTCGTCGAAGCCGAGCCGGAACGCCACCGTGCCGGTCACGGGCAGCCCGAACAGCGAGGCGTCGCCGGGCACGCCCAGTATCGCCACCTGCTTCTCGTCGCCCTGTTCGCCGGCGGGCGGGTTCCAGTTGATGTCGCCGCGGTAGACGGTCAGCTGGCCGAGCTTGATGCTCGTGTTCGCGAGGGCGATGCGCCCGCCCGGGTACTGGTTCGTGGGCAGCGTGGCGGCGAACTTCCGGCCGCCGCCCGGCGCCGCGAGAGCGATGCCGTTTACCTTCACGGCGTCCGATGTCTCGTAGCGGTCGCCGACCCGCCTGAGGCAGCCCTGGGTGGTCACCTCGACGATCCCGAACGCCACCTTCTGAGTGCACGCCTCGACCACGTTCACGGTCTTCGAGGCGACGACCGTGTGCGCGGGGGCGGCCGAGTCGGCGACGCGCACGCGCGCCTCGTGCGCCCCGGTGGTGGAGAAGCTCGGTGAGATGCTCTGGCCCGTGCCGTCGTCGAAGCCGTCGCCGTCGGTGTCCCACGCGTACGAGTAGCCGGGGAAGCCGCCGTTCGCGTTGGCCGTGAAGGTCACCGGGCTGCCTGCCGCGGGGCTCTCCTCGCTGGAGGAAACCGAAGCGGTGAGCTGCGGGACCACCTCGATGTTGAGGTTGTCCTGCGCGTAGTGGCCGGGGTCCTCGCCATCGAAGTACTGGACCACCACGGTCGCGTGGCCGGCGGTGCCGAACGTCTGCGTGTAGGTGTTGCTGGGGCTGTCCTGCTCCGGGAACGGATCGAAGCCGTCGTAGGTGAACCGGTAGTGGTCGGCCACGTCGGTAGCGCCGTCGGTACCGGTGGCGGTATACGTGGCGGTCTCGCCGACCATTGGATGAGTCGGCCCCGACAGGGTGACCGTGTGGCTGCCGAACGTCAGCGAGGCCAGCGGCCCGGCGACGATGACGGCCGCGACGGCGAATGCCAGGAGGTAGGGCACGTACCGCTTGCCGGCCAGGGCGAGGTCCACGGCGGCGATCCTACGTCAGCGGACGGCGGTCGCGAAAGGGGTACGGGGAAAATCCTTTCCGCGATCAGACAACCCCACGGTCCGCGACGTTACCTGTCCTGCGCCCCGCCCTCTCTGCTCGTTACTCGATCGCGGTCGGGCGGCCGAAATGGTAGCCCTGGGCGTAGTCGACTCCGTACTCGCGCAGGACCTCCACGGTTT
>JAXDFZ010000057.1:0-4019 GCA_034665305.1 Blastocatellia bacterium | reverse complement strand
TGGGCATGCTCGATCCCTCGCTGGGCCGCACCGGGCCGGCGCCGATGCCGGCCGACGAGCTGATCGAGCTGCTGGTGCGCCACCACCTGTGCATCGACGGGCGGCCGTACGGCGCACCGGTCTACCTCGACGCGACCCGGGCCGGGCTGCCGCTGCGGATGATCGTCGGCCCGGACGGCCACGCCAACTACCTGCTGTCCACGCTCGCCGAGCTGGTGCCGCAACTGGTGGGCCTGGGCAGCGCGGACAGTGTGGTGCTGCCGCACGACATCGAGATCCGCGCCGACTACCGCACCATCGCGCACGTGCTCACCGGCCTGGGCGCCCGGGTGTGGCGGCTGGAGTTCCCGCGGGTGCCGCTGGACGGCATCGCCCGCTCCACCCGGTTCGGCGGCTGGCAGGGCTACACCGTCGACGCGCTCGCCGAGCCGCTGGTCGCCGAGTTCGGGGTGCCGGCCTTCGCCCTGGGCCTGCGGCTGTACCTGGTGGCCGGCCTCGGCCGGACCGCTCCGGACTCGTTCTCGGTGCGGCACCTGCGGCGCTGGACGCAGCGTGCCGACCGGCTGCTCGCCGAGCACGCCGGCCGGCCGGCCGCCCCCGGCGACCTGTCGGTGCTGGCCGGCCGGCTGCCCTACGTGGACCCGTACCGGCTGGTCACCGCCTTCCTCAGCCGCGACCCGGTGCTGCCGCCGGACCAGCTGCTCGGCGCGGTGCTGGGACCGGTGCTGCCCACCCCGGCGGGTAGCGCGGCATGAGCGGGGCAGCCACGCTGTCGACCGACCCGGATGCTTTCCCGGGCCCGGTGCCGCCGCTGTGCTGGTCGGGCACGGTGGACCGCGCGCTGCTGCACCGGCGCAACCCGAGTGAGGCGTTCCTGACCGACGCGGTGCGCACCGGGCCGGACAGCTTCGCCGCGGCGGCGCTGCTGCCGCCGGCCCATCCGCACTACGGCGGGCACACCGGCCCGAGCCGGCACCGTGACCCGATGCTGCTGCTGGAATGCGCCCGGCAGGCCGAGACCTACGCCGCGCACGCCCTGTACGGGGTGGAGCCGGACGCGCACTTCGTGCTGCGCGCCTGGTCGGCTGAGTTCGCCGCGCCGGGCACCCCACCGGCTGAGTTCGCCGCGCCGGGCACCGCTGAGCCGTCGAGCGCCGGCACCGAGCTGCTGATCACCGCGGTGACCAGCAACGCCCGGCTGGTCCGGGACCGGCTGCGCGGGCTGGACTACGACCTGCGGCTGTGGGTCGGCGCCGAGCAGGTCGGCCGGGTCCGGATGGAGGTCGGCTACCTCGGCCACCCCGCCTACACCGTGGTGCGGGCCCGCGAGCATCCCGGTGGGCTGCCCTCCTCCGACCGGTTCACCCCGGCCGCCGGCTGCCCGGTGGAGCCGGCCCTGGTCGGCCGGCTGCGGGCCACCGACGCGGTGCTGCTGGACGTGGCCGCCGGGGAGCGGACGGTCGGCGCCCGGCTGCGGGTGCCGGTGGACAACCCCAGCCTGTTCGACCACGCCCAGGACCACATCCCGGCCATGGTGCTGGTCGAGGCGGCCCGGCAGCTGGCGGCGCTGGCGACCCGGCACTGGGGCGGTGCCGCGCCGGACCGCACCCGGATGGCGGCGGTGAGCTCGTCCTTCAACGCCTACGCCGAGCTCGCCGAACCCCTCGAGCTGACCGCGGTGCCGGCCGGGCCGGCGGTCGAGGTGGGGTTCACGCAGGCCGGGACCGCGATCGCGCAGGCCCGGGTCGAGATGACCGGCGCCGGACCGGAGAGGAGTGCGACATGGCACGGGCCGCCGTCCTGACCGGGCTCGGCGCCTGGGTGCCGGCCACCGTGGTGCGCAACGAGGAGCTGATGCCGGGCACCGGCCTGGACCCGGACTGGATCCGGGTGCGCACCGGCATCGAGCAGCGGCACGTGCTGGTCGCCGGCGAGGCCACCAGCGACCTGGCCGTGGCGGCCGGCCGGCGGGCGCTGGAGTCGGCCCGGCTGCCGGCCGCCGACGCCCTGGTGGTGGCCACCAACACCCCGGACCAGCTCAGCCCGGCGATCGCTCCCGACGTCGCCACCCGGCTCGGCTTCGGCCCGGTCGCCGCGTTCGACGTCGGCGCGGTCTGCACCGGGTTCCTCTACGCCCTGGCCACCGCGGCCGGGCTGATCGCCGCCGAGACGGCCGACACCGTGCTGGTGATCGGCGCCGACGCCTTCTCCACGGTGCTGGACCCGGCGGACCTGACCACCCGCGCGGTGTTCGGCGACGGCGCCGGCGCGGTGCTGCTGCGGGCCGGCACCGCGGACGAGCGGGGCGCGTTGACCGGGCTCTGCCTGGGCAGCGACGGCACCCGCCGCGACCTGATCGAGATCCCCGGCGGCGGCTCCCGGCAGCGGTCGCTGGGGCTGCCGGTCAAGGAGGAGGACACCTACTTCCGCATGCAGGGACGGACGGTCTTCGCCCAGGCGGTGCACCGGATGACCGAGTCGGTGCGCTGCTCGGCCGCGCGGGCCGGCTGGCCGACCGAGGAGGTGGATCGCTGGGTGCTGCACCAGGCCAACGCCCGCATCCTGGCCGCGATCGCGCGCGACCTGCGGGTGCCGCTGAGCCGGTTCGTCAGCAACATCGCCGAGGTCGGCAACACGGTGGCGGGCTCGGTTCCGCTGGCGTTGGCGGCCGGGGCCGCGTCCGGCGAGCTGCGGCCCGGTGACCGGGTGATGCTGGCCGCCTTCGGCGGTGGCCTCACCTGGGGCTCGGTGGGCCTGGTCTGGCCCGAGCTTCCCGCCTTCCCCGGCGAGAGATCCGCAATCCAGCCCGACGCCTCAGGAGGCCGAGCATGACCTATCTCGAAGAGCGGATCACCAAGATCCTCCTCGACGACTTCAAGGTCCCGGCCGAGGCGCTCGGCCCGGACACCGCCTTCGGTGAGCTCGGCTTCGACTCGCTGGTGATCGTCGAGCTGGCGCTGGTGCTCGACACCGAGTTCGGCGTCGCGCTCGCCGACGGCGAGCTCACCGACGCCATGACGGTCGCCGACGCCGCCGAGCTGCTGGCCGGCAAGGGTGTGCCGTCCTGATGCCGCCCGTCCTCGGACCGCCGCCGGAGCGCCGGCCGTTCGGCGTCGCCATCACCGGGCTCGGACTGGTGACGCCGGCCGGCATCGGCGTCGAGGCCAACTGGCAGCGGGTGACGTCGGGCCGCTCGTGCGCCAGCCGGGACCCCGAACTGCTGGGCAGCGCGGTCGACTTCAGCTGCCGGGTTCCCGACTTCGACGCCGACGCCCTGATCGGCGGCTTCGCCTGCCGGCAGCTGGCCCGGTTCGTGCAGCTGGCCATGGTGGCCGCCCGCCAGGCGGTGGCCGACGCCGGTTGGGACCCGCGCGGCTGGGACGGTGCCCGGGTCGGCGTGGTGCTGGGCAACTCCCTCGGCGGGGTGCAGTCCTTCGAGGCCAGCCAGCAGGCGATGGCCGCCGGCGGCCCGCGCAAGGTCTCGCCGCTGATGGTGCCGATGTTCCTGGCGAACATGGTGGCCGGGCAGGTCGCCATCGATCTCGGCGCCCGGGGCCCCAGCCAGGTCACCGCCACCGCCTGCGCGTCCGGGGCGACCGCGGTGGGCATCGCGCGGGAGCTGCTGCGGCGCGGCGACTGCGACATCGTGGTGGCCGGCGGCACCGAGGCTGCGCTGACCCCGCTGGCCGTCACGGGCCTGGCCCGGATGGGAGCGCTGTCCGGGCGGGCCGACCACCCGGAGCTGGCGTCCCGCCCGTTCGACGTCGACCGCGACGGGTTCGTGGCGGCCGAGGGGGCGGGCGTGCTGATCCTGGAACGGCCGGCCGACGTCCAGGCCCGCGGCGGCCGGGTCCGGGCGATGGTGCGCGGCTACGGTGCCGCGAGCGACGCCCACCATCCGACGGCGCCGGCGCCGGGCGGTGAGGGCATCGAGCAGGCGCTGCGGGTGGCGCTGGCCGACGCCGGGCTCACCGGCGCCGACGTCGACCACGCCAACGCGCACGGCACCTCGACCCCGC
>JAXDFZ010000056.1:0-3226 GCA_034665305.1 Blastocatellia bacterium | reverse complement strand
TGTAGCCATCGGCGACCGGAAACACCTGATAGGGCACGATGTTGGGATGGGAGTTGCCGATGCGCTTCGGCAATTCGCCGGAAACGAGGAAATTGAGCGCTTGATTGGCCAGCACACCCACCTGGGCGTCGATCAGTGCGGTGTCGACCAGCGTACCGCGGCCGGTGCGCTCGCGCTCCAGCAGCGCGGCCTGGATGCCGACGACGGAATAGACGCCGGTGAAAAGGTCGGCGACCGGCACGCCGGCGCGCGTTGGCTCGCCGCCCGCCATGCCGGTGAGGCTCATGAACCCGCCCATGCCCTGTGCCATCAGGTCGTAGCCGGCGCGCGCCGCATAGGGCCCGGTCTGGCCGAAGCCGGTGACTGAGCAATAGATCAGCCGCGGGTTCTCCGGGGCGAGGCTCTCGTAATCGAGCCCGAACTTCTTCAGGCCGCCGACCTTGAAGTTCTCAATCAGCACGTCGGAGCGCGCGGCGAGCTTCTTGACGATGCGCTGGCCTTCCGCGCTTTCGAAATCGAGCTCGATCGAGCGCTTGCCGCGATTGGTGCCGTGGAAATAGGCGGCGCCGAGATGGCCGCCGTCGGCCGCCGGCACGAATGGCGGGCCCCAGCCGCGGGTGTCGTCGCCGGCGCCCTTGCGCTCGACCTTGATCACGTCGGCACCGAGGTCGGCGAGGATTTGACCCGCCCACGGTCCCGCCAGGATCCGGGCCAGTTCGAGCACGCGCAGACCGGCCAACGGACCCGGCATCGGCAACTCCTCCCCAGCGCGCGGCCCCTTGCCGCGCCATTGAAACCGAGGCTTCTGTGGCGTGCCAGGGCGGGCTTGTCCAGAGCCGGCCGCAGCCTGGGCAGGGCATTTGCAAAGCCCGCGGCGGCCGGCGGTTGGCATTTGTGAATTCGTCACGAAATTCCTATCTACTGCCCAGGATGGCGAGGAACCCGTTCCAGTGAACACCTCTTTCTTCGGCGAGCTGCTGCAGAGCATCGCGGAGCGCGGCCGCTCCCTGATCGACCGCACCCGCGACCGCCGCGTCAGCGCCGAGCAGCGCTCCGCCGGCCTCGTCGAACTCTGTGAGCAGCTCCTGTCCGGTCGCGGCGAGGCCTCGGGGGTGGCGCTCGCCCGGGAAATCCTCACGCGCTATGGCGAGGTGACCAGCGGTCCCCGCATTGCCTTCTTCGAGGGCTTGGCGGCGCGCTTCGGAGCCGATCATGGGCGGCTCGATGCCGCCGTCGAGAGCTGGCGCAAGGCGCCGTCCGATGCGACCGCGGCGGAGGTGCATGCGGCGGCCGAGCCGCGACGTCAGGAGCTGTTGCGCCGTCTCAATCTGGCGCCCGGCGGCACCGCGGCGCTGGTGCAGATGCGCGAGCATCTCCTGGACGCGATGGACCATCGCGAGGAGCTCGAGGTGGTCGACCGCGATTTCGTCCACATGTTCTCGTCCTGGTTCAACCGCGGCTTCCTGGTCCTGCGGAAAATCGACTGGTCGACGCCCGCGAGCGTGCTCGAGAAGATCATCCGCTACGAGGCCGTGCATCGCATTCGCGGCTGGGATGATCTGCGCCGCCGCATCGATCCATCCGACCGCCGCTGCTATGCGTTCTTCCATCCGGCGCTGGTCGATGAGCCCTTGATCTTCGTCGAGGTCGCGCTGACGCGCGAGATCCCGTCCGCGATCGCGCCGATCCTCACCGTCCAGCGCGACGTCATCGGGTCCGACAAGGCGACCACGGCGGCGTTCTATTCGATCTCGAACTGCCAGCGCGGGCTGGCCGGCGTTTCCTTCGGCCATTTCCTGATCAAGCAGGTGGTCGAGGAGATCGCGCGGGAAAACGCGCGGCTCTCCAACTTCGTGACGCTGTCGCCGGCGCCGGGTTTTGCGCAATGGCTCAAGCGCGAGCGCGACGCAGAAAGTTCGAAGGTGCTGACGCCGGAGGATCGCACGGCGCTCGCCAATCTCGACGTGCCGGGCTGGTGGCAGACCGCCCATACGCGCGAGCCGGTGCGCGAGCCGCTGCTGCGCGCGGCGGCGTGGTATTTCCTGCACGCCCGCAGCAAGACCGGCAATGCGGTCGATCCGGTGGCGCGTTTCCATCTCGGCAACGGCGCGCGGCTGGAACGGCTGAATTGGATGGCCGACGGCTCCGAGCGGGCGATCAACCAGGCGCACGGCCTGATGGTCAATTATTCATACCTGCTCGACGACATCGAGAAGAACCACGAGGCCTATGCGCAGCAGCGCACCATCGTCGCCTCCAACGCGGTGGCGCGCCTCGCCCGCGCGCCGGCGCGCGAAGCCGTGCCGCAGGCCGGCTGAACAACGTCCCTACGATTTCCCATACACCGGCACGACCGCGCCGCGTGTCACGCCGTTCTCGGGCGAGGCGAGGAACAGGATGGTCGCCGCCACCTCCTCGACCTTGGGCCAAGCCGCATGATCGGCCTTCGGCATGGCGGCGCGGTTGGCCGGAGTATTCATGATCGAGGGCGCGATCGCATTGACCAGAATGCCGTCCTTGGCGACCTCCTCGCTGAGCGCGACGGTGAGCGCCGCGACCGCGGCCTTGCTCGCCGTATAGGCCACCATGCCGGCGCCGGCGCGCCATTCCAGCGCCGGGCGCGCCGCAACGTTGACGATCCGCCCGCCCACGCCGGTGCGCGCCATGGCGTTGACGGCGGCGCGGCAGCAGAGGAATGCCGTCACGAAATTCATCTCCACCTGCGTCATCAGGTCGGCCTTGGTCGTTGACGCCACCGGCGCCATCGCGAAGCCGCCGGCGAGATGGATCGAGGCCCACAGCTTCGGCACGCTGTCGTAGAGCTTGGCGACGGGCGCCTCCTTGCTCAGCTCGATGTCGGCGACGAGCGTGACCTGCGCATGGTTGCGCAGCGGAAAACGCTCCCCCTCGGCCGCGTAGACATAGGGGACATGACAGGTGGCGCCGGCCGCGACCAAGGCGCCGACCACGGCGCTGCCTAGCGCGCCGGTCCCGCCGGTGACGATCACATGCCGGTCGCGAAAATCCACGAAAGCCTCCACCCTATCATGAAGCGCGCAAACCGTAGCCCGGATGGAGCGCCAGCGAAATCGGGGGCCGGTAGAAATGCCGTGGACAAAGGGCGCGGCTTCGCCACGATCAAAACCAGCCCAGCTCTGCAATTGCGAGCCAAACGAGACGCAGGCCGAGCAACGTCAGGATCGACCGGAATACGAGCTTGAAGCCG
>JAXDFZ010000055.1:0-3155 GCA_034665305.1 Blastocatellia bacterium | reverse complement strand
GGCTACGACTTCCCCCGCCACCCCCAGATCGCGGTCGTGGACGCAACGACGGGCGAGAACCGCCGCATCCTCACCGCCTCGCTCGACCGCAACTGCGACCCCTATCCCGAGCTGCGCGAGCCGATCTGGGACGGAGACTCGATCGTCTTCGCGACGGAGGACGCGGGCAACGTCCACGTCTATCGCGTCTCGCCCGCCGGGGGCGAACCGGAGCTGGTGGCGGGTGGCGACATCGTGCTGGCCGGCTATGACGTCCGCGACGGGCAGGTCGTCCGCGCCGGCACGACGGCGCCCGACCTCGCCGAGCTGTACCTGGGCGATCGCCGGCTGACCGAGGTCGGGAAAGCGTTCGCCGCAGGACGCGACCTCGTCGCACCGGAGCGCTTCAAGGCGGTCTCCGCGGACGGCGCGGAGGTGGACGCGTGGATCGTGCGACCGGCTGGCTTCGAGGAGGGCAAGCGCTATCCGCTCCTCCTGAACATCCACGGCGGCCCGTTCACGCAGTACGGGAACGGCTTCTTCGACGAGTTCCAGGTCTACGCCGGAGCCGGCTACGCCGTCGTCTACTCGAACCCGCGCGGTTCGTCGGGCTACTCGGAGGAGTGGGGCCGCGCGATCTGCGGGCCCGGCGACGGGCTGGGGCCGGGCTGGGGCACGGTCGACTACGAGGACCTGATGGCGGTGACCGACGAGGCGCTGCGGCGCTACGACTTCGTCGACGCGGAGCGCGTCGGAGTGATGGGCGGCTCGTACGGCGGCTACATGACCTCGTGGATCGTCGGCCATACGAATCGCTTCCGGGCCGCCGTCTCCGAGCGCGGCGTCAACCAGCTGGTCTCGATGTACGGCTCCAGCGACATCGGCTGGGCGTTCAAGGGCTACCACGGCGAGTTCGTGCACGACGCGGTCGACATGTACCTGCAGATGTCGCCGTGGACGTACGCGAAGCAGATCGAGACGCCGCTCCTCCTCCTCCACTCCGAGCAGGACCTCCGCTGTCACGTCGAGCAGGCCGAGCAGCTCTTCACGACGCTGCGCCTGCTCAAGCGCGACGTCGAGCTGGTGCGCTTCCCGGCCGAGAGCCACGAGCTGACGCGCTCGGGCAACCCGGCCCACCGCGTGCAGCGCTTCGAGCTCCTGATCGAGTGGCTCGACCGCTACCTCAAGTAGTACGGGAGACCGCACCCGCGGACACCGGCGCGCCGCATTTGCCAGCCGGCACAGTGATGCGAGGCTGAGGACATGCTCAATGGCGACCCCCGAGGCCCCTCCTACGCCACCACTGGCTCTCCCTCCTCGCCGGCTGTGACAGGCACCTGCCGCCTCCCCGCCCCCACGTCGCCTTCTCCCCCCTGCTTGACGGGCATGTTCGGGACATCCCCGGACATGCCCGCGGCCGCCGTGTGACAATGACCCCGTGACGTACACGGTGTTCCACGCGGACGACCTCGACTGGCAGCCGCGCGCAGAGGGCGACCCGCGACTCGCGGCCGGGCTCTCCGGAGCGATGACGCAGGCGCGGGCGAACCTTTTCCGCTACCCGTCGGGCGCCGTGGGCCGTCGGCACATCGACCCGGTGCAGGAGGAGGTCTTCGTCGTCCTCGACGGGACGCTGACGGTCCACCTGGGCGAGGGCGACGAGCCCGAGCGGCACGAGCTCGCGAAGGGCAGCGTCCTCGTCGTCCAGCCGGGCACAGCGCTGCAGCTCTCGAACCGAAACGACGAGGAGCTGCGGCTCTTCATCGTCGGGGCGCCTCCCGAGCACGGCGACACGACCTTCCTCGAGCGGGTCGAATGAGCGCCTTCGACGACGTCCGCTCGATCGTCCCGCGCAAGGTCTGGGACGGGATCACGGCGCGGGCCGTCCACGGCGAGCGACTGACCCTCGCGGTCGTCGAGCTCGAGCCGGGTGCAGTGGTCGCGGAGCACAGTCACGACCACGAGCAGCTCGGCATGGTCATCCGGGGCTCGATCCGCTTCCGCGTCGGTGACGAGGAGCGGGAGCTCGGCCCGGGCGAGACCTGGGAGATCCCGTCGAACACGCCACACGACGCCGTGGCCGGTCCGGACGGCGCCACCGTCCTGGATCTCTTCGCGCCGCCCCGCTCGGAGTGGCAGCAGGCGGAGCCGGGCGAGCCCGGCCCCGGCCGCTGGCCCTAAAGCGTCGACCGGCTCTCGGCCGGAGACCAAGGAGCGGCCGCTGGAGGCCGCCCCTCAGTCAACCGTTCAGGTTCGTCAGCGGTCGTGACCGTCGTCGTGCGGACAGGCGAACGTGATGTTCCCGGTGCGGAGGGCTCCGCCGGCGCTGTAGCCGGGCCACTGGATCGTGAAGGTGTCGAGGCGGCCGTTTGCGCTCAGATCGTCGGCCTCAGCCTTGAAGGCGACCGTCTGACCGGCGTTCGTTCGCCCCTCACCGCGGATCGTCGCGTGCCGTCCGACGATGATCACGCTCGTGATCCGCTTCGAGGCGAGGCTCTTGCCTGCCGCGCCGTCTGCGAACCCGAGCACACCCTCGGGCGCAGCAGCCCGCGCCCGGTAACGAACGCCGAAGGTGAACCCAGCTTTCGGATTCGTCTGCAGCGTGCCCACCCCGCCGGCGCAGCCGGGCGTCGAGCCGGGAGTCGGGTCGCAGGTGTCGCCGATACCGTCGCCATCGGAGTCGCGTTGATCCGGGTTCGAGACGAGCGGACAATTGTCCGAGGCGTCAGCCACCCTGTCGTTGTCGTCGTCCGGGTCGCACGCGTTACCGACCCGGTCGCCGTCCGTATCCAACTGATTGGGGTTCGCGACCTGCGGACAGTTGTCGCTCCCGTTCGGGATGCCGTCCGCGTCGCTGTCCGGGTTCAAGAACTCGTCGGCGCCCATGTCGACTCTCGCGCCCAAAATGCGGGCGTTCCCTTCGTAATCCAGGGTGAGGCCGGCCGGCACGAGCGCGTTCGAGCCGGCGTCGACCGTCGGGCTCAACCCCGTTTCGTGAACGTCTCCGGCGGCGGGCGCCACGAGCAGCGGATCAGCGCAGATGTTTCCCTCCCCGACATGAGGCACTGGCGCAGGGTCACAGGCGTCGCTGAACCGGACGTCGACCGTGCCCCCGTCATCGAAGCCCGCGATCTCGCTCGTTGCGCCCGTGTTGCCGTAGACGATCCCGTTGTAGA
>JAXDFZ010000054.1:0-4587 GCA_034665305.1 Blastocatellia bacterium | reverse complement strand
CGCGGCCCCGGACCCGCGCCGGGATCAGCTCGTCGATCGCCGAGTTGATCGCCGCGTATTCGCCGCCGATCCCGGAGCCGGCGAGCACGCGGAAGATCGCGAAGCTCCAGTAGTTCCAGGCGAAAGCGGTCGCGACGGTGAAGACGAGGTACACCGCGAGCGTGATCATGAACAGCTTCTTCCGGCCCAGCCTGTCGGTGAGGTAGCCGAAGACGAGCGCGCCGGCGACGGCGCCCAGCAGGTAGGCCGTCCCCGCCGACGATGCCTGCTGCGTTGAGAGCCCGAGCGTCTCGGGCTTCGTCAACGCACTCGCGAGCGCGCCGACGAGCGTCACCTCGAACCCGTCCAGGATCCAGGTGATCCCGAGGCCGATCACGACCGTCCAGTGCCAGCGGCTCCATGGCAGCCGGTCGAGTCGCTTCGGGATCATCGTCTCGATCGCGCCACCTGTCGTGCTCAGCTCGGCGACCCCGGCTGCAGCGGTCATGCGTATCGGTTGCCCCGCCAGACAGCGGTAAAACCGCCGCCGCCGCTAGGTCAAGTGAAGCGGATCACGCTGCGAATGCCGTCCTGGGCCTCCATCAGCTCGAAGCCGCGATTCACCTCGTCGAGCGTGAGCGAATGGGAGACGAAGGGCTCGACGTCGAGCTCGCCCGCGAGCCAGCGCTCGATCAGCTGCGGCACCTCGTCGCGGCCCTTGATGCCCCCGAACGAGGAGCCGGCGACTCGCCGGCCGGTGATCAGGTAGCGCGGGACGATGTCGAGCGTCTCGCCCTTGCCGGCGACTCCGGCCACCGTGCAGAGGCCCCAACCCATGCGGGCGGACTCGACGGCCTGGCGCATGACGCCGACGTTGCCGGTCGCCTCGAAGGTGTAGTCGGCGCCGAAGCCGCCGGTCAGCTCGAGGATCCGCTCGACCGCGTCCGCTCCGCCGAGCATCGTCTCGGTCGCACCTTGTCCCTTCGCCAGCTCGAGCCGCTCCTCGGAGAGGTCGACGGCGATGATCCTCTCCGCTCCCTGCAGCCTGCACCCGGCAACCGCCCCGAGGCCGACGAGACCGCCGCCGAAGACGGCGCAGGTCGAGCCCGGCGCAACCGCGGCGGTCTTGATCGCTGCGCCGAGCCCTGTGGAGAGCCCGCAGGCGAAGAGGCACGCCCGGTCGAGCGGAGCGTCCTTGCTCACGTTCGCGAGGGCGATCTCGGGGATCACGCTGTACTCCGCGAACGTCGAGGTGCCCATGAAGTGGCGGATCGGCTCGCCGTCCCGTGACAGCCTCGTCGTCCCGTCCGGCAGCCGGCCCTGCCCCTGTTGCTCCCGGATCGCGAGGCAGAGGTTCGTGCGCGGCGAGAGGCAGTGGACGCACTCGCGGCACTGCGGCGAGAAGAGCGTCACCACGTGGTCGCCCGGCACGACCGACGTGACGCCTGCCCCGACGCGCTCGACCACGCCCGCGCCCTCGTGGCCGAGAACCGTCGGGGCGTACCCGGACGGATCGGCCCCCGAGGCGGTGTAGAGATCGGTGTGGCAGACGCCGCAGGCGACGAGCCGGACCAGCACTTCCCCCGCCTCGGGCTCGGCCAGCTCGAGCTCCTGCACCTGGAGCGGTGCCCCGAACTCCTCCAGCACGGCCGCGCGGATCTTCACGGCGGCGAGCGTATCGCAGCCCCAAACGAGCGAGGGCCGGATCGCTCCGGCCCTCGCGTCGTCTCGATCACGGAGTCGGACTAGTCGTTGTCGTCCTCCTCGTGGTCGTCGTCGTCCTCGCAGTCGTCGTCGTGGTCGTCGCCGCGCTTGTTGTCGCGATAGTCACCCTTGCCGTCGTGATCCTTGTCCTCGGGACAACCGCCGTCGGGCGGCGGCACTGGGTTTCCCCCGTCGTCGTCGAGGTTGGCCGCCTTCCCGTCCTTGGTCGACCCGATCCCCTGCGTGAAGGAGCGGGCGAAGACGAGGTGCGGTCCGGGCAGGAGCGCGGCAGTGCCCGGGAACGCAAAGATCCCGTTCAGCAGCTCCAGCGTGTCCCAGTAGGACAGCCACTGCGTGCCCGGGTTCGTCGTATCCGACGGCGTCGGGCTCGGGGGCAGCAATGCCGGCTCCCAGTACTGCGGCCCGTACAGGCGATCCAGCTTCAGCCTCACCTGCCGGTCGTACCGCGTCGGTGCGCCGTAGGCGACGTCGGAGTTGATGCTCCGCGGATCCGGGCCCGCCTGTTCCTTCACGGCGACGACGCGGTAGTAGTACGTCGTCAGGAACGAGACGTTCGTGTCCGTGTAGCAGCGGCCGGGTCGATCGTAGCCGGGCGGGTTACCCGGATTGGGCGCCTGCGGTGAGACGCATTCCGTGCCCGGGCCTGAGTGCACCCGTGTGCCGCCGCCGGGGAAGCGCGGATCGGTGCTGCGGAAGACCTCGTATCGCGTCGCGCCCTGGACCGGGTCCCACGCCACCCGCAGTGCGGGCGACAGCGGACGGCTCGTCGGGTACGGATGGGACATGGGCGGATCGGCGGGCAGGTCCGTCACCCGCACGTTGTCCGGGCTCGCCACCGTGTCGCCGCCCGCCCCGCCGCTGGCTCCGACGGGCATCCGGACGAGCGAGTCGCACCGGCTGCCCGAGGGTGCTGTTGGCGTGCACGGGCCCTCGCGGTCGTAGTAGATGAACGTGACGACCTGGCTATTGACGAACACCGGGTCGACATGCACGACGATGCGCTGGTTCGCGGTGAACGTCGGCACGTTGATCGTGGCCACGAGCCTCGTCGGCGTGCCGCCGAGGTCGGGAGTCGCCGTGACGCGCTCCTCGGCCCGGAGCACGCCGTCTCCCCAGACCCGGATGATCCAGTCGGCGCTGAAGATGCCGCACTGGCCCACCTCGCAGGAGGCCCACCACTCGACGGTCATCGGTCCGCCAACCGTCTGCGACCCGGGCGGCGCAAAGCCGGGGTCGACCGGGCAACCGGTGCCAGGCGTCGTGAGGCACCAGCTCCAGTTCGGGTCGTGAATCGAGCGGTCGGAGGTGCCGTCGAAGGCCTCGTCGTCGATCCCGGTCCGCCAGAAGGCGGCGAGCGGGTTGTTCGACAGCGTCGCTTTCGGCATCAGGAACGGGCCGTTGCAGACCGTTACGTCCTGCTCTCCTTGTCCGGTGCACCCCGTCTCAGGCGTCGGATGCGCGTCGCTCTGGCCGTGCATGAAGAGCACCGGCCGCGGGTTGTTCGGATCGGGGTCGCCATGCTCCCCGCTTGCACCGCTGCCCGAGCCGGGAACCTCCCAGTTGGTGATCCCCTCCCAGGAGTTGCCCACGTTGCCGAGCGGCGGAGCGGTCGGCTCCGGGACGCCCGCAGCCCGCTGCGTGTGCGGCGGGTATCCCGCGCGGCCGCGGACCTCGACGAACCGGTCGCGGAGCGTCCCCGTGAGCGGCGAGTCGATCTTCACGGACGGGCGATACGTGACGCCCGGCAGCTCCACCTTGAGCTCGTACTTGTTGCCTTCCGCCAGCTGCTTGGGCGTCTCCTGCGTGCCCGCGCACTCGGCTGGCGTGCCCGGGGTGCCGGCACGGTGGTATACCCGCACCGTCCACACGCCAGAAGGCACAGCGGGCGCCGTCGCCGAGCCCGGCGTCGGAGCCGCGGAGCCCTCGCCCGGGAACGGCGTTCGCGTGCGCGGGCCGACGTTGGACTCCTCCGGCGCTCGGACATCGATGACACGGTGCGGCCCGAGGAATGGAAGGCTGTCGTTGTCCAGCAGCCCTAGCGCTTCCTGATCCGGGAAGACGCGGGACTGATGGTAAGCGGATGGCCGGCCGGCGTTCCCTGCACCCGCGTCCGGAGTCGCACTTTCAGCATCCGGGTTCACGCCGGGCCGCCAGACGCGGACGTAGAAGTTGTCGTCGGAATTCCACTGGACGATCACCCGCAGCCGCTCCGTGTTGGGCGGCACGTCGACGAAGTGCTGGCCGTACCGCTGGGGCGCAACGCCCGGCGGCTGGCCGACGGAGCCCGGAACGGGCGTGACGATCTCGTCGGCGGTCCGACTGGCGGTCCCGGCACAGCCCTGCTCGCTGTAGAAGCGATCGGTCGGACCCGCCTTTGGACCGGTCGACTTCGTCGAGTCCGGATATTGGCCGGTCTCGTAGGGCGGTGTCGGATAGCCGAAGTTCGGCCGCGGCAGGGTGATCTCGCCCCGGATGTAGCGGATCGCCTGGTGGACGTCGAGCCGCCCGGCGCCCTGTTCCTCGGTCTCCCAGGCGGGAAGCTTCGCGGTGTTCGCGGACCGCTCGAGGATGTCGATCACCTCGTCCGGCCTCGGCAGCCGGCCCCGGGCCTGCCGGAATGCCTGCGCAATCAGCCCGATCGCGCCTGTCACGTGCGGCGACGCCATCGAGGTGCCGTTCGCCTGGACGTAGCAGCTCTCTTCCTGAATGGCGATGAAGTCGTCCTCGCGACAGAGCGCCGACGCAGGGTCGCCGATGTCGGCGCCAAGGGCCTTCATCGAGTTGATGTTCACGCCCGGCGCCGTGAGCGTCGGCCGGTAGAGACCGAGCTCGAGGCGCTGCCCGAGCAGGCGGTCGTGGTTGTCCGGTGGAACGTCGCCCTCG
>JAXDFZ010000053.1:0-5719 GCA_034665305.1 Blastocatellia bacterium | reverse complement strand
CGCCTCCACCCCGTCCTCCACGCACTCCACGGCGGTCCCCAGGTGCTGCAGCATGGCCTGGACCACCTTCCGATTCACCGGGCTGTCCTCGGCCACCAGGACCCGCCGGCGGCTCGGGACGGCTCCGGGCTGCGATCCCGGCAGGCTCGGCGAGACGGGCGGGACCGATGCGGCCGGGGCCGCGTCCTCGGCCGCGGACTCGGAGACGAGCGGCAGCCGGACCGTGAAGGTGCCTCTCGAATCGCCTGGAACCTTTTGGGGCGGCTCCCTGGGCGCTCCTACAAGTCTCCTTTGGCTTAACCTCAGCTCACTTCAGACCTCCTTTCGTGCCGCACTGCCAGCCAAGTAGAGAGCGCACCACGGGTTGGGACGATCGCCTTCATCGCCGGGTCAAGGTTTGGAATTGGGGGGAATCTCGGGAGCCTTAGCCAAAGGGTTATCTTGCTGCTTTCGGTAGAGCTCATTCATCAGCGACGCGTACTCCGCGAGCGGCTGCAAACCTACCTTTGCTCGCCGTTCATCAACGTGTTCCGGATCCTGGATGGGTTCGGGAACCAACCGGCCGTCGACCTCGTGGAACTGCGTACCATAGAGTTGGGGCTTCCCCTGGCGCACAAGCATGTGGTCGATGCTAAGAGCGACCAACGCTGCATGCAGTTCCCCTGCATCACCCGCGCGTTGCATAATAGGGCTGTAGCGCTCTGAGTCGATCTCGAATAGATTTGGTGCTCCACATGCACAAACTAATCTATTAGCCGATACACAGGCCCTCGGTTCGCCGCCTTGCTGAACACAACCCCCTGCAAGGAACCCACAATACGATTTACATTTTACATTGCAGTTTTCTCCATCGCCGAGGAAGAGAGTGCCATACATACTCGAGCAATCAGGGTTGGTGTTTTCTTGGAGTTGACATTGACAATAGCGGTGTAATGGTCCACAACTTCCGCTGTTTGGACAGAATTCAGTCCCTGTGAATGTATAGTTTCCTCCGGCTGGGCAATCGCTGTTGCAACGGTTTGTACAACTTCCGGCCCCAGCCGTATAACACCACTCTCCTCCATTTTGACAGTTATTCGGTGCCGCACTACAGTTAGAATAAGCGTCTGCAGGAGCTGGCATGAACGTTAGCCCGATGAAAACTGACGCCATTATCAATACCTTCAGCACCGCGGCCCTATTCTTCGTTTGCCCGCGTGTCATCCATGGAAACGCCAGGCCAGTCACCGCCGCGCTGCCCTGCACTGGCAAGTCCCACCGGGAAGTTTTAATCGTGACCATTGTATGCTTCCTTTCTTTTTTTCGTGGCTCCGACAGGCAGCCCTCACCCTGCTCTGGAGCCTGGTAGCCTTCGGTCAGATCCCGCTGCGCAAGGGTCGTCGGCTATCGACACCTCCACGCCGTCCTCCAAGACTGGACCAGGGCAGCGTGAGGAGGTAACATGAATCTTCGCCGATCAGCAGGAGGCGGCGCCAAACCCAAGTTTACGGGCCTCAGGAGAACATCCTTCAACTGGGAGTGCGTGCTTGAACAAGCATAGAGCAGCTTGACGACAAAGGCAAGAGTGTAGTCGCCGGAGTGACGAGAACACGGCGAGTATCCCCGTCGGCCCTCAAGAATCCTCTGGCACCGCACCAGGGGCACCGCATCCGCGCCACCCGCCGCCTCGTCCGCAACCCCGGCGGCAGGACCACGGCCAGCCAGATGGGGACGGCGAGCAGGGCAAACGTGATCCCGGCCCAGACGAGGTAGAGCTAGTCTCCCAGAGAGCGGAACCGGCGGGCGCCTGGGCGTGCAGCTTTGGCTGACGGGCCCGAACGTCTCGACATGAGCCCCGCCGAGCAGCAGAGGGCTCTGCTCGACGCCTTCTCCATCGAGTAAGGCGCGGCCCCCAACACATGATTGACTCAGCTTAAGAAATGATTGATCTCTTTGGGAACCTCTTTGGTCGTGACTCAGTCGTCACGATGTGCCACTCGGTCGCACAACGGCAGCCAACGGTCGCGCGGCCGCCACTCCCAGGTGATCGTCTGGGTCCGTCCATCGGAGCTGAATTCAATCGTCGCCCGCTCCGTCTCGCCGCTGAAGGTCCAGACACGTCCGTCCACGGCAATGTCGTAGTGTCGATAGAAGCCGTGGTTCTCGAAGCTTCGCGCGAAATACCGGCCTGTCCGCGGATCCACTCCCATGACGCTGAGCGTGTCAAACGGCCGGCCGCCCGTGCGGGCGCGTTCATCCTGAATCAGAAAGAACTCTCCCGTGTGCCATCGGCCGACATGAGTGCTGACCCACGGCTCGGCCGTGCTCTTGGGATCGTCCTCGGGTTGGTTCGGACTTCCGTATGACTGACCTTCCGCGTGCCACTGGCCGAGGAACACCGCCAGCGCTTCGTGTTGCTTGCCGCGGCTCGGTGGAGATTGCGCATTCTGAGCAGACATGGTTCAACGCCCTCCGTGCGAGGATTCGCCCAGCGGCAGCCCTACTCCGCAATCGGCGCCGAGGCGGCCGCGGTCCGCCCGGCGATGAAGCCGAAGGTGATCGCCGGCCCCAGCGTGCCTCCGGCGCCCCAGTACGCCTGGCCGGCGGGAGACGCGATGCAGTTGCCCGCGCCGAACAGGCCGGGAATGGGCGAGCCGTCGGGGCGGAGCACCCGCGCGTTCGTGCCGATCACCGGGCCACCGCACGTGTCCAGCGTCGCAGGGCCGAGGATCGCGCAGTAGTACGGTCCGTCCAGCGTGAGCGGGTACATCGTCCGGTTGCCGGTGGTGCTCCGCGTCGGCCCCTGCCAGGCCTGCTCCATGGGCGTCTCGCCACGATGGAAGTCGCCATCCACGCCGCTCGAGGCGAACGTGTTGAAGCGTTCGATGGTGGCGCGCAGAGAGGGGACGAAATCCGGCGCCAGACGCACCCAGGGGACGATGGCGCTGCTCAGGAAACGCGCACCGCGCAGAGCGTCCAGCCGCGCGCTGATGCGCTCCGCGAGCTCCTCGAGCGTCGCGGCCTGGATCACGAGCGAGGACGTCTGCCCCGGGAAGGGGACGATGCCCCGCCACGGCCACGGCGTGGGCTCGTTCGCCGTCCACTGATCCCAGATCATGAACTGCACCAGGTGCGGATACTCGGTCTGGCGCCAGTGGAAGTGGCTCTGGGACCGCACGTGGTACGGCGATTTCTCGTTCACCACGCGCTGGCCATATTTGTTCACCAGGATCGTGCTGTCCCCATAGGGGAAGAACACGTGCGCGTCCGGCCGGAGCACGAAGCCATCATGAGCCGCCGCGTCCTCGACCGAGGCCTGGTAGTAGAAGCCGTTGGAGAGGTTGCCCAGCGCGGCGCCCGCGTGGCCGCCGATGTCCACGAAGGCGCCCTTGCTCGTGGTGACGCTGCAACTGCCGAAGATGGGGCCTCGCAGGTAGGAGCGCAGCTTGTCCCGATCGTGCGCAAAGCCTCCCGAAGCGAAGATCACTCCGCGCCGCGCGCGGATGAACCGGGGGCTCCCATCGTGCTCCGCCTCGACGCCGATCACCTTTCCGGCCCTGTTCTGGACGGCCTCGGTCACCCGATGCCCCAGGAGGATGGGCACGCCACGGCTCCGCAGGTGTGCCAGCATCCCTTCCGACAGATAGAGACCGGGGAACTCGATGGAGCCCGGAGGCGACTTCGCCGTGAGCACCCGCCCATAGGGGGCCTTGTTCTCAGGCAGCTCCGCGAAA
Organism: Blastocatellia bacterium; assembly: GCA_034665305.1. Lineage (GTDB taxonomy): Bacteria > Acidobacteriota > Blastocatellia > Pyrinomonadales > Pyrinomonadaceae > DASXRU01. The sequence continues at coordinate 2,006 of JAXDFZ010000053.1, read as the reverse complement.
TAGTCCGGATCCGTGACCGGATTGGGCGAGTAGCCGTAGTTGGGAAGGATGATGGGATCGAGCGCGCCGAGTTGGATCAGCCGGTCGATCGCGGGCGCCGCATGGTCATAAAAGGTCGCGAGCAGCCGGTACTGGAGCCGCGGCAGCCCAAGGCGCGGCTGAGCCGGATCGTAGAGCGTGGGGTAGGCCAGGCGCGCCATCAACTTGAGGGCATCCTCCCGCGGGTCCGTGAAGCCCTGGGCTCGCATGAGGGAGTTGTTGGGGATCCAGAAGGCGCCGCCGGAGCGCCGCGTCGTGCCTCCCGCCGCATCCGCTGACTCCACCATGAGGACCGAGGCACCCTCATCCACGGCAGCGGCGGCCGCGGCACAGGCCGCGCCTCCGGTTCCGACGACGACGACGTCCGCCTGATGGTTCCCCTGTTGTGACCCCAGAGCACCGTCCCTGGCCGACACCGGCCCTGGCAGCAAGGAGCCCGCTGTACCAGCGAGCGCGGTTCCGAGAAAAGAACGTCGGGTGAATCGGCTCATCTTTCCTCCTGCTGAAAATCCCTCCTAGGGGGCGCCGATTTTATCGCAAGGACGCAGGGGCTGGCGCGACATGACGGTCTCTTCACCGGCGCTCAGTTAGCCCGCCGGTCGTCGCTGGCTACCCGTCGCCCTCCGGCAGGGTCTTGAGCAGCGCCTGCAGGCTGTCCAAGGTGATGGGCTTGGCCAGGAAGCCGTCCATGCCCGCCGCCTCGCAGGCTTCCCGGTCGGCGGCGAAGGCGTTGGCGGTCAGGGCCACTAGGCGCAGACGCCGGTTCACCGGGCTGTCCTCGGCCACCAGGACCCGCCGGCGACCGTGACGGTGCCGCCGGGGGCGAACTTCAGCGCGTTGGAGACCAGAGACCCGAGATAATGCCGGCGAGATCCGCGAAAATCCGGCGCGTCTACCCGGAGCTGAGGACGAACTGATTTCCATCCGGGTCCGCGAAGATGGCGGAGGTGCCCCAATCCGCCTCTTTCGGCTCCTGGATGAAGACCACTCCCTTCGCCGCCAGCTCGCGGCAGGTCGCTTTCACGTCGTCCGCCATGAACGAGATGCCGGTGAACGTTCCGACCCGTTCTTCGTGACCGGGAGGGGTGACAGCGTGACGCCGCTCCCCGAGCGCCCCACGCCCAGCTCGATCCAGCGCTGCTCGTCGTTGAACGGCTGGTCCGTGATGATGCGGAACCCCAGCTTCGTCGTGTAGAACTCCAGCGCTCTCTGCTGGTCGCGGACCGGGATGCTGACGAACTTCATGGCCTTGATCATTCTCTTCTCCTCCCAAGAGTCGATGACCTACCTCGTTTCCTGGGTTGGATGATGAACGGCGGAGAACGGCGGCGCAAGGCGCGTGAAGGCTACTATGGCAATGCTTGCTATAGACAGGAGGCGCTGCTCCTGCTCGCCAAGCGGCGCCTGCTGTCGATCCAGCGCGATGGGATCACGGCGATCCCGGTCTATGAGGTCCTGCGCCCCTGGATGCGCGCTTCCCCCGCGGGCTGAACGGCCTCATCGCCGCGGCGCTGATGCCTCCGCGCCGCCTGACGGCGAACTCTCCTGACACCACGCTGTCAGGAGTATGCTCGTCGCCGGCTACCCGTCGCCCTCCGGCAGGGTCTTGAGCATCGCCCGCAGGGTGTCCAAGGTGATGGGCTTGGCCAGGAAGCCATCCATGCCCGCCGCCTCGCAGGCCTCCCGATCGGCGGCGAAGGCGTTGGCGGTCAGGGCCACCAGGCGCAGGCGCCTGCCGCCGCCGGCCGCCTCCCGGGCGCGGATGGCGCGGGCCGCAGCCAGCCCGTCCAGCACCGGCATGTAGATGTCGAGCAGCACCAGGTCGTAGGCCGCGCGGGCAGTGGCCTCGACCGCCTCCACCCCGTCCTCCACGCACTCCACGGCGGTCCCCAGGTGCTGCAGCATGGCCTGGACCACCTTCCGATTCACCGGGCTGTCCTCGGCCACCAGGACCCGCCGGCGGCTCG
>JAXDFZ010000052.1:0-3976 GCA_034665305.1 Blastocatellia bacterium | reverse complement strand
CAGCCCGCCCGGCGACCCGGCCGGAGAACAAGCACCCGCCGAGAAAGCTGCCCTCCAGGGACCGGTAGCCGTGCATCCCGCCACCGCCGAACCCGCTGGCCTCGCCGGCGGCGTACAGGCCGGGCATCGGCTCCCCACCGGGCCGGAGCACCCGGCCGTCCAGGTCGGTCTCCAGCCCGCCGAGGGTCTTGCGGGTCAGCACGTTGAGCCGGACGGCTACCAGCGGCCCGGCGGCCGGGTCGAGCAGCCGGTGCGGTTTGGCGACCCGGATCAAGCGGTCTCCGAGATAACCACGGGCGCCGCGGATCGCGGTGACCTGCAGGTCCTTGCTGAAGCCGTTGTCGATCTCCCGGTCGCGGGCCTCGACCTGCCGCTGCACCTCGGCGAGGTCGAGCAGGTCGTTGCCGGCCAGCCCGTTCATCCCCGCCACCAGCTCGCGCAGCGTCACCGCCGTGACGAAGTCGGCGCCGTGCTGCTGGAACGCCGCGACCGGCGCCGGCGCGCCGCCGCGTCCGCGGCTAAGCACCTGACGCACCGACCGGCCGGTCAGGTCGGGGTTCTGCTCCGACCCGGACAGGGTGAACTCCTTGGCCAGGATCCGCTGGGTCAGCACGAACCAGCTGTAGTCGTAGCCGGTGCGCATCAGGTGGGTCAGGGTGCCCAGGGTGTCGAAGCCCGGGAACAGCGGCACCGGCAGCCGCTGACCCCGGGCGTCCAGCCAGAGCGAGGACGGGCCGGGCAGGATCCGGATCCCGTGGTTCGGCCAGATCGGGTCCCAGTTCTCAAGCCCCTCGGTGTAGTGCCACATCCGGTCGGGGTTGATCACGCTGGCTCCGGCGGCCTGGGCGATCTGGAGCATCCGGCCGTCCACGTGGGCCGGCACCCCGGCCACCATCCGGGCCGGCGGCGTCCCCAGCCGGGCCGGCCAGTTGCGGCGCACCAGCTCGTGATCGCCGCCGATGCCGCCGGAGGTGACGATCACCGACCGAGCGCGCAGCTCGAACTCACCCACCGGGGTACGCGAGCTCGGCAGGCCCCGTTCGACCGCGCTCGGCTCCAGCACCGTGCCGTGCACCCCGTCCACCGTTCCGCCGGTGCTGGTCAGCCCGTCCACCCGGTGCCGGAACCTGCAAGTCACCAAGCCGGAAGCCTCGGCCTGCCGGACCCGGCGCACGAACGGTTCGAGCAGGCCCGGCCCGGTGCCCCAGGTGACGTGGAAGCGGGGCACCGAGTTGCCGTGCCCGGTGGCCAGGTAACCGCCCCGCTCGGCCCAGCCCACCACCGGGAAGAACCGGACGCCCTGCGCGTGCAGCCAGGCACGCTTCTCACCCGCCGCCCAGTCGACGTACGCCTCGGCCCAGCGCCGCGGCCAGTAGTCCTCATTCCGGTCGAACCCGGCGGTGCCCAGCCAGTCCTGCATCGCCAGTTCGCGGGAGTCGTGGATCCGCAGCCGGCGTTGCTCGGGCGAGTCGACCAGGAACAGGCCGCCGAAGGACCAGAACGCCTGGCCCCCGAGGGACTGCTCGGGCTCCTGGTCGAGCAGGATCACCCGGCGACCGGCGTCGGCCAGCTCGGTAGTGGCGACCAGGCCGGCGAGGCCGGCCCCGATGACGATCACGTCCGCGTCGGTCATCGGCCCAGGCTATCGGCCGGCTGCTCCGCGGCGCCCACACCCGACAAGCCACACCCGACAATCCCTCTCGGGGGTTCCGTACAGGACAGCCCCGCCTCGACGGGCCGGATGCGTGATAGGACTGGTCCGGTGATGACCACCCGTCCCGAGTTGCAGGGCAGTTTCGGCATGGTCGCCAGCACCCACTGGCTGGCCTCGGCCGCCGGCATGAGCGTGCTCGAACGCGGCGGCAACGCCTTCGACGCAGCGGTGGCCGCCGGTTTCGTGCTGCAGATCGTCGAACCGCACCTCAACGGCCCGGGCGGGGACCTGCCGGTCGTCCTGTGGAGCGCCGCGGACGGCAGCGCCCACGTCGTCTGCGGCCAGGGCACCGCACCGGCCGCCGCGTCGCTGGGGCACTTCAGCGACCTCGGCCTCACCCTGGTGCCGGGCAGTGGCCCACTGGCGGCGGTGGTGCCCGGCGCGTTCGGCGGCTGGACGCTGATGTTGGAGCGCTGGGGGACCTGGGAACTGGCCGACGTGCTGGCCTTCGCGCTGCACTACGCAGAGTCCGGCTTTCCGGTGCTGCCCGCGATCAGCCGGACGGTCACCGCGGTGCGCGAGCTGTTCACCGAGCACTGGCAACCCTCGGCCAACGCCTGGCTGGACGGTGGCCAGCCGCCGCAACCGGGCAGCTGGTGGCGCAGCCCCGCGGTGGCCGCCACCTACCGCCGGATCCTCGCCGAGGCGGTCGGGACGACCCGTGAGCAACGGATCCGAGCCGCTCGCGACGCCTGGTACCGCAGGTTCGTGGCCGAGGAGATCGAGGCGTTCTGCCGCACCGCCTGGCGGGACACGTCCGGCCGGGACCACACCGGCCTGCTCACCGCCGAGGACCTGGCCCGCTGGCAGCCGTCTGTCGAGCAGCCGGTGGTCACGCCGTACGCCGGCCGGTACCAGCTGCTCAAGACCGGCCCGTGGGGGCAGGGACCGGTGGTCGGCCAGCAGCTGCGGATGCTCGACGCGCTCGGCCTGCCCGCCGAGACCCCGCTGTCCGGACGTTGGATTCACCTGATCACCGAGGCCGCCAAGCTCGGCTATGCCGACCGGGAGGCCTGGTACGGCGACCCGCTGGCCAGCAACATCCCGCTGGCCACCCTGCTGTCGGACGGCTACGCCGCCGAGCGGGCCGCGCTGGTGGGCGAGCAAGCCGACCTCCAGCTGCGACCCGGCTCACCGGACGGCCGGCAGCCCCGGCTGGCCACCCTGCCCGCGGCGGGCAGTCCGGCACCCGGCATCGGCGAGCCGACCATGGGCAGCAGCGAGCCGGCGCGGGGCAGCGAGCCAGGGCGGGGCAGCGAGCCGGCAGGCAGCGAGCCCACGCCCGGACCGCTCGGCCAGCAGCGCGGCGACACCTGCCACCTGGACGTGGCCGACCGGTGGGGCAACCTGGTCTCGGCCACCCCCAGCGGCGGCTGGCTGCAGAGCTCGCCGGTGATCGCGGCGCTGGGCTTTCCGCTGGGCACCCGGGGCCAGATGTTCTACCTCGAGCCCGACCTGCCGAACTCGCTCAGGCCGGGCGCCCGTCCCCGGACCACCCTGTCCCCGTCGCTGGCACTGCGGGACGGCGAACCCTGGCTTGCGTTCGGCACACCCGGCGGTGACCAGCAGGACCAGTGGCAGCTGGCCTTCTTCACCGCCCTGGTGGCAGCCGGCGACCGGGCGAACCTGCAGGCGGTGATCGACGCGCCGATGTTCCACACCACCCACTTCCCGTCCTCGTTCTACCCGCGCGAGGCCCACCCCGGCGAGTTGGTGATCGAGGACCGGGTGCCCGAGACCGTGCTGGCCGAGCTGCGCGAGCGCGGCCACCGGCTCACCCTGTCCGGCGGCTGGACGCTCGGCCGGCTCAGCGCGGTGGCCCGGGAGGGGAACATCCTCCGGGCAGCGGCCAACCCGCGCGGCGCCCAGGGCTACGCGGCCGGCCGCTGACTCGCCGATCAGCCGAGCGGGCCTGCCGTCCGGGTGGGCTGTCAGATGAACGGCAACCGGGGCCGCTCTCCGCGTAGCCGGAGGTCGCGCCACCGAAGCCAGCGGTGGTTCGCGGGCCGGCTGAGCCAAAGCTCCTGCGAGGGTTCAGCCGATAAGGTGGCATAACCAATATTTTGCCAGATATTGACGCATATCATTTGCCCTGGCAGCCTTCTCTGCAGTCACTTCTGCAGTCACCTGCGGAGCCAGGTGTGAACTCGGTTAGGCCGAAATTAGTTCACGGAGCGTCGATCGATGCATCCCCAGCGATAGCGGGAATGCGTCGAGCTCGTAGCAGTACCCGGGCGTGGACGGTCCCCTCGCCTACCGGCC
>JAXDFZ010000051.1:0-3070 GCA_034665305.1 Blastocatellia bacterium | reverse complement strand
CGCAACGGATGCTGCGATCCTGGTACGAATTCGGTGCCGGACCCGGCCAGCACGCCGAGCCGGCCGGCGCCACACCACCGAGCATCCCGAAGGGAAACACCTATGCCTGAGCTGGCCGAACGGGCCGCGCACGCCGTCCGGTTGGGAGCCGAGGAGCTGTTCGGCCGCCAGCGCGACAACGGCGCCTTCGGCGACGACCCGCCGCCCTCGGTGCTCGGCACCGCCGGCGCGATCACCGCGCTGTGGTACGCCGACCGGGCCAACTCCGCCGAGCTGATCGCCGGCGGCAGCCGGTGGCTGCGCTCGGTGCAGCAGCCCGACGGCGGCTGGGGCGGCGTGCTGGGCGCGGCCAGCGAGCCGGTCGCCACCTCGGTGGCCGCGGCGACCCTGCAGATCGTCGACGCCGAGGACAGCGCCGAGGCGATCGCGGCCGGCCGGGCCAGGCTGGAGCAGTTCGGCGGGATCGCCGCGGTGACCGATCCGGCGGTGCTGCTGCTGTGCAAGACGTTCTACCTGCTGGCCGGCTTCCTGCAGCCCTCGGACCTGCGCCGGCTGCCGCTGGAGATCGTGCTGTTGGACAAGGTGCGCCGCCAGCGCATCTCGTTCCGGACCGCGCCGTTCGCAGCCCTCGCGCTGGCCCAGTCGGTCACCCACCCGGCCGGCGGGCTGCGCGGGCGGACCCAGCGGCTGGCCCGGGGCAGGGCGCTGAAGCTGCTGCGCGAGATCTACGAGCACGAGGGCCGGACCGGGGACTTCAGCGAGGACCCGTGGCCGGCCGCGCTGGTGTGCCTGAGCCTGGCGCGGGCGGGGCTGGCCCCGGACATGGTGGCCGCCAGCGCCGGCTACCTGCGCCGCTCGGTGCGTGCCGACGGCTCCTGGGACGCCGTCAGCAACCTCGACCTGACCCGGTCCGGCTACGCGGTGACCGGGCTGCTCGCGGCCGGCTACGCCGGTGACCCGCGGCTGGAGCAGGCCCGCCAGCTCTTCACCCGCTGCCAGCAGCAGCAGGAGTTCACGGTGCTGGCCTGCCCGCCGGGCGGCTGGAGCTTCTCAGGTGCCCGCGGCTGGCCGGTGACGCTGGAGTCGGCCGAGATCGTCGCCGCGCTCGCCGGGCTGCCCGGTGCCGATGCCGACCCGGTGCTGCGTACCGGGGTGGAGTGGCTGCGCGGCCGGCAGGACAGCCGCGGCTCCTGGAGCCTGTGGGTCCGCGACACCAAGCTCGCCAACGACGGGCCGTGCCCTTCCATCACCAGCCAGGCGGTCATCGCGCTGCTGGAGGCCGGCCAGCCCGCCGACGGCCCCGAGGTGAGCAGGGCGGTCGAGTGGCTGCTCAGCCAGCAGCGCCCGGACGGCACCTTCGACAACCTCTGGTACCGCGACTACACCACCGGTACGGCAGCGGTGCTGGCGGCGCTGGCCCGGGCCGGCCGGGGCGGCGACCCGGTGGCTGGTCCAGTGGTTGACAGAGCCCGGCAGTGGCTTTCCGACACCCAGCGTTCGGACGGCTCGTGGGGCGACGGGGCGGACTCCGAGAGCTCGGTGGAGGAGACCGCCTGGGCGCTGCACGCCCTGCTCGAAGCAGGCTCGGAGCCGGACTCGGACCCGGTTCGCCGGGCGGTGTCCTGGCTGGTGGACGCCCAGCTGCCCACCGGCGGCTGGCAGCCGAGCCGGATCTGCGCCTACATCCGCCACCACATGTACTACCCGAACGGCGCGATCACCCGGGGGCTGACCCTGCGCGCGCTGGGGCTGTACCTGAGCAGGGCCACCGGCTCTGGTCACCATGCCGGCACGGCCGGTACCACCACGACCAGTTCTGAGGCCGTCCCCAGTTCCGCCAGCCCCGCCAGCACTGCCGCCAGTGAGGAGTCCGGTCGATGACCCGTCCGACGACCCGTCCGACGACCTATGTGACGAACATGCACGACATGTCGATGAACGAGTCGCGGTTCGGGCCGCTGCCCAGCGTCCGGGCCGCCGTCGAGCAGGGCGCGGCGCAGCTGCACCGCTACCCCTCGCACACCGCGGCCGGGCTGGTCAGCGCGCTGGCCGAGCACTACGGCGTGTCCCCGGCCGAGGTGCTGGTCGGTCCCGGCTCGGCGGGCCTCACCCAGAACCTGATCGCCTCGCTCGGCCCGGAGCGCGCCGAGGTGGTGTACCCGGCGCTGTCGTTCGAGGCCTACCCGCTGATGGTGATGAACACCTCCTGCCGGCCGGTTCCGGTGCCGATGGCCGGCCCTGGCCACGTTGCTCTCGACCTGGACGCGATGGCCGCCGCGATCACCGACCAGACCCGGTGCGTGCTGGTGTGCAACCCGAACAACCCGACCGGCTCGGTGGTCGGCCGCGACGAGCTGACCGCCTTCCTGGACCGGGTGCCGGCTACCGTGCCGGTGTTCCTGGACGAGGCCTACCGGGAGTTCGTCACCGACCCGGACGCCGCCGACGGCATGCAGCTGCGTACCGGCCGGGACAACGTGTGCGTGCTGCGCACCTTCTCCAAGGCCTATGGGCTGGCCACCCTGCGGGTCGGCTACGCGATCGTGCCCGAGACGATCGCGCAAAAGGCCCGGATGACCAACATGGTCTTCTACCCCGGCGGGCTCGCCCAGCTGGCCGCGATCGCCGCGCTGGAGCCGGAGGCGGAGAAGCAGGTGCTCGAGCGCTGCGCCGAGTTCGCCGGCATCCGTGCCCAGTTCACCGAAGACCTGCGGGCCGCCGGCCTGGACGTGCCGGACTCGCAGGCGAACTTCGTATGGCTGCCGCTCGGTGCCGGCGCCGAGGACTTCGCCGTCCGCTGTCAGGCCGCCGGCGTGCTGGTCCGCGCCCATCCCGGTCTGGGAGTGCGGGTCACCGTGGGCACCGACGAGGCCAACCAGCAGCTGCTGGGCGTGGTGGCCGCCGGATGAGGGTGCTGGTCTCGAGCTGGGGCTGGCGGTCGCACTTCTATCCACTGGTCCCGCTTGCCTGGGCGCTGCGCTCGGCCGGCCACGAGGTGCTGGTAGCCAGCCAACCCAGCATGACCGACACCATCGTCGGCGCCGGGTTGCCGGCGGTGGCCCTCGGCGAG
>JAXDFZ010000050.1:0-2637 GCA_034665305.1 Blastocatellia bacterium | reverse complement strand
TCTGGGTCACTGGGTTACCTGCCGTCCGTCGTCCTGGGCCGGGCAGCAGCCGCGCACCAGGCACCGGCTGCAGCCCTTGCCCGGCTGGGCGGTCACGCTGTTGCCGCGCAGCACCTCGGCGATCTTGCGTACCTCGGCGGCCACCCAACCGGGGTCGTCGAACTCGGTCAGCGGCGCCTGGGCCTGCTCGCCGGGCCGGGACGCACCCACCTGGACCAGCCGGGCACCACCGGGCTCGGTGGGCTCGCCGCCGGTGAAGCCGCCCTCGGCCACCGCCAGCTGGTAGAGCGCCAGCTGCGGGTGGACGGCCACCTCCTGCTTGGTGGGCTTGCTCTTGCTGGTCTTGAGGTCGATCACCACCAGCCGGCCGTCGGAGTCCTGCTCGAGCCGGTCGACCTTGCCCGACAGCACCGCGTCGCCGATCCGCACCTGGAACGGCTCCTCGCGGGCCACCAGGGTCAGCTCGGTGCGGCTGCCGGCCAACCAGGACGCCAGGGCGTGCAGCATCCGCTGCGCCCGGTCCCGCTCGGTGGCCGCGTACCAGGGGGCGGCGAACTCCAACCGGGACCAGCCCTGCTCCAGCAGCGCGGCCAGCTCCTCGACGCCGGCGTCCGGCTGGGCCTGCTCGGCCACCCAGTGCACCAGGGTGCCCAGGGACGCCGCGACCTCGTCGGTGGTGTCGGTGGCACCCAGCTCCATCAGCAGCGCCCGCAGCTGGCAGTCGGTGTAGGCGGAGAACTTCGACGGCCGGATCGGCACCGGCCCCTGCGACGGCGGCCGGATCGGGGCGTCGGTGGACAGCGGCGCCCGGCCCCACCAGTCGGCCGGATGCGCCCCGGGCACCCCCGCCGCGGCCAGCTTGGCCAGCTGCTCGGCGGCGGCGGCCAGCTCGTCCTCGGCGGCGTCGGAATCGACCAGGACGGCGCGCAGCTCCGCGACCAGGCTGGGCAGCTGGAACCGGCGCGCCGCGCTGACCACCGGCCGGGCCTGCACGGTGTCGGGCAGCGGGTCCAGCTCCTCCAGGAACCGCGACGGCTGCGCCTCGTCGCTGTCGACCGCGGTGACCAGCAGCGCCCGGCTGGCCCGGGTGACCGCGACGTAGAACAGCCGGCGTTCCTCGGCCAGCCGCTCGCCGAGCAGGCCGCTGGACACCGGCGCCCGGCAGGCGAGCAGGTCGACCAGCAGGTCCGAGCCCAAGAGCGAGCCGCGCCGGCGCAGGTTGGGCCAGACGCCGTCGGAGACGCCGGCCACGCACACCACCTGCCACTCCAGCCCCTTGCTGGCGTGCGCGGTGAGGATCGAGACCTCCTCGGCCACCGCCGGGCGGGTGGGCGTGGTGTCGGTGATCTGCAACTGGCTCACCCAGTCGTGCAGCTGGGCGATGCCGCTGCCGGGGCTGCGGTCGGACAGCTTCGCGGCCTCGGTGAACAGGGCCAGCACCGCGTCCAGGGACCGGTCGGCGCGGGCGGAGTCCGGGCCGCCGGCGAGGCTGCGCGCGTTCAGCCGGGGCGCCAGGCCGCTGGCCTGCCACAGCGCCCACAGCACGTCCTCGGCGGAGCTGCCGGAGGCGGCGCCGGCGTCCACCCCGGCGTCGATGACGGCACGCAGCCGCTCGACCGGCGGGCGGACCGCGGCCGGCACCAGCGCCAGCGCACCGGGCTCGGTGACCAGGTCGGCCAGGCTCAGCGGGCCGGCCGGGGCGCGCCGCAGGTGCCGGCGGATCCGCAGCAGCTGCAGCGGGTCGGCCCGGCCCACCGGCCCGAGCAGCAGCGCCTCGGCGGCCTCGGGCTGCACCGCCGCGGGGTCGGCCACGCAGCGCAGCAGCTCCAGCAGCTGCGCCACCACCGGCTCCTCGGCCAGCGGCCCGCGGACCGCCTGGCCGACCGGGACGCCGGCCGCCACCAGGCCGCGCCGCAGGCTGTCGGCGGCCGGGCCCAGCGAGCGGACCAGCACCGCCATGCCCGACCACGGCACCCCGTCCTCGACGTGCGCGCGGCGCAGCACCGAGGCGATGTGCGCGGCCTCCTGGCTGGCCGAGGAGAACACCGCGACCTCCACCGTGCCGGGGCCCAGGTCGGGAGCCGCCACCAGCGCCCGGTGCTGGGCCGGGCCGGGCAGCCGGGCCGCGACCTGCCGGGATGCCGCCAGCAGCACCGGGCCGCTGCGCCGGCACTGGGTCAGCGTCACCGTCTCCACCGGGGTGCTCAGCTGCAGCTGGCCGACCGGCTCGGGGTCGGGCCGCGGGGTGCCCGGCAGCCAGCCGAAATGCAGGTCGATGTCAGCCATCGCGGTCTGCTCGGCGCCGCGGAAGGAGTAGATGGCCTGGTCCGGGTCGCCGATCAGCACCAGCTCGTCGGCGCCGGCGGCGATCAGCTTCAGCAGCTCGATCTGGGCCGGGTCGGTGTCCTGGTACTCGTCGACGAAGATCCGCCGGCGCCGGCCGCGCTCGGCGGCCAGCAGCTCGGGGTTGGCCCGCAGCTCGGCGTTGGCCCGCTGGATCAGCTCGGCGGCGTCGAAGGCGCCGGGCGCCTTCAGCGCGGTCACGTCGAGGTATTCGCCCAGCACGTCGGCGGCCACCACCCAGTCCGGCCGATGGTGCTTGGCACCCATCGCTGCCAGGGCCTGCGGGCTGACATC
>JAXDFZ010000049.1:0-3554 GCA_034665305.1 Blastocatellia bacterium | reverse complement strand
CCCGGCGCAACCCGGAGGCCCAGGCCCGGTACGGGGCCAGCGCCCGGTTCAGCGGCTCAACCTTGCGCATGGCGCAGCAGGCGCTCGGATCGCGATCGTGCAGTCGAGGACCGAACTCGGCATCCTGCTCCGCGACGGTCCGAAGCGGCAGCACGGTGCGGATCGAAACGGGTAGGACGGCCCCGATGGCATCGCGCACGCCGAGAGTTTCGGCGAAGTGGTAGCCGGTGTCGAGGAAGACCACGTCGATGCCCGGGGCGACCTTCGAGGCCAGGTGCGCCAGCACCGCGTCGCCCATCGAGGAGGTGATGGCGAACCGCGTCCCGAACGTCTCCCAGGCCCAGCGCAGCACGTCGTGCGGCAGCGCGTCGTGGAGTTCGCGGCCGGCCTGCTCGGCGAGGGCCTCGAGGTCGGTGGTCGCGAGATCCGGGCTGAGTGAGAGCGTCACGAGGTCGCCTCCTGGTTTTCCGTGGTAGTGGTGCCGATCAGGCGCAGATTCCATACCCGGAGGCAGGAACCACAGCGATATCCGGAAGATTCCTCGCCGTGTGGGCGGATGTCCTCCTCGCCGCAGTACGGGCAGTAGAAGGGCGGCGCGTGCCGGGGGGTCTCGGTCACAGCAACCACGCCTCGTCGGCCCGCGCGACGTATGCGGCGAACGTCTCGCCCGGCTCGCGGCGCTCGGTGAAGCCCTTGAGGACGCGCTCGGTGTAGTCGACGGTCTCCTCGGCGGTGATCTTCAGGCCGCGGAACTTGCGGCCGAACTTCGGGTCCGCGCCCATCTGGCCGCCGAGGTGGATCTGGAAGCCCTCGACCTGCTGGCCGTTGCCGTCGGGGACGATCGAGCCCTTGAAGCCGATGTCGGCGGTCTGGAACCGCGCGCACGAGTTCGGGCAGCCGTTCACGTTGATCGTGATCGGGGTGTCGAACTCCGGCAGGCGACGCTCCAGCTCCTCGTACAGCCAGTGCGCGCGGGCCTTGGTCTCGACGATCGCGAGCTTGCAGAACTCCAGCCCGGTGCACGCCATCGTGCCGCGGCGGAACCGGCTCGGCCGGACCTGCAGGTCGTGCGCGTCCAGCGCGGCGGCCAGGGCGTCCACCCGGTCGCCGGGGACGTCGAGGATCACGAACTTCTGCTGGGCGGTGGTACGGATGCGGCCCTGGCCGTACTCCTCGGCGAGGTCCGCGATCGCGGCCAGGATCGAGCCGCTGACCCGGCCGGCGCGCGGGGCGAAGCCGACCGCGAAGTTGCCGTCCCGCTGCGGGGTCACGCCGACGTGGTCACGCTCGACGTGGACCGGGGGAGCGGCCTGCGGGCCGTCCGGGAGCGCCGCGCCGAGGTAGTCCTTCTCCAGCACCTCGCGGAACTTCTCGGGGCCCCAGTCGGCCATCAGGAACTTGATCCGGGCGTGGTTGCGCGAGCGGCGGTAACCGTGGTCGCGGAAGATTCCGCAGACGCCGGCCCACACGTCGGTCACCTGGTCGGGCTGGACGAACACGCCGAGGCGTTGGGCGAACATCGGGTTCGTCGACAGGCCGCCGCCGACCCACAGGTCGTAACCCGGCCGGCCGTCCGGACCGACGACGCCGACGAAGGCGATGTCGTGGATCTCGTGGTGCGTGCACTGGTCGGCGCAGCCCGAGATCGAGGTCTTGAACTTGCGGGGGAGGTTCGAGAAGGCCGGGTCGCCGACAAAGCGCTCGACCGTGGCCTCGAGCGTCGGCGTCCCGTCGAGGACCTCGTCCGTGACGATGCCGGCCAGCGGGCAGCCGAGCATGACGCGGGGGGTGTCACCGCAGGCCTCGGTGGTCGACAGGCCGACCGCCTCGAGGCGGTTCCAGATCTCCGGCACGTCCTCGACGCGGATCCAGTGGTACTGCACGTTCTGCCGGTCGGTGACGTCCGCCACGTCCCGGCCGAACTCGGTGCTGATACCGGCGACGACCCGCAGCTGCTCGGACGTGAGCTGACCGCCGTCGATGCGGACCCGCATCATGAAGTACGAGTCCTCCAGCTCCTCCGGCTCCAGCACGGCGGTCTTGCCGCCGGGGATGCCCTGGGCACGCTGGGTGTACAGACCCATCCAGCGGAACCGGCCGCGCAGGTCGGCGCCGTCGATCGAGTCGAAGCCGCGCTTGGAGTAGATGTCGATGATCCGCTGACGGACGGCGAGACCGTCGTCGTCCCGCTTCATCCGCTCGTTCGGGTTCAGCGGCTCGCGGTAGCCCAGCGCCCACTGACCCTGCGGGCGGACGGCCTTGGGGCGGGCGGGGCGAGCGGACGGCGTGGTCATGAGAGATCCTTTGTGGCCTTGGGTGGCTCTACAGCGGCGGGACGGCGCGCGCGGGCGCGCGCCAGGGACCCGGGCGGGTCGGGGGAGGGCCTACGGAGTCGATCCGTGAACGTGGGCGCGCGTCGAAATGGCGCGCCTGGTGCCGACCCTCAGGCCGGACAGGCGGCGCTGCGTACGCGCTGCAGATCGATGTGCAGCCGCGCAGTCAGAAGGTCGCCGGGGAACTTCACCTGCACAGGATCGCACATGTGGCGTCCGCTGTGTACGGCGACGGGTGACGAGTCGGTCACTCCGAGGTGGCTGGCTAGCATCGAGACATGACCTCCCGGGCGGTGACCGATCTCCCGCTCCCCGGGCACCGTCCGGTCCTGCTCGCCGTCGCCCACGGCACCGCCGAGCGTGCCGGCATCGCCGAGCTCGACGCGCTGATGGATCGGATCCGCTCGCTGGCGCCCGGGCTTCGCGTCGAGCTGTCGTACGTCGACCACGAGCCGCCGTCGGTGTCCTCGGCGCTGGGCTCGCTCGCCGGGGAGGGCGTACCGGTCGTGGCGCTGCCGCTGCTGCTGGTCGCGGCGACCCACAGCAAGAGCGACATCGCCGGGGCGCTGCGGGAGGCGCGGATCGCCGCGCCCGGCTTCCGGGTGGCGTACGGGCGGCCGCTGGGGGCACACCCGCGGCTGCTGGACGTGCTCTCCGCGCGGCTGGCGGAGGCGGGGGCCGGGCAGGACACCGCGGTGCTGCTGGTGTCCGCCGGGTCGGCGGACCCGGACGCGAACGCCGAGATACCCCGGATCGCCCGGCTGCTCTGGGAGCGTCGGCGGGTCGCCGCGCCCGTCGAGATCGCCTACGCCAGCGCCACCTCGCCGACGGTGCCCGAGGCGCTGGAGCGACTGCGCCTGCTGGGGTACGGCGACGTGGTCGTGGTGCCGTACTTCCTCGCGCCGGGGCGGTTCACCGCCGCCGTGGCCGCCGCCGCCGCGGCCGGCGGGGCGCGGATGGCCGACGTGCTCGGCGCGCACCCGGACGTGGCCCGGGCCGTGTTGGAGCGGTACGAGGAGGCGGTCGCCGGAGACATCCGGATGAACTGCGACGTGTGCATGTACCGGGTGGCCTGGCCGGGCAAGGAGACACGGGTCGGGGCGCCGCAGAAGCCGCACGCCCACCCGAGCGACGTCTGAGGGCCCCACCGGCGCGGCGCTACCTGTGGCTCGACCCCGGCCCACATCGGGTCGGCCACGGGACGGGCGGTACGCCCTCACG
>JAXDFZ010000048.1:0-2949 GCA_034665305.1 Blastocatellia bacterium | reverse complement strand
ACACCGGTCGCGAACAGCGGCCGGCGCATTCCATTCTGCCACGCCCCGCCGCCGCGCCGGTGCCGATTCCTGCTGCCACCTCCCAGTTGCACCAGAAGTGGCCCTACGCCTTACCGTCACCCTGTACAACTAGCTGGTGGCCGACACTCATCGCGAGATCGAGACCAAGTTCGACGTCGCCCCCGACTTCGCGCTGGGAGACCCGGCCGACTTCGCCCAGCCGGGAACCGTCGTCGAGACCCGCGTCGTCAACCTGGCCAGCACCTACCACGACACTGCCGGGCAGCACCTGCTGCGCTCCGCGCTCACTCTGCGCCGACGCTCCGGTGACGACGACACCGGCTGGCACCTGAAGGTCCCCGGCGCGGGCTTTCGCACCGAGCTGCACTGGCCGCTGGCCGGCAACGACCAGCCCCCGGACGAGCTGCGCCACCTGATCGCAGCGTTCACCGGCGGCGCGGAGCTGCTCCCGACCGTCACGCTGCGCACCGTCCGCACTCGCCACCGCATCACCGCGCCGGACGGCCGGCTGGTGCTCGAGCTCGCCGACGACGAGGTGTGGGCCCACTCCGAGGGCGCGCCGGTGAGCCTGCCGCGCTGGCGTGAGCTGGAGGTGGAGCTCGGCCCGGCCGGCACCGCCGGCGACCTGGAGCGGGTTGCCAGGCTGCTGCAGCGCGGGGCGTACCCCTCGCAGGCCGCCTCGAAGCTGCGCCGGGCGCTCGGCCACCCGGACGCCCCGGACACCAGCACCGCCGCCGCCATCCTGACCGGGTACGTGCGCGCCCAGTGCGACGCGCTGACCGCCGGCCACTTCGCCATCCAGGACAAGCCCTTCGAGGCAAGCGCGGCCAGCCAGCCGCACGAGGCGATCCACCAGACCCGGGTGGCCACCCGCCGGCTGCGGGCCGCCCTGCGGATCTTCGGGCCGCTGTTCGACACCGGGGCGGCTACCCGGCTGGCCGACGAGCTGGCCTGGTTCGCCGCCGAGCTCGGTGAGGTGCGCGACCGCGAGGTGCTGCGCAGCCGGCTGGCCCGCGCCGTCGACGACCTGCCCGCCTACCTGATCGTCGGCCCGGTCGCCGAGCGGATAGACGGCGTGCTGCTCAGCGAGCTGCGCCAGCACGCCGACGCCCTGCTGGCCACGATGCGTGACGAGCGCTACCGGGTGCTGCTGGCCGACCTGGGACGCTGGCGCGAGCAGCCGCCGTTCACCCCGGACGCCGCCGGGCCGCCGAGCGTGCTGGCCGGCTACGTCGCCGCCGCCGAGCGCAAGCTCGCCAAGCGGATGAAGCGTGCGGCCGGCGCCCACAACCCCGACGAGCTGCTGCACCAGGCCCGCAAGGCGGGCAAGCGAGCCCGGTACGCCGCCGAGGCGGCCGCCCCGGCGCTGGGCAGGAGGGGCAGCAAGGTCGCCAAGCGGGCCTCGAAGCTGCAGACCCTGCTCGGCGAGCACCAGGACGCGGTGGTGGCCACCGAGCTGCTGCGCCGGATCGCCGACCAGGTCGCCGACGAGGGCCAGAACGCCTTCAGCTACGGCATCCTGGTGGCCGACCAGCGCCGGCTTGCTGCCAGCTCCGCCGAACAGGCCCGGGCCAGCACCGGTTCCTGAGGCGGCAGGCCGACGCGGCCGCCTGGGCGGAAACTCAGCGAACCGGTTCCACCCGTCCGTAGTGCGCGATCACCCGTTGCAGCTCGAAGCCCAGCGAGACGTACAGCGCGCCCGCGCCCGACGCATTCTCCGAGTCCACCCCCAGGCCCGCCACCGCGAAGCCCTGCTCGGCCATCGCCCGCACCGCCGCGCTGAGGCAGGCCCGGGCCAGCCCCGCACCGCGCGCCTCCTGCCGGGTGCCGACCAGGTGCACCCACGCCTCCCCCGCCACCCACTGGCAGACCACGACGTAGGACAGCACCCGGCCGTCGGAGTCCAGGCTGAGGTAGGAGCAGTCCGGCCGGAACGTCCGGGAGGAGAGCATGCTCTGCCAGTGCTCGACCGTCGCCGGCACCGAGCCCCAGTGGGTGCTGAAGGCGTCGTTGTGGGCCAGCCGGAGCTCCTCGGCCAGCTCCGCGGAGTACCGCCGCACCGGCAGCCGCGGCGGCTCGGGCAGCACGCCGGGGATCGGCCGGGCCATCTCGTGGTAGTAGCGCACCACCGAATAGCCGCGCCGCTCCAGCATCGGCCGGACCGAGGCGCCCTCCAGGCCGCCGGACACCCGCAGCTGCACCGGGACGCCGGGGTGCCGCTGGGCGGCGAGCTCCAGCGCGCGGGCCTCCATCCGGTTCATGATCTCGGTGCCCAGCCCCTGCCCGCGCTGGTCCGGACGGACGCCGCCGATGATCTCGGCCCGCGCCCGGCCCTCGAACAGCCCCGAGCTGACCCGCAGCTGCCCGAACCCGACCAGCACGCCGTCCCGCCAGGCACCCACCGTGTCCAGCTCCGGCTCGACTCCCGGCTCGTGCAGCTCCTCGGCCAGCGCCATCGCGTCGTAGAACTCCTCGGTGCCGTCGGCGACGGCCAGCAGGTTGGTGAGCTCGGCCCAGTCCCCCACCGTCTCCACGCTCAACGGACGCCAGTCCGCGGTTGCCACAGCTGAGCCGTCCACTCTCACAACCCCATCAATGCCGCGCCGTTGTGCCAGAGCACCTGCCGCAGCCAATCATCGCCGAAGTTCCACTCCAGCAACGACTGGACCTGCCGGGCGTAGGGGTAGGGGATGTTGGGAAAGTCGCTGCCCAGCACGATCCGCTCGCCCAGGTCGCGGTAACCGGCCAGCACCTCGGGCGGCACCGGCGCGATCCGGTCCAGGTAGGGGGTGGCGACCATGGTGGTGTCCAGCCGCACCCGGCGGTAGCGGCGGGCCAGCTCCAGGTGCTCGGCGTACTCCGGCGCGCCGGCGTGCGCGATCACCGCGGTCAGGTCCGGGTGCCGGCGCAGCACCTCGCCGATCGGGC
>JAXDFZ010000047.1:0-3614 GCA_034665305.1 Blastocatellia bacterium | reverse complement strand
GGGGGCTCGACGCCGAGCACCGCGCGCCGTTCAAGCTCGACGCGCTCGCCGCGGGGACGTGGCGAGCGGGGCTCGACCGGCTCCTCGTCGGCGTGACGATGACCGAGGAGGACCAGCGGCTCTTCGGTGGCGTGCTGCCGCTCGAGGACGTCGAGAGCGGCGCGATCGACCTCGCCGGGCGGTTCGCCGAGCTGATCGACCGGCTTCGGGCCGCGCTCGACGCCCTGAGCGACGAGAAGACGATCGACGCGTGGGCCGACGCGATCGCCGCGGCCGCGGACGCGCTCGCCGCGACCCCGCAGCGCGACGCGTGGCAGCGGTCCGAGCTGCAGCGGATCCTCGACGACGTCAGGACCGAGGCGGCGGACGGCGGCGCGGGGGCGACCATCGAGCTCACGCTGCCCGAGGTCCGCGCGCTGCTCGCCGAGCGGCTGCAGGGCCGCCCGACGCGCGCGAACTTCCGGACCGGGCACCTCACGATCTGCACGCTCGTCCCGATGCGCTCGGTGCCCCACCGGGTCGTGTGCCTCCTCGGCCTCGACGACGGGGTCTTCCCTCGCCGTGCGCCCCGCGACGGGGACGACCTCCTGCTCCAGGATCCGCACGTCGGCGACCGCGACTCGCGCACCGAGGACCGCCAGATGCTGCTCGACGCGTTGATGGCGGCGACCGACCGGCTCATCGTCACGTACACGGGCAACGACGAGCGGACGAACACGCCGAAGCCGCCGGCCGTGCCCGTCGGCGAGCTGCTCGACGCCGTCGACCGGACCGTCCGCACTGACGACGGCAGCCCTGCGCGCAGCCGGGTCGTGGTGCGCCATCCGCTGCAGCCGTTCGACGCGCGCAACTTCACGGTCGGCGCGCTCGTGCCCGGGCGCGCGTGGAGCTTCGACCGGGTCACGCTCGAGGGCGCGCAGGCGCTGCTCGGCGAGCGGGAGATCCCAGGCCCCTTCCTGCCGGCGCCCCTGCCCGAGGACCCGGCGCCCCTGGTCGAGGTCGAGGATCTCGTGCGGTTCGTGGAGCGCCCGGTCCGCGCGTTCCTGCGTCGCCGGCTCGGCATCAGCGTCGCGGAGTGGTCCGACGAGATCGACGACGCGCTGCCCGTCGAGCTCGACGGCCTGGGGGAGTGGGGCGTCGGCCAGCGCCTCCTCGACGCGCGCCTCGCCGGCGCCGACGGCAAGGCCGCGGCGAAGGCCGAGATCGCCCGCGGCACGCTGCCTCCCGGGGTGCTCGGCAGGCCCGTCCTGGAGAAGGTGCACCCGACGGTCGAGGCCATCGTGGAGCAGGCGCAGGCGTGCATCTCGGGCGGCGCCGATCCCGGGTCCGTCGACGTGCGGATCACGCTGCCCGGCGGCCGGTCGCTCAGCGGGACCGTGCCCGGCGTGAGCGGCGACGTCCTGCGCACGGTGACGTACTCGCGCGTGAACCCGCGCCATCGGCTCGCGGCATGGGTGCGGCTGCTCACGCTCCAGGCCACGCACCCTGACGTTGCCTTCCAGGCGGTGACCGTGGGGCGCGCCGCGTCCGGCCAGGGCACCGTGACGGTCGCGCGCATCCCGGCGCTCGCGGACGATCCGGCGGAGCGGCGCGAGATCGCGATCGCGCACCTCACCACGCTTCTCGACCTCTTCGACCGGGGCATGCGCGAGCCGCCCCCGATCGCGTGCCTCGCCTCCGCGGCGTATGCCGAGGCCGCCGCGGACGGCCGGAACGCCGAGGCCGCCGGCCGGGAGGCGTGGGAGTCCGGCTGGAACTTCGACAAGGAGGACAAGGAGCCCGACCACGTGCTCGTGCTCGGTGGCGTGGCGAGCTTCGCGGAGCTGCTCGAGGATCCTCCGCGGCCGGATGAGCAGGGCGAGGGCTGGGACGCCACCGATCGGACCCGGTTCGGCCGCCATGCGCGCCGGCTGTGGGCGGGCCTGCTCGCCTGCGAGGAGGTTGCAGACCAATGACCGACGTGACAGACGTCCGGGCCTTCGACGTCTGCGGGCCGCTGCCTACGGGCGTGACCGTGCTCGAGGCGAGCGCCGGGACCGGGAAGACGTACACGATCGCCGCGCTCGCCGCGCGCTATGTGGCCGAGGGCACGCCGCTCGACGAGCTGCTGCTCGTGACCTTCACGCGGATGGCGACCGGCGAGCTGCGCGACCGTGTGCGCGAACGGCTCGTGAGCGCCGAGCAGGCCCTCGAGCGCGCGCGCGCCGGAGCGCCGCCGGACGGCGACGAGGTCCACCGGCTGCTGGCCGGCGGGAGCCCCGCGCAGGTGGAGGCGCGCCGGGAGCGGCTCGCCTCGGCCCTCGCCGACTTCGACGCCGCGACGATCGCCACGACGCACGGCTTCTGCCAGGAGGTGCTCGGCAGTCTCGGGATCGCCGGCGACGTCGACCGCGACGGCGTCTTTATGGAGGACCCGAGCGACCTCGTCGACGAGGTCGTCGACGACCTCTACGTCCGCCGCTTCCATCGCCAGGGCGGGCCGCCGTTCAAGCGCGCCGAGGCCTACAGGATCGCCTCGATCGCCGTGCGCAACCCGGGCGCGCGGATCGAGCCGTCGGACGCGCCCGAGAACTCGGTTCCGGCGATGCGCCGGCGGCTGGCGCTGGCCGCGCGCCAGGAGCTCGAGAGCCGCAAGCGCCGGATGGGCGTGATGACCTACGACGACCTCCTCACACGGCTCGACGAGACCCTGTGCGGCCCGGGCGGTGCCGCTGTCGCGCAGCGCCTGCGCGACCGCTACCGCGTCGTGCTCGTCGACGAGTTCCAGGACACCGACCCCGTCCAGTGGGACATCATGCGCCGCGCCTTCGGGGAGGGCGGCGCGACGCTCGTCCTGATCGGCGATCCGAAGCAGGCGATCTACGCCTTCCGCGGCGCGGACGTCTACGCCTACCTCGAGGCGGCCGGCACGGCGGGCGCTCGCGCGACGCTCCAGGTCAACTGGCGCAGCGATCAGGCGCTCATCGACGCCTACGACACGATCTTCGGCGGCGCGAGGCTCGGGCACGAGGGCATCGTCTACCGGCAGGTCCGCGCATCGCACGCGAACCAGGCGCCGCGGCTGTCCGGTGCCCCGGAGTGCGCGCCGCTGCGGGTGCGCGTCGTCGATCGCGAGGACCCGTCGGTCGGCACGACGCCGAACGGCTACGCGAAGCTCAACCCGGCGCGCCGGCACATCGCCAAGGACCTCGCGGCGGACGTCGTCGAGCTGCTGTCCTCCCCGGCGGAGATCGAGATCCGCTCCGACGACGGCACGCCGCTGCGCCGTGAGCGCGTCCGGCCCCGGCACGTCGCGGTGCTCGTGCGCACGCACCGCAACGCCGCGGACGTCCGCGAGGAGCTCGAGGCGGCCGGCATCCCGGTCGTCATCAACGGCGCGGGAAGCGTGTTCGCGACGCCGCCGGCTCGCGAGTGGCTGCGCCTGCTGGAGGCGATCGAGCGCCCCACGTCGACGGTCCGGGCGCACTCTGCGGCGCTGACGCCGTTCCTCGGGTGGACGAGCGAGCAGGTCGCCACCGCCGGGGAGGACGCGTGGGAGGACGTGCACCGGCGGCTGCACGAATGGGCCCGGCTCCTGCGCGTCAAGGGCGTCGCGGCGCTGACGGAGACGATCA
>JAXDFZ010000046.1:0-4236 GCA_034665305.1 Blastocatellia bacterium | reverse complement strand
ATCGCGGCCGAAGACGCCGCCCGGCGTCGCCGCCGCCTGGTCCTGGATGGTGCCGCTGAAGCCGCGCATCCGCTCCCAGCCGGTCGGCCGCCAGCCCGGATCGGTGACATAAGCGGCAAGCAGCTGCATCTGCAGCGCGAAATCGCCGGGCCGGGTGCCGCCGATCAGCTGGAAGCTGTCGTCGCCGACGAGCAGATCGGCGCCGTAGGTGCGCGCGGCGAGCGCTTCTTGCATGTCCTCATAGCTGATCCGGCCGAGGCCGCCGTTGGAGAAGGCGACCGGCAGCGCCCATTCCGGGCTCGGCCGGTCGGCGGCGAAATCCTGGCGGCCATTGCCGGCGCGCACCGAGACCAGGATCTGGTCGTCGGCGAAAGCGGTGCGCTTGACCGTCAGCCGGACGCCGTTGGCGAAGCGGACCGCGGTCGCATCCAGCCCGGGCAGCGCGCGCCGCTCGGCGACCGTGCCGGGCGTGCCGAAGCCGGTATAGGGCCAGGCCTGCGCCTGCTGGACCGCCGCCGCCGCGACCGGCGCCGCATGGGCGGTCCGCCAGGCGCCGAGCAAGGCGGTCTCGCCGCCCTCGGCCGGCGTCGGCGAGGTCATGAAGACGAGCGGATCGCCGGCGAAGATCGCGTGCGCGGCGGCGTCGACCTGCGCCGTCGTGATCGCTGGCGCCGCCGCATCGAAGCGGCGCAGATTTTCGGCCGGCGCGGTGAACACGTCGTCCTGGTCGACGGCCGCGACCAGCCCTTCGGCGAGCGTCGCCGACTGGCGCGTCGCCGCGCCCGCCGCCGCCGCCGTCAGCGCGGTGCGCAGCTCCTGGATCTCGCGGGCGAGCTCGGCGGCCGTGACGCCGTGCAAGGCGAGCCGGCGCTGCTCGGCCTCGATCGCGGCGAGGCCCGCCTGCCACTGGCCGGGCTGGGTGATCGCCATGAGCTGGGTGATGTCGGCGCTGTCGGCGAGCGTCGCGCGCACGCTGATCCCGGCGATGAACGGCGCCGGCGATTGCGTCGCCGCGATCCGCTCCATCCGGCGGTTGAGGATCTGCAGCGCGAGCTGATCGACGAGCCTGGCGCTGCGCGTCGCGGCAGTGTCCGGCCTCAAATCGGGCGCGCGCACCCAGGCGAGGCTGACCCGCGCCGGCACCCCCGCCTCGACATGGACTCGGGCCTGGCCGGCGCGCGCCGCGACCCGGCCGAGATCGGGATCGCGGCCGGCCGGGCCGCGGCCCTGCCAGGTGCCGAACAGGGCGCGGATCTTGCGCTCCATCCCGTCGAGGTCGAAATCGCCGACCGCGACCAGGGTCGCGCGCTCGGGCCGGTAATAAGCCCGATAGAAAGCGGCGAAGCGCTCGCGCTGCGCGCCGGCAATCACCGCGGGCAGGCCGATCGGGAAGCGCTCGGGCAGAAGCTGGCCCTGCAGCATGTAGCCGATCTCGTCCATGATGGTCCGAAGCTGCGGCGTCGCGCGGGTGCGCTCCTCGGACTGGACGATGCCGCGCTCGGCGTCGATCGCCGATGCCGCCAGCGTCGCTTCGCCGGCCACTTCCCGCAGCAGGAACAGAGCGGTGTCGACCGTCTCGGCGTCGGTCCGGGGCAGATCGAGCTTGTAGACGGTCTGCTGGAACTCGGTGGTGGCGTTGGTGTCGGGCCCGAACCTCAGGCCGTGCCGCTCGAGCCGGCGGACGAACTCGCCCTCGGGCACGTTGGTGGTGCCGTTGAGGACCATATGTTCGAGGAAATGGGCGAGCCCGCGCTGATCCTCGCCTTCGTGCAGCGAGCCGGCGTCGATCCTGAGGCGCAGCGAGGCGCCGCCGGGCGGAGTCGCGTTGCGGCGGATCGCGTAGCGCATGCCGTTGGGCAGGGCGCCGAAGCGCACGTCGGGGTCGGCGGGCAGGTCGCTCGCCTGCTGCGGCCAGGCCGGCGCCGGCGCGGCGGCGGCCGGGCCGGCCTGGGAGAAAGCCGGCGGCGCGGCGAAGGCGAGGCAAGCGGCGAGCGCGAGCATGGAGATGCGCGAAGTCATACGGTCTTTCTCGATTGAGTCCCCGGGCGCCCGCTCCAATCATGGCGGCGTGCGATCGGCAAGCTCCATGGCTTAAAAAAGCAAGAGCGATCAATCCCTTCCGTCAGGCGAGCTTGGCGAGGATCCACGGCAGCGCCTCGTCCCATTGGTCGATCCGGGCATGGGCGAACGGCGCCGGCGGGCTGATCGCTGCGAGCCTCGGCTCGGCGATCATGTGCAGCCGCCACACGTCGGGGGCGTGGGTCGCCACCGATTCGTGATGATGGGAAAGATCGTCGACGAAGACCGCCGCGCTCGGCGCCATGTCGGCGATCAGCTCGGCGACCGGCGGGCCCTTGCCGCCCTGGTTGCAGATCACCTCGTGGCGGATGTCGAAGGCCTCCAGTTGCGCGATCCGGTTGGCCCGGTGCTGGTCGCCGATATTGGTGAGGATGACGATGTCGGCCGCCTCGCCGATCCGCTGCAAGGCCGCGAAGGCGCCGGGGACGAGATGCTGGCGGTGCATCTCCTGGTCGAAGAAGCTGTCGAGCAGCGGCCAGACCCGCTCGCGCGCCACCGGCGCGCCGTCGGCGTCGCGCAGGGCGCCGCCGAAATTGGGCGCATCGAGGTTGAAGACGAGGCCGTGCGCCTGCGCCACCCACTCGGCGAAATGCGGCGCGAAATGGAGCAGCACGTCGTCGCAGTCGCTGATCAGCAGCGGCTTGCTCATGCTTCGAGCTCCTGCCGCGCCGCCACCAGCCGCGCCGGGTTGATCCCGAGCTCGGCCGCGCAGGCGACCAGATCGGGCTCGTGCGCTTCGAGGAAGCGAAGCACTGCGGCGAGGAAATCGCGGTCTTCCAGTCGCACGCGCATCCCGGCCGGGGTCAGGCCGGTCAGCGCGACCAGCCGGCTCGCGCGCGAATCGTCGCTCAGCGTCCAGCCGAGCGCTCCCAGCGCCAGCGCCTCGTCGTCATTTGTCTCGTCGGGCTTCATCGCTTAGTGAAGGCCCGGTGGGACAAAAAATCCTGGTTGTCGAGGACAACGAGCTCAATCTGAAGCTGTTCTGCGACCTGCTGCGCGCGCACGGCTACGAGGCGGAGGCGGTGCGCGACGGCCGCGAGGCGCTCGAACGCGCCCGCGCCTTCGCCCCCGACCTCGTCGTCATGGACATCCAGATGCCGCACATTTCCGGGCTCGAGCTGATCGAGCAGATCAAGGCCGATGCAGGCCTTCGGAGGACTCCGATCATGGCGGTCACCGCTTACGCCGCCAAGGGCGACGAGGAGCGAATCCGCGACGCCGGCGCCGAAGGCTATGTCTCAAAGCCGATTTCGGTGCTGAGGTTCGTCGAGGCGGTTCGTGCCCTGCTCGAAGCGGCCGCGGCTCGGGCCCAGGCCGAGCCCGAGGAGGAGACGGCGGAAGCGGAGCCTGCCGAGGCCGAAGGCGATGCCGCTCCCGATGAGCCGCCAGACGCGGAGGAGCGGGAGGAGGGAGCCGACCCGCCTCAGAGTCATCCTGACGAAAGTCAGGATCCCTGAACACGGATTGTGCGGGTTCGCCTGGGCGGGTGTTCATGGATCCCGGATCGAGTCCGGGATGACGGATCAAATAGCAATCCTTGCGGATTGCTATTTGATCTTGGCTTCCTTGAACGCGACGTGCTTGCGCACCACCGGGTCGTATTTGCGGAAGCTCATCTTCTCGGTGATGTTGCGCGGATTCTTCTTGGTCACGTAGAAGAAGCCGGTGTCGGCGGAGCTGACGAGCTTGATCTTGACCGTGGCGGGCTTGGCCATGACAGCCTCTCTCGAAATGTGGGTGCGCTGAAAAAATAAAGCGGCGAAACCGCCGCCCTGTTCCTCCGCGCCTCTGCCGCGAAGGGGCCGCGATGTCAAGTCCGAGCGCGGCTCGACCATGTGCGCTTCGCCACATCATGGTTAACTTATCGGTAACCATAAGGGCGCATCTCGTCTTCCAGCGAGAGAAGGAGGGGGCGATGCGCGCCGAGGTGGATGGAATGCTGGTGGTGAGGGCCGAGCTGACCGACCGGCTCGACGCCCTGCAGCGCGCCGCGGCTCGGATGAACGTGCGCGACTTCAGCCGCGATATGAGCGCGATCCGGACGATGGCCGCGGCCTACGGCCTCATCCCGGTCGTCTGCGTCTGCGACGCTCTCGACCGCGCCGTCCGAGCCCAGCCGCGCGGCTGCCCGGCCGGCCTCTATTTCGACCGGTTGCG
>JAXDFZ010000045.1:0-2954 GCA_034665305.1 Blastocatellia bacterium | reverse complement strand
GGCCTGATCGCCGCGGCGCCGTGCGCGACGGGCGGCCGCGCCAGCACCCGCTCGGCAGGCGCGTTCTTCGGCACCGACACCAGCACGGTGCCCGACACCTGCGAGGCGTTGAAGTCGACCCCTCGCGTCGGCGGGTCCACGACCTCACCGGTGCCGACCACGATGTCGCGGCTCGTCGTGGCCACGTTTCCGACACTGTCGACGGCCGTGATCGTGACCTTGTAGGTGCCCGGGCTCGCGTAGGTGTGGTTCACCTGGATGCCGCTGCCCGGGGGCGCCGTCTCGTCGCCGAAGTCCCACACGACCGCCGGCGTGGACCAGTCGTCGTTGGCGTCCACCGCCATCGCCACGGGCGTGCCCGCATTCGCGACCGGGGGCACCTGCACGTTGGCGATCTGCGGCGGCGTTGCGTCGTACACCGCAGACGCGATCCGAGGGTCTCCCTGTGCGCTGTCCGTGTCGGTCCACACCGCAGCCGCGTTGCCGGTCTGGTCGGCTGCCGTGTCCGGCGCGTTGCCGAACCGCCCCGGCCCTGTCAGCGTGGCGACCGCGCCGAACGGCCCACCCGGCGGCCGGATGGCGGCGCGGATCGTGTTACTGGCGTTCCGCTGCCACGCGAGCGCGATCGTGCCCAGAACCGAGGAGTCGACGGCGAGGCTCGAGGCGACCTCCTGGTCGTCGGTGAGCGTGTCCGGAGGCGGCGAGTCGAACACTCCGCCTGCGGGCCGCGTGGCGACGCGCACCTGGCTCAGCCCCGACCATGCGCCCACCGCGGAGTCCTGCGCGTCGAACGCAACCTCCAGGAAACCGGTGCCGAGCACGTCCACCTCTGGGTTCGGCAGCACTGCCCACGGCGTGCCGACGCCTGCAGCGCGCGAACGCGCCCCGATGCGGTCGCCCGCGCTCCGAACGAAGAGGGCTACCGCGCGGCCCTGCGAGTCGACGGCCACCTCCGGGTCGGAAAGCCCCACGCTCGAGGTTCCCTCGAGCGTGTCCGGCGTCGTCTGGAACGTTCCGCCGTGCGGCCGGTAGGCGGCGACGATCGCCACCGAGCTGCCCGGCGTGGTCTGCCATGTGGCCGCCGCGTCCCCGGCCTCGTTGATGTCGACGTCCGGTGGCGACACGGGCTGGGTGTTCGGCGCGTACGCCTGCTGCGGAGCGCCGAAGGGAGCCGTGACCGAGCCGACGGTCACCTTCACGCCCGGGTTCGCCATCTGGAAGCCGCGCCACGCGAGCACAGCATCCCCCCGGCGGTTCACGGCCACGCGCGGGAAGTCGTTGGTCGGCCCGGCCACGCCGAGCGGAACCGGCGACTCGTCGCCGAACGCCGAGTCGCCCGCCAAGCGCCGTGCCTGCCTGATCGTCGCGCCGTCCTGCGAGTAGACGACCACCGCGTTGCCGGCGGCATCGACGGCGATGTCCGGGGCCGCGAAATCCGCGTCGACCTTCGCGTCGAGGGTCTCGGGGTCCTCCCAGCTCCCGCCGACCGGGCGTTTGCTCACCTGCACGTGCCCCGCAGACGCACCGTCGGTGTCCACCCAGGTGGCAAAGAGGTCTCCGCGGTCATCCATGGCGAGCCGCGGCGACGAGTAGGTCGCGGACGCCGGCGTGACGTTCACCGCGGGCAGCCAGCCGGCCGCGCGCGCGTCGTCGCCGCCCGCGAACAGCGCCATCAGCCACCAGGCGGCCGAGACGAGCGCCAGCGCGGCGACCCTTCGCCGCTTCCGACTGGCCATTCGTGGCCGAGGGTGGCCAGTCAGGCGCACCCACTCAACCTACGCGCGCTCGCGCGGGGCCGCAAGGTCGCCGGACGGACGGCCAGGGGAAGATGCTCAGGCCAGGCGCTTGTCGAACGAGCGCTCGAGCCGCGGGTGCTGCGGGTCGCCCGGAACGGCCTTCTCGAGGCACAGGTGGGCGCTGGTGCCCTCCCAGTCGAGCGTCGAGATCTGGTTGTCGAACGTCGGCTTGTTCACGAACCGCCAGCGCACCGGCGCCGGCTTCACGCCCGCCCAACGCGCCAGCCGGCGCGTGACGAACGCGAACGGCTTCGACGCCGAGGTCTTGATGATCATCCGCTCATGCGTGGCCAGCGGGTTGCGGATCGGCGAGCACACGGCCTGCCACACCGGCACCTTCACCCCGTCCTCGCGCGGGAACGCCGCCTCGGCGAGGTAGGCGTTGTGCACGTCCCCCGACAGGAACACGATCGACCCGGGCGGCTCGCC
Organism: Blastocatellia bacterium; assembly: GCA_034665305.1. GTDB lineage: Bacteria > Acidobacteriota > Blastocatellia > Pyrinomonadales > Pyrinomonadaceae > DASXRU01. The sequence continues at coordinate 729 of JAXDFZ010000045.1, read as the reverse complement.
GCGCCTGCCGCTGCCGATGTCGCGCACCAGTTCCATCACCTTCCGGAAGCTCTCGTGGAACGCCGACCAGTGCTCGAGGTCGAGCTCCTGGCGGATCCACTCGGCCACGCGCGCGAACCGCTTCCCCCACGCGCCCTGGGCCGTCGCCTCGTTCCACGCCTCCAGGTGGTGCATGCCCGCCGGCAGCAGCACGGGCAGCGTGGTGGCCAGGATCAGGTGGTTGAAGCGGCGCTGGGTGGCGTGCTCGACGATCCACTCCCACTCGGCGTCGTCGATCATCTTGCGCTGGCCATCTTTCAGCACCCGGCCCGCGCGCGAGTCGAGCACGATCAGCCGCGTCTTCGCGATGTCCCGGCAGTAGCTCCAGCGGGTGCCCTCCGCCTCGCGGTCGGCCTTGAAGGCGAACTCGCGCAGCGCCGGGCCGGCGTCCTCGGTGTGGCAGTCGCGGACCTTCAGCCACAGCTCGTCCTCGTCGAGGTCGCGCGGCGACATGTTGCCGAGGTGCTGGTAGATCCAGTACGACATGAAGCCGCCGACCACGCGGTCGTGCCACCACGGCTTGCCGCGCATCTCCTCGACCCATTCCTCGGAGGTGTTCCAGTCGTCGTGCAGGTCGTGGTCGTCGAAGATCATCGAGTTCGAGACCGTCGACAGCAGCCAGCGCATGGTCGGGTCGGTCCACGAGTCGAGGTAGAGGTGGGTGAACTCCTCGAAGTCGGCCACCTCCTC
>JAXDFZ010000044.1:0-3164 GCA_034665305.1 Blastocatellia bacterium | reverse complement strand
CGTCGGCGGTTGGCCCACCGCCGCCATGTCGTACGCGTACAGCAGCGCGCCATCCACGATGCCGTACAGCCGGTGCCCGGAGCGCACCTCTTTGGCCCCCGCCGTCCGCACCACCGCGTCAGTGGCCATCTCCACCCGGGTCCCGTCGTCGGTGCCCAGGTAATGCTCAAGGACGCCGGGGGGGTGGGGAAGGAGCACCTCGAGCTCGTCACCGCCCTGCACCGGCCGCCACCAGCCGACCTCGCGGGCCGCGGGCCGTACCGGCGTACCGTCCGGCCGCACGATCCAGGCCCGCGACTCGTACGCCAGGAACGGCCGGCCGTCGTGGCTGAACCGAACCTCCTGGGCGTACTCGAAGTCACTCTCCAGCGTCGGGTATCCGCCCTGGCCGCGACCGCGCCACACGCCGACGAACGGCAACAGCCCGAGCAGCGCCGGGTGCAGGTCGGGACCGGTACGCAGATCGTGTGTCTCCTCGAACGGGTACGGGTCGACCGCCGTGTGGCCCATCCACACCGGACCGGCCTGAGTGTCCTCGTTCACCGTCTCCCCATCCGTTCGCGCCTGCCGGGCCCGCCGTGGTCACTGCCTGCGCTGTGGTCACTGCCCGCGCTCACCAGCGTCCCCTCGATACCCGCACCGCGAGGTAGCCGAGCCCACCGGCGAGGGCGCCGAAGCCGGCGACCAGCAGGCTGATGAATCCGATTTCGGTGACCACGCGCCGCTATCCTGCCACCCGGTCGCCAACGACAATCACGGGCTGATCCTATGCTGCCGACATGGCTCGTACTCTCGTCGTCAAGGCCACCGCCGGGGCGGACGCGCCCGAACGCTGCGCCCAGGCATTCACGGTCGCCGCGACCGCACTGACCGCCGGGGTACCCACCTCGCTGTGGCTCACCGGCGAGGCGACCTGGCTCGCCCTACCCGGCCGGGCCGCCGAATTTGAGCTGCCGCACTCGGCGCCGCTGGCCGACCTGCTCGCGGCGGTCCTGGCCGGTGGGCGGGTGACGGTCTGCACGCAGTGCGCGGCGCGGCGCGGTATCGACGCCGCGGATGTCATCGACGGCGTACGGATCGCCGGCGCGGCCGTGTTCGTCGAGGAGAGCCTCGCCGACGCCGCGCAGGCACTCGTCTACTGACGGCGGCTACCGGCAGCCGGTGGTCGCGGTGACGGTGACCGCCGTGTCATCCGTACGGGCGACCACACCGACCGGACCGCTGCGGTACACGTACCGGTCGGCGCGGGCGAGCACGGCCGTCGGTGCGGATCCGGCCAGCCGGTCGCGCAGGGACGAGGGTGCGCTGCCCGGCGGCCCGTCGGCTGCCAGGGTCGATACCGACCCTCCGGTCGGGCAGGCCACGCGGTGGATCCGCCAGGACGCCCGCGGCACGCCGAGGATCGCCAGTACCTCCCGGACGACCGTCTGGCTCGCCGTCTGGCGCCCCGTAGCCGGCGACGCCGAGGCCCCGGGCACCACGGACGCCCCGGGCAGCACGGAGTCCTCGGGCAGCACGGACTCCTCGGCGACCGGGCCGGACAACGGCCGACAGCCGGTCTCGACGACGACCCGCACCTGCCCGGCGCCGACGATCGAACCCCGTACCGCGACGAAGTCACCGGCGTCCGCGGTCAACTTGTAGTCACCGGACCGATCCAGCTCGGACCGGTAACCGCGGGGCAGGCCGGCGTTGATCCGGTCGAGCAGCGCGGGCTCCCGGCCGGCCGGTACGTACAGCGTGACGCCCCGCTCGTACCGCACGCCGTCCCTGACCAGGGTGATCGAGCAGGACGGGTCCACCTGCCGGTATCCGCCGATCTCGGCCACCGCCCCCGCGCCCGCCCCGACGTCGGCCACATCGGCGATCGCCCGGTCCACGGTCGGTAGGGCGTCGGCGATCGTGGTCTGGGCCCGGACCGTCGGCCGGCCGTGGCGGACCGCCTGACCGGCCAGGACGACCAGGACGATCGCCCAGGTAACGGTCGCGGCGACAAGCCAACGCCGACGACCGCGTACGGGAGGGGGGTCGGTCGTCACGCCGGTCATCCTGGCAGGCACCCACGGCGGCCGCGGCACCGGCACGGACGCCGCAGCACCCGCACGGCGCCCGGACAACGGCGCCCGGACAACGGCGCCCGGACATGGGAGAAGCCCACCCCTCGTCAGAGGTGGGCTTCTCAATGATCCTGGGGAGGATCCGTTGCCCAGTTTAATCAGACCTCCACGAAGACCGCAACCTGATTTACGCCCCGATCCACCGCGACCGTCGCATCGCCGTTGCCCGCGCGCGAGAGTGCCCGCAGGGTCCAGGTACCGGGAGCTGCGAAGAACCGGAACTGCCCGGCCGGCGAGGTGACCACCTCGGCGGTGAACTCGCCGCTGGCGTCCAGCAGCCGCACGTATGCCCCCGCCACCGGGGCGTCGCCGGCCTGCACGATGCCGGTGATCACGGTCTCCTTCTCCACGTCCACGCTGGCGGGCAACGCGGCGTCCTGCGCCGGTGCACCGCAACCGTCGTTACTCATGCCGCCCCCTCTCAGACCGTGCCGGGCTGATCACCGACGGCGACCGGCACGCCGACGAGCGAGCCGTACTCGGTCCATGACCCGTCGTAGTTGCGTACGTCGGCGTGGCCGAGCAGCTCGTGCAGCGCGAACCAGGTGTGCGAGGACCGCTCGCCGATCCGGCAGTACGCGATGGTGGGCTTGTCGTCGTCGATGCCCGCCTCGGCGTAGAGCTTGCGCAGCTCGTCGTCGGACTTGAAGGTGCCGTCCTCGTTGGCGGCCTTGCTCCACGGCACGCTCAGCGCGGTCGGGATGTGGCCCGGCCGCTGCGCCTGCTCCTGGGGCAGGTGGGCCGGGGCGAGCAGCCGGCCGGCGTACTCGTCCGGCGACCGCACGTCGATCAGGTTGGAGCCGCCGATCGCGGCGAGCACATCGTCGCGGAAGGCGCGGATCGAGGAGTCCTGATCGGTTGCGGTGTAGCTGGTGGGCGGGCGCTCGACCGCGTCGCGGGAGTACGGGCGACCATCGAGCTCCCACTTCTTGCGGCCGCCGTCGAGCAGCTTGACCTGGTCGTGGCCGTACAGCTTGAAGTACCAGTACGCGTAGGCGGCGAACCAGTTGTTGTTGCCGCCGTACAGCACGACGGTGTCGCCGTTGC
>JAXDFZ010000043.1:0-2798 GCA_034665305.1 Blastocatellia bacterium | reverse complement strand
ATCCGCGTGCACGGCCCGTAGCACGAGCTCTTGCCGTCGGCGTCCTCGAGGAACAGGTACAGCGTGCGCCCCTCGGCGTCGACCAGGATGCGCCCGAGCTTGCTGTCGCGCACCTTGACCGCGGGCGCTGTGCCGTGGCGCTCCTTCGTCGGCGACCCGGCGACTGCGCTCAGGACGATGAAGCCGACGAGCGCCACCGCGATGGCCGCCGGCACCGCCAGGCGCGGCCCTGACAGCGCTCGCCGGTCGTCGCGGGTCACGTCTGGCGGCTGAACGCCGGATGCAGGGCGCAGAACCGCGGGCGCGTGGCCGCGGCGGCCGTCACCGACAGCGCGGCGGTGAACACCCGGGTGCCGCCGGCGGACGCCGTCTTCGTGCCGGGCGGCACCTTGCCGGCGACGAGCGGGCCGCACAGCGCGGGCGCGGTCGACTCGCCGGTGAGGCTGCGATCGATGTCGCTGCGCTCCAGGACGCCGTCGTAGATCCCGTTCTTGTTGTAGTCGATGCCGTGCACGACGACGACGGCGTTGTTCTTGCGCAGGTAGGAGGCGATGATCGGCGTCACGGTCATCGTGCGCTCGTAGGCGACGTTGCTCGACTTCGGGTAGCGGCTGAAGGCGAGCAGGCTCTTGTCGGGGGTCGTGTCGCCCGACGTCGTCATCGCCAGGACCGGCGGACCGTAGAACGGCCCGCCCTGATGGGTGGCGAGCGACAGGTGGCCGTTGTGCTTGGAGGCGGCCGCGGCCGTCGGGCAGGTGCCCTTGGCGCCGGCGTGGATGTGCAGCGCGTGCGGCGCGCCGTCGAGCAGCTTGGCGGTCGTCACCGAGACCGTCAGCCGGCGGCCGTCGAGGCGCATGTTCGCGGTGCCGTCGCCGTCGACCCGGTTGGTGGGAACCGGGCCGAGCTTGGCGTCGACCGGCTGGCCGGCGACCTTCGGCTTCCCCGAGTCGTCCGATCCGCCGAGCGCGACGACCGCGACGACGACGACGAGCAGGAGCGCGAGCAGCCCGGCCAGCGGCTTCGCGCGCCGGCGCAGCCAGCCGTCGTTCGCGGCGGCGCCGGCGCCGGCGTCGCCGTTGCCGTTGCCGCGCGGGCGGCGTGGTTCGCGCGGCGGGCGCGGGGGCCGCGGCGGGCGCGGCTCGCGCTGTGCGGCGGCCGCGGCGCTGCCGGCAGCCGCTCCGGCTCCGGCTCCGGCGGCGGCCGCCGCGCCCCGCGGCGGGGGCGGAGGCGAGGGCGGGGGCGGGGGCTGCGTCGCGCCCGGCACGGCGAAGTTCTCGGCGCGCGTGGCGTCCAGCCCGGCGTCCGCGTCGAGCTCGAAATCGGTCTCGGCGGCCGGCCCGGCGGTGGCGGAGCGGCGGCTCTCGCTGCCCTGCTGCTGGGCGATCGCATCCCGCGTCGCCGTGGCGAGGTCGCCGGCCGTGGCGTAGCGATGCCCGGGCTCCTTGGCGGTGGCGCGGGCGATGATGTCGTCGAAGGCGCCGATCAGCTCGGGGCGGACCGTCCGCGGCAGCGGCGGCGGATCGGTGACGTGCGCCCACAGCTTGGCCATGTCGCTGTCCTTCTCGTAGGCGACGCGGCCGGTCAGCATCTCGAACAGCACGCAGCCCAGCGAGTAGACGTCGGCGCGGCGGTCGACCTCGTGGCCCTGGATCTGCTCGGGCGCCACGTAGTCCGGCGTGCCGACCCAGCCGCCCGCGCGCGTGAGCGCCTCGCCGGCCGAGCCCAGGCGCTTGGTCAGCCCGAAGTCGGTGAGATAGACGTGCGGCTTGCCCGGTGCGCCGGAGATGAGGACGTTGGCGGGCTTGACGTCGCGGTGGACGAGGCCCTTCTCGTGCGCGGCGTCCAGCGCGCCGGCCACCTGCGTGACGATGCTCGCCACCTGCGCGAGCTCCATCGGCTCGCGGTCGATGACGGCGCGCAGGTTCGTGCCGGGCACGAAGCGCATCGCCAGATAGAGGATCCCCTCGAACTCGCCGCCGCGGTGGATCGGCACGATGTTCGGGTGCTCGAGCGAGGCCGCGAGCCGGCACTCGGCCTTGAAGCGCGCCACCGCGGTGTCGTCCTGCGTGTGCTCGGGGGCGATGATCTTCAGCGCGACCTGGCGCTCGAGGTCGGGGTCGACCGCCTTGTAGACGACGCCCATGCCGCCGCGGTCCAACACCCGCTCGATGCGGTATCCGGCGAACATGGCCCCGGGCTCGAGTTGCGATAGCGGGCGCTTGGGGACCTCGGCCAAAGCTGTCACCTGGGCTCACGTTGCGGGTTGCTCGACAGCGATCACCGTGCGAGCGACCGTGGCGGCGCTGGAGCGAGTGACCCCTCTTCGATCCGAAGGCGCGATCGTAGATCGCCGCGACCCCCGGGCGCAAGCGCCGAGTGCGCGATGTCACGCAGCGGCGACCGGGCGACCCTCCGAAAGCGGGTGCGTCAGCAGCCGCTGCCGTCGGCCGCGCACGTCTCGCCGCCCGCCGCGCCGGCCATGGCCGCGGGCGGATTGGCCGCACGCGCCTGGCGCAGCAGCTCCACGAGCTGCTCGGCCGGGTGCGCGCCCGACGCGCCGATGGCGCGGTCGACGACGAAGAACGGCACCGCGCTGATGCCGAGCTCGGCGGCGGTGCGCTCGTCCTCGCGGACCTCGCGGGCGAAGCGGTCCGAGCCGAGCACGTCGCGCGCCTCGTCGCCGGGCAGGCCGACCTCGATCGCCAGGCGCTCGAGCGTCGCGTGGTCGGAGATCAGCTCGCCCTCGGTGAGGTAGGCGCGCATGATGCGCTCCTTCGTCACGTCCTGCAGGCCATGGG
>JAXDFZ010000042.1:0-2691 GCA_034665305.1 Blastocatellia bacterium | reverse complement strand
AGCTGCCCGCATCGCTGCGGCGCGGCCTGTCCGACTCGCTCCTGCGCGACATCGCGTCGGATGTCCGCTCGGCCAGCCAGGACGGCGGCTTCGATCGCGACAGCACGCACATCAGCCGTACAGCGATGGAGCTCGACGAAGAGGGCTGGGACGCGCTCTCGACCCTGCTGGCGGACGTCCAGCAGCGTGCTCGTGAGATCCAGGAGCAGAGCTCCAAGCGCCGCGAGGGAAGCGACGCGGAGGCCATCCGCACCGCGCTCGTCCTCATGCAGTTCGAGTGCGCCGGCACTCAGCGGTCCCGTTCCTAGTTCGCCGGCGCACCGCGACCCGGCGAGGATCGTCGGCGGCATTCTTACTCAAGTTTTATTGACTATTAACTGACATTCACTCCTTATGTTGGAACCGCACGTCGATCGGCCGACGATCATGTGCAAGTTTCCTACATTAAGACGTGAATGCCAACCATCCGAGGCCGAAGTTGTCACATGCCCACGCACCGGATGAAGGCTCATCGCGTCCGCTCGGCCCTCAGGGCCGGGCGGGCGCAGCGGCGTGTCCGGCGCCTGACGCCTCCGCGAGGGCCGGCCCGCGACCGGATAGGACGCCGGCGCCCTGCCCGCCGGCTCAGCGGACGAGCCTGACCTCCAGCCCGCCGCCCGCGGCGAGCACGTCGCCGGCGCCGCCGAGGAGGCCGAGGATGTCCGCGACGTAGGCCTGGGTCTCCGGGTATGCCGGGACGCACCCGCACCGCTGAACCGGCGCCGGGCCCGCGTTGTAGGCCGCCAGTGCGAGCGGAACGGACCCGAACCGGCGCAGCAGGTCGTGCATGAGGTGGGCCTGCGCGTCGATCGCACGCTCGGCATCGAACGGGTCGTTCAAGCCGTACGCCCGAGCGGTGCCCGGCATGAACTGCGCGATGCCCTGCGCGCCGGCAGGCGACCGTGCGAACGGGTTGAAGCTCGACTCCTTGTAGATCTGCGCGGCGAGCAGCGCTCCCGCGACGCTCCACCGCTGCGCCGCACGCGCGATCGCCGGCGCGAAGCGCTCCGGGACGAAGGACTGCAGGCGCCGGCCGGGCGCGCCGTCGCCGTCGCTGCCGCCGGTGCCGGGGCTGCGCGCGGCGCCGAACCCGACGGAGGCGGTCCCTGCGTTCAGCGTGAAGCCGTAGTGCCACGGCTCCCAGCTGTAGCGCTGGACGAAGTGGAATCGTCGGGCGTTGCGCGCCAGCCACCCGTACGCCGCCGGTGGGCCGAGATCCAGCTCGGTCCCGAGCCGGTGCAGCGACTTGCCGGGCGGCGCGACCCATCGCGGGTCCGGACGCGCCGCGAAGAGGCGCGCCTGCTCGGCGTACGTGCGGAAGCCGCTGGAGACGATGAGCCCGACGCCGTCCACAGCGGCCGCGGCCGCCAGCCGGTCGAACGCCCGCGCGACATCCGGCCGCATGGGCTTGCCCTGCCGGATCTCGAGCGGTCCCGCGTACTCGCCGGGGCCCGGCGTGCCCGTCGGCACGATCGCACCGACCGAGAGCTCGGCCTCCGCGACCGCCCTCTCGTCGACGGTGGCACCGGCGCCGATACGGATCGCGTCGCGCACGGTGACGCGGACGCGCACCGGTGCGAGCGCGTCACCGGGGAAGGCGACCTCGACGTCCCGCGCGCCGTTGCGGCGCGCGGTCACCATGGCCACGCGCCTGCCGGCGGAGAGGTAGCCGTCCCGGTCGAGGTGGCTCGGGTTCGGCCGCCCGTCGATGACCGCCGGCTCGAAGACGCGAGGGTAGACGTCACGCAGCGCCCGCGCCGACGCAAGGGCGGCGAGGTCCGCCGCGCGCTGGCGCTCGCCGCGGACGCCGATCGCGCGCGCGACGCCGCCGAGCACGACCGTCCCCACGACGATCGCCATCAGGACGCCGAGCATGAGCAGCAGCGCCTGGCCGGCCTCGTCGCGTGCGATGGAGGTCATGGCGTGAGCCTGCCGGGCTCCGTGTCACGGCTCTACGCGAGGGTGTGCCGAGTCTGCGCCGGACCCGTTGAAACCAAGCCGGACCACCCGCGCCGCGGGGGCACGCCGACGTCGCGGGCGGCGCGACGGGCCGCCTCTAACGGCCGGGCGCCACGCCGCGCCGCACCGGCGCGGCGACGAGGCGCACGCCGAGCGCCACGAGCGCGATGCCCACCGCGAGCGTCGCGCTCGGCGACTCGCCGAGGATCACGACGCCGAGGACCGCAGCGAGGACAGGGACGGCGTAGAGCCATGTGCTCACGGTCCCAGCGTCCCCGCGGCGCAGCAGCGTGCCGAGGATCGTCCAGCCCAGCGCCGACCCGCACGCGCCCGCGAACACCACGCAGGCCACGAGCTGGGCGGAGAGCGGCGGGAACGGTTCGGCGACCGCGGCGATGCCCGCGAGGATCGGCCCCCCGAGGACGTGCTGGCCGACGACGAGGCGCATGATGGGCTCCCCGGAGGCCGAGGTGATGAGCGTGCCCGCCGCCCAGGCGACGGCCGCGGCCAGGAGGAAGAGGACACCGGCGACCGAAGCGGCGGCGGCCTGGTGCAGCCCGATCACCGCGACGCCTGCCGACCCCAGGAGGACCGCGGCCAGCCGCCGGCGCGTGAGCCGCCGGCCGCCCGTCGGGCCGGACGCGAGCACCACGAGCACCGGCTGCAGGTACACGATGGCCGCCGCGGGCCCGG
>JAXDFZ010000041.1:0-2821 GCA_034665305.1 Blastocatellia bacterium | reverse complement strand
CTCGGTAAGTTCGTTATCGCCGATCGGCACGTCGATGAGGTCGCGGAACTTCTTCAGTTCTTCTTCCGTGAGCTTCTTTGCTTGGTGTGTAACGTTTCGGCCTTCGATGCTGGGGCCGAGGGTCCATCCCTTAACCGTCTTCGCAAGGATGACGGTCGGCGCGTCCTTCAACTCGACCGCCGATGCGTATGCCGCATATAGCTTGCGATAGTCGTGGCCCCCCCGCCGCAACTTCGGAAGGTCTTCGTCACTCAGGTGTTCGACCATCTTCGCGAGACGAGGGTCGGGGCCGAAGAAGTTCTTGCGGATGTAATCGCCCGTTTCCACGGCGTACTTCTGGAACTGACCGTCGACAGTGGTGTTCATCTTGTGCACGAGGACGCCGTCGTTGTCGCGGGCAAGAAGCTCGTCCCACTCGCGGCCCCAAACGACCTTGATGACGTGCCACCCTGCGCCGCGGAAGATCGACTCGAGCTCTTGGATGATCTTGCCTTTGCCCCGGACTGGACCGTCGAGCCTCTGGAGGTTGCAGTTCACGACGAAGATCAGATTGTCGAGTCCCTCGCGCGCCGCTATCGACAGAGCCGCCATCGACTCGGGCTCATCCATCTCTCCGTCGCCGGTGAACGCCCACACCCGCTGTTCGGAGGTGTCCTTGATCCCCCTCTGCAAAAGGTACCGATTGAAGCGCGCTTGGTAGATCGCGTTCATCGGAGAGATCCCCATCGAAACGGTCGGGAACTCCCAGAAGTCGGGCATCAGCCGCGGGTGCGGATAGGAAGAAAGGCCCGCGCCCCCGACCTCTTGGCGAAAGTTCTCGAGTTGGTCTTCGCTTATGCGGCCCTCGAGGAAGGCGCGGGCATAGATGCCGGGCGCGCCGTGTCCCTGGATGAACACTTGGTCGCCGCCGCCAGGCGCGTCCTTTCCTCGGAAGAAGTGGTTGAAGCCAACTTCGTAAAGAGACGCCGAGGATGCATAAGTGGAGAGATGTCCGCCGATCCCTTCGATGGCTTTATTCGCACGCGAGACCATCGCCACCGCGTTCCACCGGATGATGCCGCGGATCCTGCGCTCAAGTGCTTCGTCACCTGGGAAGTACGGCTCTTGCTCGGGAGCGATGGTGTTGATGTAGTCCGTGGACACCATCGCCGGCAAACCGATCTGACGGGAGCGCGCGTGCCACATCACTCGGTGCAGAAGGAAACGAGCGCGCGCCGGCGACAGATCGATCACCTGATCGAGCGCCTGGATCCACTCGTCGGTTTCTTCCGGGTCTATGTCCGGCAATTGATCCTTGAAGGGATCGAACATCTTGCTTCACCCCGCCTTAGTCGAACCTGTCACTGCCAGGTTAAACCCGCCGACCCTCTACTCCGAGTATGTCGTCGACACCGCGCGGGGGGCCGGGTTGGCAATGCGGACACCAGTACGTCACTCGGTCGTGCGGCTCAGCGGCGGGCTGTTCTTTGCGGATGGCGGTGCCGCACCTCCGGCAAGGCAAGCCCTTGCGGCCGTAAACCCACCTCTCGCGACCCGGGCGTGGGTCGCCCGTCGTTATCTGGATCCCCGTTGTCCTATTGGCGTCCATCAGTCGCTTCGTGATAGCGACGAGGCCGGGGATATCCGGAACGGTTGCGACCGGCGCGTCGGGGTGGATCCCTCGAAGGAAACAGATCTCGCAGCGATAGACGTTCCCGGGTCCCGCGATGATCGTTTGATCCAGAAGAACATCGCCTATCGAACGATCCCCCGCTGCTGAGATAAGTCGTACGGCTTCGTCGGGGTCCCAGTCCGGTCCGAGAACGTCGGGGCCGAGATGCCCCACCACATCGCGCTCCGAAGCGGTCGGCAGCAACTCCGTGGTCGCGAGCCTGAACCCCACCGCGACCCATCGTTCGGTTTCGAGAACGGCGCGCACTTGAAAGCCGGGACCGCGCCATCTCTCGCCGTGTCGATAGAGATGCCACGATCCCTCCATCTTGTAATGCGTGTGGAGAGTAGTGCCGCCTTCGATCCGGAACAAGAGATGTTTGCCGCGCGCGACTACCTCGTTGAGCACCTTGCCGCTGAGATCGACGGTGGCGAAACGCGGAACCCGGAAGTCGGTCTTCGTTAGTGGAGACCCCGCGAGCGCAGCATGCAATCTCGTCGCGGCGACGTAAACGGTGTCTCCCTCAGGCACGCAGCCTCAAACCACGCGAGGTCGCCCGAAATCCCGCGCCGACGAGCGCCTCTCCGAAGATGGTGTCTTGGATCGCCTCGCCGTCGGCTTTCTCGACATGAAGCGCCCCCAAGATGCCTTCGCGAGCGGCGAGCGCCAGCGCGTCCACCGCGGGCTGCAAGAGAGCGGTGTCTTCGGTGTACGACAAGAGCGTGCGTCCCCCGCGCTCGACATAGATGACGAGGTGCCCGTCGACGAGAACGACAACGGCGCCGGCCTTGCGTCCCGCTTTGTGCCCTCCCTCGCGTTCGGGCCACGCCAACGCCGCGCCGTAAGGGTTCGCGGGGTCCGTTGCCGCGACGACGTGGGTTCGCCGCTCGCTTTCGACAAGGTCGACGTATCCCCTCATCCGATCCACGGCCCCCGGCAGGGCGAATTGCATCCCGCCCAACCCATCAACGAAATAACCGCGCCGGATGCGTCCCGCTTCCTCCATCGCCTTCATAACCGGGTAGACGGCTGAGAAGCTGCCCGGAACCCTCTCCGCTGCGAGAGCCCCGCGCGTGACGATCCCGTGTCTCTGCAACAGGCGTTCGGCGGTCCGGTACATGCGACGAGTCTGATCGACGTCGGTACGGGGAACGAGACTCCAACGACCCG
>JAXDFZ010000040.1:0-2942 GCA_034665305.1 Blastocatellia bacterium | reverse complement strand
ACCGCCGCCGCATCGGCCGATGAGGTCCGCGAGTTCATCGCTCACGTCGGCTATCCGGTGATCTTGAAGCCGCGCGACGGGGCAGGGGCCTCGGGTGCGGCGCGCGTCGACAGCGACCGCGAGCTCGAGCCGGCGCTGCACGCGCTCGGGTCCGGGCGTTCGATCGCCGTCGAGGAGTTCATCGAGGGTCACGAGGGCTTCCTCGACACCCTCGCGCTCCGCGGGCAGGTCGTGCACGACTTCGCGACGCACTACTACCCGAACGTGCTCGAGGCGATGCGCACGCGCTGGATCTCGCCGCAGTTCATCGCGACCAACCGGATCGACTCGATCGGCGAGTATCAGCAGCTGCGGGAGATGGGTCTGCGGGTCAACGAGGCGCTCGGCATCGGCACGAGCGCGACCCACATGGAGTGGTTCTTCGGGCCGAAGGGCCTGAAGTTCAGCGAGATCGGCTGCCGGCCGCCGGGTGTCGGCGCGTGGGATCTCTACTCCGCCGCGAACGACCTGGACATCTACCGGCAGTGGGCCGACTCCATCGTGCACGGGCAGGTCTGGGGCAAGCCGTCGCGCCAGTACTCGGCCGGCATCGTCGCGTTGCGCCCCAGCCAGGACGGCACCATCACCGGCTACGCCGGCATCGACGACGTGCAGGCACGCCACGGCCAGTGGGTCATCGACGCGCACTTCCCGGACGCGGGGACGCCGACCCAGCCGGTCGCCGCGGGCTACTGGGCGAACGCCTACGTCCGGATGCGCCATCCCGACTACGACGTGCTGCACGGCATGCTCGACGACGTCGGCCGCACCGTGCAGGTCTTCGCCAGTTGAGCCGTCCGCTGTGACTTCGGCCGTCACCCTGCTCGGACCGCAGCGCCGGCCGACTGTCGACCGGGTCGTGCAGGCACTCGGCGTCACCGGCCGGATCGCGACCATCACCGCCGGGTGGCAGGAACGGGAGAGCGACGACGCCGAGCTCGGCGCGCTGCTCGACGGCCGTGGCGTGAACCTCCGGCTGCATGCCCGATGGATGCAGGTGCTGGAGGAGGACCCGGAGTACGCGAAGGCCGAGCGCGAGCACCTCGTCGTCCTGGAGGAGCTGCAAGAGCTCTACCTTGTCCAGCTGGACCATGCGCTCCGCGCGACAGCTGAGGTCGCCGCGCGCGCCGACGGCCATCCGCGCACGACCGCGATGGCCCTCGACGATGCACTCGCCATCGTCCGGCAGATCGACGCGACCCACCTGAGCCGGGTGCGCGAGCTCCAGGCGGCGTTCCGCGACGCCTGGCGACTGCAGGAGCGCGGCGCAATCGGCAAGCACGCGGAAGAGGTGCGCGACGCGCTGGCCGAGTGCGACTGCCTCGTTGTCGCAGGTGGTCATGTCGGAGTGCTGCTCAGGGTGCTGCAGCTGTTTGCCATCGAGCCACACATCCCCGCCCAGGTGGTCGCCTGGTCGGCCGGCGCGATGGCGTTGACCGAGCGGGTCGTGCTGTTCCACGACCGCGCGGCGCACGGGCCGGCGCAGACCGAGGTGTTCGACGAGGGGCTCGGCCTGGTGCCGGGACGCGTGATGCTCCCCCACGCGCGGCGGCGGCTCCGCACGGACGACCCGGTCCGGAAGTCAGTGCTCGCCCGGCGGTTCGCGCCGGCGACCTGCCTGGTGCTCGACGACGGCGTCTCGGTCGACCTCGGTGCGGGCGGTGTCTTGCCCGCCAACGCCCGGCTCGTCGACGGCGACGGCCGCATCGTCGAGGCGGGGGCGGCGTGACCGACGCCCCGTCGGTGCTAGGCCCCGGCCGGCTCGGCATCAACCAGCTGAAGGAGTCGAAGTCGCTCGACGACGCGGCCGTCGACGCCTTCCTCGAAGGCCTCGAGGTCCCCGTGATCGAGGGGCCGTTCTGCACCTTCCTCTGGCGCGGCGACGCCGACGAGGCGTGGGTCTGCCAGCGGATCGTCGGGCTACCGGACCGGATGCCACTGCGCCGCCTGCGCGGCACCGACCTCTGGTATCTCGTCCTCGAGCTGCCGGAGGGATCGCGGGTCGAGTACCAGATCGAGATCCGGCGCGGCGACCACTACGAGCGGTTCAACGTCCCCCTCTACGGGCGCCGGTCGCACAGCCCGGTCGGCTCGTCGTCGGTCTGCTTCGGCGCGGGCTTCGTGACGCCGGACTGGGTCCTCCCCGACCCCGAGTCCCGCCCCGGCGAGCTGCGCGAGCTTGTCGTGCCGAGTCGGGCACTCGGGCGGGACGCCCACGTGACGCTGTACCTGCCGGCCCGGTTCCGCACCACGGCGTCGTACCCGCTGCTCGTGGTGCACGACGGCGGCGACTTCCTCGAGTACGCAGCCATGAAGACGGTGCTCGACAACCTGATCCACCGGATGGACGTCGCGGACGTCGTCGTGGCGTTCACGCATCCCGGAGAGCGGCTGGACGAGTACGCCGACTCGACCGCGCACTCCCGGTTCATCACCGACGAGGTGCTGCCGGAGCTGGAGGTCTCGCTCCCCCTGGTGGGACAGCGCGCCGGTCGCTGCCTGCTGGGGTCGTCGTTCGGGGCGGTCGCATCGCTGGCGGCGGCGTACCGCTCACCGGACACCTACGGCTCGCTGGTCCTGATGTCCGGGTCGTTCCTCTTCACGGACATCGGCACCGACCACGGTGGCGGGCCGGCGTTCGACCCCGTCGTGAAGTTCGTCAACCGCTATCGCGCGAAGCCACGCCGGGTGGCCGACCGGGTGTTCATGTCCTGCGGCGTGTACGAGCCGCTGATCGTGCCGAACCGGTCGATGGTGCACGTCTTCGAGAACACCCGGATGCAGGTCCGCTACACCGAGGCGCGGGATGGGCACTCCTGGGAGAACTGGCGCGACCGGCTGCGGGATGCGCTGTCCTGGGTCTACCCGGGACCGCAGCGGCTCTACTACGAGTAGCCCGCATC
>JAXDFZ010000039.1:0-2781 GCA_034665305.1 Blastocatellia bacterium | reverse complement strand
GAGCGTGCCCGACTCCCCCTTTCGGGTTACCTGCCGCGGTATTCGAGCGCGCCGATGTCGGGCGCGCCACTTCGGCGGCGGCCCGTGGCGTCCGTCGAGGGGGCGTAGTGGCGGTTCGCTCCGTCGATCACGTTCGATTCGGCGCTCGGACGCCCCTGACGGTCGAGGTGCACCGGCCCCACGACGTTGGAGGAGGAGCAGCCCTGCCCGAGGACGATGAGGTTGTTGATGAAGCGCTGAGCGCCGTTGCAGACGCGCGCCGGCGTCTCCAGCAGCCCGATCACGTTGTTGACGACGATCGGCCGCTTCCAGCGCGGCACGCTGCCGTAACGGGAGCTCATCCGAATCGAGCCCGCATAGCCGTCCTTGCGGCGTGTGCCGGTGAGGATCGTGTTGTTGACCACCTTCGCGTAGTGCGGGAGCCGTCGCGAGGCGTTGCTGCCGATCACGATCGCCATCCGGGCCCGGTAGCCCGGCACGAGCGGGTCGGTGCCGACAAAGACGTTGTTGACGATCGTGGTGTAGTCGACGTTGTTCGTCAGGTACAGCTGGGCGCCGCCACCCTTGTAGACGCCGAAGTGATTGCCCTCGACTCGCAGCCGCCGGCCGGCGAAGAGCTGGACGAGGTCGTTGTGACCGCAGCGGTAGTAACCCATCTTCCGGCACGGGAGGGCGCGCTCGAATCGGTTGCGGAGGATCGTCAGGTGAGTGCCGAACCGGCCGTGGATGAAGTCGCACCCGCGGCAGTCGTGGAAGTGGTTGTCCTCGATCACCGTGTGGTGTGACCACCGCCAGACCGTCACGCAGTTGACGAATGCCCAGGAGTGGTCGCCGCAGTGCATGAACGTGCTGCGGCGGATCGTCACGTGCCGTGAGTCGGGCAGGAAGACCGCGGCGGAGAATCGCGAGCCGGCGGCCGAGACGAGGAGGTCGTGCAGCAGGATGTGATGCGACGTCCGCACCTCGACGAGCGCGTCCCCGCGGATCGGCCCGATCCGGACGCGCCCGAATGAGACGTGTTGCGTTCGGTCGAAGACCACGTCCTGGACGCGCACGCCACGCATGCCGATGATCCGCAGCGGTCGGGTGGACCGGCGTGGAGGCACGACGAGGCGGCCGTAGAGCTGGGGCCGCAGGACGATCGTCCCACCCGTGATCCGGAGCTTCCAGGCCGCCTTGGCGAAGCCGCCTTCGCTCTTGACGCGGATCGTCTTCGCCTCGACGGCGGGGGCGAGCAGGAGCGCGGCGAGGGCGCAGACGAGGAGGGCGATCGACCTGGAGCGCATGGCACGGGAGCCTAGAGTGGGGGGCGGCTGGAGATAGGCTCCAGCGATGAGCCGCGATCCGGACGTCAACGTCGTCGGGGGCGAGTTGCTGCCCTGCTCGACCCAGCCGCTGACGGGTTTCTTCCGCGACGGCTGCTGCGCGACCGGCCCGGAGGACCTCGGCAGCCATACCGTCTGCTCGGTGATGACGGAGGACTTTCTTCTCTTCAGCCGCTCCGTCGGCAACGACCTATCCACGCCTCTGCCCGAGTGGGGCTTCGAGGGACTGCAGCCCGGCGACCGCTGGTGCCTGTGCGCGTCGCGGTGGCTGGAAGCCCACGAGGCGGGGTTTGCGCCGCAGGTCATCCTCGGCGCGACGCACGCCCGCGCGCTCGAGGTCGTCCCGATCGAGGCGTTGACCGCCCGCGCGACCGCGCCCGACGCCGCCTAGGCTGCGTCTTGCAGGTACTTCCCCTGCGCTGAGGAGAGCACTCGCTGCGCGACGGCGGGCATCTCGACGCTGACCCACATCAGCGCCAGCTGGGAGGCCGGCACGGGCGTTTGCCGGATCTGGTCGGCGATCATCGCGTAGACCCTGCCGGCGTCGGTGGCGCCGAGCGTCTCTTCGAGGGCGGCGTCGACGGCGCGGTGGAGCCGCTCCGGATCCTCGGCCGGCAGCACGTGCGAATGAGCGCCGCACACCGTGGGCAGGAGCGAGACTTGCGCAGCTCGGTCGAAGACGTCGATGTGGTACGCGCAGAGCAGCGAGAAGCACCCGCGCGCTTCGAGCAGCCGGTGCCACTGAGCTTCGAGCGCGACCGCTCCCTCGAGGTTCTCCTGCGCCACCAGCAGGTCGACCATCTCGCCGAAGACCCGAACCTGCTTGTACGGGAATCTGGCCGTTGCCTGGTCGAGCAGCCCGCCGACGACCCGGGCGAACGAGGCCTGCGAGAGCTTGCCGTCGACCATGATCGCCGCCAGCGTGGCTTCGGCCTCCGCATCGACGATCAGGCCTCGCTCGTCCATCCAGCCGGCCTCCTCCAGTCCTTCCGAGATGCGTCGCCAGTGCGCTTCGGTTGCAACGACGACGGCTGGCTCTCCCTGCTCCAAGCCGGCTGTCAGGTACGCCGCCACGGTGGCCGCGAGCTCGTCGACATCCCGATAGACCTGAACGCCGTGCTCGCGCGGAGCGGGGTACCGGACGAAACGGTTCCACGAGCGCTCCATCGCGGCATGGTAGCGATTGCGGCTGCTAGACATGGCTGGCCGCTAGAGCGGCTCGGGAGGGCTCATTGCGCCTTGCCGATCAGGTGATGCCACGGCCGCCACCAGCGCGTGAGGCTCACGTGGTCGCTGGCACCTTCCCAGGCCTTGACGAGGACGTCGCGATGGGTGGGCTGACCGAGACGCTCGTGCGTCCAGACGATGACGGCGTCATTGCCGTCGAAGTAGCAGAACGCGCGCCCGCCGGGCTTGTCGCGACCGTGGAGCCACTCGAGCTCGCCGCCCCAGACGA
>JAXDFZ010000038.1:0-2613 GCA_034665305.1 Blastocatellia bacterium | reverse complement strand
TGTACCCCGGCCACCCGCAACGCCGCCCGCTCGGCGGCCCACTTCTTCACGAAGCTGTCGACCCAGCCGGTCAAGGTGACGATGCCGTCCTTGACGATGATCCCGATCTCGTTTGGCTGAAGGCGCGCGTCCCACCTGAGTTCCTCGTGCACATCGCGCTGGATCTGCTCGTCCGTGCGCGTCGTCGTCGCTGTGGTCATCGAAACCTCCTGGTGATCTGTTCGTCCGGTTCATCGTCGGCGGACCGCGGGTGACACCGCTTCACCCCGGTTGCGTGAATCGACCGGCGCCGTCGCATCGCGTGCGCTCACCCGGTACGGGGGAGGCGTGTTCACCTCCCGGTCGGAAAGCGTCGGTGTGGGTCTAGGTGCCGTCCGAATTCGCAGCGGAAAGCGAATTCGGAAAGCCAAGCGAATTCGGAAGGGAGGAAGCGGCATGGCAGTTCTGGTTCCGCGATCGCCGCGGTGGGTTGCGACAACGTCAGCGCCCCGGACGGATCCATCCCGGGAGTTGGAGGATCTTCAGGATCGGATGGGTCAACTCGTGCGGTCGGTCTTCGGCGACCTGTCCGGGTCGGACGGGGCCGGGCAGCGGGGCACCTTGGCGGTGCCGGTCGACATCGAGGAGACCGACGACGGGTACGTCGTCGAGGTGGACCTGCCGAATGTGAGCTCCGATGATGTCTCCGTCGAACTCAGAGACAACGAGCTGCGCATCTCCGGCGAGTACCGGCAGCGCGAGCGCACCGGCGTGCTGCGCCGCCAGACACGCCGGATAGGGCAGTTCGAGTACGTCGTGGCGCTGCCCGGCGAACTCGATGCGGACAAGGTCGACGCGACCCTGTCCGACGGCGTCCTGACTGTTCGCGTGGGGAAGGCTGTCGCCAGCCAACCACGACGCATCGAGGTCAAAGGCTCCTGACCTGGGGCGTTCACGCGGCAAGGCGACGGGCGGGCGCGCAGCTGGCCTGCCCGTCGTGCCGGCGATCATCCGGTCCGCCCGTCGTGGCGGCGGTGTCCTCCCGCGGCGCGCCTAGACGAGGTCGAGTTCGCGCGCCTTGGTGATTGCCTCGCGCCGTCCGGTGACCCGCAGCTTGCGGTAGATGCTGCGGATGTGGGTCTTGATCGTGTTGACCGACAGCGACAGGTTCGAGGCGATCTCCATGTTGGACCGCACGCCCTGCAGGTGCCGCAGCACTGTGAGTTCCCGGTCGGTCAGCGGCTCTTCCAAGGTGACCTGTCGTGCGGTGCCGGCCGGGTCGGTGGTGGCGGCGCCGAGCAGGTCGAGCACCATGGCCCAATGTGCGGTGCCCGCGTCGAGCTGGTCGGCCAGTAGCCGGCGCACCGGCGAGCCGGCGCGGGTGAACGGTCGCCGGAATCCCTCCGGTCTCGCCAGGACCAGGACGCGTTCCATCGCGTGGGAGGCCCGGTGGGCATCACCATTGCGGTGTGCCGCGAGCGCCGACAGCAGGCCCGCTTCCAGACGCAGTGCGAGTGGGCCCGCGGCAGCCTCGTCATCGGCCCAGCCCGGCAGGACCGCGGTCGCTGCCGCCGGGTTGCCGTCGCGCAGGTAGGCCCTTCCGAGCGGTACGGCGAGCGCCGCCGGTGGCGCGGTCGCGCCATCAAGCATCGGCGTCAACAGCGCACGCGCGGCGGCGGTGTCGCCGGCACAGATGCGCACGTTCGCCTCGGCGATGGTCAGCCCGTCGCACAGGTACCGGGTGGTGGCCGTCGTGGGGTCGCGATGGGCCACCCGGAGCGCGTTGTAGGCCGCATGAAGATCACCCTGAGCCTGCAGCACCGAGGTCCGCACGATCGCGATTCCCGTGATGACGAACGGATCCGCCGCACCGCGGCAGCAGGCGGCCGCGAGGTCCAGGTAACGGCCGGCGTCGCTGAGCCGGTCCCACTCGTAGTGCACCACTGCCAGGGCCAGGTAGGCGTACCCGCCGCAGAGCTCGCCGCAGCGGCCTCGACACGGCGGCGCGCGCAACGCGGCGCGGGCGGCGCGTTCGGCTTGGCCGAGGGCGCCGAGGCCGGCCTGAGCGACCGCCAGTCGGGCTCCGCAGCTCAACCGGACGCACGGCAGCCGGGCCAACTCGGCGGCATCAAGCCCGGCGGACAGGCTGCGTTCGGCACTGACCAGGTCACCCGAGGCGAGCTGCGCCGCGCCGAGAGAGGCGAGAGCGGTTGTTCGCGCCCGGAGGTGCTGATCCGGCTCGTCGGCGTCACCGTCGGTGTCCGTGCCCAGCGCGAGCAGTCGCCGTGCCGTCGACATGACACGTGTCGGGTCCCCGCGTAGCCGCGCGTGCGCCAGCTGGAACGCGGTCAGGATCAACCCGAACCGCATCCGGCGCTCGGACCCGATGTGGTGCTCATGGGCCGCGGCAAGCCGCAGATAGTGGTCGGCGCCGACCGCGTCGTCCTGGCTCAGCCGGTCAGCGGCGTACGCCAACGCCAGGTCCGGCGCCTCGCGGAGCGCGCCCTCGGGCGGCGGTGGAACCTCGGTGCCCACTCCGTGGTCGCCGAGGCAGAGCACGATGCATGGCCAGTGGTCGACCAGCACGGTCGTGACATAGTCGCGGTCGCCCGCGGCGAGCGCATGGCGAAGGGC
>JAXDFZ010000037.1:0-3086 GCA_034665305.1 Blastocatellia bacterium | reverse complement strand
CACGATGGCGTCCATCGTGGCCATCGCGAGGCCGGCCCCGTTCACGATGCACCCGACGGAGCCGTCCAGCGCGATGTAGTTGAGGCCGTGCCCGCTGGCGTCGACCTCCTTGGGGTCCTCCTCGTCGAAGTCGCGGAGCTCCGCGATGTCGCCGCGACGGTACAGCGAGTTGTCGTCGAAGGACATCTTGCCGTCGAGGGCCAGCAGATCGCCGTCGTCGGTCTCGATGAACGGGTTGATCTCCAGCAGCAGGCAGTCCTTGTCGCGGAACAGGCGGTAGATCCGCTTCAGCAGGCGGGTGAACGGGACCGCGCGGCTCTGCAGGCCGATCGCGGTCGCGATCTTGCGGCACTGGAAGTCCAGCAGCCCCACGCCGGGATCCACGTACTCCTTGTGGATCGCGTCGGGGTTCGTGGCGGCGACCTCCTCGATCTCGACGCCGCCCTCCGCGCTCGCGATCACCACGATCCGCTGCGACTCGCGGTCCACGATCATCGACAGGTAGAACTCCCGCTCGATCCTGGAGGCGCGCTCCACGAGCACCCGCTGCACGCGCTTACCGCGAGGGCCGGTCTGTGCGGTCACCAGGGTGGAGCCGATCATCTGGTCGGCGAGCTCGGCCACCTTCGCGGGTGAGTTGGCGAGCTTGACGCCGCCCGCCTTCCCTCTGCCACCGGCGTGGATCTGGGCCTTCACCACCCAGCGGCTGCCGCCCAGCTCGTCGGCCACCCGCGCCGCGGCCCGGTCGCTGTAGACGACCTCGCCCGGTGGGACCGGTACGCCATAGGCGCGCAGCAGCTCCTTGGCCTGGTACTCGTGGATGTCCATCCGAACCGCCCTCTCTCGAGCCCGACGGCGGGCTCGCACTGGCTCGGCACGGCCGAAGGCGACCGTGCCGTCCCCGCGCGAGCCGGATGCGGCCCGCGCGTCCCTCCGTGTTACGTGTGCATGCGCTCCACCTTCGCCACGAGGTGCTCCGCCATCCGGATCGAGGCGGCGTCGATCAGCCGCCCGTCGAGCGAGACGGCTCCCTTGCCCTCCTTAGCCGCGTCCTCCATCGCCTGGAGGATCCGGCGTGCGCGGTCGATCTCGGCATCGCCCGGCGTGAACACCTCGTTCGCGAGCTCGATCTGGGACGGGTGGATCGCCCACTTGCCCTCGCAGCCGAGCGCCGCGGCGCGATGTGCCGCCGACCGATAGCCGTCGGCGTCGCCGTAGTCGCCGAAGGGTCCGTCGATCGGGCGCAGTCCTTCCGCACGGCAGGCCGCCACCATGCGGCTGATCCCGAAGTGCCACTGATCGCCCCAGTGCACGGCGCGCGAGCCGTCCTCGAGCGGGTCGGTCAGCACCGAGTAGTCGGGGTTGGCGCCGCCGATGTTCGTGGTGCGCGCCTGCACGCTCGCGGCGTAGTCGGCGACACCGAACACCATCGCCTCCATCCGGTCCGGGCGCGCGCGGGCGATCGCCTCCACGTTGGCCATCCCGCGGGCGGTCTCGATCAGGATATGGATCGCGATGCGCCCCGGCTCCCAGCCCTTCGCCTGCTCGATCTGATCGAGCAGCGTGGCCACGAACTCGACGTCCGAGGGCGACCCCACCTTCGGGACCAGCACCGTGTCCACGACGTGTCCGGCCTCTTCCACGACCTCGACGATGTCCCGGTAGCACCAGTACGTGTCGAGACCGTTGATCCGCACGCTCACGGAGCAGCGCGACCAGTCGTGGGCGAGCAACGCCTCGACGACGTTCGCGCGGGCCTGAACCTTGTCGTCGGGCGCGACGGCGTCCTCGAGGTCCAGGAACACCAGGTCGGCGCCGAGCGTCGGCGCCTTCTCCATGGCGCGCGCGTTCGTGCCGGGGACGGCGAGCTCGCTGCGGTGCGGTCGGTTCTTGACGGCCATGACGCTCAGCGCGGCAGCACGGCGTCGAAGGCGGCGAGTACCCGGTCGGCGGTCTCGCGGTTGGCGTTCACGCCCATCAGGCCGACCCGCCAGATCGGCGGGGCCGTCGGGCCCAGGCCGCCTCCCACCTCGATGCCATGCTCGCGCAGGATCCGGGTCTGGATCTCCTTGCCGTCCACGCCCTCGGGGACGTTGATCGCGGAGAGCTCCCAGAGCTGGTGGTCGGGGTCGGACAGGAACGTGTGGCCGCGGTCGCGCATGGCCGTCTGGAAGTACCGGCCGGCGTCCTCGTGCCGCGCCCAGCGGTTCTGCATGCCCTCCTCGAGCGAGAGCCGGATCCCTTCGTACAGCGCGTAGTACTGCAGGATCGGCATGGTGTGGTGGTAGGTCATCGGTCGCTCGAGCCAGTACTTCTCCAGCAGGTCGATGTCGAAGCTGAAGCTGACCGGCGTCTTGCGATCGCGGATCCGCTCGAGCGCGCGCGGCGAGACGCTGAACGGGCTGAGCCCGGGTGGGCACCCCAGCGACTTCTGCGAGCAGGAGTAGGCGTAGTCGACGCCCCACTCGGTGGGGGAGACCTCCTCCCCGCCGAGGGACGTGACCGCGTCCACGAGCAGGAGGGCCTCGGGGGCGTTCGCCCGCAGGATCGCGCCGAGCTCGGCGACCGGGTAGCGGACGCCGGTGGAGGTCTCGGCGTGCACCACGCCGACGAGCTTCGTGTCGGGGTTGGCCTTGAGGGCCTCCTCGACCTGGTCCAGGGGGACGATCTGCCCCAGTGGCGCCGTGAGCTCGACCAGATCGGTCTGCGCGCGCCGCGCCATCTCCGCGATCCGCGCGCCGAAAAACCCCGCGTGGATCACCAGGACCTTGTCTCCCGGTTGCGTCAGGTTCGCGAACCCGGCCTCCATCCCGGAGGTCCCGGAGGCGCTGAAGCACAACGATAGACCGTCGTCCCGGCGCCAGAGCGCCTTCAGTCCATCGATCAGATCGAGCAGCAGGTCCCAGAAATCGGGGTCGAGGTGCCCGTTCATCGGCAGGTTCATCTTCGCCAGGACCTCGGGGTTCACGTTCGACGGCCCGGGACCACAGAGCAGCCGCGGCCCGGGATGCAGGGCGGGGATCGAGCTCACGAGCTCACCCATGGGATGCCTCCTTCCGCTTTTGGCTTCCGCTTTTGGCTTCCGC
>JAXDFZ010000036.1:0-2978 GCA_034665305.1 Blastocatellia bacterium | reverse complement strand
CCGATCGAACAACTCGCGACTCCGCGGGCCGGGGATCTCGGTGACGAGCTTGCGTTCCTGCGGGATGTCCATGGCCAGGTCCTCCTGTGGCGGCGCCTCGGGCGGGATCGTTCCCGCGAGTCTCGGGCCTCGGCGGCACGCCTGTCAGGCTGCGCGGAGACCATGCCACCGGGCCGGCTTTATCCACTCCGTCCAGCAGAGGCTCCTGGGACTTCCGGCGGAGGTGCCCCTCCTGTACGCCCCGTACAATCGGAGTCGTGGCCGTCACCGTGCAGGACATCCTGAACGTGCCCGGCATGCCGCTGAAGCTGCTGGCGGGGGAGGGGCGCACCGGCGCGCCCCTGCGCTGGGTGCACGCGAGCGAGCTCGAGGATCCGACCCCGTGGCTGCAGGGAGGCGAGCTCATCCTGACGACCGGGATGAACGTGGGGACCACCGCGGCTCCGCAGCGCGCCTACGTCCAGCGCCTCGCCGACGCGGGCGTGGCGGGCGTGGGGTTCGGACTCGGCTTCAGCCACGAGCGCACGCCGAAGGCGCTGGTCACGGCGGCCGAGCAGGCGGGCCTGCCGCTCTTCGAGGTGCCCTACCCGGTGCCGTTCATCGCGATCACCGAGGCGATCTTCTCGCGGATCCTCGCCGAGCAGTACGAGACGCTCCAGCGGGCCGTCGAGGCGGAGCACGTGCTGACGCGCGCCGTGATGGAGGGCCGCGGCGTCGAGGGGATCGCCACGTCGCTCGCCGACGTGACCGGCGGGTGGGCCCTGCTCCTCGATCTGCACGGCCTGGCGCTCACGTCGACATCGCGGGCCGCGGTGGTCCGTGCCGAACGCGTCTGGGAGGAGTTGAAGGACTCGAGGCCCGAGGGCACCAGCTTCTCGCTCACGCTCGTCGACCGGGGTCACCACGTGTGGGTGCAGCCGGTAGGCGCCCAGGGCCGGGTGGAGGCGTTCCTCGCGGTGGGAAAGCCGGACGCGCTCAGCCAGCTCGATCGGATCGTCGCGGGGCATGCGCTCAGCCTCTTCGCGATCGAGCTCGCGAAGGCCCGCGCCGTGGCCGACGCGCAGCGCCGGCTCCAGGGCGACTTCCTCGACGAGCTCGCCCGTGGCGGCATGCCGAGCGCAGACGCCCAGCGTGGGCTTGCCCGCTTCGGATTCGCGCGGGACGCGCGTCTCGTGGCGATCGCGATCGAGGGAGCCGAGGGCGAGGCGCTCTCCCATGCCGTCGAGGATCGCCTGTCGCGCGCGGGGGGAGGATTCCTGATCTCGGCGGACGCCGCCGCCATCACGCTTCTGGCGGCCGAGGGGGAGGTGCCCGACCTGGAGCACCTCGCGAAGGATCTTGGCGTCAAGGTGGGCGCCGAGCCTCGGATCGGCGCCGGATCGGCGGTCGCGGCCGACGCCGTGGGTCGCAGCCTGCGCGAGGCGCGGTACGCCCTGCAGGTCTGCCGCCTCGAGGGGTGGGTCACGGCGGGATTCGAGCAGCTCGGTACCTACCGCCTGCTGCTCTCGATGGCCGATCCCGACGTGCTTCGGGCATTCGCCGACGCGATCCTGGCTCCGCTCGACGAGTACGACCGCGGTCACAACGGCGAGCTGGAAGGATCGCTCCAGGCCTTCCTCCAGCACAACGCCCGCTGGGAGACCGCCGCGGCGCAGCTGTTCGTGCACCGGCACACGCTCCGCTACCGGATGCGAAAGGTCGAGGAGCTCACGGGGCGAGATCTCGCCAGCAGCTTCGACCGGATGGAGTTCTGGCTCGCGCTGCGGGCGCGCGACCTGATGGCGGCGCAGCCGGAGGCCTGAGTCCGGAGCCCCCGCCTCCGGAGCCGTTTGTCCACCGTGTACAGCACCCGCCGGCCCGCCTGCCCAACCGGCGGGTGGCCCGTTCGGCCACGTTCGCGGCATACTGGCGGCCTGATCTGCGGTTCAGGCAGGGTGACGCGCAGTTCGACCTCGAGGAGGGAACATGGCCGACAGCTACCAGATGTTCGTGAACGGCGAGTGGGTGAACTCGTCCGACGGGCAGACCCGCGACGTGATCAACCCGGCGACGGGCGAGGTCATCGCCTCGGTCCAGGAGGGCTCGGCCGAGGACGCGAACCGCGCCGTCGCGGCCGCGAAGGCCGCCTTCTACGGCGACTGGTACGACTCCACGCCCAAGGACCGGCAGCTCGGGCTCCTGAAGCTCGCCGACGCGATCGAGGCCAACGCCGACGAGATCGTGCGCCTCGAGTCGATCAACGTCGGGAAGCCGGTCGCCGTCACGATGTCGGAGGAGATCCCGCCCATCGTGGACAACCTCCGGTTCTTCGCAGGTGCGGCCCGCACGCTCGAGGGCCGCAGCGCCGGCGAGTACATGGCCGGGTTCACCAGCATGATCCGCCGCGAGCCGATCGGCGTCGCCGGCCTGATCGCGCCATGGAACTACCCGCTCATGATGGCGATCTGGAAGATCGGCCCGGCGCTCGCCACCGGCAACACGGTCGTGCTGAAGCCGTCCGAGCTCACGCCCCTCACGGCGCTGAAGATGGCCGAGCTCGCCGCGGACATCTTCCCCCCCGGCGTGTTCAACGTGATCACCGGTGACGGTGTGCCCGTGGGCGACACCCTCGTGCGTCACCCCGACGTCGGCATCGTGAGCCTCACCGGCGACGTGAACACCGGCAAGCTGATCCATGCGAACGCGTCCGAGAGCCTGAAGCGCGTGCACCTCGAGCTGGGCGGCAAGGCGCCGGTCATCGTGTTCGACGACGCGGACATGGCGTCGGTCGTGGAGTGGGTGAAGATCGCCGGCTACTTCAATGCCGGGCAGGACTGCACCGCCGCCACGCGCGTGCTAGTGAGCGACAAGAGCTACGACAACGTGCTTGCCGACCTCGTGCCGGCCGTGGAGTCGATCAACATGGGCGACCCCACCAAGGAGGACACCGAGGTCGGGTCGGTCGTGTCGAAGGAGCAGCTCGAGCGGGTCGAGGGCTT
>JAXDFZ010000035.1:0-3075 GCA_034665305.1 Blastocatellia bacterium | reverse complement strand
GCCGAGGCAGGCGATCACGAACGCGGTGAGCGACAGCGGTGGATCGTGCTCGGCGAGCAGAGGTCGTGCCGTGCTGATGTCGACCTCGAACAACCCGTGCATCGCGACGATCCGGCGGCCGGAACGTAGCGCCGCGGTGACCAGGCGCCGGCTCGGCGGAAACGGCTCAACAGTGACGGCGCGCTCGTCGACCGCGGTGTTCGCCAGCTTCCCCATGCCCCGCCTCCTGACCCCCTTCAGCCTTCTCCAGCCGGCCGGTCGAAGGGCAGGGGCGAAGGTCACCAACTCCTCACCGCAGCTGATGACCCGGTACAGGACCAAAGGCTCTAAGGGGCGCCCCGCGGATGCGACACCCTGGTCTCAACGGACGCTGCGTCAGCAGCGCACACCATGCCTTCGAGGAGTGAGATGAGTACTGAACGTTCCATCGTGGTCGGGATAGACGGATCCATCGGCGCTCAGGCCGCGGTGCACTGGGCTCTCGAGGAGGCCGCCACCCGGCAGGCCGCCGTGCGGTTGATCTGCGCCTACCGGCTGATGCCCGGCTTCTACCAGGCCCCCGGTGTGTACGCCGACTATGCCCTGGACGTCGAGCGGGTGCGGCAGGCCGCGGCCAAGGTGGTCGAGGATGCCCTAGCCGACGCGGCCCGAACCGCCCCCGACGTGCAGGTTTCCGGTGACACCGTGGACGGCGGCCCGGTGCCGGCGCTGGTCGAGGCGTCCGAGGCAGCCTCTCTGCTGGTGCTCGGGTCCCGTCAGCGGTCGGCGCTCGGAGCGACCGTCCTGGGGTCGGTGAGCGGCGCGGCGGCGGCGCGGGCGCACTGCCCCGCCATCGTGCTGCGCGGCCCCGCCGGGCTGGCCGGTGAGCAGGCCGAAGTGGTGGTCGGAGTGGACGGCAGCCCGGCGTCCCAGGCGCTGCTGGAGTTCGCCTTCGACCACGCCAGCCGACGGCGGGCGCCGCTACGTGCCGTGCTGTGCTGGCATCCGGACGTGTTCGCCGAGATGCTGTGGCGTCCGGAGCCCCCGGCGCCGACCCGCACGGAGGCCTGGCTGGCCGAAGCGATCGCCGGCTGGCAGGAGAAGTACCCGGATGTCGACGTGCGCAGCGGCGTGGTGCGCGAGCATCCCGCTGTCGGGCTGGTGAGCGAGGCGGCGACGGCTCAGCTGCTGGTGGTGGGCAACCGCGGCCGGCACGCGCTGGCCGGCACGCTGCTCGGATCGGTCAGCCAGGCGGTGCTGCATTCGGCGACCTGCCCGGTCGCGGTGCTACCCACCCAGTCACTCTGAGACCGGGGCCCGTGCGCCCGTCGCACTGACCGCGGCGGATGGAACCCTCGGGCTCAAGCCTCAGCGAACGCCTCGCCGGCTCGCGCGCAGCAGGCCCTGAACGGGCTGGGACTTGGCATCAGAGTGGGCTCGTTCTGCGCAGTAGTGTTGGTAGCCATGGATGTCGTGGGTTTGGGCTGGGCCGGAACGCGCACTGACCGTGCGCCCGAGTTCGCTCGCTTCTACCAGGACGTGTTGGGCTTGCGATGTGTGCATACCGAGCCGGACTTCTGGGTGTTCGAACTGCCTGACGGACGCCATGTAGAGGTATTCGGCGCCAACTTTCCCGGCAAATCCCATTTCGACAGCGGGCCGGTCATTGGCTTTGCGGTGACTGACTTGGCGCAGGCCGTGCAGCAGTTGCGGGACGCCGGTGTGGAACTGCTCGGCGAGCCGGGTCCGACCTGGCAGCACTTCCGGGGCCCGGACGGCAACGTCTACGAGGTTGTCTCAGCCTGAGCCGCCGTGAACACTGCCGGTCCGCACTGGATGTGCGGCCACCGCAAGGGAACGTCGATGCGGCACGCAATCAGCTGGTGAGCCCTCTCGACAGGCTGACAGCCGTCCGGGTCCCGTCAGGCGCTTTACAGCGGGGAGCGCGAGTCCGTGTCGGCACGATCGAGGGGTGCGGAGCGTGAGCAGCGGGACGCCGAGGTCGCGGATTCTGGGCCGGGCTCTCGCTTTACGGGATGCAGTAACGTTATGTCGCGTTGAATGCCTGCGTATTGATCCCGGGGGCGGGTGGAGTGCGAGTGAGACGATACTGACGCCAGGGGCGCCTTCGGCTCGCCCGCGTTACAGACGAGGATTCGACGTGTAAAGGACGAACGGTTCTCCCGGAATCCCTGCTGTCTGGCGGGTGCGCATAAGGGTGGGGCTGTTAGACCTCATAATCCCTGGGTGGTGGGTTCGAGTCCCACCCGTCCCACTTTCCCAACAAGTACGGGGCATGCAGGCCTGTCCACCAGCCGGAAACAGTCCCGCACAAAGGTGTTACAGTCGGGTACCTCGATGCATGACCAAGGACCAGATCGCGGATGTGAGCGCTGTTGATTCCTACAGGGCTTGCTCGGTACGCGCGCTCTACGCGTAGCCCAGTCAACATATCCACGGTGTCGCCCGCGAAGTTCGCCTTGGCGTCCGAAGTGCGCCACCTCGGTGCCCGGAAGAGTTCTCCCATACGCGGGGCGCGCCGGAGCCGGTCATAAGTGGCAGGGAAGGGCGGACGACTGGCTCTGTAATGTCGAATCGGCGCTCCTCCGCGCCCGCGGTAGGACAAGCTGCAGCGCAGGTTTTAGCGGACCCCACGGCGACCACCTCATGCCCGAAACCGCGGTGATTCTGATCTGCCTTCAACTCATGCCGACAACCTGTTTGGAGCAGAGGATTCCGGCGGTCGTGAGGAGCAGTAGGGCTGCTGTGCCGACAAACATCAGCCCTGGCCTGGCGAGCGCGCCGCACGCGACCAGCGACACCGGCGCGAGGACGTAGCCGGCGACCATGTCGAACGCGATCACCCGGCCGAGCACGTCGGCAGCGACGTTGCGTTGGACCCAACTCAAGCCGAACACGCCCTGGAAGCCGATGCCGGCGCCCATCAGCGCGACGATGACCACCGAGGCTGCCACCGAGGTGGTGAGACCAAGTGCGAGCATGCCGATCGCGAGCCAGGCGGTGAGGGCGGCGATCAGCAGGCCGACCCGGGGCAGGCGCCACCGAGCCGTGCCACCCAGCAGCGCACCCACGATC
>JAXDFZ010000034.1:0-6087 GCA_034665305.1 Blastocatellia bacterium | reverse complement strand
CGGCCGCGCGCCGTTTAGGAGATGATCGTGCCCAATCGCGTGCCCGCTTTCGGGCTTGCCCATCAGGGCATCGACACCGGGGCGACCTTATTCTGGAATTTGGGCACGCCCTCTCTGGTCGAGCATGCGATCCGCAACGGCGAGGGCCTGCTCGCCAAAGACGGGCCTTTCGTGGTCCAGACCGGCAAGCATACCGGCCGGGCGGCGAAGGACAAGTTCATCGTCCGCGACGCCGAGACCGAGAGCGAGATATGGTGGGACAATAATGCCTCGATGACCCCGGCGCATTTCGCCGCGCTGAAGGACGATTTCCTCGCCGCGCTCGGCGAGAGGAAGAGCCTCTACGTGCAGGATCTGTACGGCGGCTCCGATATGCGCCACGAAACCCTCGGGGCGACCGGCCGCGCGCCGTTTAGGAGATGATCGTGCCCAATCGCGTGCCCGCTTTCGGGCTTGCCCATCAGGGCATCGACACGCCCGCGACCTTGCACTGGAACCTCGGCCCGGCGATGCTGGTCGAGGAGGCGCTGAAGCGCGGCGAGGGCCTGCTCGCCGCCGACGGCCCGCTCGTCGTCAAGACCGGCAAGCACACCGGCCGCTCGGCCAAGGACAAGTTCATCGTCCGCGACGCCGAGACCGAAGCCACGATCTGGTGGGACAACAACGCCTCGATCGCGCCCGAGCATTTCGCCGCGCTCAAGCAGGATTTTCTCGCCGCGCTGGCCGGGAAGACGGAGCTGTTCGTCCAGGACCTCTACGGCGGCTCGCAGAGCGAGCACCGCGTCCGGGTCCGCGTCGTCAACGAGCTCGCCTGGCACAGCCTGTTCATCCGCACCCTGCTCGTCCGCCCCGGCACCGAGGAGCTTGCGGGGTTCGAGCCCGAATTCACCATCATCGACCTGCCGAGCTTCCGCGCAGATCCGGCTCGCCACGGCACCCGTTCGGAGACGGTGATCGCGGTCAATCTGACCGAGAAGCTGATCCTGATCGGCGGCACGGCCTATGCGGGCGAGATGAAGAAGTCCGTCTTCGGCATCCTCAACTATCTCCTCCCGCCCGAAGGCGTGATGCCGATGCACTGCTCGGCCAATATCGGCCCCAAGGGCGACACCGCGGTCTTCTTCGGCCTTTCCGGGACCGGCAAGACCACCTTGTCGGCCGACGCCAGCCGCACCCTGATCGGCGACGACGAGCATGGCTGGTCGGATACGGCGGTGTTCAATTTCGAGGGGGGTTGCTACGCCAAGATGATCCGGCTTTCGCCCGAGGCGGAGCCGGAAATCTACGCGACCACGAAGCGCTTCGGGACCGTGCTCGAGAACGTCGTGATGGACGAGGCGACGCGGACGCTCGACCTCGACGACGCGACGCTCGCCGAGAATACCCGCGGCGCCTATCCGATCCACTTCATCCCCAATTGCTCGGCCGAGA
Organism: Blastocatellia bacterium; assembly: GCA_034665305.1. GTDB lineage: Bacteria > Acidobacteriota > Blastocatellia > Pyrinomonadales > Pyrinomonadaceae > DASXRU01. Next base: position 4,656 of record JAXDFZ010000034.1, on the reverse strand, counting down.
ATATGGGCCCGGTGCCGAAGAACGTCGTCTTCCTCACCGCCGACGCCTTCGGCGTGCTGCCGCCGATCGCGCGGCTGACCCCCGAGCAGGCGATGTACCATTTCCTCTCCGGCTACACCGCCAAGGTCGCCGGCACCGAGATCGGCGTCACCGAGCCCGAGGCGACCTTCTCGACCTGCTTCGGCGCGCCCTTCATGCCGCGCTTCCCCTGGGTCTACGGCAACCTCCTGAAGAAGCGGATCGCCAAGGGCGGCGTCCATTGCTGGCTGGTCAACACCGGCTGGACCGGCGGCAAATATGGCGTCGGCAGCCGCATGCCGATCAAGGCGACCCGCGCCCTGCTCAACGCCGCGCTCGACGGCAGCCTTGCCGGCGTCGAGTTCCGCAAGGACCCCAATTTCGGCTTCGACGTGCCGGTCAGCGTGCCGGGCGTCGAGAGCGCGATCCTCGACCCGCGCGACACCTGGGCGGACAAGGCCGCTTATGACGCGACCGCGGCCAGGCTGGTCGGCCTGTTCACCGCCAATTTCGCCAAGTTCGCAACCCACGTCGACGCAGAAGTCCTCGCCGCCGCGCCGCAAGCCGGCCAATCCACCCAACAAATCCGGGAGCCCGTGATCAGCGCGGCCTGACGCCAAGCAACAGCCAGCCTTTTTCAAAGGAGCGTGCCGGCGAGGTCGGCGCGCTCCTTTTCTTTTGTGGAGACCTGAAATGAACGAACACGAACCGCGGCTCTGGCCGCACGACGACGCGATCCGCAAGGTGGGCGAGGGCTTCCTCGCCTGCACGCTGCCCAAACCCGAATGGACCCACGAGGCGCATATCTCGACGACCTCCTGGATCCTCCTCGAACGGCCGGGCATCGTGCCCGAACGCGATTTGCCGGGCCTTATCCGCCGCTACAATGAAAGCGTCGGCGGCGTGAACAGCGACACGGAGGGCTATCACGAGACGATCACCCAGCTGTTCATCCGGACGCTGCGCGGGGCGCTGGCGGGGAGCGAAGGCAGGGGGCTGGCGGAACGGGTCAACGCGGTGCTGCTGGCGCCGGAGGGGCGGCGGGACTGGCCGCTGCGCTTCTATTCGGCCAAGCGGCTGTTCTCGAAGGCGGCGCGGCTGGGGTGCGTGGAGCCGGATCTGGCGGCGCTGCCGGCCGCCAACGACCTTTAGGCGGCGACAATTCACTGGCGGAAGGTTGACGAGGCCGCGGCCGCCCCCGATACAGGAGGGTGTCCGGCCGCCGCCTAACGGAGACTTTTGATGTATTATCGCTTGCCCGCCGCCATCCTCGCCGTCATCGCCGTGCCGATCGCCGCCGTCGGCCAGCCGCCCGCCGCCGAGCCTGCGGCAAAGCCCGAAAGGCGGACCTGCGAAACGACGCACGAGATCGGCAGCCGCCTGTCGCTGGTCCGCCGCTGCCGCTCGAGATCGGAGCGCGAGGCGCACAAGCAGGAGGCGCGCCAGACCGTCGACCGCGTCCAGGCGCTGAAGGTCACCTTCGGGAAATAAAGCGCGCAGGCGCCGCGCTGCGCCTGGTCGTGTCGGATATCGGTGGAAAGCGAACACTGACGGGAAGCGGGGCTGGCGGAGCGAGTCAACGCCCTGCTGCTGGCGCCGGAGGGGCGACGGGACTGGCCGCTGCGGTTTTACTCGCGCGAGCGCCTCTTCTCCGCCGAAGCACGCCTTAGCTGGGTGGAGCCCGACGTGCGGGTATTGCCTTGAGCGATCCGCCGATATTGGGCAGAATGATCGCGCGGCCTGGAATGGAGAGACTCGATGGGGCGCCCCGTCAGACAAGCATTGGGGGCCTATCTTCTCCTCGGCCTCGTCGCCGGCGGCTCCCTGGCGCTTGGGGGATGTCGGACCCTGCCCGACTGCGAGGAGCTGCCGAGGGACCCACGCTGCGGCTGAGTTGGCCGTTATTCGGCCCAAGCCGCAGGATCTAGAGGAAGGGGTCCCCCGAGACTTGCCGTTGGCTGCAAGTCACTGCCTGCGATCCATCGCGGAGAAGGATTTGGAGGGAGCGCGGGCCGGTAAAGCACCTTATCTCCCGTTCGCCGTCGGCGTGAAAGCGGACCGTTGCCCGCAGCTCGAAGGGCCGTGACGCGAGTCGCCGGACAGCGTGCTCGAAGTCTCCATAGGCGAGACAGTCCGCCGACGCGCCCGTGCAGTCGCCGCTCGCCGGACTTAGGTTGAACGACAGGTATCTCGTTCGTGCCGTTCCCGGCGGCATGTCCACAACCGCCTCGGGCTCTTCGATGATGAGCAAATCCCCAAGATGGAAGCATCGGTTTCTCATGTCGCACGGTCCGGCGGGGCCTTGCGAATTCAAGAATATCGGCGTTGCCGTGCGATCGAAGTTGAACCTCGGTCCATTCTCTTCGAACCGGATATCCGCTCCGATCAAGACATCGCCGTGGCTCGTCGACGTGTTGATCGTGAAAAACGGGACCGCGACCGACAATACCGCGCCGCCTCGCGGTCCGGAATTCTTGTGGAGAACGACCGTTTTAGGCTCCAGAACGACGATCTCGGGCCCGCGGACCGCAAAGAAGGCGTTGAAGAGGGCGGTGGGCACCGCAACAATCAGCGCGGCGAGCGAGAGAACGACCGAAAGCCGCTTGTACCAGGGCTCTCTCTCCGGTTTCGGCTGGGCTGGCGACGTCGGCTTCGCCGGATCCTGGTCACTCATTGCGCGCTTTCCCCTGGCAAACAAGCTGAACCATGCATCACCCGGCCGTTTAGGTCATTGTGGACAGGTGCGATGACTGCCCTCTTTTCTAGCCTTCCTTCAGCACCCGCTCCGACGCATGCAGAAGTCTCAGGCTAGGTGGCAAAGGCGCAAAGAAGAAGGGAATAGTGGCGTCCGTGGCGGCGTGGCTTGGTGGGGCGTTGCCGGATTTAGTAAGGCGGCCAGCACGGGACACACACCTTTGGGAAATTCGTGACAGTCACTATTTTCGAAAATCAATGACGGTCACTCTTTTACGCGGCGCCCTCCAACGGAAAAAGAGTGACTGTCACGGATTTCCTCTGACTGTCACGGATTTCCTCCGCAGGGAGACGAACCGCCGAGACGGTAGCTGACCGCCGCGCCGAAGGCCGGCGCGTCTCTAATGCCGTGTCGATGGAAGACCGGGGATGCGCTATGATGGGCCGAGTCGCGCGCATGTCGCGCCGGGCTGGGGAGCGGGATGAGGATCGCGGGCGTGATGATCGGCGGACTTGCGGCCCTGGCCGGATGCGCCGCAATCGGCGGCCCGGTCCCGTTTCAGCTGACGGCCGATCAGGTCAACGGCGCCGGGAGCCTCGCTCTGGCGCGCGCGCAGATAGAGGCGGACGAGCAGGGGCTCTCTCCGCTCTGGGACCCCCAGCCGCCGGTCTATTCCGCCGCGTCCTGTCGATGGATCGAGCCGGGGCGCCGGGCCCGTTGCCGCTATCGCGTGCAGCGCGGCATCCACAGACCGGGAAGCGTGCGGCCCTGGGTCGAAGAACAGAGCGAAATGTACCTGACGGACGGGAGGTGGGGCTTCGGCGGCTGATCCGACGGAGCGCCTTGCGGCAACGTCAGCCGGGATCGAGGCGTCACATCGAGAAGCGGATCGAAGCCGGAATCTCCTCGGGCTCGCAGCTCCCGTTCCTGGCGGCGACGCGCCCGTCGCGGTACCAGATGGCGTTCCGTCCATCCGTGATCCGGCAGACCGCGGCTTCGCGAGTCCGGTAGTCGATCGCGACGGATGTGTTGTGGCTTCCACAATTATGAGCCTCGCACGAATGTCCGATGATGACGTTCGGCAAGACGGCGATCGGGATCTCGACCTGGCCCGAGAGAATGTCGCCGCGAATGCCCGCCGGCGCGGCCGCATCGATCGCGGCGCGAACCAGCGGGTGGGTCCGGAAGGAAATTCCGCTGATCCGGTCGGATGGATAACGTCCGGCATATCGCAATAAATCCGGAGCCGCCCGTCTGGACGGAGCGCTTGCGCCGGCAGCCGCCGTCGCGAGCGACAGGGATAGCAGAATCAGCGTAAGGCGCATGGCCGGTTCTCCGTCGGCAAAGCTAGCATGGGGGCGTACTTTTTCGCGAAAAAGTACGTGTCCCCTTTTTCGCTTATCGGGACGGTGCCGCAGGCCACAATTTTCCGGCAAAACCGCTGAATGGAGGTGTCCCCTTTATGGGAGCCAGGGGATCGCCGCGGCGTAGAGCGACAGACCGATCATCACCGGGGCGGTGCAGACCATTCCGGCGGCGCGGCCGAAGCGCCAGCCGTCCATGCCGAGGCCATGGAGCACGCGGCCGAGGATGAAGAGCGCGGCGACGATGCCGAGCCAGTATTGGCTGCCCCGCGTCGCCTCGATCAGCGCGATCAGGATCAGCACGACCGGCGCATATTCGGCGAAGTTGAGCTGCGCGCGCATTCGCGCGGTGAGCCGCATATTGCCGCCGTCGCCGACCGAGATCTTCTCGGATTCGCGCAGCTGCGCGATCCGCCACGAGAGCCAGAAGTTGACCAGGCCGGCGGCGCCGGCGGCGGTCAAGGCGATCGGCAGCATGATCATGGCAACCCCCTCCCAAAGCCGACATTTCGCACGCCGCTCCCCGCCTTGCAACGATGGCGCGGAGCGCCATGAGCGCGGTCGCTTCACGACCTGCAT
>JAXDFZ010000033.1:0-2763 GCA_034665305.1 Blastocatellia bacterium | reverse complement strand
CGCCCCTCCAGGGGCGCCCGCCCGCCTTCCGCCCCGACCGAGGCCTAGCCTATTGAATTGCTCGGATTTTCGCGGAAATCGTCGGGTTGATTTTTATCAACATCGGTGCAAATGTTGCGCCGAGCATGTCGCTTGGGGGCTCGCGACATGGGCCGGCGGTTCCGGTGACTATAGTCGTTGAAGGGGGATTGCCGTGATTCGATCCGAACTCGTCCAGAAGCTCTGCGACGATCATCCCGATCTGACCTTGAAAGAGGTCGAGCGGGTCGTCTCCGCTTTCTTCGATTCGATCATCGAGCAGCTGCAGAATGGCGGCCGGATCGAGCTGCGCGGCTTCGGCGCCTTCTCCACCCGCGGCCGCGACGCCCGCAAGGGCCGCAACCCGCGCACCGGCGAGCCGGTCGACGTCTCCGCCAAGAGCGTCCCCTATTTCAAGCCCGGCAAGGAAATGCGCGAGCGCTTAAACGTCTGAGCGCCCTTCGTCGGGCTCAGGACAGGCGTTGACGCGGGACCGGCAAGAAGCGCACGTCCCGCATATGCGGACGTGGCGAAATCGGTAGACGCAGCAGACTTAAAATCTGCTTTCCTTCGGGGAGTGTGGGTTCAAGTCCCGCCGTCCGCACCAATATCGAAACTATAGGCCGTCTCGCCGCTGAAATCGGCCGTAAAGATCGGCAGATCCGTCGGATAGTGCGGTGACAAAGATCAGAAAGCGGCATAACCTTCCGACTTCGATTCCCGAGACCAAAGTGGGATTTCGGGTTCGTTCGTTGCGGGAGGGGCCGATGACTGCCGATCCGAAAGTGGGATCCAAGAACCCGCCGGCGGCAACGACGGACGGGGGGCGCCCAGCGACCATCTACGAACCCTCGCTGAAAATCCCCAAGCCGGAGCGGCGGCCGCTCAAGGCCTTCGCTTACGATCCGAGCCGCGGTCGGCGCCTGGGCAACAGCATGACCGTCGCCATCCGCTACGAGAAGCTCGCGCCGGGCCCGATCGGCGACCGATTTGCCGTGATCGACTATGACGGCGCCGAGGACGTCTATTACGCGCCGGTCGACCTCGACGATCCGCACCTCCTCATCCGCGGCGGCCTCGAGCCAAGCGAGGTCGATCCGCGCTTCCACCAGCAGATGGTCTATGCGGTCGCGTCGGAGACGCTCGAGCGGTTCGAGGCGGCGCTCGGCCGCCGCGTCCGCTGGCGCCGGCCGGTCGACGACCAGGGCAACCCCGTCTTCGGACGCAAGAACCGCCTGCTCCTCCACCCGCACGCAATGTGCCAGGCGAACGCCTTCTACAGCCCCGATCTGCACGGCATCCTGTTCGGCTATTTCCGCGCGAGCCGGACCAATCCGGGGCAGAATCTGCCGGGCCAGACCATCTTCACCTGCCTGTCGCACGACATCATCGCGCACGAGACCACCCACGCCATCGTCGACGGCATCCGCGCCCATTTCATGGAGCCGACCAATATCGACGTCGCCGCCTTCCACGAGGCGTTCGCCGATCTGGCCGCCTTGTTCAGCCATTTCTCCCACCGCGAGACGCTGATCGACACCCTCCAGAAAACCGGCGGCCGCCTTTACGCGCTTCATCTCAAGACCGCCTCTTCGGCCGTGATGGACGGGGAGGGCCCGCCTTCGGCCGGGGATCCGGCGCAGATCCAGGCCGACATCGCCGAGCGAAACCCGCTGATCGGCCTCGCCAACCAGTTCGGCGAGGCTTCGGGCATGCACAATTCGCTTCGCTCCGCGCTCGGCACGCCACCCAATTCGCGGGACATCGAGAAAGTGACGGAGCCGCACAGCCGCGGATCGATCCTCGTCGCGGCCGTGTTCGACGCCTTTTTCGCCATCTACCTCAAACGGGCAACGCCGCTGCTGCGCATCTACCGCGCCGGCGGCCGGACCACCGACGACGTGCCGACCGCGCTCGCGGAGCTGCTCGCGGTCGAGGCGAGCCGCACCGCCGACATGTTCTTCACGCTCTGCGCGCGGTCGCTCGATTATTGTCCGCCGGTCGACATCACCTTCGGCGACTTCCTGAGGGCGATGATGACCGCCGACCGCGACTTCTATCCCAACGACACGGACGGGGTCCGCGACGCCCTGATGCAGGCCTTTCGCCTGCGCGGCATCGTCGCCGAGGACGCCACCTATTTCTCCGAGGATTCGCTGTGCTGGCAGGAGCTCGAGCCCGGCCGGCTGCCGGTCAAGGGCCTGCTCTTCGGCGATCCCAACGGCCTCTCCCGCGAGGAGCAGGACGCCAACGGCGATCTGCTGCGGACCTGGGCGGGCGAACATGCGGCAACGCTCGGCTTCCAGCCGGGCCTGCCGATCGAGGTCCCCTCCTTCCACCCGATGTTCCGGGTCGCGCAGGACGGCGCGCTCAAGATCGAAATGGTCGTGGAGATGGTCCAGACCAGGCCGGACGAAAGGAAGTCCGGAGTCAGCGGCGTGCCGACGCCGATGCGCGGCGGCGTCACCCTGATCATCGCCAAGCCGGCGATCCACGAGGGAAAGCGGCACGACCCGCACGTGCGCTACGCCATCGCCAAGCATCTGACGCCGGAGCGCGCGCAGCGCGTGCGCACCACGCTGGCGGCGAGCGAGGTCGCCGCCACCGGCGCCGGCGGCCGGCTCACCATCAATTTCGGCCTGATTCACGGAGGGGCATGACATGGCGAAACCTTCCTCGCCGGCCGCGGCCGAGACCGGCGCGCGCATCCGCATGTACCGCGTCGGCTTCGGCGATTTCTTCCTC
>JAXDFZ010000032.1:0-3539 GCA_034665305.1 Blastocatellia bacterium | reverse complement strand
CGGACGATGCCGGGCGTCGAGACGGTCGCCATCGGCCTCCACGCCGAGGCGGGATCGCGCCACGAGCCGGCGCGGGTCAACGGCATCGCCCACCTCTTCGAGCATATGGTGTTCAAGGGCGCCGGCGGCCGCTCGGCGCGCGAGATCAGCGAGGCGATCGAGGATGTGGGCGGCGACCTCAACGCCTGCACCGAGCGCGACGGCACCAGCTTCACCGCCTCTTTGCTCGCCGAGCATCTCCCGCTCGGACTCGAACTGCTCTCCGACATGGTGCTGAGGCCGCATTTCGACCCCGCCGACCTCGTCCGCGAGAAGGAGGTCGTGCTCCAGGAGCTCGGCGAGGCGCGCGACACGCCGAGCGACATCATCTTCGACGATCTGTGGATGGCCGCCTTTCCGGACCAGCCGCTCGGCCGCTCGATCCTCGGCGACGAGACCAGCATCGCCGCCATTTCGGCCGACGACCTGAACGACTGGCGCCTGGGCCATTATCGCGCCGGCAGCCTCGCTCTGGTCGCCGCCGGCAAGGTCGACCATGACGCGCTGGTCGCGCTCGCCGAGGCGCGCTTCGCCGGCCTGCCCGAGGGCGCGACCCCGGCGCCCGAAGGCGCGCGCTTCGCCGGCGGCATCCGCTCCGGGCGGGCGCGGGCCGATCAGGCGCATCTCGCCGCGGCTTATGCGGCGCCCGCTCTGCTCGACCCGGATTTCCACGCCGCGCGCCTGTTCGCCGACATCGTCGGCGCCGGCGCCACGTCGCGCCTGTTCCAGGCGGTGCGCGAGGAGCGCGGCCTCGCTTATTCGATCTGGGCCGCGCTCGCCGGCCACCGCGATTCGGGCCTCTTCTATTTCTACGCGGCGACGGCGCGGCGCGAGGCCGCGGCGGCCGCGGCTCTGATCGCCGAAGTGGTCGCCGACACCGCGGCGAGCGCGACGATGCGCGAACGCGACCGGGCGCTGGCCCAGGCCAAGGCCGGCCTCTTGATGTCGCTCGAATCCTCCTGGGGCCAGGCCGCCTATGTCGCGCGCCAGCTTGCCCTGCACGGCCGGCTGGTCGAGCCTTCGGAGCTGGTCGCCCAGCTCGAGGCGGTGACGCTCGACCAGATCCGCGCGGCCGGCGCGAAGATCCTCGCCGGCGCCCGGGCCAGCGCGACGATCGGCATGCCGGCGGTGCGGGCCGCGTGACGCCCGAAACCCTGGTCGCCGAGCCCTGGGCCGATTACGGGCTGGTCGATTCAGGCAATGGCCGCAAGCTCGAACGCTACGGCCGCTATCGCTTCATCCGGCCTGAGCCGCAGGCGCTCTGGGCGCCGGCCGCGGCCGAATGGGATGCGGACGGCGAGTTCGTCCCGGCCCCGGACGACGAGGGCGGCGGCCGCTGGCATTTTGCCCGGCCGGTGCCGCGCGAAGGATGGGCGCTCGGCTGGGAGGAGGTCCGCTTCCAGGCGCAGGCGACGCCGTTCCGCCATCTCGCTTTCTTCCCCGACATGGCGCCGCAATGGACGTGGATGCGGCAAAGGACTGGCGCGCAGGACGAAGTCCTCAACCTGTTCGGCTATACCGGCGTCGGCACGCTCGCCATGGCGGCGAAAGGCGCGCGGCTCACCCATGTCGACGCCTCGAAGAAGTCGGTCGAGGCAGGCAAGGCCAATGCCGCGCTTTCCGCCATGACGGATCTCCCGATCCGCTGGCTGGTCGACGACGCCGCCAAGTTCACGGCGCGCGAGCTCCGGCGCGGCAAGCGCTATGACGGCATCATCCTCGATCCGCCCAAATTCGGGCGCGGGCCGGCCGGCGAGATCTGGCGGCTCGAAGAGGGCCTGCCGCCCCTGATCGCCGATTGCCGAAAGTTGCTCGACGCCGACAGCCGCTTCCTCGTCCTCACCGTCTATGCGGTGCGGATGTCGGCGCTGGCGATCGGCGAGCTGCTGCGCCAGGCGCTCGCCGGCCTCGGCGGCACGGTCGAATGCGGCGACATGGCGGTGCGCGAGGAGGCGCGCGGCCTGCTGCTGCCGACCGCGATCTTCGCGCGGTGGAGCAAGGATTAGCCGGCTTTCCCCGCCCCCCGCTCTGCCATAGTCTGCGCATCGCCACGATCGAGATCGGCAGGGCGCTCGATCGCGCGCCGCCCGATGTCGCCCGCGCGCGATCTTTGGTCGACGCCTATCGCGCGCGCTACGGGACCGACGGCTGGCTCGCCGCCTGCGACGCCTGGCTTGCCGCCATGTGGGAGGGAAATCCGGCCCGGGCCAAGGCGGGCTCGCCGCGCCCGGGACACGGCCGGGGGTGCCGGAGCTGACCTTCGCGGCGGAGGCGGCGCTGGCCGCGCGGACGGGCGATGCAGTGCTCGCGCGCAGCAAGCTCGAAGCGATGGAGGAGGCGGTGAAACGGGCCTCGCCGTTCCACAATCCGACCTTTGCGGACATAGGCCGCCAGATCGAGCGCCTGCTCCCCTAGTCGCGCGCGGCCCGGATCGCGGCACCGGCCGCGAACGGCGCGCCAGCGACCAGCAGCAAGGACACGGCGCCAAGCAATTGCAGCGCGCCGCTCTCGTCGCCGCGCCCGACATAGCCGGCGCCGAAGATCAGCAGCGGCACCGCCAGCGGCAGCATCAGCAGGCCGGCGAGCGCGCCGCTTCGCCTCAGCCCCGCGATCAGGGCGGCGACGCCGAGGGTCAGCGCGGCAAGGCCCGGCGTGCCGACGAGCAGCCCCAGCTCCAGCCGCATCAGCACGTCCCCGGGCAGCTTCATCAGCGCCGAGGCGGGGATCGCGGCGAGCATCAAGGGCGGCCCGAAGCTCAGCCAGTGGCCGGCGAGCTTGGCCAGCGCGATGCTCTCCTCGGCCTGGCCGCGCAGGCTGAGCTGATCGAGCACGCCGGCGGCGCGGTCGGGCTCGACCAGCCGGTCGACCGGAAGCAGGGCCGCGAGCAGGGCCGCCATCCACAGGGCGCCGCCGCCGGTCCGCGCCAGCAGCGGCCCGTCCGGCCCGACCGCGAACGGAAAGAGGGTCGCCACCAGCAGGAAGAAGATGAGGGGCAGCAGCGCCGCGCCGCCTGACGCGGCGATGCGAAGCTCGCGAAGGATCAGGGCGGTCATCCCAGGGCGACCTGATGCGCGCCGGCAAGGCCGAGCGGCTGGTGGCTGGCGGCGAGGATGGCGCCGCCGGCCGCACGGTGCGCCGCCATTGCCGCCTCTAGCCGCTCAATGCCATCGCCGTCGAGGCCGTTGGCGGGCTCGTCGAGCAGCCAGAGCGGTGCCCCCGAGGCCGCGACCCGCGCCAGCGCGGCGCGCTTGCGCTGGCCGGCCGAGAGCATCCGCACCGGCATTGCGGCGAGCGGCGAAAGGCCCATCGCCGCGAGGCCGATGGCGCCGTCCCTCGCCCAGAAAGCGAGCGCGGCACCGAGCTTCTGCCGCTCGTCGAGCGCGAGATGCTCGTCGGCGTGCGCCGCCTCGGCGCGCGCGTCCTTGCCGGCGGCGGGCCGCAGCAGCCCGGCGGCGAGGCGGATCAGGCTCGACTTGCCGGCGCCGTTGGGCCCCGTGACC
>JAXDFZ010000031.1:0-2893 GCA_034665305.1 Blastocatellia bacterium | reverse complement strand
CCGGGCGGCGACGCGTTCGAGGTCCACGCGGTCGATCTCGATGAGCGCGACGAGTTCGAAGCGCCGCACAGGGCCGACGGCTGGCGGGCGTTCGTGCGGGGCACCATCGCCGAGCTGCGCGCGGCCGGCCACGACGTGCAGCCGGCCCGCCTGACGATCGAGGGCGACCTCCCGCAGGGCTCCGGCCTGTCGTCATCCGCCGCGCTCGAAGCCGCGCTGTGCCTGGCGCTGACCGACATCGATCCCACCCACGCCGATCGCGTCGAGCTCGCGAAGCTGTGCTCCCGGGTCGAGAACGACTGGGTCGGCGCCCGCACGGGGCTGCTCGACCAGCTCGCCGTCCTGTGCGGCGAGGACGGCCACGCGCTGCGGATCGACTTCCGCACGCTCGACATCCGCCCGGTCCCGCTCGAGCTCGGCGACTGGACGCTCGTCACGCTCGACTCGGGCGCCTCCCACGAGCACGCCGGCGGCGGCTACAACGAGCGGCGCGCGGAGACCGACGAGGCGCGCGAGCTGCTCGGGCTCGACAGCCTGCGCGACGCCGCCGCCGAGACCGACCTCCCGGAGCCGCTGAACCGCCGCGTCCGCCACATCGTCACCGAGAACGCCCGCGTCGAGGCCACCATCGCGGCGCTCCACGCTCACGACCTGCACGCGGTCGGCGAGCTGCTCGACGCCTCGCACGCCAGCCTCCGCGACGACTACGAGGCGTCGGTCCCCGCGGTCGAGGCGACCGTCACCGCGCTCAAGGACGCCGGAGCCGCCGGAGCCCGGATGGTCGGCGGCGGCTTCGGTGGCTCGGTGCTGGCGCTGCTACCGCCGGGAGCCGCCCGGCTCCCCGGCACCCTTGTCGTCACGCCCGGCCCCGCCGCTCGCCGGCTCTGAGTCCGACAGCTCCTCGCTGAGCGGGCGCAGCAGCCCCCAGGCTATGAAGAAGGCGCCCACGGCGAGCATCGCCAGGCCCGTCCACAGGTTGATCTGGATCCCGGCTGCCTTGTCGATCTCCGCCTGGGAGTCGGTCAGCCCGACGATCGTGAGGATCACGCCGTAGACGATGAACAGCGCGCCGATGATGCGCCGGAGGTCGAACAGGTTGGCCGCGCGCGCCTCGCGCTCCTTGGCCTGGGTGTCTTCGCTGGTCATGGTCGATCGCTCCTAGATGAAGAAGAGGCTGACGACGAAGGTGAGACCGAGCGCGCCGAAGCCCAGGAGCTTCGGCGATCGGTACCAGACGTCCTCGGAGGCGTAGTGCTCCTCCGGCGTGTTGGCCATGCCGTAGACGAGGCCCTGCAACTCGGAGACCGGCTTCGACTCGGTCACCAGCGTGACGATCACGGTCACGAGCGCGTCCGCCAGGAACGCCGCGATCGCACCCCAGAAGGCCGCGGCCTGCGCCGAGCCGAGGGAGAACCAGCCCCAGGTGTCCCCGTAATGGGCGACGGCCGCGCCGGCCGTGCCGGCCACCAGCCCCCAGAAGCCCGCCGCGGCGGTCACCCGCTTCCAGAACATGCCGATGATGAACGTCGCGAACAGCGGGGCGTTGAAGAACGAGAACAGCAGCTGGATGTAATCCATGATGTTCGTGTAGCCCGACGCGATCAGCGCGGTGAGGATGCCGATCAGGATCCCCGAGATGGTCGCGATGCGGCCGACGCGCACGTAGTAGTCGTCGTCGCGCCCGGAGCGCACGTAGGGCTCCCACAGGTCGTAGGTGACGACGGTGTTGAACGCGGACACGTTCGCCGCCACGCCGGCCATGAACGCCGCCAGCAGGCCCGCCAGCGCCATGCCGAGCATCCCGTTGGGCAGGAACTCGTTGATCAGCAGCGGGATCGCGTTGTTGTACTCCATGTTCGGCTTGTCGCCGCCCAGGCCGGGGATCGTCACGAGGGCGACGAGGCCCGGGATGACGGTGATGGCCGGGATGAAGATCTTCGGGAAGGCGCCGATCAGCGGCGTGCGCTGCGCGGCGCTCAGGCTCTTGGCCGACAGCGCGCGCTGGACCTCGGCGAAGTTGGTCGTCCAGTAGCCGAACGACAGCACGAACCCCAGCCCGAACACGATCGGGACCCATGACGCGTCCAAGGGGTTGGTGACGTGGCCGATGCCCGTGCCCTGCCAGGAGTGCAGCAGCGCATCGCCGCCTTTGGTGGCCGCCACCTTGTCCTTCAGGCCGCTCCAGCCGCCGACGCTGTGCACGCCCACGACGACGAGCGGGACGAGCGCGGCGAGGATCACGAAGAACTGCAGCACCTCGTTGTAGATCGCCGACGACAGGCCGCCGAGCGTGATGTAGGCGAGCACGATGGCCGCCGCGACGACGATGCCGAGCAGGATCGGCCAGCCGAGCATCAGCTTCAGCACCAGCGCGAGCGCGTACAGGTTCACGCCCGCGATCAGCACGGTGGCGAACGCGAACGTCAGCGCGTTGAACAGGTGGGCCGGCTTGCCGAAGCGCAGGCGCAGGTACTCGGGCACGCTGCGGACCTTGGAGCCGTAGTAGAAGGGCATCATCACGAGCCCGAGGAAGACCATCGCCGGGACGGCGCCGATCCAGTAGTAGTGGACCGTCGCGTAGCCGAACTGCGCGCCGTTGGCGGCCATCCCGAGCAGCTCCAGCGCACCGAGGTTGGCCGAGATGAACGCCAGGCCGGTGATCCAGGCCGGCAGCGAGCGGCCGGACAGGAAGTAGTCCAGGCTCGTCTTGATGTACCGCCTGGCGGCGAAGCCGATCCCCAGGACGACCACGAAGTAGATCGCGAGGATCGCGTAGTCGACCAGGTTGGTGTCGAGCCGGATCTCGTTCACTACCGCCCTCCCCCTCTCGAAAGTGCCTCCGAGCCACTACCCCGCCGGGAGACCGTCAAATCGGCGCTCCTGGCGCTTGCGT
>JAXDFZ010000030.1:0-2747 GCA_034665305.1 Blastocatellia bacterium | reverse complement strand
CGGCGACCGCGCGCTTGCTGGTCTGCGGTGACGGGTACTCAGCCCGTCGGTGCAGGACGTACGTCTCGATACGAACTTCATCGACTACACGATCCTCGGGATCTACTTCCTGGTCGTCCTCGGGATCGGGATCGCGGCGAAGCGCTACATCAAGACGAGCCTGGATTACTTCCTCTCCGGCCGCTCGCTCCCGGCCTGGATCACCGGCCTGGCGTTCATCTCCGCCAACCTTGGCGCCATCGAGCTGCTGGGCATGGCCGCCAACGGCGCCCAGTACGGCGTCGCGACCGTGAACTACTACTGGCTGGGCGCGATCCCGGCCATGGTGTTCCTCGGGCTGGTGATGATGCCGTTCTACTACGGCTCGAAGGTCCGCTCGGTGCCGGAGTACCTGCGGCTACGGTTCGACAACCGCTCGCACATCTTCAACTCGATCACGTTCGCGTTCGCGACCGTGCTGATCGCGGGAGTGAACCTCTACGCGCTCGCGCTGGTGCTGAAGGTGATGCTGGGCTGGCCGATCCTGTTCGGGATCTGCGTGGCGGCGGTGATCGTGATGGCCTACATCACGCTCGGCGGCCTGTCGTCGGCGATCTACAACGAGGTGCTCCAGTTCTTCGTGATCATCGCCGGCATGCTGCCGCTGGTGCTCGTCGGCCTGCACGCCGTCGGCGGCTGGAGCGGGATGACCGAGGCGTTCAAGGCGACGAAGGTGGGCGAGGCGGGCCTGCACGCGCTCCAGGGCACCGCGCCGGGTGACGTGACGAACCCGATCGGGGCGAGCTGGATCGGGCTGGTGTTCGGCCTCGGCTTCGTGCTGTCGTTCAGCTACTGGACGACGAACTTCGCCGAGGTGCAGCGGGCGCTGTCGGCCAAGGACCTGTCGGCGGCCCAGCGGACGCCGCTCATCGGCGCGTTCCCGAAGCTGCTGCTGCCGGGCGTGATGGTGCTGCCGGGCATGATCGCGTTGATCGTCATCAAGGGCCTCGGCGGCACTGGTGACCTGCAGTACAACAACTCGATCCCGCTGCTGGTGAACGAGTACCTCCCGAACGGGATGCTCGGGTTGGCGATCACCGGCCTGATGGCGTCGTTCATGGCCGGCGTGGCGGCGAACATCAGCGCGTTCAACACGGTCGTCACGACGGACATCGTGGAGCCCTACCTGCGCCCCGACCGGCCCGACGACTACTACGTCCGGCTCGGGCGCTTCGTGACGATCGGCGGCATCCTCGTCTCGATTGCCACGGCCCTGATCGCGTCCTCGTACAACAACCTCATGAACTACATCCAGGCGCTGTTCTCGATCTTCAACGCGCCGCTGTTCGCCACGTTCATCATCGGGATGTTCTGGAAGCGCATGACGCCGACGGCTGCCCTGTGGGGCCTGATCGCCGGCACGGTCACCGCCGCGGGCGCCTGGCTCGGCTACAAGGTCGGCTGGTTCGGCTTCGGCTCGGACCTCAGCGAGTCGATGTGGGGCGCCGGGCTGGCGTTCGTGGTCGACGCGATCGTCACGGTGGCGGTGAGCCTGCGCACGCAGCCCAAGCCGGTGGAGCAGTTGCAGGGGCTGGTGTGGGGGATGGCCAACGTGGACGAGAGCGTCACGCGCCCCCGGCACTGGTGGGAGTCGCCCGGGCTGCTCGGCTTCACGGTGCTCGGCCTGGGTGCGGCCCTGACGGTGGTCTTCTGGTGATGGGGAGGCAACGTGGCTGAGCGTCCAGACACACCGGATTCGGAGCGCCAGCGCCAGGCGGCGAACCTGTTCGACCTGCGCCGCATCATCGGCGGTCTGTTCATCCTCTACGGGCTCATCCTGGTGGTGCTGGGGATCGGCGACAGCCAGGCCGAGATCGACAAGGCGGCGGGCGTCCACATCAACCTGTTGACGGGCATCGGCATGCTGGTGGTCGGCGCGCTGTTCCTCGTGTGGGCGTTCACGCGGCCGCTCGGCGACCAGCTCGCCGAGGCGGAGCGCTCGGACTCAGACGAGGGCGGCCGGGGGACCGGGCGTGACCGTGAGCGCGCCGGCGGGGACGACGACGCCCGGCCCGAGTAGCGCGAGCACCGCGCCCCCGAAGCCGCCGCCGACCATACGGGCGCCGGCCGCGCCGGCTGCCTTGAGCTGCTCGACGGTGCGCTCGACCGCGGGGACCGAGGCGTCGTAGAGGTCGCGCAGCGAGGCGTGGGAGGCGTCGAGCAGCCGGCCCGCTGCCGGCAGGTCGCCGGCGGCCAGCGCCTCGACCATGGCGTCGACGCGGGCGTTCTCCTCGAGCACGTGCCGGGCCCGGCGGTCGAGCGGGTCGGGGAGGCGGTCCAGGTCTTGCCTGCGGGCCTGGCTCAGGTTGTCGATGCCGAGGCGATCGGCGGCGGCGCGCGTCTCGCGGTGGCGCTCGTTGTAGCCCCCGGTGGCGTGCGAGTGCTTGGCGCCGGAGTCGAGCGTGATCAGCGTCCAGTCGCCCAGCTCGAGCGGCACGGGCTCGACGTCGAGCGTGGAGAAGTCGATGCGGATGGCGTGGCCCGCCGCGCCGCACAGCGACGCGAGCTGGTCGAGCAGGCCGGTCTCGGCGCCCACCCAGTCGTTCTCCACCCGGCTGGCGAGCCGGGCCAGCTCGCGGCGGTCGGCCGGCTCGTCCTCGCCGGAGACGGCGAGCAGGGCGAGCACCAGCGCGGTCTCGAGGGCCGCCGAGGACGACAGGCCCGAGCCGCGGTCGAGGTCGCCCGCGATGGTCAGCGTCGCAGGCCTG
>JAXDFZ010000029.1:0-3139 GCA_034665305.1 Blastocatellia bacterium | reverse complement strand
CAACTTCGACGAGGACAACTTCACGTCGGTCAACCAGATCTACACCGCGTTCGTCGGCGCCCACGTCATCCCCGGCGCCTACGGCGAGAAGATCACCCACTACACCGTCCTGCGTACGATCGAAGCCGCCTACGGCCTCGCGGGAATCAACAACGCCGCCGCGCTCTCCCCCATCCTCGACGACTGGTCCTGACCCACGGTGTACCTGGCCACGATCGACCGCTCGGCCGGCGGAGCCCGCGGCAACAGAAAGTTCGTCGCGGTCGGTGCCAATGTCGTCGCCCTCGGTACGGTCAGCCTGGTCACCGACGTCTCCAGCGAGATGGTCACCGCGGTCCTGCCGGTGTACCTGATCCTGGCTTTGCACCTGGGGCCGGCCGGCTACGGCGTGATCGACGGCCTGTACACGGGAGCCACCGCGCTGCTACGGCCGGTCGGTGGGTACGTCGCCGACCGGATCCGCCGTCGCAAGCTGATCGCCGGTATCGGCTACGCGCTGTCCGCCGGTGCCAAGCTGGGCCTGGTGGTGGCGGCTTCGTCGGTACCGGCGATCAGCGCGACGATCGTGGTGGACCGCGCCGGCAAGGGCCTGCGCACGGCACCAAGGGACGCACTCATCACGCTGTCCGCCGCGGAGGGCAGCCTGGGCCGGGCCTTCGGCGTGCACCGCGCGATGGACAGCGCCGGCGCGTTCGCCGGACCGCTCGTCGCGCTCGCCGTGCTGGCCGCCTCCGGCCAGGCCTTCGACGCGGTCTTCGTGACCAGCTCCTGCCTTGCCGCGATCGGCGTCCTGCTGCTCATCCTCTTCGTCTCCGACCGGCGTGGCCCCGGCCCGGCCGCCGGCGTCGTGTCCCCGCGGGCGGTCGTCGGGCTGCTCTCGCTCCGCGGCGTCCGGCTGGTCGGCATCGGCGCGGTCCTGCTGGGCCTGAGCACCATCGGCGACGGCTTCATCTACCTGCTCCTGCAACGCCGCGAGAACCTCGCCATCGGCTGGTTTCCGGTACTCGCGGTCGGGACCAGCCTCGCCTACCTGCTCCTGGCGGTACCGTTCGGCGCGCTGGCCGACCGGGTCGGGCGCACCCCCGTGTACCTCGGCGGCTACGCCGGCCTGCTGGCCACCTACCTGCTGCTGGCCGCGCCGTGGCGGGGCTGGCCGGTGCTGGCCGTGATCCTGGGACTGTACGGCGGGTTCTACGCGGCGACCGACGGGGTGCTGATGGCGCTCGCCGGACCGCTGCTCCCCGCCGAGCTGCGGACCTCCGGCCTGGCGCTGGTGCAGACCGGGCAGGCACTTGCCTACCTCGTCTCCTCGGTGCTGTTCGGCCTGGCGTGGCAGTGGTGGGGTGTGGGCACGGCGATCCGCGTTGCGGCCGTCGCCGCCGCCGCCGGGTTCGCCGTCACCGCCACCGTCCTGGTCCGCGGGAAGCTGGCCGTCCGGTGACCGGCCGGACCAGGGTCCTGCTCGCCGCCGCGGCGTCCGCGGTACTGGTCGCGACCGCGATCGGCTACATCGCGGTGGCGGCGAACCGGCGCATCGACCCGGTGCAGGGCGGAGTCCCGGTCGCCGCGACCGACCGGCTGCTGGTGCGCAGTACCGCCGCCGACAGCACCGGCCGGCTCGCGATCGTCGACCGCCGCAACCCGACCGGGCCCAGGTTTGTCTCCGGCGTGTCGTGCAACCGGGTGTACGCGGCCGGCGGTACCGCCCTGTGCCTGCGACCGGACGGCCCGCTCGCGACCTTCCAGCTGGCCGTGTTCGACACCGCGAAACTGGCCGCCGGCAACGCGCGCGACCGCGTCGACTACCCGCTGGTCGGGGTGCCCAACCGGGCCCGGGTCTCGCCCAGCGGTCACCTGCTGGCGTGGACGGTGTTCGTGACCGGCGACTCCTACAACAACGGCCGGTTCTCGACCCGCGTCGGCATGCTGAACACCGTGACCGGCGACATCGTCGACACCCTGGAGAACTTCGCGGTCACCCGCGACGGCAGCCCGTACCGGGCCACCGACGAGAACTTCTGGGGTGTCACGTTCGTCGACGACAACCGCTTCTACGCCACCATGTCCTCGGCCGGCCACCGGTACCTGGTCGTCGGTGACGTCGCGGCGAAGACGGTGCGGACGCTGGCGGACAACGTGGAGTGCCCGTCGCTGTCGCCGGACCGCACCCGGCTGGTGTTCAAGGCCGCGATCGGTGGCGATCCGGCGAAGGGCTGGCGGCTGTCGGTGCTGGACCTGGCGACCCTGGCCCGGACCCCGCTCGCGGAGACCCGCAGCGTGGACGATCAGGCCGCGTGGTTTGACAACCATACGGTGATGTACACGGTGGGCCGGGGCGCCGGCCGTGCCGATGTCTGGTCGACGGCCGCCGACGGCACCGGCACGCCGACGATCCTCGTCCCGGACGCGGAATCGCCAGCTCCACTGTGGACCGACTCACCGATTGGGTGAGCGCTGGATGGCACCGCTCAAACGCGGTAACCGAACTCCACGATCTGCTTGGCCGACTCCGTGTACTGCTGCGGGTCGTCCGGCGCGAAGGTGCCAAGCCCGTCGACGTAGCGGTTGAACATGCAGAAGGCCGCCGCGATCAGGACGGTGTCGTGGATTTCCACATCCGTCGCGCCCTCGGCGCGCGCGGCGTCGACCAGGTCCTCGGTGACCTTGCGGCCGCTGTCCTGTACCGCGCTGGCGATGCGCAGCAACGCCCGCAGCTTGACCGTGACCGGCGCGGAATCGGGATCGGCCCGGACCCGGTCCACGACGGTCATCCCGCCATCGAGTTGGGCGGCGGCGAAGGCGGAGTGCGATCCGCAGCAGAACCGGCAGTCGTTGAGCCCGGAGACGTAGGCGGCGATCAGCTCACGCTCGCCCCGGCTGAGCGTGCTGGGGCCGCGCAGCAGCACCTCGGCCAGGTCGTTGAGCGGCTTGGCGGTCTCCGGCCGGAACCGCATCGGACCGAGGATGCCGGGGGCCTGGCGTTCGTCAACGGCAAGATCGATGTATGCGATGGTGCCACTCTCCTTCGATCGGGGTGAAACGGGTCAGCCCCCATCGTTGTCGGTGACCCGGACCGGCGCACCTTCCAGCGTGCGCCCGACCGCGGGCCGCCCACACCACCGCCGCGCCGCTAGTGCCG
>JAXDFZ010000028.1:0-2548 GCA_034665305.1 Blastocatellia bacterium | reverse complement strand
GGGGTTCGAACCTGGACGTGACCAAATAGGTCACGCTGCACTGCTGAGTTTTCAAAGACCATGCACCCCCGAGAGCCGGTGTTTCCGGCTGCGCTGAGCGCGACGGGGCAGTGTAGCACCGGGGAGGGCGCCCGAACAAGGGCCAGACCCGACCTCAGCGCAGACGTAACCGCTTGAACCGCCGGCGCCCCACCTGCAGGAGGACTCCGTCCAGCTTAGCGGCCGGGAGGTCCATGCGTCCGTCTTCTACGGGAACGCCGTCCAGCCTGACCCCGGCCTGGGACAGCAGCCGGCGTCCCTCGGAGCGCGAGAGGCCGAAGGCATCGGAGAGCAGCGCGGGCAGATGCACCTCGCCGTTGTCGGCGGCGAAGGCGTACTCCTCCACGTCGTCGGGGGCGGCGTGCTCCACGTGGACCCGCTCGAACCGCGCCTCCGCGGCGGCGCCGGCCTCCTCGCCGTGGAGGCGCTCCGTGAGCGCTCGGGCCAGCCGCCGCTTCTGGTCGCGCGGCGAGAGCTCCGGATCCATGGGCTCGTCCATCAGAAGGTCGTAGTAGACGGGCATCGCATCGTCCGGGACGCGCATGAGCTTCCCGAAGACCTCCTCGGGAGGCTCGGTCACGCCCACGTAGTTGCCGAGCGACTTCGACATCTTCTGCACCCCGTCGATCCCGGGCAGGATCGGCATCGTGAGGATGGACTGAGGTGGCACCCCGTACGCCTGCTGGATGTCGCGGCCGAGGAGCACGTTGAACTTCTGGTCGGTGCCGCCGAGCTCCACGTCGGAGCGCACGGCCACCGAGTCGTAGCCCTGAAGGGGCGGGTAGAGGAGCTCGAGGATGGTGATCGGCTTCCCGGCGCCGTAGCGCTTGGCGAAGTCGTCGCGCTCGAGCAGCTGCGCCACGGTGGACGTCCGGGCGAGGCGGAACAGGTCGTCCATGGCCATGTCCAGCCACTCGCCGTTGCGCCGGACCTCGGTCCGGTCCCGGTCGAGCACCTTGAAGGCCTGCTCCTGGTAGGTCTCGGCGTTGCGGTCGATCTCCTCGGGGTCCGCGAACGGCCGGGCCGAGCTGCGCCCGCTCGGATCCCCCACACGCGCGGTGTAGTCCCCGATGATCAGGACGACGGTGTGGCCGAGCTCCTGAAACTCCCGCAGCTTCCGCAGCACCACCGTGTGGCCCAGGTGGATGTCCGGAGTGGTGGGGTCCACGCCGAGCTTCACGCGCAGCGGGCGCCCCTCCGCGAGCTGGCGTCCGAGCTCCCCCTCCGGCAGCGCGTCCACCGCGTTGCGGGTGAGGTAAGGGGCGGCCCCGCCCGGGGGATTCGGCATGGCGCCAATGCTAGACTGCCGACCGCTCGCCGAGCCCCCGCGCCACGCCGTGCAGGACGGGATTAGAGCGTAGGCGAGCAGCATGTCACGGCCGCCAAAAAGACCTCTGTAGAGGCGCTCACCCGCAATGCCCGAGTCGCCGACGTCCACCCTCACTCCCCCGTCCGGGGGCCCCAGCGGTCGCTTCACCCGTTCGGGCGGGTCGCCGCCGGAGCCCCCCAAGCGCGCCAGGCCGAGGGTCAAGAAGCTGCGTCTGGCCTTCCTGCTGCTCGGACTGGGCATCCTGGCCCTGATCTCCACGGTGTTCGGGATGCTCATGGCGGTGGCCAGCGACCTGCCGGCGCTCGAGAACAAGGCGGAGTACGCGGCGGCCAAGAACTCGGTCCTCTACGCCGACCTTCCGGGCTGCAAGGAGTCGGACACCCAGAAGTGCACCAAGGTGGCCCGGCTGACCGGAAACCAGAACCGGATCCTGCTCACCGAGGATCAGATCTCCCCCAACATCAAGAACGCCGTGATCGCCATCGAGGACCGGCGCTTCTACCAGCACGGCGGCGTGGACTACAAGGGGATCGCGCGCGCCTTCTCCCAGGACCTTCTGCGCCGCAGCGCCGCGCAGGGCGGCTCGACGATCACCCAGCAGTTCGTGAAGAACGCGCTGTCCGCCCAGGGCAACAGGTCGGTCTTCCAGAAGCTGCGCGAGGCCGCGCTGGCCTACCACCTCGAGCGCAAGTGGTCGAAGGACAAGATCCTCACCCAGTACCTGAACACCGTCTACTTCGGGAACGGCGCCTACGGCGTGGAGTCGGCGGTTCGCGCGTACTTCCGGCCCCCGGTGCTCCAGCCGGACGGCTCCACGGGCTACAGCAACGCCGACCAGGCCGCCGACGTGACACCCGCGGAGGCCGCGCTGCTGGCCGGGATGATCGCCTCGCCCTCGCTGTACGACCCGGTGGAGAACCCGCGCCACTCGACCGCGCGCCGCAATCTGGTGCTGAGCCGGATGCTGGACCAGAAGTTCATCACGCAGGCGCAGTATCGCGAGGCCATGGCCACCAAGGTCCCGGCCGAGGCGAACATCAATCCGCCCGCCCTCGACTCCTCTCAGCCCTTCTTCTCGAGCTGGCTCACCCAGCAGCTGGTGGACCGCTACCGGCCGGGCGTGGTGTTCAGCGGCGGCCTGAAGATCAAGACCACGCTCGACCCCGAGCTGCAGGCCGC
>JAXDFZ010000027.1:0-2526 GCA_034665305.1 Blastocatellia bacterium | reverse complement strand
GAACTGCTCCACCGGCAGGTCCTCGGTCGCCGTCTGCATGTAGTCGGCCCAGGTCAGGGCCGGGTACGTGCCACCGAAGAAGGTCGAGTCGCCGGGACGGGCGTAGTCGTCCAGGTCCTCGCTGCCGGAGTCGCCTGCGACGTACATCACCGCAGTGGAGATCTGCTTGGTGTAGGCCACGAACCAGGCGGAGGTGATGTCGTCGTTGCTGCCGTCCTTGGTTCCCGTCTTGCCTGCGACCGGACGGTTCAGGGTCTGCACGGTACGTCCGGTGCCCTGCTCCACCACGCTGGTGAGAGCGGAGGTGACGTCGGCGGCGATGTCCTTGCTGACCGCCCGGTCCTCCTTCGGGTTGGCCTTGTAGAGCACCTTGCCGCTGGCGTCCTTGACCTCCTTGACGACGTGGTTGGCGACCGCGACGCCCTCGTTGGCGAAGGTGGCGTAGGCGCCGGCCTGGTTCAGCGGGCTGACCTCGGCCGCGCCCAGCGGGATGCGGGAGTTGAGGTCCCAGCCCGCAGCCTTCGGAGCGCCGGCGGCCTCGGCCATGTCGGCCACCTTCTGCGGTCCGTCCTCCATGGAGCTGGTCAGGTCGACGAAGGCGGTGTTGATCGACTCCGCGGTGGCGCGGTTCAGGCTGACGAAGGACCCGTACTGGTAGGAGAACTCGTTACGGACCGGGGTGCTGTCGCCGGGCGGGGTGAAGGTGTTGCCGTTGAAGGTCGACCGCAGGCTGTAGCCGTCCTTGAGGCCGGCGGCGAGGGCGTAGGTCTTGAAGGTGGACGCGGTGGGCCGGGCGGTGGTGGCCCAGTTCCGGGAGTTCTTGACGTAGTCGGGGCCACCGTAGAGGGCGAGTACGGCGCCGGTGCCGACCTCGACCGAGGCGACCGCCGCATGCAGGTTCGAGGCCTTCTTGTCCACAGCGTTGGCGGCCTGCTTGGTGTACTTCTGGGCCGACTTCACCGCCGCATTCTGGGCCTTCTTGTCGAAGGTGGTGGTGATCTGCAGCCCGCCGCCGCTGATCTTGCTGGCGTCGAAGCCCTTGGCGATGAGCTCGCGCTCGACCATCTTCATCAAGAAGCCCTTGGGGCCGCCGTACCGTTCGTTGGTGCTGATGTCGGGGAACTTCGGCAGCTTGGCGGAGTACTTCGCAGCCTCGGCGGGGGTGATGGCGCCGGTCTCGGCCATCGACTGGATGACGTACTGGTAGCGCCCCATCAGCCGCTCGGTGTTGGAGTCGTCGAGCGAGGGGTCGAACATGCTGGGGTTGTTCACCACGCTGGCCAGCACCGCAGCCTGCGGCACCGACAGGTCCTTGGCGTCGATGTCGAAGTAGGACTCGCTGGCGGCCTGGATGCCGTAGGCGCCGCGGCCGAAGTAGATGGTGTTGAGGTAGCCCTCGAGGATCTGTTCCTTGCTCTGCTGCCGGTTGATCTTGTAGGCGAGGAAGAGCTCCTTGAACTTCCGCGTCAGCGTCTGTTCCTGGGTCAGGTACAAGATCTTGATGTACTGCTGGGTGATGGTGGAGCCGCCCTGCAGGTTGCCGCCGCGGGCGATCACCCAGGCGGCGCGCATCATGCCGCGGATGGACACACCGCGGTCGGTCCAGAAGGAGCGGTTCTCCGCCGACACCACCGCGTCCTTGATGGTCTGCGGCATCTCCTCGAACGGAAGCGGGGTGCGGTTCTGGATGGCGAACGTACCCAGCTCGGACTTGCCGTTGTTGTAGTAGACGAACGACGTGGCGGTCTCGAACTCAGCGTTCCCCTGCTTGGGGATGTCGGTGGTCGAGTAGCCGATCGCGACCACGGCAGCAACAGCGACCAGTCCCAGGACGAGACCGGCCGCGATGACCTTCAGACTGCGGAGCGTCCACTTGCGCCCGGTCGAGACCGGTTTCTTGGGTGGACGCTGTCCCTTCGTGGTGGCGCCCTTGGACGCTCCGCGGCGGGGTTCAACCATAAATATCCTCAACTGTTGGCTGCCGACGGGGCGGCTTGCGCTTCACTCCGTCGCCCAGCAGGTACGACATGATCATGTGGTTCCATCCGCAGGGCGGGCAGACCTCGACGACTACTACTTTGAACTCCCCGAGCTCGTGAGCCATTCCCTCGAGCTCGGCGGTCCGCTTGATCCGCCCCGAGTACTGCCCGAGCTGCTCCCCGAAGACGTAGTGCAGCAGGGTCAGCTCGGCGGAGTCGCAGACCGGGCAGCGGCTGCCCGCCGGCTCCCCGTGATGCTTGGCCGCACGGACCAGCATCGGGTCGGCGTCGCAGGCCTCAGCCCGCGCCAACTGGCGCCCTGGACGCCGCAGCGACTCCAAGGTGGACCGTCGCTGCAGCGCATAATCGATGACCTCCCGCTGCGACCACATGGGCTCAAGAGTACGTCTGGGACAAGTCTGATGCGAGTCGTCCGGTTCATGCAGAAATGTCACACGGGGGCGAAGCTGGGGTCGTGGTCGCTCACCTGAGCTGGGCCTGTGGGGACTGGCTGGCGTGAGGTTTGTTGGGTCCGGCTTTGGCAGCC
>JAXDFZ010000026.1:0-43654 GCA_034665305.1 Blastocatellia bacterium | reverse complement strand
AGTTCTACTTCCGGACCACGGACGTGACGGGGGTGGCGCACTTGCCGGCGGGAGTGGAGATGGTGATGCCGGGAGACAATGTGCAGATGGAGATCGAGCTGATTGCGCCGATCGCGATGGAGAAGGGCTTGCGCTTCGCTATTCGCGAGGGCGGCCGCACGGTTGGGGCCGGCACGGTTTCGGATATCGTGGAATAGAACTTTGAGCTTTGTACTTTGTTCTTTGATGTGGCCGCTCAAAGAGTCGCGCAACGTCATAGCGAAGAATTGCAAAGCACTAAGTACGAAGAGCCAAGTACAAATTAGGAAGTACAAATTTTGAAATGAGGATTTATGCCGCGCGATAACATTGTGCTTCAATGTGGTGACTGCAAGAGCCGGAACTACACCACTACCAAGAACAAGAAGACGACCACGGAGCGCCTTGCCTTCAGCAAGTTTTGCCGCCGCTGTCGCAAGCATACGGATCACAAAGAAACGAAGTAAGGGGGCCAGGTCTCAGGTGCCGGGTGTCGGCTTGTAACACTTCGACTGGCACCTGATATCCGGAAACCCTCGGCCCCTGCTTTAGAGGGGTATAGTGTCAACGGTTAGCACGTCGGTCTCCAAAACCGAAAGTCCGGGTTCGAATCCTGGTACCCCTGCCAGCGTACTGGCTTAAGATCGGAAGAACGTAAGTGGCCAACGATAGTGGAAAAATTGAACTAGCTCCGGACGTTTTGGAGCCGACCCCCGAACCGGAATCGTCAGGCAGCCTGTCTGGCGACGGATCAGGCGGGCCTCCGTCACCGCGCATCACGCGCTTCGGGGCTGGCGGCGAGGGCGGGGGTGGTCGCCGTGAACGCGGCGTAGTCGCACGCGAAAGTTTCTTCGCCCGGCTGGGCAAGTTTTTCCGCGACACGCGCTCAGAAATGAAGCGCGTCTCCTGGCCGTCGATGAAAGAAGTGCAGAACACCACGCTCATCACTTTGGTGGCGGTGATCTTTTTTGCGGTTTACCTTTTTGCAGTGGATCACGTATGGGCTTTCTTGCTGACCCAGCTGGATCATCTGCTTAACAAGGTTACGGGCGCGGCCTAATGGATAAGGAAGCTCTTTCAATGAAGCAGTGGTACATACTCCATACGTATTCCGGGCACGAAAAAAAGGTGCGCGAAAGTCTTAAGGCGCGCATCCGCGATACCGATCTGGAAAGCGAAATCACGGAAGTGCTGGTGCCGACCGAGACGGTCGTGGAAATGCGCGGCAACAAACGGATCGAGTCGTCACGCATGTTCTATCCCGGATATGTTCTGGTGGAAATTGAATGCGACGAGCGCGGCCACATTCCCGATAACGTTTTTCACGCGATCAAGTCGACGCCAAAGGTGACCGGATTTGTGGGCGGCCATAATCCGACACCGCTGACGTCCCAGGAAGTCGATCAGATTGTTCACAACGTCACGGAAGCCGCGGAGAAGCCGAAGCCGAAGTTCTCGTATGCTTCAGGTGAAACAGTGCGCATCAAGTCTGGTCCGTTTCAGAGCTTCACCGGCAAAGTAGAAGAGGTGAACGAAGACAAGTCGACTTTGAAGGTCACGGTTACTATCTTCGGCCGCTCGACGCCGGTTGAGTTGAACTTTTTGGATGTAGAGAAGGTTACGTTTACGGAAGAGGAGTAAAGCCGGTAAATAGTAAATAGTGAATAGTAAATCGGGAAGAGGCGTAACCCGGCACTCCTGTTTACCATTCACCATTTACCATTTACTGGTCACACGCAATGGCAAAGAAAATTACTGGATATATCAAGCTTCAGGTTCCGGCAGGCAAGGCCAATCCGGCCCCGCCGATCGGACCGGCGCTCGGCCAGCACGGCGTTAACATCATGGAATTCTGCAAGGCCTTCAATTCCAAGACGGCACAGGCCGATCCGGATTTGAAGATTCCGGTGGTGATCACGGTCTACGCGGATCGCTCGTTCACTTTTGAAACTAAGACGCCGCCGGCGGCTGACTTGCTGAAAAAAGCGGCGGGCATTCCCAAGGGTTCCGGAAACCCGAAACGCGAGAAGGTTGGCACCATCGCGCGCGCCAAGATAGAAGAGATTGCCAAGACGAAAATGCCGGATCTGAATACGACGGATCTGCAGAGTGCTATCAAAACGATTGAAGGCACCGCACGGCAGATGGGTTTGACGGTAGTTTAACGATTTCAGAATGCGGACTGCTGAATGTGGATTGGCTCTGCATCGGGCCCGCGGGAAATAACAGAGGGAGAGGCCGACGGATTGGCGAAATCTGAAATCCGCATTTCGCAATCCGAAATCTAACGGCCTCGTTTGCACCTTGGAGGAAATAAATGAAAAAGCGTGGAAAGAAATATCTCGCCGCCCTCGAAAAGATTGAAGAGGGGCGAAAGTACAATTTGGAAGAGGCCGCGCAGAAGGTAAAGGAAATTGCCTTCGCGGGCTTTGATGAAACGGTCGAACTGACGATGTGGCTCGGGGTCGATCCGCGTAAGGCGGATCAACTGGTTCGCGGCACGCTGGTGCTGCCGCACGGTTTGGGAAAATCGAAAACCGTCCTCGTTATCGCGCAGGGCGAAAAGATTAAGGAAGCCGAAGAGGCCGGCGCCGATTTTGTTGGCGGCGAGGACATGGTCAATAAGATCAAGGGCGGCTGGCTGGAATTCGATGCCGTCATCTCAACGCCGGACATGATGCGCCTGGTGGGCGGATTGGGAAAGGTCCTGGGACCGCGCGGGTTAATGCCTAACCCCAAGACCGGCACCGTGACCTTCGACGTCAAAACCGCTGTGAAAGAAACGAAGGCCGGCAAGGTCGAATATCGTGTCGACAAGACCGGTGTGGTCCACCTGGCCGTCGGCAAAGTTTCCTTTGACGTCGACAAGATTCAGGACAACGCGCGGGCGATCCTGGAAGCCGTCGTGAAGGCGAAACCGTCGACCGCAAAGGGCAAGTACGTGAAGAAGGTGAACCTGGCCTCAACCATGGGCCCCGGCGTTTTGCTGGACGAAGCGGCGTACGTGAAGTAGGCGCAAGGAGCAAGCATGAAGACCAAAGCACAAAAGCAAAAAGATTTAGAGGCCCTTGCCGATCAGTTTCAGAAAGCTTCGGCAGCGATGCTGGTAAGTTTCAAGAAGATGACGGTGCCCAAGGACCAGGAGCTGCGCAATCAATTGCGCGAAGCCGGCAGCACCTATTCGGTCGTCAAGAACACACTGGCCCGCAAGGCATCTGAAGGTACGGTACTGGAGCAGGCGAAAGAAGAGTTCAAGGGTGTGACGGCTGTGGCGCTGAGTACCGGCGATCCGGTTAGCTTGTCGAAAGCGATCACAAAATTCAGCAAGTCAAATCCCGATATTTTTACTTTTAAGATCGGCGTCGTCGAAGGCAAGGTGGTCGCATTGCGCGACCTGGAAGCCATAGCGAGCCTGCCGTCGAAGGATGAGTTGATTTCCAAGATCATGTTCCTGGTGAACTGCCAGGCACAGCGACTGGCGACGGTGATTTCCGCCGTGCCGCGCAATCTGGCGATCGTAGTGAAACAGGTTGGAGATCAGAAGAGCGGCGAGGCCGCCTGACGATTTTAGATTGCGGAATTCGGAATGCGGATTTTGATACCACAATCTGCATTTTTGAATTCCGAATGGGTGGGTTGCGGCGTTCGGACGCGGTTGCGGAATCCGCAATCCGAAATCTGAAATCCGCAATCGAGTATGTGGTGGGCCGGACGCGGAAAACGAGCGCGGCGATAATGTCAGATCGCCAGTGCGCTTCGGACTCTTTTCCAGTTGCGATGCAGTAACTTGAAAATGGTCCCGTGGGTTCTCCTGCTGCGATTCGTAAACAAACAGCAACAAAAGAACCCCTTTGAGGAGGATTAGGTAATCATGGCACTTTCAAATCAGGAAATCGTTGACGCTCTGAAGGAAAAAAGCCTTCTGGAAACGTCTGAGTTGGTGAAGATGATCGAGGAAGCATTCGGCGTGTCCGCAGCAGCAGCGGCAGTCGCGGCTGCTCCGGCGGCAGCGGGTGGTGGCGGAGAAGCCGCAGCGGCTGAAGAGAAGACTGAGTTTGACGTCATTCTTCAGGCTGCCGGTGGCAACAAGATCAACGTCATCAAGGTCGTTCGCGAGGTAACTGCGCTGGGATTGAAGGAAGCAAAGGACCTCGTCGAAGCGGCGCCGAAAGCCGTAAAAGAGGGCGTGTCTAAGGAAGAGGCCGAAACCGTTCGTCAGAAGTTGGCGGACGCCGGCGCGACTGTCGAAGTTAAGTAGGGCAATAGGTGTCAGGTTCGGGTGCCAGGTGTCAGACAAAGGACTGATCCGGCACCCGGGACCTGAAACTCGACACCCCGTTCCTTGACACTCGTGCTGTTAGTGTTTAACTTGGGGGAGTATTGAGGGCGCTGGCGTTACTCCCAGAAAATTTGATCAGCAAAATTGAACCGCTTTTTGGTTACTAAGCGGTCAGGGCATTGTGCGCTCTGACCGCATATGTGTGTTTTAGCCGTGGTGGGGCGATCCGCCTCAATCCAGGCCCTGCCACCGCGTCGCACGTAGGTCGTGGCTTACTCGCTTAAGGAAGAACTCATGTCTGCAAATCCCATTGATACAACCAATCTTGAATCTCAGAACGCGGCTAATCTTGCGCGCGGCTCGGCGAACTTACTCGATACCGTGAACAGCGGTCTCGGACGACGCACGAGTCAGGCGCCGGTGCGGCACGATTTTTCGAAGATTGCCACTTCGGTGCGCATCCCGAACCTGATCGAAATTCAGCGCGAATCATACAACCGCTTTCTGCAGATGGACCTGCTGCCGGAAGAGCGGGAGAACACGGGCTTGCAGGCGGTCTTCAAGTCCGTGTTTCCTATTTCCGACTTTCGCGGCACGGCCACACTCGATTTCGTAGAGTTCCAGATTGGTAACTGGCAGTGTAAGTGCGGCCGGCTCGAGGGTCTTAACTACCTGCGCTCCAACTGCAAGAACTGCAGCTCGACCATCAAGGTTAATCCGCTCAATCCCAGTGAAACACTTTGTCACAAGTGCGGCACCTTCAATGCCGTTCGGCCGCATCTCTGCGACAACTGCGGCGAGCCGGTGGGCCTGAAGCACAAGCACGATCAGCAGGAATGTCAGGAGCGCGGCATGAGCTACAGTGTGCCGCTGAAGGTGAAGATCCGGCTGACCGTCTATGACAAGGATCCGGAAACGGAAGCCCTTTCGATTCGCGATATCAAAGAGGAAGAAGTCTTCTTCGGCGAAATTCCGCTGATGACCGACAACGGTACCTTCATCATCAACGGTACTGAGCGCGTCATCGTGTCGCAGTTGCATCGTTCACCGGGCGTGTTCTTCAAGCGCGGTCTGATGTATATCGCGAAGATCATTCCCTACCGCGGATCGTGGGTGGAGTTCGAATACGATCAGAAGAACCTTCTGTACGTGCGTGTCGGTAAGCGCAAATTTCTCTCGACGATTTTCCTGCGCGCCCTCGGCATCTGGCTGACCAACGACTTCACCGGACGTTCGTTCCGCACTGATTCGTTGTTGGAAGACGCCGTCAAAAACGCTTCGTTCGGCGACGAGGACATCCTGCGCGCCTTCTACGTAGTGGACGAGATCCGCATCAAGAAAGAGAAATTGCTAGTCCAGGTTGCGGATTCCGGTAATACCAGCCTGGTCGGCATGAAGGTCGACTACGACGTGAAGGGCCGGGGCGAACCGATTGTCAAAAGCGGCAAGAAGGTTACGGCCACCGCGCTGGAGGGTCTGCGCAAGGCCAAAATCCACGAGGTCGAAATTGATATTTCCCAGCTCGAAGGCGCGTACAGCGTTGCCGACGTGGTTGACACCGAGAGCGGCGAAGTATTGTTGGAAGCCAACAACGAGATCACTCCGGCTAAGCTTCAGGAGATCACCAAGACGGGCATCGAAAGTTTTGCGGTCTTCTTTCCCGAGCAAGACCCCGTTGGTTCGGTGCTGTCGCAAACCTTGAAGAAGGACGTGATCACCAAGCCGGTAGATGCGTTGCTTGAGATTTATCGCAAGATGCGCCCGGGCGATCCGCCGACTGTTCAGACGGCGTACCGTTTGCTCGAAGGCATGTTCTTCGATCCGCGCAAGTTTGATTTCTCGCGCGTCGGACGTTTGAAGTTCAACATCAAGATGGGCAAGCCGGAACGCGATCGCATTGACGATCCGTTGCTGGCCGCCGGCGACTTCATCGAAGTCGTCGCGTACGTCCTGAAGATGCGCAAGAACCCTTCCGAGTTTCAGGCGGACGACATCGATCACCTCGGCAATCGCCGCGTGCGCGCGGTTGGTGAATTGCTGGAGAACCAGTTCCGCATCGGACTGGAGCGCATGGAGCGGGCCATCAAGGAAAAGATGTCCATCCATCAGGAAATGCAGACGACGATGCCGCGCGATCTGATCAATGCGAAGCCGGTAACCGCCGCGGTGCGTGAGTTCTTCGGCTCCAGCCAGCTTTCGCAGTTCATGGATCAAACGAATCCGCTTTCGGAGATTACCCATAAACGCCGCCTGTCGGCGCTGGGACCGGGCGGACTTTCGCGCGAGCGCGCCGGGTTCGAAGTGCGCGACGTACACCCGACTCATTACGGTCGCATCTGTCCGATTGAGACGCCTGAAGGACCGAACATCGGTCTGATTTCGAGCCTTTCGTGCTTTGCCCGCATTAACGAGTTCGGCTTTATCGAATCGCCTTACCGCAAGGTGACCGACGGCCGGGTCATGGAATACGTGCGCGTCATCAATGGCGGCGACACGAAATTCAGGCCGGGCGATCATGTGCCTGCGGAAGATGTGGATAAAGCCAACAAGCGCGTCAGCGCCGATGGCGGCAAGGCGAAAGTTGAGCCGTGGCCTTTCTATCTGACGGCGTGGGAAGAAGACAAACACGTGGTTGGCCAGGCAAATATCGAACTCGATTCGACCGGCTACATCATCAATGAGCGTAATGCTTCGCGCAAAGCCGGGGAGTTTATCCTCGCGCTGCGCAAAGACATTGAGTACGTCGATGTCTCGCCGAAACAGTTGGTCTCGGTAGCCGCTTCGTTGATTCCGTTCCTGGAAAACGACGACGCCAACCGCGCGTTGATGGGATCGAACATGCAACGCCAGTCAGTGCCGCTGCTGCGCGCCGAAGCGCCGTACATCGGTACGGGCATGGAACGCACGACGGCGCAGGACAGTGGCGCGGTAGTCGTGGCCCGGCGTGATGGCGTGGTCGACTATGTCGATTCCGAACGCATCATCATCAAAGCCGATCACAACGTTGACGGCACCATTTCGCGCGAAGTTACTGCCGACATCTACACGCTGATCAAGTTCAAGCGGTCGAACCAGAACACCTGCATCAACCAGCGCGCCATCGTGCACGTTGGCGAACAGGTGACCAAAGGCCAGGTTATTGCGGACGGACCATGTACGGACCGTGGTGAGTTGGCGCTGGGTCGCAACGTGCTGGTGGCGTTCATGCCGTGGCGTGGCTACAACTTCGAAGACGCGATCCTGGTGTCCGAGCGTCTGGTCAAGGACGATTACTACACTTCGATTCACATCGAGGAGCTGGAAATCGAAGCCCGTGATACCAAGCTCGGCCCCGAAGAAATTACCCGCGATATCCCGAACGTCGGCGAGAACATGCTGCGCGATTTGGACGAGAGCGGAATCATTCGCATCGGCGCGCAGGTGAAGCCGGGTTCGATCCTCGTGGGCAAGGTCACACCCAAGGGTGAGACGCAGTTGACCGCGGAAGAGAAACTGCTGCGTGCCATCTTTGGTGAAAAGGCCGGCGACGTGAAAGATGCTTCGCTGCAGTGCCCGCCGGGAATCGACGGTACGGTCGTCGATGTTCAGGTCTTCACCCGCAAGGGCCAGGAGAAGGACGCGCGCTCGCAGTTCATCGAACAGAATGAAGAAGATCGCCTGCGGCGCGATTTGGACGACGAAATTCGTATTTTGCAGGAACAGCGTAACGAGCGCATCTACGAATTGCTTGAGGGCCGCAAGTTGAACGCAGATCTCACGGTCAACCGCGAGGTCGTGATCGCCAAGGGCGAGACGATTACCCGCGAGATGCTCGAGAACGTCGACCCCAAGGCGCTGCGTAAAGTTCAGCTGACCGCAGCTCGCGTCGATGTCGGCGGCGAGATCAAAGAGTACGAGGACCGCACGGAACGGCAAATCAAGATTCTTTCCGACATTTACGAAGAGAAGATTGCCAAGCTGCGTCAGGGCGACGAACTCGCGCCGGGCGTTATCAAGATGGTCAAGGTCTTCATCGCCATGAAGCGCAAGCTTTCGGTAGGCGACAAGATGGCCGGACGTCACGGTAACAAGGGTGTTATCGCGCGCATCCTGCCGGAAGAGGACATGCCCTACCTGCCCGACGGCACGCCGGTCGAGATTGTGCTGAACCCGTTGGGTGTGCCTTCGCGCATGAACGTGGGACAGATTCTGGAAACGCACCTTGGCTGGGCGGCCCGCGTGCTGGGAATGCATTTCGCAACCCCGGTTTTCGATGGCGCAACCGAGGCCGAGATCAAAGACAAGCTGCGTGAAGCCGGAGCCCGGGCGACTTCGCTCGGTTTGCCGGAAATTGTGAACGAGTCGGGCAAGGCCACGCTTTACGACGGCCTGACCGGCGAACAGTTCGAACAGAAGGTGACAGTCGGCTACATCTACATGCTGAAACTGTCGCACCTGGTCGACGACAAGATTCACGCTCGCTCAATTGGACCATACAGTCTGATCACGCAGCAGCCGCTGGGCGGCAAGGCGCAATTTGGCGGTCAGCGCTTCGGAGAAATGGAAGTGTGGGCGCTGGAAGCGTACGGCGCAGCGCACATCCTGCAGGAGCTGTTGACGGCGAAATCGGACGACGTCGCGGGACGTTCGAAGATTTACGAAGCCATCGTCAAGGGCGAAGCAGATTTCGATCCGGGCCTGCCCGAATCGTTCAACGTGCTGGTGCGCGAGCTGCAATCGCTTTGTCTCGATGTCGAGCTGATTAACAAGCCGAACGGCGCAGGGGATGGGGATGGCGAGCTGGTTGGCGAAGCGCTAATCACCGCCGGCGCGGAAAATTAATTGCGGAATGCGGATTTCGGGTTGCGGATTAGAAAAGCAATCTGAAATGCGAAGTAATGGCTAACAGGATTGGGATCGTGGGCTGCAGAATCCGCAGTTCGCAATCTGAAATCCGAAATGGAGAACGACGTGTTTCGATTCCATCAAGAGAAAATGCCGCTGGCGCCTGACTTTGAGGCGATTCGTATTTCATTGGCGTCGCCGGAAAAAATCCGGCACTGGTCGCACGGTGAAGTAACCAAGCCGGAAACGATCAACTACCGCACGTTTAAGCCGGAGCGCGACGGTCTGTTCTGCGCCCGCATCTTCGGTCCCGTCGCCGATTGGGAATGCCTGTGCGGAAAGTACAAGCGCATGAAGCATCGCGGGGTGATCTGCGACAAGTGCGGCGTCGAAGTTACCCAGGCGAAAGTCCGCCGTGAACGGCTGGGCCACATCGATCTCGCCAGCCCGTGTTCGCATGTCTGGTTTTTCAAAGGCCTGCCGTCGCGCATCGGCCACTTGCTGGACATCCCGCTACGCGAGTTGGAGAAGGTCCTCTATTTCGAGTCGTACATCGTTATCGATCCGGGTGACGTGCCGGGAATCAAGGAAAGGGAGTTGCTGTCCGACGAGCGATTCCGCGAACTGACGCGCGATT
Organism: Blastocatellia bacterium; assembly: GCA_034665305.1. Taxonomy (GTDB): domain Bacteria; phylum Acidobacteriota; class Blastocatellia; order Pyrinomonadales; family Pyrinomonadaceae; genus DASXRU01. Next base: position 33,896 of record JAXDFZ010000026.1, on the reverse strand, counting down.
ATCCCGCGCAGTTTGTCGCCAAGATGGGCGCCGAAGCGATCAAGGAACTGCTGGCGGCCGTGAAGGTCGAAGAGTTGGCCGCCGATCTGCGCGTCCACATGAAAGAGGAAACGTCGCAGCAGAAGAAGCTGAAGTATTCCAAGCGGCTGAAAGTTGCTACCTCGTTCTTGAAATCCGGCAATCGTCCGGAGTGGATGATCCTCGATGTGATTCCGGTTATTCCACCTGAGCTGCGGCCCCTGGTGCCGCTCGATGGCGGCCGGTTCGCGACTTCCGATCTCAACGATCTGTATCGGCGCGTGATCAATCGTAACAACCGTCTGAAAAAGTTGATGGAACTGCGCGCGCCGGAAGTTATCGTGCGCAACGAAAAGCGCATGCTGCAGGAAGCAGTAGACGCGTTGTTCGACAACGGCCGTCGCGGTCGCGTGCTGCGCGGCGTGAACAATCGCCCGCTGAAGTCTTTGAGTGGAACGCTGAAAGGCAAACAGGGCCGCTTCCGTCAGAACCTCTTGGGCAAACGCGTCGACTACTCGGGACGTTCGGTGATCGTTGTCGGTCCTGAACTGAAGTTGCACCAGTGCGGCTTGCCGAAGAAGATGGCGCTCGAGTTGTTCAAACCCTTCATCTATAACCAGCTCGAGAAGCAACAACACGCAGCCACCATCAAGCAGGCGCGCGAAATGGTTGAGCGGCAGGAGCCGGTGGTCTGGGACATCCTCGAGGAAGTGATTCGCGAACATCCCGTGCTGCTGAATCGCGCGCCGACATTGCATCGCCTGGGTATACAAGCATTCGAACCGGTGTTGGTGGAAGGCAAAGCAATCAAGATCCATCCGCTGGTTTGCACCGCCTTCAACGCCGACTTTGACGGTGACCAGATGGCCGTGCACATTCCGCTAAGTCCGGAAGCGCAGATCGAAGCTGCCGTGCTGATGTTGTCTTCAAACAACATTCTGAGCCCGGCGAGCGGTCAGCCGATTGCGGTGCCGTCGCAGGACATCGTGCTCGGCATTTACTACCTGACGCGTGACAAGCCGGGCGCAAAAGGCGAAGGCCGTGTGTTTGCTTCGCTCGACGAAGTGCTGCTGGCCCTCGACGCGAAATACGTTACCACCCAGACGCCGATTAAACTCCGCATTCAGGGCGATCTGATCGACTTGACGCAGGAACATGATTCGCAGGACATCCTTCGTTCAGTTGTGCAGGAAGATGTGAAGCGGGTTGTGAACACGACAGTCGGCCGCGTCATCTTTAATGACTCGATCCCGGCGGGGCTGCCCTTTATCAACGGCACGTTGCGTAAAAAGGGTCTGCAGTCCCTCGTGAACTACTCGCACATTCGGCTGGGCCATGAGATGACGGTCAAGATGCTTGACGATCTCAAGACCCTGGGATTCCTGTATGCAACCAAGGCGGGCATCTCGATCGGTATTGACGATCTGGTGACGCCGGATGCGAAGAAAACTTTGGTGGCCAAGGCCGAGAAGGACGTTATCGACGTCGAACAGCAATACCTCGACGGCGTGATCACCAACGGCGAGCGCTACAACAAGGTTGTGGCTATCTGGTCCGAAGTGACCGACAAGGTCGCCAAGGAAATGTTCAAGGCCATGGACCAACGCGAGAAAGATTTGGATGAACTGAATCCAATCCTCGTGATGTCCGATTCCGGCGCTCGTGGTAGTGCGCAGCAGATTCGCCAGCTCGCCGGTATGCGCGGACTGATGGCCAAGCCTTCGGGCGAGATCATCGAGACGCCCATTCGCGCGAACTTCCGCGAAGGCCTGAACGTGTTGCAGTACTTCATCTCGACGCACGGCGCCCGCAAGGGTCTGGCCGACACGGCTTTGAAGACTGCCGACTCAGGTTACCTGACGCGGCGTCTGGTGGACGTGGCCCAGGACGTGATCATCAGTGAACAGGATTGCGGCACGCTGAAAGGCATTTCCGCGACGGCCATCATCGAAGGCGGCGAGGAAATCGAATCGTTGCGCGACCGCATCGTGGGTCGCACTTCGCTCGACGATGTTATCGATCCGGTTGAGGGCGGCGTCATCGTCGAAACCAATCAGGAGATTGACGACGACCTGGCGGCGGAGATTCAACGCTCCGGCGTGCAGCGCGTGCGCATTCGTTCGGTACTGACTTGCGAATCGCGACGTGGCTGCTGCGTCAAATGCTATGGCCGCAACCTGGCCACCGGCCGGCCCGTCGATATCGGCGAGGCGGTCGGCGTCATTGCGGCGCAGTCAATCGGCGAACCCGGCACGCAGCTTACGATGCGTACGTTCCACATCGGCGGTACGGCGCGCCTCGAAGAATCCTCGAAGCACGAAGCCCGCGTCGACGGCGTAGTGAAATACATCGAGCTGCAAACGGTCAAAAACCGCAAGGGCGAGATCATCGCCATGAACCGCAACGGTGCGCTGACAATCACCGACGAGCGCGGCCGTGAAGTGGCGCGCTACCAGATCGTTTACGGCGCGCACCTGCACGTCGCCGACGGCGCGCGGGTGGTTCAGGACCAGATGCTGGCGACATGGGATCCGTTCACCTTCGCGATTCTTACCGAAGTGGCCGGTCACATTAAGTATCAGGACCTGAAGGAAGGTGTGACGGTTGACGAAGAGGTGGACGAAGTGACGGGCCAGTCCCGCATGGTCGTTAAGGATTCACCTGACGAGAAGAAACAGCCGCGCTTCGAAATTCGCAACGCCAGCAACAAGATACTGAAGACTTACCAGATGCCGGTGCGCGCGAACCTGATGGTGGGCGATGGCGACGTAGTGGAACCGGGCGACATCATTGCCAAGATTCCACGCGAAACTACGAAGACGAAAGACATCACCGGCGGTCTGCCGCGCGTCGTCGAGCTCTTCGAAGCTCGCCGGCCGGGCGAAACCGCGGTCATGTCGGAAATTGACGGCATCGTCAAACTGGGTCCCATCGCCAAGGGTAAACGTAAGTTGATCATCGTCGGTGATGACCTGGAAGAGCGCGAGTACGACATCCCGCGCGGTACGCACATCAACGTGCAGGAAGGCGATCGCGTTCGCGCCGGCGAGGCATTGATGGATGGACCGTTGAACCCGCACGATATTTTGCGAGTTCTGGGAATGAATCGTTTGCAGGAATACCTGGTGAACGAAATTCAGGAAGTCTATCGCCTGCAGGGCGTGAACATTAACGACAAGCACATCGAAGTGATTGTCCGTCAGATGCTGCGCTGGGTGAAGATCAAGGAAGTCGGCGACACTGAGTTCCTGCTGGAAGAGCAGGTCGATCGTTTCCGCTTCACCGATGAGAACGAACGAGTGCGTGCATTAGGTGGCGACCTGTCGTCAGCTGAACCGCTGTTGCTGGGAATCACCAAGGCTTCGCTCTCGACCGATTCGTTTATCTCCGCGGCTTCCTTCCAGGAGACGACCCGCGTATTGACCGAGGCGGCGATTTCGGGCCGCATCGATTACCTGCGCGGTTTGAAAGAGAACGTGATCATGGGCCGCCTGATTCCGGCCGGTACCGGCATGGAGTTCTACCGCAACGTCACTATCGAGCGTGACGAGTCGGTAGATCAGGCGGCGCGCGATCGAGACCTGGAGGATTTCCCGGAAATCGTCGGCGGCATCGACGTGCCCACCCCGATTCACGAGCCGGTTTCAACCGAGGATGAAAGTGACGCTATGGTAGAGACTGAAGACGAATAGTCTCTCACCAGCAGTGCAACCGCATTTGCGGACTCGGCATCAGAGTCCGTTCAGTCAAGGATCGGGGCGTAGCGCAATCGCGTTACGCCCCTAACTGATTTAGAGGTAAGAAATTAGCGGACGGTTCTGAATCTTCAACTGTTCGTTGACAGAAATCTTGTATTGACTTAGATTCGCGCTTGCGAACCCGACCGCAGGCGGCTTTATCCCAGATCAAGACCTAAGGTCTTCTAAGCCGCGTCAAGTTTTTCCGCAATCCCAGTCTGCAGTTCGGAGTAAACCTCACATGATTTTGCCCACTCTGATTCAGAATTATCGCCCGCTAAATCGCCGGCTGCCCAGGTTCTTCTTTGGGCCCTCGTCTTGCAATTTGTAACGCCGCTGGGCGTAGTCGCGAGGGACTTCAAATCGCTGAGTGCCGGCAAGCTTGAGGCACCGGCAGCGCCGGACATACTCGACACGCAGGCGGAATTCGTCCGGCAGGTGCCACTGCCGGCTAATGACGTGGTCTACAGCGCCGCCACCGGCAAACTGTATGCGAGCGTACCCAGTACCGCCGGCGCCGGTGGCAACAGCATCGCTACTATTGATCCGGTTACGGGCGCTATCACAAACTCAGTTTTCATTGGCAGTGAACCCACGCGACTTGCCCTGGCGGATGATGGTCAAACGCTATACGTGTCCCTCGAGGGGGCGTACGCGATCCGTCGTTTCAATATAGTTACCCAAACGCCCGGCCCACAGTTCTCAGTGGGCTCCGATGGTTCGTTCGGGCTATACAGTGTTGGCGACTTGGCTGTCGCGCCCGGCAATCCCAATTTGGTCGCCGTCGCGAGATTCTATCGTGGAGTAAGTCCGCCAGAGGCAGGCGTGGCGGTGTTTGAAAATGGCGTGCGGCGAACCCAAGCGGGTCCCGGTCACACTGCAGGCAGCGACTATCTGGCTTTCTCTGACTCAGCTGCGACTCTTTACGGCACCGGATTTTACAGCGGCCTGACCACGCTGGCGATTGACGCGAATGGCGTGACGGTCTCCGGCACGACATCGCTGTCGATGGGTGCGCGAATAAAATTCCAAAATAGCCGCGTCTATGGATCCAGCGGACAGGTAATTAATCCGGCCTCAGGTAGCTTGCTGGGAACTTTTTCCGGAGCAGTTTCCCAGGCGTTTGCTCCTGATTCAACGGCCGGGCGGGCTTATTTTCTGGTCTTGGAATCAGGCGTTCGCACGCTTAAGGCTTTTGACATAAATACGTTTCTCCCGGTCGGTTCCGCGACCATCCCGAACGTTACGGGTGACGGGACGGCGATGGTTCGCTGGGGGTCAAATGGCCTGGCATTCCGTACCAGCACCAACCAGTTGTTCCTGGTTCAAACGTCGTTGATTCCATCCGGCGATCCAATTCCGACGCCCACCGCGACGCCGTCGCCTTCTCCGACCCCAACGCCGGCGCCCGTTAGCACATTTGTGCGGCAAATCTCGTTGCCTACTAATGATCTGGTCTTCAATCCAACGACGCAGACTTTAAATGCCAGCGTCCCCGGCTCTGCCGGCAGCGCGGGAAACAGCATCACTTCGATCGATCCGGTAGCCGGCTCTATTACCAGCTCAACCTTCATTGGCAGTGAACCAAACAAGATGGCGCTCTCGAGTGACGGCCAAACTCTCTGGGTCGGACTTGACGGCGCCGGGTCAGTGCGACGGTTTGAGACCGTATCTCGCACACCTGGATTACAGTTCTCGCTGGGCAATGACAGCTTCAACGGGGTCAGGCTTACCACCAACCTCGATGTCATGCCCGGAAGTCCCGGTACCGTTGCTGTGAACCGAAGCCAGTCCTCCGTAGTTGTCTATGACGACGGGGTACCGCGGGCGCAATCAATTCCCAACGCCGGCCCGTTAAAGTTCGGATCTTCAACTTCTCTTTTTGTTGTGAACGGCGGCGGCGTACGCAAAGTAGCGGTCAGCAATTCAGGACTGGCATTGGCCAATTTTACGCTGACACACGGTAGTAGCGGCGGCTATATCGGTTACGCCGGTGGTTTGGTTTATCTCTCGAACGGTGTCGTTCTAGATCCTGAGACTCAGACCATGAAGGGCATCTTCGGTGGCGTAGGATTCGATGGCCTGGGCTCTCAGTCATTAATGGCTCTCGATGCGCCGAATGGCCGAGTGTATTTCCTGAGCCAGGTGAATTCGCTGTACGTCTTGCGCTCATTTGATATCAACACGTTTGTCCCCATTTCTTCGACCACGATTTCAGGGGTCACCGGGTTCCCGAGCAGCCTGGTTCGTTGGGGTACGAATGGCCTGGCATTTCGCACCAGCAACAGTCAGGTATTCCTGATTCAAACGGCGCTCGTCAGTTCCGTTGATCCGATCCCGGCGGCGACGCCGACACCTTCGCCAACCCCGACACCCTCACCATCGCCATTTCCGACGTTTATTCGAAGGGTGGAAATGCCGGCTAACGATCTTCTTTACAGCCCAGCCACCAGCTCTCTCCATGCCAGCGTTCCGAGCATGGCCGGCGCAAATGGAAACAGCATTTCCCGGATCGTCCCCGGCACGGGAGTCATTAGCTCATCCGTTTTTGTCGGCAGCGAGCCTGGTCGAATGGCGATTTCCGACGATGGCCAGACGCTATACACACACTTGAATGGCGCAAATGCGATCCGCCGGTTCAACCTAACGACCGAAACTCCCGGTCCGCAGTTCGCCTCCAGCCCCCAACCAGTTGACATGGACGTCGTGCCCGGCGCGCCGGATTCATTGGCGGTTTCTCGCGGCATAAACGGATTCGGCGCACAGGCGACGATTTACGACAATGGCGTGGCCCGATCCAAGAGCGCCGGTGGCGGCGGCGGATTTTACGCGATCGGTCCCATTGAGTTTGGCTCGTCGGCCGCGACCCTTTACGGCTATGACAGTTTCTCCAGTGGATATGAACTGGTGAAGTTCCTGGTGGATGGGACCGGGCTGACGACAGTCAGCGTAACCAATAATCTGATTCAGGGATTTAACAACGGACTGCAATTCAATAACGGCCTGCTTTATTCAGGAGCCGGGCGCGTAGTCGATCCTGAGGCTAAACAACTGATGGGCACTTTCCCGGGTGCCGGTTCTACCAGCGCTCTGGTGGTGGACTCATCCCTGGGACGAGCCTTCTACCTTACGAACAGCGGCTCGAATCCGGTGCTGATCGCTTATGACATCAACACATTTGTTCCGATTGGTTCGGTAACGTTGACTGGAATTGTGGGAACGCCGTATCGAATGGTCCGTTGGGGGACGAATGGCCTGGCCTTCAATACGGTCACTCCGAATTCCACCGATCCCAGCCAGAGCCGGATTTACATTTTGCAGAGTACCCTGATCGCCTCAGGCGCGGTCCCGACCGGCATTCAGTTCAGCCTGGATAAATACAATACTTCGGAATTGCAATCGACGGCTTCGGTGGTGATTACGCGTTCCGGAGATCTCTCGGCGTCTTCTTCCGTAGATTACGCCACTAGTGACGGCACGGCAGTCGCGGGTTCTGATTACACGACCACCAGCGGTACGGTAACCTTCGCGCCCGGCGAAACTTCGAAAACAGTCGCCATCCCAATACTTGATGACAGTATTTATGAGGGAGCGGCAGAGACCTTCAACGTTATTTTGACCAATGCTACGGGTGGCGCGCTCATCAACACTCCGAACACGGCAATCGTTTCAATAAGTGATAGTGAATCGAAACCGACGCTAGGGGTTTTCGGTGTAATGGTGCCGGAAGGGAATTCAGGCACTACCAACGCCAGCTTCACGGTCAACCTAACCAATGCGACATTTCAAACCGTAACCGTCGATTACACCACCGGGAACAATTCGGCTATCGCCGGCGACGATTACGTTGCAAAATCCGGTACTCTGACTTTTGACCCGGGCCAGACCTCAAAGACGGTTTTGGTTCAAATCAACGGCGACGTTGCCGATGAGGGCGATGAGACGTTTTTCCTAGTTCTCAGCAATGCTACAAACGTCGGTTTTGTCTCTCCCACTCAGGCGACAGCCACCATTCTCAACGATGACGGGCCGCCCAAGATTTCATTTGCGGTAAGCAGTCTGCAGGTTAGCGAAAGCGTTCGGCAGGCTACGCTGTTTGTCAGCCGCACCGGCCGCACCACTGGCACCTCCAGCGTGAACTACGCCACCCAGGATAGTTCCGCCCGGCAGACTACGGACTACACAGTTGCCTCCGGAACACTGATTTTCTCGCCGGGGCAGAGTTCGCGCAGCGTCAAGGTTCTGATTAATGATGATGGCTACACGGAAGCGACTGAGTCATTGATTGTAAACCTCAGCAATGCTACGGGCGATGGCGCGACGTTAGGTAGCCAGACGACGGCAGCAATATTCATTTTGAACAACGATTTCGATTCGTCGCTGCCGAACCCGATCGACAATGCTGAATTCTTCGTGCGCGCCCAATACTCAGATTTCCTGGGTCGAATGCCGGATGATGAGGGGCTTGCTTACTGGTCTTCCCAGATTACGCAATGCGGCAGTGACCCGGCTTGCGTTCATGAGCATCGCGTCGCGGTTTCTAACGCATTCTTTTTTGAGCCGGAATACCAGCAAACGGCTTCTTTCGTGTTTCTGTTGTACCGGGCGGCGTACGGTAACGATCAGCCCTCGTTTAATCCGGACACGTCTAACGTGCCGGAAGCCAAGAAGCTCCCGCGTTATTCGACGTTTGTCAGGGACCGCGCTCAGGTAGTAGGCGGCAGCAACCTGGCCCAGGCGCAGCTGGCGCTGGCGACGGATTTTGTACAGCGGCCGGAGTTTCTGGCGAAGTATCCCTTAGGCCTGGAGACTGGCCCACAGTTTGTGGATGCAGTGCTGGCGACCATCCAGGCCGCCGACGGGGCCGTGCTTTCAAATCTGGATCGGAACACCCTCGTGGCGCACTTTAACAATGGCGGGCGGCCGCTCGTGATGTTTCATCTGGCGAACGATTACTTCAATGGCTGTGATCGCTTGCCCGGGAGTCCGGCGGCGCCGTGCGTGCCGGCAGGGTTTGGGACGGCGGTGGACAACCGTCCGTTCATCGACGCGGAATACAACCGCTCGTTCGTTTACTCACAATACACGGGCTATTTGCGCCGTGACGCAGACATTGGCGGGTTTCTCTTTTGGCTGAATGAAGTAAACAAAGGCGCGGTGCGAAATGCGGCCCTGCAGCACGCCATGGTTTGTTCCTTCATCACCTCGACCGAATACCAGCGGCGTTTCAGTTTCACCGTCAGTCATTCCAATGCTGAGTGTCCGGGGTAGTTAGTCGAGCCCGGCGGCGATAGCGCGCGGACCCAGATCCTCCGCCATTGTTCAGTCCGAGGATGGCACTTCCGCCACCGCAGGGGATTTTGACAGGAGTCTCTGCTCTAAGCGCCGCCGGCGGCTGCCTGACAAGGTACCGTGCACACCCATGGCCACGCCCGTCAGCATGTAAATCATGCCCGCAACGCCGGAGTAATTCGCGCCACCGATAAGAATGATGCTAATCGAAAGGATCGCGATGCCGCAGTTCAACGCGCTTTCCTGGATGCTGCTCTTCGTATCAAATATCTCCAGCTCATTCAGATCCAGCTCCGCACGTTTCTTGTAGGCATGGCGATATAGCAGCACGAACACCAGAAAAACAGCGAGGTAACCGGCGCTGAAAATCAGCATCAGCTTCCCCATCTGCTCCACGCTGTCCAGCATCGACGTTACCGTCCCATCCTGAAGTCGCACTTCGCCGTGCCCGCCGGTGATCTTGTCTACCAAAAAAGTAAACAGGAACTTCAGCGGGTAGACGTAGAAGAGCACCACGAAAATCAGCGCCGCGTTGAGCCAGGTGGTTGGTCCATCCTGGAGCCCGTAACGGCGAAAATATTTGTATTGCGTTAACCAAACGGTGAACAGCAGCACGAAGCAAACTGCAAAGGCGCCAAACCCGCGCATGGTTTCCGTTAATTCGTGAAACGTCTTTGGGACTTCGAGCGAAACCACGAGGAGGGTGATCGCAAAAGCGAAGACGGCATCACTCAGGCCCTCGATGCGCGAAATCTCATGACTGCGCCAGCGGAAAGCGCCTTTGCCGAATTCTCGCTTGACCAGCGATTCTCTGATCATTGTTTGCTCCCAAGGGGAAACTGGAAGAACTGGGCGCTAAGTATAGTTATGCCGTGAGGAGTAGCAAGGATTAAAGTCCGCAGATTACACAGATTACACAGATGGAAGCGTAGAACATCTCAAAGGCAACCGAACTTTGAATAGCTTGGCTCCAACATCGCGGTGTGATAACGGCCTCAGACCGCTGTCATGTCCCTTTCTGTGTAATCTGTGAAATCTGTGGACGGCTCGCCGGCCCGACTTATCACCATTTGGCATTTCCTGTATGCTCTGCCGCATGCAACCTAAAGTTATTCTTTTGACTTCATTCTGCGCCGTGGTTTTAATGGCCGGCTGCTCGCACATCGAATCACACCTCAACCCAAATTCGGCGGCGCCTGAGACGAAGCCTGCGTCGACCTCGGCGACCCCCAGAACGACACCACAGGCCATGAAAATCAGCGTCGATGACCTGAAGAAGCTGCGTTGGATCGAAGGCACCTGGAGGGGCACCGGCGTCGGCCAGGAGGCATTCTTCGAGCGCTATCACTTCGAAAACCCGACGACGCTGGTGGTGGAAACTCTGGCCGATGAAAAGGTCGAGAAGGTAACAGACACGGGCCGTTTCGAACTCAAGGATGGCGAGTTCGGAAACAACGAGAAGGGATCGCGCTCGGTGGCGACCGCGCTTGATGACAACTCCATTACGTTCGATCCGGTTTTCAAAGCGCGCAACACCTTCAAGTTTCAAAAGGAATCAGCTGATTCATGGAAAGCGATCCTGACCTGGCCCGCTACCGACAAAGCGCCGGCCGGGGAACGCGTTTACAACATGGAGCGCTGGGCTAGGAAATAGTTTCGAGTTTCGAGTTTCGAGTTTCGAGTTCGAAAGGCGAATTTGGATTGGGGCGAGCCCGCACGGAAACTCCACATCAACCGCCCGCTACCGCAGGCGGTTCTGACTTAGATCTGAAACTCAAGCTCCCGGCATGCGTATTCAAACCTGAAACCTGAAACCTGAACTTGAAGGGGCTTCCGAACTCGAAACTCGAAACTCGAAACTCGAAACTCGAAACTCGAAACTCGAAACTCGAAACTCGAAACTTTCTCGTGGACTACGTTGGCCAAACACTTGACGACAAATACCGTCTCGAGCAAATGCTCGGGCAGGGCGGTATGGGTGCGGTTTACCTGGCAACCCACCTCGGCACCGGCCGTTACGTGGCTCTCAAACTAATCACGCCGCAGTTCATGGCCAATGAGGAGTTTGTCGAACGCTTCAAGCGTGAAGCGAAGGCTGCCGGCCGCTTGCGCCATCCGAACGTCGTCGACGTCACCGACTTTGGGTTTGCCGCCGCGGGGGGAAAGAACGTTGCCTACCTGGTGATGGAGTATCTCGACGGCTGTACGCTCGGTGATGTGCTCAGCGAAGAAAAACACCTGCCGCTGGAATGGGTTGTCGATATTCTCGAACAGGTTTGTTCCGCGGTTCACGAAGCGCATCAGCAGGGCATTGTCCATCGCGATTTGAAGCCGGACAACATTTGGCTGGAGCCGAACCGCCTGGGCGGCTATCGCGTGAAGGTCCTTGATTTTGGAATTGCCAAACTCGGCGAAGCTACTGTGACCAACGCCAACGCCGGCGCCGCCGAAACGAGCCAGCCGCGAGCCGGGTCTGCGCAAACCATTGCGCCCAAGGGAGCCGGTGTGACGCAGCAAGTCTCACCAGCCAACACCTATCACGCTTCGTCCGCGGAGGCCGCAACCATGGTTCCCGGCGCGCGCAAAACACAAATCGCGGATTCGAATGCGACCCGGATTAACGCGCCGGACAATGAAACGCTCATCAATCCGCCCGGTCAATCGGCCGCGACAGCGGTTCAACTAAGCACAGAGCCAACCCCGGGATCTGCAGTCACGAACCTGCAAGAGGCGGGCACGCAAATCCTGCCCGCGGCTGGAGAGGTCGCGGTCCCTGCTTCCGCCGCCGCTGAGAATAAGACGGACGATGATCGAACGTTAATGTTGGACCAGGCGACGCGTCCCTTCGTCAAGGGCGCACGCACCACCGCCGAGACTGGGTTTGGGAAAAAGACCGAGTTGACGCGCGTCGGCGCGATCATGGGCACGCCGCTCTACATGTCTCCGGAACAATGCGGCGGCACGAACATCGATGCGCGCTCGGACATTTACAGTTTGGGAGTTATCGCCTACCAGATGCTGGCGGGCGAACCGCCCTTCACCGGCGACACTACCAAAGTCATGCGCGAGCATTTGGAAAGTGTGCCGCCGCCTTTGCGCGAGCGCAGCAAAGTGCCGAAACGCGTCGCGCAACTGGTGATGACGGCCCTGGAAAAAGATCCGGCGCAACGGCCGCAGTCCGCGGCGGCGTTGGCCAACTCACTGCGGGCCCAGGCTGACGGCGTGGGGGCTCTCTACCGGCGCGCCTTCGCTCTTTACAGCGAACACTTTCCCAAGTTTCTGAAGATGTCGCTGCTTGCTCACAGCCCGGTGATCGTCACAACCATTTTGATGATTGGGTTGCAGCTAGGGCTGGAAGCTCAAGGCAAAGGCATGAGCGCGGGAAAAATTTCCCTCGTGGTCGCAATTTGTATCGTCGCTTTATTCCACATCGCAGGTTACTACGTGGCGGCGTCTACCATCTCCGGCATGACGGCGGTGCTGGTCACGCAATTACAAGCAGCACCGCTGCGCCCGGTGGAATTGCGTACCGCCATCGCAGTCTTGAAGAAACGCTGGAAGCCGTTTCTGAAAACCAGTCTGGGAGTGACGCTGCGTGTAATCATCGGCACCATCCTTTTGTTTATTCCCGGCATCGTACAGCAATTGCGTTACGCGTTCTACGCGCCGGTAGTGCTCGTGGAAGGGCTGGAGAAAAAAGCGGCGCGGCAGCGCTCGCGCCAGTTGGCGTCCCGCTCGTGGCGCACCATGATCATTGTGTGGCTGTTGCAGTTTACGATTCCCATCCTCGTCAGTCTTTTGCTGGGCCAACTGCATATCGGTACCCGGCCGGCGGGCGCGCCGCAGCAGGGCATGCGCATGCAGGAAATCTACAAACAGCTCATCAGCCTGATAAACATCGTCGTAGTGCCGCTCGTTTCGATCGTTTCCGCGCTGTTGTATTTGAAGATGCGGCAACTTGGCGGCGAGCCGATTAGTGAGGCCCTGGCGCAGATTGAAGAAGTAGAACCGCGCGGTAGCAACTGGCAACAGCGAATGCGTACCCGCGTTTCATTGCCGACGCCGCGGTCGAAGTAGTTCCGAGTTCGAGTTTCGGGTTCCAAAGAGTCTCAGGTCTCAGGTTCAACTCTCAGTTTCGCGAGCTTCAAAATCCGAACTCGAAACTCGAAACTTCTACCGGGCCTCCACCTCATACCCTTGCCGCAGACCCAACACGTACTTCTCCCACTTTGCTTTGAAAGCGTCCAGGTCGCTTCCAGCCAAAATCTTTTGCAGGCTGCGAAAGCCACTGGGATCCTGTTTCTGTTGCGCTAGAAACTCCTGATAGAACTTCACCAACAATCCGTTCTGTTGCAGGTAGTAACAAAGATAGCGCGCCTGGCCATAGTTCGTTCCTTTATCGGCGCTATAGAACGCGCTCGAATCCATCTCCAGCAGTGCCTTGAACGACGGGACCCGCTTGGCCCGGATAGCGTTCTGCAAACCCGGGAGGCGCCAATTAGTGAACCCGTGAATGTGTCCGTCCTGATCGCCGCATTGTTCATAGAGCGATCCCAATCCTTCGTTCAGCCAGGGAGGGCAGGCGGGAAAGTTTGCCTCTATGAACGGGTGGACAATTTCGTGGACCAGGGTGCCGCCCCCGGTGCCAATATTCATAATCAGGGCTTTGTGTGCGCTGGAATAATAGCCGTAGGGTGTGTCGGGCTCGTCGCCAAAGATCAGGCGCGCGTGTTTGCGATAAGAAGTCTCATTCTGAAAAAGCCAAACGTCGAGAATGTCGTTCGGATCCTCGGTAAAGAAATCCTGCTTCAGGCGATCGACCGCCCACTTCACCGTACCTTCCGCATGGTGCCGCACGGCGGCCGGCGTTTCATCGCCGATGACGATAAAGGGTTTCTGAATGACTATTGCAAAAGCCGCAGGTGAAAGTTTCTTTTCTTTCAGCGTGGCCTTCAGAGCGTTTACATGTTTGGTGTAGTCAGCGTCGCTGAACTTCGCGACACGTGCCGCGGAGGTTGCAGGCGAAGGAGTGGCGGTCGCCAGGGAGGCCGCCGCGTTCGGGTTCGTGCCGCGAACCGCAAAAGCGACGTTCGCGTTCGAGTGATTGACGGCACGCCCGCCGCACGTCCCCCCAATCAATCCCACGCACGCCAGACCCGCGACGAACAGTTTGCTTGCCATGAAGCTACGATGACCGCGCGGATCTTAAGGTGGCCCGCCCGCCTCCACATACGGCGCGGGCACCATCCTGGAGTGCGCCGGCAGAGCGCAGCGGCGGCGGCGCTTTGGATTTGCGCGGAGCGGGGCAGTAGCCCGACCGTAAGAGAGGGCTCCGGTTGAGTGCACGGGAGCGGGAGCCCTCCCTTACGGTCGGGCTCCCCTCGTTAATTGCCTGGAACAAACTGGGCCCAGCAGAGCGCAGCGGCTTTGAATTGACGCGCGAAACAAGATTCCCGGGATAGACAATCCCAAAGCGGTGTCGCGCTTGCTACCGCACTCCAAAAATTAAGCTAGCCGCAAAGGCACCCGGCTGGTGCGGTTTCGGCTTTGCCGCCGGATGTGAGGCGCTAAGCCCCGCCGACAGCGGCCAGGTTTTTCCCGGGTTACGCCCCTGGTCAGAGCTTAGCCCTTTGGATTTCCTTGGGCCAAAGGCCGCACCATGGGCATAGCCCAAAACATATGACGGCCCACTACGGCGGGGCAGAGCCGCCGCCTCACATCCGGCGGCACAGCCGAATCTCACCTAGCTCATAACTTTGAGGCAAAGCCTCAAACCTAGGAACACTGATGCGAAACCTGTTAATACCGCTGCGAAGCCTCCCAACAATCCTGGCAAACGTCCCAACAATGCTGCGAAACCTCCCAACAATCCTGGCAAACCTCCCAACAACGCCGGCAAACCCCCCAACAACGCCGGCAAACCTGCCAACCATGCCGCCGAACCTCCCAAAAACATCCGCAATTTGACGAATTCAATGCTGCGGCCCGTCGTCATCCTCCGGTGCGTCGGCGACGATTGGCTCTCGCGACAGCGCTTGCGGCCCGTCCTCCCACTCATACGGACCAAACTCGAACCGAGGACCAGAATCGCAATCCTCGTCGCGTGGTTCGCCGCGGGCCAGCCGTTCGCGACGGGCCTCGCATTCTGCCTCGAATTCGCGATTGAATTCCTCGCGGCGATGGTTCTCGGCTTCCCACTCCTCAAAGGTGCGGCAGGACGAAAAGGCGAATTCGTCTTCCATGTTCGAGCCGTCGAGATGCCAAAAACCTACGCCCATCCCGAGCGGGCTCGTTTCGTCCGCGAACATCTGGCAGACGGGGCAGTCTTCGTCGATGATCATATCGCGCGGGCGCATCGCCTGCGGCATGCGCCGGCGCTCGTTGTCGATGAGGACCGCGGGAACGCGGCCGTCCAGATCGCGCTGTGGACTCTCCAGCCATTCGGTTTTGATTTGCTCAAGCTCAGCGATTAGTCGATCGACTTCCGCATCGGATGGAGATTGCCACCGCATACCCATCCTATTGATAACTTCCGGGGCGCTGCAAATCAAATGACGCACCAGATCGTAGTAGAGAACAAACTCGTGCGTCCCAAAACCAGCGAACCGATAGGCGAAAGAATCCTCACTCAAACAGGGCGGCCCCTCATCCAGCGCGTTCCATTGAAACTGTCGTGACTGCAAGTCGAAATCAATGTAATGCTGTTGGGCCAACAGAACATCGCGCGGGGCCTGGCCACGCAAATCATCACGCGCAGTCATCAACCACCGGGAATGGATGGCCCTGAACTCCTTCGCCAATTCTTCCTCTAATTCTTCAGCAGCATTTCCGGCAGTCTGCCACGCAGTTTTGAATCGCGCCCAGGTTTCTGCGGGCAGCGTGCGGTAGGCTGCGACTATGAACTCAATCAGCGGTTTGCCAAACAGCACGGCGCGGGCGTCGCAGGGCGGATGGTCGGCGCGCATTTGCAGGTGCCGCTGGCGCGACCATTGATACGCGTCCACCGAGTTCACAAACAACCAATCATCCGGCACGCGGTACATGATGGAAACGTCAGTCGCCGCATGTCCGTCGTGGTAGCAGACTTGGCCTTCGGGTTCGGGTTGGGAATAGAAGGATTCACACGCCACGATTCGCGCTGCCAGGTCGATGACTACTACGCCGGCGTCCCATCGTTGCGTATCCAGAGCTGCATTGCAGCGTTCGATTGATTCTGCCTCAGCGGTCGAGGCGCCGGCATCCGCCCGGTAGTCGCTCCCGCAGAGCGATGCGAAAGGGCTGAAGGAATCGCAGGGCTTGATGAAGCGCGCGAGTGCAGCTTCGAGCTCGGCAATTGTTTCCGGGGCTGCAGAAAGAGCCGCGACGCAGGCATCGGCTACTGAGCCGTGAACGACGCCGTGAAGGACCCGTTCGGAGTCGACGAGGTTAAGTTTTAGTTCGCTCATACTTTTTGGAGGCTAGAGACTGGAGGCTGGCGACTAGTCAAACCTTTCTGATGGAGGTTGTGATTGCGGGCGACATTTTGGCTCGGTGCAGAGGCGAAGGCGAGCGTTGAGTGAGGAGCGCCTTAACCGGTAGATGCAAGAAGTTCGGCAGCAATCCGCAGATTTCGCAGAGACAGTGGCGATCAACCAGAGTGGCAGCCTGAAGGGTTGCAAGACAGTAGCCGGTGGTCGCAGACCACCGGAATGCAATCCAACAAGTGTCAGTACCCTGAAAGGGTGCAAGAGGCTTCGCTCGCCTAAAATCTGGCACCCCTTCAGGGTGCGCTCCGATTTGCTCCGCTACCGGAGGTCTGCGCTTCGCTTCGACCTCCGGCTACTTTCTCCAACCCTACGGGTTGTTCCGGCGACTGCGCCTGCCGTCTGCCGCCGCCGACACCTCTGGCACAAGCCATGCACTTACATCCTCGCGACGGCCGGAATGGCGTCGCCTATGACGAAAGTGGGGCAGGAATCCTGACCGGTTAGGTCTGGACGTCCTTTTTCTCCTCACCAAGCGTCCCGCGTGATCGGTTCATTTCTTAATGCAAATTAGAGGTTGAATTCATTTCTTTTCCAGCTATGGAACCGGCAATTTCACCCGCCCAACCAATATCGACAAACTTGGGTTTATTGGAACCTGCGGACCTTTCTGCGGGACAGTCGCCCCGGATCCTAATAGTCGACGATGAAGAGTCGGTGCGTACTTTGTTCTCAGAATACCTTCGCACGGATTATCTCTGCTCCACAGCGGCTTCCGCTGAGGAGGCGCTGGCGCGCCTTGCGGTGCACAACTACGCGGTCGTCATTTCCGACGTGATGATGCCCGGCCGCAGCGGCATTGAACTTTTGCGCGACGTGACCGCGCGTTATCCCGACACGGAAGTGATCATGGCCTCAGGGGTCGACCGCACTCAGCGCGTCCGCGACACACTGCGACTGGGCGCTTTTGATTACTTGATCAAACCGTGTGAACTGGACGTGCTGGGACTCTCGGTAGATCGCGCGGTGGCTCGGCGCGCGTTGAGTTTGCAGGCCAGGGAATACAAGCAGGATCTGGAGCGAAAGAATGTTGAACTGGCCGCGCGCAAAAGTGAGCTGGAGCGGTTGCAAGCGCAAATCATTCAAAGCGAAAAGATGGCCAGCCTGGGCCAGCTCGCCGCCGGCGTCGCGCATGAGTTGAACAATCCGGCCGGCTTTGTTCATAGCAACATGGATTTGCTCAGTCACTACGTCAGCAGCTTCAGCGATCTGCTTTCTTTTTATGACAGTCTGCCGCTGCCGCCGGAAGTAGCAGCGGAAGCAAAGGCACTCAAAGAGACGATCGACTACGAGCATCTGTTTCGCGACTTGCGAACGATAGTCGCCGATTGTCGCGATGGGGCAGTCCGGATACGCGACGTTGTACAAAACCTGCGGACCTTTTCGCGGTTGGATGAAGCGGAACTAAAACGAGTTGATCTGCACGAGGGCATTGAATCGACAATCCGTTTGCTGGCTCGCTACTTCGGTTCGGGAAAAACGTTTCTGGTGCGCAATTACGGAGAGCTGCCGCCAGTGCGTTGCTTTGCCGGCCAACTGAATCAAGTTTGGATGAACCTGCTGGTCAATGCGGCTCAGGCGTCGCCTGGAGGGGGCGAGGTTTCGCTCACCACGAGAGTTTCCGGAGACCTGGTCGAAGTCGCGATCGCAGACAACGGTTGCGGGATTGGCCCTACGGAACTAAATAGGGTTTTCGATCCGTTCTTTACGACCAAAGCCGTAGGCGAGGGCACGGGCCTGGGACTGTCCATTTCCTACGGCATTGTGCAACGGCACGCAGGAACCATCACCGTCGAAAGCCACGAAGGGCAGGGCAGTACGTTCACGGTCAGAATTCCCATCGATGCCCGCATTGCCCCTGACAGCGATTGAAATACGTAGAACAGAAAACCCCTTTCGCGCCGACAGGCAAGGAGTAGTCTCAAAAAATGAAACACAAAATTCTCTTAGTGGATGATGAGCCGGCTAACCTTCGCGTACTGGAAAAACTTTTTCGCCGCGACTTTTTCGTCCTCACGGCTTCGTCTGGCGCTGCGGCGCTGCAGTTGTTGGAGCAACATGATGTCGCGCTACTGATCACGGATCAGCGCATGCCGCAAATGACGGGTATCGAATTGTTGAAGATCGTGACTACGCTGCGCCCGCACATGGTGCGAATGATTCTGACCGGGTACACGGACGTCGGCGCGCTGGTGGAGGCAATCAACGGGGGCCAGGTTTATAAGTACCTCACGAAACCATGGAACAACCAGGATTTACAGCTAACCGTCAGCCGTGCCATTCAACACTATGAAACCAACCGGAAGCTGCACGAGCTCAAGCAGGTGAACGAGCGCCTGGTCGCCCGCCAAAGCCAAACCCAGGAAGGGATCGTGCACGCGTTCTTTGAGCTAATGAAGCAACGCGATCGCTATCTGGCGGACCACGCCCTTCGCGTTGCGCGCTTGTCATTGCGCCTGGGGCTGCGGCTCCATCTGTCAAAGACGGATCTGCAACAACTGTCCCTCGCCGCTACGCTTCATAACGTTGGCCGCACCCTATTCACCGAACAAAGCATAAACGAGACGGATTCGCCTGCAATCGATACTGCCTCCTCCGGCGAGAGTTGCCCGGAGCGCAGCTGGCGAATCCTGAGCTTCATTCCTGACTTCGCCGAAATCGCGGAACTGGTAGTAGCGCATCGCGAGCATTACGACGGAACCGGTTACCCTCGCCAATGGCAAGCCGCGCAGATTCCGCTCGTCGCCCGAATCATCCTGGTCGCGGACGAGTATCAAAGTTTGCTCAACGCACGTTGCGATGACGAATCCATCCCAGCCGCTGCCGCCCTGGAAAATATTCAAAGCCGGGTCGGCCTGGCTTTCGATCCTGACGTGGTGCGAGCGCTAAGAGCAGAAGCAGCCAAAGTTCGATTGGGCGAAGACGGTCGACCATCAGGGAGTATCGCGCCTGGCGTAGCTGGAGTCATTTCAGCTACTCCCGAAGCGGCAGCGTTGTAACTCATAACTTGAACTAAACCGGTGTTCACCGGATGACGTCCCGGACGGACCAAAAGGGAGAAAGCATGGCAGTAGACCTGACATTCATAAAGTGGAAGTACGAATCGAAGATGTGGACGCTGAACCGTTTGCTGATCTGTAAACTGGTAGGCCATCACTGGAAAAGAGTTGAGGGGTATCCGGCATCCTGCACCCGTTGCATGGTGTTGCTGGAACAGAAGACTCAGGTGACTGAAAAGTCGGCACATTCCTGGGCCAGAGGAAACACATGTTAGTTGTAAGCGAGCGGGGGTTTTCAATTCTGCAAATGCTTATCACGCTGATGATCATCACTGTGGTGACGGCGTTGGGGATGATGGGAATCGCGCAAACGCAGCAATCGTTGCGCCTCGCAAACTCTACGCATGAGTTTCTCGCCTACATGGAAAAGGCGCGGTTGGATTCTATCCGGCGGCATGCGCAGCCGGCGAGTGCGACGATGGCGAGTGTATCGGTCAACGCAACCTCGTACAGCGTGGCGATCGACTTTGAGGGTGATGGCACGGTTAACACTCGCGTGATGCCGCTGCCGAATGGGATCACTTTTTCCGGTGATGTGCCGGCAACGATCTCGTTCAACTGGCGTGGCCGTCCGGTGAATCCCGACGGCAGCCCCTTAACGCTTCCGGCTTTGACCCTCGGCAATTCCCGCGGTGAATCGAGCGTGCTCAGCATTAGCAGTGCGGGTGATTCCGGCGTTGGCTCTGGTTATGGCTCGACCTTGACAGTGGGTTCTGTAAGCGCGCCGGCGTCGACTGCGGTTCCCTCAAATTCAAACATACGCAAAGGAACAATGATTGATCAGACAGCCTATCCGACGCATTAGCAGTTTGGGGTTTTAGGAAACTGTTGCAGCGCCGCCCTCGCGTTTGATTGGGAGAGAGGCAGCAGGGAAAGAAATATGAAAAGGCGAACACAATCCAGGCAAAGCGGCTTCACGCTGATTGAGACGACGTTCGCGCTCTTTATCATGACCATCGTTGGTCTTGGCGCGGCGTCGCTGTTCGCTTATTCGGTGAGCAATAACTCGGGAGCGACGGACCGCACGCAGGCTCTGGCACTGGTCCAACAGCGCCTGGAGCTGCTGCGGCATGCGCGCTACTCCCTGCTCGACTCAGAGACTGACGGGACCTGGGCGTTGCGAGCGCGGACCACGACTGAGACAGGAGTTATTTCCGCCGGCCGCAGTTATGTAGTTACCACCACCATCGTCAACACGGCTGCAACGCTAAAGACCATTACTGTGAGCGTCCGGGCGCAGGGCGCTGGCCCGCAATGGGCGAGTGGACTGACGAGTACGGTGTCGGTGATGTGCCAACGGGCAAGGGCGCGCTAAAGCGTCGTGCGGGCAGGGAAAGCGAAGAGGCTTGAAATGAATACGAGATCGATAAACCAGGAGTTGAGCGGTCTTCTAATGCGCAACCCGAATTCCGAAATCCGCAATCGCCACGCGGGCTACTCGCTGATTGAATTGCTGATCGCCATGACCATTACGCTCGTGCTGATGGTTGCGGCCAGCACGCTGCTGGCCAAGTCATTCTCGATGCGCAGCCGTGAGAATCGCAAGTCTGATGGACTCGCTGATGCCGGCCGGGCGCTGAACCAAATGTCCCGGGAACTGGCGAGCAGTGGGTTCGCGTTGACTGACAATGGTCTGGTCTCCGGGGCTCAGGATTCGAATGGGACGGCGATCCATTTTCGAACAAATCTCAACAACACAAACGAAACGACGAGCGACCCTGACGAAGATGTTTACTATTCGTTTCAGGCGGGGAGTTTTGCGCTGATCCGCCACGACAAAAACACCGGCGCCGCCAGCCAATTGGCCAACGGCATCGACTCTTTTCAAATCACCTACTACGACATCGATGGCGCGACCCTCAATGTTAGCGGAACGCCGGCAACGGTCGCGGCTGCCGTCCGTTTGACCATCGCTGTCAGCGTGACCCTGCCACCGATGAAGGGCGTGCCGCCGGCCTCGGTGAGTCTCAGTTCGGATGTCACGCTGCGAAATGCACAAAAGATCCTCGATCGTTATTGAAGAGGAGTTCGACACCCACAGAAAGAAGCAGTTATGTTTCAGAATTCAATCAAGGCTATTTCTCGTCCGGGCGAGCGCGGAGCGGCGTTAATCAGTTCGCTCTTAATGTCTATCCTGATGTTGCTGGCCGGCGCGGCGCTGATCTTAACGACGGCGATGTCAGGCACCAACAGCATTGACGCTACTGCGGAGACACATGCTTACTACGCCGCTGAGGCGGGTTTGCAAGCTACCCTGAATGTGTTACAGGGCCATGGACCAGTCGGCTCGCCATCACCGAGTTTTCGCAACGCAGTGAACAGTCCGACTCTTTCTCCCTGGCTCGTTTACAACGGGGCGACGCCGGCGCGAGTGTTTCTCGGGCCCAACGCCGCTTACAGTGTCGTCGTCAGCGATCCGGATGCCACGCCCGCGCTGGAAGAGCCGGGGCGTTTGTTGGTTGACGTGACCGGCTATGGACCACGCAGTGCGCGCAAACAGATGCGCCTGATCCTCCAGGGAGTGGCGCTTAACATTCCAGCGCCGGCGCCGATGGTGGTGCGCGGCGCCGATGGCGGCGTCATGATGAGCAGGTTCGAAATTGGCAGCAGCAATGCAAAGAAATATACCGGCGCGGATCGTGCCGGTGTGGAAGCGCAGAAGCCGGCATTCGCAATGAGTGTCCAGGATCTGGCGTTGGCCCAGGATTCGATTACCAAGAACGCCACGGTGGCCACGCCGCAACTGGGGGTGCTGGATATTTACACGGCGCCGGCCGGAGTCCCTTCCGTGAAGACTCCTCCGTTCTTTGTCACCGCGGATGCGATGCGCATTTTTATCGCTGATGCTCTGGCCCTGGCTCAAGTGGATGGCAAAGTCTATGCGTCATTCGACGGATACGCCGGCACTATCGCAGCGCCGCAATTTACTTTTGTAACCGGGGACTGCCGTTTGGACGGCGGCGCCGGCCTGTTGATCGTGAGAGGCGAATTGATAACTAAAGGCAACCCCCAGTTTGCCGGTATCGTGTTGGTATTGGGTGAAGGAAGAGTCACGAAGGCTGGCGGCGGTAACGGCACATTCGATGGCACACTGATGCTCGCAAAGTTTGACTCCACCGGCGGTTTTCTGGCTCCTTCCTTTGACGTGAGTGGCGGTGGCACCGCTGATTTGGAATACGATTCCGAAGCCGTGCGAAGAGCGCTGACTACGCCGGGACATCGGGTGATAGCGGTCGGTGAGAGATAGGAGGCAGTCGGCAGGGGCAGACGGCGGGAGGCAGTCGGCAGGGGCAGACGGCAGGGGCAGACGGCAGGAGTCGGGCGGCCGTAGCAGACGGCATGATTATTCCCGCCACGGCAAACTCAAGTTGAACTCTGTACACCGGTAGGTGCAGAGCTTCAACGCACGAGACAGAGGTATAGAGTTCGAGCTTTAGCTTGCGGCTTCGATCATCTGCTGACCGTGTCTCCTGCCGACTGCTCCTGCCGCCGGCCGCCGGAACAAGGGTCGATTAATGCTTTTAGAACTTCTCCCGAGGCGACGGCAGCTAGCGCTTCGTTGGCCCGGGCCAATGAGAAGCGCGAGAGTTTTGTTTGCAAGGTTTCCCACGGACCGGAGCGCCTCGGATCGGAAACGATCTGCGCGGCGCGATAGAAGTGCGAAAAGTCTGAACCCCAACAACCCCGCACGTCGAGATGTTTCTTATTCAAATCCAGATGAGGATTGAAAGCGCCTTCGCTTGAGACCGGGCCGTGATCGGTGTATTGGCCCACCACTACGACCCGACCAGCGTCACGCGTGAAGCGCATCGCCTGGACCACCGCATCGGGGTGACCGGTACATTCGATGGTCACGTCGGCTGCGATTTCAGATTGCTGATTGCTGGCAGCGGAATTAGCAGAAGCTGAGCCGGTTCGGCATTGCTCTCGAACCCAATCCAACCGCTCTTGTTGGCTATGCGCTTCGAAATTCAGTACCGCTGTGGCGCCCACTGCCAGCGCGGCAGCAAGTCGAGGTTGTGGTGCGCCGATACAGAGCACGCGTAAAGCGCCGCGCATGAGCGCCAGCACTATCGCGTTCAAGCCAACTGGTCCGGAGCCCAGCACCAGCACGGTATCGCCCAGGGAAATATCAGCGCGCTCGACGGCGTGCAGCGCAGTCGGCAAAGCGCAACCGCCAGCCATGAAGAGTTCGGGTGCGCAATCCAACCGAATGCATTGCGTTCCGGGCTTCAAATAAATTTGTTCCGCCCAGCCGCCTGCGAGGTCATCATCCATGCCGTAAGTGATGCCGTAAACTTTCCGTTGGGGACAACGCGTGCTTGCCTTGGCCACCAGGCAATACCAACAAGCGTGGCAGGTGCGATGAACGTCAAGAAAAGTTACGCGATCGCCTTCGTGGAAAGGCCGCCCCTGAACATCGCAAAGTTCGCCTCGAATTTTTTCCAGGCGGCCGACGGAAACGTGGCCCGGAATCAACGGATAGGGAACGCCGGCGAGCAGTCCCCGCTGCAGATAGACGTCGGTGCCGCAAACTTCAGAAAGTTCAACTGCGAGCAGGGCGGAGTTGGGTTCCAGTTCCGGGGATGGCAGTTCGCGAATTTCGACGGCAGCGTTCGGTTGGGGGATGACAGCGGCGAGCGGCATGGTGCGGAGATGTTAACGCCCGCGTCTCAAATTTCAAATCTCAAGTCTTCCACCTAGCCTCTACCTCAAGTCTCTAGCCTCGCTCCTTAGAACTTGAATGGTCGCTTAAGAATTCTTCCTGTCGTTTTCAAGATTGAGGTAACACGCGACTCTTT
This sequence comes from Blastocatellia bacterium, assembly GCA_034665305.1. GTDB lineage: Bacteria > Acidobacteriota > Blastocatellia > Pyrinomonadales > Pyrinomonadaceae > DASXRU01. Next base: position 9,465 of record JAXDFZ010000026.1, on the reverse strand, counting down.
CTTTTTGTCGACGGCTTCGGCTTTCGGTTTCTTTTCCGCAGGTTTGAGCGTCGCCGGCCGGAGAGGAGCAGGTCTTTCGATAGTTCTAACTTGACTGTGCTTAAGAAACGTCACCACGCCATTTTGCCGATACCAGAGTCCTTCACGCTTCTGCCATGCATCGTCGGCCCGGATGGTCGCCCCGTTGGTCAGTCGAATAAAAACCGCACCGCGGTCATGCTCGGATGAGCTTGCTACTACCACCGGACCAGAATTTAGACGCGCCATCGTCGCAGGTTTAGTGTCGGGCACAGTTGGGCCCTGAATTGTTGTTTCTGCGATCGGCTCAGTGGCAACAGTTGCCGATGAAGGCTGCGGTTTTATGTCAGGCGTTGCTTGCGGAAGTGTGGTGTGGGCAATCGCCTGGGTGGCGTCAGGCCGCTGCGGAGTATGTGTGGTCGCGTAGTAAGCGATGAAGAGCAACACCGCCAGGATAATTCCGGCAAAGGCCGGAACTGCGAAGTTTCTCGGCGCTGGCTTTGCCGTCAGAACGGCTGGCTCGCCGGCCAGGTTGGGGAGGGGCGGCAAAGGTAACGACTCGGCTTCGTGGACGAGTTCGCTGCCGTCCATATCGCAAACGCTCTGCTCGTCTTCGTAGACAAATTCGCACTGTAGGCAGCGTTTCATAACTCCTCCGGGAAGGATTCAAATGTATTTGGGGCGTTCCGGCGGCTAACAGTGATATCCGCAGACCGCTAGATTACACAGATTGTTCGACGGGTACAACAGGTTTGATCACGGAGGAGGCAGGAGCAGACGGCAGGAGGAAGAAAGGCATGGGTGACCGTTGTCCGGCCGACTGCACCTGCCGTCTGCCGTCTGGTTCGCCTAAACGTACCGCTCCTTGATCACGCTGAGGTGATGGGTGACGTGGCCGGCGATGATGTAGGCGAGCGCGCGAACCGTGAATGGCGTCTCGTTGGCGGTTCCGCTTCGCGCCCATGCCGGTTCGGGCAGGTTGCCGAATAACGAGACGCTGGTCAGTCGGATCGCCTGGAACTCCGCTACGTGATCGGCCCAGGCGACGTCGTTTGCCTGCGCCGCTTGGACACAAACGTCCTGGTCGAAGCCCGGCAACGGCTCGGTAAAACCACGCCCGAACCAGAAGGCACGGAAAAGGAAAATGCGCTCGCAATCGTTGACGTGATTCAGCACCTCGCGAATGGTCCATTTATCAGGGCCATAACGGTGCAAAGACTTCTCTTCGGAAATGGTAGCCAGAAAGGCTGCCGTTTCGTCGGCTTGTTGCTTGAGCGCGGCGAGAATGTCGTCGCCGGCAACAAGGTCGATGTACTTGGAATAGTAAGACGCAGCTTCGTTCGGTTGGGGGCGCGCAAGCATGATGTGAACTCCTCAGGGTTTTAGCGGGATGATAAATGAGGAAGGGCAAAGGGGCAAAGGGCAAAAGGCAAAGGGCTAAGGGCAAAGAGCGAAGAGGGCGCACTAAAATCACGTGCCTTCGCCCTAAGCTCTTAGCGCTTTGCGCTTTGCCCTTCGCCGCTTTCCTCGCTCTTGGCAGCTATCGCAGTAGTCCGGATGGCCGGACGCCCGGTGGGCACGTCCACAATTCGATGCGCAGCGCCGGACCGATCGGTCCCATTAGCTTAATTATCCGGCTGGCGTCGATGCCCCGATAACTAACGAGGTAATCGACGATGCGGTTTGAGTGTTGTTCAGTTTCGCCCTGTCGGGCCTCGCGCGAGGGATACAGGATGACATAGGCCGTAGAGCCTGGCGTGTTCTGCAGGTCGATGGCGAAGTTGTCCAGTCGCGCCTTTTCATCATTGCGCGGAATCCTGGGAAACTCATCGAACTTGCGGCACTCTAATTTGGGCACGGGAACCGAAACGGCGCAACTCGCCGGACAACTCAATCCGGCGGCGCGCACGTCAAGGGACGCTGTAAGGGTTTGTCCACCGATGCCGGCAGTATCCACTCTGATCGTAGGCGTGCCCTGGCCTTCGATAATGTGACCGGCATTCACCGTCCAGTTATAGACGGGTGCCAGCAGGGCCGAGCCACCAGAAACATTTGCACTAAAAGTCACCAGCTGATCCGGTGCGGCGCTGTCGGGGCAGTCGATTGTTACGGTCGGGCAGCTTGGTGGCAGTGGCGGGCAATCAGTTACGACGACGGCTGCGGAAGAAAAGGCGGCGCAAGTTTCGTCGCTGCCGCTGTCGACCTCCAGCGTCGCGCGATAGACGCCCGGCTGCAGGCCGGAAAGGTCCCAACTCGTGTTCGCCCCATCACCAGTCAGCCGGCCGCCGTCGGTGGCCCACTTGTAACGTAACGGACTGCCGCTCTGGGAAGTCGCGCGAGCGTTCAACTGCACGGTGGCAAGGTCGCCGGCACAGGCGCGGATTCTATTAGCGCTGGTCGACAACTCCAGAAACGGTGGACCACTGGAAACAGATCGCGGCCGTCGTTTCTGCGCGTGGGCGTTTGCAACCGTTAGCGCTGTAACCACCAACGCCAGAACCAGGCATTTAACAACCCGACTTCTATCCAACATCTACGAACTCCTTATTGATGTAGCGAACGCAACCAACGCATCTCGCCGCTGAGGTTTTGATGGCGGCTAATGCGATACCCGAAAGCACTCTCACGTGTTCATTAAGGAAAAAGGGCCAATTGCCGGGTATTTCCGTCACAGAGTGCCGCCAAATATTACTCAAAGGCATTAAAACTTCAATGTTTCTGCCGCAGGCGCGCGAGGGCGGGCCCGCGTCTATTGACTCCGCAAGCTTAAGTGTCGTAGATCAGGTCTGCTCCCGAACCGGTTTTCCTGTCAGTTTAACTTCCATGAAAGTTTTCTTATCGATTTTCATAGCGGCCTGCTTCGCCCTGGCGTTGGGCGGATGTCGTCGTAAGGCCAATCCGAACAGTAACGCTACTGCCAGCGCTACGCCTGCCGCCAGCTACAACGGGTCAAGCGCAGCGGAGCGCGAACAGGCGCAAAGCGACGCCCGCGTTCACCTGGAACACGGTAATGAGTTATTTCAAAATAATCAGGACGAGGAAGCGCTCGCGGCTTACAAGCAGGCGATTGAGCGCAATCCGGAGTTTGCCGAAGCGTATTACAAGCTCGGCATAACTCACGCTGTGCTGGAGCAGGACAAGGAATCTGAAGCCGCGCTAAAGAAGGCGATTGAGCTCTATAAAAAATCGATTCAGGAAAACTCGAAAGATGCTGATGCGTTTTTCAACCTGGGCGAATCGTATCGCTCATTGCGGCAATACGAAGACGCGGTGCGCGCTTACAAACAGGCTGTGCATTTGCAGCCCGAAGATCCGGAGATGTTTTACGAGTTAGGAGTTACGCAGATAAAGTTGGCGCAATACAGCGAAGCGACAAATGCGTTACAGAAGGCCGTTGATCTTGATCCCAACGACTACCGGGCCGGCGATGCCCTGGAGGAGGCCCGCGAGGGAGCCAAGCGCATACGCGATGGTAAGAAACATCAAGAGGAGATGTTAAAGAAGCAGGAGGCGAAGAAAGGCGAGGAAGGAACCGCATCGCCGACCCCCGCGCCTCACTAATGAACGAGCTTCGTGCTAATCTGGTTTTCAAATGGCAACATACACACCACCACCATACTTTCCGCAGAGTTCACTGGCGCCCCCGGACAAAAATCGTTATCTGAAGTTCAAGCTGGCGATGGTCGCATTGGGAATTTTGCTGTTGGCGTTGCTGGGTGGCATTGTGGTTGCAATCGTTTATCTCGCCCAACGAGTCTTCTAAAGATTTGAGTTCAGCTTAGCGATGCTGATGGTGAAAAAAAGTGGAGTGGTCTACGTGCACCACTCCACTCTCATCGTTAGACCCCCAATTAAACAGGAGATCTCACCGTCGGACTCGGCTGTCGTAATCTCATCCCTCTGGTCCGCTTTCCGTGCAAGGCACATCCCTGATGCCCGGTGTGTTGTTGAATGCCGCGTTGCAACATGCGCTAACTTTCGCAAAAGCCTCAGCGTCGCTGCATGTTCCCGAAAGATCGAATTGACAGGTGTATCGGCAAATCGCAGCGCAGCCGACATAGCAGGTAGCAAAGGCCGTTTGACACACGGTTGACGCAAGGAGGGTAACAAGGCCGAAGGTGAAAAAGGCTTTTTTTGACTCTTGTCATTGACCTCCTCCTGTCTGATCGCGGTTGAACCATTTCGTTCCGTCTTGAAATTCAACTGCTACTCTCACCTTCAGCTGAGACTTATCTGCGAAGGGTAGCCAAAAGTTCTTGTCCTTCATCGGAGCTCTTACGGAAGAGCTTGTAGCGCCGTTCCCGTCTGCTGCCGAACGGTATTCCGGCTTAACAAAATCCCCCGGAACAATAGTAAAAGCTGCACCCGGTGAAATCGACAACTCATGCCTCATTATTCCCGCGGATCGATTCGCGGTAGCATCGTTCACGAAAAGCATAACTCGGCAGATGGTCTTATCTGACATATTCACCATCCGCACCTCCGGCGCTGAGATAATCGAAGCATGGTCGGATTTGATGGAAGTCAGCTTTTCGTAATCAGCGGCTGATATCTCTTTGACCTTCACTTCCAGGATTCTCAAGGGAGCATCTTCATCTTGTTGAATTCTCAGCGAAAAATCAGGCGACGCTTCAATGCGCTCAACTAGTGCATCTTTCTTGGCGATCGCGGAAGCGGATTGCATTTTCGCTCTGATTGTTCGTCCGACAGCGACGCCCATGAGAGCGAGCAGGGAAACCATCGCGATGATCGTTATGTAGCGGCCCTTGCGAGATAGCAGGAACCTCGGTTCGTAAGGATTTGTCATTTTAGCCTCCAGATTGTGGGATTCTGGGAAGTAAGTCGGCTAGCTTATACTCTGACGGTAATCGCCTTGTCAATTCACAATTCAGAACCTCTTGAGGCAGGTTGCGAGCCCATATCTTACACTGCTCCGCGTCCAGCCTTGACACAATTTAAGCCTATCCGTATAGTCTCAAGTTTCGGACTGAAGACCTGAAAGTCCCTAGTGCAGCGTCCAGTGGGTTCTGTCGGTGTGGAGGCGTTGCCCGGCTGTCAGTTAATTAGGACAGTCGTTGATAATTATTGTGGCGTAAATGTTCGCGCAAACTGTGACTGAAAGGTCATCGTTCCCGCGCTGAACACGCGAAACGGCCAACCGCCAGAATGCGACGCTACAGAAAAGTCGGCTTAAGGGAAGCCAATATCCACGCCCGCCCAACAGCGAAGTCAGAACATCCCTGATACCAAATCTATCGTGCAGGGCAGTTGCCTGCGCTGACTGCCGGACGAGTTTTACGTTCCGGAAAGAGGCAGGTCACGCCCTTTTGCGCTCTAAAACACGAAGAGCGCGTTGGATTCGAGGAAACAAGAGTGCCGACGATAAATCAATTAGTCCGCAAAGGCCGCCAGGCCGTGAAATACAAAACGGGGAGTCCGGCATTGCAGGATTCTCCGCAAAAACGCGGCGTTTGTACGCGCGTTTACACGCAGACACCCAAAAAGCCGAATTCCGCTCTCCGTAAGGTCGCCCGCGTGCGCCTGACGAATGGAATCGAGGTTACGACCTACATACCGGGTGTCGGCCACAATTTGCAGGAGCACTCAATTGTTTTGATTCGCGGTGGCCGCGTGAAGGATTTGCCCGGTGTGCGCTATCACGTGATTCGCGGCACGCTGGATTCGGTCGGCGTGGCCGATCGCAAGCAGGGACGTTCCAAGTACGGAGCCAAACGGCCCAAGACTGGCGGCGTTGCCGGTAAGAAATAGGAGCAGGTTCCGGGTGCCGGGTGTCAGGTGCCGGGAATGCAACTGGTTTGAACCGACACCTGATACCTGTTACCCGAGACCTTTTTAGATATGCCAAGACGAAGAGTTGCACAACGACGCGATGTTTTGCCCGATCCGGTCTACAACAACCCGCTGGTAACCAAGTTTATCAACGGCGTGATGTGGGGCGGCAAGAAGTCCAGTGCGGAACGTATTTTTTACGATGCGCTGACCCAGTTGGGCGAGAAGACTAACGAAGAGCCGCTTAAAGTTTTCAAGAAAGCGATTGAGAACGTCAGGCCGACCGTCGAAGTGAAGTCGCGTCGCGTGGGCGGTTCAACTTATCAGGTGCCGCTGGAAGTTCACCAGGAACGACGCGGGGCCCTCGCGATTCGTTGGATAGTTCAGTACGCGCGTGCGCGCGGCGAAAAAACAATGACCGACCGCCTGGCTGCGGAGTTGTTGGATGCGGCGAACAATCGCGGCAACGCTGTAAAAAAGAAAGAAGACACGCACCGCATGGCCGACGCCAACAAGGCGTTCGCGCATTACAAGTGGTAGGCAGTTGGTAAATGGTAAATCGTAAATAGACGACCATTTGCTATTCACTATTTACGACTCACGAGTTATGGCTAAGTACGATTTAAACAAGTTCCGGAATATCGGCATCATGGCCCACATCGATGCCGGTAAGACCACCACCACCGAACGTGTCCTTTATTACACGGGCGTCTCGCACAAGATTGGCGAGGTGCACGAGGGCACGGCGACGATGGACTGGATGGAACAGGAGCAAGAGCGCGGCATCACTATTACTAGCGCGGCGACGACGTGTTTTTGGGACCGGAACGGCGAAGAGTATCGCATCAACATCATTGACACGCCCGGCCACGTGGATTTCACGATGGAAGTGGAGCGTAGTCTGCGCGTGCTGGACGGCGCTGTCGCAGTATTTGACGGGGTGGCCGGGGTTGAGCCGCAATCGGAAACAGTTTGGCGCCAGGCCGATAAATACGGCGTCCCGCGCATTTGCTTCATTAATAAACTGGATCGCGCGGGCGCTTCTTTTGACCGGTCTTTCGAATCAATCATTACCCGCCTGGGCGCGAATCCTGTCGCCCTGCAAATTCCCATCGGCCTGGAGGATCAACTTAAAGGCGTCGTGGATTTGATCACGATGAAGGGCTTGATCTGGAACGATGAGAGCAAGGGTTCTGAGTATGAAACGTCCGATGTGCCCGCTGATTTGCAGGACGCCGCCGCCGCAGCGCGCGAGAAGTTGATCGAAGCCGTGGCTACGGTTGATGACAGCCTGATGCACAAGTACATCGAGGGCGAGAAAATCAGCGAAGATGAAATTCGCGCGGCCCTGCGGCGCGGCACGTTGGAGTTGAAGATCGTTCCGGTAGTTACCGGATCGGCTTTCAAAAACAAGGGCGTGCAGACGCTGCTGGATGCGGTGGTGGATTATCTGCCGTCGCCGTTGGATATTCCGCCGGTTGAAGGCGTTAATCCGAAATCCGGAGAAGTCGAAGCCCGTCCGCCCGATGCGAGTGCTCCGTTTGCGGGTCTGGTTTTCAAGATCATGGCTGACAAGCATTTGGGCCAACTGTCTTTCGTGCGCATTTACAGCGGCACGATCAAGGCCGGCTCATACGCTTATAACCCCATCAAAGATTCAAGAGAGCGGGTTGGCCGCCTGATGCGCATGCATGCCAACAAGCGCGAAGATATTGAACAGGCAAGCGCCGGTGAAATCATCGCTATCGGCGGCATGAAGCAGGTAACTACCGGCGATACAGTTTGCGATGAGAACAAGCCGATCATCCTCGAGCGGATGGAGTTTCCCGCGCCGGTTATCCGGGTGGCGGTCGAACCCAAGACGCGACAGGATCAGGACAAACTTGGAGTAGCGCTGAACCGCCTGGCCCAGGAAGATCCTTCCTTCAATGTTTCAACCGATCAAGAGACCGGCCAGACAATTATCGCCGGCATGGGCGAGCTGCACCTGGAAATCATCGTCGATCGCATGAAGCGCGAGTTTGGCGTGGAAGCAAATGTAGGCAAACCGCAGGTGGCCTATCGCGAGACGATTACCCAGGCAGCGCCCGGCAAAGAGATATTCAAAAAGCAGACCGGCGGCCGCGGTCAATTCGGACATGTGGAACTGGAGATTGAGCCGGCACCGGGCGAAGGGTTTGTCTTCGAGAACAAGATTACCGGGGGCGCAATTCCCAAGGAGTTCATCAAGCCGGTCGAGCAGGGAGTCAAAGACGCGATGGAGCGTGGTTTTCTTGCAGGCTATGAATTGGTGGACATCAAGGTGCGCCTGGTCGATGGCAACTATCACGAAGTCGACTCGGACGAGCGCTCGTTCCACATTGCTGGTTCGCTTGCGTTCCAGGATGCGCTGCGCAAGGCCAAGCCCGTTTTGCTTGAACCGATCATGCGCATTGAGGTGGTGACACCGGACGAGTATATGGGTGCGGTGAACGGCGACATGATGCGCCGGCGCGGCCAGATCGAAAAGACTGTGCCCCGGCCCGGAGGTGCGCAGGTGATCACTTCGTTTGTGCCCCTTTCAGAAATGTTTGGTTACACGACTGACTTGCGTTCGGCAACGCAAGGCCGAGCGACGTCGACAATGCATTTTGAGCGTTACGAGCAAGCACCGAAGAGTGTTGCCGAAGAAGTAATCGCGAAGGTGCAGGGCGTAGCGAAGTAAGTGGCACAGACTTCAGTCTGTGAACTTTATTGAAAACTCAGACACAGGCTGAAGCCTGTGCCACTCGAGGGAAGAAGCGAGATGTCAAAAGAAAAATTTGATCGCAGCAAACCGCACGTGAACATCGGGACGATTGGGCACGTGGATCACGGGAAGACGACGTTGACGGCGGCGATAACGAAGGTGCTGGGCAAGAACAACCCGAAGGTGCAGTTCATCGCCTTCGATCAGATCGACAAAGCGCCGGAAGAGAAAGCGCGCGGCATCACGATCGCAACCGCGCACGTGGAATACGAGACCGCCAATCGCCACTACGCGCACGTCGACTGTCCGGGTCACGCTGACTATGTGAAGAACATGATCACGGGCGCGGCGCAGATGGACGGAGCGATCCTGGTAGTGGCCGCTACGGATGGTCCGATGCCGCAGACGCGCGAGCATATTCTGCTGGCCCGCCAGGTGGGTGTACCGGCGATGGTGGTGGCGCTGAATAAGGTTGACGCGGTGGACGACGAAGAGCTGCTGGAGCTGGTGGAACTGGAAGTGCGCGAACTGTTGAGTGCGTATGAGTTCCCCGGGGACGATATTCCGGTAGTTAAGCTTTCAGCCTTGAAGGCCCTGGAAGGCGATGAGGCCTGGGAAAAGAACATCCTGGACCTGATGGCGGCGGTGGACAGCTACATTCCGACCCCCGCGCGCGACGTTGAGAAGCCGTTCCTGATGCCGGTGGAGGACATCTTCACGATTCAGGGTCGGGGCACGGTGGCCACGGGACGGGTGGAGCGCGGCAAGGTAAAGGTGAACGAGACGGTAGAGATTGTGGGCATCCGGCCGACCATCAAGACGGTGGTGACGGGCGTGGAGATGTTCAAGAAGCTGCTGGACGAAGGCACGGCGGGCGACAACGTGGGGTTGTTGTTGAGAGGTGTGGAGCGGAAGGACATTGAGCGAGG
>JAXDFZ010000025.1:0-158250 GCA_034665305.1 Blastocatellia bacterium | reverse complement strand
CACTCCGTGGCCGCCCCCTTTCGATTCCACATGCGCGGCGAAGAGCGAAGGGGGCGGCCACGGAGTGCCGCCCCTACAAGTTTCTAGCTGGCTGAAGCTGCGCGACTCACTTCAGTGGTCATGATCTCGCCGCCTTCCATGACCTCTTTCAAACGGCGCAGATCCGCTTCGATCATCTGGCCGGGTTCCTGGCCGAACAGTTTTGCCAACATCGCGCTCACTTTGCCCCCAGGCGCGTTGTAGTTCAGGACCACCTTGACCTGCGTCCCACGTTCACCGGCCGCCGGCTGAAAATGCACGGAACCGGCATTGGTAACTTCGCCCTCCAGTGAACGCCACGCAATGAACTCGTCCGGCTTTTCGTTGTAGATTTCGGCGTCCCATTCCAGGGTTGAACCCACGGGTCCCTTCACTTTCCAGTGTGAACGCGTCTGCGAGATCGTGTTCACCGACTCAAGGTGATCCATGAAGCGCGGCAGATTTTCAAACTCGCGCCAGAACCGGTACAGCTCAGCCGGCGATTTATCAATGATCACGGATCTCTCGACGTGAATGTCGCGCGCCACCGGTTCCGCCCTGTCGTCGCTGTCGGCAGTGTTGATGCCCAGCCTTTGGTAGGCATCGCAATACCCGGTAACTCCCCGATGCAAAAACGCCACTCCTGCAATTGTTGCCAGCACGCCCAGCGGTGAACGGCGATTCAAACCATAAATTGCCAGACCGCCCCCGGCGACGGCCGACGCGATTCGTTCGATCGTTCCGACATTAACGCCGGAAGTGGAATTCGTTTGGCTCTTATCGTGATTATGTAGAACTTCGGTATTAGAACTCATGTGTCATTCTCCTTGCCCCTGGGCAAATGATGTAGGTTTCCGGTACAGACAACGGCCTATGTGTCTCTTCCGAGAACGCGTTTATTCCTCAATGTATGTAGTTCAGGAATCTCCAAAGGATGTAGGCAAAGGTGATGCCGACCACTATCAAGTGCACGTTGCGTCGGCATTTCATTTGCAACTGAGCAATGGAAAGAGAGGCAAAGGGAATTCATAAGGAGGAAGCTATGGCAGGCGAGTCAGAGATCACTACTAATCACGAAGAAATTCAAACGTGGGTCGAAGATCGTGGCGGCCATCCCGCTCGCGTCATCGGCACCGACAAAGGCGATAGTGGCGGAATTCTGCGCATCGACTACCCGGGCTATTCGGGAGAAGAAACCCTCGAGCCGATTTCGTGGGCTGAATTCTTTGAGGCCTTTGAAGCGAACAACCTGGCGTTTCTTTATCAGGACGAGACCAAGGAAGGCAAAGAGTCTCGATTTTCAAAACTCATCGGCCGCGATTCAGCGAAAGGTGAAAAGAGTCGTGCGGCCAGCAAATAGGCTCGCACGTTATTGGTAATGGCTACGCAATTATTTGGGAGGGGAAGTATGGGCTTATTTGACAAGATGTTTGGCCGCGGTGCATCCGAAGCCGAGCAGCAACAAGGTGCGCAGCAGCGCTTCAATGATCTGAAACAAAAATACACGTCAGTTCTGAACATGGCTGACCAGCAAAAGATTCAGTTTCAAAACCTTCATGTTCAGGACAACAAGCTCTTCATCCGCGCCGTCGCACCTTCCGACGATGCGAAGAATAAATTCTGGGACCAGATCAAACTCGTGAATCCCAATGCTGACGACGTAACGGCGGAAATCTCGGTGGACAGCAGTAGGGCCATGGGCGCGACCGCCGGCGGGGGCGCGGGGCAAGGTGGCCAGACATACACGGTGAAGTCCGGCGATAATCTCTCGAAAATCAGCAAGCAGTTTTATGGAGACCCGAATGAGTATATGCGGATCTTCTACGCCAACCGGGACAAACTCAATGACCCCGACAAGATTCAGATAGGCCAACAACTCGCCATTCCAGCTGACAATTCCTGAGAGCCGAGAAAGCGACCTAGGGTTGGTAGACGAATAAGGGGCAGCTTGGCGGGCTGTCCCTTTTCCCTACCGGGATTATCGCGGAGCTGATCAGCTACCGGTCGCTCGCTGGGCTCGCTTAGGTGTCCATGATATAAGACAACGTCCATGAGTGAAGACCTTCAACCCAAAATCGATAAACCAAACCCGATGATGCGGCGCGCAATCATATATGCCGCGGCATTGCTGTTGGTCTTCCTTTTGGGTTTTGTCCCGATGTGGCTAAAAGCCCGGTCAGCCACCAGTCGCCTGGCTGATTCCGAACGCCAAAATTTTCTTGTCAACATGGAGAGTAAACTTGCGGGCGCAGTAATTGACGCGCGGCGCGGCGACTATGAACCGGCGCGCCAGGCTGCCAGCCAGTTTTTCACTTCGCTTAGTGCTGAGATTGATAAGGGAGACGCGTCGAACCTTAACCCGGCCCAGCGTCAGGGCGCGCAGTCACTGTTTGCCGGGCGCGACGAAACAATTACTTTGCTTGCGCGGAGCGATCCATCGTCTGCGGACCGGTTGTCCGACTTATTTGTAGCCTACCGCAAGATCATGAATACGCCGGCTACTTCCTGAGGACTCGCTTTGCCGCAGGCGGATGCCCGCGACGAGAGATGCCTTGTTACCACAGTCGAATTGAATTGGAGATACACATGAAAAACATGAAGAGGGTTCTTGCTTTATTGTTAATGTTCGCGGTGTTGGGTCTCGCCGTGCCTGAGGTGTCGGCGCAAACGCGACGCACCCGACGTCGCCACTCGCGTAGTTTCTGGCAGAAGCACCGCGACAAGTTAACTGTCGCCGGTACCACAGCCGCCGGCGCCGGCATCGGCGGCATTGCCGGTGGAAAGAAAGGCGCGCTGATAGGTGCCGGAGTCGGAGCCGGCAGCGGAGCACTCTATACCTACAAAATTCGCAAACGTCGTCATCGCCGGCGCTATTAAACTTCAGTCCCGTAGGACCCGGCGCTCAGACTAAGTCAGACTAAGTAGGACAGACATTCTTGTCTGTCCCATAAGTAAGATGGACAGGCAGGAATGCCTGTCCTACTTCGATCGTTCCCATGCGCTGTAAAGAAGGAACAACTTCATGTCTGACGAAGTGTTTGTTCTTAGAATCTTCAACAATGAAGTTGAGGCGGGAATGGCGCAGGAGCTGCTTCAGGGCGGAGGGGTGCGGTCGTTGGTGCTTAAAGATGATGCGGGAGGCATGGAGCCGCACCTGCAGCTAAGCGGCGGTGTTCGTTTGATAGTCAACCGCGCGGATGCTGAGCACGCACATCAGATACTCGAGCGCTAAATGATCGAAGGCGACGCTCCGGTAAAGGGCGTCGCCTTCGTTTTCCTCGATCCTCTTGACGCGTGACATCGGAGACTTCACGACCCGAGAATTAACTCCGTCACGCGATATCCGATTTATCTCCTTCTTCGAGCACAAAGGTAATCATCAGATTCACCTGATACTCGACGATGCTGGTGCCTTCGATCTTGATCTGTTGCTCTTTCACCCAGGCGCTGCGCACATTTCGCAGGGTCGAAGTGGCGCGGTTGACCGCGCTTTGAATTGCGTCCTCAAAACTCTTCGTGGAAGTTGAACTGATTTCAGTGATGCGTGCAATCGACATGATGTTTTCTCCCGTAACGATAATGATCTTGGAATTTCGCACACCCTAACGAAAAAACGTCACGATTCTATGGCGGGAACGGGGGCAGTAGCCCGACCGTGAGGGAGGGCTCCCGCTCGCCTGCACTCAGCCGGAGCCCTCCCTCACGGTCGGGCTACGGCCCCGGTCGCTTGTCGCAAGGCCCAACAATACAACCTCCTGGAGTCCTACCTGGATTTGAAGCATTTGCGCAGTGCGAACGAGAACAGGATCAGCTCCACGGCGATAAAAATGTAGGGGCGGCACTCCGTGGCCGCCCCCTTTCTTTATCGTGGCGGTTTCTGAGTGCCCCCCTATTACTCGGTGCCCTCGTCTCGCAAAAACACAGGGATAGCGTGAACTTCGCGGCGTTGTCTTAGTGCATATTTCAAAGTCTTTACTGTAATCCCGCCCTTGCCCGACCAAAAGCCAAACACGATCTGGGCCAGATCCACCATGTGCCGGTTGCGGATGGCGCTGGCCGTTTTGCGTTTCGGCAGCTGCAGCTCCACAATGCGATCGATTTGATCCAGCAGCTGTTGAACCGATTGCGGCAACTTAAAACGCGTGTAAGGAACCACCGCCCAACACATTTCGCTGTTTTCCAACAACCATTCCGTCGCCCACTGATCAATTCCGCGTCCGGTTCCCACCAGCCACGTCCTACCTTGAGAAGTAAACGGCCCCAAGTGCTGTTCGAACAACACACGCGCCGTCTCGCGATCGATGTCACGGGATCCAATAACCATTATGGCGCCATTAATTTTCATGAAAGCACGACAATCAAAAATGCGGCTCGGTTATACAGGACGACGGAGCCGGATATCAACGCGCCCGAACGCAAACAAAAAAGGCAGTCCCAGCAGGACTGCCCTTTGTTTTGATTAGTGGTGAGCCGAGCAGGACTCGAACCTGCGACCCACTGGTTAAAAGCCAGTTGCTCTACCGACTGAGCTATCGGCCCACATGAAAACGGTGAGAGGCATTCTACCGACTCGAAACTCTAATGTCCAAAGTCCAATGTCCCTGTTGTTACTGGTATTCAGTTTCGACTTTGGCTGGTTGTTTAGTGATGCAGACTCTGGACCTTGGACATTGGACTAATTAGCGAGCCAACCACCCAACGCGGAATCCTGGACCACGATTGTCTGCATGCGTTCCGGGCCAGTTGAGACGAGGCCGATCTCGACGCCTATCTGTTCGGAAATGAAATCAACGTAACGACGCGCGTTTGACGGAAGGGCTGACATTTCTGTAGTTCCCACGGTGGAACTCTTCCATCCCGGCAACGTCGCATAAACGGGCTCGACCCGTCGTAAATCCTGCGACACGGCCGGCAACGATTCGCACATGCGGCCGTCGAGTTTGTATCCCGTGCAGACTTTGATGTCGTCCAGTGCGTCCAGCACGTCCAGTTTGGTCAAGGCCACCGAGCTGAAACCATTTATCTCCGCAGCGTAACGCGTAGCAAACGCGTCGAACCAGCCACAACGGCGCGGTCGTCCGGTCGACGCACCGTATTCGCGGCCACGTTCGCGAATAACCTGACCCAGCTCCGCTTCGCCTTCAATCATTTCGGTGGGGAACGGACCTTCGCCCACTCGCGTCGTATAGGTACGAACGATGCCCAGTACGCCGGTGATTCGATGTGGCGCGAGGCCAGTGCCGATTGCGGCGCCGGCGGCGATAGTGCTGGATGAAGTTACAAACGGATAAGTGCCGTGGTCCACATCGAGCAAGGTGGCCTGGGCGCCTTCGAGCAGAATTGATTGGCCTTCGATGGCAGCGCGATTTAGAAAATGCGCCGTGTCGGCGATGAACGGAGCCAGCCGCTCAACCACTGTGGCAGTGTCGTTAAATACCTGATCGACATCCAAACCCTGTCCGCCGTAGGCGACGATTATCCGGTTGGCGTCTTCCAGGTTTCTCTCAATCCGTGAACGCAGCACTTCGGGCACGAGGGCATCGGCGAAACGAATGCCGCGGCGACCCGCCTTATCTTCATAAGCCGGTCCAATACCGCGCAGCGTTGTCCCGACGCGCTCGTTGCCCAGACGTTCTTCGCTCGTGTGGTCCAACGCCCGATGATAGGGAAGTATCAAGTGCGCGCGCGAGCTGATCTTCACACGTTCCGGCGTTACCTCCAGACCCTGGGCGGCGAAACGATCCGCTTCCTCAAAAAACGCGTTCGGATCAATAACCATCCCGTTGCCTAACACACAGATTTTGCCTGGATGAATTATGCCGGACGGAATCAGATGTAAAACGAAAGAGCGTTCACCGACGTAAACCGAGTGGCCGGCGTTGTGCCCGCCCTGATAACGAGCGACGATATCGAAGCGTTCGGCCAGGAGATCAACGATCTTCCCTTTGCCTTCATCTCCCCACTGGGCACCGATGACTACGATGATTTTGGACATGGATCGGGGGCGGTAAATAGTAAATAGTGAATGGTAAATAGTGAAAACGGGAAGCGCAAAAGTAAGGGTGACGGCCTGTAGGCTAGTCGCCCGCCGTAACTACCATTTACTATTTACCATGCACCATTTACCGCTTTTCCCACAGACACAAAACAGGCGCGGACCCGGTCGAACCAATCCGCGCCTGAGATTCTCAATCGTCAGCTTAAGCGGTGGCGGCGCCGCTGACGTGTTTATCGATCATTCGCGCGATGGCTTCTTTCGAAGTCGCGCCCACTACGCGCTCTTCTTCTTTGCCGCCCTTGAACAGGATCAGCGTGGGAATGCCTTTGATCCCGTAGCGCTGTGAAACGGACGGGTTCTCATCGACATTCAGT
The DNA here is from genome assembly GCA_034665305.1 of Blastocatellia bacterium. Taxonomy (GTDB): domain Bacteria; phylum Acidobacteriota; class Blastocatellia; order Pyrinomonadales; family Pyrinomonadaceae; genus DASXRU01. Next base: position 151,860 of record JAXDFZ010000025.1, on the reverse strand, counting down.
TTAAAGACCCGGGCATTGTTCGCGTACTTCTCAGCCACGGCCTCCACTGTTGGCGCGAGCATGCGGCAAGGCGCACACCATGCAGCCCAAAAATCCACCAGGACGGGCCGATCTGATTGCAGGACGTCCGTTTCGAAGTTGCTGTCACTGACATCTTTTACATTCTCACTCATACTTATCTCCTCGTCTTTACTGGGACGTCACGTTCAGGATTCGTGCCAAACGTCCGGCCTTGATCTTAACTGCCTTGCATCAGAGCTGCGAAGTAGCCTCATACAGCTCCAGGTATCTTTTTGCGGCGGCCAACCACGAATTGTCCACGGCCATGCCGCTGCGCTGAATCCGTCGCCAGATTTCGGGTTGACTATAAAAGTAAAGCGCTTCGCGTATTTTTTCAAGCATCGCCGGGGCCGCATACGGTCCAAACTTGAAACCGGTTCCGGTCCCGGAACCAGCATCGAACTGTGTCACAGTATCGTCAAGTCCGCCAGTGGCCCTGACGATGGGCACGGTACCGTAACGCATGCTGTACATCTGATTGAGCCCGCACGGCTCATACAGCGAAGGCATCAAAAACATATCGGCGCCCGCTTCGATCTGATGCGCGAGCGGTTCGCCGGCATAGCCTTTGTAAACTCCGACGCGCTGCGGCGCCCGATCGCGCAGGGACTGCAGAAAGTCTTCGTACTGTCCTGCTCCCAGGGCAATGAAAAATGCACCCGTGGCCAGAATGGAACCAATCGCCTCTTTGATCAAATCGTAACCCTTTTGGGCCACAAGGCGCGAAATTATCGCAATGATCGGCCGCTCTGGTTCGGGCGGTAGTCCGAAGCGGCGCAGCAGATCCAGCTTGCACGCCAACTTGCCGCTCAAATCTTCAGCCCTGAACGGCGCTGCGATATGCGGATCAGTTTCAGGATTCCAAACTTCGTAATCAACTCCGTTGGTGATGCCAGCCAGCCGATCCCGCCGCGCGCGCAGGATACCGTCAAGGCCATAACCGTTTTCGGTGGTTTGAATTTCCTGAGCATAACGCTTGCTGACAGTCGAAAGGCTATTGGCTGAAACCAAGCCTGCCTTCAGCGCGGACGCGGTGCCTTTGAACATGAAAGCTTCACGCTCACTTCGCTCGCCAAAATCCATCCACCACAGGTCGCTCGGGTCGAACGTGCCCTGGTAAGCGAGGTTGTGAATCGAGAAGACTGTTCGCGTGTGCCGGTAAAAGTCATCGAAGGCGCGACGGGCCCGCATTTCAACCGCAGCAAATCCGCCCGGCCAGTCATTGCAATGAACTATATCGGGCGGGCCGCCGAGACGCTTGCAGAGCGCAAGAGCTGCCCGGCAAAAGAAGGCAAAACGTTCGTGGTCGTCGCGATAACCGTAGATCTCAGGCCGGCCGAAATAGTGGGGAGCCTCAATCAAGTACGCCGGCGCGCCGGCAGCATCGCTGCGCCAAACGCCGACCAGCGGCTTCTTTCCGCGCCATTCAACTTCGAGATCGTCGAGGAACTTCTCGCGCAGGACACTACGATCGACCAAATCGTAAAGCGGCAGCAGCAGAATCGCTTCGGCGCCCTGAGCATTCAGCGCTTTCGGCAAAGCGCCGGCCACGTCTCCCAGCCCGCCCGTTTTGGCGAAGGGAACTGCTTCCGATGAAAGCAAGGCGATCCGCAAAGGGCGTTCTGGCGATTGCGGACTGCAGCTTTCGGATTTCGGATTGATAGGATTAATAGCTGACTCGCTCCTTCTTCCTATCTGCAATCTGAAATCTGCAATCGGCAGGCCGTTGCCTAACTTTGCATTGAGGCCAGGAATTCAGCGTTGGACTTGGATTTCTCCAGACGCTCGAGCACTACTTCCATTTGCTCGACAGGGGAAAGAGGATTCAGGACGCGGCGCATCACCCACACGCGATTAAGATCCTCCTTGCTCATCAGCAACTCTTCTTTTCGAGTGCCGGAGCGCTGCAGATCGATGGCCGGGAAGAGGCGCTTGTCACTCAAGCGGCGATCGAGATGTATTTCACAGTTACCCGTGCCCTTGAATTCCTCGAAGATCACGTCGTCCATGCGCGAGCCGGTGTCGATCAGCGCAGTCGCAATGATCGTCAGAGAGCCGCCCTCTTCGATATTGCGCGCGGCGCCGAAAAAGCGCTTGGGACGCTGCAGCGCGTTCGAATCGATACCGCCCGAAAGGATCTTGCCGCTGGGAGGAACCACCGCGTTGTGCGCGCGGGCCAGGCGCGTGATCGAATCCAGCAGGATTACCACGTCGCGTTTGTGTTCCACCAGGCGCTTCGCCTTTTCGATAACCATGTCCGCTACCTGAACGTGGCGCGTAGGAGGTTCGTCAAAGGTCGAAGAGATAACTTCACCATTTACCGAACGCTGCATGTCCGTAACTTCTTCCGGCCGCTCATCGATTAGCAGCACAATCAAAGTAGTCTCGGGGTGGTTCTGGGTGATCGAGTTGGCGATTGTTTGCAGCAGCATCGTTTTACCGGTGCGCGGCGGCGCCACGATCAAACCGCGCTGACCCTTACCGATCGGGGTAACGAGATCGATGACACGCGCGGACAGATTGTCCTGCGTCGTCTCGCACCGCAACATTTCGTCAGGATATAGCGGCGTCAGATTGTCGAAGAAAACCTTTTCTCGCGCCTGATCGGGAGACTCAAAATTTATCGCCTCAACCTTAATCAGTGCAAAGTAACGCTCGCCTTCCTTCGGCGGCCGGATCTGGCCACTGACCGTATCGCCGGTGCGTAGATCGAACTTGCGAATTTGCGAGGGTGAAACATAGATATCGTCGGGGCCGGGAAGATAGTTGTATTCCGGCGCGCGCAGGAATCCGAAACCGTCGGGCAATGTTTCCAGTACGCCCTCGGAAAAGATCAGTCCGCTCTTTTCCGTCTGGGCCGCCAGGACCTTAAAGATTAGCTCCTGCTTCCGCATTCCGGTCGCCCCGGGGACGTCCATGCCTTTGGCGATGGCGGTGAGCTTGGAGATAGACATCTCCTTGAGGTCGCCCAGGTTCAGCATCTCTTCGCTCTTGGAGTCCTTGCCGGACGGTTTTTCCGGAGCCTCGGCGGTAGCGACGGTGCCGTCTTCGCCATTGGAATCATTGCCGGCGCTGCTGGCGCGAGCGCGTGGTGTACGTTGTGACATGTCTTTTTCTCGATGCGGCCGGTTGAGAACCGACGCTGTTGTTCAGATAATTATTAAGTGTCTCAGTCTTATTAGAGTGATTGCGGGAACTTTCGTTCAGGGAATTGCTGTCCAGGCGGTGCCGACAGACTGCTCGCGTGAGTTAAACGTCCTCACCGCCGATGGCCATTCAAGCTGACCGACCGGATCTGAATTTGAACTTCGTAGGGGTATCTCCGCCGGATTCGATGCCACGCGTTGCCATCGCGTGGCCTCGCGTTAGTGCCTAAGCTTAAGGCCGATAAGGGGACAAAAAGACCATCAGGAGTTGAGCGCCAATCGCAACAAAGCCGCTGTTTGTCGTCGATGTCAGGCGCCAGGATCGAATCCCGCCAGCGCTTTTTCAATAGCCCGCCAAACTTCTTCGCGTCCCACCCTGGTGACAGCCGAATAGGCGATGACCTGCTCTGCTTTGAGCACGCGCCGCGCGCGTTCTATGCTCTTTCGCAATTCATTGTTCGAGAGCTTATCGGATTTCGTGGCAACGATTATTTGTGGTTTCCGATGGTGCTGGAGCCACTCGTGAAGTTGCAAATCCAGTTTTGTGGGTTCGTGACGCGAATCTACGATATGAATTGATAACACAAGCTGCTTGCGATTGGCAAGGTAGCTGGTTGCCATCTCGCTCCATCCCGCAGTGATTTCCTTAGGCGCGCGCGCGTAGCCATAACCGGGCAAATCAACGAAGCGAAATCGGTTATTGATGGCGAAGAAATTGAGCGATTGAGTCCTGCCGGGCGTGGAGGATGTGCGCGCCAATCCTCGCACGCCCAACAGCGAATTAATCAGCTTCGACTTGCCGACATTGGAACGGCCCAGGAAGGAAACTTCAGGTTGCGAATCGACGGGCCAGCCCTGTTCATCAAACGAACTCTTGATGAACTCTGCGCTAGTGACTCTCATTCGCAACCTTCAATGAACTTCCGTGTGCCATGGTGACGGCCAAAGCGAGCTGAGGTGTAACGCTTAAGCTTCGGCGGCCGCCGCAGCTTTGGCGCGTTCCTGCCAAACCTTGACCAGCATGGCCACGCGTTGGCGAATGCTGGCTAGTTTTTCCTCAACATCGGGAATTCCTTTTACCAGTTTCTCCAGGTGGGCCATATAGTCCGGATTCCCGGATGTCTCCCGCAGTGCGGGAAGGAAAGGTTCAATTTTGGCATACACAAAAAGATGTTCGCCGTTCGCATCATTGAACATCTGCGCATCGATGGCGCCGTTGTTAACGAACGATGCAGCCATGTCCCAATACGAAACCACCATGCGGTAGTGACCGCTGTGGGGGCCGGTCATAACTTCGAGAAAATCCTCTGGCTTTTCCGGGTTGAATGTAAAAAACCAGGTGCGCGCTTCGCGCATTACCGTTTCGCGGCGCAGATCATACAGTTTCAAAATTAAGTCAGCGTCTTCATGCTTTCCCATAGTTTCTCCTATTTGGATGAATTAGCCGGTTCCAGGGAATTCAAACCTCGGAACGGCCGGGTGAACGCGAGGCATTGATCGCCAGGGCAGAGAAGGACATGGTCCCTCCCTGCCTGGAAGACTGATGGCCGCTCCTTAGCGGCTCGCGCTTAGTGAATGATTTTCGGCCTATTGTTCCGCGGTTGTCTGGATGCCTTGCGCCGGTGACTCAGTGCTCCAAAGCGGCGGTGCTTTCGCAGTTTCGTCGCTGAGCGCCTGGTCGGTTGGGCAAGCATCTTCCAGTGCGAGCGCCAGAACTTCATCGATGGTTTCCACCAAATTGATGTTCAGCGCGTTGCGCACTTCTTCCGGGACATCGGGCAGATCTTTTTCGTTCTCTTTCGGCAGAATAATTGTATCAATGCCAAAACGATGCGCGGCCAGGAGTTTTTCCTTTACACCGCCAATCGGCAATACACGACCACGCAGAGTGATCTCGCCGGTCATGGCGACGTTGTTGCGCACGGGCATACGCGACAGCGCCGAAGCCATTGCCGTCGCGAGGGTGATGCCGGCCGATGGACCATCCTTGGGTATGGCTCCTTCGGGAATGTGTATGTGCAGATCGCGTTTGCGAATAAAATCGAGACTCATGCCGAGCCGTTCGGAACGCGCTTTGATACAAGTCAAAGCCGCCTGGGCAGACTCCTGCATCACGTCGCCGAGCTTGCCGGTCAGTTGCACACCGCCGCGACCTTTCGTAAGCGTCGCTTCGATTTGCAGGACTTCACCGCCAACTTCGGTCCACGCCAGTCCGGTTGCCAAACCAACTTCGCTGTTCGCCGCAATGCCTTGCTGCCGGAACTTGATGGCGCCGAGCATTTCCTGCACGCGTTCCGCCGTGACGATGTCCTTGAATCCTTCGGCGACGCTATCGGAAACAAACTTGCGAGCAATTTTGCGGCAGCATGAGCCAATCTCGCGCTCCAGATTGCGGACACCCGATTCGCGCGTGTAGTGGCGAATAATCTCCAGCAATCCGGAATCGGCAAACTCCAACTGTTCGGGCTTTAAGCCGTTGGCTTCTGCTTGCTTCACGACCAGATGGCGTTTCGCGATTTCCAACTTCTCGCGTTCGGTATAGCCGGAGAGTCTCAGTATTTCCAAACGATCCTGCAGCGCCGGCGGAATAGTGTGCAAAACGTTTGCGGTCGCGATAAAGAAGACTTTGGAAAGATCGTATTCGACATCCAGATAGTGATCCTGGAACATGTGGTTCTGTTCCGGATCGAGAACTTCCAGCAGGGCCGCACTCGGATCGCCGCGAAAATCAGCGCCCAGCTTGTCCACTTCATCGAGCAGCAGCACCGGATTAACAGTGCCGGCCTTCTTCATCATCTGAATGATCTGGCCCGGCAGCGCTCCAATATAGGTGCGGCGGTGTCCGCGAATTTCCGCTTCGTCACGGACGCCGCCCAGGCTCAGCCGGACGAACTTGCGTCCAGTGGCGCGGGCGATGGACTTACCAAGGCTGGTCTTGCCAACTCCCGGCGGTCCGACAAAACAAAGGATCGAGCCTTTGGGGTTCTTCACTAACTGACGGACAGCAAGATATTCGAGGATCCGGTCCTTGATTTTCTCGAGGCCGTAGTGATCTTCGTTCAGAACTTCTTCTGCCTTGGCAAGGTCGCGAATTTCCTTCGACTTTTGTTTCCAGGGCACACTCAAAAGCCAGTCAATATAAGTGCGTGAAACCGTTCCCTCGGCGGACATCGGCGGCATCGCTTCCAGGCGGTGCAACTCCTGCATGGCCTTTTCCTTGGCCTCTTCAGGCATGCCGGCTTCTTCGATTTTCTTTTTCAGCTCATCGAGCTCCGTTTTTTCGTCCTTACGGCCCAGCTCTTTATGAATCGCCTTAATCTGCTCGTTCAGGTAGTACTCTTTCTGCGCTTTTTCCATCTGCCGCTTTACGCGCGTCTGAATCGTGCGGTCGAGCTGGCGTTTCTCCAGTTCGGTATCGAGCAATTCAATCAGGCGCTGCAGGCGAGCTTGGGTGGAAAAGATTTCCAACAGACCCTGTTTGTCTTCGACAGAAATGCGCAGTTGCGACGCGAGGGCGTCGGCCAGGTGCGACGGATCCTGATTACGCAGGGCCGTCTGCAGCGCGTCGGTTTGCGCGTCCGGCGCGAGGCGCAGGTGCTGTTCAACTAATTGGCCGATCTTTTGAACCAAGGCATCGACGCGCGGGCCGTCTTCGCTGACTACGGGAGCGCGACGCACCAGAGCGGTGAACGCTCCGCCGTTGTTTTCAACGCGAACGGTCGTAGCGCGCTCCCGGCCTTCGACCACAACCTTGATTTGGCCGTTGTCCTGTTTCTGCGATTGCAGAATGCGTCCCAGCGTTCCAATTGTGTAAATCTGCTCCGGCGTCGGCTCATCAACAGTGGCGTCGTGTTGCGTTGCCAAAAAAATTGTGCGATCAGTCGCGAGCGCTTGTTCCAACGCGCGCACGGAACCGGGGCGCCCGATTTTGAAAGCAACTTTGGTAAACGGAAAGATGACGACGTCGCGGATCGGAACCATCGGATAGCGAGCCACATCTGCGGGAGTGCGATCGGTGTATTCTTCCATAATTCTAATTGGAAACTTTCGTGGGAGCTGGGTTAACGATGCCTATAAACTCTCAATAGGGAACAACTCGAAGCTTGCGAATAAGGGCGAGCCGCCAACCGCCGTCTCGCCCTTTATGACCCAAAGAGATTGTAGACTATTTATGCAGAACGTGCCACCGGATGACTTTTATTAAACCTTAAGGTCTGCATTGAAAAGCATCAGGAAAAGGCTTGCTCGCCGGAATTGCCAATGTCTTATCTTGGCGAGGGAAACGGCGGAATTCTCGGGTTATCGTGACGTCCTTGCAAGTTTATCCGGGCGTCAGGTACCCGGCAGGAATATCGCGTAGTTAAGCAGCGGCCCCGTCGATGCCGGCCAGTCCTTCGCCGGGAACAGCACGCCGGCGCTCGACCATTTCGCTGGTGATGCAGAACTCTTTGACGCGTTTTTGCGAAGGCAGCGTGTACATCGCCTCCAGCAGCAACTCTTCAAGAATCATCATTAAGCCACGGGCGCCGACTTTTCGCTCCACTGCCTGGCGCGCCACGCATTTCAGCGAATCTTCCGTGAATTTCAACTTCACGTTGTCGAATTCAAATTTCTTCTGATACTGCTTCACGAGGGCGTTCTTTGGTTCGGTAAGAATCTTAATCAGCGCCGCTTCATCCAACTCCTCGAGGACGCCGCACACCGGCAAGCGGCCGACAAACTCAGGAATCAAGCCAAATCGGATTAGGTCTTCCGGCTGCACGTTTGCCAGTGCCTCAGCCTGTCGCTGACTGCCCGATTTAACTTCAGCATGGAAGCCCAGGGATTTGTTGCGCAGCCGTCGCTCGATCACTTTCTCCAAACCGACGAAGGCGCCGCCGCAGATAAAAAGGATATTGGTGGTGTCGACTGGGAAAAACTCCTGATGCGGGTGCTTGCGACCGCCCTGGGGCGGAACATTCGCGACCGTGCCTTCCAGAATTTTCAAGAGCGCCTGCTGCACACCTTCGCCCGAGACGTCGCGCGTAATCGAAGGGTTCTCGTCTTTGCGGCAAATCTTATCGACTTCGTCGATGTAGATGATGCCCTGTTGCGCGCGCTCAACATCGCCGTTGGCAGCCTGCAAAAGTTTCAGGATGATGTTTTCAACGTCTTCGCCGACGTAGCCGGCTTCGGTCAGCGTCGTGGCATCGACAATCGTGAAGGGCACGCTCAACAACCGGGCCAGGGTCTGCGCCAGTAAAGTCTTGCCGGTGCCGGTCGGGCCGATCAGAAGAATGTTGGACTTCTGAATCTCGACTTCGTTCCGGCGGCGCGTTAGTTCAATTCGTTTGTAGTGTTGGTAGACGGCGACGGCGAGGCGCTTCTTCGTCTCGTCCTGGCCGATGACGTATTCATCCAGAAAGGTTTTGATCTCGCCGGGCTTCGGCAACGGTGGGCGCGAGGCAACCTGCTCTGCCTGTTGATCGTCGGTGATGATCTCGTTGCAGATGTCGATGCATTCGTTGCAGATGTAGACGGTCGGGCCGGCAATAAGCTTCTTCACTTCGTTCTGCGATTTACCACAGAACGAGCAGCGCAAAGTGTCATCGGTTCGTCGTACCATAGGCGTCCCTTTAGAGATTTGCGGTTGTTCCTGCTGCCAAGCGCCGCTACTCGCGGTGCGCGATCACTTCATCTATTAAACCATATTCTTTGGCCTGAGCAGCAGACATGATGCGGTCGCGTTCAACGTCGCGCTCGACCTGATCGAAAGGCTGTCCGGTATGTGTGGCTATGATTTGTGAAGTTAGCTCGCGCATACGAATAATCTCTTCAGCCTGAATGCGGATATCGGTAGCCTGTCCCTGCGTGCCACCGGAAGGCTGGTGAATCAGGATTCGGGAATTCGGCAGTGCAAATCGCTTGCCCTTCGTGCCGGCCGCTAACAGTAACGCCCCCATCGAAGCGCACTGGCCCACGCAGATGGTCGTAACATCGGGGCGGATGAATTGCATCGTGTCGTAGACGGCCATGCCGGCGGTTATCGATCCACCGGGAGAATTAATGTAGATATTAATGTCTTTTTCGGGATCTTCAGCTTCCAGGAACAACAACTGCGCGACGATCAGGTTTGCGATTTGATCGTCGATGGGCGTACCCAAAAATATGATGTTGTCTTTCAGCAGCCGGGAGTAGATATCAAACGCACGCTCGCCGCGCGACGTCTGCTCCACCACCATGGGAACCAATGCCATGTATTAGTCCTTCTAGGTTACAAGTCGTAAAAATCAAAACCATTTTCCATTTGTCATTTTCCATTTCTCATTTGTCAATGCAACTTTTCGTTGGTGGATGCGACTTCGATCCCAACAATGACGAATGAAAAATGGAAAATGACAAATGGAAAATCTTATGTTGTTTCCACGTCACCCGGCGCGTCTGTTTCAGGTTCAGCGATCCACGAGGCGTCGGTGACGCTCGCATTTTCAACCAACAATTCAAGCGCTTTGCGATTCCGCAATCTGTCGGCGATGCTACGTTCGCCTCCCTGCTTTGTCAAGGCACTACGCACTTGCGCTTCGCTCTGTCGCGTGGCCTCTGCGTAAGCCTTTATCTCGGTGTTAACTTCTTCATCGCTGACTTCGATTTTCTCTTCGTCGGCGATCCGATCAAGCAATAGCGAACCGCGCAAATCACGTTCAGCCTGGCCCTTCAGTGAGTCGCGTGCTTTTTGCCAGTCGAATTCTTCACTGCGCGGATCCATTCCGCGATCGATCATGTTGCGCACCACGGACTGCAGGTTCTGATTGGTCTGATGTTCGAGTAATGTCTGCGGAACTTCGAAGGGATGCGCGTCCACCAGTTGTTGCAACAGCGCATTGCGCAGGTTGCTTTGCGCTTCGCCGCTCGAGCGCTCTTCCAGATCCTCGCGAATCTTCTTCCGCAGAGTCTCCATCGAATCCAGATCGTCGCCCAGACTCTGCGCCCACTCGTCGTCGAGCGCCGGCAGTTCCTTCAACCGGACGGCGGTGACTTTCGCGGTGTAATCGAGCCGTTTTCCCGCGAGACCTTTGGAACTAAAATCCTCCGGATAGTTCACCTGGAAAGACTTTTCATCGTCGGGCCTCACATCCAGCAGATTGTCGGTGAACTCCTGCTGTACGCCTTCGCCGCCGAGTTGTATGTCGACGTCATCGACGTTGATGTCTTCGGCATCGGGTGTGTCCAGAAACTTGCCGTTGATGTTTACGGTGACGGTATCGCCTAATTGGGAGCCGCGATCTTCCACTGGTTGCAGCGACGCGGCTGATTCGCGCAGGCCAGTAAGAACATTCTCCACCTGTTCATCAGTCACCGGCCGAACCCGCCGTTCGGCGGTCAGTCCTTTGAACTCTCCCAGTTTGATTTCCGGAAAGACCTCCACACCCACGTTAACGCGTAAGGCTTCGTCTCCCAGATTTGCGAGGCCTTCAGTCTTATCAGGTTGCAGATCGGGTTGTCCGATAACTGCCAGCCCATGTTCATTGATAGCGTCGTTGATTGCGGGAGGTAACAGTTCCTGCATCACTTCGCCTTCGATCGCTTCCTTAAATCGTTTTCGAATCACGGAGCGGGGCACGTGGCCGCGGCGAAAGCCGGGAACATTCGCGTTCTTCGAGACAGTGTCGCTGATGCGATCATAGGCCGCCTTTACTACTTCCGGCTCGATTTCGATCTTGATTTCTTTGCGTGTTTCAGAAACGTTGATGACTTCGCTTTTCATTAATGCCCTCTAAGTAGGACAGACATTCTTGCCTGTCCCTCTGTTAATCTAAACAAGCTCACTTCAAAAAACTGGAGGAAAGTAGGACAGACATTCTTGTCTGTCCCTCTGTTGTCTACAAGCTCACTTCAAAAAACTGGACAGGCAGGAATGCCTGTCCTACTTACTTTTGGTGCGAAAGGGGGGACTCGAACCCCCACACCTTTCGGTACCAGATCCTAAGTCTGGCGCGTCTGCCAATTCCGCCACTTTCGCGCTGCGAGGCAATTCTTTATCGTGTCGAGAATAACATGCACGTCAGCGCGAAGTCACAAAGCCGGTCTCAGGTCTCAAGGGCTTGGGTCCCCGGTCCCAGGTCTCAAGTCTCAAGTCTCAACCAAGTATCAGCCCATTGAACTTGAAACTTGAGACCTGAAACCTTCCTTATAACGTCCGTGTGACTTTCGAAAGCGATCGCGGCGCGTCGGCGTCCAGGCCTTTCGCTTCTGCCAGCAACGCGGCGAAGAGTTGCGCGGGAATGATATAGGGAATCGGCGCGAGAAATTCGTCGATCTCGCGGGGCATGATTATGGCTCGCGAACAGAGTGCGGCGGTTTCCAGATCTCCGGTGATGGCCACCGTGTCGGCGCGCAACTCTCGCAGCCGTTTGATTAGTTCTCGTGTCCCGTCCAGCATCACGCCCGGAGGCGCGAAAAGAATTACGGGAAAGTGCCGTTCAACCATGGCCACTGGTCCGTGCAAGAAATCCGCTGAAGAAAAACGCTCCGCCACCACATAGCACGTCTCCATCAGTTTCAACGCGAGCTCATACGCGTTCGCATAGGCCAGACCGCGACCAACCACTACGCAGTTTTCCATGAACACGAAACGCTGGACCAGTTCGCGGATTGCAGTTTCCTGTTCCAAAGCTCGCGCGGCCAGATCGGGAATGGCGTTGTAGTCAAACGAGGGTGCTTTCTCGGCGAGGGCCGTGGCCAGCATGTAGAAAAGCATCATCTGGCCCGTATAGGTTTTCGTAGCCGCCACCGCGCGCTCGCGGCCGCCATGCATCAGCAGCGTTTCGTCAACCAGATCCACCATCGCTGAATCTGCTTCGTTGGTGATGCCGACAGTGTACGCGCCACCGGCCCGGGCATTCTCAAGAACGCGGTTTATGTCCTCGCCTTCACCCGATTGCGAAACTCCAACAACCAGCGCGTGGCCCAATTTCAGTTTCGCGCCGTACAGCGTGTGCACGGACGGCGCCGACAGTGAAACGGGAATCCCGGTAGTAATCTCCAGCAGGTAACGTCCGAAGAGCGCTGCGTTGTCGGAACTGCCGCGCGCGACCAGCACGATCAAGTCGATATCACGCTGTTTGAGAAAAGTTCCAAGTCGCACGATCTTCGACTGCTCGGCGGCGATGGTGGCCGCCAAAGCCGACGGCTGTTGCGCGATTTCCTGAAGCATCAGAGACATTTTGTTATGAGAGATACTGGCAAACCCAGGCGCGCATTGTATTCGCTCAAGTTTTCAGGTAAATACTCGCACGTTCTTAAACGCCCTCAGTTGCAGTCATCTGGCAGTCAATGTCGCACACTCTAACACGAAGCCGCATTTTCTTTCTGGTACTGTCTTTCGCTGCTTGCCTGCTCGCCGGCGCGCAAAGTGTTACCCAAGCTCAAACCAGGACAGTCGTGTGGACGCCCAGGGTTATCCCGCAACCACAACAAGTGTTGCCGAGCACCGGGGGATTTTATCCCGGCACCAGCCCTCGCATTGTGTTGGCCGACCCGCGGTCGGAGGAGGATCGATTTGCGGCGCAAGACTTCGCTGCGGATTTCAAGGAAATGACAGGAATCGCGGTCCCAGTCCGGGAGGGAGGCGGGCGTAAGGCCATCCTGATCGGTCTGATTAATCACCCGCGAGTTCGCGACGCCCTCAACCGAGCCCACATGGACGTTCCCAGCACGCTAAGTGATGAGGGATACATCCTGGTGGCTGGCTTTGAGGGGATAGTAGTTGCGGGTAAGACCGCCGCTGGTACTTTCTACGGCTTGCAGACGCTGAAACAATTAGTGCGCTTCGACCACGAGACGCCCATCATTCCCACGGTTCGTATTATTGATTGGCCCACTATGCGTTGGCGCGCAGTCTCCGACGACATCAGCCGCGGCCCGGTGCCCACCGTCGATTACATCAAGCGCCAGATTCGCACCGAAGCCTATTTCAAATTGAACATGCACTCCTTCTATATGGAGCACACGTTCGCCAGTGAGTCTCATCCGCTAATCGGCCCCGCGGGTGGCTCGCTGACGCCGGCAGAAATTCGGGAACTGGTTGCTTACGCCCGCCGTTACCACGTCGAACTGGTCCCGGAGCAGCAGACCTTCGGCCACTTGCACAAAGCATTGCGGCTTGAAAAATACGCGGAACTGGCGGAGATACCTCACGGCGACGTGCTGTCACCGCAGCAGCCGGGATCTTACAAGTTAATTGCTGACTGGTATCGCGAACTGAACGAGTTATTTCCCGGCCAGTTCTTCCATATTGGCGCGGATGAAACTTTCGAACTCGGCGACGGTCAGAGCCGTGAAGCAGCGCGCGCGCGTGGCGTTGGCGCAATCTACTTCGAACATCTCGATCGCGTGCGCGAAGTGCTGCAGCCTTACAAGCGGCGCCTGATGTTTTGGGGTGACATCGCGCTGCATCATCCGGATCTGATCGGTAACGTTCCCAAGGATATGATTGCCATGAATTGGCAGTACGGCGCGCGCGATGATTTCGGCCCGGTCATCAAACCTTTCAAGGACGCTGGACTCGATCAGTTTGTGTGCCCGGGCGCCAGCAACTGGAATCAGATCTTTCCGAACCTGGAAAACGCGACGAAGAACATCACCAACTTTGTGCGCGATGGCCAGAAGGCGGGCGCGCTGGGGATGATGAACACGACCTGGGACGACGACGGCGAGGCGCTTTTCGAAACTGCCTGGTACCCGATCGTTTTGGGAGCGGCCGCGTCCTGGCAAACGGCCCCGCTTGATAATGAACAGTTCGATCGCAACTTCGATTGGGCTTTCTTTGGCAATGACGGCGATCAGTTTGTGAAAGCAACCCGCGCTCTAGGCAGCGTGGCAGCGTTGCTAAGCGCTGGCACGACTGATGAACTGTTTTGGCGCGATCCCTTCACCAGCCAGTTTCAGGTCCAGGTGCGGAGCCTGAACGAAAAAACGAAACAGATGCGCTTGCTGGTCGAAGACACTGCTGAATCACTCTCGCGCAATGAAGACCGCGCGCGGCGGAATCGATCCGCTATCGCCGCGATGCGATTGGCGGCCGAGCGGTTTGATCACATGGGCCACCGCATGGAGACCGTGCAAAGGTTCAGCGATGAATACTGGAATGCGTATCTGAACCTCGGCGATCGAGCGAAAGTAAGGAAGCTGCGGTATTACGGTGGCGCCATCTATAACAACATGCGGGAGCTGGCGGAAGAACTCTCCATATTAAGGGAGGGCTATCGACAACAATGGTTGGCGGAGAACCGTCCATATTGGCTGGATAGCATACTGGCGCGCTACGATCTCATGATCCAATTGTGGTTAACAAAGGGCCGCGCGATGGATGAAGCTTTGCGGAATTATCAAACCACTTCGACGCTGCCGAACCCGGAAGAGTTTGGGCTCGGACCCCGACCGGCGCCGATTGTAGTGAATAGCCCGAAGTGAGTTCAGTTCATCACTTGATGCGAATGACAGAAGGAGTTGGAAGTGAAACGAGACCAAGTCTGCCCGAAATGCAATGCAACCGACATTATTCCAGGGGTACGCGTTTTAGATTACCTCAATGCTCTGGCCCCGCAATCATTACAAGTTGAGGTTCCCGAGAACCCTGACGCATTGTTTTTCAAAGGCAAGCAACGGGGGAGCTTACACGCATGGATTTGCGGCTCGTGTGGCTTTGCTGAACTATTCGTCAGTAACCCTGGCGATCTCCTTGCTGCTTATCGAAAAAACCCAAACCGGGAAGACAGTGCCCTCGATTTCGATTAAAGCGCGAACCAGCAAGCCGCGACTGACGCTGTTCTAACGACTGCGGCCGTGAATCCATGAGTGAGCCAGCAAACTCGAACACTCGACTAATATCTTTGGACGTGTTTCGGGGCATCACCGTGGCCGGGATGGTCCTGGTGAACAATCCGGGATCATGGAGCCATATCTATTGGCCGCTCGATCACGCCGAGTGGAGTGGCTGGACGCCGACGGATCTGATCTTTCCGTTTTTCCTTTTCATAGTCGGCGTTGCCATTCCTCTCGCATTCGGACGGCGGATGGAAACGAGCGGATCGCGTCGTAACTTGTTCATCAAAGTCATCCGGCGCACGCTGATCATCTTTGGCCTCGGGCTCTTACTCAGCGGATTTCCTTACTACCATGTGTCGACGATGCGAATCCCGGGCGTGCTGCAACGGATCGCCGTCTGCTATTTGATTGCGGCAATTATTTTTTTGACCACGCGCGCGCGCGCCCAGGCCATCATCTTTGCTGTGCTACTGATTGTGTACTGGTTGTTGATGACGCGTGTGCCAGTGCCCGGTTTCGGATCAGGTGATTTAAGTAAGGAAGGAAACCTCGCCGCCTTCATCGATCGCTGGATCTTCGGCGTTCATGTTTGGGCGCAGGCGAAGGTTTACGATCCGGAAGGACTGCTCAGCACGATGGGAGCGGTGGCGACGACGCTGATCGGTGTGTTGACGGGGCAGCGTCTGCGTTGCGCTAACCGAACTCCGCTGCAAAAGGTTGTGGCGATGTTTGTAGCGGGCGCGGCTTGCATCGTGGCCGGTTGGGCCTGGAATGCGTGGTTCCCGATTAACAAAGCGCTGTGGACCAGTTCCTACGTGCTTTTCACCGGCGGCATTGCGCTGCAGTTTCTCGCGCTTTGTTACTGGCTAATCGACATTAAGGGTTATCGCGCGTGGACGAAACCGTTCGTGATTTTTGGCGTGAACGCCATTGCGCTCTTTGTCGGTTCGGGAATCATGGCGCGGCTGCTGACATTAATTAAGGTCACGCGCAGCGACGGCTCCCGGCCGTCATTGAAGACAGTTCTGCACGACACGCTCTTCGCTTCGTGGGCGTCTCCTATCAACGCCTCACTGTTGTTCGCCATAGCCTTCATCCTCGTCTGGCTTTTTCTGATGTGGCTGCTGTACCGGAAGAAGATTTATATCAAAGTGTGAGCGGTCAGAACCGCCTGCGATAGCACCTAAACGAGTAGAAGAGTAAATCCACAGATTCCGCAGATTCCGCAGATGGTTTATTTCCTGTCTGCGTAATCCGTGTAATCTGCGGATGCCTTTTACCTTCCGCACTCGCCATTACTGTATACCAGCAAACTTTTTCCGCTCAATGCTAGAATCACAACATGACAATGCCCGAGCACTCAAAAACATTTGAACCGGTAACGCTGGGCCAGATCGCAACGGCGGTTGACGGTAAGCTCAACGGTGCTGAGGGCGCAGTAATCACCGACGTCACGCACGACTCACGGCAAATTGGGGCGGGCACACTGTTCGCGGCGGTGCGCGGCGAATTAGTGGATGCTCACAAATTCATTCCTGACGTGATGGCTCGGGGCGCTAGCGGGGTCATCTCTGAACTCGAACGGCCGGCCGACTTTCATGGTTCATGGCTTCAGGTTGAAGACATCCGCCGCGGCATGGCGTTGGCGGCTGCCGAAGTTCACCATCATCCTTCGCGTGAATTGCAGTTGGTCGGCATCACGGGCACGAACGGCAAAACTACGACGGCATATTTGATAGCGTCCATTCCGGAAGCCGCCGGCGAGCCGGTAGCGATGACCGGAACGGTCGAATACCGCCTCGGAGCTGAACGACGCAAAGCCGGGCGCACCACGCCGGAAGCGACCGACATGCAGCGCTTGCTGCGGCAGGCTGTCGACGCCGGATGCCGCACGGCGGTGATGGAAGCTTCTTCCCAGGCAATGGATTTTCATCGGTGTGATGCGTTGGACTACGCGGTAGCGGTTTTTTCAAATCTCACGCGCGATCATTTGGACTATCACAAGACGATGGAGAATTACTGGATAGCCAAACAGCGTCTGTTTGACGGTCGACTCGGATCGCGGCCGCGTACGTCAGTGATCAATATCGACGATCCGTACGGTGTGGAGCTCGCTGAAACGTTGCGGCGCGACGGGCTGCGCGTTGTCACTTACGCGGTGAAGTCGGAAGCCGATGTGACGGCACGCGAACCGGAGTTCTCCCTCGAAGGCATGCGGTTTCGCCTGGTCAGTCCGGCCGGCGAACGCGATTTCCATTCGCCACTCGTGGGCCCGCCGCACATTTACAACACGCTGGCGGCAGTGGCCAGTGGGTTGGCGCTCGGTTACGATCTGGACGTAATCACTCGCGCGCTGGAAAGTTGCACGGGAGCGCCGGGCCGGTTTGAACGCGTTCCGCACGAAGGCAAATTCGCCGTAGTAGTTGACTATGCGCATAGCGACGACGCGTTGCTGAATGTGTTGCGCACGGCGCGCGACGTGACGCAGGGCAGAATCATCACCGTCTTTGGTTGCGGCGGAGATCGCGATGGATCCAAACGCGCGCCCATGGGCGAGGCGGCCGGCAGTTTGAGTGACGTCGTGATCCTGACTTCGGACAATCCCCGCACGGAGGATCCCGAAAAGATTTTGTCAGAGGCCGAGCAGGGAATTCAAAAGACAGGAAAACCCTACGAGAAGATTGCCGATCGACGCGAGGCGATTCATCAGGCAATCGCGACGGCGCGCGACAACGATCTGGTTCTAATCGCCGGCAAGGGGCATGAGGATTACCAGATCATCGGCCGCGAAGTTTTTCATTTTGATGACCGGGAAGTGGCCCGCGAAGCGTTAAATAGCCGCCAATAAAAGAAAAGTTATCGAGCGCCTGGTCTTGCCGACCCGAGCTAGTTATTGCCTGATATTCGATTTTGGTTTGATGATTTCGCAAGTGCCGGTTAGCGGAGTCTTGCCGTCGGACTGAACAATGATTTCGTTCTGGGTCGTCGCTTTTCCCGCCGAGTGTGCGGGCAGTCCAATGGGTTTCTTGATCGTGGGGTCCCAGCCCCTCACTATTACGCCGCCAACCGACCCGTCGATTGTAATCCTTGCTAATTTCATGTTCACCGCGTTAGGAGCTTTTTCTTTCGAGCCGTTGGCATTCGCAGCTTGTTCGGGTCCTGGTCCCGCTGGAAACTCCAGTGTCAGAATGTACGAGCCGGCGGGCACAACTCCCAGGTTGAACTTACCCTTGCCGTCAGTGGTTGAGCGAGCAGCGGCCTTTCCACCCGGATTCTTTCCGAGTTTGACATCCACCCCTTTAAGCGGCGCTCCGGCTACAACCTCGGGCCCCTTTTGAGGAGCGAGTTCGAAACTCAATGCGTTGAGTATGGCTGGTGACTTCGGTTGGGCATGGTGCGCTTGCGCTGGGCCCTGCGCACCGATGATCACCAGGGCTAGAGAAAACGTCGTTAAGCGGGATGCTGAGACCCTGGACCGCGGGCTAGTATTCCGTTTGAACATGAGGTTCCCCTCCGAGGTTGATTCGCTCAGTATGTTGCTCGTCTTACCTGCGATCCAGGTCTGTGATGCAACTCAGGTCAGGGAGATGCCGCGAATCATATCACGATTACTAAGCCAATAATTGGATGGGGCTTTCGAAGGGGCAGTGATTATCTATCAAGTCGGAATTCAATGCTAGAATCAGGCTTTACGATTTCAGTCACCCAAGCGTCATCACGAGATAATACGTGGAAGAAATAGAAAAACTCCTGCGCGAGTACCGTGGGAATGAAATAGATACGAACGAGGCCGCGCGCCGGATCAGAGATCTTCACTACGAAGACATTGGCTATGCGCGCGTGGACCATGCGCGGGCGACGCGGCAGGGATTTCCCGAGGTGGTCTTTGGCGCCGGGAAGACGCGGGCACAGGTCGTCGGCATTGTTGAGCGGTTGGTGCAACGCGCCCCGAACGTGCTGGTCACCCATACCGACGAGGAAACGTTTGGCGAAGTGCGGAACGTCGTCATTGAAGCTGAATGGCATGCCTCCGCTCGAGTTATTCGCGTTCAAAGAGATCGTACGGAACTCGGCGTTGGTGAGATAGCAGTCGTCACTGCCGGCACCAGCGATATTCCAATTGCCGAAGAAGCCGCTTTGACAGCGGAAACAATGGGCAATCGCGTGGTCCGGGTTTGGGATGTGGGCGTGGCTGGAATTCATCGCGTGCTGGCGGAACGATCGCTATTGCAACGGTCGCGAGTTGTGATTGTTGCCGCCGGCATGGAGGGCGCGTTGCCCTCAGTCGTAGGTGGATTGGTAAGCGTACCTGTGGTAGCCATCCCGACCAGCATTGGTTATGGCGCATCCTTTGGCGGAGTCGCGGCGCTGCTCGGCATGCTCAACTCCTGTTCGTCGAACGTCACGGTAGTAAATATCGATAACGGATTCGGCGCCGGGTTCGTGGCCAGTTTGATAAACCGTCGCTGGCAACCTGCAGATTAGCGACATTAGTCGAACGCGAAAGCCTCAACTTGTCACTGAAACTTTCTGATAAACGACATTCTGATGGATGGCGAACCCGTCGCCGGGTGCTCGCGCTGCTCATTGTCTCAGTCGTCACCAGCCAATCCGGTTGTCTGGGACCAAAGCGCACGCCGGCCCTCGATAGAATCTTCGCGCAGGCGCGGGCGCGTACGGGCAAGACGCCGATCGTTGTGATCCCGGGTATTCTGGGCAGCGAACTTGTGGATCAGAAAACCGGAGCCGTGGCGTGGCCTTCAGCGGTGCGTTCACTCGCTGCGACGCTGACGCTGCCGCTTTCACCGGAGCTCGCTTCTAATCGCGACAGTCTTTATGCCAAAAGAATTATCTCCAGTGTGAAGTTGGCAAAACTGGTCCCCGAGGTCTACGTCTATCGCGGGTTGTTGGAGGCGTTGCAGCGCTATGGTGGGTATTCGGAAGGCGACTGGGACAATCCTGCCGCGGGTGGCGATCACGACACGTTCTACGTCTTCGCGTATGACTGGCGCCGTGACAACGTCGAATCAGCAGGCGAATTAATCCACCGCCTCGAAGCGTTGAAGCGAAAGTTGAATCGCCCGGATCTGAAGTTTAATATCGTGGCGCACTCCATGGGTGGTTTGATTGCGCGTTACGCCGCGATGTATGGCGCCGCCGAGTTGTCTTCCGATCCCGGCGCGGCGTCGCCCAGTTGGGCCGGCGCTGCGCACATCAATCGCATTGTTATGTTCGGCACTCCGAACGAAGGCTCAGCCGATGCATTCGCCACGCTGCTGCGCGGTTACTCGCTGACGGAAGGACTGCGCCCGCAAATTCGTCTCTTCAATACTTTCTCCAAGGGCGTCGCGTTCAGCTCGCCATCAGTTTTTCAACTGTTGCCGCACCGGCGGGCGACACGTTTCCTGGATGAGAACCTGAAACCGATCGATGTGGATCTGTATGACGAAGCGACTTGGAAACTGTACGGCTGGGTGCCGGACAATCTGCCGCCAGAACCTGGCAGTTCCGAGGTAGACGCCGTCAAAAGCGGTTATCTCGCTGCGGTGCTCCGCCGGGCAAAACAATTCCACGAGGCTTTGGACGCGCCGTCGCCGCAAACGCCTCCCGTCGCCTTGCTTTCCTTTGGCGGAGATTGCGAAGAGACGCTTGATGCGCCGGTGCTACTGAGGGACCCCAAGAAAGATCGCTGGCTAACATTAACCTCGCCGCAGAGTTTTCGCTCACGGGAAGGGCGGCGTATCTCCAGGGATGAAGCCATCGCTGCCATGTTCGTACCAGGGGACGGCCGGGTCACGCGCCGCTCTTTGCTGGCCGAAGACTTGTTGGATGGACGGCGCGCCGGATCGCTCTTCAATAGTGGATTGCCGATCGCCTACGCGGTTTTCGGCTGCGATCTGCATGGCAACCTGCAAAACAATCCAATTCTGCAGGACAACGCACTGACGGCGCTCATCGGCGAAATAATGCGTTGATGGGCCGTTGGCTTAGCCGCCGCACCGTCGTTCTTCCACCGCCGGCGCATGCCGGGATCTCAACTAAACTTTCCAAACCGTCAGGGCGATAAAGAAGAAGGACCCTGACACCTGCCGAATTCTAAAGCTGTGGCCGCCCGCCCCAAGCACGCACGGATGAGGCTGAACCACCGTGCCGTTGATCGGTAGGAATCCAAAGCTGGACGAATCGATCAGGCACTCAACTCGAGCTTGTCCGTTGTAACCATTGGATCTCTCTATTTTGGGGTGAAGTCGCGCCGATCGGAACAATCCGATCGGCGCGAGGCGTAAAGATCAACGCTTGTTAGGTGAGCGTGGGGTTTCTGGGAGCTCCGCTAATTACAGCGGCAACCCGTTGTACTGCTGGGCAAAGGGAACGAGTGCCGTGAAGACCGCTTCAGCCGGCAAGGATGCGCCGGCCTTCAAGTTGTAGGACGCGTAGTCGCCGACCGGCGTGAGCATCAGCCGGTTTTCAACTCGAGTGCCCACGAAGTAAAGATTAAAGGCGGCCACGTGGACGAGAATTTGCGGGCCCGAAGCGGCCCCCGCTTTACTCACCCGATCGATTTGCTTCGCCAGGTTCCCTGGTCCGAAACCAGTGGCGCGCCACTTTCCGTTTGCTTGTTCCACGGTCACCGTGGAGCGCACCTGGTTCTGCACCGTAACGGGATAGTAAACCTGAGGCAGCTCCGAGATCAGCCGGTTGACATCGTCTCCGGACTTGTAGGCCTTCAGCTGTTCCAGCTTCACGATCGAGGTGCGGAGGGGCGTGCCCAGGGCGGCGTTGGCAACTTCGTCTGCAGACTCGAAGCCCAGCTCCTTGAAGTTCTGCGCATTGACCAGTTTGCGGAAGGTCGCAAGCGACTGGTTGGCGGCTGATTGGGCGTCGTTGAACGTTGGCTCTTCCTGCCCTTGGCTAGTTGAACTTGATCCTTGACCGCGATTGCATGCCTGCGAGAGGACTAACAGCAAGCTTACAGACAGCATGAGCGATCCTGCAAACAGTCGGTGCATTAGAATCTCCTTTCAGTTCCTGGTGAGGTCATAAGAGTTCATCCCCAGTGGGTATAACCCGGACCACTACCCTACCGGGCGCATGGTTCAGTTCTTGGTGATGTCGTAGAAGTCGTCCCAGTGAGTATGATCGGAACCACTCACATACGACGCATAGGTAATGATTCGTTGATCTCCAACGTTAGGGGCCCACGGATCATTGATATAAACGTAGTTCGTGCCATCAATCGTGGCGTACCCTCTGGCTACCATCATGTGACCGCCATCGCCGGTCCAGTGCCAGGAAAAGGCGATGGGTTTGTTTTTGCAGTAGATCTGCTCGGTCAGTTGGGTCCAGGTGAGCGCCGTATTGGACGTTCGCGAAGCAGTGAAGTTGTACTTGTTGAACTCCGGCCAGCCCCCATTTATACACGCACCCGGCACCGGGTTGTTGCAACAGTCATTTCTGTTAAATTGCTTGTTAGCCTCGTCACACTGCTGCACATTGGTGCCGAGGAACTCCATGCACATCTCACCGCTGGCGGCCCAGCACCACATGTTGGTCTCCTGGGGACGTAATGCCACCGATTGAGACTTCAGCGGCTCAGGGTTGCAGCAACCGGCGAGACCCAAAGTTGCTATCACGCAGACTGACAGGACGAAACCTCTGATCATGCTGCCTCTCCTTTCCAGAGCGAGCGGAAATCGATTATTCGATTGTTAGACAGAGTTGTGAGGACTCCAGGCCACTCTCGTAAGGAATTCGAGGGGGTCGAGACCCTCAACTCATAAGCCTACCCAGGTTCGTTCGCATGAACGTCAAGCGTTGGCGTTTGCTTCTTAACTAGCAACAAGTATGCCTTTCCCGATGGTTCAGAAATCGGCGACATCAGGAGGAGGAAACAGGTAGGTGCGAACGGAAAGCTACAATCAAGTATCCATCCGTAGACACATGTTGAGACAGTCGGCTAGTCGACCTGGTAGGTGGCAACGCTGGTAGGAGTTTCGAAGCAGCGAACTTTGTAAATCCTTACACGATCGTCGTCGATGCGGGATGATATTTTTTCGAGCACGTACTTGGCGAGGTTTTCGGCGGATGGCTGTAGCTCTACAAACGGCGGAAGTTCGTTGATGTTGCGGTGGTCCAGATACTGCACTACTTCATCTGCCGCAGCTTTCAATTCCACGAAATCCACCAGCAAGCCGACGTTGTCCAACTCGTGGCCGCGCGCGTAAATCTCAATCTTGTAATTATGCCCGTGCAGGTTTTCGCACTTTCCCTTATAGCCGCGCAGTTGATGCGCGCTGGAAAAGTTCCGCTCAATCATAACTTCGAAGGTGCCCATGGTTAGTGAATGGTAAATAGTAAATGGTAAATGGTAAATAGACGAACTGTCGTCATTCACCCTTTTGCGTGGGAATGGTAAATAGCAAACGGGAGCACCAGCAGCGCGGCGGCTCTGCTATTCACCGTTTACTATTTACCATTTACCGCCAACTCAAACACCTGCGCCAGCTCCGCGATGTCGCTGGTCACGCGACACGGCGGCAGGCTTTGCAAAAACGTTTGACCGTACATCTTCGTTCGCAGGCGTGGATCTAACACGGCCAACACACCCGTATCAGTGGTGCTGCGAATCAAGCGGCCGAGCCCCTGCTTCAACGAAATGATTGCCTGCGGCACGCTGTATTCGTAAAAACTGGAGCCGCCGTTGTCCTCTATGTGACGCTGCCGCGCAGCGACGACCGGATCGGTCGGGACGGCAAAAGGTAGCTTGTCGATGATCACGCACGACAATTGTTCGCCGCGCACGTCCACGCCTTGCCAGAAACTGGAAGTGGCAAACAACACAGCATTCGGTGTTTCGCGAAACCGGTTCAACAAAGCGCCTTTCGACGCACTGCCTTGCAGCAGGCAGGGATAATCCAACTCCGGCATGGCGCGTTCATAAAGCGAGTTCATTCCCGCGAAACTCGTGGCCAGCACAAACGCACGTCCCGCGGTAGCGTTAACGATCTTCACAACTTCTGCGGCTGCCGCATCGGCCCACTCGCTCGAACGCGGGTCGGGCATCTTTGATGGCAGGTAAAGTATTGCCTGGTTCTCAAAATCAAAGATCGATTCTGCGATCAGGTCAGTTGCGTCCTCCAACCCCAGCCGGCCGCGAATGAATTTAAAGTTGCCGCCGCTGGAGAGCGTCGCCGAAGTGAGCACCACCGTCGGCACTGTCTCGAACAGTTTGTCCTGCAGCAGGCCCGCCACATCGATAGGCGACGCCCGCAGGAATACTCCGCGGCCGCGACGTTCCAGCCAGTAAACAAATTTCTTGTTCTCGCCGGTTATGACAAAAGTCAGATCGAAACGCATCTGGCGAATTCGGCGCACCAGGCTTTCCACTTCCGGCGGTTGCTCGCTAAGTGCATCAAGCGTAGTTTCCAAACGCTCCAGGGATCCATCCAGCGCTGTATAAGCGTCTCCCAGGCGCGTGACGCTGAGGCCACCCTCCGTATTCCGCACTGCAAACGTACCGGGCACCAGCGCGAACCGTCCGTCACTACCGCGTCCATCATGAAATCCCATCCAGAATGCATCGGCGAAGCGTGTCACGCGCGTGCTGATCTTCCTCAGCTCGACGGCGGTTTCGGTTTTCTCGATTTGTAAATACGCGACATCGCGCAACAGATCGTCGATCTGGTAGTTCGAAACCTGCGTGCCGAAATATTCGGACGCCACGTCTTCGATCATGTGCGCTTCGTCGAGTATCACTGCCGTGTAGTCCGGCAGAACTTGCCCGTACATTCCGTTGCGCAGCGCGAGGTCGGCAAAAAACAAATGGTGGTTGACTACGACGATGTCGGCATCGACCGCGCGACGGCGCATGCGCGTGATGAAGCACGGTTCGAAGTCGGGGCACTTCTGTCCGGTGCAGGTTTCCGCACGCGCGTCGATGTGCCGCCAGAAACGCAGGTTCTCCGGAAGGGTTGAAAGCTCCGCGCGGTCGCCCGTTTCCGTGTGTTGCAGCCAGCGCGAAACTTCTTCGAAGTGATCAATTTCCTCGAGACCGTCAAGAATTGGACTACCTTCGGCGCGCGCCATGCGGTCGAGACAAGCATAGTTGTTACGCCCCTTCATGCACGCGGCCGTGAAAGGATTCGGCAGCACGCTTTGAAGAAAGGGAATGTCCTTTTCCATCAATTGTTCCTGGAGGTTCTTGGTCCCGGTAGAAATGATCACGCGCCCGTTGCCGGCGAGGGCCGATGCCACTGCGGGCACCAGGTATGCGAGGGTCTTGCCGGTGCCGGTGCCGGCTTCGACGATGAGGTGGTGCTTCCGCTCGAACGCGCGCAACACGGCCTCGGCCATTTCAATCTGGCCGGGACGATGTTCGTATTCGGGGTGCGCCTGGGCAATTAAGCCGTCGGTGCCGAAGATTTCCTGCATGAATTTTGCCGGTTGAAGGTTACGAGCTCAGCAAGCGCGTAAAGCCTGCCTGTTCGAAATTATGGTCAGTGGTTAACGCATCTGAGATCTTACGATCAGTCATTAATAAGAAACTCACCCCGTCGCACAACGTCCATCTCTTATCCTGGCGTTTACTCAATAACTTCATAGCCTGCTGGTGCCGAACTGCGTCAATCCATCTCACCTCGACCTCGTTGGCGCGATGAATCGCCTCTATGAATAGCAAAGCACTCGCCAGGGGGGCACGCCGCGCTATAACGAGAGCGACAAACTCGGCAAAGATATAGTTGTGAGTGAGACGTCGATTGGCCGATTCGAAATGACTTTTGGCTGCAATATGTCGAATATCGCTCTTATCAAAAAGACACATCAAGCCCGAAGTGTCCAACAGCATTACCCGTCATCCTCGTTCGAGCCAGCGTATTCAGTAGCAAGGTCGCTATCAATGCGATCGTTGTCAGCCGAGCGAGAATCACCACTTTCCCAGAGGCCAAAGAACGATGACACTGGCGGAGCGCCGTTTCCCGAAGAGGGTTGGCTGTTCTGATGTAGCAAAGCCTTAGCGAATTGCAACACTTCGTTTTGCAATTCCTCAGGGAGCTGCCTGAGTAGCTCTTCAAACTTTTCTGCATCAACTGCCATATCGACGTCAAGGATACACCTGGCTTTGAAATCGGAGAAGCGCGACTCAATTATCCGCAAAACTCCGGCGCGGGTTATCACTCAAGTAACCTTCAATCTCCGCCATGAAATCCGCGCCGAAGTCTGCCAACTTACGTTCGCCGACGCCGCTGATCCGCGTAAACTCGTTTGGTTTTACCGGATAGTAGCGCGCCATTTGGCGCAGCGCGACGTCGGAAAAAACAATGTAAGGCGGCACGGACCTTTGGTCGGCAAGTTGTTTGCGCAACCGCCGCAGCCGTTCAAACAGCGTTTCATCGCAGACGATCTCACCCGAACGGCGTTTGGCCGCTTTGGACAAACCTGTCGCACCCGGTACGACCATGGCTTTTGTCAGCCGCAAAGACTGCCGTTGTTTGAGTGCCTGCTGACCTGCTTCAGTCAGCTGCAGCACATTGAATTTTTCCGTTACCTGACGAAGGTAACCCAGTCGCACCAGCTCGCGGCCAATCTCCTTCCACTCGGGGCGGCTGCGATGCTTTCCCAAACCGTAGGTCGAGACCGTGTGGTGGTCCCACTTCAGGACGTTCTCAGTTTCCGCGCCGGTGAGGACCTCGACGATCTGATTAATGCCAAAGTCGAACCCGCTCTTTTGCCGCACGCGGTAAACACAGGACAGGAATTTTTGCGCGTCGACGGTGCCGTCGTATGTTTCCCGCGGCGCGATGCAGTTGTCGCAGCCACCACAGTTTGGGCCCGGCAGAGTTTCGCCAAAGTAACCAAGCAACACACGGCGCCGGCATTCGGCGCTCTCGGCGTAGTGGACCATCAGCTGCAACTGCTCGCGGGCAATCTGGCGTTCGCGGGCGCTAATTTTTTCGTCGATAAAACGCGAATACTTGACCGCATCGCCGGCGCTGAATAGCAGGACGCATTCACTCGGCAAACCGTCACGGCCAGCGCGGCCGGTTTCCTGATAGTAGCCTTCGATATTCTTCGGCAGATCGTAGTGGACCACGAAACGCACGTTCGGTTTGTTGATGCCCATGCCAAACGCGATGGTCGCGCAAATTACGCGCACTTCGTCGCGCAGAAAGAGTTCCTGGTTAGTGCTGCGTTCGTTTGACGCTAGTCCGGCGTGGTAGGGCCGCGCCGTGACGTAGTCTTCGTTCAGCTTCGCCGACAGGCTTTCTGCGCTGCGCCGGCTTTGACAATAGACAATACCGCTCTCGCCCGGTCGATCATTAATGAACTTAATCAGTTGATCGTAAGGCTTGCTCTTGGCGAGCACACGATAGTTAAGGTTCGGGCGGTTGAAACTGGCAAGATAGCAAACGGGATCGCGCAGCTTCAGTTGCGTGACGATGTCGCCGCGGACGCGTTCAGTCGCGGTAGCCGTCAGGGCCATCAACGGTACATCGGGAAAATGTGTGCGCAGGTCCGCGAGCTGCCGGTACTCGGGCCGGAAATCATGGCCCCATTCGCTGATGCAATGCGCTTCATCAATAGCCAGGAGTTTAACTTTCCAACTGCGTAAATCCGCGAGGAAGCCTGAAAGCATCAACCGCTCCGGCGCCACGTACAGCAAACGGTATTCGCCATTGTGCAATCCCCGCAGACGTGCGCGCGCCTCATCGGCTTGCAGGGATGAATTCAAAAAAGTGGCGGCGATGCCCGCGGCCTGCAAAGCATCCACCTGATCTTTCATCAATGAAATCAACGGGGAGATGACGACTGTCAAACCCTTTTGCACCAACGCGGGCAATTGGAAGCAGAGTGATTTCCCGCCGCCTGTGGGAAGAATGGCAAACACATCGCGGCCCGCAAGTGCGTCGCGGATGATCTCCGCCTGCAAAGGCCGAAACTCGCTGTAGCCGAACGACTGTTTGAGTAAGGTGAGCAGGGCGGGTAATTCGGAATTCATAAAACGAAGACTACTGATCAAGTCTGTAGGGCGGCACTCCGTGGCCGCCCCCTTTGCACCGGCTCCCTAAATTCTCATTAGGAGCGCTCTTTGAAGAATCCGCAGATTACGCTGATTACGCAGACACAAAAGGGTTTAGAAGGCGCGCTAGCTGCTTGGCGTAGTTTCCGTTGGGTGTTCTAAATCTGTGTAATCCGCGGACAAAGGATTTATCCTTTGGGTTTCAAGCGTTTCGCATAAAGCGGGAACCTGGCGCTTAGCTCGGCCACGCCTTGCTGCACCTTGCTACGAACATCCTCGGACTCTGGATCCTGCACGATGGCCGCGATCAGGCGGCCAATCTCTTGCATCTCGGGTTCCTTCATGCCGCGCGTGGTGACCGCCGGAGTCCCCAGGCGAATTCCGGACGCGACGAACGGAGAATTCTTATCAAAGGGAATAGTGTTCTTGTTGACGGTAATGTTCGCCGCTTCGAGCGCTTTCTCAGCAACTTTGCCGGTGATTCCTTTGCCGTCCGCAAAAACATCCACCAGCATAAGATGATTGTCGGTGCCACCGGAAACCAGCCGCAGACCCTGCTCTTGTAGCTCGCTTGCCAGTGCTTTTGCATTCTTCAGAATTTGGGTTTGGTACTCTTTGAAGTCATCGCGTAACGCTTCACCAAAGGCCACTGCCTTGGCCGCAATGATATGGACCAATGGCCCACCCTGAACGCCGGGGAAAAGTTTTCGATCGATTTCCTTGGCGTGCTCCTCTTTGCAAAGTATCAAACCGCCGCGAGGACCGCGCAGAGTTTTGTGCGTAGTTGTCGTTACGTAATCACAGTGGGGGACGGGCGAGGGATGAAGTCCGGCGACCACCAACCCGGCGATATGTGCGATGTCGGCGAACAACCGCGCTTTGACGCTCGCGGCAATTTCTGCGAGGCGTTGAAAATCGATGATGCGCGGATACGCGGAAGCTCCGCAA
Organism: Blastocatellia bacterium; assembly: GCA_034665305.1. GTDB lineage: Bacteria > Acidobacteriota > Blastocatellia > Pyrinomonadales > Pyrinomonadaceae > DASXRU01. The sequence continues at coordinate 122,883 of JAXDFZ010000025.1, read as the reverse complement.
ATGATCAGCCGCGGCATGCATTGTTCAGCAATCTTCTGCAGTTCGTCGTAGTCGATGGTTTCAGTCTCCGCGGACACGCCATAGTCGCTGACCTTGTAACTAATGCCGGAAAAGTTCAGCGGATGTCCGTGGGTCAGATGTCCGCCGTGCGACAAGTTCATTCCCAGGATCGGATCGCCGTAGTCCAGCGCCGCCAGATAGACCGCCATGTTCGCCTGCGAGCCACTATGCGGTTGTACGTTCGCGTGGTCAGGGCCAAATAATTCCTTCGCGCGATCGATTGCAGTTTGTTCGACGACGTCGCTCCATTCGCAGCCGCCGTAGTAACGTTTTTTCGGATAGCCCTCAGCGTACTTGTTTGTGAAGACCGATCCCATCGCTTCCAGCACGGCTTCGCTGACGAAATTCTCCGAAGCAATTAGCTCAAGGCCATTGGCCTGGCGTGCGACTTCGTTATCGATCGCGCTGCTAATCAGCGGATCGACTTCAGCTAGTGGTGCGTTTAAAAGGTCGGTCATCGGGATCTCCATGTGGGCGGCGGAAGACTAGGGATATTTTCCATTTATCATTTGTCGTTTTTCATTCGCAGATTCAACCTGAAAGGGCAACAGAAGATTCTTGCCCTTCGCCCCATTAGGGGCGAGATGTTTATAGAACGCGCGACCGCTAAAAGATCTCTCTTCGCTCCAGCGGAGCGAAACGAAATCGGTTTCCCTGGACCATTGCCGGAAACATTGCGCTCCCCTGGAGCGCGGAGTTGTCGAGTTGACAGCGCTATCTATAAACATCTCGCTCCGCGGGAGCGAAATCTGTTGCACTTGCAGATTGAATCTGCGAATGACCAATGACAAATGATATATGGAAAAGTTTCTCTTTTCCCTGTTCTGCGTTTGCTTACCTAGTGCTTAGCGTGGCTGGTCAGTTCTTCCTGTTCAATCTCTGTGATTTTTTCGACCCGGCGCGTATGCCGTCCGCCGTCAAACTTGGCGGCGAACCACGCGCGCACGATTTTAGGAATATCGTCGAGCGACTTTGTGCGCGCGCCCACGGCCAGCACATTGGCGTCGTTATGCTGGCGGGCCAGCCTCGCACTCTCTTCTGACCAGGCGACGGCGGCGCGTACGCCGGGAACTTTGTTCGCGGCTATTGCCATGCCGGTGCCGGAGCCGCAAACCAGCAATCCTTGTTCGGCGCGTCCGTGCGAAACCTCCTCAGCAACTTTACGAGCGTAGTCGGGATAGTCGACAGATTCTTCTGACACTGATCCGAGATCGTCAAACTCGATTCCGAGCTCATGCAACAAAGGCTTCAGGCGTTCTTTCTCTTCAAAGCCGGCGTGATCGCTGGCAAGCGCGATTTTCATTTAGTTCACCTTCCAACTGCGGTTTCATGCGATGGTACATCAGCCTCAAAAGCGCTGCAATGCTCTCGTCTGGCGATTGCGGATTGCGGAATTAAGAGCCGACGGGAAAAAGTGTACTCGGAATCGATCTTTGAATCCGCAATCCGAATTCCGAATTCCGAAATCCGCAATCAGTAAGCCCTTCCTTACGGTCGGGCTACTGCCCAGTTCCGCGGAAAACGATTTGTCGGACCCGCTGGTCAATTGCCTTAATTGCCGATGGTGGGCGAGAATGATCTTCTTCTGAAAGCAAAAATCAAACAACGAAACGAAAAGCTCAAACATGCGCTGGTCACAATACTTTATCCCAACCCTGCGTGAAGACCCGGCAGACGCCGAGGTCGTTTCGCATAAACTGCTGCTGCGGGCGGGCGTTGTGCGGCAGCTCTCCGCCGGAATCTATTCATATCTCCCGCTCGGCCAGCGAATCGCGCTGAAGATAATGGCGATTCTGCGCGAAGAAATGGACGGGATTGGTGGCCAGGAATTCTACCTGCCGGCGTTGCACCCCGCTGAAGTGTGGCAGGAGTCGGGACGCTGGGACGCGATTGGCGATGACATGTTCCGCCTCAAGGATCGCAAGGGCGCCGACATGTGTCTCGGCATGACGCATGAAGAAGTCTTCACGACGATCGCGCGCAACCAGCTTCGTTCGTACAAACAACTGCCGCAGGTCTGGTATCAAATCCAGATCAAGTTTCGCGACGAGCCGCGTCCCAAGTCGGGCCTGATGCGCCTGCGCACATTCATCATGAAGGACGCTTATTCATTTGACGCCGACCGCGAAGGACTGGATCGCGCGTTTGAGGATCAGCGCGGGGCATACCAGCGAATCTTCACACGCTGCGGTTTGGAGTTTTCCATGGTGGAGGCTTCGTCCGGCGCGATGGGCGGTTCGGAGTCCACTGAATTTGTGGCGAAGACGGATGCGGGCGAGGACCAGGTTGCGAGTTGTGCTAATTGTGCTTACGCCGCAAATGTGGAAAAGGCGACTTCGCGTTTGCCTAAGATTGAAGATGCAGCGGGACCAGATGCGCCTGAGGAATTTCCCACGCCGGGCGTGCGCACCATCGAAGATTTGACGACATTTGTCGGTGGCGCGGCTGCTGATCGACAGATAAAGTCGCTGGTGTACATTGCCACCATCGCCAATGAACCACGGCCGGTAATCGCTTTGTTGCGGGGCGACCATCAGTTGCACGAAACCAAGTTGGCCGATGCGCTTGGGTCAACCGCCGTGCGGCCGGCCCACGCAGAAGAAATAAGGGACTTGCTCGGCGCCAGTGCCGGAAGTCTGGGTGCGGTTGGCGTGCAAACGACGGCCGCAGGCAGTAAACCAAAGCCCGTGATTATTTCTGATGAGGTGTTAAGGGAAAGACGCAACATGACGACCGGCGCAAATAAAGATGATCACCATCTTCGTGGCGTCGATATCGATCGTGATATCAAACCGGATCAGTGGGCCGATTTGAGAATGGTGGAGTCAGGGGAGCCTTGCCCGCGTTGCGACAGCGGGATTCTGGATGTTTACAAGGCAATGGAGATCGGCCACATCTTCAAACTGGGCACGAAGTACTCCGATTCGATGGGCGCAAATTTTCTGACGCCCGATGGCAAAGAGGCTCCGATCGTGATGGGCAGCTACGGTATCGGCGTCGAACGCATCATAACTGCGGCCGTCGAGCAGAACTACGATGGCGATGGCATTATCTGGCCAAAAGCGATTGCGCCGTTCGACGTAGTGGTTACCGTCACTAACACGAAGCAGGATCAATTGCGCGAAGCCGGAGAGAAACTGTATGCCGATTTGCAAAAGGCGGGCCTTGCGGTGTTGCTCGATGATCGCGACGAACGAGCGGGTGTGAAGTTCAAAGACGCGGACCTGATCGGAATTCCATATCGAGTTACGGTCGGCAAGAAGATTGCGGATGGCGTAGTGGAACTTTTCGATCGCCGGGCGAAACAAAGTGAAGACGTGAAGGTGAACGAGGTGGTGGGGAAATTAAGTGCGAGTTAATGCTAACCGCGGCGATGACTGCAAGGTAATCAACCATCTCATTAGCACCTGACTTCAGTCAGGTGGGGAAACGTTACCGTTAGGATCATCAAACCGTTTCAACGGTTTCCATCAAAACCGTTAAAACGGTTACCGGCAAAAATCGCCGATTGATCACCGCACTGAAGTGCGGTGCTAATGAGAAGGGTTGATTGGCGGCGTTAAAATATCCGACCCATGAGATTTATCTGGCTCTCTTTTTGTCTGGTCCTTTTGCTAACTCCGGGTCTGTCCGCCCAGGAGCAATTGCCGGATCTTGTCCGCCGCATCAAACCTTCCGCAGTTGCGATCGAAACCTTCAATGCCAGGGGGGACAAGCTCACGAGGGGCAGCGGGTTTTTCATCGCTAACAATCGGGTGATCACAAATCGACACGTGATCGACGGGGCGTTCAAGGCCGAGATTCATCTAAGCAACGGCAACACTTATCCGGTGAAGGGCGTGTTGGCGATTGACGGCGAGGGCGACATCGCGCTGCTGCAGGTTGACGTGCCTGCCTCGCTGGTCAGCCCGCTTTCCGTGGTCCGGACTTCGCCACAGGAGGGCGAAAGCATTGTGGTAATCGGTAATCCGTTCGGTTTTGAAGGCAGCGTCTCAAACGGAATTGTCTCAGCGGTGCGCGACATTTCGAATTATGGCCGCATCATTCAAATCACCGCGCCGATCTCACCGGGATCGAGCGGTAGTCCGGTGGTCAACATGTCGGGACAACTTGTGGGCGTGGCCACGCTGCAATTGACTGACGGCCAGAGTTTGAATTTCGCCGTGCCATCAGAGCGTGTGGCCCAACTGCAGGCTGGTCCGCTCACTTCGTTTTCCGATCTGGTTGTTTCCTCTCGCCGAAACAAGCGCGCGTCCGCCGAACATTCTTACGGGCAGGGCCTGGGGTTTCTCTCGCATGACGATTGGGCCCGCGCGTTGCCCCTGTTTGAGAAGGCAGTCGATACGGATCCCGATTACGCCGAAGCCTGGTACCAGATGAGTTACTGCAATGGCATGTTGGGCCGGCACAACGAAGCGTTGAAAGCCTCGCGCCAGGTGATTCGGTTAAAGCCGGATTGGCCGGAGCCCTACGTAAACATGGGCCATGCGTACTCGCGCCTGGGACAGTTTCAGGATGCGATCAATTCTTACAAGCAGGCGTTGCGATTGGATCCTTACAATGCTGACGTACAGTTTGCGATGGGAGTCACGTACGGAAAGTGGAACAAACCGGAAGAGGAAATCATTTCCTATCGCAAGGCCATCAATCTCAGCCCCGATCATGCGGGAGCTTATGAAAGGCTGGGCCTCGCATATTATCGTGCGAATAAGTTCAAGGAAGCGGCGGCCGCCTTCGACCAGTTGCGAATGTTGAAACCGGGTGAAGCGAAAGCGAGCAACTACCTGGGTGAGGCTTATTTGAAACTGAATAAGCTGGACGAGAGCATCGAAGCATTCAAGCAAGCAACTCGTCTGAAGCCGGATTTTGGAACCGCGTACTACAACATGGCCCTGGGATATCTGGCGTTAGGAGATCGCGACTCAGCCCTGGTCCAATACAACATCCTCAAAGCCATCGACGTCGACCTCGCGGAGAAACTCTTCAGCATCATCAACCCGTAATAAAAGTAGGACAGGCATTCCTGCCTGTCCCATTGATCTAAAACAAGTTCTGACCGAAAGAATGGACAGGCAGGAATGCCTGTCCTACTAGGCCGACACCAGCGCCGGAACGTCGATGTTGTATTTTCTGATTTTGCTGTAGAGGCGCGGGCGATAAATGCCCAGCAGGTTTGCCGCTGCCTGCTTGTTGCCGCCGGTCCGCTGCAGAGTCTTTTCAATCACCAGCTTCTCAATATCTTCGAGCGTCATGTTCGGTGGCACGTCCCAGGCACTTCCGCCGGGCACTCCCTCGGGCGCTGTGCCGTTATCAAACGGCAAATCGACCGGCTCGATTTTGTTTCCCTTTGCCAGCAAAACTGCACGTTCCAGCACGTTTTGCAGCTCACGCACATTACCCGGCCAGGCATGACCGAAGAGGCGCTGGTAAGCCGCCTGCGAGACGCCGGTGATTGGGCGCTCGTACTTTTCGGAATACATCTTCAAAAAATGATCGGTCAGGAGTTGAATGTCATCGGTCCGCTCGCGCAGCGGCGGCACGTGAATCGTGATCGTCGAAATGCGGTAGAACAAATCATCGCGCAACAGGCCGTCGCGGATCGCGTCCGCCGGCATACGGTTGGTCGAGGTGATTAAGCGAAAGTCCACTGCATAGGTTTTTTCCGATCCGATTTTGCGATAGCTGCGTTCCTGCAACACGCGCAAAAGTTTAGGCTGCAACTCCACTGGCATCTCCGCGATTTCGTCCAGCATCAGCGAACCACCGGCCGCGTGCTGCACCAATCCTTCTTTGTCGGCGTGTGCGCCGGTGAAGGCCCCTTTGGTATGGCCGAATAGTTCCGATTCGATTAACTCTTTTGGCAACGCGGCGCAGTTAACTTTGATAAACGGTTTTTTGGAGCGCAGGGAATTGTAGTGAATAGCGTTGGCGATTAGTTCTTTGCCGGTGCCGGATTCGCCGACGATCAAAACGTTGGCATCCGATTTGGCCACCGATTCGATCGTTTCGTAAATCTGTTGCATCTGCTTGGACGCACCGATGATGTTGAAGTATTCAGCGCGCGTCGACATCTGCCGTCGCATGTTCGCCGTTTCGGCCATTAACTCGCGACGTTCAAGGGCGCGCCTAACGAGCGGCAGCATCTCTTCAAAGTCGAAAGGCTTTTCGACGAAGTAAAATGCGCCGGCGCGGATTGCTTCGACGGCTTTGGCCACGGTGCCATATCCGGTGACTACGATCACTTCAGTCGCCGGGCGCGCATCCTTCATGTGGCGCATCACGTCAAGGCCATCCATGTCGGGAAGTTGCAGATCGCAGATCGCCAGATGGTGAGCGCCGCGATCGAAAAGCTCGATAGCCTCAGTGCCCGTTGAAGACGTGTCTACCGTGTAACCTTCCTCGGTCAAGTTTTGCTTGAGCGAGTCGGCCATCATTGGTTCGTCGTCGACGACCAGAATGCGTATGTCTTTATTTCCCACTTATGGATGATCCCCTTTGCACGTTAAGAGTTTTGGCTATGGCGTGGCAGCGGCGCCATTAGCGTGAAGGCGCAGGCGCACTCGCAGACGATCCGACTCCTGCTCAGTGGAGCCGCCATGGGCTTCGATTATTTTGGCGGCCAGGGCCAGGCGAATACCGACACTGCCATTCAGTGAATGAAACGGATCCGCCCCATCGTCAATCGTCACTCCGCGCCATTCGATGGTAGCGGCCGCGTCTTCGCCGGCGCCCTTTCGCATTACATGAATCGACAAACCCTGATCAGGGCTTCGGACCAGGCCGTTGGCGCCTTCGGTTATCGCCTTTATTGCTTCAGTCAGTGCCTGAACATCGAATTCGCCCGCGAATGACTCGGAGTTCGCCTCGTTAGTAAACTCAGCTTCGAGCGGTTCGGATTCAGTCGAACTTTTCAATGCTTCTGAAATTACCCGGGACAGATCGACGCGCGATGGTCGCAGCTGAATCGGACGACCCAATCGGACCAGGGTCGTCATGTCAGCGGCCGCGCGGTCGAGTCCGGAAATGAGTTTTGTTACGGTTTCCTGTTCGTCGAGAGGGCGCTCGCTCCGCTCCATTCGGCGGCGGAGAAACGTGGCATAAAGTTTGAGGCCATTTATCTGATTCTTGAGGTCGTGGACAATTTGCAGCGATGCCCGCCCCAGCTCTGCGAGAGTCGTAGTGTCCTGATTGTCCAATAATAGCGGCTTCATATTGCCCTTGGCTCGTGACGGTTCTTTCCGGCAACGACACGCGCCATGGCGAGGTCTGCCAGTGCGCGTGTACGAATTAAACCCAAAACAACTACTTGCGTGTGTCGGCTTTCGATGCGGTATCTTAACAGACTTACAAAGCGTACGCTAGGCATGCAGTCCGGTGCGGCGACCTTGTGACAACAGCGATGAACATGATGGGAGACCCAGTGGCAGCGGATCCTCGTAAGCAAACCGTGATGGTGGTTGAAGACTTTGAAGACAATCGCTTCATGATGCGACGGCTGCTTGAGATGAGCGGTTACAACGTGATTGAAGCGACGAACGGCGAGGAAGCCATCGATGTGGCCCTGCGCGAATTGCCGGAAATAATTTTGATGGATCTCAGTTTACCGCGCGTGGACGGCTTGGCTGCCACGCGGCGGATGCGGCAGCATGATGAACTGCGGAGCATTCCCATCGTCGCCGTTTCAGCTCATGACACAACGGACTTTCATGCTGAGGCGCTGGCGGCAGGTTGTAATGACTACGTTACGAAGCCGATCGACTTTGATGAACTCGATGCACTGTTGAAAGGATTGTTGCCGGCAGGCGGCAGCAAGTAAGCGAAAATGCCCGACAAATTTTCGACCTTAATGCGACAACATGAAAGTGCAATTATCGGTTCGTGGGTGGACGATATTTACTCCGAGCGACGGACCACGCTGGCCAGCGCTTTATCCTACGAGCAACTGGTGGGCTTCCTGCCCGAGTGTTTGGACAGCCTGGCCGTGTTACTGGATGGCTCGGCGAGCGATGGCGAGATTAGCGACAGTGCGAACCGGCTTCGCTCATACGCGCAAGAGCGTTTCCAACAAGGTTTGCTGATCGATGAAGTGGTCCGTGAGCTGTCGATCCTGCGGCGGGTCTTGAACGACTACTTGTGGCAGGAAGGTTCACAGGCGCTGGATGGACATCTCGGCGGGCTGCGACTTTCCTTGCGGCGGGTAAACCATTTTGTTGATGAGTTGATTGGACAAGCATTGCTGGTCTATGCCGCAAGTTTGCGACCGCGGGTTGAGACACGTAGTTCAGTCTGGCCGCCCCCTCGCCGCCGCAAGGCATTTTTAGGAGAACCTGACGAGTGAGGAAGGCTACATCACAATCCGAAAAGCGTTTCCAGGGAGTGCGCTCGCGCATGCTCCTGATGCTGGCGGTGCTGTCTCTGCCGCTGCTCATCATCAGTATGCTGCAGCTCTATTACTATCGAGCTGCGCTTGATGAGCGGACGAGTGAGATAGCCGGTTCGCAGGCGAACGCTGCTGCGGTCGGTCTGGCGGCCTGGCTGGAATCTCATCCCGCCTATGCTTCGCAGTCGGGCAGCTTGTCGTATAACGATACCCTCGATCTCTTTCAGCGGTTGGAGCAAGTGGCGGATACCGCGGGTACAACGCTTGGCGTTATTGACGCTGGTGGGAATGTCATCGGGAATCCGTTGCACGCCGGAATCCTGCCAAGTCCACAGAGGACCGGCGACAGCATCGCAAAACAACGCTGGCGTGATGGCGTTCTGCGCGTGACCAGTGTCAAATCTTTGCCGCCGTACGGCTGGAGAGTAGTGGTGGGTGTTCCAGTCGCGAAAGCAACTTCGGGATATTCGTTGGCAGCGTTGGCAGCCACGTGGGCACTCGTTCTGATTTCAACGATCCTGCTGGGCATTTGGGCGGTTGGGCGCTTTACGAAGCCGCTGCGCCATTTGGCCGCCTCCGTCGCCACCCTGGGGACAGGGAAACTGGACGAGCGCGTGCCGATCGAAACGGACGATGAAGTGGGTTTGTTGGCTGCGGACTTTAACGCCATGGCTGCGGAACTGGAAGGGAAGTTTGGCGAGCTTCGCGAGCAAAGCAGGTTCACTGAAGAAGTACTGGATAGTTTGCCATTGGGCGTCGTAGTAGTTGATCCGAACCTGATCGTCTGCAAGCTGAATCCGACGTTCGGTCACTTCGTGGGGCGCGATTCAAATACGTTAAGACGAAGAGGTCTTTACGAAGCGGCGGCCGGACTGGCGAAGCTAAGCGACGTCGTCGAGGATGTGCGCCGCACACGCAAGCCGTTCGTGAGTTTTGGTCTGCCGCTGGAACTAATGCCGGAGAACTCCGAAACCCCGGCCGGCGCTGACACCGCAAGATTCTGGGACGTTACTATCTGGCCCACCTCCGTTAGTAATGCACGGCGTGGCGATCTGATCATCGTCTTGTCGGATGTTACGAAGCGGGTCCGCGCGGAAAAGCTTTCGACGGCCGCGTTCGCCTCGGAGAAAATGCGGGCGGTCCAACTTCAGGGCGTGATCAATCAAATGAACGAGGGCGTTATCATCATTGATCGGCAGATGAGGTACAAGATCAATCCCGCGGCCGCAAAGATCATTGGCCGCGCGCCGGGCGAGTTTCCCGATGGGGCGCATGCATTCTGTGAAGAGTTAACGTTGCGAGATATGAATGGCCGGCCGCTGGCTGCCGAAGAAACCCCGTTTTGGCGGGCGCTGGAGCACCGGCAGCAAATCGACGGTGAACAGTTCAAGATGAAGCATCCGGACGGAGAGCCGCGGGTGCTGTCGATCAGCGCTGCTCCTTTAAACGCTGAAGACGGGAAAGGCGAAGGGGCAGTTGCGGTATTCCGTGACATCACGAAGGAAGTGCAGCAACGCGACGAACTGGTTAATGCTTACGATCGCCTGCGCGACCACGACCGCCTGAAATCGGCTTTTGTGTCCAACGTGACGCATGAGTTGCGGACGCCGCTGAATGTGATCATCGGTCTGTGCCAATTGCTGGAGCGGGATCCGCAGTTGCCATTGGCGATGCTGCAAAAGGACGCGGTCCAGCGCATGGATCGCAATGCCCGCGCGCTGTTGGAAATGGTAAACGAACTGCTGGAGTACTCGCGCCTGGAGGCCGGCCGTGCCGCACTGCACCTGGGGTTTGTTGATGTGAATGAAGTGGTCGAGGGCATTATCCATGAGTATGGCGGCGAAGCCGCAAACAAAGGCATCGAGTTGCGCGCCGACGTTTCTCCTGATTTGGATAAGGTTGTTACTGATCGCGGCAAGCTTGCGCAAGTTCTTTCCACCCTCGTGGGCAACGCGTTGAAGTTTACTGGGACGGGATCTGTTGTCATCACTGCGTTCCCTGAGGGAGCCACCCGTTGGACGCTGGAAATAAAAGACACCGGGATCGGTATGCCGCGAGAGGCTTTGGATTATATCTTTGACGAGTTCCGGCAAATCGATGACCGGTTAACCCGTTCGTACGGCGGCGCCGGTCTGGGGCTGGCTATCACACGCAAATTGGTTGAACTGCTGGAAGGCGAAATCACAGTCGAAAGCAAACCAAAAGAGGGAAGCCGCTTCTGCATCGTGTGGCCCAGGACGATCCGGCAACATACCGGCACTGGTTCCCTGGTCGAGCACAATTCCCGGGCGGCGGATGCGTCGCCGCACTTGCGCCTGCGGGTCCGTTAGCCGAAACTACGGGCACGGACGGGAACGAAAAATGTTAAGCGGGTTCTAAATCGATCTGAATTTGCGGAGCAGTAGCGTTTGGTGCGGTGACTTTTGAGACCCAGGAACTATGCAGACTGAAAAAACAATTCCTGATCGCGATTCTTCGCGAAAGACAATTATCGTCGTCGCCATCGTTGCCGCACTGGTCATTGGCGGCTTGTTTTACCTTTTGATGCGAAAGAGCGTGGCGCCCAGCGCGCCGCCGAGATTGGCTGCGGCGTTGCGGCCAGGCAGCGCGGAGTTTGAGAAATACAAATCCCAAATAGTCCTTGATGAACTTGAGGCAGACGAGGCCACGAGCGTGATGGGTGGTTTGGAGATGACCCTCAAAACCACAGTCCGCAACTTGACCGGCCGTACAATTAGCGGCCTCGAACTCAAGGGCGTGGTCGTTGATCATCAGAACCAGCCAGTCAAAGAGAGAGTCGTCGTCGTCTTGCCCAACGCAAAACTCACGCAATTAGATCCCAATAAGACCATGCCGGCGCTGGTTAGACTGCAGGGATTTGCCGATACGGATGATCGTGCAAACATCCGGATCGAAGTGGCTGGAGTGAGTTTCAGTCCTTAGAAAGAGATCGGAGTCGACAGCAAATAGGTGGCAAACGTAGCCAGCCAGTGTTCGCCTTCGTAATTCCCACTTGTCACGTGCGCCAGTCCATCCTGCGCGTGTACTTCCGCTGAATGCGTCAATATCTCGCGAACCGGATCCTGGGAAGGAAGTGCGGCCGCTATGTTGCGCATGCACCACGCCCGGCTCAGATTCAGGCCATCAAGGTGCACGATTTTCGGATCAGTCCGATCGGACACCATTGCCGGATGCAAAAGAATCTTGGGCTCACCTTCGGCCAGGCGCGGCAGGAAACGATGAAACCAGTCGGCGAAGTCTGCGGGTAACAACACACGGCACATCAAATCCGCTTCGATTAATGAGGGCGAGAGAAAATCTTCGCCTCCGGGTTCGATGTGCGCCGGATAATTTGAGTCAGCCAGAAAGTAAGTGCCGCTGCGTTCGACAAATAGATTCGTGAGTTCTTGATTTTGAAGGGTTCGTGCGTAGTCTAGTGCGAATGAGAGTCCAAAGGCCGTATTCGCATGGACGCCGGTGCGAATCGGATAGGTCTGACGCGGCAGAAAAGCGAAGTATCTCTCGGCGATCGTTTCGACCAGCGGCTGCAAATTGTCCGACCAGCGTTGCCCATCCGCGTCGTGCCAGAGATGGAGTTCCTCTGCTAACTTTAACAGCCAGGCCCATCCATACATGCGCTCAAAAGAAGTTCGCCCTTCCTGTTTGAAGTACTCCGCCTCCACCCGAATATTTTCGTCCGAGAGATTATTGTTAAGTGCCGATCGGATTTGGCCGCCTTCGGGGATTTGGGGGAAGAGCCGCAACAGATGGACCAGCAGCCAATGTCCATGAACTGATGAGTGCCAGTCGAAGCATCCGTAAAACGCCGGATGCAGTGACCCGGGATTTCGCGCGTCGCCTGGGCCATTTAGTAAGTGCTCAATCTTGTTGGGGTATTCCCGGTTGATGCAGTTAAGCACCAGCCGGGCGAAAGCTGAACCGTGAGTTGAGAGAGTTGCAATCAATGACATGAATACCCGGGTCGCGTTTTCGATCAAAACATCCGGATCAATAACCACATTACAATTATGTGGCACGTCCAAATAGTTAAAGCGAACGGCGCCTGAAATTTGATCACGCCGTATTGATCGCGCATGTCCAACAGAGCGGTCGGCACGATGTTAAAGTTGGCGGCCATCGGCGTCATTAATGTTCCAGTGGATCCGGCCGTCAGAGTAATGATCGCCGCCATGGCGGGATCGACTCCAAACGGCCTGACGATTAGCGGCACCAAAACGCCCGCAGTAATCACAGGAAAGGCGGCGAATGAATTGCCCATGACCATTGTGAACAGTGCCATTCCCAAACAGTTTGCGACGATCAGCAGGAAGAGGTTTTCCCCGGGGATGACTTTATGAATCCCGGTGGCAATCAAGTCGCTGATCTTGCTGGCAGTAAAAATGATTCCCAGCGAAGCCAACAGTGGCGGCAGTATGTTGACTGCGCCCATCGCGTCATTCAGCCGGCGGCCTTCCTGAAAAGCCTCAGTCAAAGAGCCTTTGGTCAGAATTAGTCCGACCAGCAAGGCGCCCGCGGCGCTGTAACCAAGGCCAACGATCGCGCCGTCGTTTGAGTTCAAACCAAACAAGCGGAACGCAATTGCGAAAGCGAAGGTGACGAGGGGAATGGCAAGGACCACCAGGAAAATCTTATTACCAATCGTCAGCGCCTTACTCGGAACCTGCCCTGATTGGGTAGTTTCGTTAGAGCTTTTTCGTCCGACCTGACCGGCTCCGTCGAGGACAACCATTGAAAGTACGAGCAGCCCGGTAAGCCAATGTGGCATCGCGCTGCCAAATACGAAGATGACCCCGAGGAGCAACCAGAAGAGAGTGGTTCCGAGCCGGTGCCGGTTACTTCGATCCTTAAAAGTGAGCGCAGCGAAAGCGAGTATCACAAACCCGGTTAGCACATAAACCGCATTCAGGCTCAATACGGAACTGACTATGGCTTTGTATGAAACGATAGCAACCTCTCTAACGCTTAACTGCTAAGCGTCTTCGTTCGCGTAGATCGAGTAACCAGAACTGCAATGCGCCGAGGATGACCGAAAGGGACGCGATCGGGATCGCATAAAGGACGATGGTCCATAAACCTAACGAGTAACCCAGGCCCTTCATGACGCCGTACACAAGTAGAATGCCGGGAAGCACGGGGGAAAGATTCTGTCCGTAGAAGTTTCCATAGTTCTCGGCTGCGGAGTTGGCGGCTTTGATTCTCTCGACCTCCGCAGAGGGTAAACTCTCGACCGTCCGGGTGTGGGCCAAGGCTTCAGCGGCGCCGAGCGACATCGGAAAAACCAGCGGCCGCACAAAGGCCGGGTGTCCACTAAGCCTGATACCGAGGATGCCCATCAAGACGCGAAACAGTTGGTAGATGATTAACAGCCTGCCGACGGTTGCCGCTTTGAGTTTCCGTATAAACCGCGCGGCCTGTTCTTGCAAGCCGTAACGTTCCGCCAACCCGATGGCGGGCAGCGTGGCGATAAACAAAATCATCAAGCGATTGTCCGCGAAGGCACGACCGAGCATGTTGATGATTCCTTCCTGGCCGGGTTTGGTCAGAAAGGGAATTGACGTGAAAACACTCTCGTTGGAAAAGAGAGGCAGGTTAGAAATTAGGCCGGTCAGGATCGCCGCGGTAACCACTACGATGGTGGGCCGCAGCCGCAACGCCAGACCGATGATGACAATCGCTATTCCAGCAAGCTTGAATATTTCCGGTATGTGCACTCTGCTATCCAAAGCCGGCTGCGCCGACAAGAAAATCACAAAGCGAAGAGTCCGCTAGTTATCGTCCATGAACAACTCTTCCAACGATTGCAGGACTGGCTGAACGGACACGAGCTTGCCGCCCGACTTTCGCAACGCGGCCAGCACTTCATCTACTTTCCGCTCATCGGAGATTTCGATTCGCACACCGCTCGGCGTGTTTGTAATCGTGGCGCCGACGTCCGTCGATAGGTAACCGGAGATCGCGTCCACGCTGGTTCCTGCCGCCAGGATTTCAATTTGGCTGGATTCGCGCTGTCGTAGTTCATCCAAACGGCCGACTTGGGCCAGACGGCCGTGCTTAAGGATGGCGACGCGGTCGCAAAGCACTTCGATGTCGGACAGAATATGGGAGGACATGAAAACCGTTTTCCCGCGGGCGGGCAACGAAGCGATCAGATCACGCACCTGCCGGCGGCCCACAGGATCGAGTCCGCTCATAGGCTCATCCAGAAACACTACTTCAGGATCGTTAACCAGCGCTTGGGCCAGCCCAACCCGCTGCAGCATTCCTTTCGAGAATTTGCGTAACTGCTTGTCCCAACTTTTTTGTTCGAGCCGAACTAGATCGAGTACTTCCTCAGTGCGTCGTTTCCGCTGTGCTTTTTCCTGACCGAATAGCTGACCGCAGTATTGCAAAAATTCACGCGCCGTTAGGTAGTCATAAAAATAAGGATTCTCCGGCAGGTAGCCTATGCGCTGATGCATAGACACATCGTTGATGTCATGGCCCAGAATTTTCGCCTGCCCATCCGTTGGATAGATCAAACGCATCAGCAACTTGAGCGTCGTTGTCTTGCCGGCGCCGTTGGCACCCAGGAAACCAAAGATTTGGCCGCCCTCAACCGACAGGGTTAATGCATCCAGCGCCCGCACCTTGCGTTTGCGCCAGAACCCGACTTCGTAGTCTTTGGTTAGATTCTCGATTTCTATGATAGCCGGCATCGTGTAGCTCGTCGTTTGTCTCCTGAGTGAAATATCAGGGTGATCGAGGCGTTCGCTATTTGTATGGAACTCGTGAATCCAACCTGAGATCCACCTCGCACTTATTGCTGATCAAAGCGTACGGTGCTCCGGAAGGATCGAGGGGTTCGCCGGTGGCGGGGTTAATCGCAAGTCCCGCTCGTTGCAGGTTCGCGGCGACGCTCCGCCACGACGCCGGGCATTTCCCGAACTGCTGGACGTACTGGGCGAGTACGATGCGAATTCGATCTCGTTCCTCAAAAGAGTCGACCTGCATCAATCGTCGTGCGAGCAGTTCCTTGACCTTCTCATCGGTCGATTCATCGTAAAGGTGCTGGTACATTTCCCGGGCCGCCCCTCGCGATCCTCCTTCGGCCGCGGTGCGAGCGCCCATTTCCGCCATCCACTTGGGTGCTCCCGGCAGTTTCGCCCCCGCGCTGTACGTCTCGCTCGCTTTTGTATACTCCTGTCCTTGCCAATAGACGTAGCCCAGATGTTGGTAAAGTCGCCACGCGCCCGGATTCTCAGCAATTCCGGATTGAAGCAGCGCAATAGCCTCGTCCCGATTGAACGTCGGAAGGATCATGGCGCCGTATTCGTATGGCGCGATGAATTGCGGGTCGAGCGTGGTGGCTATGCGGAGCAGTGAAGGCAATAAGCGAAGATCCAGCGCGCCCAGGTCATTGAGTCCCTGTTGTCCCGGTTGCGTTTCTTCGTACTTGATCACTTTGCGCCCCACGTATTGAAGCGAACGCATCCAGTACCAGTCAGCCGCCAGGCCATTAAAAGCAAGGCTCAGGCGTTTCACCGTTTTCGCTTGTAAATACAGCTGCTCCTCCTGGGAAGATGCTGACGAAAAGTCCTTATGGTGCAGATCGCTCCAGCGCGACAAACCAATAACTGCAGCGAGCCCGAGAAGAATCACGGCAATGCCTTTTATTAATAGTCCGCGGTCCCGCATCATTTAAAGTTTCGCTGGTTGAAGATCAGCGTCGCTGCCGTTAACAAGACAGCCACGTAAACGCATCCATAGAGGAGCGCCATGAGAAATGAGCCGGGCGCCGGTGTCTGCCCGTGCGCGGCCGGCGTGATGAAACTGTAGTGCGCGAGGTTAGGCAACAGATAATACAGGGCATTGAAGAACCAACGGGCCGTAGTTCCACCCAGCGATGACGCGAACGATTTTAGGTCCGCGCTAAGATGTCCGATGATGAAGACCAGGAAGGTAAGCAGAGCGGATAATGCCGGGCTTGAGAATGATGAAAACAACAATGCTACCCCTGTGATTATTGCTAACTCAAAATAAATCAGAAAGACTGCAGGCCAGATACTGAATATGAGCGGGTTCAATCCTTTCGTAACGTACGCCAGAGCGAGGGAAACACCAACGCCCATCACCAGTACGTTGACCAGTAAAGTCAGGCACAATCCCAGATACTTGCCAAAAAGAAACCGTCCACGGCTAACTGGCTTTGAAAGGATTGCGTAAAGCGTGCGCCTCTCGATCTCTTTGTAAACCAGACCTACGCCGACAAAAATCGCGATAAAGACCCCGAAGAGCAGGGTCGCACTCAGACCAAGATCGACGATAATTTTTGCTTCCTGTCCTCCTGACAATTCTCCCAAAAAAATAGCGCCGCCGATTAACAGCAGCGCAAAGAGCAGCAGGTTATAGAGCACTCGATCGCGGACAGCTTCCCGAAAAGTGTTGCCGGCTATGGCCGCAATCAAATAGAGGGCGGATGCGTGGTCCGGCGCTTTAATGGTCGCCGGCTCGCTTGGATTGTCGCTCGTGGCTTGGGTTGTTTTGGCGCTCATCTCGCAGTTGTGACAGCCAGATTAATCTAACTCAACAGCAAGACTTTCAGAGTCGATATTAGTCCGGGAAAACTGTCAGGGCCTTAACAGGTCTCAGACTAATCGCGTGAGCGCTTATTTTCAACCACAAACAGCGCTCCGATCAATAGCCAGGCAAAGATTGAGATGAAGGCGCCGAGCCGTACTCGCGACGGCTCCTGAAATGTGAGCTCGACGGATCGGGCGTTCTGTGGCAAGGAAATCAGTAGCACGCCGTCACTCGCGGGGCTGGTCGCCAAGGTCTCGCCTGCGGAAGTCGCTTTCCAATGTGGGTAAAAGAAAGTGCGCACGCGCAGCTCTGTTGCTGGCCCCTCAGCAACCGAGAACTCACGGCGTTCGGCCTGCCATGAATTGACGGCGACTGATCGTCCACTGGCCTCGGCTAGGCTTCCTGAATCTGGCGTCGTTGTCTTGTCGTAAGAAGCCTTTCCTTGTGCATAACTATTCGCCCAAATCGGCAGCCATTGGTTGATGCTTGGACTTTCGCGCAGCGGCCCCAGCATTTGCTCAAAGGAACTGCGGGAGAGGTAATTGGCATCGCGCATTGTTTGGGCAACTGTGAAAGTTAGGGAAATCGCAATGACCCCACCGGCAACGAGTGCGAGTGGGCGCCCACTTCCATTAAAACGCGAACGCCAGTGCGAAAGACTCGCTGCTAAGAGTATCGGAACGACCGCTGACACGACCCCCAGCCAACGAAAAGGATGTTGAGTTTTCTGCAACGGTGGGACGATCGCCCAAATCCATTTACTAGCCTCGGTAGCCATGAGGAGTGAGATTGCCAGCAAGACGAAAGCGGCCCTAACACTCTTTTGAAGGCTTCCTTCCGAAGATTTTCTCAATAGCGCGAGGGCGGGTAGAAACATGCCGATCGTGGCAATCATCAAAATGTTCATCCACCAAATTGTCAGATTCGTGTCAGGCGAGAAAGAGGAAAAGATAAAGTTCTGCCGGTAATCGAGCAATGAATCAGGATTCGCGCCGTCGGCAAGGATCCAACGCATTTCGGAAACGACGGTAATCCAATAAAAAGCGCTAGCCGCCAGACCGATCAATACCGCCACGCCCATTTTCGTTATCGTGAGCATGAGACGGTCTCGTTTCAGGCAGAGAATTCCGTAGATCAGTAACGAGAACGAGCCCATGACGGCAAGGGGCAGGTGCGTAAGGATCAAACACGCGTAAGCAATTGCGAGGCCTGCCACATATCGAGTTTTGCCGGTATCACTAATCCTTTTTAAGCAACCGAACGCAAAAAGTAATGCGGGTCCGGCGGCATACTCTGCGAGCTGCGCAGCCTGGTAATACTCAGCGACGTGATAAGGCATGAAGGCATAAACTACGCCCGCCCAAACAGCCGCGCCGCGCGACAAAAAACTTCTGGCCCAGAAATATGCGCCCAGCGAGCCGATGATAGAGATGAGCGTAAAGACCAGGAGAGTACCTACGTACCAACTCCCGAAAAACGCGCGAGCACCTGCCATGAGGTAATACAACGCCGGCGGATAAAATCGAAAGACCGGATCCCCGAAGCCATGGTTCGCTGAAGCGAACCATCCCGGTTGGAAGTCTCCGCTAAGAAGTGCGTCATAGAATGGCAGGGCAAAGTGGTAGTGGTTCGAGAGATCGGGGTTCGAGGGAACGCCTAGCAGCAGCGCCGGCAGCAGGGCGAGTCCACCTCCTAATGAAACCAGCAGCATCGCCCTTTTCGCTGAGAGAGCGTCACTAAAGTTGAAACGCCCGATAAGCCGACGGAGCGTCGTTAAAGAAGTTGCTTTGTACTGTAGGGAAGATGGAGTCATTTAGCGGAGGTGGCAGAGGATGTGACGTTCTTAACTCGCTGCAACCTGAGGCGGCGTCTCTCGTCGAATGATGCCGAAAGAAACCAAACCTAATATTCCTATCCAAGCGAGTCCGGAGAATACGCGGGCCCAGCGAACACGTGCTGGCTCGCGAAATTCCAGAACGATGGCGGTTTTTTGCGGTGGAACCGAGACGACCAACGCGCCGTCCGTGTCGGGCCGAACGGCCAGATTTCCATTGTCGGATGTAGCCGTCCAAAGTGGGTAGTAGAATGTTCGCACACGAACCTCGCTGGTCGCGCCGGCTTCTACCAGAAATACGCGTTTCTGCGCCTCCCAGGATTTCACTGAAACAGTCCTGCTGCCGGCGTCTACTTCCTGATTCATTTCTCTTATCGGTTCATTAACCCATTTGGGCCACCATTGCATCACGCCCTGGGAACCGGGAATGGCGCGGAGCGTCGCATCGAAGTCAGCGCGTTTAAGGTACTGGGCTTCGCGCACAATATGCGAGACCGAGAAGGCCAGTGAGATCGCCACGATGCCAGCTCCCGCGATTATCATCGGCCTCATTTTTCCATGCCACTGGTTGGTCCAATATGGAAGCGCCGCCGCGCAAAGGATTGGGCAGACCATCGATGTCAATGCTAACCAGCGCCACGGAAACTGCGTTTCTTGCAAAGGTCGAAGTAACTTCCACAGCGGCGCTGAGATTTGTGTACCCATCGCAATGGTGAATACAAGGACTAAGCCGATCGCTTTAAGGCCTCGGGCCGGCACGGATTTCCACACCGATGGGCGGAAGAAAATGAAACCCGGCCAGAACATGGCAAGGGTTCCAAGTAAGAGAATATTCATCCACCAAACATTCAAATTCTCGGGCGAGAAGGTAGACAGCAAAAAATTGCTGCGATAATCAACAAACGAATAAGGATTTATGTTGTCGGCGCGTATCCACGACAGCTCTGAGATCATAGTGCTCCAATAGGAAGCGCTTGCCACCAGTCCGAGGACTAGAGATACGGCCAACCAAATCAAAGTCTTCCAACGTCTCCCTTGTTCAATTCGAATCAGCGTATACACAAGAAGCGCCATCGACCCGATTACCGTGAGCGGCAGATGAGTAAAAACCAGAATCGCATATGAAGCGGCGAGACCGCCTACGTCGCGGAGGCGCACGCGAGTGCAAAGTCGCTCAGTGAAAAGGAAGGTGAAGGGTAAGACAGCAGCCCCTGCAAATTCAGCCAGGAGGAAAGCCTGATAGAGCTCATTAAGCCGGTAAGGTGCGACGGCATAGAGTATACCTGCCCACATTGCCAGTTGACTTGAAACAAGTTGGCGCGCCCACCAGTAGACTCCGAAACTTCCCAGAACGCTTAGGACACCAAAGGCCAGCACACTACCGCTAAACCAACTGCCAGTGAGGGCCCGTGCGCCGGCCAAAAGGTAATAAGTGCCGGGAGGGTAGAATCTAAAACTGGGATCCCCATACCCGGAATTCGAGTCGGCAAGCCAGCCGGGGTACACATGCCCGTTCTGTAGCGCATCGTAGAAAGGGAGTGCGAAGCGAAAATGATTTGAGAGATCGATGTTGGAAGGAATGCCGAATAAAAGTACCGGCGCCAGGATCAACAGAGACGCGACAATCACCCAAACGGCTTTGGGTACTCTGAGAGCGGAGGTCCACGTTTTCGTCCCGTGAAGAATCATCGCAAGCGAGCTCATGACTTTTTCTTGAGTTATGAAAAGGCGGGGCAAAGCTTCGGCTCTACCCCGCGAGATGGGAATCTGAGATTAGATAGGGGACTAGTTTCCCAGGACAGTGCTGGCTTTTAAGGCTGCCTCGTTTGGATAAACGAGCAGGCTGCTATCACCGTGCAATACTCCATCTTCCGCTATACCGAAGCGACGCGTACCAGTTTGTGAGACGCCCGATGTGATTGTGGGCACCGCGGTGGCATAAAATAATGCCGGCCGAACACCAGCGGCTGTGGGATTGGCAGCAAAGGCATAACCGCTCTTCACGCCGGAAGCCAGCAATTGGTCGGTTAGTGTAGCGGTCCCTAAAGCCGCGAGGTCACCGTAGTCTCCCAATCCGCTGGTGGCCTGATAGGTGGCCTCGCAAGTGCTAATCGTTCGTAAGGATGATTGGGCTGAGCCTTCATTAGCGGCGCGGCGGGAGGCGAGAAGGTTTGGGACTGCGATTGCCGCGATAATGCCAATGATTGCAACTACAATCAAAAGCTCTATCAGCGAAAACCCCTTGTGAGCTTTTTTGCTCAACATCTTTGTATCCTCTTTTTGTCGGCGACACCGCTCGGCATTACCAATGTCGCTGCCAAAACTCCCGCACAAGTTACGGTTACGATTTCTGAAAAAGGAAAAGGGGGCGGAGCCTAAACCCCGCCCCCGGTAAAGCGTACCCACTGCGTGGCTCGGTTAGTTACCGAGCACGTTATTGGTCGCAGAAAGTTCAGCTGCGGTCATCGCGGTGCCAAGGGCATCCGTCTGGCCGTGCATGACACCGTCTTCGGTAACGCCAAACTTTCGAGTTCCAGTCTGCGAAACGCCGCTGGTAACTGTCGGGTTTGCCGTAGCGCCAAAGCTGGCTGCCGAAGTGCCGGCCACGAAATCAACTGGCGTGACAACGAAGGTATAGCCGCTCTTGGTGCTCGTATCGGCGGCACCCAGGACTCCATCAACAAGGTTGGCGGTTTTCAGTGCGGTGAGCGTTCCAAAGTTTCCCGCACCACCCGTTGACTGGTACGTGGCTTCAGAACTGTGAATGGTTCGGAGGGATGACTGCGCTGAGCCTTCGTTGGCGGCACGGCGCGAAGCCAGCAGATTCGGGATGGCGATGGCGGCGATGATACCGATAATCGCAACCACAATCAGAAGTTCGATTAGCGAAAAGCCATCCTGGCGTTTGTTCGTTTTCATGTTTTGCTCCTTAAATCAGATAGTTGCTCAGGTCACTTATCGACTTCCGACATTTGCCGGACTCCGCGATAAGCAAGGAGAACGTGCGAGGCAATTAGTTGCCCAGCACGTTGGTCGTAGCGGCTAATTCTGTGGCGGTCATCGCAGTGCCCAGGGCATCTGTCTGACCATGCATGACGCCGTCTTCGGTAACACCGAATTTGCGTGTGCCAGTCTGCGAAACACCGCTGGTAACCGTGGGGTTGGCAGTGGCGCTAAAGGTCGCACCGGCTGTAGCCGTGAAATCAACCTTGGCAACTACGAAGCTGTAACCACTCTTGGTTGACGGATTTCCCGTGCCCAGCACTGCGTCAACGAGATTCGCGGTACGCAAGTTGGCCATGGTGCCGAAGTTACCGTTACCGGCAGTCGCCTGATAGGTAGCCTGTGAGCTATGAATGGTGCGGAGTGAAGATTGGGCGGAGCCTTCGTTGGCTGCGCGGCGGGAAGCGAGAAGGTTGGGGATAGCGATGGCGGCGATGATGCCGATGATCGCGACAACGATCAAAAGTTCGATCAGAGAGAAGCCGTCCTGGCGTTTTTGAGTCTGCATTGGTGTCTTGTGCTCCTTGAGAGAAAGTTAGAGAAGATTTGTTTCCTCGCGGCACGGCTTCGTCTCACAGTTTGGTGACACGCAGTGCGCGATATGTCGCAGCCTTCTTAACAAGGGCCGTGCCACGGTCTCTCTGCTGAACGAAATCGGTGAGTTTGGATAATCATTGAGGAATTTTGAGGCTACCCTAGGGATAGCAGCCGATATTTCCGGTTGATTCTCCAAGGCTGACATTTTCTGTCAGGGGAGCGGTGACGGTTTACGTCAAAGAAGGAGGGAAGGAGTAGAGGTGAGTATGATCAGTTGTCGCCGGCGCCGGCCGCGCGTTCGATGGCATCTTCGTCTCGGCGTCGCGGATAAGGGTCGGTGGCCCGGCGGCGGGGAACAGTGTCAGAGGTGCGGCGCTCGTCTCGCATTTGAGCGGTGCGCCCTCGCATATCATGTTTGTCCAAAAGATGCCGCAGCGAGCGAACGGACATCTTGAGAAGTTCCGCGGCGTTCGTCTGGTTTCCGTCGGTACGGCGCAACGCTTCGAACAGGTAAGTCTTTTCCAATTGGTCCAGGTGGGCCATTAGATTCATGCCTTCGTCGGGAAAATCCATGGCGCCGGAAATGCGGGCTGAATTGTAGTTTGTAACCTGCTCAGGCAAACGCTCCGGCTGAATAGCGTCGGTTGGCTCAAGAGCCACGGCTCGCTCAACCGTATGCTCGAGTTCGCGAACATTGCCTGGCCACGAATAGGCTTCCAATAGACGCATGGCCTTGTCGCTTATCGAAAGCCGGCGACCCGTTTGGTTGCAGAACTTTTCCAGAAAGTGTTCGGTGAGCTCAGCGATATCGGAGCCTCTGTCCCGCAGCGGAGGTAACTCCATTGGAATGACAGCAATTCTATAGTAGACGTCCTCGCGAAATGAACCCTCCTTAACGAGGCCGGCCAGGTCCCGGTTGGTAGCCGCAATTACGCGAGCGTCCACTTCAATCTCATCATGAGCTCCAACCGGGCGAACTTTCCTTTCCTGAAGCACTCTTAAGAGCTTTACTTGCATGGAAGGCGACATTTCACCGATTTCGTCCAGAAAAATTGTTCCGCGATTCGCCGATTCAAATAGTCCTTTTCGATTCGCTGTTGCGCCAGTGAACGATCCTTTGACGTAACCAAATAATTCAGACTCCAGCAAAGTCTCAGTAAAGGCACCACAGTTGATCGACACAAAAGGCTTATGCGCGCGCGGTCCTAAATCATGAATGGCCCGAGCAACCAGTTCCTTTCCAGTTCCAGATTCACCGGTAACAAGAACTGTTGATTGAACCTGCGCTACCGTCTCAATCATCTGATACACAGCCTGCATCTTTTCTGATCGCCCAATAATATTGCTGAGTTCGCCGCGCGCGCGTTGACCCTTAATCAACGCCTCATTCTCATCTTTCAGAGCCTGCCGCTCTTTCACAAGAGAGATTTGGCGCAACGCTCGCGCAACCTTCTCCTTAAGGAGATCGTTGTCGAAGGGTTTATTAACAAAATCGAAAGCCCCGAGCAGGAACGCCTCATGCGCTGTCTGTTCGTTGGCGAAAGCAGTCATAATGATCACTTCAACTGCAGGCAATAACTCGCGCGCCGCCCGTAATAGATCGATGCCGCCCATGTCGGGCATCTTCACATCTGTGATTATCAGGTCCACGGGCTTCTCCCGCAGTAGGGCCATCGCGTGGCGGCCATTCTCCGCAACGCGTACATCGTAGTGTTCCCGCTCGAACAGATGCGTCAGAAACTGGCGCATGCTAAGTTCGTCGTCAACGATTAAGATGCTAGACATAATTTCCAGGGCGACTCGGTAATTACCCGCCATGCGAGCTGCCTACAACTAAGATGCTAATTTAACTATCGACGCCTTCTACCGAGGGTAATTCAACCGTAATGGTTGTCCCTTTTCCCAAGTGGCTGCGCACATTAATTGTACCACCATGGTCACGTATGATCTGATAAACAATTGAGAGTCCCAAGCCCGTTCCGCCAGTAGTAGAAGAAAAGGGCTCGAACAGATGTTCCACCTGTTCGGCAGTCATACCGCGGCCGCTATCTGTGAAGGTCAGATGCACTCTCCCATTCGCCGCGTACCGGAGGGATGCGTGTAAGGTGCCCCCGTTTTGCATTGCCTGTAAGGCATTGCGCGAAAGATTCCAGCAGACCTGACGCAGTTGTTCTGAGTCACCCTTAACCCGAACTTCATAGGGAGGCAGTTCTTCCTCAAGCGCATGTCCACCGCCAATCTCGGGGCTGTTCCTCAGCAGACTGAACGTTTCCGTTAATAGCGCCCTTACGTCGACAATGGCGAGTGAGGCGGAGCGAGGTCTTGCGTATGCCAGGTAATCGGTAATGATGCGGTTCAAACGATCGGACTCGCGCAATATGATTTCCATCAAGTTGGCCTGGGCTGAATCATCAGCCACTTCCGAACGTAACATCTGAATTGAGCCGCGCATTGCCGCCAACGGATTGCGGATTTCGTGTGCGATTGAAGCCGCCACTCGTCCTACCGCGGCCAGCCGATCTTGGCGTCGCGAAGTCTCCTCCAAAGCTCGCACTTCTGTCAGATCTTGAAAGGTAACCACCAGTCCGCTTGTTTCTCGAGACTCGTCGAATAACGGAGAGATACTGAAGCCAAGCCGCAGACGTAACCCATCTGAGGTAAGACAATCAGACTCGAAACGCGGGCTGGTTGTACCCTCGGTGGCCGCCCTCATCGATTCGGAGACTTGCTGCGACATGTCGCCGAAAAAAATCGATGCTTCTTTGCCGTAGACATCGGTAGGTTTGTAGCCAGTTATTTCTTCAGCGGCAGCGTTGAAAGTAAAGATGCGACCTGCAAGATCTGTAGTAATAACCCCGGAACGAATTGACTCCACAATCCGTTCGTGCAGAACCTGTAGTTTTAAGAGCGACTTGGTCGCCGCCAAAAGTTCGACATCGGAACGCGACTGCCGCTGAGCGAGACGGGCGGCTAGTAGCCCGACAACTAGAAACGAGATGTCAAAGACACCGATCGTCTGGACCACCTGTGCAATCGAGCCGTCGGTTAGGCTCCGAGACGCTGATGGGCCGATCCCTTGAATAGTAGCGAGAGTGATCGCCGTAAAGGCAACAGCGCAACCCACAGAGGTGATCATCACTTCCCGCGGAACCAGAAAGAAGCTGGCTGCGGAAATAATGATCACATAGAGAGCGGCATCCGGAGAGTGAATATCACCGGTAGACCACACCAGCCAGGTAACTAGCAGAACATCGATAAAAAGTTGAAGCCTGGCTTGCGCGATGAAGTGGCCTGAGAGGTAGCGACAAATGGCATAAAGACCGTTCAGTAGGAGGACGATCGCTACGAATGGGAAGTTTCGGCGAAATGCACTGTAAAGCGGCGGACCAGATGTTGCCCAAATCCAGAGGGCGCTTAGCAGGATTAACAAAAGGACGGCGCTCAGCCTGCCCAGTATCAACCACCACAGCCTCTGGCCCAGCCTTCCGTCTCGCGTGTTGTCATGAGTCTCGACCACGTTAACAAGCGTATCACAATTGGTGGTGAGCAAGAGGAAGCATGCAAAGACAGAACGGGAAGCCTTTCGGCTTCCCGTTCTTTCATCGCTTGGAAGTTGTATGGCCGTTGTTAATGGGCCGTAGACAGTTTTCCTATCAGGGTGAACAGTGGCAGGTACATTGCGATTACAATTGAGCCAATCGTTACACCCAGAAAACCGATCAGCAAAGGCTCGATCATCGTTAGCAGGTTTGCGATCGCTGAATCAACTTCCTGCTCATAAAAATCCGCAATCTTGCCGAGCATGGCATCCAGCGCACCGGTCTGTTCGCCAATACCCACCATCTGAGCCACCATGTGAGGAAACACTTCGGTGGCCTTCAATGGGTCAACAAAATTTTCACCACGCTCGACGCCGGCCCGGACTTTCAAGATTGCGGTTTCAATAACTACGTTACCGGCAGTCCGTGCCGTAATATCCAACGATTGAAGGATTGGCACGCCCGAAGACAGTAGCGTCGAGAGGGTACGTGAAAAACGGGCTACGGCGATTTTGCGGAAAATACTTCCCAGAACCGGCATTTTTAGCAACAAGGTATCGAGTATCCGGCGGCCGTTAGGGGTTCGATAGTAAAAGCGTATGCCAACCACAGAACCGATTCCCGCCGCCAGAATTGCGACACCGCCCCAACCGGCTAGAAAATTACTAAATCCAACGACGATGCGTGTTGGTAGCGGCAGTTGTTCGCCTGGTCCTAACAACCCCAAGAAGATATTTTGAAACTGGGGAATCACAACTATCATGATTACCGCAACCGCACCGACTGCCATCAGTACCACTGCTGAAGGATAAATCATGGCCGAAATCACATCGCGTTTCAGCTTCACTATCTTTTCGATGAATGTTGATAGTCGCTGCAAAATTAGATCCAGAATACCGCCAGTTTCACCGGCCTCGACCATGTTGGAATACAGTTGATCGAAAACCTTAGGGTGACGAGCCATGGCGGCCGCGAGCGTCGATCCTTCTTCAACGTCCTGTCGCACCTGCATGAGTGTTTGTTGGAAAAACTTGTTCTCCTGTTGCTGGGCCAGGATTTCAAGGCACTGAACCAGCGGCAGTCCGGCATCAATCATAACGGAGAACTGACGCGTGAAGATCGAGAGGTCTTTGGCCTTAACTTTTTTGCGGCCGCCAATCCGGGGGATTCCTATTTCACGCCCTTTTTCTTTAACCGACGTAAGAGTTACTTGCTCGCGTCTCAGTATCTGACGAAGCGCCTCGCGATTATCGGCAACACGTTCGCCAACGATGATCTCGTTTAGCCGGTTGCGCCCTTTAAAAACATAGGTAGGCATTTTCAGTTATCTCCATTCGATGCGATCCGCTGCAGTTCCACGCGGTCGGGGGAATACTTCTACTGGGCGCCTGGACGGGACCCGATTGGGCGGGCTTGAGCATAGGGGCTCGGGTGGGCACCAGGGCGTGGTGCTGAACCGCCGTTGCCGTTATTGATGCCAGAGCCGCGGTCGATCAACTCTCGCAATTCGTCGGTATTTGAAGAGCGCTGCACGGCCACATCCAGCGTGATCTGACGTTTGTGGTAAAGAGTAGCGAGCGCTTGATTGAAGGTCTGCATCCCGTACTTATCCTGGCCGGTTTGCATCATCGAGTAAATCTGGTGGACTTTGTCTTCCCGGATTAAGTTTCTGATTGCGGTATTAGGCACGAGTATTTCAAGCGCCATTGCACGGCCCTGGCCGCTAGCGCGGGGCAGTAGCGCCTGGCAAAGAATCCCTTCAAGCACGAGCGACAACTGAGCGCGCACTTGGGATTGTTGTTCAGATGGAAAAACATCAATGATGCGGTTGATAGTAGAGGCCGCAGAATTAGTGTGTAGTGTGGCAAACGTGAGATGGCCGGTCTCAGCGATGCGGAGAGCGGATTCAATCGTTTCCAGATCGCGCATTTCGCCAACGAGGACAACGTCAGGGTCTTGCCGCAAGGCGGTTCGCAAGGCTTCAGGGAAGCCATGAGTGTCTGCATTCACTTCGCGTTGATTGACGATGCAATTCTTATGGTTATGAAGGAACTCGATCGGGTCTTCAATAGTAAGGATATGTTCGTGGCGATCATTGTTAACCTTGTCAATCATTGCCGCGAGCGTCGTTGATTTCCCTGATCCGGTTGGTCCCGTAACGAGTATCAGGCCGCGCGGTTTTTCGCAGAGGGTCTTGATGACGCTCGGAAGTCCCAGAGTCTCGAAGGACTTTATTTCATATGGGATTGCCCGAAAAACCGCACCTACCGCCCCGCGCTGATTGAAAATATTTGCGCGAAAGCGAGAGAGGCCCTTCACACCAAAAGAAAAATCCAGCTCGAGGCTCTCTTCGAAGCGATGCTTCTGTGCGTCGGTTAGGACTGAGTAAGCGAGCTGCTTGGTATCTGAGGATGTCAGCGAGCGATAGCCCTCCAGTGGCCGAATATGGCCGTCCACCCGCACCTGAGGGGGCGTCCCGGTCGTGATGTGAAGATCCGAACCTCCCAGCTCGGAGAGCTTTCGAAGGAGGTCTGACAAAGAAATTTGAGGCGCGGCGTCGTTCATGGCAGTTAGTTTTCTTTCGTTTATCGTGAGTCTTGCGGCCTTACGCGCCTCTATCGAGGCGAATTTCGAGAACCTGCTGGAGCAATCGTGGGCAGCGAATTCAGGAATTTCTCGGCGTCATTGGCGAGGCGGCCTGATGTTTCACGAGCGGCGCTGGTAGAAAGGCTATAGATGCGACCGTCTATTTCAGTGAAGTAGAAGTTCCAGATTCGCTCCGGCTCTCGCCCATCGTTGCTGCCTGGAGTCTGAGCGACGACGATGAAGACTCTACGGCCCCCGATCTCTCGCTGTAAATCATTCACCACCCAACCGCCAGTGGTTATCATTTTGTCAATCACAGTTCGTCGCAGCTCGGAGAAGGAAACTCCGGCCAAAATCCGTGAGCGTTCCAGGACTGAGACTCGTCTCAAAGGCGGAGCTGAAGAAGAAGAAACAACTGAGAGGACTGCCTGTCCTGCAGAGGAACCGTTGGGGTTATTGACCCGAAAGACTGTTTCACCCTTGCTTGGCGCCGAGGGAGTCCAGCCGCTCGGGAAGATTGAGGCTACCGGAGATTTCGCATCCTTGAGGATTGCCGGCGGAAGGGAAAGCGCCTCGGTGGAAGCTGCATGATTTTCGCTGGCAAGCGCGGAGTTCAAGTTCCGTCGCGCTTCCGCCAACGCACGCCGGCGCAGAAGGACGGCTCGTCGACGACGGATCAAAACGTGGTGTCGGCGCCACCAGGCCCGCGAATGTCGCCGAACGCGGCGATGATTTTGCGCCGAAGAGTACTTGATGTTGTGGGCGGTAGAGTTAACTAACGGCAACATTACAACAAGTGAACCAAGCATCAAGGCAGAGAGTAGTATTTTACGCAACATAGAAATCTCCTAGGCCACCGTTTCCCGCAGGACTTCCTCAATAGTGGTGACTCCGTTACGAATCTTGTGCAAGCCTGACTCCCGCAGGGTAATCATGCCGTCGTCGATTGCTTTCTTTCGCAGTTCAAGTGACGAAGCGCCAATCAGAATCAGTTCGCGAATCTCATCTGTTACTTCCATCGTCTCGTAGAGGCCAACCCGACCTTTGTACCCAGTTTCGTTACAGGTACCGCAACCCTTACCCTTGTAGGTCTTCATGGTCTGGGCTTCCTCTTCCGAGAAACCAATTTCGATAAGCGCCTCGACCGGATTGGGCTGTTCCTTTTTGCAGTTTTTACAGATCCGCCGAATTAAGCGTTGGGCTTGAATGAGGTTGACGCTGGTGGCGACGAGGAACGGCTCAATACCCATGTTCATAAGCCGCGAGATGGTTGACGGGGCGTCGTTCGTGTGAAGGGTTGACAGGACGAGGTGACCGGTAAGGGCGGCCTTGATCGCTATTTCAGCAGTTTCAAAGTCTCGGATTTCTCCGACCAGGACGATGTTGGGATCCTGACGAAGAAAGGAGCGAAGGGCGGCGGCAAAATTCAAGCCGATCTGCTCCTTCATCTGGACTTGGTTGATTCCCAGGAGGTTGAACTCAACCGGATCCTCGGCAGTAAGAATATTTGTTTCCGGTGTGTTTAATGATTGGAGGGCAGAGTACAGAGTATTCGTCTTTCCACTTCCGGTTGGACCGGTGACGAGCACCATGCCGTACGGGCGAGAAATATTGCGCTGGAACTTTTTGAGAGACTCCGGTTCGAAGCCCAGCTTCGTCATGTCCAGCATCAGGTTTTCTTTATCCAGCAGGCGCAGCACCACTTTTTCGCCAAACAGGGTAGGAAGAGTGGAAACGCGGAAATCCAGTTCACGTGAGCGGGCATCCACTTTGACTTTGATCTTTATGCGACCATCTTGCGGCAGTCGTTTTTCCGAAATGTCG
The DNA here is from genome assembly GCA_034665305.1 of Blastocatellia bacterium. Classification (GTDB taxonomy): domain Bacteria; phylum Acidobacteriota; class Blastocatellia; order Pyrinomonadales; family Pyrinomonadaceae; genus DASXRU01. The sequence goes on along the minus strand of JAXDFZ010000025.1, from coordinate 92,540 downwards.
AGTTTCGACATGATCTTGACGCGAGAGATAAGGGCATCGCGCATTTTCAAAGGAGGATGCATGACGTCGTACAGAATGCCGTCAATTCGAAACCGTATGCGCAACTCCTTTTCATATGGCTCGACGTGTATGTCCGAGGCCCCCCGTCTCAGGGCGTCAACCAGTAGGACGTTGACAAGTCGTACAACGGGAGCGTCCTCGCTCATTCGCGCGAGGCTGGAAAGGTCAATTTCCTCATTATCTTCGAGAACTTCTACCTGGTCGGCTGATGCTTCAGAATCAAAATCAAGGCTGTCGAGCGAAACCAAATCTGCGTGTGTGATTCCTCCAGATAGTCCCTGCACGGCAACTTCGGGTGCGGCGGGAGCGAGCTCGATTTCTCGCGAGGTGCTGTAGTACTTCGCGATTGCTTGTTGCACGCTGGCTTCTGCGACCACGACCGGCTCGATATTAAGACCGGTCATGAACTTGATATCGTCCATCGCGAAGACGTTGGTGGGATCGACCATTGCGAGGGTGAGGGTGGCACCGACGCGGGATAGGGGTAGGACGGAATATTTCTGAGCAACTTCCTGCGGGATGAGGCGAATGACCGAGTCTTCGATATCAAATAGCTCAAGGTTAACGGAGGGAATTCCATACTGCCGGGAGAGAACGGCAGTAATCATGTCGTCTGAGACTAGTCCCAGACGAACCAAGTTGTAACCCAGACGACCACCATGTTCTCGTTGGTAATCGAGGGCTTCCCTTAGATGTTGCGGACTGATGAGGTTCTCACGAACCAGTATTTCACCTAATTTAGCGGACATTTGTTTTCCGATAGATCAACCGCGAAGATTCGTCAAAGGAGGGCGGGTTTGTTGTGGAATGGCCTGGAACTGGGGGCCCTAGAAGCATTTACATCCAGTGCTCAGGCGGTGACTAACGCCGTTGCACACGAGATAGTAGCGTTTAACCCCATGGGTGTCAACGGGAATCTGGTGTGAAACCATGATCAAAGCATTCAGGCGGTTCGGGATAGCGGCTTCTTCCTTCGGAAGGACAAAAGAGCCCCACAATTAGCGGCGTGAAGCAAAGCCAACGGAAATTAGGGAGTTTTTACTGATCGCCCAATTTGACTGGACAAATATTCGCGAAACTTCGACAATGTTCGCTCATCTTCGCTAATAGAATGGAGAACCGATGGCTATCACCTCCCGGCAAAGGAAAGTTCTTGATTTCATAGGCCGCTACATGGGAGCCAACGATCAAGCACCCACGATCGCGGAAATAGGAAGACAATTCAATCTAACTTCGTCTGCCAGTGCGCATCGCATAGTCTCGGAATTGGAACGCGAGGGAATGATACGGCGGATTCCGAATGTGAGCCGCGGGATAGAAATTGTGAAGGAAGCGCCCATTCATAATGACGATGAAATTCCGCTATTGGGAATAGTTGCGGCTGGCCAACCGATCGAGGCGGTTTTAAGTTATGAGGCAGTGCGAGTGCCTCGAGACATGATAGGACGTGAGCGCACGTTTGCGCTGCGAGTTCGCGGAGACTCCATGATTGATGAACAGATTCGTGATGGTGATTTCATCGTCGTGGAATCACGAGAGACTGCTGAAAATGGGCAAACCGTAGTCGCATTGATAGATGGAAGTGAAGCCACTGTGAAGCGTTTCCATCAAGGACGCAATCAGGTGCGATTAGAAGCTGCCAATCCCAACTACGAGCCGATCATCGTGAAGCCTGCTGACCGCGTAAGGATTCAGGGAGTGGTGATTGGTGTAATTCGGAAGTATCAGAGCTCGACATGATTCGCCTGGGGCTAAGGTCAAGGTGAATCGGAAAGAGCTAAAGAAACTAGGGGTTTATTATTTCAGGATTCGCGCGAGTTTCTTTAGATCATCAACGAAGCGGCGATGCTCCAGGTGACGAGTTTCATCATCCGGAGCCCGTAAGATTGCAGACGGGTGAATGGTCGCCATTATGTAAGGAGCGAGAGTGGATTCAATGAACTGACCGCGCTGTTTGGTCACTCGAAAACTCGGACCGAGCAATGCCTGAGCTGCGGTTGCCCCCAACGCCACGATTATTTTTGGCTTCACCAGCGCTATTTCGGCTTCCAGCCATGGCCGGCAAGCTGAAACTTCCCCGGCGTTTGGTTTTTTGTGAATGCGGCGCTTGCCGCGAGGTTCCCATTTGAAATGCTTGACCACATTGGTGACATAGGTTTGCGAACGATCTATACCCGCTTCCTCGAGGGCACTATCAAGCAGGCGGCCGGCCGGGCCAACAAAGGGTTTTCCGGCCAGATCTTCGTCATTGCCAGGTTGTTCACCGACGAACAAGACTGCCGCACGACGACGGCCTTCGCCAAAAACAGTTTGGGTCCCACGTTTCCAGAGGTCGCAGGCTTTGCAATCTGCGGCGGCCATGCGGAAGGCGGCAAGAGAATTTTTTTCGGGAAAAAATTCTTCGGCCGAATGTGATGACGATTTGCGTGGCATGTGTCCCTCGAGACTAAAAACTATACGCGTTATAAATCATGAGAGCACTCGTTTCCAAAGCTGAAATTCAATCTGAAGTAACCGAACATTTGGAAACTGCGTTCAAGTTACATGAGAGAGCGCCGGCAGAGACTTTGTCTACGGGCAATTCGGAGATTGATGTAATTACGAAAGGCTTGCCGCGCGGTGCTATCACAGAAATATTTGGAAGTTCTTCATCGGGTCGAACGAGTTTTATGCTGTCCGCGTTAGCTCACGCTACCAATAAACAAGAAGTGTGTGCGCTGGTAGATGCCAACGACGTATTTGATCCGATATCAGCGTCGGGCGCGAGAATGGTTTTCGATCAATTACTTTGGGTGCGTTGTGCTGCGGAAGGAACGATTAATGTTTCGGAAGGCAAAAGGATCGAACGGGCCTTCAAGGCTGCCGACTTGTTATTGCAGAGTGGCGGGTTTGGCATGGTGGCATTGGATCTGGCGGACATCTCGCCGCAGAACGTGCGACGAATTATTTCATCCTGGTGGTTCCGGTTCCGGCGCGCGATTGAAAACACTCCTACGATTCTGATTGTTGCCGCCCAAGCCTCCTGCGTGGGATCCCGCGCGACTCTGGCGTTGGAAGTTATTAAAGAAGAGGTCGTTTGGACCTCGGTCAAAGATGAAGCCTTATCTAATTCATCAAAGGGTTGCGTAATACCGTTTTATTCAAAGCCGGTCGGGCGAGTTCAAAAAATCAATATTTCTCCCACTCCCTCACTCTCAGTCAGGTTAAGAGATGCACTCTTACTCCAAGGCATGCAACTCAATGTTGAGCGTCGAAAGCCCGTCTCTCTCGAAACGAGGAAGGCACGCGTACAGGTCGTAACCTCGTCTTAGTCCCTGCCATTTGCCAGATTCGTAGATATTCGCTAATCTTCGCCTAGATTTCGCATTTCAAAAATTTTGCATCGATGGCAGGTTAGAACGTGTTTGCCTGTATTTATTGCCGAAAAGTCGTTCCGGGCGTTTCCCTAACCGATTTTGCCTATGCTTTTTCGCCCTTATTGGAAAAGACAGGGACGGGCACTTTGGTTCTGGATGTCGAAGGTTGCGAGCTGCTTTTCGGTTCAGCTTATGAATTGGCAAATGACATTGCGAGGCTTGCCGCCAGTCCGAAATCCGCGGGGGGCTTGGGAACGTTGGTCAATGTGGCCGTGGCTGCCAATCCGGACACAGCTGTCTATGCGGCCCGGTTTCTGAAGGGCATAACATTTATTTCGCCTGGCGAAGAACTCACATGTTTAGGACCTCTCCCGATAGAAGGGCTGTTAACCCTCACCTCCGAATTTCTTACCACCTCGCCGAATGAAAAAACGAGCCGGGCACGGTCCGAAGAAAAGAAACGCAGGGAGCAAGTTCAAGAAATTCTCGAAACCTTGCGTCTATGGGGCGTGCAAACCTTTCGTGATTTCGCGGCGCTTCCGAGCAAAGGCGTTTCTGAGCGTCTGGGCCAGGCGGGTATCAAGCTGCAACAACTGGCAGCGGGTAAAACTAATCGGCATTTACAGTTGGTCCAAACCCCACCCGATTTTCAAATCTCAATTGAATTAGAGCATCCGATTGCCGAGCTTGAGCCGCTGGCTTTTATCCTTGCCCGTTTACTCAATCAACTGTGCGCCCGGTTGAATGAATATGCATTAGCCACGAATGAGTTGCGGATTGAATTAAAACTGGAGGACGGAGTTTTATATGAACGGAAGTTAACCCTGCCTTCGCCGATGAGGGACCACAAAGTGTTTTTGAAACTCCTGCTGCTGAACACTGAAAACAATCCCCCCCAATCGCCTGTGTTGGCAGTGTCAGTTGCCTGCGAACCGGTGAACCCTGCAGTGCTGCAGAATGGATTATTTATCCCCCGCGCGCCGGAGCCTGAAAAGTTGGAACTAACGCTGGCCCGACTCTCCAAGCTGGTAGGCGCAGACAACATTGGATCGCCGGAGTTGCGTGACACGTATAGGCCCGACGCGTTTCGCATGAAGAGATTTGTTTTGCAAGAACCGGCGCGCCGTGGGACCGGGAAAAATAAAGTAAAACCTCAGCCAGCGCTAACGGGAGGGCAACGATGCGTTTCCGGCTTTCGCGTTTTTCGTCCGCCATTGCGAGCGGCAGTGGAGACACACCAGGGATATCCCATCAAAATTACCGCTCCTGATAAAACGCGGAACGTGAAGGGAAGGGTGATTCAGTTGGCTGGACCCTGGCGTACTTCGGGTGAATGGTGGCGCACTGATGGTTGGGCCCGGGACGAGTGGGATTTAGCAGTTCAAAGTAATGCCGGATCCGGGAACGGCGAGCCGCTGCAAATTCTTTATCGCGTTTATCGCGAGCTAAAGAGCGGCGCCTGGTTTGTCGCCGGTATGTATGACTGATTTAGAAGTGCACCAACAATCGAATTTTCATGTCACAAGCATATGTTGAGTTACATGGCCGATCAGCATTCAGTTTCCTGGAGGGCGCTTCGCCACCGGAAGAGTTAATTGCTGCCTGTAAGGAATTGCAGATGTCGGCAATGGCGTTGCTCGATCGCGATGGCCTTTATGGTGCGCCGCGGTTTCATCTGGCGGCGGTAAAGAAAGATGTTAAGGCGCATATCGGCGCCGAAATAACGGTCCAAAGTCCAAAGTCCAAGGTACAAAGTCAAACATCGGAAGGGTTAAAAGCGGACGTTGGACGTGGGACTTTGGACGTGGGAAGTACTTGGGACGCTGGACAAAAGAATGAAACGTTTTCGCTGCCACTCCTCGTCCGCAACCGTAAGGGCTATCAAAATCTTTCGCGTCTGATCACTTTGATGAAGCTGCGGGTGCCGAAGCATGCAAAACCCGGTGAGTGCGCCGTAACTCCCGATGAACTGGCAGCGCATGCAGCGGGATTAGTCTGCCTGACGGGAGTCGATGATGGACCACTGGCGAAGTTTATTCGCGAGGGTGACTCGGAAAAGACAATGCGAACCGGCGAGTGGCTGGTTGATGTATTCGGCAAGGGAAATGTTTATGCGGAGCTGCAGCGCCACTTCAATCGCGAAGAAGAAGCACGCAACCAGGCAGTGGTCGCGGTGGCGCGATCGCTGAGACTGCCGCTACTGGCAACCAACGGGATTTGTTATGCGACGCGTGCCCAACGCCAGGTCGCGGACGTGTTTACCTGCATACGCAATCATGTGCGACTGGAAACCGCCGGGCGTTTACTCGCGAAAAACTCCGAAGCGTTTTTGAAACCCGCAAAAGAGATGGTGCAGCTGTTTAGCGATTTGCCGGAGGCAATTGCCGGCACGCTGGACCTTTCCTCGCGTTTGGAATTTACGTTGAAAGATCTCGGTTATGAATTTCCCAAATATTCCGTGCCGCCGGGCCAGACGATGGCTTCCTTTTTACGCCAGCGTACGGACGAAGGCGCCCGGCTGCGCTACACCGGCAAGGGAACGCCAACTTATGAACGAGCGCGTCAGCAAATCGAGCGCGAACTCACCCTCATTGAAAAACTTCATCTCGAAGGTTACTTCCTGATCGTTTGGGACATCGTCGAGTTTTGTCGCCGCGAGGGAATTCTGATCCAGGGCCGCGGCTCCGCGGCCAACAGCGCCGTTTGTTATTCGCTGGGAATCACGGCCGTCGATCCGGTGGGAATGGAACTCTTGTTCGAGCGCTTTCTTTCGGAAGAGCGAGGCGAATGGCCGGACATCGATCTCGATTTGCCCAGCGGCGACCAGCGCGAGCGGGCCATCCAATATGTATATCAGCGCTATGGAAAACTAGGCGCGGCAATGACTGCAAACGTCATTACTTATCGTGGCCGTTCGGCCGCCCGCGAAGTCGGCAAAGTGCTGGGCTTTGATGAGGACACCGTGGGCCGGCTTTCCAGTCTGGTGCATACCTGGGAATGGAAAGATCCCAAAGACTCAACCGCGCGCCAGTTTCGCGATGCTGGTTTGGATTTAACAAATCCGCGCATCAAAAAGTTCTTTCAGCTTTATCAAATGGTGCAGGATCTGCCTCGCCATTTGGGCCAACACTCCGGCGGTCTGGTGATTTGCCAGGGCCAGCTGGACTCCGTTGTCCCCCTCGAGCCGGCCGCGATGCCGGGGCGCGTGGTGGTGCAATGGGACAAGGAAGATTGCGCCGACTTGGGGATAGTAAAGGTTGATTTGCTGGGCCTGGGCATGATGGCAGTGTTGGAAGACTCCATAGATTTCATTCGCGACGCTTATGAAGAAGAAGTCGATCTGGCGCATTTGCCGCAGGATGATCCCGCGGTCTATGCAGCCCTGCAACGCGCCGACACCATTGGAATGTTTCAGGTGGAAAGTCGCGCCCAGATGTCGTGCTTGCCGCGTTTGCGGCCGCAAACGTTTTACGACATCGTGGTGCAGGTGGCGATCATTCGTCCCGGTCCCATCGTCGGCAACATGGTCCATCCCTACCTCAAGCGCCGGCAGGGCCGCGAACCGGTTTCCTATGCACATCCTTTGTTGGAGCCGGCGCTCAAACGCACTTTGGGAGTCCCGCTGTTTCAGGAACAACTACTGAAGATGGCGATGATTTGCGCAAACTTTTCCGGCGGTGAAGCGGAAGAATTGCGCCGGGCTTTCGGCTTCAAGCGTTCTGAAGCGCGCATGAAGGAAATTGAAGTCAAACTGCGAGCGGGTATGCGCCGCAACGGCATCACTCCCAAAGCCCAGGAGGAGATCGTGCAATCGATCACTTCGTTTGCGCTTTACGGTTTTCCGGAATCACACGCGGCAAGTTTTGCGTTGATTGCTTACGCCAGTGCTTATCTGAAATGTCATTACCTCGCGGCGTTCACTGCGGCCACACTCAACAATCAACCGATGGGGTTCTATCAACCTTTTACCATTATTAAAGACGCGCAACGACACGGATTGCGCACAAAGCCAATCGATGTGATGCGCTCGGATTGGTTATGCACGATTGAGAAGCCGGGTATCGGGTATGAGGTGTCAGGTGTCGGTGGGCAGGTGTCAGGTGTCGGTGGGCAGGTGTCAGGTGCCGGTGGGCAGGTGTCAGGTGTCAGGTGTCAGGTGCCGGGTTTCGCATACATCTCGACATCTGACACCCGACACCTGGCACCCGACACCCGACATCTGGCACCCGACACCCGGCACCCGGCACCCGACACCCGACACCTGGCACCCGACACCCGACACCCGACACCTGACACCTGCCTCCCGGCACCCGACACCCGACACCCGGCACCTGATCCCCGGCACCTGAGCATGCGGTTAGGGTTGAAGTATGTGAAAGGTCTGAGCGCCGCATCGGGTCAGGCAATTGAACGCGAGCGAAAGCGGCGGCCTTTTACCAGTATCGAGGATTTGCACCAGCGCGTGCCGGAACTTCGTAAAGACGAAATGCGCAAGCTGGCGGCGGTGGGAGCGCTAAATTTCATTCACGCCGCAAAGAGTCCGACGTCCAAAGTCCAAAGTCCAACGCCTGAAGCAGGTCCAATGGCCAAGGCCCAAAGTCCAAGGTTGAATGAAAAGACGTTGGCCAGGGGACATGGGACTTTGGACAAAGGCGTTACGCGTCGCGATGCCTTGTGGCAGATTGAGCGCGTGGTGCGTCCGCCAGGGCCGCTGTATGAAGAACTGCATGAAACGGGAACTTCGCCTTTAGCTCCGATGACTTTGCCGGAAAGGTTGAATGCGGATTTTCGTGGCACCGGGTTGACCATCGGTCGCCATCCGGTGGCGCATCATCGCGCCGAACTGGACAAGAAACGTTGTGTGCGGGCCATCGATCTGCCGGCCATGCGCAATGGTTACAAAGTGAGAGTTGCAGGATGGGTAATTGTGCGCCAGCGTCCCGGCACGGCAAAAGGATTTGTGTTTCTTACGCTGGAAGACGAAACCGGAGTGGCGAATGTGATCGTTACGCCAAATCTGTTTGATAAGAATCGACTGGTCTTAGTCGATGAGCCGTTTCTTATGATTGAGGGAATTCTGCAGCACCAGGACAATGTGATTTCCGTGAAAGCCCGTAAAGTGGAAGCACTGTCATTCACTGTAGCTGCGGCGGCTTCGCACGATTTTCACTGAGCCCACATCGTTCATAGCAGGACAGGCATTCCTGCCTGTCTCTCTGCTTTCAAGGCCCTGCCGTTTCCGGGAAATGGACAGGCAGGAATGCCTGTCCTACTGGTTAAGGCTTGCGCGTCGGACGCCGTGGGGCAACTTTAACCGGCTCGACTTTGTTGGTGTTCTTCAATTCCGTCAGAACCGCCTTCGCCTCTTCCTTCATAGGATTAGTATCAGGAGCCACATCCACGAAATGCTGAAGATAGTTTGCTGCCTGTTGAAAACTAGTCTTAGGGTCGGTCTCGTCGGCGAACAAGGACATCCCGGCGCCGTAGTTAGCGTCAGGATCATCAGGGTTTTCGGCCAGGATCTTGCGGTACTCCGCCAGCGCCTTGGCGCCATGGCCTGAATCCAACAGCATCTTCGCGGCCTCCGATTGCGCTTTCTTCTTCTTCACCGGATCGGTTTCCGCAGCTATATATTCTTCAAACGCCGCCAGGCCCGCATCGGCCTGCGTCGGGTCGGTCGTAGTAGCAACCAGCTTCAACGCTACCGTCTTAGCGGCTAACGCCAATATTTTGTTTATGGCCTGTTTTTTAGTCTCCTCGGGAGTGGTTGCCGCCGGCTGTTTCTTTATCATGTCGACTGCTCTGGTAGCCGCATCGGCCGAGTCTTTGAAGTCCTGCTTGCCCGCAGCTTGTTTGGCCTGATCCTTTGCGTTCACACCGGCGTTGTACGTATCGGTTCCGCGAGCCTTCAAGGCCACTGACAAGTTAGTCAGGATGGCGGGTTGTTCGGCGTCTGCTGCCAGCCCTTCCCGATACTGCTTAATGGCTTCGTCGTAGTTTTTAGCGTTCAGCGCCTCATTGCCCAACTTGAAGGTGCGGTTAATGGTCTCGTTTATCTCTCCAGTTTTCTTATTCGACGCTTCGATCTCCGCATTCTTCTTTATGAGTTCTTCTCGTTTCGCGCGATCGGCTGCACTCTCACTACCGCCGCCGCTGGGTGCGCCGGTGCCTTTGATGGTCGCGGCCTTCATCTCGTCCAGTTTCAGCACTCGCCCATCCCCGGGCGACAGCGTCATTTTGTAATCGACGTCTCTACCGGCCTTCGCTTCCGGCAGAAAATCGGGACGGGCGCCGGGCATGCTTACAGCAATTGTGTAGGTGCCAACGAAAGGGAGGCCGGCGAAGACCCACTCGCCCTTCTTGTTGGCCTTGACGTGATATTCGCCTTTAACGTCGGTGCGATAAACATCAATGGTAGCTCCTGCCGCCGGCACAGTGGTGCCGTCCGCCTGGGCCAACAAGACAGTGCCGCGCATTTGCCCGCTCTGGGCCATCGCAGCGCCGGCGCCTAAAGAAAAAATAGCGAGCGCAGCGCCAAGAATAAAAAGCCTCTTACCAAGCATGGACTGGTCCTCCCAATGATTTTTGCCCTAACGACCGGCATACATAGGATGCCCTGACGGCAGTGGCGGTTGTAATTCAGGTCTCAGGAACGTCCATAAGTTAATGACGAGGGACGCACCTGTCAAGCATACGAAATTGGGTCTGGCACGCCGGCTTCACGAAAGGCCCGTAATCGTAGCGCGCAGGAATCACAACGGCCACAAGCAGCCAGCGACGACTGGTAACATGACCAGGTCAGCTCTAGCGGAGCGCCGAGTTCGATCCCGCGGCGCACGATGTCAGCCTTGCGCATGAAAATGACCGGAGTGACGATCCGCACCTTTGTTTCGGGGCGCGTGCCGGTGTCGATTGCCTTTTGAAATGCCTCATAGAATTCGGGCCGGCAATCCGGATATCCCGAAGAGTCTTCTGCGACCGCTCCGATGTAAATGCGTTGCGCGTGCAGCGTTTCCGCCCAACTGACGGCGATCGACAACAGGTGCGCATTACGAAAGGGAACGTAACTCGAGGGAATTCCCCGCGACTCCAAATCCGCTGCCGTTACCTCGACGTCGTAATCCGTCAAAGACGAGCCGCCGATCTTCGCCAGGTGTTCGATTGAAACTGCGAGGCGATCCTGAACTTGATAGTAATCGGCTAGTTTTTCGAACGCGCTCTTTTCCCGCGCCTCGGTCCGCTGTCCGTAGGAAACATGCAGAAAAGCGAGCGCGCGATTTTCAAGGTTTGCGATCGCCGCCGTCACACACGAATCCATGCCACCGGAAACCAGGCATACCGCCAGGCTACCGGCGTCACTAATTGTTTCCGACTCCGTTTCGGGTTCCACTACCGCGTAGGCTGTATCGTCGTATCCGCCCATCAAAGTTTCTGCGTCGGGTACCGAACCGTCAGACACCTTGGACGTCCGGGCCCCAAATGTACTTATGCAATTGCAGTTGCATCCTGACTTTCAGACCGCTCGCGGCAACTAAATCCGCCAGTTCTTTTAAATCAATCAGGCCCCAGGCCGGCGAGATCAAGACTGCCCTGGCTTTCTCTTCCAAATGGTGCTCGGCAATCACACGGCGGGCAAAATCCCAATCTTCTTTGTTCGCAACTACGAATTTCACTTCGTCTCGATCGGCGCGCAAGCGATCCAGATTGGGCCAGTGGTTTCGATCCGCTTCGCCGGACGCCGGGCACTTTATGTCAAGGATGATTGCGGCGCGCTCGTCGACTTCCTCAGTTGATACATAGCCGCCAGTTTCGATAAGTACTTCGAAGTTTTCGTCGCAGAGCGTCTTTATCAGCGGGAACGCTTCTCGCTGCGCGAGAGGCTCGCCGCCAGTCACTTCAACGAGGGGACAATCGAAAGCGCGCACCTGGTCCACTATCTGATCAAGCGAAAAATGGTCACCTCCGGTGAAGGTGTATTCGCTATCGCACCAGGTGCAGCGCATGGGACACCCAGTCAGGCGAACGAACGTGCAGGGCCGGCCCGCATGCGTAGATTCTCCCTGAATGGAGCGGAATATCTCAGTTACACGAAGCATTGAGCTGTCCAAAGTTCGGGCGTAAAGGTCTCAAAAATCATCTCCTGGCCGATTGAATTTGAATCTAGAACACGGCGCGAGGTGTGTCAAAGCCGGGCAACGTAGGGCCGGCATCCTTGGCTAACCGGTATGCAAACTAGCAAACTGCCACCTGCAACTGACAAACTGCCACCTGCAACTGACAAACTCCGGACCTGCAAGGAAGACAGATAGAAATGTCTATCCTACATAAAACTGGGCAAAAGCCGACAACCCGTGCTGACTTATGACATCAAATCATCGTGAAATATGTTTGGTTGACGCCTTTTGCACGAGCCAAAGTGAGCGCCGGATCGTGATAGCATGTGTTCAATACGGATACTTTGAGAGAAACCCCCTTGACGGTTAACGCAGAGAACAGGAAAAGGCTTATTGATAAAGGCGCCGGTCGCCTTTTGGAACGCGCGGCGAATGCGCGCTCCCTTAAAGCCGCGGACATTTCCGAACGGCTCGCGGCCACCCTGCAGAAGTATTTACTTAAAGACGATCCCGGCGCTTCGGAGAGTTCCATCAACGAGTTGCTGGATGCAGTTCGTGCCGACGATCTTTGTTTGATAATTGCTTGTGAGCGTGGCGACGATAGGGCCTGGAGCGATTTGGTCGAGGGCTACGGTGCAACCGTGCGTTCCGCAGCGCGGGCCGCAAGTTCCAACGAAGACGCAGCGGAAGACGTGGCGCAATCGATCTGGGCTGAGCTGCACGGATTGAAACAACGTGCGGATGGTCGCGCTGCCGGCAAGCTTGCCTATTATTCAGGCGTCGGTTCATTGGGTGGCTGGCTGCGCGCCGTGGTGGGCCAGTTGGCTATTGATCAGCATCGCAAGCAAGCGCGGCTCGTGCAGACGGAAGCCGAGCCGGAGATGGACCGGCTTTCGCGTGATTCCGAGCAAAGCGCAGAGATGTTCGTCACGGATCGCAACCCTGAGGAGGCGTTCGCCGGAAAGATAGCAGGCGCCGAAGTAGAATCCGCGTTGGGTCGGGCCATCGCTGAGTTAGACCCAGAGGATCGTTTGCTCGTGAAGCTTTATTATTTTGACGGGCTCCGCTTGCGTGAAGCGGGCGCAGTGCTCGGCGTGCATGAAGCTACGGCCAGCCGCCGTCTAACGCGCGTGCATTCGGATTTGCGCCAGCGAGTCGCGGGAATTCTGATGACGGAACAGGGCTGGACGAAGAATGAAACGGATCAATCGCTGGCGGAAGTGACGTCGCGGCCGGAGGTTGATTTGGAGCCGTTGGTCTCGGCCCCGGCTATGGATGCGAACTGAGGTACGGGAAAGGGTTGGAATTGTGCGGATTTGATTGCCGCAAGAGCCGCACCTTTCATCGTTCTGGTAACAGGGATTAGTGGTTTCAGATGAAAGATACTGACGACAGACCAATTGAGCTTTTGTTGCGGCGCCACGCGCAACGCACTAGCGGACTCGCGAACGGCGGGTCCGCGAGCGTAGCTCTGACTGCTCATTTGGATGCTGACGAGATGAACGCTTTGGCGGAAAACGCGTTGCCTCAGGCATTGCGAAGTCGTTATTCCGCGCATCTGGCCGATTGTGATAGCTGCCGCAAGCTGGTCTCGGCGCTTAGCATGAACGCCTCAACGGGAACTCGTTTCGCGAGCGATGCCGCGGAGGTGAAGCCGGATCGAAGTTCCTTTTGGCAAATGCTGGCCGCATTGTTTTCGTTGCCGCTGATGCGTTATGGCATTCCGGCGCTGACCGTCATTCTACTCGCAGTAACAGCGTTCGTGACATTGCGACGTGGACCAGGATCGGAGTTTTTGGCGCAGAAAAAAGAATCGCCAGCAGCAGCAAGCAGCGACGGCCGGATTGCGATAACCGCGACTCCGGAAACGACAACCTCTATGGCAGAGGCGCCCGCCAAGCCCGCGGCTCCCACGCATGGCTCGGCAAGCGTCCCGGCTCCCACGCCTGCTCCGGGCCTGCTTGGTTTAGACGTTCCGGAAAAGGGCGGAGCGACGACGATGAGTAAGGCCGCACCCACAGACTATGCGGGCGCTGCTAACAACGTCCAGATTCAACAACAGCCGCAGTATGCGCCGGAGCCTAAAGCTCCGATTAACGGGCGTCAGGATCAATATAAGGACGCTCCGGCGGCTGCCGCGCCCGCCGGGCAATTGGCAAAATCCGGATCCGATCTGAAACTGGCCGATAAGGCAGGGGCCAAAGAAAACGAGATTAGCAGCCGCGACGCAGATCGCGGCAAAACAGAAACGTTAAAGACCGAGGAAATCACCCGCTACAGTCGCGACGGTTTGCCAGTGCCCCCGCCTAAGGCAATAAATGAGAGCAAGGAAAAAGGTGGGCCGAGCCGCGCTCGGGCAGAAACCCGGTCGGAAATGCGAGGTGCCGGCGCGGCTAGCGCTCGTCGTGCTGAGGATTCAGAGCAAACTCGAATTGTCAGCGGACACCGGTTCCGCCGTGGAGGAAATACCTGGATTGATGCCGGCTATGATTCCGCGCGCGGGCTGGTTACCCTCAGTCGAAACTCGGAAAAGTATCAAAAACTTGCCAACGATAACGCGGGCCTGCGAGCCATCGTCGAAGAGTTAGGGAACGTAATTGTGGTTTGGAATGGCAAGCAGTATCGCATACACTAACCCTCCTGCACCGGCTCTACTTCTGAACTTCCAGTGACTCAGGCTCGTAAGAGTCGGTAGCTCGTCTGCCTCAGCGTGGCTCGCATTACGAATGCGCAGCAGTGTCTGAGTTGAGACGGGTCTATCAGCGGCCGCCGATTTTGTTCTGCAGTGCGGCGCTAAGCCAAAAGGAGGCAGCATGTTCTGTCCATCTTGTGGAGCCGAATACGCAATCGGACTCAACTATTGTAATCGCTGCGGCGCGAACCTGAGTGCGCCCGGCAATCAAATTGAACTGGCGCCGATCAGCATTACCAAACCCACCATAGTTATCTCCCTTGCAGTCCTCTTACTGACGCTTCTGGGGTTTACCTCTCTGATCGAAGGCGCCACTAAGCTGGCGCCGGCCTTTCAGCACACCGATCCGGTAATCGCAACGATCGTTTTCGGTATGATCACCATTATGGTGGGGGACATCATGCTGCTCAGACTGCTGTCGCGTTTGATCAGCGCGGCGCTGAATCGACCCGCGCCGCAGAAGCATCTGCAGCCGGCTAACCATGTGAATCAATTGCCCGCGCCGGCGCCGGGCGCATTTGTCCCGGTGGGAAGCGTGACCGATCATACGACGCGAACGTTGGACGCGGCTTACCGGCAACCGGTACAAAAGAATGAGAGTTGATAGAGCTTCGAAAAGGCGCGCCGGCCTTTCCGCTTGAAGTCCGATCACACCGAAGTCCAGTTGGAGAACAAAAGAATGAGAAAACGCCGACGCAGTACCGCCCGCAAGGCGGTTCTTCTGGCATTAGTTTTAATCATCAGTTCCGGAGTAGGGACTTCAGCGTTCGCCCAGACGAATCGCAGGAAAGCGACACGGCCTGAGCCTCGAAATCCCAGTGTCACGCGCATCGTCAGTCAAATCAATCCCAGCAATATCGAACGATCAATCCGCACCCTGGTTTCTTTCGGCACCCGTAACACGCTGTCCGACCAAAATGATCCGAAGCGCGGCATCGGCGCCGCCCGGGATTGGTTGTATGACGAGTTTGTGAAAGTGGCAGCAGCGTCCGGCGGCCGCATGACTGTCGAGAAACAATCGTACCTGCAGGAAGCCCAACCGCCACCGCGTGGTCGCGTTCCCAAGCCGACCGTGATCACAAATGTGGTCGCCACCCTCAAGGGCACGCAACCGCAGTCAACCGCTCGCATGTATGTCGTGAGCGGCCATTATGATTCCATGTGCAGCAGCCCTACTGACGCAAACTGCGATGCGCCGGGCGCAAACGATGACGCTTCAGGTACTGCGGCTGTGCTGGAGATGGCGCGCGTGATGGCTAACTATGAATTCGACGCGACCATCGTTTTTATGGCGGTCGCCGGAGAAGAGCAAAGTCTGCTGGGTTCAACCTATTTTGCGGAACAAGCGAAGCTGAAAAGTTTGGACATCCAGGGAATGTTCACTAACGACATCATCGGTAGTTCGCTCGGCGGCAATGGCGTGCGCGATACGCACACTGTGCGAGTTTTTTCGGAAGGCGTCCCTTCAAATGAAACTGCCCCTGAGGGCACGACGCGGCGCAGCGTGGGCGGCGAAAATGATTCCGCGTCGCGGCAGCTGGCCCGGTTCATCAAGGAAACCGCGCAACGTTACGTGGCGGGAATGGACGTGATGATGGTCTATCGGCGCGATCGGTACTTGCGCGGTGGCGACCACATTCCATTTCTGGAGCGCGGCTTTCCAGCGGTGCGCTTCACGGAGACGAACGAGAACTACAACCACCAGCATCAGAACGTGCGAATCGAAAAAGGCGTGCAGTATGGCGACTTGCCGGAGTTCGACGATTTCAACTACATAGCGAACGTGGCGCGAGTGAATGCTGCGTCGCTGGCATTGCTGGCGCTTGCGCCGGCCCGTCCGAAGGGTGCCAGCATCATCACCACTCGGCTAACCAACGATACAGAGCTGAAGTGGGAAGCGAATAAAGAGACTGACCTTGCGGGTTACGAAATTGTCTGGCGCGATACGACCTCAGCCGTTTGGACCAACCTGCGAGCGGTCGGCAACGTAACTAGCTACACGATGAAGGGCATGTCCAAAGACAACTACTTCTTCGGTGTCCGCGCGGTGGACAAACAAGGAAGCAAGTCTCCCGTCAGCTTTCCACATCCGGTGCGATGAGGAAGGCAGAGTTCTTTGTCAGCGAGATTTGGTCGTCGAGGTACTTGATCCACTTGTCAATCATTTTCTTCAACAACTCAACTTCGTCCCTCGCGAGGTTCAACTCCGCTCTGAAAAAGCATGTGTCCTTACTGTAGTCAAAGCCTTTAAGTAACCCTGAGCGAGCATCTGAATGTGCGAACGACTTATTGCGTAATTCTTTGACTCGGTCATGCAACGTTCTTTCTTCTTCGTTCAATATGTCAGTGTTTTCAAGCCGTTCGTCCGGCCGAAATTCATCTCGCCCTTCAAGATCGCGCCTAATACTAAACGGCTTCGTGTACGAAACAATCAAGGCAATGTTGAAAGCGTCGTGCACCAAACTGGATTTTTTGTTAGACCACCCCTTTGCCAAAATGTGGACGGCAAATTTGCGAGCTCCAATTAGATCGATCCGATCAACCCGTACGCGTGGCAACACTCTCATCGCGCGCTCAAAAAACGCGTCGTCCAAAGGTGGAATATCCGACGTATCTATCTCATCATCAGCCATTCGGTCGACGCGAGCCCAATCCGTCTCAGATTTCTTCTTCAAATCTCTGACGTTCATGTCTTAATGCCTTCCGCAGGGAGATAATGCGTATTACTTCGTTGCTCCCAAGAGTAAAAGTCACAACCACTAGTCGATTTCCAAGCAAACCGATGACGGTCCAACGATCTTCGCCATAATTCCGTCTCAGATCAAGTTCGGGAGACAATGGACGGCCCGCAAATACCTCCCAAGCGTCGTTAAAGTCAAGCCCGTGTTTACGGAGGTTCTCACGGTTTTTCTCTTCGTCCCACTCAAAGTCCACGGCAAAAGTTTTAGATGGAGCAATCCGAAAGGCCAATTCCCCGTCGACTAAATGCCAGACTTGGACATGAAGGGATCCTTGCATTATCGTCCCGACAGGTTTCAAATGCCTTTTTTCAACCTTATTGCGCCTAGACACGTCTAAACGTAACAGATGTCAAAGAGCCCACCAGTCCCCAGCTGGGACAGACCCTTAACGGACGGGAAGCCTTATTAATATGAAAAGCCAAAATAGTGTTTTGACTTATGGCCGAAACCAAACCGCAAGTGGCGCGATAGCGCTTATTGCAACTCTCGCGCTGCTCAGTAGCACCCTTAGCTTGGGCGTCAGCGCGCAGCAAAAGACTTCGGCCGAAAAGACTCAGCTAAAGGATGAACAGCGCATTCTTCACGTCCTGAATCGATTGGGTTTTGGCGCGCGTCCTGGCGATGTTGAGCGCGTCAAAGCAATTGGCATCGAGAAGTACATCGCGCAACAGCTCGAACCTACGAAGCTTGATGACGCAGTGGCTGAAGCCAAGGTACAAAACCTGGAATCGTTGCGGATGACGACCGCTGCGTTATACGAGAAGTATCCGCAACCCGGGCAGCTCCTGCGCCAGTTGCAACGAACCGGCGATTTGCCCTCTAACGTGGCAGAAGCCCGCGACAACCGTACCAAAGGCGGAGCGAACGCCACCCCAGCCGCGCCAGCGACGAGCGGCGTAGCAATGCCGGGGGATGACATGGCAAAGGCGCAGGATGACAAGGTCATTGCCGCGCTTAGCGCGAACGGAGATCCAGCCAACCCGAACAACGACGCCTATCGCAAAGTCATCCGCGATTATTACGCTAAAAACAATCTGCGCCAGCCGGCCTTACTTGTTGGAGAGTTACACGCTTCGCGAATTCTGCGCGCCGTGTATAGCGAGCGGCAGTTGCAGGAAGTGATGGTCGACTTTTGGACCAACCATTTCAACGTATTCGCCGGAAAAGGTGCCGACCGTTGGTTGCTGCCGGCATACGACCGCGACACAATTCGGCCCCACACTCTCGGAAAGTTTTATGACTTGCTGCAGGCAACTGCGGAAAGTCCGGCGATGCTTTTCTATCTCGACAACTTTCAAAGCGTTAGTCCGAACTCGCGGCCGGGCCCACTAGCCGGCCCGGGCCAGGACCTGCGACGTCGACAGCTTAATCGCCCGGGCGCCGGAACGAATGTCCCGCAGATCCGGACATTACCCAATGGTCCAATCGTAATGTCGAACAACCCGCAGCAACAACGGCCGCAACAGCCACGCGCCCAGGGAATCAATGAAAACTATGCGCGCGAGTTGATGGAGTTGCATACGCTCGGAGTAAATGGCGGCTACACGCAAAAAGATGTGCAGGAGGTCGCACGTTGCTTCACCGGTTGGACAATTTTTGCGCCGCGCGGAGGGGCGGCAGCCGCGCAAGCCATTACCGGTATGAATGGCCGGCGGGCCGAGATGCTGCGCGAGAATGCGGGCACGTTTTACTTCGCGGCCAACCGGCATGACGACGGCGAAAAGATCGTCCTCGGTCAAAAGATTCCCGCGGGGGGCGGTATCAAAGACGGCCTGAGGGTGCTGGATATCCTGGCGCACCATCCGGCGACGGCGAAATTTATCGCCACGAAATTGGCGCGCCGGTTTGTCATGGATAACCCTTCGCCGGCGCTCGTCGATCGCGTGGCCGCCGCGTTCACCAAAAGTGATGGCGACATTCGTGAAACTCTGAAAGCGATCTTCTTCTCGCCCGAGTTCAGTTCGCCGGACGCTTATCGCGCCAAGGTGAAACGGCCATTTGAGTTGGCCATCAGCGCGGTGCGCACGCTCGGCGCCGACACTAACGGCGGACCCGGATTTCATCAGTGGATCGCGCGGATGGGCCAACCGCTTTATGGGTTCCAGACGCCCAACGGATATTCCGATGTGGCGGAAGATTGGGTGAATACCGGCGCTTTGCTCGAACGTTTGAACTTTGGCCTGTCGCTCGCCAGCAACCGCATTCCCGGTACGAGAGTTAACCTCGAGCGCTTTGCCGGCTCGACCGATCCGAAGTCGATCGATAAAGCGCAGGTGATGGATCGGTTTCTGAGTCTGATCGTCCAGGGAGAAATTTCGCCGCGGACGAAGGAAATGTTGCTGAAACAAATGAATGAGCAGATAACGTTGCCACCACCGACGCCGGTGGCGGCAGGCGGGATGGGTCAACGTGGCGACGACATGAATCCTTCGATGGCTCCGCAGTTCGGCGGCCGAAACGCGCTCCCGGCGCAAATGGATTCGCCCGATGGCCCACAGCCGCGGCGGCAACAACAACTGGCGCGAGCCAATGCGGCGGAAATCAACAACCCGATCGTGAAGATCGTCGGTTTGATTCTCGGGTCGCCTGAATTTCAGAGGCAGTAGATTAGTTTCGAGTTTCGAGTTTCGGGTTTCGAGTTCGGACGGCTAACGGTGAAAAGTTGTCTGAACCAAACGGAAGCATTAGAAATCAAACGTTGAACTCGAAACTCGAAACTCGAAACTCGAAACTCGAAACTTTTTCCGAGGAAGTTATGAACAGAAGATTTTTCTTGAAATCCGGTGGCGTGGCGTTGGCCAGCTTTGGTGCGCTGAATGCCGCACCGTCTTTCCTGCAGCGGACTGCAATGGCGGCAAGTCTCGATCGCCTCACTGGCGGCCGGCGCAAAACTTTGATCGCCATTTTTCAACGCGGCGCCGTCGATGGATTGAACATGGTGGTTCCGTACGGGGAACGTTCCTATTACGACCTGCGGCCGAACATTGCGATTCTCAAACCGCAGGGCACGAACGCGGAAGCGGCAATCGATCTTGACGGTTTTTTCGGGCTGCATCCCTCGATGGCGCCTTTCAAACCACTGTGGGACAGCAAGCGCCTCGCGATCGTTCATGCGGCGGGCTCGCCGGATAACACACGTTCGCATTTCGACGCGCAGGATTACATGGAAGCGGGTACGCCCGGCGTTAAATCAACCCGCGACGGATGGCTCAATCGCTATCTGCAAAGCCAGGCCGATCCGGAGAACTCGCTGTTCCGCGCCGTGTCGTTAACCCAGAACATGCCGCGCGTGCTGCAAGGACGTGCGCCCGCGATCGCAATGTCGAACCTCGCTGACTTTTCAATTCGCGCTGGTAGTAATTCGGCGAATGTTCAAGGCGGCTTCGAAGCTCTCTATGGCCAGAATTCTGCTGACATGCTGGGTGGGACCGGGAAGGAAACTTTTGCCGCCGTCGATTATTTGAAAAAAGTTAACCCGGCTCAATACAAACCGGAAAATGGGGCGCAGTATCCGCGAACTCCGTTTGGCAATTCGCTGCTGCAGATTGCGCAACTGATCAAGGCTGGAGTCGGTTTGGAAATCGCTTTTACGGACGTCGGTGGCTGGGACACGCATGTCAACGAAGGCAACGCACGTGGTCAACTAGGCAACCTGCTGTTGAACTTCAGCACTGCCATCGCGGCGCTCTACACGGATCTGGGCCAACGCATGGACGACGTGGTGGTCTTGACGATGTCTGAGTTTGGTCGCACCGTGCGTGAGAACGGAAACCGCGGCACCGATCACGGTCACGCGAACGCGATGTTCGTCGTCGGCAACAATGTGCGCGGCGGCAAGGTTTACGGCGACTGGCCCGGTCTGAAGAGCGAACAATTATACGAAGGTCGCGATCTGGCGCTCACCACCGACTTTCGCGACGTGTTCGGCGAAGTGGCCCAAAAACATCTGGGCGCGTCGAACCTAGCGCAAGTATTTCCCGGCTACACAGCCAGCGCGAGAAATTTCCGCGGAGTGCTTCGATAAAAGAGACAAGGATTTGGGTTTCGGATAGACGCAGGTACGGCACGGGGCTCATGTCGTATCTGCGTTTTTCTTTCTGTCCCCGGTTGGCCCAACTTTACCCAATAATGGCCACCACGCGTAATGGCCCGCCACTGCCGCCGCCGATCTTCATTGGCAGCGCAATCACGTTAAAACCTTTCACGGGAAGTTCACTTAGATCAGCGAGATTTTCAAACGCCGGGATGCTTCGTTCGAACAACGCGCGGTGGCTTTCGTACAGCGTCGATTGGCCGTAGTCGATACTTGGGGTGTCGAGGCCGATGGCTTTGATTGATCGGTTGGCGACCAACCAGCGTGCGGCTTCGGGATTCAATCCTGGGAAGTGTAGTTTGGCAACGGCTGCGGCGCCGCGTTCGTCCGTTCCCATATACTTCACGCGATCTGGCCAGTAGCGAGCGAAGCCTGTGCGCAGGAGAATAATCGCACCCTTCGGTATCGCACCGTTTTGCTTCTCCCAGTTTTCGAAATCGGCAACGGAAACTAAATAGTCGCGGTTCGCTTCGCATTGTTTAGTCACATCGACGACGATCCCGTTGCCCATCAACTGCTCCAGCGGAATCTGATCGACAGTGTGACTGTTTTGCGCGAAGTGTCTTGGCGCATCGATGTGCGTGCCGCCGTGTTCAGGCGCGGCAAACTTGTTCGAAGCGTAGTAGTAGCCACCAGGCGTCATGCCGTCATTTTCCTTCTCCAGTTTGAAACCTTCTTCGGTGGGCCAATAAACAGTTTGCGCGTCGAAAGAATGGGACAGGTCGATCATTTTTCCCGCGGGGAACTCCGGAGCGGCTTTCTGGCAGGAAAGCGCGAAGAGTGAAGCAAGTATGAATGCCGAGAGTTTCTTCATGGTTTTTCCTCCAGGAGCCATCAGCTTTAACGGTTGTTGATAGTGTGCCCGCACAATCTCGCGCATGAACCGAAGGCTGTCAATGTCAGAACCGCCTGCGGTAGCGGACCTGCCGATTGCGGATTTCGCATTGCAGACTGCGGATTAGAGACGCGCTACCCTTCCGCCTAAATCTGAAATCCGAAATCTGCATTCCGCAATCGGCAGGCCCGCGACCGCAGGCGGTTCTGACAGGGCTGTGTTAAAGTCTCAACCGGTTTCTCCACAATTATTCAGCCAAAAGTCGTGAGGCACTCGAAGATGCTCATTACGATCTCGCGCCGTCAAGCGTGCGCCACCATTGCCTTAGTTGTTGGGTTCATGCTCGCCAATGCCGCGACGCTTGCGGCGCAGCAACCGACGGCAACGCCCGCCGTAACGTATCCGCCCCAGCTTACCGCGGCGCTGAAACGAATCCACGAGGCGGCGTTCGACAGTGACTACGCCTACCGCCAGGTGGCCCATCTCAGCAACAACATTGGCCCAAGATTGAGTGGTTCGCCGCAGGGACAACATGCCGTCGAGTATGTGGCGGGAGAAATGAAGCGCCTGGGAATGGACGTCCAGCTCGAAAAGGTGATGGTGCCTCACTGGGTGCGAGGTGAAGAGACCGGGGCCCTGGTCCAATTTCCCGGCATGGCCCCGAACAGCACGCAGAAAATTGTTCTGACAGCACTCGGCGGCAGCGTCGCAACTCCTCCCGACGGATTAACCACCGAAGTCGTGGTGGTAAACAGTTTCGACGAACTGCAGTCGCTCGGACGGAAGAAGGTCGAGGGCAAATTCGTCCTCTTCAACGTAAGTTTTGACAAACAGTTGGCGGCGCAGGGATTCGCCGGTCCGGCGTACGGGCAGGCCGTGGCGTATCGTGGCGGCGGTCCCAGCGCGGCCGCGCGTCTGGGCGCCATCGGCGCCCTCGTGCGATCCGTCGGCGGTGCTGATTATCGTTTGCCGCATACCGGACAAACGCGCTACGCCGCCGATGCGCCACAAATTCCCGCGGCCGCAGTGACGGCGGAAGATGCCGACCTGATCGCGCACCTGGCAAATCAGGGAACCGTGAAGATGCGTTTGCTGTTAACTCCGCAAACACTACCCGACGTAGTTAGCTACAACGTGATCGCGGATTTGAAAGGCAGCGAACATCCGGAACAAGTGATAATTGTTTCCGGCCATCTCGATTCGTGGGACCTGGGCACCGGCGCAATAGATGATGGCGCCGGCGTTGCCATCGCTATGCAAACGGCTCAATTGCTTAAGCAGCTTCGTTTGCGTCCGAAGCGAACGATCCGTGTGATTGCGTGGGCCAGTGAAGAGAACAGCCTCAACGGCGGCCGTACGTATGCCGCCAATCACAAAACCGACATCGCCAACCAATACGCCGCCATCGAAAGCGATCTGGGCGCGGGCCATCCGGCTGGTATCTATGTCGCGGGTAAGCCGGAACTCATTCCGTTGCTTGGCCCATTGGCCACAATTCTGCGGACCTCCGGCGCCGGCGTTTTAGTTTCCGTAGAAGAAACGGGCGCCGATATCAGTTTCCTCGGCGCAGCCGGAGTGCCGACGTTCGCGCCAATTCAGGACGGCCGCACCTACTTTAATTATCATCACACAGCGGCCGATACGCTGGACAAGATCGTGCCGCGCGAGTTGCAGGAAAACTGTGCGGTAGTTGCGGCACTCGCCTACACGCTGTCTGATCTGCCGCAGAACCTGCCGCGATAATCTTGCGTTTCAAAATTCTGCGATTCGATTCGATTGACTCGACCAACCTGGAAGCGATGCGACAGGCAAAGGCGGGTGCGCCCGAAGGACTCTGTGTCGTCGCGCGAGAACAAACGCACGGACGCGGAAGACAGGGACGCGTCTGGGTCTCGCCCCGGGATGCCGGTTTGTATTTCACCATCACGTTGCGACCGGCGTTGGACCTGGAGATTTGGCCGCTCATTACACTAGCGACGGCACTAGCGGTAACCGAAGCATTGCACGAAGCTTGCAAACTTCGCACGGACATCAAATGGCCCAATGATATTCTGTTCGACGACCGGAAGTTGTGCGGAATCCTCGCAGAAACAGTTGAAACTTCGTCAGGCATGGCGTGCGTGGTTGGCATGGGACTGAACTTGACGGCCGAGTCATTTCCGCCCGAACTAGAAGATCGTGCGACTTCCATTGCATCTGCTACCGGCAACCTCGTTGATTGGGCATCGTTGTTCACAGTTTTGCTGCAGCGTTTTTCGCACAGGTACGAGGCTTTGTTTGAGACCAACGGGCCAGCCCTCGTGGTACGGGATTGGGCGGGAGTATCGTCCTTTGCAAACTACAAGCAAGTACGAGTTGATACCGGATCCGAAGTTTTCAGCGGGACAACTTGTGGACTGGAGTCGGATGGCGCCCTCCGAGTCGAAACTCTCAGCCAGGGCGTCCGAATCGTGCGGGCCGGCGACGTGCAATCGCTCCGTTCGACGTAGGATCACGGTAACTAGACTTGAACCGCAACAAGCGCATCATCATTTCCACCTTCGGGTCGTTCGGTGACATTCATCCTTACGTGGCCATCGCCCTGGAGTTGCGGGCGCGCGGGCACACACCGGTGATTGCGACGTCAGAGGTTTATCGCGAAAAGATGGACGCTCTGCAGCTGCCGTTTCATCCGATCCGACCCGACATGCCTTCTTATGATCAGCCGGACGAGCTGTCGAAACTTGCCGCTGATCTGATAAATCCAAGGAGCGGCACGGGAAAAGTCATGGAGTTGTTCCTGAAGGGACTGCCCGACGTCTATGACGATCTTAACGCGGCGGTCGCGGGCGCCGATCTTTTGCTAACACATCCGCTGCCCCTGGTCGGTCCGATAGTGGCGCAGAAGCGGGGTCTGCCCTGGGTGTCCAGCGTGTTAGCGCCGATCTCATTGCTGTCCGCCTACGACCCGCCGGTGCCGCCGCAGTTACCCGCGCTTTATCAATTGATGAAAAGGAGCCCCGCGTTCACGCAGTTCCTTTTGCGGATGGGGCGCATCCAGTTCGATAAGTTGATGAAGCCGGTTTATCGTTTGCGGGCCGAGCTTGGTTTGCCGAGGGGCGAGCAACCGCTGTATGGCGGGCAACATTCTCCCACGTTGGTCCTTGCGCTTTTCTCCTCAGTGATGGGTATTCCGCAGCGTGACTGGCCGCCGCAGACCGTCGTGACGGGCTTTCCGTTTTATGATCGACGCGACTTTTTTTCAGAGTCGGAAACGCCGCCGGAGTTGCTGCAGTTCCTCGACGATGGACCACCTCCAATCGTTTTCACGCTCGGTTCATCCGCGTTCTGGGTTGCCGAGGATTTTTATCGCGACTCCGTTGCGGCGGCACAAGCTTTGGGCCAACGCGCGCTCTTGTTGATTGGGCACCAGCGCAATCTGCCTCCCGAGCCGTTGCCGCCCGGCGTGGCGGCCTTTGAATACGCGCCGTTCGGCGACCTCTTCCCGCGCGCGCTTGCGGTCGTGCACCAGGGCGGCGTCGGCACGACGGGTCAGGGACTGCGTTCAGGCCGGCCAGTGTTGATAGTGCCGCACGCTCATGACCAATTCGACAACGCGATGCGCGTCGCGCGCCAGGGCTGCGGGCGTATGATCGCCCGGCCGCGTTACAATGCGACCAACGCGACCAGGGAATTGCGGGCCCTAATTGAAAACCCGGATTATGCTACTGACGCGAAACGCGTGGGCGAGTTAGTGCGAAAGGAAAACGGCGCGGTCACTGCCGTCGACGCCATCGAAAAAGTCCTCAACGATTAAGCGGATGGAAAGAGTTTGACTTATGCTGCTGGTGATTGATGCGGGAAACACAAACACGTCGCTGGGTGTCTTCAACGACACTGAGCTCGTAGCGCATTGGCGCCTAACAACCTCGCGAGCACGCACCGTCGACGAGTACGGGGTACATGCCCGCAACCTGTTTGAACTCGCTGGTCTCGACTTCAAGACTATCGACGCGATTGCCATTTCTTCCGTTGTACCGCCTTTGAACTTCACGCTCAAACGCATGGCGGAAGTTTATTTTCACCTGACCCCGCTATTCGTCGATCACACCACTGACACGGGCTTGAAGATTCTCTACAAGCCGCCCGCAGATGTCGGCGCCGATCGCATTGTCGATGCGGTGGCGGCGATTGAAAAGTATGGCGCCCCTTGTATCGTCGTAGACTTTGGCACTGCCACGACCTTCAACGCTATTTCAAAGAATGCCGAGTATATGGGAGGCGTGATTACACCCGGCATCACGATTTCATCCGACGCTTTGTTCGAGCGCACGGCGAAACTGCCGCGCGTCGAAATCAAACGCCCGCTCAACGTGATCGGTTCATCTACAATCGACGCCATGCAGTCAGGTCTCTATCACGGCTTTTCCGGACTGGTGGATGGCATTCTGCGAAAAATGATTGATGAGTTGGGAGGCTCAGCGCGGGTCATCGCTACCGGCGGACTCGCCCCCCTGATCGCTACCGGATCTGAATTGATCGAGTTGGTAGACGACACGTTGACGCTGGAGGGTCTGCGGCTGGTTTACGAACGAACGAAAGACTAGTTTCGGGTTTCGAGTTTCGGGATTCGAGTTCAAGCCGGAGGGCGACCGCATTTTACCTTAACTTCCACGATATGACTCAACTGCCTTCAACTCGAAACTCGAAACTCGAAACTCGAAACTACTTTAACTACTTCACTGAGATCGAAGACACGTTTGTGCGCCGGCGAGGGAAGCACTTGCTTTTGAGTTCCATGGATTGGGCCTTGATTGAAAGTTGGAAGGAAATGGGCGTGCCGCTGCACATCGCGCTCCGCGGCATCGAGCAGGCATTTGATTCGTACGAGGCTAAACCTCGCAAACGAAGTGTCAAGACGCTTCTGTATTGCCAGGAGGAGGTCGAAGCGCAATATGCCGAATGGTTGGAAACGCGTGTGGGAGCGAGTGAGCCCACCGCCGAGGTGAACAGCGATGGCGGGACTGCTACTGCCGCTGGTGACGCCAACCATTCTTCGCCGTTTTCGCGCCCGGCGATCCTCCGACATTTGCAGCGCGTGCGAACGGAACTGGAGACTATTGCGGATCCTATCCATGAACAGACCCCGGGATTGCATGAGGCGTTGATCCGGGCCGCAAGCCTGTTGGAAGAACTGGAAAACAATTTTGCCGGGCCCGCCGGAGAGAGCGCGCAAAAACTGGAAGTCTCGTTGACTGGCATCGAGAGAATGTTGAGTGAGGCGTTGCGTTCAACCGTCGAGCCGGAAGCATTGGCGGCGCACCAACGTGAAATCAAAACGCAGCTGCGCCCCTACAAGTCGCACATGGAACCTGCCGCATACGCGCTGACTTTTGAAAATCTTTTGCTCAAACGATTACGCGATCAGTTTGCGATTCCGCGGCTGAGTCTGTTCTATTTGTAAGGTGCGGGGTCCCAGCTCAGTGCGTCCCTGATGTTGTGCGGGCGAGATAGTTTCGAAGCGTCGCTCATTGAGGAAGCCCGCAACGCGGGCGGCGATATCCGTAGCCCACAGCGCTAGCTGTGGGTTCACTTCGGCAATCGAAACCAAGCTCGCGAAGCGAGCGACATAATTCTGAACGGCGGCGAGGAATAATTTTTGTCGCCCCGCTGGGACTTTTTCCCCAGAGGCGCGATTTTACCCACAGCTGGCGCTGTGGGCTACGGATATTTCGTTGGCTTTGCCAACTGGTTGACCGTTTCCGCCATCGTCAATGTGGGCTACATCGATCGGAAGGGCCGATCATCGAAGCATTTTCATTAGGGTAATGGTCGTGGCCAACGGCGTCTCCATGAACGGAATGCCACTCCGGCTCTTTTTCGTCGCAACAAACAGAAATGATTTCAACTGCCACAGGCTTGCAAGATAAGAGCATCCTCGAAGTAGAAATCGAGCGCATCCTTCCGGGCGGACTGGGTCTGGCCCATGCTGAAGGAAGCACGATCTTCGTTACGCTCGCTGCGCCTGGCGACGTGCTTCGCGTCGCCATCGATCGCATTCGGGGCAAGGTCGCGTTCGCCAACATTGTCGAGATTCTTAAACCTTCCCCAGAACGAGTTGAACCGCCGTGCCCGTACTTTGGCCGTTGCGGCGGCTGCGACTTTCAGCAGTTGAATTACGAGGCCCAGCTGAAAGCGAAAGAGGAGATTATTCGCGATTGTTTGCGGCGCCTGGGAGGAATTGAATCTCCGCCGGAAATAACCATGATGCCGTCGCCCGATCCCTGGCATTATCGGGCCCGGGCTGAATGGCAATATGACCAAGTTAATCAGCGGCTAGGTTATTTCGAACGCGGGTCGCGCACGGTCTGCGATGTGGCGGAATGCGCGGTGCTGGTGCCGGCGCTCGAACAACAACTCGAGGAATTGCGGACCCGAATGCGGAGTGGCGCGTTGCCGGAACACACGCGCGACTTTCAGGCAGCGGCGGGAGACGACGGCGTATCGCTATCGCCTACGCTCGTCGATGCAGTCGCTACTCGAGAGGTCACGCGTACAATTGCGGGCGAACGTTATCACTTCAACGCTGAAGCATTTTTTCAAACCAATCTCGCCCTGTTGCCGGCGCTGCTTGAGAGCGCCATCGGAAATGCCTCGGGAGACACCGCCGTCGATTTGTATTGCGGCGTGGGTTTATTCACGCTTCCCCTCGCACGACGATTTGCGCGCGTGGTTGCAGTTGAGACAAATGGGCGGGCCACATCGTTCGCACGCCGCAACCTTGAATTTGCAAGAAAGCAGACTACCGCTAACGACAATGCACAAGTGAGCGTCGACGAGGGCTCAGCAGTCCAGCCGACCCGTTCATCGCTGGGCGATGTACGGATCGTAACCGCGAGGGTCGGAGATTGGTTAGCTGAAAGCTCCGGTTCATTCGGCAAGGTGGATTTTCTCCTGCTGGATCCGCCGCGCACGGGCGCCGAGAACCGTGACATCGCGGGAATCCACGCGCTCCGGCCGCGAAAAATTTCCTACGTCTCCTGCGACCCGGCCACGCTGGCGCGCGATCTCAAAAAACTGATCGGCGGTGGCTACAATCTTGAGTCGGTGGCCGCCTTTGACATGTTTCCGCAGACTCACCACGTTGAGACAGTCGCTCGCCTTGCCATCCGAGAACGGACTCAATCCCCGTAAGCGATCCGTTAGTTCGCACGCTTACAAAAACTTTTGCATTTGACGAGATCCGGCCATTCCGGTTGGGTCTGTTCTAATTTCAAATCCTGAGTTAAGTAGATTCGCAAATTGATGCGTGGCCATTTGAACGGCCAGTAAATATTGGTGTGTCCGGAATCCTCAGGACCAGGAAAGAGTGCGGAGTTTCAAATTGCCGTCTTTAGGAAGAAGAGTAGTGGGAATTACTGCAATGATAATGGCTAGGAAGCGCATGGGTCCAACTCCCCAGACCTGCTTCTATCATCCGTTGATCGTTCTCGCCGCCGGCTTGAGTGTCGGAATCGTCCTGGCCCACTTCATTGCTATCCCACCCCTTGTCTCAGTCGCTTCGTCGGGGCTGATCGTTTGCCTGTCGTTGTGGCAACTCCGATCAAGAGGACGGCTAGCGGCGACGGTTTTCGTTATTGGCGGGAGCATCACTACGGGCGCTGCCCTCGAGACGATTCACAGACAGAACGCTAAATCTAATCAACTGAAGAGCGTCCTTGAGCAGGGCTTCATCGCTATGGGTGAACCGGTCGAACTGGTGGGCGCCATGGATGGACCACCCGAACCGGCGCCCGGCGGTTTCTATTTGATAGTTCGCGTGCAGGGGGCGCATTACAAACGATCAGATCTTAGCGTGTCCGGCGTGGTGATGTTGTGGGCGCCGGTACACGATGCCCGGATGGAGTCCGATTATGATCAGCTAGACCTTCGTCACGGCGCGCATCTTCGGGTGATGACGACGCTGGATCGGGCCGATACATTTCGCAATCCCGGCGTCTCATCGTTCACCGAATACCTGGAGCGGAAGGGTTACGATGCGACGGGCACAATCAAGAGCCCGCTGCTGATTCAGCGTCTCGACGATGAACGCGTATTCCTGCCCCTGGCTTTCCTGTATCAATGGCGACATTCGTTATTAGCCAGAATCAATCACATGTTCTCAGCTGAAACGGCCGGCGTCCTCGATGCAGCTCTACTCGGTAATCGTTATTTCCTTTCGCACGGCGTCGCCGAACGTTTCCGCTCCGGGGGGACCTTTCATGTCCTGGTAATCAGCGGTCTGCACATCAGTTTTATCGGCGGCGCAGTTTTTCTGTTGATGCGGCGCATAACCCGATCGGCCGCACTGCAGTTTGTCGTGTCAGTTAGCGTTCTGTGGGCCTACGCGATCGCCGTCGGAGCTGAGGCCTCAGTTGTGCGCGCCGCGTTGATGTTCACGCTCGTCGTGCTCGCCCCGCTGCTAGCCCGGCGAGCGAAGTCACTTAACGTTCTTGGGGGCACCGCACTCGCTTTACTGAGCTGGCAACCGAACACACTGTTCGATCCGTCATTCCAACTCACCTTTCTATCGGTGTTTATGATCATCACGTTGGGATGGCCGCTGTGGCAACGAATGCAGGCTGCCGGTGCCTGGCAACCGACGGCCAGGACTCCTGCTCCGCCGTCGTGCCCGCAATGGTTTCGCACTGTTTCGGAGGTTCTTTTCTGGAGCCAGAAGAAGTGGCGGCGCGAGATGGCCGAGGCGAATTTCAGCTACAAACTCTTCAAAAGCCCGCTCGCTGTGCGACTGGAACGGTATCAATTGCAACGCCTGTTGCGATTTGCAACCGGAGCGATCGTGGTGTCTGCGAGTGTGCAGCTCGGTCTCCTGCCGCTGCTGGTCCTCTACTTTCACCGTTTCACAATTGCGTCACTGGTGCTGAATATTGGCGTCGGCGCGTTAATGGCAGCGCTGGGAATCGTGGCGCTCGTGGCCCTGGCCGTCGGTGAGGTCAGTACTACCCTCGCCTTGCCGCTGGTGAAGTTGGCCCAGTCGCTGAACTGGCTGATGGTCCATAGCGGCGATTTACTTTCCGGCTGGCGCGTCACCTCGCTGCGGTTGCCGGAATATGCGGGACCGGCGGCTGCAATTTACGCGCTTTATTTTGTTCCGTTGCTCGGTCTGCTTTTTGCGGTCGCCAGGTGGAATCCGCTGCGGCTGCCCGCAAGCACGAAGACAACCAGACGCGCGCGAGTCAACTGGCTGATGGCGGCAGCACTGGCCCTTCTGCTTTTGTTAATTGTTTTTCATCCCTTCAGTGCCGGTCGTGCAAGCGGGCATTTGCGGGTGGATTTTCTGGATGTGGGGCAGGGTGATGCAGCGCTGTTGACGATGCCCGACGGGAGCACCCTGCTGATCGATGGCGGTGGCCAGCCCACTTTCAATCGCGCTGCCGCGGCGCAGGAGGAAGAGGAATCTTTCACACGTGACACCCGTACGATTGGCGAAGCGGTGGTCTCTGAATATCTCTGGGGGCGCGGGCTTGACCGGGTCGACTACGTACTGGCGACACATGCCGACGCCGATCACATTGAAGGACTGAACGACGTTCTGCGCAATTTTCAAGTGCGTGCGGCCTTTGTTGCGCGCGCGCCGGCCGGCGATCCGGAGTACCGCCAATTCGCCGATACCGCCAGAACTGCAGGCGTGCCGGTGCAGATTATTAGCGCCGGCGATGTGTTGGTTTTTGGCGACGTTCGCCTGGAGACGCTTTGGCCGGCAGCCACTCCGGATATCAATTCGCCGTCAGGAAATAATCAATCGCTTGTGCTTCGAGTTCGTTATGGCGAGTCCCGGATTCTCTTGACCGGAGACATTGAGCAGGCGGGAGAGGCAGGGCTGTTAAATCAACGGCTTGATCTGCGCAGCGATATCGTCAAGGTTGCGCACCACGGCAGCAGAACTTCTTCGACAGAAGCGTTCGTTAACGCCACGCATCCCTCACTTGCGGTGATTTCAGTTGGCCGCACTTCGATCTTCGGCCATCCGCACCCGGAAGTGGTTGAGCGCTGGCGCCACGGCGGCGCGCAGGTTTTGACTACCGGTGAATGCGGGATGATTACGATAGCTACCGACGGGCGCAATTTGCGCTTGAGCAGGTTTGTCGGGCCGTAAGGTAGAAACTCAAATCCCCGCGCCGTCTATGAACTGATCAAGTGAGTAGCGGCCAACCTCCGCACTGCCGACCTTGTAGGTGTTCAGCACGCCGAGTGGCGGTGCGTACAGGTGCAGAGTGACCATGTCCTGACCACTAATATCTGGGTTCCCGAGTTGATGTATGTCCGGAACTTCAGCCCCCGTCACGCCGCCCGCTAGCCATTGACGCGCCGATTTGTATCGCAGCCGGCTTTCGTCGTCCTGCTCGAAAATCGTCTCCCACATCACGCCTTCGCAAACGCGTACTGCTCCGTGCGATCCATTATGATCATGAATCGGCGTGCGCTGTCCCGGGCGCCAGCAGAGCACCAGCAGCTCCACATGTTGATTACGGAAAACTCGATGACGCGCATAGTTGCCCGCCTTGAAACTTCGGTAAGGACGCAGGTCGTCGGCGGTGAGCTCGACTTCGGCAAGCAGCCCATCAAGCTCCTCGAGCGTAGGAATTGAGTCGCGCCGGCTGAGCTTCTCGACGAGGGTGCGCAGCGATCCCGCGCGCGGTATCTGCTCACTATCAACTGGCGCCGATGGTACGACGGTAATATTTGCTGACAATCTGACTCCTCCGCTTGATACGTGGCCGGGATTGCGACTGAACTTATAGTATTCGGTTTTGCAGAGTCAAGAAGAGGCACAACGCTTCACCCGACTCCGCAATCCTAACCCGCAATCATTATCCGCAGGTCTCTCACGTTCGTACCGGTTGGGCCTGTCTCAATGGCATCACCGAGGGCCTTGAAGTAACTGAAGGCGTCGCTGTGGTTCAGATAAGTTTCGGCGTCCAGGCCCAATGCGCGACCGCGAGCGATGGAAGTTTCATCGACAATTGCACCTGCCGCTGGGCTATTGCCGTCGATGCCGTCGGTGCCCGCGCTCAGCAGTACTACGTGCGACTCGTCGGTATCGTGATTCTGATTCACCTGGCGGCGATCCCAAGCGATAGCAAAGCGAAGGGCAGTTTCCAGATTGCGTCCACCGATGCCTTTGCCCCGTACGGGGCAGGAAAATTCTCCGCCCGAGATCAGTCCCACCGGCATTCCCGCGCTGAACGACTGCTGGCGCAACTGTTCACTGCGGGCGATTAGCAACTCGCAACCTGTGGTAATCGGTTGTTCGTTTATCTCCGACGCGAGGGTTGCCGGGAATTGTTTTCCTAAGCTGTCGCCGAGGAACTCCAGCACGCGCGGGTTATCGACCAGGACGAAAGTTTGGCGTCCTGTTGTTTGTGCTGTCGACGAACTTGCGACGCGCTCCTCCCGCAACGTTTGGATTATAGAAGCGGGCAAACTGGATCGAAGTGCGTAACGCTCGACTACGTCATTTGCGTATATGGCATTCGGAGGTACAGGCAAACTCGGGCCGGAGGCGACATTACTCTCGTTGCCGCGATTTACGTCGGAAACTATCAACGTAGCCTGCTGCGCGTCTGGAGCCATCAAAGAGAGCTTGCCGCCTTTCACCGCGGAGAAACAGCGGCGCACGGCGTTGATTTCAGCGATCGTTGCACCGCAGGAGATCAGGATCCGATTCGCTTCACGCAAATCATTGAGAGAGATTCGATCGTTAACCGGCCATTCCAGGGCCGCCGATCCGCCGCCTGAAATCAGGAAAATCACGAGGGCGCGTTCGCTGTTCGCCTGATGCAGCAGAGCGAATGCGGCTTGTGCCGCCTTCAGACTCTCCTCATTCGGAAGTGGATGGCCGCCGCCGAACTTGCGCCAGCGAGTAGGTTGAAGCCCGTTGTTGCCGGCGCTTTGCGGCGCTGCGATCACTGCGCCAGCGAGTGCACTTCCTAACTCTCGATCTAACGTCGCTGCCATTTCAGGTGCGGCTTTCCCGATCGCAATTGCATAAACCTTCTGCCTATTGAGGTCCAAGCGGAGTTTGCCGATTCTGATTTGCGCATCCTCCCAGAAAATCGGCGCCAGCAACGATTGCAGCCGGTTCGCCTCGGCAATCGCGGAGGCGAATGCATTGCGTGCTAGTTGATGAAGGGAACTTAGAGAGGCCACGAGGACTATTCTACGGTAATGAGCGGACGCAACTCGCGAAACTTTCGATCGCTGATCCCACGCACCATCAGCAAATGTTCCGGCCGGCGAAACAATCCGAAACGCTCGCGGTGCTGAACGATGCGCGCAGCCATTGCTTTGCCGATTCCGGGAAGTCGCTCAAGTTCTACGGCCCTGGCGGTGTTGATGTTGATTGGCGCAGGAGCTTGGGCTGACAGAGCGTCTAACGCTGCCGGCGCGCTGGGTGAGTGATGACGCGGCAATCTTGCACAAGCGGAGCCTAACGTAAGCACAGCGAAAACTATGATGAAAGCAAGTAGTTCTGTGTTTCCGCCAAGATTGCGTTTCATGAATGCAAACTGCTGAGGAGAAAGGGAATCAGAACGCGCCGCTCACGTGTGCAATCTGCTGGAAGTCTAAATGTTTCAGAAAGTTGTCAGAAAGGAACGCGCTATTTCCACATACCTTTCCACAGAGCCTGTGGAAAACCTTGCATTCGCACGTGGCGTGATTATTCCACGCCGACGGGAGCTTCGTCCCAGTCGGCAATGACTTCGTAGGCACGGCCCAGAACCGGGCGCGGACGCGCGCCATCGGCTTGTCCGATAAAGCCCTCGCGTTCCATCACGTCAAGGATGGCGGCGGCGCGGCCATACCCGATTCGCAGTCGCCGTTGCAGCACCGAAGTGGACGCGCGTTTCATCTCGACGCAAATTCGCAAAGCCTCTTCGAACAGCTCATCACGTTCGCCGTCGGCTTCCGCCAACCCGAGTTGTTCGTCTTCGGATTTAGTGATGCTTTCGTCGTAGTCCGGCTGCCATTGCGATTTGATGTGCGTGACGATGCGGCCGATTTCAGTTTCGTCGACATAGGCGCCGTGCACCCGCACCAAACGCGAAGTGCCCGGCGGCAGGAAAAGCATGTCGCCGCGACCCAGGAGCTGCTCGGCTCCGTTCGTGTCGAGAATGGTGCGCGAGTCGACCTTCGAGGAAACGCGATAGGAAATTCGCGAAGGGAAGTTTGCTTTGATAAGACCGGTGATGACGTCAACCGAAGGACGTTGAGTTGCCAGAACGAGGTGAATACCAACCGCCCGGGCCATTTGCGCGAGTCGGGTGATCGATTCCTCAACTTCGTGGCCGGAGACCATCATCAGATCGGCAAGTTCGTCGATGATGATTACGATGAAGGGCAAAGGCTTCCAGGCCTCGCCGTTCTCATCAAAGTCCTTAACGGTATTGCGTCGCAGGATCTCCATATTGAAGCCATCGATGTTGCGAACACCCCAACCCGCGAGCTGTTTGTAACGCCGCTCCATCTCAGCGACGGCCCAACGCAAAGCGCGTGCGGCCAGCTTAGGATCGGTGATGATGGGCGCGGCCAGATGCGGAATATCTTCATAAAGGCCCAACTCCAATCGCTTCGGATCGATCAGGATGAACTTAACTTCATCGGGGCGCGCGTTATACAGAATCGACAGTAGCAACGCGTTCACGCCGACCGACTTGCCCGCGCCCGTAGTACCGGCGATCAGCAAGTGGGGCATCTTTGCCAGGTCGGTCACGTAGTTCAGGCCGTCAATGGTTTTGCCGAGGGCGATCGTGAGTTTTGAATTCGATTCGCGGAACGCGCGCGACTCAATCACTTCCCGGAGGTGAATAGTTTCGCGGCGCGGGTTTGGCACTTCGATGCCGACGTGCGGTTTGCCGGGCATGCGATCGATGCGAATGGATTCCGCCTTCATGGCCAGGCAAAGGTCATCCACCAAACCGGTTACGCGCGCATATTTCACGCCGGGATCAGGTTTGAATTCGTAAGTCGTCACCACCGGGCCGGGACAGATGTGTTTGATTTGGCCGGTGACATTGAACTCACGACATTTCTCAGCCAGGCGAGTTGCCAGGTTCAGCAGTTCATCGTCGGCCTGCTCGCGATGAGGCGGCGGCGCGTTCAGGAACTCGACGTACGGAAGTTTGTAGTCCTCAACCTGGGCCTTTATCACTTTGCTGCGGCCGTTATCGAAAGGCAACTTCGCAGCTACCTCGGCCTCGTCAGCTTTGATTCGTTTTACCGCGGCGTCTTTAACCATCTCTTCAACGACAGCGGCTTCGGCGGCAGGCAATTTACCGGGTCGTGAAAAGAAGGATCGTTTTCCGCCGGCAGGTTTGGCCTCCACACCGGCGCCTGCGGCAGCGGCTTTCTGGCCGATGGTCGTCGTTGACGTAAAGGAATCCAACGCCGCCGCCAGTTCGCCTGCGGAACTTTCGGTTTGCCCAACCGAAGTGGTGCTTCGGATATCAGGAATTTCTTCGGCGTCCGCCTCCATAAACCTCGCGACTTTTTGCGCGGGAGTCAGGTTGGCCTCCGCCAGGGCCGCCCGCGCCGCCTGCCGTTCAGCCTGAGCCGTGCGTCGCATCTCGGATCGCATCGCGCCGCGCTCGCGTCGTTGTTCGCGCCATGCGGCCAGCCGCTGCGGCAACGCACGAACCGAGGCGAAGCGATTGCCGAACATTGCCAGGATGCTTTCGTAGAAACGCTCGAAAGAAAAATTCGTCGCCAACAATAAGCCCGTAGCCGCGATTGCTATCAGCAGGATCGTTGCACCCACCGTGTTCAATCCGCTGGCCAGTGTCTGGGCGATGACTGTTCCCGCCAGACCTCCGGGATGGAAACTGGAATCAAAGAGAGGCTTAATACTGGAGAGAGTGATCAGCGCCGCTGAAGCCAGCACCAGGATGACGAGACCAATCATGCGCGACAGCGGAGCGTGAATGCGGCGCGTGCGAAAACGCCGCCAGGCTGCGGCAAGCAACAAAACCGGCAACAGGTAGGCGGCGAGTCCTATGCTCTGGAAAAAAATCGCCGCGACGTTGGCTCCGATTACCCCCACCAGATTTCGGGCTTCGTTTTGCCCGGCCGCATTCCACGAGGGATCGTTGGGATTATAGGAAGCGAGGCAAAGCGCGAGCAGTACGCCCAGCGCTAACAGTGCGATCGCAATTATCTCGTTACGCCGTGTGTTCCGCGGCGCCTCCGTCGACTGCGCGTCTGTTTGTAAAGTTGCCATGGGCTCTCCTGGTCTCAAGCTGCCCGGCGCGCCAGCAGGTAGGCTTTGATGAAGTCGTCTAGGTCTCCGGCCAGCACAGCATCGACGTTTCCGCGTTCAAGTTTCGTGCGCGCGTCCTTCACCAGTTGGTAAGGCGCCATTACATAATTGCGAATCTGTGAGCCAAAATCGATGTCCGCTTTCTTGGCTTCCAATTCGGCAGTCTCGGCCCTCAGCTTTTCCAGTTCCAACTCATGCAGGCGTGAGCGCAGCACCTGCATGGCGACCGCGCGATTCTGATGTTGCGAGCGCTGGTTCTGGCACTGGACCACTATTCCCGTCGGCAGATGGGTAATCCGCACCGCCGAGTCGGTCGTATTAATGTGCTGCCCGCCGGCGCCGGTCGCTCGATAAGTATCGACGCGCAGGTCCTTATCGTTAATTTCGACCTCAATGTCTTCATCGATTTCAGGATAGACAAAGAGGGAAGCGAACGAGGTG
Source organism: Blastocatellia bacterium (assembly GCA_034665305.1). Taxonomy (GTDB): domain Bacteria; phylum Acidobacteriota; class Blastocatellia; order Pyrinomonadales; family Pyrinomonadaceae; genus DASXRU01. Next base: position 54,913 of record JAXDFZ010000025.1, on the reverse strand, counting down.
TGACGCCGCGCCGCCTGGTCGAAGGGCGAGATGCGCACCAACCTGTGCACGCCGGCTTCAGCGGAAAGCAGGCCGTAGGCATATTCTCCCGTCACGGTGAACGTAGCGCTTTTCAACCCGGCTTCCGCCGCCGGTTGGTAATCAATGATCTCCGTCTTGAAACCGCGGCGCTCGGCCCACTTCAAATACATCCGCAGCAGCATATCCGCCCAGTCCTGTGATTCCGTACCGCCGGCGCCCGGGTGGACGGTGCAGATTGCGTTGCGATGATCATTCTCGCCACTCAACAGCATTTCCGTTTCGGCCACACTGAGCTGCTCTTCCAAACGATGCAGAAGGGTTTGGAGTTCAGCCAGAGATGATTCATCTTCCTCGGCAAATTCAAAGAGCACGGCGGCGTCGGCGACCTGAGATTCAAACTGTTCCTGCCGCTGAATTTTCTTTTCCAGAGCGCTGCGTTGTTGCAAAAGCTTTTGGGCGGCTTCCTGGTCATTCCAAAACTCGGGAGCCGACGCCTGGTTTTCAATACGCTTTAATTCTTCACGACCGGCCGGGACATCAAAGAAACCTCCCGAGCTGTTCGACTCGCGATCGCAAGTCGTCATAGGCCGCTCTTAATTCTTGTGTAGATAACGTTTCAATCATGATTCGATTAGAGGTGCTGGCGCAGCAATTAATCTTCGTGCTGCAGCCTTCGTGCGTTTAATGCTGTTATTTCAGCCACAGCCAGGGCGATTAGAGTAATCAACGCGCAAAGGGCGACGAAGAGCTCACCGTACTGCGCATAAAAAGTCCGCGACGCGACATTGCGTACTCCCCAGACTCTTGCTGCCGGTTGAAATCCCGGCCCCACATCTTTGACCTCGCCATTGTTTGCGATGTAAGCGGTCAACCCTGTGTTCGTTACGCGTAAAACTGGGCGATCATTTTCTACCGCCCGAAAAATTGCGTTTGCCAGATGCTGTCTCATCACCGGCGTGGGGCCCAGGTAACCATCGTTTGAGATGTTCACCAGCATGCCCGCGCCTGCTTTAGTCAACTCCCGCGCTACGTCGGGAAAGGCCGACTCGAAGCAGATAAAAACTCCGGCGCGGCTTTGTCCTACCGGCAGCAACGGATACTTCGTGCCCGCCACGAATCCACCGACCAGCGGAGCAATCGTGCTTGATCCCGGCATCCAGCTCGGGAGCGGCACGTATTCGCCAAATGGCATCAAACGAATTTTATCATACTGAGCGACCAGCGAACCCTCTTCATTTACGAGTAAGGCAGAATTGTAACTGCCATTCTGAGGCGCCGCCTCAAGCGAGTTGAACAACACCGAAGTATGATTCGTACGCGCGAACTGCGTGAGCACTGTGCGCAGTTGACTATCGTTTCCGTAAGCGAAGTTCATCGGCGATTCAGGCCAAATCACGAGTCGTGTTATTGCCTGACGTGACGCCACGGCGGCTTCGCGGCGTTCATCGATCTTAATTGCCCCGGCAGCGTTATCGAGTTGCCCATTGCGATCCCAATCCTGCAAGGCAGCCACGCTGGCCTTCTGGTGCTGCTCGAGCAGTGACTGCGACACCGATGGATCGGTGACTGGATCCATCGGCACGTTGGGTTGAACGGCGATCACTACGACCTCCGGTCTGGTGATCGGAACGGATGACGAGCGGCGAAGATCAAGACCCGGCACAATTGTTAATACGGCGATCGTCACTAGGAGGATAGTAGCGATTGCGAGTGAGCGTAGGTCCCTTCCCATAAACAGATATGCAATTGCAGTATTGCCGACAACGATCATGAACCCCACCGCATAAACGCCGCCCCAGCGGGCTGGTTGAATCAGAACTGGAATGTAAGCCTGGGAATATCCGATGGCGTTCCACAGTTGTCCGGTGACTCCCAGCCTGGCCCATTCAAACGCGACCCAAATGAATGGCACGGCTAACAGCGCGACATTCCCCCAACGCTTCAATAGGCGATGCAGGACCACGCATGAAAGAGCAGGGAAGACCGATACGATCGCAACCGGGAGCACCAGCAGCGAATAAGCCAGCCACGGTCGGATATGACCATAGCGAATGAGTGAATAGGTCAGCCAATAACAGGTACCGTAGAAGAAGACGCAGCCCCAGAACCAGCCGAGTACCAACGCTGCCCGCTGGTTCCGAGTTTTTGCGATGCTAATGAAGAGGGGCGCGAGGCCAATCCAGGCAAGAAACCAGAGATTGAAGTTGGGAAACGAAAGGACCAACAGCCCCGCCGACGACAGCGCGAGAAGGATTCCGCGCATATCCGGATAGCGTGTATCGACACGACTGTCACCAAGCGCGTTCCTTGAGTGAACCGGCGCGACAAACGCGGGGGTGGCGCTCATGCGGCGGAGTTTAACAAACTAACCGCCAGTCGTCATGGCGGTCAGCCCGACTCAAAGAGACTCGTCGCTTGAGGTGGGCGGTGTGAAAGTAATTTCACAGAATTTTTCTTGCGGGGTAGGTGGTGGCGCAAATGGTAGGTATTGGAGGTCAAAACGACAGAAATCGTCACCCTGAAGGTGACAAATTCCGTCGTCCCAAAGTCGTTTAGTAAACTGCCGGCGACAGGGCTTAAACGCCAGGCTAATCGTAAAAGCGGGCCGTTAACACCATATGCAGTAATTGCTGGGAAAAAAGGTACCCCAAAATGCGGGAGAACCCAGTCATTTCTGACTGGGTTCTATGTTTCGGAGAGAAGACTGAAGGGTTGCTCGGCGGGTGGCTGGCGCAGCGGCAGGCGGCGCTCAGAGAAGTGATGGCGGCGGGGGCACGTTTCATTCGTGCTAGCCGAGATTAACTAGAGCACGTGGTGTGCCACTGCGAAAGATTCTTCTGGAAGGGAAGGGTTATTGCGCATTAAGCGCGAACTGGACGAGTCGCGGTAGTTGGCGTGGGATTATGGCGAGGAGCCAAGCCGCCCAAGACGGTAGGCAATTTTGACCGCACTGCGCGAATGAGGATAGTGCTAGCGGCCCATAGTGACCTGGCGTTGTAGGGCGATCGCTTCCTGATTGTTGGGATCGATGTTGATAGCACTGGCGGCATACTTAATTGCTTCGCCGCGGTCGCCGCGATCAAGGAAAATTCGGCCAAGGAGTATGTGGGCATCGATTAGGTGGGAATCCCAGAAAATAGCCGAGCGCAAGGCAGCAATCGCCGATTCCTGCTCGCCACGTCGTTGATTGATCCGTCCACTTAAAAGGAACGCCTCGGCGTTCGTCGGCTCAAACATCAACACCCGCGCGATTTCGGGCAGCGCTTCTTCATCTCGTCCCGCCTGGTAGAGCTCGCGAGCTTTGACCAGCATGTCCTGAGTAGTGGCGGCGCGCGCTGCTTCCAGGTTGGCCGCTACTTTGCGCGCAAGATCGGAGAGGTCGTCCTGGTTGATGATCTCACGCAAGCGGAATGAGAGCGCCGGCGTCTTTTGAGACTTTTGCCATTCGGTTTGCCACTTGGCATAACCCGCCTGACTGTACTTGCGCGCTTGATTGTCGGCGGCAGTCGCTTCTTCCGTCCGCCCGCTTCGCTCCAGTGCTTTCGCCAGGATGAAGTACGAGACGCCATCTCGCTGATCCATCGCGACTACTTTTTGCAACTGCTCAGTCGCCTGGGCGTTTTTGCCGGAGAGGAACAGACCGTAGCCGTAGTTAAACTGAACTGTCGGATCGTCCGGAGCAGACTGGGCAGCCTGATCCAGGAGGTTGACGCCCTGCGCAACCAGGCGGTTGTAGTCTTCTTCCTTCTTTTCTTGTACCGCAGCCTGCAGCGCAACTGCGCCGGCATTGTTGTAGACGGCTACCAAAGGCATATCAGAAGACAGCGGCACCAAAGCCGCCAGCGCGCGACTCAGGTCGCCCAGTCGCCAATAGGCGAGACCCGCGTAGAACTGAGCCTCACCGTAATGCGCATCCTTCTTTTCCAACATCATGAAGTACTCGGCCGCGTCTTTCCATTTCTTATCCGCCAGATAAAACTGGCCTAACTCAAAAGCGGCTTGCGGATAGATAGCCTTGTCGTTTTCCTTCGCGTAGATGTGCATGGCGTTCTTCAGAAAGACTTCACGCTTCGGATCTGTGCCGCTAGTCTGCACGCCTTTAACGTAAGCTTCGAAAGCCTGCGGTGGAATCTTGGTGGCTTCGGCGATTAAGCTCATTTGCGAGAAGGGCAGAGCTTTGTCGCGTTGCGCGAGAATCTGATAAGCCAGACGGCCTTGCATAGTCTGCAGTTCGCCGAGCGCTCCGCCGAAGTCATAAGCGCGCGGTGCCCAGTTGCCCTCGAATATATCGCCAACCATGCGTCCTTCGTTGACTCGGATTACGCGGGCTTCCCCAATAACGGACGCCGGCGTCATGTTTTTTTCGTCTTTATCTTTTGACGCTTTGTCCCCGGCCTGTTCCTGCGGTGGTGTGACGCTGTACTTGCCCACCACAATCATAGTGGCCTTCAGTGCGCGGCCGAGTTTTATCGCCGTCGCACGCGAAGGCAAAACATTCAGGGGCAAACTAATGCGCTGATAGGCGAGCGCCCGTTCGTCATTTGTGACTACGCGAAGGCCCGGTTTGTTCAAAAGTGCGGCTAAGGAATCGGCGAAGCTTTCGCCCACCCAGTTGTACTCAGCAAGGTTGGACGCGTTCTCAAAAGGTAGTACCAGTACCAGGTCGGTTGCGGGTGCGGCCTGGGCCGCGACCGCGTGGGGCAGCAAACAATTGGTAACAATAACGGCCAGAATTAAGGCAAAACTCTTCACTTTGTTCACGATCATGCAGATTCCTTACTACCAATAAGTTCGGGGGCCAAAGTACGATGCCCCTATCTTAGCAGCGGTTGGTCGCAGGCGCACGATCCGCGAGATGCCTACACGGCACGAGATCAAAGCGTTGGCTTTGGCCATAGCACTCGGGCGGGTGTTTCCGGTGAAAAGTTTAGTAAACGCAACCATTACCGAATAAAGCTTACCTAGATCGCTTCGCTCAGTCCCGACCAATTTGACTCACGGGCCTGTCCAATTCCTAACCGCGTGGCGTGTTATTACCAAGGACAGACAGGAATGTCTGTCCTACTTCTTCTTTAGCTGCCGCAAAAGCAAGTCAAGCCGCACTGCCCACCGATTTAGATCGAAGTTCTGCGGATCATCGTGAGCGTCGGCGATCCCGGCGTCCAGCGCTGCATGAAAGGCTGGAATCAGCCATTCGCCACGCCGCACGCTGGCTGCCACGTAAATCAGCGCCAGCCGATCCATCTGGGCGTCGGTGAATCCGGGGAACGGAGCAATCGCGTCGTTGCCTGTCTTGCCGAGTGGATCGCTGCGGCGGGGTTGGACCAATTCGACATGGAGCTGAAGACCTTTGGCGCTTTCTTGCAAACGATCGCGCGCGAACTTTGTGCCGAACCGTTTTTGCGGTAACGAAGAATTGAACTGCACGGCCGTCACTGACTCGCCCAAGCGATTGATGAAGATGTGTGCCACCCTTGTGTTGGCCCAATGCTTTGACAGATTGTTCCAGTCCCAATCAGCATCGTTGATATTCGCGGGAAAGCTCTTCTCAAGATAGTTTGGCGTGCTGACATCATGGATGACGAAATAGCGCGCCGGCGCCACGCTGCCGTCGGGAAGCGTCGCGGTCGAAAGCGGTTCATCGAGCGAACCGCCAATGTTGGTTTCCATGATTTGGTGCTTCAATAGATAGCGCCGCAACGCAGTTCGTTCGATGGTCACGTGAGTGCCGACGATCTGCGAGAGCGGTGCCGGCAATTTTTTGGACTGGGGCCCGAGACGTCCGCCCTGCAGGACGGGCCGCAGCAGACACGTTGCCTGCGTTAATGCAGACCCGGCGAAGGCGAGCGATCGTTCATCAAACGCACACGGCATCTCCTGAGCGCTAGTTAAGCGCACAACCAGAACAAGGAAGGCACCGATGATGGCGACGCAGCAAACGCGTGGGCATTGTTTCATTTCACTGGTCGTACGGACACACTGGTAACAGAATCCGGTGATATTAAGTGCATCTTGTCCGCGCGTCATCAAAAACTCAAGCTCTTTACTGTGACCGCAGGTGTCCCGCCGGCAATCAGCGCGAAGCGCGAATGATCTACGAGCGATGGCGGGCGTGCGAGACGCGCGCGATCCCAGTAGAGAGCTGAGCTTGGCGAGGTTACTCGTTTGAACGTCGTTTACGGGAACTAAAACTCTTCGAGCTGGAATGAATCAAACCACGCGCGGCCAAAGATTGGACAAGGCGAACTGTCGCATTTGTGCCGCTGGATCGAAATCACGACAGCGTGCATGTCATTCAAGGTCGTGAACTCGATTTCAAAATCGCTCCATTCGTTCGTACCGCGAGACAGGCTGTCAGACTGTGCCTGCACAGGTTTGTCGCCCGACGCAGCGGTGATGGCGACTACCGGCAAACCAGCCGTGACCAGAGACTCTGTGCGCGCTGCGAACCTGAGCCGGTAACGCGTCAGCGGCTTAATCAATACCAGTTGTGATATTGCCGGTGTGCCCGTGGCAAAGTTGCCCGCGTAATCGATCCTTAAACTTCTCCCGCCGGAGCGAGCGCCAACAGAATCGAGGCTGAACCTAACCGACTCCGAACCGGGGAAGGGTTTCCAGCCGAACGCAGGTTCTTTGGCATCTATCTCTCGCTCAAAGCCGCCGTCGGTGAGTATCGCGGCGTTCGTTTGCTGGTTGCTAACCTTGCTGGACCACACCTCGTGTGCCTCAGGAAAATTGCCGGCGGCCAATAGTTCATTGACGAGAGCACCGCGCTCATCGTTCCGTTCGTTGCCGCCGACCGTGCGAAAGAGGTTCATCGCATCCGGGACTTTATGATGAGCGGCAAAGAATCGCGCCAGCGCAAGGCAGGCAGCATCTGTCTGAGGTTGGGCCGCCTGTAAAACCGGGTGCGCGTCGCCTTCGTACGCTTCCCAGGCAAGATCCATCAACGCAGGGAAAAGCGTTTCATCGCTGGCCACCGCGCGCCGCAGTTCGACGAAGGCTGCGTCAGGTTCGCCGGTTCGCAAAATGAAGTTTCCGAGTTGCCAGTGTGGCTGGGCATAGTCCGGCGCCAAACGCACCGCTTCTCGAAATGCGATCCCGGCGCCGCTTAAATCTTCATTTGTCTCTCGAACGTGGCCGAGTTCCAGCCACAGGTAATAATCATCGCGGCGAAGTTCGACTGCGCGTTGCATCTCCGCGAGGGCTTCTTTTTCCTGACCCAAATCCAGCAGTACGAGCGCCCGCGCATGGTGCGCGGTCCAATCTGAAGCATTCCAACGAATCGCGGTATCGACCGACTCGAGCTGATTTGTCGCTGACCCGTAGACGGAAAGCAGTTTTGATCCGCCGGCGCGCATGACGCTCCACCCGCCAAAACAGCAGCAAATGAGAGCTAAAAGAGCCAAACCGCCACGCAATCGCGTTTGAGGCCCGATCGCTTGAATTGAAATCTCACTCATATTGACCGTCTATGGTTCTAGTTCATCTGAAAAGCTACGCTGTCTCGTAGGCCAGGTCGTGTAACGCAAACTGTTAGTTTGCGACGAATGCATGGCATTCAACGCTGGCGCAAACTAACAGTTTGCGTTCAAACCATCCGGCTTAACCAGGAGTTACTATGCGACCGGACAAGGCACGCCGCACCATACGACTATCTTTGGTCATGGTTTTGTTCCTCACGATGGCCTCCAACGCCGCTGCGCGTGAGCCTCCCGAAGACCTTATCAACCACGTCAAGGGTGCGGTCGTCATCATTACGACCTACGATCAGAACGGAAAGGCCCTCCTTCAAGGGAGCGGTTTCTTCGTTGCATCGAATCAGCTCGTAACCGCGTGGCATGTTGTGAAGACTGCCCACCACGCTCTCATCAAGACGGTTAACGGCAAAACCTTTCCCATCCACGGTGTAATAGCTGTGAATGAACCAGGCGATCTGGCCCTGCTGGAAACTGGCGGCGAAGCTACCGGCTGCGCAACTCTGGCGATAGCCGAGACCGCGCCCGGCGAAGGAGACGAGGTCATCGTCGTGAGTAACCCGAAAGGCGCTTCGTGGAAAGTTACCAAAGGAACCACTGAAGCATTATGGGATTTCCAGGGCGTGGGCGAAGTGATGAGCATCACCGCGAAACTTGCACCGGGCAGTAGTGGTGGCCCAGTGGTCAATCGCCGGGGTCGCGTAGTAGGAGTTGCCGCGATGCATGCAGGCAGTGCCGGCAATTTGAACTTTGCGGTTCCCGCTGTGTTAATCAAGTCGCTCACTCCGGGCCCTCTGCGAGAGTTACCCTACACGCCTGGTAAATAGTGAATAGTGAACAGTGAACAGCAAATCGAGTAAGACACCAAATTCGTGAATTTCACAAACTCACGATTTACCATTCACGATTTACCATTCACCATTTACTAATCTAACGGTTCGGTGACGCAGGGCTAACCGCGCTACCACGCCCGCCGCCTTTAACCGCTGCCGCGCCTCCAACTGCCGCACCTACGGCGCCGACAACACCCGCGACCGCGCCGCCACCAATGCCACCGCCGGCTGCTCCGACTGGCGCAGATACTTCCGGCCCAACGCTACCCGCAGTGCGGGCGATCACGCTGGAGAGTTTCGCTGAGTCAGTTTCCAAAATTTGTCCTTCGGAAGTTCGGACGATCCCCTTAACGCCCTTTTTCGTAGTCAGAACAACGTAACCGGATTTGAGTTCGGCAGTTACCGTTCCAGCTGAAAACGAGACGGTGATGATTGTTTCCGGCGAGATGTCCAGCCGGCCCAACACCCCTAAATCAAGGGTCGCACCGACGCCCTTGGGGCTTTGAATAGTAGCTCCCGAGAACACCGTGGTTCCGGAATTAACGTTGCTGCCATTGAGCAGGACAGGATTGCTGCCACTGGTCGTGAGCTTTCCGGTCATTGGGGCAGCGTTTACCATGCCGGCACAAAAAGCCAGAACGCAGGTTGCCAGAAAAAATGAAGTCAGTTTACGAAATCGGTTTAATTCTAAGGTCATGATTATCTCCCTTGATGCGACGCCGCGCGCGCGTGCGTCTGCTGGTGGTGAATCGAAGCCGCGTTATGCGCTTCGCAGTTGGTAGGCCGTTTGTTTTCCATTATTCGAGATTGCGACGATCGCGATCAGTAAGGTGAAGAAAAGTGCGTTGACGGTAACGTGCAGGCCGAAGTCGACGACACTGTGGACCATTACACCGAAAAGCCCCGTCAGTGCCCCAAAGCTCGCTGCGCGATGAAATCGATCAAGCGACCGCAGACTTTCGCGGGCACGTCTCAGGAAAGTGATACCAAACCAGATAGCAATAGCGATCCCGATCAGGCCGCCGCTTGCCAGTAGTTCCAGATAGTCGTTGTGTGCAGCCTCAGGGGTGAATTTGCCGGACGCATCGTGATAACGCGTGATGGCCACACCGTAGGCGCCGAAACCGCTGCCAAGCAACAGGTGTGCGTTACTGAGTTTCCAGGTCGCCCGCCAGATTTCCATGCGCCGGACACCGCTATGGGCCGGTGCGTTTGTCGCGCCGACTTCGTCGGGCAGTGATTTCAAGCGAGTTACCAGCACATCGCCGCCCAGCCAAACGATGCCGATGACAATGGACGCCAGCAGCGCCGTGATCAAAACACCGCGGAGGACGACGGAACCAAGGACGCCACGTAGTACGGGTCGCACTGTCGGTGACGGTTCACGATCTGGCATGCGAGCCAGGACAAACCATGACATCGCAATCAGGAACACGACCTGGCAGATCATGCTGAAGATGCCGCCGCGTGAAGTTGTGAGCACGAGCGCGGTCCACAACAAAAATGCTGCGGCGACGTAGACGGGCAATCGCTGGCGCGGCACGGCCTTGCCGATCATCAATCCGCAAATCAAACCCAGCGCCATTTCCATCAACAACGCAAAATGGTTTTTGTTAATGAACTGCGCGTAACCGGCGTCCGGATGAAGGTACGGCAGCACAAAGCCCGACGAGCTCCCCTGAGTGGTGTGGCGCACAATGCCAAACAATGCGCTCGCCACGGCGACGCCAATCACTACATGGACCAGCAAACGCAACCGGCGCGGACTCGACGTGTAGCGCACAAGAAGAATGCCGTTAAGGACTAATGCCAAAAGCTTCCATGCGACCAGCCGCGTTTCAAAAGGGTCGACGCTCAGTGCTTTCCAGGTTCCGCTCCCTTGCGTCAAAGGAATTGTTTGCGCGAAAGCAAACAGGACCAGCAGAAGCAACGGAACCATTAAACGAAGCCGGACAACCTGCCAACTTCCCGTTAGCAATCCTTCGATGATCCACCACGCAGTCAGTGTGAAGACGGCGGCTTCGTAGATCGCAATCCACCAAGCCTCGACCGTGCCATAGGGAATAGCCACCAGCCCGATGAGCGCTAACGACGAAGTGAAAACAGCGATATTGATTAGACGCGCCACTGCCTCGCGTTGCGAACGACGGGCAACAGCGGCGAACCGGTAAATGTTTACATGCGTTGGAAACGTTGTGGCCATCTTAGGTTTAGGCTGCGACTGCGATCCGGCCACCGACCGACGCCTGGCGTTCGATTAATGCATTCTGGCAAACAACAGAGATTTGCTTGATGAGATCGTCGGCCCAGCTTGATTCGTGACGCACCAGTTGCGCTGTGTCTTCTTCTTCGATCAGATATTTCACGTTGCTGTATTTAGCTTCGCGATAATCGGTTACCTCACCGTTCCTGATGACTTCAATCACCTGGCGAATGCCATCCGCTACGGTCCATTGCGGAACAAAGCCCAGCTCCCGGCGAATCTTAGTGAAACTGGCTTTGTAGTCACGGCGATCTCCGCCGGAACCCAGGTTCACTATTTCCGCCTCCGGCACGAAGCTCTGAATCAACGCGCCGGCTTGCTGGATGGTCAGGTTCTGTTCATCGGAACCGACATTAAAGACTTCCTTGTGAATAACGCCGAGCGGCGCTTCCAACGTATGCAGGATCGAAAGCGCAGCATCGTCTACATGCAGAAAAGGCCGCCACTGATCGCCGCCCTGAATCGTGATCTCGCCATCCATGATGGCCTTGGCCGTCAGAAGATTGACGACCAGATCAAAACGGGTCCGACCCGACAATCCGTAGATGGTTGAAAAACGCAGGCACGTCGGTGAAAAGGTTTCGCTCGCCATTTCCATCAGCACTTTTTCGGAAGCCAGTTTGGTAACTGCATAAAGCGACACCGGATTCAGCGGCGAACGTTCGTCGAGTAATTCGTCATCCTGGCTGGCGCCATAAACCGAACACGTACTGGCAAAGATAAAGCGCCGGACACCGCTGCCTTTCGCCACTTCGGCGATGGTGCGAGTGGCCATCAGGTTAACTTCAATGGTCAAGTCGCGATCCAGCGCGCACGCGGGATCGCCGACAATCGCTCCGAGATGAATCACGGCGTCGACGCCTTTCATGCACTCGACGATCTTTCCAACTTCGCGGAAATCAGCCTTTGCGATTTCGAGATTCGGATGGTTAATGACGTCTTTGATCGGTTCGGTCCCATAGAACAGGCGATCCAGCACGCGCACGCGATGACCGCGCTCGAGCAGTTTGGGCAACAGCGCGGAACCGATATAGCCGGCCCCGCCAATGACGAGCACGGTGCGTTGCGTCGGTTTCCGCCAAAGCGTGCTGGTGATTTGAAACAGCGAACGGGATTGCTTGCGGGGCTGCGGCGGGAAAACTTGCATGAGGGGTTATCTCCTGTTAGCGGAAAGTATTTGTTGGACTGCTTCAATCACGTCAGCGACATCGGTGTCGGACATGGAGGGGTAAAGGGGGAGGGAAACGATACTGTCGAACGCGGCTTCCGCCTGGACCAGATCGCCACGCCGGTAACCGAACTGCGTCTGGTAGAACGGATGAAGATGCACCGGGATGAAGTGAACGCTCGAACCGATGTTGCGCGACTTTAGCTCTTCAATGAATTGCGCGCGGTCAATTGCAAGGCGGGCCAACTCCAGTTGCAGCGTGTAGAGATGATAGACGTGGTTGCGATCGGCGTGCCGCAGCGGTGTGCGCACCAGATCCGAACCGGCGAATGCCGCGTCGTACTTACGCGCAATCTGTTGCCGCGCCGCGACGAAGCCATCAAGGCGCCGCAGTTGATGTATGCCCAGAGCGGCCGCGATGTCCGTCATGTTGTTCTTGAAACCGGCGGCGACCACTTCGTAGTACCACGATCCGGCGCTGGTATAACGTTTCCACGCGTCCTTACTCATTCCGTGCATTGTCAGAACGCGCATGCGTTGGGCCAGTGCATCATCGGCGGTGGCGATCATGCCGCCCTCACCGGTGGTCATGTTTTTGTTAGCGTAAAAAGAGAACGCGGTAACGCGCCGCAGGCCCGGAAAACTCGCTGACAATTGATCGGCGCCAATTCTTAGCCCGTGGTAAGTGCTGCCCACCGCGTGTGCCGCATCTTCCACCACGGCCAGTGAATGGCGCGCGGCCAGGTCGTAAATGCTATCGAGGTCGCATGCCTGCCCGCCGTAATGCACCGGCATGATCGCTTTGGTCCGCGGCGTAATCGCGGCGGCAATTGCCTGCGGCAGGATTTGCGAATCCCGGCCGACGTCGACCAGGACCGGGCGTGCGCCGAGATGGACCACCACGTTAGCAGTAGCGCAAAAAGTAAATGTCGGGATGATTACTTCATCTCCCGGTCCAATTTCCAGCGCCGCGAGTGCGGTGTGCAAGGCGGCGGTGCAGGAGTTGACTGCGATCGCGTGTCTCGCGCCGACGTAGGCAGCAAAGTCGTTCTCGAAGATCTTCACTTTCGGCCCGGTCGTTACCCAACCGGAGCGGAGCGTATCCACCACTTCGGCAATTTCTTCTTCGCCGATGGAAGGAAGCGCGAAGGGCAGAAACGTTTCCCTGACAATTTCTTCGAGTTGTAAAAGTGCCGACATGGACCCTCCTAAATTAATTTTCTGAGTGAGATGGATGAGGCGGTGAGGTGGAAACCGCATTTTTGGTAGAGCCGGGCGGCGGCAATGTTGCGGACCTGCGTGCCGACTTCGACCACTGAAGTGCCTTGTTCGCGGAACCAGTTCAGCGCTGCCGTAGTCACGGCGCCGGCTACCCCGCGCCCTCGTGCGCGTTCGGCAGTTGCGACCAGGACGATCGTTCCGAGCATGCGGCCCAGGTGGGTCTCGGTGTCGCGCTGCAGTTTGCAGGTGACGAAGCCGAGCAGACCCTCAGAATCTTCCGCAATCAAAACTGCATCGGCCGCGCTGCCCGCGCATGAATTGCGCAGCCACGTGGCATGCAGCTCGTCCGCCTTGTCACAACTGATGAAAGGGTCGGCGTGAAAACGATCGTACGTGTAGGCATGCCGCCCTAACGCTGCCGCGTTCTCCGCGTCGTCTGCAGTTGCCAGCCGAATTTGAAAGTCGTCCGCGGGCTGCGTTAATTCATCGGCGCCGAGCTCTTTCGTGAACGTTAGAATGCCGTCGACCGTGATGAAGCCGGCCTCTTCCAGAACGTGCAAGGCTGAAAGATCGCAAGCGTCGACTCGTGCGCTCAAGTGCCACACGTCCCGGTTTTGCGCTTCAGTCAAAACTTTGTTCAGCAGAGCTTCCTTAATTTGATGTTGCTCGCTGTAACCGCCGGTTGCTACCAGTTGATCGAGACGGGCAGCCGACATGCCCAGTTGTTCGCTGTCCCAGGCCAGGCGGCGAAAGATTGCGAAGCCCTGAATGATGTTTTCCTGCAGCGCTACCCATGAAGCGCCGTCCTGGTTTCCCAGTTCACTCTGCAAACGTTCGTAAGTGAGGCTCTTACTCATATTCCCTTGGGGGCCAGAAACCGGCACGCAGGGTCCGGCAGCAACGAGTGGCGCAATGTGAGGCCAGTTGTGCGAGGTATAAGGCCGAACGGTGTAACTGTTCATAAACTTCTTTCTAGCGAGGGGGCGACGAAAACATCTCGCCGTTCGAGGACGTAAGGAAATGTCTGAGCCAGAATTCGTAAATCGAAGCGCAACGACTGGCGATTGACGTATTCGAGGTCCAACTGTTTGCGTTCGCTCCAGGAAATGCTGTTGCGGCCCTTGACCTGGGCCAGACCTGTGATACCTGGCTTGACCAGGTGCTTGCGGCGTTCTTCCGCGGTGTAATAAGCGAACTGGTCCACTTGATCGGGACGTGGTCCAACGAGACTCATGCTGCCCTTCAGCACGTTGAAGAGTTGTGGCAGTTCATCAAGGCTGGTCTGGCGCAATAGTCTGCCGATGCGGGTGACGCGAGGATCGTCTCCGCCATTGACGGTAGAGCCGTCCGGATTGCGGAGGTCGGGAGCATTTTCCTGCATCGTGCGAAATTTGAGAATCATGAAGGTTTTGCCACCATGGCCCAGGCGCGCCTGGCGAAATATCACCCGGCCCGGCGAATCAAACTTGAGAATGACGGCAATCAGTAGGAGCAAAGGACTGGAAAGCGTCAACCCAATCGCCGAGCCGGTGAGGTCAAGACTTCTTTTCGCGAGGATTCTCCACTTCGTCATTGGAAACTCTCCGCGGACGCACCCACGAGTTGGCGCGCTCTAACTTCTTTCAAATGACTCTCGCCGATGAGCAAGAGTTCGCGGTACATCGCCCGATAGCCGTTGAGCATTCGATCTTCGTTGTAATAACGCTCGAAGATTTGTTTCGCGCGGCGTGCGGTCGCGCGGGCGAGAGATTTTCCGGCGGCGAGTTCAACGATCGCTGCGGCGAGGGCCTTGGAATCTTTTGCGGGAACCAGACGCGCGCCCAGTCCATACTGGGTGGCTTCGGCGTTGCTGCCGATAAGCGTCGTTATGATGGGGGCGCCCGCCGCCATTGCCTCCAGCAGGGCGATGGACAATCCTTCGCGCAGCGTGGGCAGCACGACGATGTCCGTCGCGGCCAACAGGTCCGCTATGTCCTGGCGAAATCCTAAGAATCGAACTTTATCGAGCACGCCATAATTTGACGCGAGTCTTGTCAGCTCTTCCTGCAAAGGGCCTGTGCCCGCGAACACCAATTTGAAGGGATTTTGCAAACGGGCAGAGACCTCGGGCAGAGATTCGAGCAGATATTCAAAACCCTTCTGCTCAGCCAATCGGCCAGTCGCTAACAGCAAAAGCGTGTCGGTAGAAACACCGAGGGCACTGCGTACTTCGTCGCGGCTGTGCTGCGGTTTGACTCGATCCGACGGCAGGCCGTTGGGGATGGCGACGATCTTTTCAGCGCTACCGATGTTCAGTTCCAGGGCCCAGCGGCGGTGAAACTCGCTGACCGTAACGATGCGATCGCAGGCATACGCCGCGACGCGTTCGAGCAGGCTGTAGACACGAAGAGTGACCGGGCTTGATTCTTCATGAAAGGCAAATCCGTGAACGGTGTGAACGATGTGCCGGATGCCGGCAAGTCGCGCAGCCAGACGCCCGACGAAGCCGGCCTTGGAAGTGTGCGTATGAATAATGTCGTAATCGCTGTGGCGCAGAAAACGAAACAGTTGAATCAGTCCCGCCAGATCGCGGGCGGGCCGAATGTTGCGCCAGATGACATCTAAATCGACAATTCCGATGCCATTTTCCGCGAGCAGTTTTTGAAAGACTTTGTCCGTCGTCAGTACGTCAACGTGCCAGCCCATCTCCCGCGCCAGCAGCGCGAGACGCAGGATCACGATCGAGCCGCCGCCAAACTTCGAGTCGCCCACGATGTGAAGCAACCTTACTGGTCCAACGTCAGAGTGTTTTGCTAATCGAGTTCGGTTCATCTGATTGTTTGCGGATGTATCTGTGTGTCGCGGGTTACCGTTAGTGCTTGGGTGTTTGTTTCAGCCGGCCAAAGTGGCATCCATCCGAGTGCCAGCAGGATCCAGAAATGTCGCCAGTGCAATGTGTCGATCGCGAAACTATTGAGCAGCATTCCTATGATGGCCGCCGCGACCATAGCGAACATCGCGCGCTGAAAACGGTGCGCTGACTTTTGTGAAAGGAGCAACGAACGTACCAGAGTCAACAGCAGGAAAAGCGCGAGACTAAACACGCCAATTGCTCCGTTTTCCGAGAAAACTCGCAGGTAGAGACTGTGCGTGGCGTAGTTGAGGTGAATGAACGATTGTCCCGGTCCGACCCCCAGTGGGTTGTTTAGCCCCAGGCTAAATGCAGCATCCTGATTCGCAAATCGATCATCGTCGTAGGCCTGTTTTTCACTGCGGTAAGCGATGACGTCGCTGACCTGTGGAATCGTCATCGCATAAGCAAGGGCGCCGCCCATCAGCACCAGCGCGACGACGAAAATGGCGAGGTTGCGGCGAAGCAATCCCGAGCCGCGATTGGCAATCGAGTTAAGAACGAAAAACACGAACAGCGTCAGCACGTAATTGGCCCATGCCGCACGCGAAAAGCACAGCAGGATGCCAAGGCTGGAGATGAGACACGAAAACAACCACAGCGCTTTTCGGCGCAGCGAAGTTCCGCTCGCCTGCAAGCGACAGATGGAGTAAACAACGACGACGACGAGATATGGACCAAAGACATTTGGGTCTTTGAAGAGCCCCTTGATGCGGTCGTAGAAAAGGAACGCTTCGCCGAACGGCAACATGTGAAAATAGGCCAGCACCGCCAGCAGGGAAGAAACCACACCGCCGATCGAGTAGCCCGCCATCAGGACGGTCAACCCGCGCTGCTGAAATCGGTTCAGCATGCCGACGGTGAAGAACCAGGTCGCAACCATGAACAGCGTGATTAACAAGAAGGCTGCGCCTTGCCAGGGATCAAGCGCGTAGCCAAGCGAGGCGAGATTCGACAAGACGAATAAACCGAGCAGCGGGAACGGCAGTGAACCCGTGCTTTTCCAGGCCAGATTTCCGCAGAAAAAACCCTGGACCAGCAGGACAGCGATGATCACATCACCGGGCGATGGCTCGATGATCGCGACTACGCCGAGCGCGATGGCGACGGCGACTAAAAACAGAAAACCCTTGCGCGCCGATGTTTGACGAAGAGATTGCATGCTGGGCCAAGCCGTTAGGTTTGGCTGAGCAATCAGGATGTTTTGTGGGAAAGTGGTTGTCATGATTTCTGCGGCAGGGCTCGCCAACCGAGCGGTCGTAATTTTTCCACGCAATCCAGCGTGGGAACGGAATGCAGGGACTTAAATACGAAGGTTGCGAGGACAGCGACGGCGAGCAAATCTGCCAGGATCATTCCCAGCGCCGCACCACGAATTCCCCACGCGCTCGTGGCCCAGATGCCGAGTGTGAGCACGCAGGCGGCCGCTGCGAGATTCGCCCAGAAGACGAGTTTGGGGCGCTCCATTGAGCGCAGCGCGCTGGCCAGCACCACCACAATGCCATCGAGAATTGGAAGCAACGCGACGAGCCATAACAGATTCGCGGCGCTGTCGTACTTTCCGCCATAGAGCAGATGCACGAGTGGCCGGCCGAAAGTTCCCAGGAGCAACGCGTAGATTGTCGCGCCGGCGAAGAAGAGAATTAGCGACGAGCGCAGTAGTTTTTTGAAGGCGGCAGGATTTCCCGCGCGCACAACGAGTGGCGGCAACAGCAGCGCGGACAGCGCCGCGTTTGCCTGGAGCAGCGGCAGCACAAGATTCGTCAAAGCCCGAAGTGACGCACTCGCTTCGAGACTCACCCATCCCGATAACACGATGAAATAGAAGTTCAGCGGCACCCACATCAGGATGCTCGTCGCGAGGGCCCAGCGGCCGTAGTTCCAATGCGTAGCCAGTACTGTGCGCGTTGCCGGTGAGTCAGCTTGATCAGTTTCGGCCGATGAGGCGCCGCATAACTTCGACGTCAACCAGAGTCCGGCGGCGGCACTGGCCACGGCCATGCAGATCATCACGGAGAGAGTTGAGACGAGGTGACCAAGATTCAGCGTGAAAAGACCGCCGGCAATTAAGAGCAGGTAAAACGCGCTGGCCATCGTTGCCAGTTGCGGTCGAGCGCGGGCATAGGCGGCGCGGCGCATCAGCCAGAGCAGCAACGTAAACGGAGTGGCTATTGCCAGGCCCAAAACCGCGTGGCTGATCAAGTTCGAACCTGCCAGCCGGAAGATCGCACTGAGGATGAACAAGAGAAACGTTCCGATGCCGGTTAGCAGCCAGTGGCCGCGCAACAGCAATCGTATGTAGCTCAGCCATGAAGACGCATATTTGCTCGAACCGAAAACCAGCATCGGTTCAGTGAACAACGCGGTGTGTACTGCGCCGATTAGTAGAAACACAGTGTAGGCAACTGCGAAAGCGCCATACTCCGCGGGCATGAGCCAACGCGCCAGCAAGAGGTTGAGGAGCGCGCTGGAAACCGCAAACAGTCCCTGGTCGGCTACGGCCCATATGCCGCGTCCCGCCCAGCGCTGCCAGTTGTTTCGTTGCGTCTTGTTCATCAAAGCTTTGTTTTGTGATTGAGAGCAGCCAGGAGGGCTGCCAGATAGTAGCCGGTGGTCGCAGACCACCGGGACGAAATGCCATTCAACGTGAGCACCCTGACAGGGTGCGAGAGTCCATTTCTGTTAGCAGGCAAGCTGGCACCCCTTCAGGGTGCGAGTCGATCAACCCGTCACCGGAGGTCTTCGCTTCGCTGCGACCTCCGGCTACTATCTGACAACCCTCCGGGTTGCCGCGATTTCCGTCGTCGGTTTGATAGGAAAAATCAATTCGGCTCAAGTAAGGCATCATGTATTACCCGATCGGGACTTGTTGCTCGGGGGCTATTTCAGGAAGCAATAGAAAGAATCTCACCGTCGGCCTTGGCCTCGGCAGGCGAGCCGTAATAATCCTGTGAGTAGTAATCCTCGCGGCTCACATTGACGTTGTTCAGAATCACGCCCAGTACGCGCGCGCCTACGCCATGTAGTAATTGTCGTGCTCGCCGCGCCAGTTCGCGCCGCGATTGACCGCCATGCACTACCAGCAGCACGCCATCAACCATCGCGGCCAGTAACACACCATCGGTCACCGTATTGATCGGCGGCGAATCGATCACGATGTGATCGAAGTGCGGCTCCAGCATTTCCAGTAAGCGCCGCATTTGTTGGGAACCCAGCAGCTCCGCTGGATTGGGGGCCACCGCACCAGACGTCAGCACATGCAAACGGCTATCGGGATGAAGTGTGATCAGGGCCAGCACGTCGGCTTCATCTGAATCACGGGAAAGGACGGTGCTCAAGCCCGCGACGTTAGACAGGTTGAAGCTCGAGTGAATCGTGGGACGACGCATGTCCGCATCCATGATGAGAACCCTGGCGCCCGTCTGGGCCAGACTCGTAGCGATGTTGACCGCAGTCGTAGATTTGCCCTCGCCGGGTTGTCCGGAGGTGACCAGCAAAGTCTTTGGTGCGCGGCCAGCGGTCGAAAGCAGAATCGACGTGCGCAATTGCCTGTAGGCTTCAGCCAGCGCTGGTGGCGCTTCCGGGCTGATCAACAGTTCCGGACGGTATCCCTCATCCTTTTGGCCGGGAGGCCGCACGGGTAGCAGTTTCCGCCGCGCCATGCCACCGATCGTGGGGATGACGGCGAGGGCGGGGAGGCCGATGACCCTTTCCACATCGGCGACTGAGCGCACGGTGTTGTCCAGGTATTCCAAGAAGATAGCGAGGCAGATGCCAAAGAAGATCGCAAAGACGAACGCCGAAATAATTCCGAGCAGTCGTTGCGGACCTGCCGGCGAGCGGGGCGTGATCGCATAGTCAACTACGCTCACGTTGTTTGGCGTTCCGGCAAGCACGACGTCGTTCTCCTTCGACCGCTGCAGCAATCCGTCGAGCAGGTTCTTATTGGTTTCAATCTCCTGTTGAATGATGCGGTAGTTGATGGCCGCTTCGTTCTGCGTCAGCGTTTCGCCGCGTTGCTGGTGGAACGCCGAGCGCAGCGACTGTTCGCGCTGCAACGTCTGTTGGTAGTGCGTGCCGAGGTTGGTCAGCACGACTGCGGAAGCGCGAGTGCGCATCTCGCGCACCTTCTGTTCCAACAAAGTGATCTGTTGCGTGGCTTCGATGACTTCCGGCGCGGCCTCGGTGTTATCGACGAGTAACTGGGCGCGACGCTGTTGCAACTCGGTGAGTCGCTGTTCCGTATCGCTGATGTTTTTCGCGCTGCCTTCGGCCAGAGCGTCAGCTGCACCAGGTGCTTGCGCCGTTCGATATGAAGCTTCTGCAAGTTTGCGCTCGTTCTCGACTTCCAGAAGTTGCTTGTTGAGGCCGGTCAGGCGATCCACCACCGTGTTCTGGCTCGCATCAAGCGAAAGGATTTGATTGCTCTTCGCATAGGCAATTAGTTTTTCTTCCCCGGTGCGGATCTGCGACTGCAATTCAGCGATGCGCTTTTGCAGGAAGTCACCTGAGGTTGCGGTGGTCTTTACCTTCTTCTCAAGATTGGCCAGGGCAAACGAATCGGCAATCGCGTTCACTACCCGCGCCGCCATTTCTTTGTCACCATGGCGGAAACTGATTTCGATGAGACGCGTTTCTTTGACTGGCAGACGCGTTTCCTTGACCGGTTCGATTTGAAGATTTCGTTGCAGCACATCCACGTAAGGAGCGAGGCGCTCGGCTTCGGCGAGATCTTCACGCGATGCGGTGGTGGCGACCGCGCCGACGAGGGGAATGCGACCCGTCGCGGCACTATCTGCAGTTTGTTCACGGCCGGCGAGACCCGCGAGCGATTCAAACCGCTGCCAAACGGAGCGGTGTTGCGCGGAGGCCAGAAACGCTGAGTTGTGTTCCAGGTCGAGGGTCTTGACGGCCCGACGCAAGAGTCCCTGTCCGGCGAGAATCTGCAACTGCGTGTTGAAGTAGGCTGGATCGTTGACTGCGTTGTTGACTACGACAGAACCGTTTTTTGAACTGCCTAAAACCGAGTTGGCGTTTTCGAGATCGACCTGAACGCGGGAGGTCGCCTCGTACACGTTGGGACGACGCACGAGCATCACTGCCGTTAACGCCGTTATCAGGGCGGCAAGTCCGATCACTAACCAGAGACGCTTGCGCACTGAGCGCCAGTAGTCACGCAGATGCGCGGGTTCGGCTGCTTCCTCTCCCTGGTAACCGGTCGTGATCTGCGTCGCGGGCGCAAGAGATCCCGGGATGGGTTGCGGAGCACGCAGGGCCAGGGCATTTACAAATCGTTCGTTCATTGGTTCACCTTTCAGATGGGAAGCGGGAGCGTGTGGGAATACGGTTTAGAATCAGAAATGACTAGCGAATGATTCGCAGGGGGAACTGAGCAGCCGCGGGCGCAATTGTGTTCAAGAGCGTGCGCAGGATTCGTTTGCCGGTGGAGGTGGGAACGTCGACGATGTCGTTTGCCTGTAACGCAATGTCGGCCGCGCCATGTTTGTCGATCGCTTTTAAGTCGATGAAAATCTCGGCCTTCGTCATACTGCCCGGCACCTGCCTGACAATCCGCACGCGATCGGTTTTAGAGTCCGGCATCGTTCCGCCGGCCATCGCAATTGCACGCGAGATGCTGATGGGTTCTTTCAGCGCGATAGTCATGGGCCGAACGACGTTGCCGACCACGTAGACTTCGTCCGCTTGTTGCACCGTAACGATGTCGCCGGGGTGAAGATAAGGATTTGAGCTTTCCTCGCCCGTCAGGATCCGGTTGAGATTGAAGGTCAGCGAGGATGCGGTGGCTTCTGTCGTTTCGCCCGAGCATGAATACACTTCGCTGCTGCGAGTGATCAGCACTTCTTCGCCCGCACGTTCAGTGGTCCCGCCCGCTAGCGATAACAACTCGAGCAGGCGCACGCGGCGTTGCAGTTGGAATGGCCCAGGCTTGGCTACTGCGCCCATCACCGCGGTAGGTTTTGAGACGAATTCTTTGACGAAGACATCGACGTGGGGATTGCGCTGGAACTTGAGATAACGGGTGGCGATTTCTTCGGCCAGTTCGCTTTCGGTGCGGCAGACGGCCTGGAGTTCGCCCTCAATCATCGGCATGCGAATAGTTCCGCGCGCGTCCACGCGAACGGATTCGCGCGTCAGCGTGGGCCGGTTGAAGACGCGTATATCAAGCACGTCTCCGGCGCCGATGCGGTAGCGATCGTCAGCAGCGCCCTTCGCAGTTGTCGTCGCACCGGTGGCCCACGGGCCCGTTGAGGTCGCGGCAACATTGTTTTGTGCGCTGCCCCGCATGGGAAGCAGGACGAGCGCTGCGAAGATCATCGCGCCGACCGTAATGGTTCTGCTGGTGGCTAAGTTTCTATTCGACATGTTTTCTTTCTCAGGGCAGTAATTCGTCGCGGTTGTATGGGCTGTCGCCGATCGTGCGATGGGCATCAAGCCAGGCCGCGACGGTTTGCGGACTCGACACTTCACCGCGCAGAAGCGCGAGCAGCAGATCGTGAGTTAAGACTGTGTTGAAAGGGTGATCGTAGGTGATCGGCTCTGGTTGTCCGGCGAGTTTGACCACAAAAGGAATGCGGTGGTCCATCTTTCTTCCGGATAGTTCCGCATCTTCTTTGGTAAGGAATGGGCCGCGGCTCCACATCTCAGTGCGCCACCAGTGGTCGGCACTAATGACCACGGTGGTCTGGTCCCAGGTTCCGGCAAGTTCCATCGCGCGCCGCAGTTCTCCCACTGTGCGATCGACCAGCGCGAGGTTGTCCAGGTAGCCACGATCGCCGGCCATAGAAAAAGTTCCGGTGGCGCGATCGTAAATGCCCGGCGGGTGTGGCGCCGGCGAGTGGACCATGATCAGGTCGAGGTCGGGATTGGTGATGGCCTTGAGCGCTCCGTTAAGCACAAACTGATAGCGCACCAGATACTTTTGCCGTTCACCGTGCGTGACGATCTGATTGATAAAGGCGACGCGTTGTATGAGAGGCAATGCGATGGGCTGTACCAGTGGCATGGTGCTGATCATGCTCTGCGCCTGAGCAAACATACTGCTCTGCAAACTGACGTCGCCCGTGTTCTTTTCTTTCACCACGTCGCAGGTCGTCAGGCCCCCGCCGATGACATCGCAATACGGATGACACCATCCGATGAGGGCGGTGCTGTAGCCGGAGTTTCGCGCTTCGGAAAAAACGCTCGGCTGGGTGCTCCAGCCGACGGGCTTTGTGGAGCCGGCAAAGGTCAGCATCAGCTCGTGAGAACTGACAGGTGTGACTTTCTCGACCAGCCTGCCGGAGATGAGGGCCGGCATGGACATATACGTGAGGGGCGCAGGCGGGTAGGCGTTCGTTGCATAGAGCGACTGACTGCGCAAGCGGTCGAGTTCCGGCAGTTGAACGGAGGCGGGCCGTTCACTGAACGTCATGCGCTGGTCCATCTCGTCAAAGATCAGCCAGAGCACGCGAGTCGCCGGAGTTTTGCGCGAAGGGAGGACTTCGCTCAAGGCGCCGTTCGGTTGGTGGGCAACCGCGGCGATGGCGACTGGGGTGAAGGAAACCAGCCGCCAGATCGATTGTGAGAAGGTGAGGAAGACGAAGGGCAAAAGCGCGAGGATTAACTTCGGCCCGGTGTGAGTAACGAGGCGCCCCCAGCGAATGAGAGAGAAGACCGCCAGGCCGGTAAGAGTGAGGCCAATGATGGAAACGACTGTTCGGCCCATGAGAGCCGAGAGGTTGTAGGGCGAGAAAGTTATGACGAGCGTGGCGACGCCATTCAGGACCGTTATCACTGCCAGCAGGAAAGCCCAGCGTGCCAGCGTCATCGGCCAGACGCGGCCCGAACGACGAGCCAGAGTGATCGCGCCCCAGAAAAGAACGGCCAATAAAAGTACATCGATGACGATGCTGGCATAGACGATGGGGAACTCGCCAAAGTATGAGTTAGCGCTGCTGAGCAGTTTGCTCCAGACTTTCACGAAGCACAGGTTCGCCAGCGAGAGCGCAATGGCCGCATCCTTAAGCATCGGTGGCGACTCCCTTTTTCTCCATCAGGTAGAGCCAGCGTTGTGTGTCGCCCAATTGTTCCGAGCGCGTGATGTCAAAGCGCCGGCGGCAAGTGGTTTCAAACACATCGCGATTCAAATCTTCAAACAGGTGATCGCGGCCGCGCGAGATGCGGCGGAACATCGGATCGCCCGGCGCGATGTATTCAATGACCAGCATGTCCGTCGTCAGGTCTGCGGCCAGGTCGACGATTTCCGCGAGCGGAATGCGTTCACTCACCAGCAGGTGGTGAATGACGGCCAGCATGAAGACTCCGTCGAAGTTGCGGTGAGCGCGTTCGAGAAATGGAGCGCATTCCTGATTGCGCCAACCAGTGCCGGGGGTGGGCCGCGCAAGGTTCACGACGAGAGGAAGAATGTCGAGGTCTTCAGCGATCGATCTGCGCCACAGGTCGCCTACCACCACCGGGTCATAATCAATGGCCACGACGCTGGCGCCACTGCGCGCGGCGAGGGCGCTGAATTGTCCGGTGTTGCAACCAACGTCCAGGACTTTTTTGGGGCGGCAATAGGCGAGCGCCTGTTCGACAAAGGCCTGTTTCACGGGCAGGTAATCCGCGGTGTAGTTATTGTGTTCTGTGTAATTGGACCAGGCGGAGTTGCGGCCTGAGCGCGGCGCGACCTGGGCCAACTTGCGCCGGACACTTTTCAAAACGCGCTGCAGAATGAAGCGCGCCTTCGCCGGATCGCTCAGCGGCTTCGGCTGATAGATCGTCGTGTCATCGACGGAATGGCGCGCCGCGAGGCGGGCGGGAATAGTCGCCAAAGTCAGGAACGGCGGTCGCACTTTCTGGATTGGACCACAAAGGCGCGTGACTTCTTCAGGTTCGATTCCGTCGCGATGTGTCGTCAGTATCTGATCGAGTCCGATGTGAAAATATTTATTCACCAGCAGCGGCAGCAGAAACGTGCGGACGAATTGTGCGAAGGGCAACCATGTCGGATCGTGCGGATCGCGCTGCTCGAACGACAGCAGGTCGATGAACACCGGCCGCGGGCCGCGATAGAGAACGTTGTAGGGCGAGGCGTCCTTTAATCCCAAACCCTCGTCCAGCAGTTGGTCTGCCATGTCGAGTGTCAGCGTCGCTGCCGCATGCAGCATTTCCGCCGGCCACTCGTAAGGGAAACTTTGAAAGGGCACTCGTTCATGCTCGACAATAGTGGCGCCCGCCGATTGCGAAAATACGTTCCGCGCCTCGGCGTTTTCGAGGACATGGGCGCGTTCGCCGCTGTCCAGGAAGCTTGTGCCGACGACCTGGTTTGCGTTCAGGAATGATTGCGAAGCGCTGGAGTTCAGAAACGCATTCAGGTCGGGCAGTCCCTTCGCATGGATGATGCGAATGATGCGTTCGTCGACGACCAGAACACTGCCTGAGGGATCGCGCAGGGAAGTTGCCATGGGAAATTACTTGCCCTCCGTCGTTGAGGCTAAGGGTTTGGGAAGATTGCCGGCGGCAGTCGCAGCAAGCGGCGCAGTCGTGCGGTGACTGGCCCATGAGGCTGCGACCCAGCGCTTGAATCGGTTGAAAAAGAAGGACCCGCCAAAGAAAAACGCGAGCAGCAGTTGCCAGATCATCGCTCCAGATCCAGGGTCGGCGTAAAGCATGTTGGTAGTCTCCTAAGTTCGGTGGCCGGAGTTGATTTCCTCGGGCCGGATTTTAAAGTTGAAATTTTTTTGCGGTTTCGGTTTTTGAGTCTCTTCCAGCTTCGCTTAATCGCAGTTTGTTAACGCAACTTGTGGCGTAACGGGACGGTGGCGGGCATTAAGCCGATGTCTTTCGCCCCTGACGAATTGATTAGCGGCCTAAACCGGCTGCCATGACCTCAACTGCGCACGTGACGTGCCAACGAGGTAGTAGGACAGACATTCCTGTCTGTCCCGGGGCGGGAATAATTTCAGAGGGCAGGCATTGAAAAAGGACAGGCAAGAATGCCTGTCCTACGTCGCGCGATGGGGGTTAGTTATTAAATCGTTCAAGCCCGCAGCATTGTCAGCATCATCTTGAATCTAGTCGCCGCGCGCACGGCGTGGGGGACATTCGCGGGGAGCGTGATCGTTTCGCCGGAACTGACCCGGTGGGCTTTGCCGGCAATTTCTACTTCTGCTTCGCCGTCAATTACCAAGACAAGCGCTGCGAAGGGCGCGGTGTGCTCGCTTAAGCCTTCGCCCTCGTCAAAGGCGAAGAGGGTGACGGTGCCTCCCTGGTTTTTCAACAGGACCCGGCTCACGATTGAGCCGTTTTGATATTGCAGCAGCCCGGTGAGTGACTGCACTGCCGCGCTCGATGTTTGTTCGTCGCTCATGTTTAGCTCTTGTCGTAACTCATCAAATCCGGTTCCGCTTAACTGCAACCAGAGCCACCGCACCGATGTGTTTGCGATTGCGCCGGAAAGTTTTTCGCATCTCCAAAATCCGACGCCGGGCCGCGCCGTCCTTTAGCACATTCAGGAAAAAATGTAGCGCACCGGCAAATCCTTCATCTTTGAATATGCGTCCTGGCTCAAGCAGCCTCATTGAAGCGGTCTCCACGACTTCTATCTCGAAGCCTTCGGATTCCAGCAATCCGCGCCACTCCGCGATCGTCAGCGGCCGCACGCCGTGATGCACGACGCCGGTGAGTGAGCGCTCCACCCCATTCCGCTGTTCATCGTTTAAGCCGTCATGCAGCAGGCACATCTCGTGAATGCCATAGCGGCCGCCATGTTGTAGCAGTCGATGGGCTTCGCGCACGAGGCTCCGTTTCGCCTCCTCGGTTTGCATTGTAAGCATCGCCTCGCCATAGACGATCGTGGCAGACTCCGCCGGCAGCCCGGTTTCGGAAGCGCTACCCATGACGCATTTCTGATTGGGCCCGGTGAGGTATTCAGCGACGGTTGTTGCGGCCGCCTCATCACGCTCGACGGCTGTGTAAGACGCCGGCTTGAGCGCGAGTGTCAAGCGCGCGGTTGAACCCATACCGGGTGCAAATTCGACCACCTCGTCAGAAGATTTGATGGCCAGACGTTCCAACAACCGGCGCGTTAATTCCATGCCGCCGGGGCGCAGCACGCGCTTGCCGAGCCGGGCCAGCACCCAGTGGCCCGGCATCTTCTCGGTCTTCTGTCCTTCGCCCGGATTTTGCAGCGCGGTCGAATGTTGCATGGTTTTCTTATACAACTTCTGCCGGCGCTGGAATGACCGGTGGGACCGCCGCGGCTTTTTTCTCAGGGCGCTGCCACATCAAGGTGAGCGCGAAGTAAACAAACGAAAGCGCGCCGAGGGCGAAGATTGTGTCGCCGATCATTCGCATCCAGCGCAGAGTCTGCATCAGATCCGTCTGCATGAACTCAGAACTGCGTGCCGACCAGTAACCGACGGAAACAGACTGATACGTTTGCATCAATCCCACGGGCAGCAGGCTCAGAAGAATTTCCAACATCAGACCAATATTGATGGCCCAGAACGCGAACCAGATCGGTCGTTCCTTCCATTTTAGTTCCGGCTTCATGGCCCGCAGACAGAACAGCATGAGACCAAGTCCGAGGGTCCCGTAGACACCATAGAGCGCACCGTGCGCGTGTACCGCCGTCGTATTCAGGCCCTGCATGTAGTAAAGCGCGATCGGGGGATTGATCATGAATCCGAAAATCCCGGCGCCCACCAAATTCCAAAACGCGACTGCGACAAAGAAATAAACAACCCACTTGTATTGCTTGAGCCAAGGCCGCGCTTTCGAACGGCGAATGTTGGCCACCGCTTCGTGGCCCACCAGCAGCAGGGGAACGATCTCGAGGGCGCTAAACACTGAACCGAATGCAATCGCCACGGTTGGCGTTCCTGAAAAATACAAGTGATGAAGCGTGCCGATAATTCCACCGCTCAAATAGATCGCGCCGGAAAGCAGTGCGGCCTGCGCGGCGCTCTCTGCCCGAATCACCCGCAGTTTGGCGAACAGGAATGCGATTACGACGGTGGCGAAAACTTCGAAGTATCCTTCAACCCAAAGATGCACAACCCACCAGCGCCAGTACTCGACCACTGACAGATGCGAGCGCATGCCCCAAAAAAGTCCCGGGCTGTAGAACAACGCAATGCCGGCCGTCGACAGGAAGTACAAAGTGATCAGAGACCGTGGTGTGCCTTTCTTCTTGAGCGCCGGAATGGCGGCGCGCGCAATCAGGAAAAGCCACAGCAGCAAACCAACAAACAGCGCCGCTTGCCAGACGCGGCCCAGGTCTACGTATTCGTAACCTTGATGGCCGAACCAAAACCACAAGCTGCCGGGCAAATGATGCATGACCGACATCCATTGGCCCACCATGGAACCTAAAACAACTATCAGCAGCGCGCCGAATAACAGATCCACGCCGAGCTTCTGGCGCTTCGGTTCATAACCGCAAATGAAGGGCGCGATAAATAGTCCGGCTGCCAGCCACGCTGTCGCAATCCAGAAAATTCCCAACTGGGTATGCCAGGTGCGCGTAACTACGTAGGGCAGATAGTCAGCCAGCGGAATTCCGAAGAAGCCTCCGCCTTCAACTCCGTAGTGTGCGGTGAGCATCCCCATGCCAATTTGCAAAAGGAACAACAACGTGACGACGAGAAAATATTTGACCGTCGCTTTTTGTGAACGCGAAATCTGCGCGCCGATCAGGGGATCGCTGTCCGGCACATCATCCGCAACCCATTCCGTCTCGCGTGAGGCGTAATACCAAACCAGCCAGCCGATGCCCGCCAGCAGCATGATGACGCTGACGCCGGTCCAGACCACGGCGCTACTAGTCGGCACGTTGCCGACGAGAGGTTCGGACGGAAAATTACTTGTGTAGGAAATTGTATTGTTCGGCCGATTGGTGGCTGAGGCCCACGAGGTCCAAAAGAAGAAGGACGTCAACTGGCGAAGCTTTGCCGGGTCTACCTGCGCGCTGCGCTGGACCGCATAAGCGGTGCGGCCGTTAGCGAAGATATCCGAATAGTGTTTGAGGTTATCTTCAAACGCGCGAGCGCGAACCGGTTCGATCGTAAGCCGTCCCGTCGCGGCATCGTAGTTGTTCTTTCGGACCGTATCCTGCAGGCGCTGGCGCAAGGCCGCTTGTTGTTCGGACGTCAGCCCCGCGTAGTTATTTGAGAAATCCTGATGCGACCATTCTTCAAGAATGAAGAGTGCCTCGCGATGCAGATAATCCGCCGACCAATCGGGCGCCACGTAGGAGCCATGCCCCCAGATCGAACCGCTCTCCATTCCGCCCATTGCCTGCCAGACATTTTGCCCGTTGGAAATCTCCTCAGCGGGAATCAGGATCTGGCCATCAGTAGTCACGACTTCGCGGGGAATTGGTGGGGCCTGACGGAAGATCTCCGTGCCGACCCAGCCGAGGATTGCAAACGAAAACACAAAAATTGCGATAAAAATAAGCCAAAGCTTTTTCATAGAGCGTTCCTGACGTGCCCGGCGCGAACACCATTTAGGCGGGAATATTGCGAACCACGTATTATTTCGGTTTGAGGCTTTGGTGTCTGTGCGCTAGATCACATAATACGTAGATTCCACGGATGGATTGTGTGGGAATTGGCGATGTACAGAAAGTCGCTTTGTCCGGCAAGTGGACGAATGGTAATACGCGTTAGCGGGGCAGTAGCCCAACCGTGAGGGAGGGTTCCCTCTAGCTTTCACTCAACCGGAGCGCTCCCTTACGGACGGGCTGCTGCTCCGTTTCTCGCACCCATCTGTCTATAGCTTTGGCAAAGAAACGCGGCGCATGCGCTGCAGTGCGGAGATACATTGACGGCTCAATCAGTTCCAACTCCATGAGGGCAAATTCGTCGTTCGCGGTTCGCACAAAATCAACTCGCGCATAAAGCAGCTGCGGAAAAATATGCTTCAGCACTTCCTGGCCCGCCGCCAGTAAGCCGGGTGAGGGTTCTGTCGATTTAATTGTGCCGTTGTGCTCCTCCTGGACACGGAAATCTCCCGGTGCCGGAGTCTTTAGAATTGCGTGGCTATACTCGCCGTTAACGTAAAACAAAGAAAATTCGCCCTCCTCGCTAATTCCATGCATGAACGGCTGAATCATGCAGGAACGATTGTCGAAAATCGTGCTCAACAGAGCGGCGTCCTGTTTGCCACGCTGCAATCGCAAAGCGTCCTGCGCGTTGGCGCCCACCGTCGGCTTGATAACAAGCTCTTCGGAACCTACTTGATCGAACCATTGTTCAAGCTGGCCGTTCTCGATCTTGCTCTTGTTCCAGATGGTCGGAACGATTCGGGCGCCTTTCTGCGCCAGGTCTTGAAGATAGACTTTTTTGTCGGCGTTCCATTGCACAATTTCAAGCGGATTCGCGAGCCGGGTTTGTGATTCGATCTCCTGCAGTACTTCTAAGAACGCCGCCAGATTATTCTGATAATCCCACGTCGTGCGGATTATGACGCCCCCATACTCTCGCCACGCGACGCCGGTTCGTTGCCACGGAACAAATTCCGCGACATGACCCAACTCGCGCAGCGGTTCAACGACCAGTTCGTCGTCGGCAACAAAACCGGTTAGATCAGCAATTGAAAGCAGAGCAATCTTCATAAGCCAATCATAGGCTATTACTGTTTACCTGCGCGCTCATTAGACGAAAAAGGATGCGAGTATGGGCAACTAGTCTTCCAAGAATACCAGACCAACTTTGATAGCGAACCGCACCAGACCCGGGACGTCATGAATCTGCAAACGGTCCATCAACTGCGTTCGATGAGCCTCGACCGTTTTCACACTGATGTTCAATTCCAAAGCGATTTGTTTCGTCGTCTGGCTTTTAGCAATTAGTTGCAGAACTTGTGTCTGCCGGAGTGATAATCCCTTGAGTGGAGTGACCCTGACATTTTCAGAATGGCAATTTCCCCTGATCACGGTCTGGGAAATCGGCGGACTAAGATATGTGTCCCCTTGAGCGACCGCTCGAATTGCGAACGTAAGCTCTTGCCTGGCCGCGGCCTTTGGCAGATAACCTGCCGCGCCGGCGCGTAGAGCTAAATAGACGTGTTCCTCATCCGAATACATCGAGAGAATTACGACGCGGACCCTCGGAAATGTCTTTGTTAAATGCCGCGTGACTTCCAAACCATTCAAACCCGGCATGGCAATATCGGTTAGGAGCACGTCCGGCTCGTGCTCTGCAACCAACCGAATGGCTTCTCGTCCGTCGCCAACTTCGCCCACGATTTCTACGTTGGATATTTTTTCCAACAGTGATCGGATGCCCGCGCGGACCAGTTCATGATCGTCAGCAAGCAAGACTCGAACGATGTGCTCGGCGCACTTAGTTTCTTTGCTATCAGCGCTGGTCTTAACTATCGAGCACCTCCCGGACCTTTCGGGCCAAGGCGTCTGGCGCAAACGGCTTTTGGATAAAGGGTGTGTCGGCATCAAGCATTCCATGGTGAATAATGGCCCCGTTCGTATACTCGGACATGCACAAGACCTTTATCTCAGGACGTAGCGCGGCAAGACGGTTCGCCGTCTCGCGTCCGCTCATGCGTGGCATTACGATATCAGTCACAAGCAAATGAATCGGCCCTTCGCTCTGCTCGCAGGTTGATAACGCCTCAACAACATTTGCCGCGTCGAGTAGCCGATAGCCGCAGTTTTCTAGTACCTCATGGACCAAGCGGCGAACGAGTTCGTCATCTTCAACCAGGAGGACGGTCTCTGTGCCGCCAAGAGTCTCGCTTAGCTTCTCCACCAGCAGAGCGCTGATGTTGAGCGTTCCCCGCTCGGAGTCGGGTTGGCCCTCGATCCGGCCCAGCACCGTAAGCTGTTCAGTCAGATCGTCAACTCTGATCACCATGCCAACGAAGGAAGCGAACACTCCCCTCGTAATCCGCACGAGATTGCCTGCTGAAAACTGCTTCTTCACCATGCGCCGCCTCACGGAAACGCTGTCGAGATAATTGCGCGGTTGTTTATGAAAACTTAGAACAGCCGGCGAACTGTGAGGATAGACTCGAAAACTGCTATCAGCTATCGTGCCGGTTATGATTTTTATGTAGGAGATTGACTTACAGCTCTGTCGACGTTTGCGCGACAAGCAGGGCGCCCGGTCATACGTTGGTAACAACTACTGACGGAGAAACTTCATCGGTTATTAGTCAACCAATTTGCTTTGGATGGCATAGTAAGTAAGCTCTGCATTGGTTCTCATGCCCATCTTTTCCAGGATCCTGGCGCGGTATGTGCTGATAGTACTGTCGCCAAGCGAGAGCAACTCGGCTATTTCGCTCACGGTCTTCCCTGAAGCGATTAGACGCATCACTTCAAATTCACGATTAGACAGGAGTTCATGAGGCGGGCGGTCTGCATCTCTTCTCAGATCAACCACCAGCTCTTCGGCTAGAGTCGGACTGACATACGTTCCACCCTCGATGACCTTGTTGATAGCATTTACCAATTCTGACCGCGGGATGTCCTTCGTAAGATATCCGTTGGCGCCTGCTTTGAAGGCCCGGCGCGCAAATAGCTGCTCCGAGTGCATGCTCAGGATCAGCACGGGCAGGCGCGGCCGAATCTGTTTCAACTCCTTCAAAACCTCCAGTCCATCTCTACCGCCCAGGGAAAGATCGAGAACTACAGCGTCCCAATCGTGAGTCCGAACCAAGTCAAGCGCTTCCGCGGCCGTGCTCGCCTCTCCGAAGAGGACCGTACCCTCGGGGTGTTTGTCGAAGATTCTTCTCACCCCGGCCCTGACGACTTCATGGTCGTCGATTAGCAGGATTCTCTTCATCGCGGTGGGTCTCCAGGTTTAGGTCCTGCGCCATCCTTAGGGACCGCCCTTTCCAGATCGCTCGCCGGCTGAGAACGGAACTCGAACCGTGATCTTTGTCCCTTCACCTGCGGCGCTTTCGATAGTGATCTCCCCTCCCGCGAGATTCGCCCGCTCGCGCATGCCGAGAAGTCCCAGCGACTGAGTAGCAGATTCCTCACTGTTGGTGATTCCTCGGCCGTTGTCTTTGATCGTAAGCACAAACTGGCCGGATTCTTCCTCGCACGTAATCGTCACGCGCGTAGCTTGGGCATGACGCTGAATATTAGTCAGGGCCTCCTGAAGAATGCGGAAGACCGCGGTTGCCTGACCGTTGTGCAGATCAATTTTTTCTAAAGCACACTCTAACTGGACCGGAATACCGGTTCGATTTTCAAATTGCAGCGACTGCCATTCGAGTCCTTGCACCAGTCCGAGTTCCAGAGCTGCCGGTCGCAACTCAGAAGCGAGCCGCCTGACCGTATCAAGCGTAATCTCAGTGAGCTTTATCATCGCCCCAATCTTGTTTTGCACTGTGGCAACTTGCGACGGAGACAGAGCCATGGACATCTCGTCGCGAATTTCCTCCAGGTCCCACCTCCAGCTTGTTAGCGCTCCTCCAAGTTCGTCGTGAATCTCACGCGCGATGCGTTTGCTCTCTTCTTCTCGAGCGGACTGAACGCTCGCCGATAGCGCGCGCAACTGTTCAGTTGTGGCCTTCAGCTTCTCTTCCGCGTGCTTGAGTTCCGTCACGTCCTGGGTGGACCCGAATACTCTGATTGGCTCCCCATGATCGTCGGTCAAGACCGCACCGCGCGATTGAACAATCCGTTCAGTGCCGTCGGGCCTTAGCGCGCGATAGTAAAAACTATATTGCTCTTTATTCGCGACGGCGTTTTGGACGGTAGTCCAAAACAAATCTCGATCGTCCGGATGGATAAATGACACCACTTCGCCCGCGACCATAATCGTTCCTGGCTCAAGGCCGAAGATGCGGTAAAGTTCGTCGGACCAGGTTACCTTGTTCGTACGTAAGTCCCAGTCCCAACTGCCAACGTGGGCCAGGCGCTGCGCTTGGGCTAACTGGACCTCACTATGCCTGAGCTTCTCTTCCGCTTGTTTCCGCTCAGTAATGTCCTGGGCGATGGCAACTCTCGTCCCGTCCGAAAGGTGGACGACAGCGCAAGCCGCATCAATTGTCCGTCCATCCCTCACCCTGATTTTGAGATCGACCCATTCCCCAGTCGATGCAGCAATGAAGTTCAAAACTTCCTGGCGGTAGGACAAGTCGGGATACGCCTCCGCAAAAATGTCCACATTCTGATCCTGTATTTCTTTCAGCGTCCATCCTATTGTGCGCTCCCACTCAGGATTGACCAGCTTGACGCGTCCGTCTTGGCCAATGAAGCCTATCATCACGGGGATATTGTGGACGATCTTCTCCAGAATCTCCTTCTCTTTTTTTAACGCATCTTCGGCGCTCCTGCGCTCGGTGATGTCCCGCGCAATACTCAGAACGTTGATTACCGAACCGTCACGATCGAGTTCAGGAAACGCACGAATACTGAAGTGCTTCCGGCCCGTAGGAAGTGGCCAGGTGATTTCAAACTCGCAGGATTTCCCCGTGTCGAAGACGCCCGCGATTCGTTGACGGAGTTGCCTTAGTTCCTCCTCTTTGACTTCCATCCCGGCATCCTCGATGACAGAGCCCATAGGCTTGCCGGTCAAGACCTCTGATGGCAGACCATACGCTTTGGCAACTGCGGGATTGACGTATACCCGGCGGAATTCCCGGTCGTATCGGATGATATGATCGGGCGCGTTCTCGACGATGGCCCGAAACTCCTGCTCTTTAACGTGGAGCAAAGCCTCGGCTTGCTTGCGTTCGGTGATCTCCTTCCTCAGTTCCTCATTCGCCAGTCTAAGTTCGCTGGTGCGCTCAATGACTCGTTGCTCCAGCTCTTCATTTAGTTTCTTGATTTCGGCCTTGGCTTGTATTAACTCCGGCGTCTCAACAATCTCCCATTCCCCTTGCCGTCTTGCTATTGCAAACTGATGGGTGCGCACCACATCAAAGATCTCGCCAGCTCCGATCGTGCGGAGCGGATAGCTGCATGACGCGATTGTGCGTTCATTGGGAAATAATTTGTCGAGTTCAGCTTCAAACTTGCGAAGCTCTTGCGGTCCCGCATCGTGTAGCCAGGCTGGACTTCCGTTGACTCTCATTCCGGCATAGCCTCTGGCCAATGCGTCATTGAGTTTATTTCTGAATCGATTCGCGATCGTGTGAGGATCAAAAGTCTTTCCGCTCAGAAACCAGTCTTCGTGGCTGACAACCTCGATGCTTCTCTCGGCCAAATACCGGTCAAGATCGGGAAGAGCATTTCGCAGTTCGCTCTTTGCTTCTTCCACCGTCAGCAGCTCGGAATTCGAAATCACCCAGAGGCAGAACTCTCCGTTTTCCAGTCCGATCTTGAAATAAGGAATCAAGATATCGAGCAGATCCTGCTTCGTCTCGTAGAAATAACAGAAGTGTGCACCCCAGGGCAGATCGCCGACGACGCTGATTCCCGTTTTCCTGAGTTTGGGCGCCATGAATCTGGCCTCCAATGGATATGGACGACTCGTCGGGGCGCGCTGACTTTGCCAGTCAACCTGAGCCGAGTTGTTGAGAGAAGCCGGGGCAAATGGCTCGAGTTATTTGTTTCGATTGTAGCATTCGGTGAAGCAATTGTTCCAAGAGACAGCTTTAAGAATGCCTCCGGTGACGAGCGACGCATCGATGAGTTGACTCCGATCTTGAATATGTTGGACCTGACACCGCAGGGACGCGGCAAGTGGTATGCATCACTCGATTACGGGATTAATGTTGACGCGGCGCGCCTCTGAGGAAGCGGCGACTCCGATGGCTCGTGCGACGCAAGCCTTACGGTCACTTGGAATCAATATCTAACACCCCAAGACCCAGGTCAAACGAATCAGAGCAGAGCCTGAAAAAGGGAAATAGCAATAGATCTCGCTATGTGTGTTAGCATGCCGCCTCTTAGACTGATGGTGTGATGCAAGACTCCCATTGGGAGTCAGGTTCGTTCCTTTCCGACCAGGACGGTCGAACC
This sequence comes from Blastocatellia bacterium, assembly GCA_034665305.1. GTDB lineage: Bacteria > Acidobacteriota > Blastocatellia > Pyrinomonadales > Pyrinomonadaceae > DASXRU01. Next base: position 19,091 of record JAXDFZ010000025.1, on the reverse strand, counting down.
AAACAGCTCAACCACGCCGCTGTTCTTTCCTCGCAACTGGGCGCTCCTGACACGGCGTCCATCGTGAACCCACGCGAATATCAAATGTGGAGGAGAGTATGGGACTTCGCCAAGCCACCCACCGCTGTTGGACTCGACAGCTTGCGCTCACTACCGGCGTCCTGATGCTTTTTGCATGCCTGCTGATGTGGGCCTCAACTGGAACGGCCGCGCCACAGGACAGCGTTTGCACGAACTGTAAACCACTCAAACCCACAGACGGAAAGCGATGTGTTCAACTTGAGGAGCAGCTGAGCCGGCCGGCCCAATTCGTGTCGCGGGGGCAAGCTCAACTCGATCGGTACGAGCCCTTGATGCAGGAGTTCATGGAGAAGCTCTGCTATCGCGCGTGGAAGCACGACTCGACCGCACGTGACACCGGGCCCTACACCGCCACCTTGGTCGACGGCCAACTCAAAGCGCAGGCCTACAACCAACACGCAGTTTCGCGCGTGTGGTATTCGCCGCCGATGTTTGATTGGATGGAGCGCTATCGACCGACCGATGAGAGCACGGCCCCGCTCAATCAGCCCGCTCCACCTAACGGCTCGATGATGGTCAAAGAAATGTGGACGCCTCCCCTCGCGCGTTGGGCGGCCACTTGCTTTGACTGCGTCAAGCCCGACGGCACCGGTGCGGTCTTTTGGATTCGCGACGACAATACGTTCAGTAGTGGCTGGTTCGGCAGTTGGTACGGTCCCGGCTGGGCGCCGGATTGGCCACCGGCACCCAGTAATCCCTTGACCGGCAGCGGCCAGGGTGGCTCACAATTCTGCAGCAACTGTCACGCGTCCACTGTCTCCGGTAACACGTTCGTTTCGATGCGGAACTATTTTGGAAAGGACGTGCACCGCTTTCTGACTCAGTTTGTTCCCGACCTGCCGCCGGCCACACCTCATCACATGCTGGTGGCGTTGCCCTCGAATCGCGTTGCTCGTCTGGGTGAAGCGCTTTACGACTATGACGATCCTTTTGTGGAGGCGTTCAAAGGGAAGATGCCGGCGCCCGAATGGGGCTCGGTCGATCGGATGCCGTCACAGACCTATGACGATCTGGTCGTAGGCGGAAAGAAGAAAGTGATCCTGGGTAAGGATCCCGTCTATTTCCAAACGTCAACGCAGTGCCTGGGCTGTCACACTGCCAATGCAACCGGGCTGCAGTTCGACATGGTGGCGCCAGTGCACCAGTCAGTGCAAACGCAGTTAGGCGGTTCCCTCTATGACGTCTCGCCCTACGCGCTCTGGGCCTCTTCTCCGATGGGAATGGCCGGTCGCGATCCAATCTTTTTCGCCCAACTCGAAAGCGAACAGCGCCTGCACCCGAAAGATGGCGCCCTGGTGCAGGACACTTGCTTGCAATGCCACGGCATCATGGGCCAGCGGCAATATGCGCTCGACGTTGACGACTGCGGCCAGTTCCAGCGCAGTGTAGTCAACTCCGTGCCCTATCCTAGTGGCAATCCGACCGCAGCGAATGCCAGCTATGGCGCACTGGCCCGGGACGGTATCTCATGCACGACCTGCCATCATGTGGTCCTGGGCGAAGAGGCGGAGAAGAACCGTAATTTGCCCGTCAACCGTTGCGTCGAACAGAAGCAAAAGAGTTTCAATCCACCCGCCACGCACGCCGGGTTTTCTCTTAACTTCACGGGAAACTTTCTGCTCGGTCCCGAGTCAGAGATTAATGGGCCGTTTCCTAATCCGCTGACGAAGCTGATGGAAAACTCTCTGGGCGTCAAACCAATTCACAACACCACGACGCTGATGAGTTCGGAAATGTGCGGCACTTGCCACACGGTCCATCTCCCGGTGCTTGATAATCCACAGAACGGCATTAACGGTGAGACGGGCAAGGGAAGCGATCCCTTTAAGCGATACCCCAAGGTCTATGAACAGACGACCTATCCTGAGTGGGTCTTCAGCGCTTACCGCACGGGCCAGAGCGACGGCAAGCCGCTTCCCCTCGGGCCGGGTGACCGGGCCAAATCCTGTCAGGGCTGCCACATGCCCGATAGTGATGATCAGGGTATTCCGTACTCCAGTAAGATCGCTTCGATCGAGGAGTTCAGCAACTATCCGGAAACCGATTACCGGTTACCGGCCGCCGATATCGACCTGCAGTCGCGTGCACCTTATGGCCGCCACACCCTCGTCGGGCTGAATGTCTTCTTCCTCAAGATGGCCCAGCAGTTTCCCGACATACTGGGCATTCGCATCAACGACGTCAGCGGGCTAAGAGGCGCCGTTGCTCCGCTCGTCACCACTGAACAGCAAATGCTCGATCAGGCAAAAAACGATACGGCGACCATTAAGGTAACGCCGAGTTGGGACGCGACGAAAAAGACCCTGACGGCTCAAGTCGAAATCGACAACAAGGTCGGCCACAAGTTTCCCTCAGGAGTGAGTTTTCGCCGCGCCTTCATTTCCCTCGAAGTGCTGGACAAAGACGGCAACACGCTTTGGGCTTCGGGCCGCACCAACGACGTGGGAACGATCGTTGACGACCAAGGAATCCCCATCGCCGGCGAGTATTGGTGGAAGGCTGACTGCTCAGCGCGCGTTCCGCTCGCAGATCAGAAATGGCAGGAGCACTACACAGTCATTGCGCGGCAGGACCAGGCCCAAATCTATCAGGAGCTCCAGACTGACAAGCACGGCTTGCTGACGACCAGCTTCCTGAGCATCGACGGAGAGGTCAAGGATAACCGGCTGCTGCCTCACGGTTTTCTGCCAGAGGCCGATCGCATGAAAATAGCCAAAGCTCTCGGCGACACCACACCTCTCCATTCAATCATGGACGAAAATGTCGGCAGCAACGGTTCCGTGGGTTCAAAGGGAGTGAACGGCGACGAGGATTACCAGCGCGGCGGCGGCGATCATTTGTCGTATGTCGCCAGCAACCTCAAGGGGGCGCCTGCAACTATCCGGGCCACGTTGTATTACCAGAGTATTGCGCCCTATTTTCTGCAGGATCGCTTTTGCGTTGCGCCGGACGGGCCTGACACGCAACGGCTTTACTTCCTGGCGGGACACTTGAATTTGGATGGCACTGAGGTCGAAGGATGGAAACTCAAGGTCGCGCAAAACGCCCTGACCTGTTCCACCGCCTTGGGTCAATTTCGTTGCTCGTAATGTCAGGCTTTTCCTCAAAAGTCAAAATGCGTGTGAAATGGGGATTTCATAATGCCCCGTTGGGGCATCCCTGAGAACTTACCTGCATCGTCAGGAAGAATTTTGACAGTCTCTTAGCAGGAGATATCCTCATGCAATCGCGAAGCTATTTTTCTTGCGGGTGGAAGACCACTCTCAACATCATCCTCAATGGCCTGACCTTCGGAAAGTATCTCTGGCTTGAGGGCCGCGTGACGGGCGGCTTCTTCCACAACTGGGCGCACCGGTTTCGCTATAAGCCGCAACAATACGCTCGGCCTGCGACCGAGCAGGAACTCATAGATTGCATTGCGCGTTCTTCGAGGGTCCGCTTCTTCGGCGCGGGACACTCTTTTAACGCGGGTGTCGAATCGGATAACGCCTTGATCTCGCTCGATAGTTACACCGGCATTGTCCCCGGCAGCGAAAACAAAGAGAAGAAGCAATTGACAGTGCGCGCGGGAACGAGGATGCGCGATGTGATCCAGCTGCTCCTGGATCGCGGTTGGGCCTTCAAGGCGCTTCCCTCGCACAACGCACAAAGCATCGGCGGCATATTGGCTACCGACGTGCACGGGACCGGAAAGGACTGGGGCTGGGTCAGCGAAATGGTCGTGAGCCTAAAGGTGATCGACGGCAAGGGGGACGTGCATGTCGTCAAACCGGAAGACGACCTTTTCAGAGCGGCTATCGGCGGCATCGGCGCTGTCGCGATCATCGCGGAAGTGACCGTGCAAGCGCGCGAACGTTTTAATATTGAGCAGAAGTGTCAGATGGAAGATCTGCAGTGGGTGGAAGATCATCTCGAAGAGGTCATCCAGCAAAATGATCACATGAGCCTTTACATCTTCCCGTTTACCAGAAGGGTCCAGATCAATAAATGGAACCATACGGATAAGCCTCAATCCGTACTCGGCGACCTCCGCGAGTGGATCAATATCTCAGCCGATGCCCTGGTATCAGCGTGGTTAGGTAATCTCATGGCCTATACCGGGACGCTGAACAAATGGTCCCCGATCGTCTACTGGTTCAAACAAATGACAACGCTCGTGCTGGAAAGCGCCGAGGCTTACAGCCGCACCATCTATCACCTGCATCAGGAACAGGAATTTACGGTGCCGCAAGAGGAAGCTGTCCCGATGTGCCGGCTCTTTCTGAAGAAGTTCGAGACGATGTATCTCGCTAAGCCGAAGAACAACTTACCCTACGCCTTGCTCGAGGTCCGCTTTACGCCGGCCGGACACGACCTCGCGCTTATCGGCCCGGGACGCGACACGCGCCGGTGCTGGATCGATCTGATCTGCAACGACTCGCACGGATTCGAAAAGTATTACGCAGTGGCCGAGGACATGATCAGGGAGATCAAAGCGAGGCCGCACCTTGGTAAATTCTGCGAAACCCTCGACCAGGCGCATCTCCAGGAGATCTACGGCGCCCATTTCGATCGGTTTCTAGAACTGAGGAACCAGCACGACCCGGAGCGGAAGTTTATCAATCCGTTTACGCGCCGGCTGTTTGGAGACTAAGATGCGGTGCCATGCGCCTAGCCGACCTCGTTCTGAATAGGAGAATGCATGAAAAAACGAAGAAAGCATTACCAGCAGGTAGCCAAAATGGACTACGCGGATTACGTAAAGGAACGCGAACAATTATCAAAGGGAGAGCAAGCTAGCTACGACAGCTACGAGAAAGCAATTCTCACGCTGTCAGCATCTTTCCTGGCTTTTTCAGTCGCCTTTGTGGGCCTCTTCAAAGTAAAAGGACCTACCGGCGCCGACGTGGTAATTGTGACTGCTTCCGGATTACTAACTACAGCCTGGATTTTCTTCGCCGTCGCAGTACTTCTGATGTTATTGAATTTCGTGGTCAATGCCATGGCGTTCCGTAAGGAGATTGCCATCATTGGAGATGCCCTGAAGAATATCAAAGCACTCAACAGCAAAAACGTTTGGAGCAATCTTGGTTACACCCTCTACTTATGCTCAGGCCTATCACTGATGTTTGGAATAGGATTCCTGATAGCTTTTTGCTTTAAGAATGTTCCGGTTTCGTAAAGGAGAAAACTCTATGTCATTTACCACACCTTCGAGTCGGGAAGCAGAGGAAGATATAACAGGGAAAGGGAGACCGCCGATTAGGATTGAACCTCCCGATGAAGGTCCGACTAATCGGCCCGGAATCAGGATTGAGCCCCCACCACGAGAAACTCCCACTAATCGTCCGACTATTAGGATCGATCCTCCTATCCGGGTGCCGTGTGATCCAATTCCTTCGGAACCGGCCTGAGAAGGAATTTGCTTCACGAAACATAACGGATAAGACTTAAGGGCACAGAAGAACGTGTAAGAAAGCGAGCAATATATGGCAACCAAAAAAGGCAGACCGCCTATTCGGGTTAAAAGGGGTAGACCATCAATCAGGATAGAGCCCAAGCCAAGTACCCCTCGGCCCAAATCGGCCAATAAACCATCGAAGAAAGGCTAACGCCCGTAAGTCTGATCAAAGGGATTCTGCTGACGTTGCCGTGTCGCCATCAAACTCGTGCCGTCGCCGGGATCTAACAAATCGTTGGACGCGAGCGCGGCGGGGTGTTTCTCAACGGGCTTGATGCGGCGGAAGCTGCTTTGATTCGCGCCGCCGCGTCAACTCAAACGTCAGACGTCGCCAAATGAACGCAAAAAGGGGAAACCTTTGACAACTTATGAGGTCGTCACAAAAACCGTCAGTGCGCAACTCCTCGCGGCAGTGCGGGGGCGTGTGCTCATCGGAGACGTTGGAAGAGCATGGAAGCCGGCGCTTGATCTTGTCTGGGAGTTTCTCCGTCGCCATGAAGGCCTGCGGACCGACGGTCATAATTGCTTCCTTTATCACCACCCTGCGCATGGCGAACCAGCGATCGTAGTTGACTTCGGCGTGCAGGTCATTCGACCCTTTCAGGACGCAGGCGAAGTAGTCTGCACAGAGACGCCTGCAGGCGAGGTCGCCATGACCACGCATATCGGTAGCTATGGCAAACTAGCAGCCGCACACGAAGCGATCAATTCGTGGTGCGTGGCGACCGGCCGCACATTAGGCGCGTGTTCGTGGGAAATCTATGGCGATTGGACCGATGACGAAGCGAAGCTTGAGACGCAGGTCGTCTATCTGTTGAGTTAAAGCCGCGTTCTATCGATGCGCCGCCGAACAAATCATTGGACGCGCGCGGCGGGAGCCTCTTTCGCATCATGACTGATCCGGCGATGCTTGAATGAAACACGGTCCTGCGAGAGGGCGATGGCTCCCGGCATCGATGATCAGTTTTCGTCTGTCAATGTCACTGTGGACGACTGAAGGCAGGACTGTCAGCGCGCCATCGTTCAAAACCAGCAGCTAAGCTCTTATTCTGATGGAGCCGGCGTTGCTGATTTGTCCATGCGCCGCGATCTTTACGGTCCAGCTACCGGCCGCGAGAGAGTTGGGCAATCTGAAGGTCACCTGCACAAAGTTCGCAACGGACCTCACGTCTTCTGCGAGCAGGTCGTAGGTTTGACTATTACTATCGGTTAGCACGACGTGCACCGAGGATGAGAGTTCGCCCGGCAGCAGCAACAGGTTGGAAGCAAATATAACGACGCGGGTGTTTCGATCGGGGCCCTGGTAGAGGAGGTTCGCGCTGTTAAGAACCGGAAACGGATCTCTCAGAGATAACATTGCATCCAAGGCAGTGGCTTGGTCCGGCAATGGCCCTGACGCTTCCAGCAGCAGTTGGATGGGCCCGGGCGTGCCCTGGATTGAGTATCGCGCGCCCGTGTTCACGCGATGGAAAGTACCGTCGTCTCCGCCCCAGGCGATCATCTCGCTGCCGGTCCAGATGGCGGTGGTATAGACTCGGCCCGTCGCAGCGTTCTGCTCGCACACCGCGACCCAGGTGTTATTATTCGGGTCGTATCGCCCGCCGCTGTTGAAGCTCAAACCTTGTCCCGCCCAAACGATCATTTCGCGGCCCGTCCAGACTGCGACATGCAGGGCCCGTACATCGGGAGCGTTCAGCGTGCTGGTGGCCTGCCAACTATCGGTGAGAGGACTATATCGGCCGCCGGTATTAAGGAAGCCGTTTTGATAGCCGCCCCAAATGATCATTTCGCTGCCGGTCCAGACAGCGGTGTGAGTACCACGCGCTGTTGGTGCGTTTGTTGTGTTCGTCGCCGTCCAACTGTTCGTGCTGGGATTATACCGGCCCCCGGTATCTGAATTGCCGGCATTGCCGTATCCGCCCCAAATAATCATTTCAGTACCACTCCAAACTGCCGTGTGATCTAAACGCGCGAGCGGCGCGTTGCTTGTGCTGGTGGCAGTCCAGGTGTCGGTGGCGGGATTATACCGGCCTCCCGTTTTCACCATGTCAGAATTGCTGAGCCCGCCCCAAACAATCATCTCGGTGCCGGTCCAAACGGTACTTTGCAGGTTACGGGCCTCAGGCGCATTTACCTGGCTCATCGCGGTCCAACTGTCGGTAGTGGGATTGTACCTGCCGCCGCTAATTGTTTTGCCGGCCTCCCGGATGCCGCCCCAGATAATCATCTCTGTGCCGGTCCAGATTGCGGAGTGATAAAAACGCGCGAACGGAGCATTCGTGGTGCTGATAGCAATCCAGGTGTTTGTGTTCGGATTGTAGCGAGCGCCGGTATTAATGCTGTCACCGTTTTGGTCCCGACCTCCCCAAATGATCATTTCAGTCCCGGTCCAGACCGCTGAGTGCTGCCGCCGCGGGGCCGGACCGCTCGTCGCGGTGGGCACCCACAAATCATCCAGACACGGAGGCGGCGGCCGCGGCGTCGGGGTTGGTGTCGGCGTCGGTATGGGCGTAGGCGTCGGTATGGGAGTCGGAGTGGGTGTGGGTGTTGGCACCACACCCGTTGCGTTCCAGGTCAGTGTGTAATTGCCGTATTCTCCGTTCCACCCGTCAATGACAATGCGATAGGTCGCGCCTGCCGTGATATTGAACTGCACCCGGCTGGCGCGGTTCGTGCCGTTTACGATGTCATCATTCTGGGCGATGTTTACTAACTGATTCAGCGAAGAGCCGGTGTAAACCGCGAGCGTCGTATCGAAGGTGCTACCCGACGTGTCGATGGTTATCTGGCCATTCACGGCGGACACCCACGAATACCAAACGGATTTGTCTCCGAGGAAGCCAACATGCAGAGGCTCGCCTGCTTCGCGGGTAGCATTCGCGGTGCTGCCGGGCGCGGATCCTGAATTAGTTTGGAGCAAAATCGCGTTGATAAAGTTGTCGTTAGGTGGACGCAGCGGCGCGGGCGCACCAATCGAATATCCCAACAAGTCAATCGCGGTGATGTCGTTTTCGCTAATGGTCCTTCGCATGCCGCGACCGAGGGTCGGATCCATCACGCCGATGTAAGGACGCGTGGAAAAGAGATCGTCGTCCTTCCAATGACTAGACTGGCGTCCGTCGCCTAAGCCAGGTATCGAATCGGGGCCACCAGTTGAGAGTGCCAACTCCAAGGTCGCGAAGGTGCTGACTGTGTTTCCAAAGAAGACCTGGTTATCCCCGATCGACATCACGCGCGGCGCGGTTGCAAACGTTGCCAGGCTGGCCGCTCCGGGCCGGAAGCGAAACAGATCCCACCCGGCCATCGGCGATGCCGCATCGCCTCCGGCGTCCGAGATGAATCCCAGCGCGTGCCCAATCTCATGTGAGGCAACTGAGTCGAAATCTGTCAGGTTACCGGATATGCCTTCGTCGGGACTGAAGTCAAAGTTGTATGCCGAATTAAATCCGATTCCCGCGTCACCTTGCCCCAGCGCCAGCGAGTTGGGATCTGAAATGTCGGGCACCATGCCGAGTGCGCGGGCATTCGGCGCACTGAGTTCCACATTGCTCACATTGCTGGTTGCGCCCTTAAACTCCACGGGCACGACGTTCTCAGGCAACGCGTTGTAGAGTTGCTGCTCGGCTGACGTGGAAGCTCGATCGATCAACCTTTGCCGCAAATCAGAATATGGACCTACGACTGAATCTAAACCAGTTGCACCGAGTATGCCCGCGTCGGGATAGGGCGTGCCGAAAAACGTGGGGCCGAAGTCAACGTCTATGACCACTGTGATGGGAGTCGAGATGATCGCTTCCCAACGATTCGCAGCCACGATGAAGGCGTTCCGCGCGTTCACGTTTTGTTCCAGTTGGGTGGTGCCATGCAAAACGATGCGCAGCCCCGCTGAGACCTGAAGCGCGAGACCTGCGGTCTCGTCCGAAGTCCACGCCTCAGTTCCATAAGGCATCTGCTTTCGGCGTGGGGCTCCGGAATAAATCGTTCGCATTGGCCCGCCACCGTTGCGCGCGGCGACGTTGCGACGTTCTTCCGAGGTGGCGGTGCGACAGGCCATTTCTCCGCGTTCGTTGGCAGAGACAACAAACGCTTGATAGCGGCCATTGTTTCCATTTACCGGAGTCCAGCGTGCCTGCGCCGATACGGACCGAGGGATTGCCAGCAGGAGCGAGCAAAAGAGCAAAGCAATTCCCACCCTCACGATCAACTCGTACGAAGCCGCCGCGCGAATATTACTTTTTGGGCGCCGATCTTGGGTGGGCATTGAGGCTTTCCCTACTTGGAAACCGCTTGGGTATTGATGACCCGTCAGGAGGGTCGCAGTTAATGGGCCACTAAGCGGCGCATCTTAGCACAACCCGAAACTTCGTGGGCTCTGCGTTCAGCAGGACCGGTAGTGTTCTATCTTTGCGGAAATTTGTAGGGGCGTCCCTCCGTGGGCGCCCCCTTTTCGGCCCAAGGAAGGGGGCGCCCACGGAGTGACGCCCCTACGAATTAGGACCCCACTAGCGGGAAGGGCACCGGTTTCGATCTCTGGAGAAACAGTGACGAAAGAGCGGGAGTGCTTTCTCCAGGGTCTCTACCAGCCGCTGTGAACCTTCCACTGGTCCACAATGGTCTCGCCTTCAAGCACGTTGTAGTGGGAATGTTGAGCAGCGGTCAGACAGGAATGATTCGCCAGAACTCTCACGCGCGATCCGACTTTCAGACGATCGAAGGTGTGCTCATTCTCCACCATTACGACACCATGCTCTTGCGACATCTCGCTGACTGTTAGATTCAGATCCTTGCCTGTGAGGTCCAGTACTCTCCCGTAACCACAGTTCGGATCGAGGCCCACTGGACCGCGGTCCTTCGAGAGGGCGATAGCTCCGGCGTCGATGATCACTTTTCGTCGGCTTCTATCGCGGTGCACGACTGAGGCCAGGACTGTCAGCGCGCAATCGTCAAATGAGCAGCTACCGAGTGTCGCCTGGAACGCGTCAAAGAAGATGTAGTTTCCCGGCCGTACCTCGTCAATGCCTTCCAGATGATCGACCTGGGTGATAGTTGGAGTTGAACCAATACTCACGATTGGTACCTGGCCCACTTCTTTTCGGAGGGCCTCTCCAAAGGCGGCCATCACATCGCGTTCATGTTTCGCGAGGGCCAACACGTCTGCTTTTGTCTGACAGTTATAACTATGACCGGCGTGCGTAAGGATTCCCGCAAACCGCAAGTTCGACGCGTTTGTTATTCGCCGGGGAATCTCCGTGGCTTCGGGCGTCGTAGGCTCGACACCGCAACGATGATAGCCACAGTCGACTTTCAGAAAGAGATTCAGAGTGGCGTTCGCCTGCTTTGCCGCCTCATTCAGTTGTGCGGGCACATCCATATCGTCAGTTATTAGCGACAGTTCGCAATCTCTCGAGATCTCAATTGCTTCGTCGAATTTTCCAGGTTCGATTGGGATGGCGTAGGTAATCTTTGAAAATCCATTCGCGGCAAAGGCATGTGCTTCTGCCAAGGTCGAAACGGTCACGGCGCCGGAGTGCCCCGCAGTTTGAATGCGAGCAACCTCGATACACTTGTGAGTCTTGATGTGCGGTCGCAGGTCGGCGCCAAATTGCTGAATGCGCTGGCCTATTCGTTCGGCGTTGCGCTTAACCCTCGCGACGTCGAGTACTAGACCGGGTGTTTTCAGAGTTTCGAGATTCATAAAGTTCTGGTAGGAGAAGGGAATTACTGAGGAGCATTGCGCCAGGGGTTCGATAACCCCAAAGCGGTTGAGACCTCCAGCCCCGGGTTGCCGTTGAGGCTACCCTGGGTAACGAATCGAGAGCGGAATCCAACCCCAACGGGGTTGGGGCAACCGCAGGTCTGGTCCGTGAAATCGATTAAGAGGCCGCAACCCCGTTGGGGTTGAATTCGTAATCCCCCTGCTCCCAAGGTAGCCCGGACAGCAACCCTGGGCTGGAGGGCAGAACCCCTTTGCGGTTCAAATGAGGTTGCTCTAAAAATGATCTATGAGCCCACATAACTTCTCATTTCGGTAGCCGGTTAGTGATGAAGTCCGCAACTCGGGTGGCGCCGGGTGGGTCCATGTTTGCCAACACCACAATTACGTACTGCGGGCTGGGGCAAATCTTAAGTTCGCCATTCATGCCAGGGGCGCCGCCGCCGTGGCCGAAGCAGCGCAAGCCGTTAACAACTGCATCCTGGAATCCATACGCATACATACCACCGCCCGGAGTCTCGACTTTTCCCGTCGTCAGCATTTCCGTGTGCTGCGCATCGAGCAGCCGGTTCGTTTGCAGCGCGGTCGCAAACTTCGATAAATCTTCCACGGTGGAATAGCCTCCGCCCGCGGAGGTGCCACGGTAGGGCAGTGTGTCAGTGTTAGGCCTTAAGCCAGCGCCACCCAAGCTCGTGTAGCCAAGACCTCGGTCCGCCACCATCTGATCTTCAGGTTCGGAAGCGGTGCCAGTCATTTCCGCCGGCTTGAAGATGTGATCACGAACGTAGTCGTAATAACTTTGACCGCTGACTTTTTCTATTAACACGCCGAGCAGAAGAAAGCCGTAGTTGCTGTACTGCCAGCGACTGCCCGGGGCGAACTCCGGGCCGCGTTGACCGTAGAGCTTCACATAATCCTGCAGAGTTCTTAATTGCAGCCGATTCTTGTCAAACTCTGGACCAAAGATGTCACCAGTGCCGCCAGTGTGCGATAGCAATTGTTCGATGGTTACTTTTGAAGCAACTTCTTTATTCGGATAGTCGGCCAGGTAGTTGCCGAAAGGCGCTTTCAGATCGAGTTTGCCGTTTTGCACGAGCTGCAGAGTGGCAACCGCAGTGAACATCTTGTTCATTGAGCCGAGGCGAAAGCGCGTCTTCAAAGTGTTTGGAGTTTTCTTCTCGCGATCTGCCAGACCGTATGCCTGGGCAAAAATTGTCTTCCCATTCTTTGCGATCAGGGCCGCACCAGAAAAACGATCAGCTGCCGCTTCCTCATCCAACTTCTTTCGTGCGGCAATAATGAATTGGCTCTCGCTCAGGTGCGGAAGTGCAAATTCCGCCGGTCGCGGAATTCCTTGCAAGTCGAGTCTGGTCATCTGATGTGGTTCGGATGCTTCGACCTCAACCGAAACCCGGACAAACCGATCCGTAAGTCGTTCCTGAAGCAGAGCGACGATCTTTGTCGGGGTCGATTCTTCGATCTTCTTCATTTCGAAGCCGCCGTTCTCCTGACGCAATTCCATTGCTCGAGCGGCACGCTCCACCCGAGCGGGGAAATTCTTGCGATAGTACTCCCGGTACTTTTCGATGTCTCCAGCATTGAAAGCCGCCAACCAGGCCTTCGTCTGATTGCCGGCGGGTGTATTGGGAAACTGTGTTTGCGCCAGGAAGACTGGGGCGATCAATAAGAGAATTGCGGCGGCTAATAGCGCGTACTTGGTGTGCTTCATGAATCTACTCCCTGGTCTCGGTTGCTGACGAAGAAAACCATAATTGATGACGAAGATGCAACAGCGGTGGGCGGTGAATGGCAAATGGCAAATGGTGAATGGTGAATGGTAAATGGTCGGTAGGCCGAGTCGCTATTAGAATTCACCAACCATTTACCATTTACCTTTCACGATTTACCATCCACCAATGTCTTTCCCCGAGTGGATTCAGCCGATGGCCGCGACGCTCACCCAGGAGCGCTTCAACGGTCCGGAATGGATCTTTGAACGGAAGTTCGACGGCATCCGCCTGCTCGCCTACAAGAAAGGCGCGCGAGTCGAATTGTTCTCGCGCAATCACTTGCCGCAAAACATTCCCGCCCTGGCCCGCGCGATTGCCGAACTTCCGCACCAGGAATTGATTCTCGATGGCGAAATCGATTGGCATGGACCTGCGGCTTATCACGTGTTCGACATCATGTGGCTCGATGGCCGTGATTTAACGAACCTTCCGCTTCAAGAACGCAGAGCGCTCTTGCGCAAGCTGCCGCTTAGCACGCCGTTGCACCGGGTCACGGAGCTGCATGACGAAGCGCCCTGGGAACGCGCACAGAAGCAGGGCTGGGAGGGCGTGATCGCGAAACGCCGCGATTCAGTTTATGAACAACGCCGCTCGCCACACTGGCTGAAGATGAAGTGCGAGCTCGCACAGGAGTTCGTGGTCGGCGGCTTCACCGACCCGCAAGGCAAACGCGCGGGCCTGGGCGCGCTCCTGGTTGGTTATTACGAAGGAAAGGATTTGGTCTTCGCCGGCAAAATCGGCACCGGTTTCAATACGCAAATGCTGCTCGAGCTGCGAGCGCAACTCGATCGACTCGAAATCGACAAGCCACCATTCACAAAAGCCGTCGGCTTACCGCGCCTCCGCGCCCACTGGGTTCAGCCCCAGATCGTGATCCAAGTTGGTTTCATCCAATGGACCAAACACAACAAACTCCGCCACCCGCGACTTCTCGCTATTCGCAAAGACAAGGATCCGCTTGAGGTAGTGAGGGAGAGCTAAGGTCGCGTATCCAACTAACAGGCGCAACCGCTGTCGCCCGCTGCGCGGCTTGAAAATATTTTTGTCTTCGTGGTCCTGGGGTTGCGCTGCGCCTCACCCCAAGCTTTATGCTAGTTTCTCAATACTACTGCTTTGACTGTAGCGTCTGATCGGTCTAAACATCTGCTGCCCTTCTTATGCAGCACGAAACCAAAGACCAGAGTTCGGATTCGATGCTGGGTCCTTTCCTGACTGCTACGTCGGAATCAACCGCTGATGAATTGCTGCGCGCGATCATTGACGAACACGCCGAGCCGATCATCAAGAAAATACTGAGACGCAAGTTGCGAGTGTCGCTCAATGAACGCGGTACTCAGCAAAACCAGGACGCGCTCGAGATAGCCGGCGATCTGCGGGCCACGATCGTCGCAACTCTGCGAGCTCTACGAGAGAATCCACATCAAACCGCGATCGCCAGTTTTCCGGACTTCGTCGCCATCAAAACCTACTCCGCATGTGCTAACTATTTTCGTGAAAAGCATCCGCAGCGGTGGAGGCTAAAAGGCTTACTACGACGACGCTTGAGACAGAACCCGCGATTTGCTTTGTGGCAGGCTGAAGATAAGCGATGGTATGCAGGCTTCAGTTCGCCGGCGCGCCTGTCAGAACCGCCTGCGGTAGCGGGCCTTTCGAATGCGGGTTTCGGAATGCGGAATGCGGATTACGATCGCGCCTTGTCAGAACCGCCTGCGGTAGCGGGCGGTGCCGCGCTTTCAATTCCGAATTCCGAAATCCGCAATCCGCAATCGGAAGGCCCGCCCGCTACCGCAGGCGGTTCTGACAAAGCCGACCTAATGGCCCCGACGAACGGGAAGCTAAGTGATGCCCAGATCAAGTCTGATGAGTTTCTGGGCGCCCTGTTTCAGCGCTCCGTTGGACCAATAGGTTTTGATGAAGTTGTAAGAATCGCCGCCGAAACGTGGCAAATCCACGACGCGCCGATCGAATCGATTGATACCAATGAAACGGAGAGTGACCGCCAGTTTACTAGTTCGGAACCCAAGGTTGATTTGGCCTTGGAGCAGCGGTTGTTTTTTGAGCAGGTTTGGCGCGAGGTATGCCAACTGCCAGTGCTGCAACGGGCTGCTTTGTTACTTAACCTCAGAGACTCGAGGGACGGGGGAGTGATTTCGTTTCTTCCTTTTCTGGGAGTGGCTTCTAAAGAGGAACTCGCACGACTACTGGAAATGTCTCAGGAAGACTTTCAGGAGTTATGGAATGAGTTGCCGCTGGATGATTCCCGCATTGCGCAAATGTTTGGCATAACTCGCCAGCAAGTTATCAACCTGCGCAAAAGCCCTTTCAGCTCCAAACGCGCGTTTACAATTTTCTGGTCGGCCCGGAGTTTAAGGCGCGCAACCGCACCCGCGTCACGCCATTCGCGCATGTGCTTGGCGGTCTCGCGCACACCAGCGCAACTTTCACGACATCTGTTTCATTGAGATGGTAGCCTACCCAGCGGAGAAGAGACTATGCGTCGGTGAGGCCGTCGGTGTCCGCGAAGATCCGAGCCGTTTCACTTCTTAAATAGTTTTGCGAACGCGTCACGAGCATCCGTCGGAGGGCCTGACGAAGTTTCGCGCTCGACTACAATTCGAGTAGTGAACAGTTCGCACTCGTTGCGCGCGTGTTTGTTCACTATCCGTGCGGGGATCGCTTTATTACATTCGAGGCGCGCCCCCGGATCGAAGTGTGTGCACTGGCGGCAGCTGTGGAGGTCAGCGTTGCACTTTGGGCAAGAGCTGTCGACTTTGATGTTCGGCGGAGTCTTTGCTCCGCACGCGGTGCATTTCGACGCTTCGCCAAATGCCATCATGCGTGGCGAGCGCGGGCCCTCCCGATCCTGAGGCTTTGATTGCGGCTTGGATTGCGACTTTGGTCGCTCCGACTCGCGATCGCTGTCCATATAACCGCGCTGACGGTATTTGCTCATATTATTAGCACCACGTAATCCGACGAACGCGGCGAATGATACGTGAAGTCGAGTAAATGCGACACCCAGCCGTTGAAACAATCAAAGTCCGCGGAGCGGCCGAGAGCATAGAATCTGGGGTGGAGCGTCGCGCAACCGCAGGAACTGTCGCCGAACCTTCATAGTCAATGGATTTGCACACGTGGTTCTCAACTTGGGTGGTTAGTCACGTATGTTTTTACCGTTGCAACGGTCCGGAATGGATCTTTGAGGGGAAGCTCGACGGCATTCTCCTCCTCGCTCACAAGAAGGGTTGACAAGCCACTGCCTAAAAATGCAGTTCGTTCGTTGGCTTATAAAACGTGGATCCGACCAACGGCGCATTTCCGTTTACCCCGCACGCGCAAAGCATTGACTCTCGACCCGATGGAATCGCTTACGGTACGATATCGATGTGAAGATCGCGATTATCGGTGGCGGTATAGGTGGTCTGACTGCGGCCCTGGCGCTTAGACATTTCGGCTTCGAACCAGAAGTCTTCGAGCAGGCTCCCGAACTCCTCGACGTAGGAGCAGCAATTGCGATGTGGCCGAACGCCCTCCGCGTGCTGTTGAAACTCGGAGTTGGCGAAAAGGTCATCGAACATGCCGGGGTGATCGAGCGCATTCACTGGCAGCATCGCACCGGCAAGTCTTTCAATCAAACTCGCCTTCCTACTAACGCCGTTCCTGCAGTCGCGCTTCACCGCGCCGATCTCCAGCGCGTTTTGTTGCATGCTTTACCTGGAAACTCAATTCACCTGGGTCACGATTTCACTGGCTGCCAACCGGAACACGGCGCGATCCGCATTAATTTCACTTCGCAAGCACCGGTTCGTTGTGATGTCCTGATCGGCGCTGACGGACTTCACTCACAGCTTCGCGACCAGCTGCTCGATGGCGATGGCGATGCTCCCAGGTATAGAGGTTATATGGTTTGGCGCGGCCTTGCTGATCGCGGGCCGGAAGGGTTAGAACCAGCGACCGCAATCGAGATTCATGGACGAGGCCAGAGGTTCGGTATGGGTCCAGTCGGCAATGGCCGGATCGGGTGGTGGGCCAGCTCAAATGAGAAAGACGCTGGGCTGCGGGCCACAACTGAACAGCAGGCTTTACTGAAACTCTTCGATGGATGGTGCGAGCCGGTCTGCGAATTAATTTCCGCGACACCCACAGCGGCGATTCTTCGCAATCAAGCATTGGATCGTGCGTCGACTCAAAATTGGGGTCTTGGCCGCATGACTCTGTTGGGAGACTCAATCCATCCGACAACACCTAATCTGGGACAGGGAGGCTGCATGGCTGTCGAAGATGCGGCCGTTCTTGGCCGGTGTTTGGCCAAAGAGAACAATCCCGCTCAGGCGTTTCGAGCGTACGAAAAATGCAGATACAGCAGAACCGCACTCGTCGCCGACTGCTCGCGTCTTTATGGAAGCATAGGACAGTGGGAAAGCCGGCCCGGAAGCTGGGCGCGTGGTGTGATGCTTTCGATCGTTCCCCAAACGGTAACTCGCCAACTATTGAAATTGATTTTTGACTATGATGCCTTCACGGTCCGCATCTAGTTCAAAAGAGCGGTTCGGGCTTCCCCTCTCTCGACGTCGTCGATGTTCTTCGCCCGGTTACGGCAAGGACCACCAGATCCGCAGCCTTCCCGCCGCTATGGAAATGAGCGCCTGAGTCCTTCAAATCGCCAGTCCAACGTCGCCTTCGAGCACCGAGGTCTTCAGCTGCGGGCGCTCTCCGCTCTGCCACAGTGCAGCAGTGTGTAATACCCGATACCTGATGGGCCCTCCGTCCGGTCTTTCGCTCCGTGCAATAGGGCGCGGGATGCAGACAAACTCGGTGCGCATCTCATCGGTCGACAATTGGACCTTCGCATAACCGTGTCCTCCAAGATCTACGAACTCGAGGTGCGGAGCCAGATCCGGGTTGGACAGCGACCGTGCGCGCTCGAGGTCGAAGCTCTTCGCATATTCAAGGCACGAGCGGACGCCGTGCCGGAGCAGCATGTTATTGGTCCATGCCGGCTTACCGCCATCCGACCGGTCAGCGAGGAAAAGCGCTCGGAGGGGGTGATCTTTGCTTAAGCCATGCTCCAGTGCTTCCATCGTACCTGGGCTTGCCAGCGACGCGCCGACGAAGCTCAAACCCACGGGTTCGAATTTCCGCGGCGGAAGATTGGCTGTGGCGTATCCAGCCCAAAAGCTGTGCCGGTCCCCCGAGACGATCGCAAAGCCGGTGATCTTCGCGTCACGCACGAGGTCGTAGATCTCCTTGCGTTCGGCATAGGCCGCGCCGTAATCGTCGGTGCGGGCTATTCCGTAAGTGTTCGCCGGCCAGGGATTCTTGGCCATTTCGGCCGGGAGATTTTGCAGGTCCACCCGGTGGTCGAGCGCGCCGAGGGAATTGCCCCAGATCTTCCACGTCGCGTTTGACTTGCGCAGCTGATCCTTGAACCATGCCTTCTGCTCGACGCCGAGAATGGTCCGCGGCGGCGTCTCCTTGCGCGGATTCGGAATGCGCACATCGCGGAAGTGAAGTTCGGCGGGCGGCCTCCCGCCGTCGAAGGCGCGTCCAGCGTCGAGCGCGATCATCGCCTCCTCCGAAAACATTCCATTGAAGGCGGGGTCATAAATTTTTCCAACCCCCTCAGCATCGCTCGGGTCGTCGCCGCAGAAGCTGTGCTGATCGGTAATGAGAAGATCTAGATGCTTGCCGTAGCGGAGCGCCCGATAAGCGATCAGGCTGCGGATCGCAGTCAGATTGTTCGGCTCGATGCCGAGCCCGTTCCCGTCCCACTTGTCGATCTTGACGTTCTTGACCGCAACCGCGCCGAATTCGGCAAGCGAGCCGCTCGGCGGCGACACGCGAGCCGGGACATATTCGAACCAAGCCTGGTTGGCGGCGACCTTGACGGTCTGGCCGGGCTGCGGCGCGCCGCCCGCCTGGACGATGCTTTGTCGGCCTTGCCACGAGAATTCGTGATTGTCCCAGATGGCGACGAACGGCCAGCGCGCGCGGGCATCCTGGAGGTCGGGATCAGCGAGATAGCCCTTGTACACGGCGCGATAGCCGTCGACGGTCAGAGGGTAGT
>JAXDFZ010000024.1:0-535938 GCA_034665305.1 Blastocatellia bacterium | reverse complement strand
TTTGCAAACGTCGCAAACCACGACCTGACGGTCGCGGCTATTGGCTGACGGCCCTTCGGGCCTTGCCCAGGCTTGCTGTCAGCAGGTCCGCGGGTTGGGATTAATTTGGCCGAGGCCCGCAGGGCCGGCATTGAATAGCCCCGACCGTCAGGTCGGGGGCGCAATCGCCACCAAAAGTAAAAAGAGGCCCGCAGGGCCGACACGTCTGACCGTGTGCCGGTCCTCCGGACCTCTTCGTATTTTCAAAGTCGCAAACCACGACCTTACGGTCGCGGCTATTTACTGGCGGCCCTTCGGGCCTTGCCCACGTGCTGTCACCTCAGCGGGTTTGGCGGAGGCCCGCATGGCCGTCATTGAGTAGCCCCGACCGTCAGGTCGGGGGCGCAATCGGCGTTCATCTCAGCCACGTTATGTATCTGTGCGCTGGCTGAGCAGTACGAAACAGCGGCAAGCACAGCAATCATCAACGTTCGTTTCATCATTCTGTTCTGCCTTTCACCTTCAGCTTTTCAATTCCCTGCCCGCGGGAATTGTTAACGCGCGCAGCGCGGCCACCCAGGCAATTATGTAGGTCGCAGCGCGCACCCAATTGAGTCGTACCCACCAATTCGTTTTGCTGGTTATCTCCGCGCCGCTAAGCTTCGTCACTCCTTCGCTCATGAGACTGATTAGGGTTGGCACAAACCAGGCGAAGGTGGCGGCGACTACGATGATGGCGAGGACGGTTCCCGCGATGCGCCACTTGCGATGTTCTGGCGCCGTCTTCAACCCAGAAAGCAAGGTTACGACTGCCAACAAGCCAGTCATGGGTGTGAAGATGAGCCAGAAGTTTCCGCCTGGGTTCAATGCGAATTGGAGATCGGCGACGTTGTGGTGGAAGTAGCCCAGGACGGAAGCGGGCGGCGCCGCAGACCAGATCGGAACCACGACGAGTGCTTCGTATAGGCCGGCGCCGATTTCGATTCCCAGGCACATGACAAAGAGCCAAAGGATGAGTTGGGGGATTGAGAGTTGGTTCGGCATTGAGTTTACCTTTTTTATCTGCGCAGTTGGCGAAGCCCAACGGCATATCCGTAGCCCACAGCGCGAGCTGTGGGATCATGGGGGCGATAAAACCAAGCTCGCAAAGCGAGCGACGTAAGTTTCCAGGTGCGGCTCGGTGAACTGAGCTATGCCGCCTCGCTGGGGCTTTGACTCCGAGGGGTGGTACGTTGCCCGACAGCTTGCGCTGTGGGCTACTGATATGTCGCCCGCTGATGCGGGCTTTAAACGATACTAGTCGGACTTATTCGGAAATTCCTCAAGGTCTTGTCCGAAGCATAAGCGATAGCCGTTGCAGTCTTCGACGTCAAAGTCGCGACAACCGTAGAATTGGTCGCAAATGTCGCGTGTGATCTTTACGCCCTTTGATTTGAATTCAGCGAGGAGCGCGTCTGCGTCTTCGATCGTAATGTAGATGTCCCACGCTTCCCCTCCCGGATCGACCAGGTGGTTGGGCCGCATGACACCAGTCTTTGCAAACTGGCTCAACATGATCACGGCGCCATTACGGCTGACCATGCAGAAGCATGGCGGTTCACCCCAGAAACGATCGTAAGCGAAGCCGAGCTGGTCCCGGTAATAATTAGCGGAGGCGACGACGTCGTCCACGATGAAATAAGGCGAGATGGTCCAACGCGGTTTCGTCATGGGATTGTCAGTCATGGTTTTAGGGTCTCTTTTTGCGATCTAAGGGTTCAGCGCGAAACGAGTCAACCAGTCGGCGCAGCCGACGAAATATTCGTAGCCCACAGCGCAAGCTGTGGGTACGGCGGCAGATGTTTATTGGAGCCCCAGGGGGGCGGCATATATTCTTAGAATAGCCAACCGTTATGTCGCCCGCGTTCGCGGGCTGATTCTTTGTAATACGCCGTTACCCACAGCTTGCGCTGTGGGCTACGGATATTTCGCCCGCGGCGCGGGCTCCAGGAAATTTGCGGATTCTGGTTGCTGCGCCTTTACACGGCTCGCGCTGTCGGCTTCGAATCTTCCGCTCGCGATGCGGGCACAACGAAATCCGGTGCCCCAATCACCCTCCTGCTTATCATTCCGACGCCCGCTTCAACGCAGCCCGCGCAAGCAAGCGGGTGGAATCCAAAGTCGGTAACGGACAGTCATCCGGGCGCACTATCAGCGGGATCTCGGTGCAGCCGAGGACGACGGCGTCACAGCCACGCGCTTTAAGTTTTTCTGTAACTTCATTGAAGTAGAGCCGCGACGTTTCCGAGAAGATGCCGTTCACCAATTCCTTGAAGATGATGTCGTTGATTTTTTCCCGATCTGCTTCGTCAGGTATCTCTCTCTCAATATTGAATTCCTTTAAGGCTTCCGGGTAGACATCGCTTTCCGTCAGATACTTCGTGCCTAAAATGCCCAGACGTAGGTACCCCGAACGCTGGGCTTCGGCGGCTACGGCGCCGGCGATGTGTAGCCACGGAATTGGGGAAAGCGGGATTAGATATTTGAACGCCTGGTGGTAGGTGTTGTCAGGACAGATCGCGAAGTCGGCTCCGGCTTGGGCCAGCTTCTGCGCGGACGCGGCCATACGTTTGGCCACCGCTTCCCAGTCGTCGGCGCGAATGTGCGGCATATAGGCGGCCATCGGCCACGAGTGCATGGTTATCTCGGGGTGATTATGTTCACCCATGATGGCCGGCGCTTCCAGACAGATGGTGCGATAGCAGAGGGCTGCACCCTCGGCGCTGCCCGCTACGATGCCAATGTGCTGGGGCATTTGTGTGTTCGCCTCCGGGTTCTAACGCTAATGGTTATCAGCACTGCCGCTCAACTAGTTGGCAAAGCCAACGACATATCAGTAGCCCACCGCGCCAGCTGTGGGTAGAGATGCACATCACAGCAGCAGCCCAGCGGGGCGACATAAGCTTTCCCAACTGATCAACGCCACACTTTACGTCGCTGGCGTCGCGAGCTTGGTTCAATCGGCGACGTGCACCCCGCAGCTTGCGATGTGGGCTACTGTTATGGCCGCCCGCTATGCGGGCTGCTTAGTCAGTTGACTGGCTTAAAGTCGAACTTGCCTCTGCCTTCCTGGTAGAAAACGCAATCGCTGCCGGCGCGGCAGCCGCTCACGTGCACCCAGTTGGCGGGCATGACGACGATTGAGCCCGGACCGAAGTCTTTGGCCGACGCCGCGTCAGTCGCTCCGGTGTACCAGACGCCACTGATGATCACGTTCTTAAGACGACTGCTGTGGGAGTGAAGCGGGTTCGCTGATCCGGCGGGAACCTTGCGCATCTGTGTATATTCGCCCGTCTTCGGGTCGCCCGAGAGGACGGAAAACATCGTGCCTTCGCGTTCAGGAAGCTTGGTCCACTTCAGGTCCGCGAATGCCACCCGAAGCGGGGTATTCGGGGAATCCGGAGCCTGCTCGCACGGGACCGTCACCGTGGGCGTGAAAACTCCAGCCGACAGGCTCGCCAAAGCCAGTACCATGAATAAACTGTTCATTGCATACCTCCAGGAACTTTGCAGTCGTCTAACGTTGAACCGACGCGCGGGGAGACCACGGCGCGTTGTCGAGCAGAAGCATAGATCCGGATCCGCTCGCGTCCAATGATTTGTTCAAGGCAGCGGCTTGATCGTTAACATTCTTTTTGGGCCGCGCAGAAATATCTGAGCAGCAACCTGTCCGTTAAGGTCAGTCATGAGCTTGTTCGATGCCGCCGCCGGCATCCGATCAAATATAGGGAACAGCGCCCCCACTCATTACGTAAATTCAACCGCTATGTCAATCATCAAATATATCTTCACACCGAACTACCAGAAATATGAGGGTGTTCGCCCGATAAACATCTACCTGCTGAGGGTTCTCTATTTTCTCATGTTCGTCGGCGTGGGTTTGCAAACGTGGTCAACGATCATCAATCACCAGGGCCCATGGGATCATACTAAGGCCGCCGCCTTTTGCGTTTGGGCCGCTTATCCAACCTTATCGGTCTTCGGATTGTTGAGGCCGCTGAGGTGGTTGCCGATCGTGATCTTTATGATCTTTTATAAGACGCTGTGGGTGCTCGTGGTCGCGTATCCCTTGTGGCGCGCGGGCGCACTTGCAGGCTCACCCGCCGACGAGATGGCGCACGTGTTTATCGGGGCTCCCTTCGTGGCGCTCATCGTGCCGTGGGTTTATGTGTTTAAGAATCTTGTGATGTGGTCGAGGCCTGGGCGAAGTGAACTACGAGATTAAAAGCCAATAGCTGTTTTTCACTTTTTCATGTAGCTCTTGAACCAGCTGATGGCGCTTAGGTATTTGAGTTTCCCAAATTCAAACTGCTTGTCATTGACTGCCGCATCGTAGGTGGCCTTGTCAGCGTATCTTTCAACGTGGGTTGTTTGGACAGCCCCTCGTATGAAGGAGAACGGTAAGCGCTTCGCTCAACGATCCACCCATCGTCTGCCGCGTACTGCGGACTTGCGGATTAGCATCTCGGCTTTGGCGACAGGCGCCGGCGACAATTGAAGCATTCCCATAGTTTCCTCATTTTCCTTCAATGCATTTCTTGGCGCCGCGAGGTATATGCAATCTGAAGAGCACGGGTTCGGCGTCTATTCGGAGCGAGTCGCTGTTACCCAGTATTTCCGGAGCCGGCGCGCCGGCATGCGGGTGATCGAATCTCCAAAGGATCGAAAGTGGGTCGCCTTCCTGTACATCGAGTTTGGCCGAAAAACTCAACTTCGTCTGAATCAGTTTGGCGTCTACGTAATCCGCCCTGGTAAGCAGTACGCCCTGATAGCTTCTAAGTTTGGTGGGCCACAAAAACGATATAGAGGATGTGCCGGGAGGTAGGTCCAGCAACGCGGGTCCGGAGGCCCCGGCCATCTGGTCAGCGCGTTTTTTTAAGATAGGCAAAGTGGAGGGATCAGGGGAAAAGTAAACCAAGACGACTCTCACGTTCACGACTTTCTTATTGACCGTCACCGGCTCCTCCCTCATGTAAACTCCAGTTCCGCATGATCGGGCGTCCGCAGGTTCCCGTGCAGGTGTTACGAGAGGTCGGTTCTCCAACTTTTCCTTGAAACCAAACGCCCTTAACCCGAAAGGGTCTGCAGGGGTGGGTTCCTGGGCCTTCAGCGAGGTACAACAGATCAGTAAAAGGAGAACAGCGACACTCTTCATTTCTTCACCTCAAATATCCCGGTCTGTGAGCGATCGTTGGAAATCATCGCAGGTACCCACGCCCTCATCAAGTACCGCACGGTAGATAAGATCGCTGGTAATAGTGTCGCGGTATTCAGGGCGCTGCCAGTATGCCTTTTTGATTTCGAGGATTGCTGCGGTGTGTTTGGGCGTTAACTTTGTGCGCATCACCGAACAATAATTCGCGTGATGTTCATACCACTGAGAGTCCAGAAACCAAACGTCCAGCTTCCAGGCGCCGCGTCGCTCATCGCCTAACTTGATTCCCCAATAGAGGCCGTTCGGTTCGCTCCCCAGATTATTCGTGAAGCGAGCTTTCGTAGCCGCAAGCCGGCGCGTCAGCTCATAGCCCACGTCAAAGCATGCTTTCAAATCAGTATGTGGATCGAGAACGTAAACGTCCAGGTCACGCCAGCACATGAGGTCGTAGTTATAGCTGCCGCCGACAAACCACTCTTCGTAGCTGCCTAATAACTCCGCCAGACCGCACCGTTGCATGAGCTGGTCGGCCTCGGTTTTGAGCTCTTCGTTGTTCATAATTGAGATCGCACGTGATGGCGACCGGTGCAAACTAAAGTTTGAACTCCATGCACTTGTAGAGTTCAAAGCTTCAACGCGTGACAGGCGAATAGAGTTCAAGCTTCAGCTTGCTTCCTAACCCCATCAGGTGGAAGCTATTTACTCAGCGGCTGCGCCAGTATCCATTCCATCACCGGGTCGCGCCCCGACGGATACGTTTCCCACGAAGGCTCGATTAACTTGTCGGGCATTAAGGCGGGCGTGTCCTGATCCTGGAGCTTGTAGTATCGAGTTGAATACGAAACCTGCAACCGGGAGTTGGGCAAGGTCAGGTGATCATTTTCCGAGTAGTTGTTTGGCTTCGAACCGCTCGGTTCGCCCACCAGGATCGCATTTAGATCTTTTCTCAATTCAATGGCATTCACCATTGCCGCTGAAACTGTGCTGCGCCCGATGATCACGTACAGACTTCCCGGTTGCTGAAAGGTCTTGCGCTGTTTGAGCTCTTTCAGCAAGTGCGCCTGGAACCGCGTAAAGTCTCCGCCAAAGCTTTGGCGAACGTCTATCACCAAACGCTTTGGCTGTGAGCTATCGACCTGTTTCCAAAAATCTTCAGCCACACGTTTGAACGTGCCGGCATCAGGGTAGACCCTGAGGTTGAGATAGACAGTTTGAGAATCAGGCAGCGGCTTGAACCACATCAACTCATTCAGACGCTCGCGGTAGAGAGGCACGGCTTTGAGGGTCGATAACCACTCTATCTTTGCGTCCTGCGGTACGGCCTCCAGTTCTAAAGTGAAACGCTCCCCGGTCGAATTCGCGAAAGTCCACTGCGCGTGTTGCAGTTCCGGCACGATTTTCAGTGCCTGGAGAACTTCGGCAAGCGGCATCAGGCTGACGTCGGAGCCCCGCACGAACTGATCGGTTTCGTGCGGAACCAGTGTGTCTATCCTCGCGGAGGCCTCGGCGATGCTGAACGAACCGATACCAAGTACGCGCGCGCCAAGCGCCTTCTGGTAGTTTGAAGTTGTTCTGAGCACTCGCAGGTCGTCCCCGAACCGGTACAACGTCAGAGGATAGCGATGGAAGTTTTCCGGCGGCGCCAGGGCTGTGTGTGCGTCGCCGACCATCGCGACGATGCGACGCAAACCAATCAAGATCTCATGCTCTGCCAATGAAGGCACCGCCGCATCCAGTGCTGCCACGGCCTGTTGAAATTGATCCTTGGAGACAGTGTGAAAAGCGTTTTTGTGCCGCCGCGGCAACTCTTTGGCGAGATATTGCAAATCCTGCCGCCACTGTTCTTTGGTGAGTGGGGCGGCGGGCGCCGCGCCTGGCTCCTGCGCGGAAATCGTTATGACAGATAGGCAACTGAAAACTAAACAAGCGAGGGCGGAAACTATTGTTTTCATAAAAGATCCTGAGGCTGCAATGCGACAGAGAGTATATTGGGCTGTCGGTTTCATACAACTTACCACCTAATCTTTTACCTTTCACGCCTGCGAGTGACCCGATTCCCTTCTAAATTGCGCGTTACCTAACAGCGAGAGGAATTTCAATTCGTTTGGCGAAAGGTTGAACATGTACGACGCAATTATTGTTGGCGCGCGATGCGCCGGATCACCATTGGCGATGCTGCTGGCGCGCAAAGGCTACAAAGTCCTCCTGCTCGACAAAGCGACTTTTCCCAGCGACACCATCTCTACGCACCACATACATCAGCCCGGAATAGCGCGCCTTAAGAGTTGGGGCTTGCTCGAAAAAATTCAAGGGTCTAACTGTCCGGCTACTGAGACGATTAGATTTGACGTTGGGCCCTTTGCTCTGCTTGGCAGTCCGGTTCCATCTGGCGACAGCGTGCAAGCGTATGCACCGCGCCGGCGTGTCCTGGATAAGATCCTCGTGGACGCCGCTGTGGAAGCCGGCGCCGAACTGCGCGACCGATTCTCAGTCGAGGAACTCACGACGGATGGCACGGGTGTCACCGGCATACGCGGACGGGCCCAGAAAGGTCAGGTCGTTACCGAAAAGGCCCGCATCGTGATCGGCGCCGACGGCGCCCGCTCATTAGTTGCGCGTGCGGTCCAGGCTCCGGTTCACGCCGATCGGGGAATGTTGACCTGTAACTATTATTCGTACTGGAGCGGAGTCCCACTTGACGGCGTTGAGCTCTATCCGCGTGATGGCCGGATGATCGTGGTTGATAAAACGAACGACGGCTTAACTTTAGTTGTTGTGGTTTGGCCCGTCGGAGAGTTTCAACGGGTCAGAGAAAATGTTGAGGCAGAATTCCTGGGTGAGATCAGGGCGAGTGTGCTAAGCCTCGCCGAACGACTAGACGGTGGCCGGCGCGAAGAACGTTTTGCCGGAACCGGTTATATCCCAAACTTTCTTCGCAAGTCATTTGGCCCGGGTTGGGCGCTGGTCGGCGACGCCGCCTATCACAAGGATCCAATCACCGCTCAGGGCATTACGAATAGCTTCAGCCACGCCGAATTGCTGGCCGAGAGTTTGGATGAAGGGTTTTCCGGACGTCATAAAATGGAGGAAGCCCTGGCGAATTACGAACAGCAGCGGAATGAACAGGTGCTGCCGATGTTTGATTTCACCTGCCAACTGGCGAAACTCGAATCACCTACTCCGGAGATGGCGCATCTCTTTGCTGCTCTCCAGCGTAATCAGGATGAGATAGCGCGCTTCCTCGGCGTCGTGGCGGGAACGGTTCCCGTTCCGGAGTTTTTCTCGGCGCAAAGTATTAGCCGTGTAATTGAGGCATCGAACCGGCGCAGAACAACTACGCCCTTGCGCGCGATTGAGCCGATTGAAAGTCCGTCAGCGTTAATGGGCCAGTCGCGGCCGGCCCCCAATCACGCGCCGCGTGCTTGAGGGACCTCGAGTGCATCATGCCGCGACAAAGTCGCTCTGGGCCGCGTCGTATTTCATTCTGCCGAGTGTTCCCGCCGCGATCATTGCCGCCACCTTGGCCTTCAAAGTATTGATGCGGGGTGCGTGGTTGTCCTGCCCGATCGTCAATAGATTGCGGTAGGCTTTTTCCATGTCGCCATTCGTGGCCAGCGCATTCTTGATCAAAGTCTGCTTCTTTTGTCCGCCGCGCCCGTGGTGATAGATGTCGGCGATAACCAGGCAGACCTTATCGGGTTTTCCATCGAGCGAGAAAACGACCGCATGATCGGTGAGGGTTTGCCGGAAAAATTCGATTGAAACCGCAACTTGCAACTTCCGACTAGCCAGTGAATTGTTGGACCAATGAATGAGCCGTGCGGCGTTCTCCGCTTCCACCGGTTCTACCACCTGAAAATCCGGGTTCAGATACTTCGCCAGTTTTGTCGGATCGGTATTCGTCTCGAGATTTACCAGATTGCCATTGACTCGTTGGTGGACCCGGTTGTCTTTTAATTCCAGATTGGGAAAATAGGCGGCCGCTTCCGGTAGGGCAAGGAGTCCGCGAAAGTACTTCGCAAAGTCGCCATTGAAAACGTGCGCGCCAAATTGCATAAACCCAAAGGTGAAATATGCTTTGTCCCAGGTGTTGAGCGCGTTGAAGAATCCCTGTTCACTCTCACAGAATGCAGTCGGAAGAATAAAGTCAGCCCAGAAACCATACTCTGCGCGATAGTCCTCCGGCTTGTATTTCATGCCTTCGTAACCGGACAGCCCTTTGCCGCCCTGAGGTGGGTAGGAAGCTTCGCGTCCGACGAAGAATTCCGGCTCGTCATCAATGGTGGCAAACCATTTCTTCGCGTTGCCGGCGGTCTGCTTCCGAACCGTCACCGTCTTCCCGGTGGTAAGTGGCATTGCAGTGTCACTGAAGGCGCGTTGCGAAACAGCAGCCAGAAATTGTCGCCAGGTGTCGAGATTTTCCAACTGCCCGCTGATGTTTAACTCAGTCAGCGCGCGTGTAATGCCGCCTGACGTTTCCGGGCCCCAACCGCCGTCAATAGCTACGGGTATTTCCAGGACGTACGTTAGCGCAGCCTGTAGGAACAGGATCTTGCTGCGCACCCGATTGAAGGCGATCTGCCCGCCAAGATCGAGATGAAGGTGATCGTGGTGGGCCGCGTTGAAATAGTAGTTGAGGACCGTCGGAAAGTGCTTTCGCAGCACTGCCTCTATGCCGAGATAAAAGCGACGGTCTGTCGGAAAGTTCAGCGTCACGAACGCCTTATTCGCCCAGTGTATTCCGTCCAGGTCCAAGGCTTCGCCACTCCCGTGAAATCCGGGTTTGTCTACCCACGCTCCTCCGGAGGTAAGCACCTCCGGCCGGCCCAGGGGACAGACCTGCTCAAGTTCGGCGAAACATGCGTCTAACTTGCTTTCTAACTCGTTGGTTCCATGAAAATCATACGCAACGCCACGCGAACCATAGGGCGCGACCGGTGGGCGGTCATAGTGCACGGGAATTCCATTCAGCGTTCTGAAGAAGTTATCAGGGCGAGCCATAGTTTTTTCCTCGCTTAAGTCAGGATGTGAGTCGCGAACTTTGCTTCTAACCCGTATGAGGTTTTCACTGAAAACATTTCGCACCGTCGGCAGGCTGTGGTCCGTCCTTTGGCCATCCGAAGCAAAAACGCTGTTCTCGACATTCTCAATCAATTCGCTTCAAAAACACGATGCTGCAAAACCCGAACCATAAGAAGGACCTGAGAAAAATTTAGGAGCGTTACGTTTCTCCCGGAGAAGTCACTTACAGGTGAGCACACCGCCTCACAATCAGGCTTGGTGCAAATCTTGTCTCAAGGAGAAGACGTAATGTTTCGCAAAATGAATTTAGCCGTACCCCTGTTCACGATGTTGCTGGTCATAGCCGTCACCGCCTCTTCCCGGGCTCAATCGGGCGGATGCAATTGTGCCAACGCGTCTCTGGTTGGCGATACTGTGGGAACCCGATTCAATCTAGGTCCGGGGCCGATCAATAACGTTGTGGGCTCAGGAATTGAACTGCCGGCCGCAGGGCCCTCTCTCGGATCACCCGGGCCATCACCCAGATGGAGCATGGACTTCGGGAGCAATACCATTCGCATTGACTTCCTGCAACAACCCGCAACTTACGGGATGGGGTCATACTTCACCTTTAGCAGCCTCGACCCGCAACTTCCGGGCTGCCCGCCGGCATCCATTAGCGGCATAAGCGTTACCACCAATAAACCAGCCGCCCAATTCAACGTGGTCGCCGCAGCGACGTTCGGACCACACACTGTCACGGTCCAGATTGCCCCTGGCAACAAAAATCTTGACTGGCAACCGGGCGAGTTTGTCCTGGTCAAGCTTAGCTTCGCCTGTGAGACCAAGTTGGCTCCGGTGATTAACGAAAACACATCGACCGTCATCCCCGGGCAATACATGGTTATCTTCAGACCCGGCACTCCGCGCAGCGACGTCCTCGTCGCAGAAAGAACCGTCGCTAGCCTCGGCGGCAAAATCGGATTCAGGTACACCTCGGCTCTGCTCGGGTTCAGCGCGACTCTGCCGGCGAATGCTCTACAAGCTGTGCGCGGCGTGAACGGAGTGGCTTATGTTGAGGCTGACCAGAAAGTGTCGCTCAACACGCTTCAGACCAGTCCGCCCACGGGCCTGGACCGAACCAGCGAGCGCCTCCTGGGGGTTTTTCCGGCACCGCCACTGGATAGCCGGTACACCTACAGCGAGACCGGCGCCGGTGTGCATGCGTATGTTATAGACACGGGGATTCTAACCTCGCACAACGAATTCGGCGGTCGGGCCTCCGGAACATTTTTCGACGCATTTGGCGGTAACGGTCAGGACTGCCACGGTCATGGAACGCACGTAGCAGGAACAATCGGCGGGTCAACCTACGGCATCGCTAAGGACGTGTTGCTACACCGAGTACGAGTCCTCGATTGCTACGGGAATGGTTCGGAATCTGGCGTTGCTGCGGGCGTCGATTGGGTAACGAGTAATCGTCCGGCAGGACAACCGGCTGTGGCTAATATGAGCCTCGGCGGACAACCAGGAATATCGTTGCCGACGGCCAACACCGCTGTGACCAACTCGATCGCGTCGGGAGTCACCTACGTGATCGCTGCAGGAAACAGCAACGCAGACGCTTGTACCGTTTCCCCGGCACTGGTTCCTACAGCCATCACGGTCGGCGCGATAGACCCGACCAACGACACCCGCGCGAGTTTCTCGAACTGGGGCCAGTGCCTCGACGTCTTTGCGCCAGGAGTGGGAATCCTGTCGGCTTCGAAGGCAAATAATACCGCCACGAACACCCTATCGGGCACGTCGATGGCCGCACCGCACATGGCAGGAGTCGCGGCCCTCTACCTTCAAACCCAACCTTTGGCAAGCCCTGCGAATGTATGGAGCTATGTCCACACATTCAGCAACGATCTGACGACAACGCCGGGATGGGCCGGCATCATCAATCCGGGCCCAGGCTCACCCAACGAGTTGCTGCATTGGGGATCGCTGGACGACGGGGTCAATGATGGCGACCCGCACATCACAACGGTAAGCGCCGTTCGCTATGACTTTCAGAGTGCGGGCGAATTCGTCACCTTGCGCGACGCGGCCCTGGAAATCCAGACGCGTCAAACGCCGGTTGCGGCGTGGGGCAGCTGCGTGAGTCTTAATACTGCCATTGCGGCGCGCGTGAATAATCACCGCGTCACCTTCCAGCCGAACCTGAATGGAGTCCCGGATCCCAACGGTCTTCAGCTTCGCGTGGACGGTGTTCTGGTGACACCGAGCGCAAGCGGATTCAATCTCGGGAACGATGGCCGCGTCGTATCCTCGGCCGGCGGCGGCATTGAGATAGATTTTCCGGACGGCACCGTTTTGATCGTGACACCGGGCTGGTGGGCGAGCCAGAGTAAGTGGTATCTCACCGTGAGCGTCCTCCACACGCGAGCCGAGGCCGGAATAATGGGCGCCCTCGCGGCTGGCAATTGGTTGCCGGCACTTCCAAACGGCACGTCCCTGGGAGCGATGCCGTCATCCTTACATCAACGCTTCGTCGACCTTAATCAGACGTTCGCGGATGCCTGGCGGGTTACCAATGCGACGAGTCTCTTCGACTATGCGCTGGGCACCTCGACGGCGACCTTTACGATGCGCAGTTGGCCGCAGGAGAGCGGGGCCTGCGTCCTCCCGCAACAACCTCCGGTGAAGCCCATCGAACCAGGAATTGCGCAGCAGCTCTGCAGTGCGATCAGCGACAAGAACACGAAAGCTAACTGCGTGTTTGATGTGGCGGTCACCGGCGAAGCGGGCTTCGCGAAGACTTACACACTGGCACAGCAAATTCGGCGGGGCTCGACCAGGATCACGGTCATTAACGACAAGGATTTCTCGCAAGCTGGAGAAGCGGTGACGTTCATGGCCAACGTGGCGCAAAACGCCTTGGGAGAGAGAGGCACACCAACGGGGACCGTCCAATTCATGCTTGATGGAGAAAAGGCAGGGATACCGGTCAGGCTCGACTCGAACGGCCGCGCAACGTGGAAGACGCAGAGCCTTAGGGACGGTAAGCATCAAATCCAGGCCCGGTATCTTCCGAACAATGACAGCATGTTTTTGGCCAGCAGTAGCCTCGACAAGGCTCACACAGTCGGACTGTGGGAGATTGAAGTCGGACCGCCAAAACGCTGAGCTCTCGGTGAACCGGTCTCGCGCCGGCTTAGAGCCAGTCCACCCTCTGACCTTAGAGGATCGAATGATTACCGGAGATTCTCTCACGCACCGGGTAGCCCGAGCCTTCACCGGCTCGGGCTACTTGCCCGCACGACCAATCAGGATTTGACTACGCTCCTTATTTCTTCGACAAACCTGCCCTTTCGGACTTGAAGCTTCTGAGCTAAGCCGCCAACCTTAAGACACAACCGTCAGGCGAGACTTGATGCGCGGCGTTACGTTTCTCCGGAGAAAAGTCACTCACAAATGAATGCACGAAATCGAAGCAAGCCCTCGTGCAAAGTTTTGACTCTGTTAGGAGAAAAGACATGTCACGATCACTCAAAACAAAGCGCGTCTCTTCATTGGCTACATCCCTCGGACTGCTAGCGGTGTTACTTTCAGTTTTAGGACTTTTACCGGCGGCCACGGCACAGAGGCCGGCATCCCAAGCACAAAGGAAGGTAGGCCCTTCAGTTTCACTCCCGACGGTGCCGGCGTGTAACCTGCTTCAAAATGGAGACTTCTCGAACGGAATCAACGTTGTGGGAAACGGAAATTTCCCTCCCAGCACAGTACCCAACTGGGTCTCAGCTTTTCTTTCACCACAGATAACCGCGGCGGCGGGATGCGGCGGCAACCCTGGATACATAAGGATGTGGGGAAATAAGGTTGTGGGAGAAGCAATCGCGCAAACCAACGTACCCATTCAGGCGGGGCATACTTATAAGCTCTCGGCCTGTGTCAAGTGGTCGAACAATAATTCCACGTTGCCACCATATGTGAGGTTTAATGTGCGCGCCTCGAACGGTCCCTTGGCGACATATACAACCACCACCGCAGGCGCGCAAATTGGCGTCATCGGCGACCCGTCGAATACTCCTTCAATCCCCGCGCCGGGCATAACTTCAACTCAGTGGACCTTCGTTACCCTGTCAAACTGGACCGCAAACAATTCGTACAACACGATTACGATCAAGCCCGAGAACAATAATACCGCCAACAACGGCAATACCGTTTCGTGGGGAGACATCGATAGCATCTGTCTTCAGGACATCAGAAAACCTTGTCCCGCGCTCGATCCTGATTTCGCGCTTACGGCCACTCTGGCTTCCGGGAACGCATCCTCGTACCAGGTCACAGCGAACGTCGCGACCGCCCTTCCCCCTAACGCAGGTTTCGCATGGATTGTTGAAGAGATTGATCTTGTGACCGGGAACGTGAGCGGCACACCGATGGTTAATCCGTCCGCCTGGTGGAGCACCCCGATGTCTAATGTATTTTCGGGCTTCACCTTCGTCACCGGACACAAGTACCGGATCACGCGCGGCGTGTGGGGCCCATGCAATGATTGGACGCCAATATCAAAGACTGTCTTCCTCTGTAATAATTGTCGACAGGCCGAGATTAAGAAGGTTCCCAGCACTCAGCTGAAGCCGGCTCTTAACGAGCAATAAACAACAACCGAGGAGCAGGGTTAGTCGAGCTTCTCTCACGCGGGAGCCCAAGGCCTGTAACGGCCCAGGCTCCCGCCACTTTCTTTGGCAAGATTGCCTAACTATCCATACTTAAACAATTGCGGTATGCTAGCGCCGAATTCCCGACTACTCTGAATCACGAGCAGCCTCAACTGCCGGAATCCAAGTGAAAAAGGAAGTAACGCGAGAAAAGTTCTCCAGCTTTCTTGAGTGGCTCAATCCTGACCGCGATCGCGCGGGCGAGGAATATGAGCGGCTGCGTTTTCGCCTCTCCACTTTCTTTGCTCAACGACGTTGCCGTTTTGCCGAAGAGTTGACGGATGAGACCATCAATCGCGTAATTCTGAAAAGCTCGGAAGAGCAAATTGAAAACAAGCTCGCTTATTGTTACGGCGTTGCCCGAAATGTCTATCGCGAATCGTTGCGGAAAGAACGGGAGCATCTGAACATCGACGAGATCTCAATTGCCGCCGAAGTACCGGAAGAACCGTCTTTCTCGAGCGAGTGCCTCGATCAATGCCTGGATAAGCTTACGCCTGAGAACCGCCTTCTCCTGCTCGAGTATTTTTCTGAAGCTAAACTCGCAAAGATTGAACTGCACCGCCGCATTTCCGAAAGTCTGCAAACTACGCAAACAGCGCTGCGGATGCGGGTGATGCGGACGAAGCAAAAACTGAAAATCTGCGTCCAGGAGTGTATGGCTTAAAAGAAACCGGTTACGTTACGCCGCCTGATGACACTCTGAATTGGGGGCGGTTTGAATCATGGGTCCATCGTTGACGTCTGAAAAAACAATCCGCGAATACCTTCTGGGTCAGGTTTCTGATGAAACCACGCTCGAGAGTATCGAGGAACGGTTGTTTGCGGACGAGGATTTTTGTTCGCAGGTGGCCCTGGCGGAAGACGGCCTGATAAACGACTACGTTTTGGGCCGGCTCGATGAAATTGACGCCGAAAGATTTCGCGCGACATTAAGCACTAACCCCGATAGACGTTTTCGGCTGGAATTGACGCAGGCCTTGAGAGAAAAAGCCCTCGCGCGACCAGCGGCAACCGCAGCCCGGCCATCATTCTTCAGTTCCCTTGCCTCGTTCTTTCGGCAGCCTATGTATGCGGGCGCGTTTGCAGTGCTCCTGATCGCCGCGGCTATTGCCGTCGTCTACTTCAGCAGCAAAAATAATCAGGACCAGCTCGTCGAACTGCGATCGATTTACCGCGAGGCGCGGCCGACGGAGACGCGCATCTCCGAATTTGATTACGCCCCGTTGACGCAATTGCGTGGTGCGCCGAATCCCGCCGCGCAAGGGCGCTTGCGGCGTATCGAAAACAATCTGATCGATGCCAATGAGAAGAACTCAAATGCGCAGACGCATCACGCGCTCGGGGTGTTTCATCTCACGCAGCAAGAGTATCCGGAAGCCATCAGCGAATTGGAAATCGCGAGCAAGTTAGACGCCTCAAACGCGAAGTTCCACAACGATCTTGGTTCCGCCTATTACGAACTGGCAAAGACCTCGCCGCCCAAGAGAGTCCAAGCCCTGGACCACGCGCTGGACGAATTCACTCGGGCCACCGAACTGGACGCAAACCTGCTCGAGGCACTCTTTAATCGTTCGCTGACGTTAGAGGGGCTGGGCTCGCGGCGCGAGGCGAAGGAATCGTGGGCGCGTTATCTGCAAAAAGACGGATCGTCGCCGTGGGCCAGCGAAGCGCGGAAGCATCTGGCCGGGCTGGAAAAAGAACAAACGCTATTCAAGAAGGACGAGGTTGTCCTCCGCGATTTTATGGCGGCCTATCGAGATCAGGACAAAGCCCGCGCCCTGAAGATTCACAACGAAACCAAAGGCCTGCTGACAACGGTAATGGTGCCCTGGCAACTATCGCAGAGATACTTGACGGCGAGGACCGGCGGCAACCAAACGGAGGCCCGCGAAAGTCTCGCGGCGATGGTCTTCATCGGCGATTTTGAGCGAACCCAAAACTCGGAGTTTTTTTTTCTGAGTTAGCTGACTATTACGCCAACGCGCCGGCTGAAGCTTTACCGCTGTTGCTGCAAGCAAAGCAGGTTTTTGCCGGCGCGTTTGACAAAACCGGTGATGCAAAGAAGCTGTCAGAATTTGAGCGAAGCAGAAGACTCTTTGCGCGACTTGGCGACGCGTATGAGGCCGCGATGGCGGACGCATGGATTGGCATTTCCTTGTCCGATATGAGCCGCGTCGGAGATAGCCAAGCGAAATTTCAGGCTTTGGTGACAATCGCAAGCGAGCGTCAGTTCAAAATTCTGGAGCCGGTTGCCTATTACTGGTTGGGAATGAGCAATTATCGCCAGAATAAAATTAGCGAGTCGAATAAGAACCTGAAAACTGCCCTGCGACTCGCCACGGCAGGAGACAATCAATTCGAAATGCAATACGTACGCGAAGCACTGGCAGTTAATTACTTACAAGTCGGCGAGTTCGACGCGGCGCTGGAATACGCCGGCACCATGCTCCCGCAGGCGGATGTCTACTTTCAAAGTAAGAACCAGGACTGGCGCGAGAAAGGGAGGCTTGCCGACCTGGCGCTGAAACTGAAACTCTTTGCCACGTCCTTTAGCCTGGCCAACGAGCGCCTGCAGATAGCCCAGCAGATTGATCCGGGCGGGAAGCGGGTAAATGACTCGCTGCGGCAGTTGATCAACACGGCGAAGGCGCAGGAGGATTTCCCCAGGGCCTTGCGTTACGCGAACGAGTCGCTGCAAATTGCGCTGGCGCGTGGTGAAAGTAACGAAAACACGCGTGCGGTTTCAGAGATTCATTTGTTACTGGCCAAAGTAAGAAGCAAAGCCAAAGACTACGAGGGCGCGTTGGCGGATTATGAGAAGGCTTTCGAGTTGGACCAGCAACTGCCGGAGGTAATCGACCGCCGTTACGAGATTCATAAGGGCAGGCTTTTCTGTTTCGAGCAACTGGGACGGCAGGACGACTTTTCCAGTGAGCTGCGAATTGTTCTGAGACTATCCGAAGATTATCGCTCGACGATTCGCGAGGACAATTTGCGCCAGGCGTTTTTCGCAGATCAACAGGACGTCTTTGATGCCGCGGCGGTGAACGCAATCAAGCAGGGACGGGACGAACTGGCATTCAACTTTGTTGAGGAATCGCGCGCCCGGTCGCTACTGGATTTCGTCGCCTCGGGTAAGTCGCTTACTGAAGTCGAAAAAGCGTTTGGCGCTGTCAGTCATTCGCTTTCAAAGACCGCAATTCAGGAACGTCTACCGGAGCAAATTCAGGTCGTCCAATACGCGGTGCTGCCTGACCGTCTAGCAACCTGGGTCCTCACTCAGACGCGCTTTGAGTTGATCGTAAAACCGATTACCTCCGGCGAACTGCAGCAAAAGATAGAAGCGTATCAGGCGGCTATTCTGGGCAAAGGATCGGCGGCCGATCTGGATCAAGCTGCGAGAGAGCTCTATCAACTGCTGATACCAGCAGACCTGACCGCCGGGAAGCAGATTTGCTTTATCCCTGACAAATCTCTGCACCAGCTGGCCTTTGCGTCCTTAGTCTCACCCGCAGGGAAATACCTGATCGAGGACTTCTCCTTGATTAACGCACCGAGTGCTTCGGTGTTTGTGTTGGCGACGGAAAACGCGCGCCGGAAAAACCAGGGCGCGGAAAGAGTGCTGAGCATCGGCAATCCGGATTTCGATCGGCAGGAGTATTCGGAGCTACCGGATTTGAAAGATGCGGCGGTCGAAGCGCAGATAATTGCCGGCAATTACGAGAGCCCAGTGGCGCTGATCGGCGGGGAAGCTACGCGGGACAGATTCTTGAAGGACTTTTCGTCGGTTGACGTTATTCACTTCGCCGGTCATTTCCTGGTCAACGCGCAATCACCCAGCAACTCAAAATTGCTTTTCGCGGGTGGCGAGCTGCGCTCTTCTGAGCTGAGCTCCTACCAGTTAACGCGAACGAAACTGGTGGTCCTATCAGCCTGCGAGACGGGATTCGAACGCTACAACAAGAGCGAAGGCGCAATTGGCATAGCTCGAACTTTCCTCGCGCTGGGAGCTCCGATCGTGCTGGCCAGTCAATGGAAAGTTGACTCGGAGCCGACCAAAGATTTGATGATCGCTTTTCATAGCAACCGCAAACAGCAAGGGATGTCCTCAGCCGAAAGTTTGCGCGCGGCACAACTCCAAATTTTGAATCAGGTATCGACCAGGGCGCCGTTTTACTGGGCGGCGTTTTCCCTGTTCGGTGGGTACACGAATTACTAAAATGCGCATCTGTTTCACTTGTAGTGCTTATTACGCGGACGATTCAGCGCCTTTTTGCCTGGTCGACGGCACGCCACTGGTGGGTGTCGAGCCGGATAACGACAAATGGCGCGAGGGCTCGCGGCGTATCAAGGAGAAAGAGACGGCGTTAAAAAAACGAAAGCGCGCTCGCAGTTGGCGGCTCGTGCTCTTGAGTGCACTGACTGTGTTCCTGGCAACCGTTGTCCTGTCGCGGTCAGTGGAGGTGGTAAAGGTGGCGCCGGCGCTATTCACAATCAGCGGTCAGGTGAAAGCTGATAATAAATTCGCCGGCGGTATCAAGATCACTCTCGAAGGAGAACAAACCCGGCTGACCGTAACTGATCCGGATGGACATTACGCCTTTAGCGAGTTGAAAGCAGATCGCAATTACACCGTTACTCCGGATTTGCTGAAGACGAGTTTCGATCCACCTAATCGCTCGTTCGTGAAGCTCGCGAAGAGTGAAACGGCTGACTTCTCAGGCAAAGCCCGGTTTTACAAAGTCGTCGGCCGGGTGACCCAGGCGGATATGCCGCTCGCCGGCATCACGATCAAGCTGGCCGGATCAACGAATGCATCGACGTTGACCAGAGCGGATGGGAGTTATGACTTCACTGATTTACCGGCGGAGGGCCGATACACCGTGATGCCAGTGGCGGTAAAAACGAAGTTCACGCCGCCGAGTTTCCCCGTTGAGTCTCTTACGCATGATGAATTAGCTGACTTCTCAAGCCTGCCTCTCTATAAAATCAGTGGGCGCGTGCTGTCTGCGGGAGTACCGCTTAGCGACATCAGCGTTACGGTAACTGGCACCGTCAAACGTTCGATCAGGACCAACACCCACGGCGACTATGCTTTTACCGATTTACCGGCGGACGGCAGTTACACCGTCGTGCCAACCGGCACTGACTTAACTTTCGCTCCCCGACCCTTCCCGAAATTATCGCACGACGAAAAGGCTGACTTCTCCGCCGACGCGGTTCGCGAGGTCTACCAGATAAGTGGGCGAGTAGGCCATGGGCCTATTCCTCTCAGCGGCGTCATCGTTACCCTCAGTGGAGACAGAACTGGCAGGTGCGCGACTGATCCCGAGGGTTTTTATGTTTTCCCCGGTCTTCCGGCACGCGGCACCTACACCGTCACTGCTTCCGGTCCGCAGGTTAACTTCGGGCCGCGTCTCATTCCGAAGTTGTTGAAAAACGAATCGGTAAATTTCCTGTTCCCACTCAAGGCTGTTCAGACACCGTTTCACATGGCGGAACAGACCTCGACACCGACTAAATCTTCGCGGCCGGAGCCGGTGCGGCCCAGGATCGAAAACTCCAATTCCCCGCCCAAGCCGAGGCCCTAAAGCGCGTAAGCCAAAAAGAAAACAACTCCGCTTCGGTGCGTTACGTTTCGGACGAAAACCTCACTTTAACCTGAAAGCTATTCCACCCAAACACAGGAGAACGACCATGTCTATTAACGAAAGTTCCGCAACCGCGCTGGTGAGATTCACCGGCCTCGGGATCATCAGCTTTAACCAGGAACAGCAGCGCGGCGAAGTGGCCGTGATTCGCGACGACAAACACACGCTGACCGTAAGAATCCAGCGGCCCGTGTTTCAGGACGGCGCGGACCAGGACGTCGTCGTTTATCAGGACATCGCCACCTATCAGAAACTCCCTAAAGACGACGTCAGAATTGAGATTAGCGCGATTGGCAATCCGGCGGTGGAAGGCTATCAGATTTACCGCGCCGGCGAGTTTGAGAGACTCGACTCACCTGATCCAAATGATTTTCGTTGGATCGTCAACATGAATACCTTGCACGGCGACACGCCCCTCGTTAAGAGCGAAAAGGATCGCGATCCGTTGACCAGAATCTGCGTGAGCAATGGCCTTTTTTATACTCACA
Source organism: Blastocatellia bacterium (assembly GCA_034665305.1). GTDB lineage: Bacteria > Acidobacteriota > Blastocatellia > Pyrinomonadales > Pyrinomonadaceae > DASXRU01. Next base: position 514,910 of record JAXDFZ010000024.1, on the reverse strand, counting down.
GATTGGATACGAAAATATTTTTTGAGAAGGTAGAGAAGGACAGCCACGGCGAGGTCACGAACCGCGAAGTCTTTGGCAATGTCGCGGAAACCGTCGGCGTTCAGATCGAAGCCGAAAGCGTGCAGTTCACCATTCACATCGGCGACAAGGAAGAGACGCACACGCTGAAGCGAGTTGAGGGCCTTCCGTTTCGGATCGAAATCAAGAACATGGACTACAGCGACAACGCTGTCTACAGTGACATGCCTGACTATTACCAGTATCTATCACCCGCCGGCGGGGATCGCTTTGAGCTGACACCGATCGTTGAAGACGATGGCTCGGGCGGAGGCTCTGTTAATCAAATAGAGTTTTGTCATCCGATAGTCGTGGACGATCCGGCAGTCTAACTTAGGATATTGGCAATGTTCATCCTCATACTTGCCAGGATCAGGATGTGGTCCTACCCAACTGCCGATGGTGGGACCGTAACCTACTACTTCAATGAAATGACGGCGCTGATCGGGTTGCTGCTGCTCGCCTGGCTGGTCTGGCTGGGCTGGCTTTTGATTAGCCGTTATCTGCGACACCGCACCGTTAGGCGGCCACCACGCCGTCGGGATTACCGCCCGCTCCGACGAGTTGTCAAAATGAAGAACGAACTGAGCGCACGATATTTGCGGCCCGGTTTTTCCGGAAAGATTCATGCCGTCGGCATAGGCCTGCTGGGCGTTGCCGAGGAACTGTGTATTCAGGTTTTCGTCAACGATACGCCAGGTGAGATTTGGACAGGCGCCGGTGCAGCAACGTTGCCGAATAGTTACCGCGGCGTGCCCGTAATCGTGATCGGAATGCCCGTAGCCGGATTCTTGTCAGAAAGCACAGCGTCCGGCGTCAAAGAACCAGGCGCAAGCAATGGTGCTACCGTAGTGAACCTGGATAAGGGATTTCCGGCAAGCACTTTTCCTAACGGTATCCGTGAATATCAGGACGTGATCGTCGGCGGCATTAGCGGGGCGAACACTAACTTGGCGGGGCAGAGCGGGACCATCGGTTATTTCTGCACTCGCAAAAGCAAGCTGCCTCGCCGCAAAGAAATTCATCTGCTAAGCAATTCGCATGTCTTCGTCGATCTGCGGAAAGCGAGTGTCGACGATGGTGATTTGATTACACAACCGAGTCCGGGTGAGCCGGCCAGCAACCGGCCCATCGGTGTACTGGTAGACTTTGCGCCGCTCAAGTTCGATGGCGACATAAAGGATCCTAACCATGTCGACGCCGCGATTGCCAGACTGTGGGGCCCGCAACGTCACAATCCGACGATTCCGATGATCGGTGGGATTCAAGGTTACGTTCGGAAGAAGGAGATTGAACTCGGCGAAATTGTGCGCAAGTTCGGACGAACGACGGGTTACACCGAAGGCCGAGTGTGCTCGATTTATCTTGATATTTGGATCCGATACGACCGAACCGGGCAATCGGCTTTCTTTAAGAACCAGGTGTTAATCGAACCCACGGGTGCGCACGTCAAGTTTGTCTCAAAGGGCGACAGTGGTTCGCTCGTAGTTGACGCTGAAAAAAATGCGCTCGGTCTCATCTTTGGCGGCACATCTGAAATCCCGGTCTCCGACGCCACTCCTGCGCCAGTCTCCCCCGTCCGCGCCCACCCGGCAGAGCCAAAGCGAATTGAAGGCTACGGCATAGCAAATCCGATCACGGACGTGATGGACAAGCTCAAGATCGAATTACTCATCACGCCAAACGGGAAGTTGTAGTGGCGGCACTCCGTGGCCGCCCCCTTTTCGGATGAGTTACCTTTGAATTGAGCAAAAGGGGGGGCCCCGGAGTACCACCCCTACAATCATGCCTAAGACCATCGCGCCCTGGGATCCCGGTAGTGCTTCGTTAGTGTGTTGCTGAGATCGGAGTGGCGCCAAGTCGCAGACGTCGCGACCGTTAAGGTAGGAGCCGGATGTTCATAGCAACGACCGAGTACTAACGACTCTAGCTCCGTAGGAGCGAAATGGGAGTCAGCCGATAATGTTTCGCTCCTACGGAGCTTGCGGGATTTATCTTTGGCCCCTTTGTCTATAAACATTTCGTCCCTACGGGACTAAGAACGCTTTCAGCAAGCAGTTTGTTGACCCGGACAAGAGCAACTCACCAACGGAGCAGGATCGGGATCTCCTGCAACTTGACTACAACATCCGCGGCTGCTACATTACGCGGTCTTTTGCTTACCACTTCTGGCGCCAGTAATACGTCCTAATGAGGAGTTTAGAGTTGAGTACTGAATCAAGTTACCTTTTCACATCCGAGTCGGTCACAGAGGGCCATCCGGATAAGATTGCCGACCAAATATCAGATGCCATTCTGGACGCCGCTCTGGCTCAGGATGAAACCGCTCGTGTAGCCTGCGAAACGCTGGTGACTACCGGTCTGATCGTTGTGGCCGGCGAAATCACCACTTCGGCCACCGTCGACTACGCAAAAGTAGCGCGCGAAACGGTCCGCGAGATCGGTTACACGAGAGCCAAGTATGGCTTCGATTGCGACACGTGCAGCGTGCTCTCGGCCCTCGACAGCCAGTCGCCGGACATCGCGATGGGCGTCGATACCGGCGGCGCCGGCGATCAGGGCTTAATGTTCGGCTTCGCCTGCAATGAAACGCCGGAGCTGATGCCCCTGCCGATCCAACTGGCCCACAGTTTGGCGCGCAAGCTCTCCGAGGTTCGCAAGAACGATCAACTGCCTTACCTGCGCCCGGACGGCAAATCGCAGGTCACTGTTGAATATCGTGATGGCAGACCTTTCCGGTTGGAGGCTGTAGTTATTTCTTCGCAACATGCTGACAGTGTCAGTACAGAGCAGCTTCGCGCGGAGATTCTGGAGCAAGTCATCAAGCCAACCGTTTCGTCGGATCTGCTGGATGAGAACACGAAGTATCACATTAACCCGACCGGACGGTTTGTGACTGGCGGCCCGCAGGGCGACACCGGTCTGACCGGACGCAAGATCATTGTGGATACGTACGGTGGTTATGCGCCGCACGGTGGTGGAGCTTTCTCCGGCAAGGATCCCACGAAGGTCGATCGCTCCGCGGCCTACATGGCGCGCTATGCGGCTAAAAATATCGTAGCCGCCGGGTTGGCGGATCGTTGTCTGGTGCAGCTTGCCTATGCGATTGGCGTGGCTGATCCGATGTCGGTCTTCATCGACACGTCCGGGACCGGGCGCGTAAGTGAGGCGACACTTTCGCAGTTGGTACGCGAGCATTTCCAGTTAACGCCACAGGGAATCATCAAGGAATTGCAATTGCGACGGCCGGTGTACCAGGCCACCGCAGCATATGGCCACTTCGGCCGTACCGAAAACGGGTTTACGTGGGAAGCCACCGATAAGGCTGAAGCTTTACGCGCCGCCGCTAAGGTCTAAACCAATCCCTTAAGAATTTCATACCCGCCTTCGCGGCTTCCGCGAGGGCAGTTCCCAAATGAGGATATAGATAATGAGTGCTACACCCGCGCAGGAATTTGACGTCAAAGACATAAATCTTGCCCCCGAAGGTAAGAAGCGAATTGAATGGGCTGAACGAGAGATGCCGGTGCTGAGGCTCATCCGCGAGCGTTTTGCTAATGAGCGGCCGCTCGCCGGGCTGCGACTGGTTGCCTGTGCCCACATCACCACCGAAACTGCGAACCTGGCCCGGGCGTTGCAGGCTGGCGGTGCGGAGTCACTGCTGATCGCGTCTAATCCCCTTTCTACTCAGGATGACGTGGCCGCTTCGCTGGTTGCCGACTGGGACATTCCGGTGTGTGCCATCAAGGGCGAAACCACCGACACTTATCGCCGTCACGTGCAGGCAGCACTCGATTTTCGGCCGGACATCATCATTGACGACGGCTCCGATGTGGTGGCAACTCTAATTAAGGAGCGTCCGGAACAAACGAAACAGATCGTCGGATCGACTGAAGAAACCACCACCGGCATCGTTCGCTTGCGCGCTATGCAGACCGCCGGCGTTCTGACGTTTCCCTCGATCGCAGTCAACAACGCGCAAACCAAACACTTCTTCGACAACCGTTACGGGACTGGCCAATCGACCCTGGACGGAATCATTCGTGCCACTAACATTTTGCTGGCGGGTCGCAACCTGGTTGTTGTCGGTTATGGCTGGTGCGGCAAAGGCGTGGCCCTCAGGGCGCGCGGAATGGGTTCCAACGTTATCGTCACGGAAGTTGATCCCATCAAAGCAATCGAAGCGGTCATGGACGGTTTCCGCGTCATGACCATTGCGGAAGCGGCGCCGCTCGGCGATATTTTCGTCACCGTGACCGGTAACCAGCACGTTATCGACGGGAAGCATTTCCAGGTCATGAGAGACGGCGCGATCGTTTGTAACAGTGGCCACTTTGACCTCGAACTCAACCTGGTTGCCCTTGCTGAAATGAGCGCTCCGGTAACTACGGTTCGGCCGTTTGTTCAGGAGTACAAACTTAACAAGAGCGGACACCGCGTAATGGTGCTGGGAGAAGGCCGCCTGATTAACCTGGCCGCAGCCGAGGGCCATCCCGCGAGCGTGATGGACATGAGCTTCGCAAATCAGGCCCTGTCGGTTGAGTACCTGGTGAAGCAAAAGGGCAAACTCGATCCGGGCGTGCACTTGCTGCCACCGGAAGTCGATCAGGAAATTGCCAGTCTTAAACTTCGCGCGCTGGGGCTAGCGATCGACACGTTGACGCCCGAGCAGATTGAATACATGAATAGTTGGGAAAGCGGAACCTAGGTAGGACAGGCATTCCTGCCTCTTCCCAATGTTGTAACGCAAACTGTTAGTATGCGCTTGAAGGTGGCGAGCTGGAGCTTAGCCGAGATTATTTCCGCAAATTATTCACAAACTAACAGTTTGCGTTACGTTAGATCAGGACAGGCAGGAATGCCTGTCCTACTTTTTTGTTCTACTGAGGTACGGAAAGTCCCCGCGGCCGGTGGCTGAGAATGCTGGTCAGCATCTGCTCAGTGAAATGGGCCATCTGGCCCTTTGCCAAAGCGGAAAGCCCACGCGACGTCTCGGCAAAGTCGGCCGGCCCCAAGCGATGTGTCGCCAACAGCCGCTCTCGAGCTTCGTTGGACAGCGTGGCGCCGGTTCCTCTGCTGCAGCGGTAGCAACGCGGCCTGGCCTCGGCATTCAGAAATGCGCCTTCCTGTTCGCTAAACCCGACGCCGCAATCCGAGCATCTTTTCAAGTCAGGAAAGAACCCGCCCAGCTTCAAAATCCAAATCTCAAAGTAGCGCGTGATGGATTCGGTTTCGGCGGGAAACTGGGCCATCGCCTCAGCGCACGCTATAGCCATGCGATAAAGCTTTTCATTTGGCTCGTGAGGCGGTGAGAACTCAATCAAGAGTTCCCCGAGATATGCCAGCGCCGCCGTGATTTCTTCATTCCCGGACAACCGGAAATACGACTTCAGGATTTCCGCGTGGCTCAGGCTAACCAGATCGCGGTTCTCTTTCTCGTAGTAAGTGATTCTCAGGATCGTGAAAGGCTCCAAAGCTCCGCCGAACCGGTTTCGCAGTTTGCGAGCGCCCTTCGCCACCGCGCGCACCATCCCGGAGCTGCGGCAAAGGCACACAACGATCTTGTCCGCCTCTGCCAGATTGTAGGTTCTCAGGACGAGGGCTTCGGTATCGACAAGTCCCATTATTGCTTGGAGCGCTCGAGCGCTATTGCAGGGCAGGATTAGCTGGCGCTTGGGTCACTTTATCGGGAGGAAGTACAGGAGCCAGGCCAGGGCCATCCCGATGACTACGAACTCCGCAAAAACCTTGACGCCGTACAGCGCGCGATCTCTGGGCGTGCCCTTACCCACGGCCCCGAACACGACGGCTACCAATCCCGAAAACAGCAACATGATCAGTAGGTGTTTCAATCTTTCCTCCCCACTGCAATGTCAAAGGCATCCAGCGCCACCAGGTAATTCAAAAGACCGGCGACCATCAGGAAAGTGTTCCCGTATTCATAAGTGACGGACTGCGCGTTTTCGACGAATCCGACGCCCGTGGCCCAGCAGAAAACATAGAGCAGCCCGCACCCGATGTCTGCGATCATCGGAGGCACGGACATCAGGGCCATCCCGCCACGTTCACCGCCCGGCGCGAAAAGATGTCCGTGAAATAGAAACCCGATGATGAACATCACCCACACTGCGCCACCCAGAACCAAGCCTCTGATCCAGCGCCCGGCCAGCAAGTGACCGGCGCCCGGAACGGCCCACGCAGCCAGGCCCACGAGCCAAGCCATCGGTGGTGTCTCAGCGCTACCGCGCGCAATCGTACTTTGTTTAGAAACCAAATGGTCCTCCCCGGGATTAGAGACTGGAGGCTGGAGACTGGAGGCTAGGCAAAGCTCTGCTCAATTCCTGCTAGCCTCTAGTCTCCAGCCTCTAGTCTCTTCTTTTTGTCGACGTCCGACAAACGTAACCTAACACATCTAAAGCAATTCTTTGAATCCAACACTTTTGCGATGCGCGGACTCGATTTGGAAGTGCAATACCGTAACGGCTTTCGCTCCAGAGGAGCGAGATGTTTATAGTCCGATCCGTTCCCTGTTGTTCCGCGCTTCGGAGGAGCGCAATGTCTTGTTGGTTCGCCAGCCTCCATGGTGTTTTGCTCCTAACGGAGCGAGGATTAAGAAGGGCCTGCTGGTGCTATAAACATCGCGCTCCGCCGGAGCGCAGGCAGTTTCTCAAGGTTGCACTTGAAACCTGAAAGCTACCATTCATAACTTTTGCGATCGCTAATAAAGAAGATAGCCCTCGCGCAGTTTCAGAAACTCATTCAGCGCCGGTTGCCAGTTGCTTTCAATGGTCCGTAGCGAGTCGCCCCGCTCGAAAGCTTCGCGTAGCGCCGCCGTCCCGGAGATCACATCGAATGGGTTCTTCTCATATTCATACTCGTACGGCGGTAGCTTCCACTTGAACTCTGTTGGGTGAAGATCGTGGATTGTCTTAACCACCGCCAAACCCGAAATCACCGGCTCAAAAGACGCTCGATCGGTTACATGGAGTTGCACGCCGCCGCAGGTTTCGTTCGCGTGCTTCTGAAACGTCGGCCGAAACGCGCATGCCCGGAAGTAGACCCCCGGCAAATTCAGTTTAGCCAGTTCTCCCGCCAGCCGCTCCGGCTCGACATAGGGAGCGCCCACCAGCTCGAACGGCAGGGTAGTTCCCCTCCCTTCCGACAGTTGCGTGCCTTCGACATGCACGGTGCCGGGAAAGACGGTAGCCGCCGCAAGGGTCGGCATGTTCGGGGAAGGCAGCACCCAGGGCGCGTCGGTTTGATCGAGCCAAAGGTCGCGCGCCCAGCCTTCCATCTCAATGCATTCCAGGTCGCAACCGATTCCGAAATGTTCGTTGTACATTCGGGCCAGTTCACACACGGTCATCCCATGTCGGGTGGGGACGGGAAACTGTCCGACGAAAGAAGCATATTGCGGATCCAGAACATTGCCCGAAACCTGGGCCCCGTTGATAGGATTTGGCCGGTCGCACGCGATGACCTTCTTCCCGAACTTCTTTGCTGCTCGCATGCAGTTTGCCAAAGTGTACATAAACGTATAGATGCGGCAGCCCACGTCCTGCATATCAAAGACTAAGACATCCACGTCCTTCAGCATTTGCTCCGTAGGCTCCCGCGTTTCGCTGTACAGCGAATAGATTGGCAGGCCGGTTACGGTATCAGTAGCGTGGTCCGACTCAATCATGTTGTCCTGAAGGTCGCCCCTGATACCGTGCTGCGGTCCGAATAACGCCGTCAGCTTTAGATCGGGATGTTCATGAAAAAGGTCAGCGACATGACGCAGGTTATGATCGACGGACGATTGATTACAGATCAGGCCGACGCGGGCGCCGCGCAGGAGATCAAGGCGTTGCTGGAGAAGTTTTTCAACACCGAGTCGGACTACTGTCTTTTTACAAGTGCTCATGTTTTCGATTCTGTCTAACTATTTGGAGTGCGGTGGCAAGCGCAGCGCGACACCCCTTTGGATTGCCTCTCCCTTTCTGTTGGCCCGCGCCGGACTGACTGAGCAGTAATCCAAAGCGCCGTCGCCGCTGCGCTCTGCCGGCGCACTCCAAGATCATCCGCAGAGCACGGAGCCGCCGTTAACGTTCAGTATCTCACCGGTAATGTGCCGGGCCCATTGGCTGCACAAAAACACGATGGGCCAGGCGATGTCATGCGCCGTCGCGATGCGACCCAGCGGGATCGTGTTCTCGATTGATTGTCGATATTCGGCATCGGTAAAGACATCCGCGCACATGTCGGTTGCCACCCAACCCGGCGCTATAGCGTTAACGTTAATGCCGAACGGCGCCAATTCAGTTGCCAGCGATTTAGTAAACGCTATCTGCCCGCCCTTCGACGCAGCGTAATTCGAAACGCCGGCTTCGCCGCGCTGACCGGCAGTAGAACTGATGATCACGATCCGTCCGAACGACTGCCGCTTCATCTGCGGCACCGCGCTCCGACATGTCGTCCACGTGCCTTTGAGATTGAGATCGATCGTCCGGTCCCATAAATCTTCCGTCATTTCGTCGACGGCAGCGGCTTCCCAAATACCGGCGTTGCAGATAACGAAATCAATACGCCCGAATTCATCCAGGGTTTCACTAACCAGTCGATCGGCTTCCTCGATTTGCGATACGTCCGCCTTTACGGCAATCGACTTAACCCCGGCGGCCTGGGCCTTGCCCACAGTGTCTGCAGCCGAGCGCTCGTCGTGGACGTAATTCACGACCACATGCGCCCCGAGTCTCGCGAAGGAATCAACGGCAGCTCTGCCGATACCGCGCGAGCCGCCGGTTACCACGACGACTCTCCCTCTAACTCCCAGAGAATCTTCGATCGCGCGCTGCCGATCGTTGTCTGTATTTATCGCACTCATGTTAAGCCAGAGAGAATAAACTGCGGTTCAATTAAAGCAAAGTTGCTGGAATCGATTAGTGGAATCCCAATTTGTAGGGGCGTCCCTCCGTGGTGTGCCCCCTTCGTCCATTGAAATGGGGCGCCCACGGAGGGACGCCCCTACGATTCCTGCTCGGATCAAACCTTTGAACCTGCGCCGACTGACGTCAGCGCCGTTTCGAATCTGCCTCAACGAAGCTGACCGCTTCATATCGTTGTCCCGCAAAGGTTCGTGCTTCCTCAATGAAGCGTTCAAACAAGGATTGCGCAAAAGCGTCGCGTTCCCAACCGATTTCAGGATGCCACTGCACTGCGAGGACGAACCGATCACCGCGCGGATCCTCTACGGCTTCAACCAGACCGTCAGATGACCAGGCGGTAGCTACCAGTTCCCTTCCCACCGTTTCGACTGCCTGGTGATGATGACTGTTTACGGGGGCCGTGTCGCTGTTCGCCAATCCTGCGACCAGGCTTCCGTCAAGCAAACGAACACTGTGTGAATGGCGATCGCGGGGCGCGCCCTGTTCATGTTTGATAGCAGTGGGAACCTGGCTGCCGATGTCCTGAATCAAGGTGCCACCGCGTGAAACGTTTAGTACCTGCATGCCGAAACAGATCCCGAACAGCGGCAAGCGGCGCGCTTCGATTTCATGCAACACCAACAAATCCGTCTCGTCTTTTACTGGTTGCACCGGTCCCAGCTGCGGATGCGGCTCGCAACCGTAACGTTGCGGATCGACGTCGGAATCGCTGCCCGGCAAAAGCACTCCGTCGAGTTGTTCCATACAGGAGTGGATGTAATCAGAATCCGGTATCAGGCCAATGTGCAAAGGAACTCCGCCGGCGGCGGCGACTGCCTGGCTGTAATCACGCCCCAGATAGAAGCGCTGGGTTGCCTGCTCAATGCGCATCGTAATGCCGATAACCGGTTTTTTCGTCTTCATACCTTCTTAGTGGGCCATGGCTTCATCATTGATCGCGCCTTATAATAGCCCAAAACAATCCTGGGTGCGCCTTAGACCATAGTAATCCCTGGACGATGCCTCGATCATCATCCGGTCCCTCTGAAGTTTGTTTAGCCGCTTAGGAATGTAGCCAGAATGCACTGTCGGCAAACTGAATGCCCTTCCACCAATTCAGTTGTCCGGTGCCGTAGCGGAAGTTACCTCTTCCTGCCTGGCTCTGCAAAGGAGCGATAACGTCGCCGGCATTGTTCCGTCGCGCACGATGATCATTCATTTCAGGCACCACTGCCACTATGTGCCCTGAGAGCCCGTCAACCTTCCGCCGGGCAACGATGATGCCCACCGCACCTTGATTAACTTCCAACTGTAGACTGCTTAGGCTCCCGGTCTGTCTCCAGCCAAATCGCATCCCAAAATCGCGCAACCAGCGAAACAAACCGTTTGCACGTATCTCTTCAATGGTGTCGTCCAGATGAGGAGGTACGGTTTGTCCTTGCGCTAATCTTTCAATGGCTCCGGGCGTCCACCAAACCCGCGGCAAATAAACTCCGGCAAGGTGACAGTAGTCGTGCGCATACACGTTGCAGAAGGTCGACTTGGGCTGCGGCTGATAACGCTTGTGCGCTTTCTTATCCACAGCCAACCAATCGCCAATGGCAGCAAGTTCATCGCGAAGCTCAGCGGGAGAAGTTCCTTTTCTACCGGGTTGGCCTGACTCATTGAGCGATTGTGCACTGGGAGGGCCGGTGCGCCTGGTAACTGTCCCCGCTTTGCGCGGCATGATAACAGCTGTAATGCCACTGGCAGCAGGCTCGGCTTGCGGCACCAAGACCGGGACTGCGTCCACTCCGGGCGCCGGCTTGAGAAAATCAGTAAAGGCGAAACCTCGCAGATGCGCACCCGAAAGGCTGGTTTCTACCTCAAGGAAGTCGTTTACTTTCTTGTTTGTTACCGCTTGGACGATGTGACCGTCCGGGAGCCTGGCGATAACGTTAGCGGTTGGGTTTTTCTTGTCAATCCTCGGCTCGCTACGTAAGCGCAGTGGGTTCTCGTGGACCACTACCTTGTACAACCGCCCAGTTGATTCAATGGGCTCAGGTAATGGCAGCGGCGCGGTACCTGCCTCGGGCACTGGCAAGATTGTCACAGCAAGCCCGTCCACGGGAGTTTGCTTGGATAGTTTCAAAAAATCAAAAAAGGCTTGCCCGTAGTAAACACCATCATCCTCATGCCCCTGCCTCAGTCCGTTCTTGGCCCTAAAATTCTTAAAACCGGCATTGTAAACGATCGCGACATATGCCAATTCCAGATCCGTGAGAGTCGGCCTATTTTGGAATCCCAAATCTTTCAAGGCGCCACGGAGTTCCACGAGGCATTTTTCCAAAGAGGCATCAAAGTCTGCGTAACGCTTCTGCAGGAAGTACTGCGGGTCCTTTAGAAAATGCTGCAAGTCATATTGAAAGACGCCGAAGCCCCGGCAGAATTTGTTTTTGTTACTTACATAAGGCTGATAACCCTGGATGTACTGCGCCATGTCCTCAAACGCCTGGCGGGCTATGGCAAACATTTCAGGTCCGTTCGCTTCCTCGATCAACAGGGCTTTATTCTTCGGAAAGGCTTTTCGGCCTTTGCCATTTGGTTTGCTGTCGATGATGTCGCCCACGCACAATTCCAGAATTCTGGCAGCGTTAAGGTTACGTTTGCGCAGTGTCTGCCAGATGTATCCGGTTTCCTGGCAGGCGATAGCCGTCAGCATGTCAACCGTAAATGGCGTGCCCTGCACCGCCGTTTTGATTTTGTCTTGGAATTGTTGTTTGAACCATCGAATGTCATCAGCCTTGGGCATATGTTTCTCCTTCTTATTGAGAGTTGCTTTAGTAGCAAGCTATACGATTATTTCCGATGGCCAGGCAGGCGATCCCTCATCAGCCGGGTTTGCGACAATTAGGGCGGCAGGAAAGAAGTATCCGCCGGCTCTTCTTTTGTCAGAGCCTGCAATGGACCGGGAAAATCTTGTTGCTGAATTTCGAAATCACGGCGAAGTGTGAAGTTCCTGAGCTACAGATTCAGTCGTGAGATCAACGAGGGAGCAGACGGTGATGTACCGTCGCAACCCCAGGCGAAAGACGTTCCGGCGCGGGCGGAGTATATCCACATCATTTACTGTCAGACAAGCGGGTAATTGTTTTACTTTGACCGATGGGGAGTTCCATAGAGTGGAATCGCCCCAAAGGCCAATCGGTTTCAGACCGCGCGGAACTCATCGCGTGGTGCTTCGGCCAGGTGTCCCTTGAGCCTTCCGAAGTTCCCTGCTAATTCGAAGCGCACGACCCAATGACGAAAAAGTCGAGTGGTACCAACGCAGACTCACACCCGCTTGACTAACGTTCGCGCGAGTTCCTATAGTGCGTGTTGTCCATGCCGCAAAATAATTCTCCAAAGGTGCGCAGCACCACCGTCCTGCTGGTGCGCCGCGATGGTCACGTGGCGCTGGCCGGCGACGGACAGGTGACGCTGGGCGAGACCGTGATGAAAGCCAACGCAAAAAAAGTGCGACGGCTTTACAACGACAGGATCCTGGCGGGGTTTGCCGGAGCTACCGGCGATGCGTTTTCGCTGCTTACCAGGTTCGAAGGCAAGATTGAGCAATATCATGGAAATCTGGAGCGCGCGGCGATCGAGTTAAGCAAAGAATGGCGCACCGATAAAGTCCTGCGACACCTGGAAGCCCTGTTGGTGGTCGCCGACGAAAAGAGTTCGTTCCTGCTTTCCGGCAATGGCGATGTGATTTCACCCGACGACGGCGTGTTGGCGATTGGTTCCGGCGGTTCGTATGCGTTGGCTGCGGCCCGCGCGCTGATGGAACATACACAGATGCCGGCACGCGAAATAGCGCATAACGCGCTGCGCATCGCCGGCGAGATTTGTATCTATAGCAATACCAACATCGTTGTCGAAGAGCTGTGATACTGCGGCCAACTCTGCTGAAAATTTCACACTGACTTGTCACTGACGCCCATCAGTAATTCTTAGCCATGGTCATCTACCTTTCCGGCGAAACAGAAGAGGAAGTCCGTCTCGACGACATGACGCCGCGTCAGATCGTGGCCGAATTGGACAAGCATGTCGTCGGCCAGCGGGCCGCCAAACGCGCGGTTGCCATTGCCCTGCGTAACCGCGTCCGGCGCCAGAAACTCCCGCCCGATCTGGCCGCGGATGTGATTCCCAAAAACATAATCATGATTGGTTCGACCGGCGTCGGTAAAACTGAAATCGCCAGACGCCTGGCGCGCATGTCGAATTCGCCTTTCATGAAAGTCGAAGCCTCCAAGTTTACCGAGGTTGGTTACGTGGGCCGCGACGTGGAAAGCATGATCCGCGACCTGACGGAAATCGCCGTCGAGATGACGCGCCAGGAAAAGATCGAAGAGATTGCCGACAAGGCGGAGTTGAATGTCGAAGAGCGCATTCTCGATCTGCTGCTGCCGCCGCCCAAGTCGTCTTCTCCCAGTTACTTCGATTTTGATTCCGAGGAAGCGGAGCCTGAAACTAAAGAAGTGAGTACGGCTACGGTTTCCGACGACGATCAGTTTGGCCGCACCCGCGAAAAGCTGCGCACGCAACTGCGCGCCGGGAAACTCGAGAACCGCCTGGTTGAGATCGAAGTCCGCGAAAAGAGTTTCCCCACCATCGAACTGGCAGGGCCCATGGGCGTGGAAGAAATGGGCATCAACATGAAGGACATGCTCGGCAATCTCTTCCAGGGTCGCTCGAAGCGCCGCAAGATGCGCATCGACGAAGCAATGGAATACCTGATGCAGGAAGAAGAAGAGCGCCTGATTGATATGGACATGGTCGCGCGCGCCGCCCTGGAGCGGGTGGAGTCTTCGGGGATTATTTTCCTCGACGAGTTGGACAAGATTGCCGGACGTGAGTCAGGACATGGTCCGGATGTTTCCCGCGAGGGCGTGCAGCGTGACATTCTGCCGATCGTTGAAGGCACCACGGTGAACACTCGCTACGGGATGGTCCGTACCGATCACATTCTATTCATCGCCGCCGGCGCGTTTCACGTTTCGAAACCGTCGGACTTGATTCCGGAACTGCAGGGACGCTTCCCTATCCGCGTGGAGTTGGAATCCCTCACGGTCGAAGACTTCAAACGCATCCTGACTGAGCCGAAGAACGCACTGATCAAACAATATCGCGCGTTGATGGAAACGGAAGGCGTGAATCTTGATTTCAATGCCGAGGCGATCGATTCGATCGCCAACTTCGCGGCTCGGGTTAACCAGAACACGGAAGATATTGGCGCGCGCCGCCTGCACACAATAATGGAGAAGCTGCTCGACGAAATCAGCTTCGAAGGCCCTGACCTGGAACCGAAAGACCAAACCATTGACGCCGCGTACGTCGATAAAATGCTGGCCGAGACAGTAAAGGACCAGGATCTGAGCCGTTATATCTTATGAAGAAAAGTGGGCAGTGGGCAGTGGGCGGTGGGCAGCCAAACCATAACGGTCCTCAGGCGCCCGCGCGCCGGTCGTCATTGGCAACGGGGCGCGCCGTTTTTCTTGCCTCCTGCCTCCTGCTGACTGCCGTCTGCTCACTGAACTGCGGCAAACGCAGACCGCCGCTGCCACCGGTGGAACACATTCCACAGCGCACGGAATTGCTTTCCGGCGCGCAGAGAGGAAACCAGGTAATCCTGAGCTGGCCGGCGCTGCGACGTAACGCCGGAGACAGCAGCGTGCAAAGCATTCGCCGCATCGACGTGTATCGCCTGGCGGAGAAGCCGACTGCGCCGCTGCCTTTGACTGAAGAGGAATTCGGCGCGCGCTCGACATTGATCGGCTCAGTGACTTTCGAACAACTTCAGAAGGCCGGCGATGAAGTTACTTATACCGACACGCTCGAATTGGCCGGCCAGCCGACGCGTTTGCGTTACGCCGTTCGGTACGTGAACGCTTCCGGCCAGCGCGCCGCGTTCTCAAACTTTCTGCTGGTTGAACCCGCTGCTCGTATCGCTTTACCGCCAACGATTATCAAATCCGGCAAAGAGCTTTCTGAGAGCGCAGTCACAATTTCGTGGAGCCCGCCGGCCGCGAACATCGACGGTTCTACCCCCGTAAATCTTCTCGGTTACAACATCTATCGGATCACCGGATCGCAGACCGAACCGGGCCAGACACCGATAAACTCTTCGGTAATTCCCGGAACGCAGTATCAGGACAAGAATTTCAATTTCGGTGAGCGCTACACATACGTTGTGCGCTCAGTGTCGCTGGGTACCGAAGGGGCGCAGGTTGAGAGTCTCAATTCCAACAGCATCGAGCTGGCACCGCTGGACGTTTACGCACCGACGGCGCCCACGTCAATAACCGTTGCCGCAGCGCCGGGCCGGCTGTCGCTATTCTTTCCGGCAAATCCCGAACCCGACGTCGCGGGATACAACATTTACCGATCAACGGAGGCAGCCCTCGCGAAAGAGCTGTGGATAAAACTGACGAAGACGCTTTTGACGCGGACCACGTTCCAGGACGAGAACGTCGAAGCTGGTAAGAAGTATTACTATTATCTGACCGCCGTGGATAACGCCGGAAATGTCAGCGCGCCGTCAGAAGTAGTTTCCGAGACGGTTCCCTAGTTAAATTGTAGGGGCGGCACTCCGTGGCCGCCCCCTTTGCGATTGCGGGTTGCGGGTTTTCGGATTTCAGATTAGAAGAAATCCGCCTCTTCTTCTTCAATCCGCAATCCGAAATCCACACTCCGCAATCGCGAGGAACGGGGCGGCCACGGAGTGCCGCCCCGACAAAATGTTTATGCGCATCTGCCGCTTCATTACTTCCAACCATCCAAACGGACACTACGGAATAATCGTCGACGATGAAATCCTTCCGCTAAAGGACAGCGTTGCACTCGCAAACTTTTCCCCAACCGTCACGGACGCCGCAATTGCGCTGACGGAAGTTCAAATTGTCGCTCCCGTTGCCCCGTCAAAAATTGTTTGCGTAGGCCGCAATTACAAGGATCACGCGGCGGAGTTGGGAAACCCTATGCCGCCCGAACCGTTGCTCTTCCTGAAAGCGCCCTCGGCAGTCATTGGTTCCGGCGAAACAATTGTTTTGCCGGCGCAGTCTTCGCAAGTTGAGCACGAGGGCGAATTGGGAATTGTCATGGCGCGTACTGCCCGACAGATTCGTGACGATGAAGACGCGCTGAGCTACGTGCTGGGCTACACCTGTGTCAACGATGTGACAGCCCGCGACCTGCAGCGCAAGGACGTTCAATTCACGCGCGCGAAATCGTTTGATACGTTTTGCCCGGTTGGTCCTTTTATCGAAACGGACATCGATCCCCTCGACCTGCGAGTAACCACCAGGGTGAATGGTGAAGTTCGCCAACAGGGCCGCACCTCAGCGATGGCGTTCCCGGTAGATTATTTGATTCGCTACATCTCTCGCATCATGACGCTCTATCCGGGCGATTTGATTTCGACCGGCACGCCGGCAGGCGTCTCCTCCTTACACGATGGCGATTTGGTCGAAGTTGAAGTCGAAGGATTAGGCGCGCTCCGAAATGACGTCAAAGCGGGGCAGTAGCCCGACCGCTCGCTGTCAATCCTCTTCCGTTTCGCTTATATTGTCCGCACCAATAAATCTCGGAGGCTCTCAATGAAGTTCTTTCTCGATACCGCGAATCTGGATGAGATTCGCAAGGCCGCAGCGCTCGGACTTGCCGACGGCGTAACCACCAATCCGACGCTGATCAGCAAAGAAGGCAACGTCGATTTCAAACAGCACATTGCCGAGATTTGTAAGATTGTTTCCGGCCCCGTTTCGGCCGAAGTCACGACCGCCGACAAGGACGAGATGCTGCGCCAGGGCCGCGAGTACGTAAAGATTGCGCCCAACGTAGTAATCAAATGTCCGTTGACGCAGGCGGGATTAGAAGCGACGCGCATCCTGAATGACGAAGGCATCAGTGTGAATGTGACTCTCTGCTTTTCAGCTGCGCAGGCGATCCTCGCGGCAAAGGCCGGGGCATCTTTCATCAGCCCTTTCCTTGGTCGTCTGGATGATATTGGGCAGAACGGTTTGGAACTGCTTTCGGAGATCGTGGAAATCTATCGCAACTATTCGTGGAAGACTGAAGTGCTGGCCGCCAGCCTGCGCCATCCGATTCACGTGATTGAGGCGGCGCGCATGGGCTCTCACATTGGCACCATGCCGTATAAAGTTTTGGAGCAAATGTTGCACCACCCGCTCACCGACAAGGGTCAGGATCAATTTCTGGCTGACTGGAATAAGCGAGCAGCGAAGGCCTAATGGCTGGAGACTTAGAGACTAGAGGCTAGGTTGATGTCGGCACTGAATACGGGTTCTTCACTAACCTCTAGTCTCCAGCCTCTGGCCTCTGACAACGTCCCCGACGTCGTCACCGCTCGCGCCCTCACGAAAATCTACGACAAAACGGCGGCGGTCGACGCGATTGACTTCAAAGTCAAACGTGGCGAGACGTTCGGTTTGCTGGGTCCAAACGGCGCCGGCAAATCGACGACGATGCGCATGATTGCCTGTCGCACGCCGGTGTCTTCCGGTGCACTTTCGGTTGAAGGCCTGGACGTCCGCACTCATTCGCGGCAGATTCGCGCCGCCATCGGAGTCGTTCCCCAGGAAAACAATCTCGATCCCGATCTCAACGTGCTGCGGAACCTCGTTGTCTACGCCGGGTATTATCGAATTCCCAAAGCCCGGGCAATCCAGCGTGCTCACGAACTGCTCGCGTTCATTGGTTTGAGCGACCGCGCTGATGCGAAGATTGATCATCTCTCCGGCGGTATGAAACGACGGCTGATGATCGCGCGCGCTTTGTTACACGAGCCAGGCCTGTTGGTTTTGGATGAACCGACTACGGGACTCGATCCACAAGTGCGCCAGGAAATCTGGCAACGCCTGGAGGAGCTGCGCCGCATTAGTGGCGTGACGATCATCATCTCCACGCATTACATGGAAGAAGCAGAGAAACTCTGCGAGCGCCTGTTGGTCATTGATCATGGGCGCATTCTCGCAACCGGTTCGCCGCGGCAACTCGTGCGCGCACAAGTTTCGCGTTACGCCCTCGAGGTCCGCGATGTCGGCGATCTCTCTTTGCAAGCGACGCCCGATGGCATCAATGCCATCGTTCGCAACAACGCGCACCTGTATTTTGCCGAAGGTCCGGAACAGTTGACTGCGATCATGAACACTTATGAAGGCCGGCGACGCATGATTCGCCCCTCAAATTTAGAAGATGTGTTTCTGCAACTGGTCGGCGATAGCGATGAGCGCACTCGATGAGGCAGGATGAAACACTTGCGCCGAGTAGGTTAGAGGTCATCGTCCGTAAGTACGACGGCACTGAGCATCGTCGCTGGCACGCCGACCTGATTAAACAGAGGGGACCATTGATCGTGCTGGAAGGGATTTTCGAGAGCGAGGTCGAGCACCAGCTGATGGGCCGCATAACGTCCGGAACCAGAAGCGTCGAATACTACTGGCTGGATCGTTGCTACAATGTGTTTCGTCTTACTGATAAAGAGGGCACGTTTCGCAGCTTCTACTGCAACATCGGAACGCCGGCAGTGCTTGCCGACAGCGTGCTGACATATGTCGATCTGGATATCGACGTGCTGGTGGAACTCGATTTTTCCTATCGCGTGATTGATCTCGATGAGTTTGAAGCGAACGTCGTGACGCAGGGGTATTCGCAAGAAGTGCAATCAAAGGCGCGAACAGCTTTGGCTGAATTGATCACTTTGATCGAAGAACGCCAGTTCCCTTTTTCGGGTCGTTCATTTTCAGATTCTCAATTAAGACGCTCGCTCTAAGCGCCAACGGCGCGAAATGTAATAGCCCAGGCCAACGGCCTGGGAAAGCGAGGTCGGCATATTCCTCGAGCGCTGAAGGCGCGAAATTGGACCGCATGGTCACATGACCAAATGTACTATGTCGCACTTTCAATGCTGGCACGTTTGTTCTAGACCGGACCCTGGGCCGCTGGCCCCAGGCTATTACATTTCGCGCCTTCGGCGCTTGAAGGAATGTAGAGTCTTAATTTTCAGCCTATCCGATTTGGATTACGGCAGTTCGCCGGCATTTCCTGAAACCCTCTATGGCCATTGACACTACCGCCTTAACCTCCTCCGACGCCGGCATACGAGCGGGGCTCGCCCTTTCTCAAGTGAACCTGCGCGACGCGCTGGCAGTCTGGCGGCGCAATCTCGAAGTGCATCTCAAATTGTGGAAGATGCATATGGTCGCGCCCGTCATCGAACCGGTCTTCACCGTGTTTGCCTTCGGTTGGGGAGTTGGTGCGTTGATTGCCGGCCGCGTCGCCGGAGTGCCTTACCTCTCGTTCGTAGGCGCCGGCGTGCTCGCGTTCACCGTGCTCAGCCGGGCGCTGTTTGAAACTACTTACGGTTCGTACTTTCGCATGGTCTATCAGTCGACTTACGACGCGATCCTGGCAACCCCCGTGAATGCTGAATCGCTGGCGTTCGCAGAAGTCCTCTGGGCCGTTACGAAAGCGTTCATCGACGCCATTGTTATCCTGGTGGTGCTCGCTGTTTTTGGCGCGGCAACGTCGGCGTACGCGTTGCTGTCTCCCCTGCCGCTCGTGGTGGGAAGCATTTTTATTGCCGCGCTGTCGCTCGGCATCACCGCCAAGGTCCATGATATCGATTCCTTCAACCTCTACATGGCGGTCTTCTTCTGCGCAATTTGGTTGTGCGGCGCCTGGTTTCCGCTTGACGTGTTGCCGCCGGCCCTTCGCGTCGTAGCCTGGTTGTTACCGCTCACCAGCGCAGTCGATCTGGTGCGCGCGTGCATTACCGGCCGGTTTTTCTTGCGGCACGCATATGAATCATTGTATCTGCTGGCGATGGCCGCTATCTTTGTCGAATGGTCCATGCGAAGCTTGCGCCGTAGAATGGTAGCTTAAGAGCAGAGGCTAGAGGCTGGAGACTAGAGGCTAGTGAAGATCAAAATTCTTTTCCTAGCCTCTAGCCTCCAGTCTCCAGCCTCTCAAAAACACTATGTCATCAAAACAGAAACCGATTGAGTCGAAACCTCCGTCAAAACTCGAGGAGCTGCGGCTGCGCCAGGAACGCGCGGAGGCCGGAGGCGGAGCGGAGCGCGTCGAGAAGCAACACGCTGCGGGTAAGCTGACCGCTCGCGAACGAGTCGATTTTCTGCTCGACGAAGGAACGTTTCAGGAATTCGATAAACTCGTGGTCCATCGTTCACGAGACTTCGGCCTTGATAGCCAACTCTTCCCCGGCGACGGAGTCATCACCGGACACGGCCTGATCGATGGGCGCAAGGTATTTGTCTTTGCTCAGGACTTTACGGTCTTTGGCGGGTCGCTCTCCGAAACGCACGCCGAAAAGATTTGCAAAGTAATGGATCTCGCGATGAAGGTTGGCGCGCCGATCGTCGGTTTGAATGACTCGGGCGGCGCCCGCATACAGGAAGGAGTTGTCAGCCTCGGTGGTTACGCCGACATCTTTTTGCGCAACACCCTCGCCAGCGGAGTCGTGCCACAAATAAGTTGCATCATGGGACCATGCGCGGGAGGCGCAGTTTACAGCCCGGCCATTACTGACTTCAACATCATGGTGAAGGACACTTCCTACATGTTCATCACCGGCCCCGATGTGATTAAGGCGGTAACGCATGAAGCTGTGACGAAGGAAGATCTCGGCGGTGCTGCGACCCACAATCGCGTTTCCGGCGTCGCGCATTTTGCCGCCGATTCAGACGAACACGCGTTACGCATGGTGCGCGAACTGCTCTCGTTCGTGCCGGCGAACAACATGGAGGACGCGCCGCGCGTAGTCGCAACTGATCCGGCCGATCGCGCTGATGAGAAGTTGAACTCGATCGTTCCGGAGGCGTCGAATCAGCCCTACGACATGCGCGCGGTGATTGATCTAATCGTTGACGATGAATACTTTTTTGAAGTGCAACGCGACTATGCGCCGAACATCGTGATTGGATTTGCGCGGCTGGGTGGGCGTCCGGTCGGAATCGTAGCGAATCAGCCGGCGTTTCTCGCCGGCGTGCTGGATATCGATGCTTCGGTAAAGGGCGCGCGCTTCGTACGCTTCTGCGACTGCTTCAACATCCCCCTCGTCGTGTTCGAAGACGTTCCCGGCTTTTTGCCCGGCGTATCACAGGAGCACGGCGGCATCATTAAGCATGGCGCGAAACTGCTTTACGCATTCGCCGAAGCGACTGTGCCAAAAATTACCGTCATTACCCGCAAGGCCTACGGCGGGGCGTACTGTGTGATGGCTTCGAAGCACATTCGCACCGACATCAACTTCGCCTGGCCCACGGCTGAGATCGCCGTGATGGGAGCGGAAGGCGCGGTGGGCGTTCTCTATCGCCGCGAAATCGCCGAGGCGGCCGACAAAGAAACCGCGCGTCGCGCCCGCATCAATGAGTTGGAAGAAAAGTTTGCCAGCCCCTACGTCGCCGCCGAACGCGGCTTCATCGACGAAGTAATCGAACCGGCACAGACGCGGCCAAAGTTAATTCGCGCGCTCTCACTCTTAGAAAACAAGCGCGATACGAATCCGCCGAAGAAACACGGAAACATTCCGTTGTGAGCGAAGTCTCAGGAGGTTCACATGATCTCACCCTCAACCCCAGCGCTCAGCGCGAATTCATTGTTTCATTTCACTGCCAGTTTGGGGAACCTTCTTAACATCCTAAAGAACGAGTTTCGTCCGAGATTTTGTCTCGAAAGTTTCGATTTATTGTCAGGATCTGAATCCGAGCAACAGATCTATGAGTGGGCAGTGCCAATGGTTTGCTTTTGTGATTTGCCCCTCTCACAAACTGGCTTCCACTTGTCCGTCTATGGCGATTACGGAATCGGTCTTACAAAAGAATGGGGCAAGCGAAATGGCATTGCCCCGGTGCTCTACGCTTACCCTAGGTCGATTTTGACATTGAAACTCGAGGTCATGCTCCACCGAACCGACGCCGACGAGTCTTCAGAAGGGTCAGGCTCCGCATGGTCGTCTGATTTTTACGATCTTCTCTCTTTCGTAAAGCCGTATGAAGGCGACCTTTGGCGCGAGGGGCGGGTGATTTCAAATCTGCGTTTCTATAATGAGCGCGAATGGCGGTTCGTTCCCCAGTTAGAAAAAGGAGACCCGACAAGGTGGGGAATATCGAAAGATCAGTTTCTGGACGAGGAACAACGAAGACAAGCCAATAATAAGCTGGCGAAAGCCTCTCGGATAGAGTTTGAACCCAATGACATCAAGTATCTGATTGTTCGTCGTGAGGATGAAATCGTCCCTTTGATTCGAGAAGTCGAAAGCATTAAAGGAAAGTACGGTTACGACGATGTGCGCCTTCTGGCCTCACGAGTAATCTCAGCCGAGCAGATCCGAAGTGACTTTTGAAGTTCAGGGTCCCTATTGGACACCAAGCGTTTTGATGGTTCTTGACGGCAAACCGTTGAAAACGGCTCACAGATCAAAACACAGCGGTAAGCACTTGTTGAAGGCACGTTAACGAGATGCGTCTCAAATCAGAAAGGATTCTTAACCATGTCCTCAATGCCTCAAATCAACAACATCGTCTACTTGATGATCGAGAATCGATCTTTCGACAACTTGCTGGGCTGGCTTTACGACAACAACAACCTGCCCGCGGGTTTGCCGGTGAATATTCCTCCGCTCAAGCAGGGTGAGCCGGCTTTCCATGGATTAACTGAGCCGGGGTATACGTTCGCGAATTCTTTGAACGGAGTTTCTTATCCGGTCCAGCAAGGTGTCTCCGGGGATTTCCCATGTTGGACGCCTGATCCCGATCCGGGCGAGACGTATGAGCATGTCAACAACCAACTCTTCGGTACCACGGACGGCAGCAATCCTCCCCATCTGCAGACGCCAACGATGGCCGGCTTCCTGCAGGATTACCGCAGCCAGACACTTACCGATGACGAAGCGCTGCGAATACTGAACACTTACACTCCCGCTGAATTGCCGGTGCTGAATTATCTGGCCGGGGCGTTTGCGGTGTCCGACATGTGGTTCGCGTCTATCCCCTCGCAGACCGATTGCAATCGCGCTTTTGCTATGGCCGGCACTTCCCTGGGTTGGGTGAACAACTACTACACTGATCTCGCATATCCCAAACCATTTAACACACGAACGATTTGGAATGTGTTGAGCGACAACGGCAAAGGGACCGCGCAGGACTGGAAGATCTATTACACGGATTTGTGGCTGAGTTTTTCGACTTGCTTTACCTGGCAAATATTCCCCCAACTGCAAACTATTCCGGGAGCAGCCAACCAGGTTCAGAGCATCGATCAATTCTATACGGATCTGACCACCGGCCAGTTACCCGCTTTCAGCTTTCTTGAGCCGGGTTGGACTTTGGAAGAATGGGGAGCTGGGAAGTACGGGAACGATTACCACCCGCCCGGTCACGTAGTGGACGGCGAAGATTTGATAAGAAACCTGGTCACGGCCTGCTATCAATCAAGCTACTGGCAAAACATGTTGCTCGTCATTACTACCGACGAGCACGGCGGCAACTACGATCACATTCCCCCGTCGTGGGGCGCGACGCCGCCAGATGGTTGGCGCATGGAGGCCGGGTTTAACTTTGATCGCTTTGGCGTGCGCGTGCCTACGCTTTTGATTTCACCATGGGTGACGCCGGGCACGGTGTTTCGCAGCGAAACGAACGTGCCTTACGATCACACTTCCTTTCTGGCAACGTTGCTCAACTGGTTTGGCATTCCGCAGAGCGAGTGGGGATTGGGCAATAGAATTCTGAACGCGCCTACTTTTGAAAACGTTCTGACGGACACTGCGAATTCCGTGACGCTGCAAATTCCCGATAACTGGTGTTCGGATCTGGTCCTGGAGGCCAACAAGCCGATGCGGCGTCAGCACGTCTTGCACGTGGCCACCCTACTGGCGGCTTATCACAATGTTCCGGAGAGGGCCGCAGAGATTGTCAGCGACATTCACGCAAAGTGTAAAACGCAGGGCGATCTGGCGGTTTACTTCAAGAACTTTGAGCTGGCGGTAACCTAGCCAAAGGATTTGTCATGCGAAGTAGCGTCAGCTCCCTGGAGTGCGGCGTCAGGCCGCCGCACTCCGAGGAGCTTGAATCGTGCTGGGAATTACTATTGATGTTTCGCGTAGTAGCCCTGCCGGTACAGGAGTTTTAGCTTTTGCTTGCGCAGTTCGGGATTCAATACCTCAATCTTCAACCGCCGGAAACTGCCGTCGCGGAGTTTGTTTTGCGGGCTGTAGGCGATCAGATACTGCGACCTTAGTTCTTGTTCGATGAGCGCGAAGGCGCCGCGCAAGTCGCTCTCGTTTAGCGGAAAGAATGCGCGACCGCCGGTTCGCTCGGCCAGTTTCCGCAGAGATTCCTCGTCAATGTGGAACTCCTTGCGATCGCCTATGCCGATGCCATAGACCAGCACGTTGTTTCTGACTGCGAAATCGATGGCCTCGTTCACCTTGGTGAGGCTGCTCGTATCATCTCCGTCAGTCATCAGGATGATTGCCCGCCGCGTGCGCTCGGGCGTTTGCGATAAGACTTCATTGGTACTGGCCCACACGGCGTCCCAGATTCCCGACCAGCAACGCGGATCGTCTTCCACCGTTATATCTTCGGGATCGCAGTCCGGATTATCCGGCGGAACCTCAACCTTCAATCGATTGATTGCGTCCTTGAGGCTGTCGGTGTTGCCGGTTAACGCCTGCTCCATCAGGGCTGCTCCGTTGAAAGAAATCGCGGTCGCCTGATCCTTGTTCGGCCGCAGGATGGCAGCAAGGAACTCGTTCGCGGCTCTTTGCTCATCGGGCAGCGTTCGCTCCTGGGATTTGCTCACATCGATAAGCACAGCGAGAGACAACGGCAGATCAGACTCGCGCTGAAAAACAGAAATCGATTGCGGGACGCCGTTTTCCAGGACTCGAATATCCTGCTGTTGCAGATTGGTTAAGAATCGATGCTGGCTGTCGACGGCCGTGAACAGCGTACTCACGAGGTTGGTTTCGACGCGAACTACGTCGTCGTCGGAAACTTCCGGCGCAGCTTCGTTGCTGTTGGCTGAAGTCAGCAGGTTGGATTCTGGCGCAGGAGCAGCTTCGCGTTTTATTAGCTGCGGTCGCGGACGGGTTTTGTCCTTCGGCTTTTGGGCTGAGACAAGATGCGCGCCAATCAAGAAACTAAGTAACAAGGCGCAACTTACTGAGATCGAAGACGATTTTCCCAAGAATTCATCTCTCCTCCCGTGCCGACATTCTTATCTCAAGAGTAATGAGAACTCAGACTCGGCTCCGCCGCCGGAGCCGAAGCGATCATGGCTTATCCCGGCGCAATCTCAATCAAACGGTTCAACGGATCGAAACTCAAGCGAAAAGGCCGAAGGGCGGCACGCCCCAACAGTATTGGCGCAGTCGGGCTCAATCCGGAAACCAAATCCGTCGGGATTCTTTGCAAAGCCAAAGCGCCTACGGCCACTGTCAAAGGCGCCACCCGACGCGCCGAAAGCGCCCCGCCTCCAAGGTCGCGAACGGATCGATTCGATGAAGACGTTCCCGCGCCGTAATCAGTACGACTGTTGTCTCTTAACGCCAGACCAAATTCCGATCCGGTATCCAATAAAGCTTTGCGGCCGTCGTCGAGCAGCACGTAAGGCCGGCGACCTCCCGCGTCGCGCACCCAACTTACAACTGTGCCGTCGATCGGGGGACTATTTGATCGCAAAGGATCCTGGGCGGGATCAAAAGCCGATAGGGAGCTTCGCGGAAAGTCGATCACATAGCCGAGCGGCGAGTAACTCTCTGTGGGATCGATTACGCCATCAATTCCGGTCGGAAAAATATCAGCAGTCAGGATCGCTCCCGTTGCCGGCAGCAGATTGTCCCGATCGCCTATCGCCAGGCTGCGAACTTTGATCTCACTTGCGATTCTGGCATTTGAAACTCCCGACAATCCTACGATCCGATGCGAACGACCGGTGCCGCTGTTGACGCCCGCGGCCCCGGCCACGCGCGCTGACACGATGGTGGCGCCGGCGCCCGTGTCGATGGCAAACGTGTAGGGACCATTCCCATTCATCCAGACGTCGACCAGCAAACCGCGTCCAGCGACTTCGCGAAAGTAGACTGCTCTGGGAACTGAATAGACGGATGGCCGAACCGATCGTTGCGGGCTCGCCGGCCTGTGGGCAGAACTAGAGGACGTAAGGGAAGCCGGCGAATTCGTCGCCGGGTGAACGTGCGAAAGATGGGCAGCTCCACTTGGAACTGCCCATCCCAACATCGCCAGAGTGACGATCACCCCCGCCAGCGATGGCGAGGTCCTATTAAGCAATTGACGCAACACAAGTCTCGTCAGTGCTTAGTAGCGACGCGTACGATTGCGCAGCTTGTAGGTGTAGAGAGCTGAACCACCCGCGCCCGCCAGGGCTCCGATGCCAGCGCCCTTCTTGCCACCGATCAAACCGCCGATCAGCGCGCCACCGCCCGAGCCCATGGCCACCGTGAGTTTGTCACGATGCTTCTGCCAGAAGCTGCGACCGCGCGGCTGATTGTTATAGTCGTAGTACACCCGACGCGAGTTCGAGCTTGACGCTGAGCGCCCGCTCCCGTTCCGATAAACAACGGTGCGGGGAGCCGAATAGTTCGTGCGTGCAACGCCATTGCTGTTGGTCGAGCCATCGCGACAACCAAGAAAGCCGTCCGCGAAACCCTGACGATACGCGAGCTGTTCCTGCGCGGTGCCAAACCTCAAACTGTTATTTGTCGCCAGCTGATCGGCAGAAGTATTAAGGTACTGGCCTGACGGCGCCGTGGACACGTCAGAATACGTTGCCGGGGTCGTGACTGCCGGATTCGCGGTGGCTACAGTTGCCGGCTCGGCAGGAGCGTCCTGCTTACGCACAACCAGTGCACCAACCGACCCGCCAATCAGTGCCGCGACCAACGCCACTGGTAATATCAAATTTCGTTTCATAATCATCGCTCTGTATCTCCTTTTATCGATCACTTTGGACGAATGCTGGTTATGAAGAGAGCAAGAGGCATTCCTTTGAGCGACTAATCACCCTTGCCTCTAGGTCCTTGAACAGAAAGCACGAAAATTCCCTTGTACTTCGGGGATATCGAGGTGGTTGCAAGAAAATTACAAGAATTGGAGTGCGGCAGATTGTAGGCGAGAGCCTGCGCTATACCCTATATGGTGATCGTAAACATCCCATATGATCACCGCCGGATGCTCGCTAATCCACAAACAGCCCACCGAGGTTCAGATCATTCGTAGTTAGCAACCTGAGTCTGAAAGTTGAGGCCCCCCAAGACGTTGGATCCGCGAGTAAAGACGTTAGTGGCTGTAGAGGCAAGCCGGGATGCTGCGATCAACAAACCCACGATCCGGGCGAAGATATCCGTAGCCCACAGCGCGAGCTGTGGGTTTACGTCAACCAACGAGTCGTTAGCCCCGCAAGGGCGACATTGTTTCTGCGAAGCCAACTAAGTCGCCCGCATTGCGAGTTTAATGACGAATTGGGTCCCCACCCCACGGCTGGCGCCGTGGGCGACGGATATGTCCGTCCGCTATGCGGGCTCTTCCAACAGAAAAAGGCCGGATAGAAACTTCTATCCGGCCCTTGTTTGCACGTTCGAAAGTGACTCGTTTACTGCGCGGGCTTCTCTCGCAACAGTTCGATCGCTTTCTTCAACTGCAGGTCTTCTGCTGTCGGCTTGGCGGCCGCATCCGGCTCGACTGTGTTCTTTTCAGTCGGCGCGGTTGGTTTCTGAACAGCATCATCGTCATTGCCGGTTAGGTCGTCCGGGTCAACTACAACTTCGGGCCGCTTAACCTCCACCGACGGAGTGACGCCGGAATGCGAGCGATCTTCTCCGAGAAATACTTTGCCGGTTGCCGAGGCCCATTTCGTCGTCGTCAGCAGGAAGCCGTCGCCATGGGGTAGGGTGAACAATTCCTGCTCGGCTCCGGCACCAAAACTCTTCTCACCCACAACGTCGCCGCGCTTGCGTTCAAGGAAGGCCGCCGCCACTATTTCCGCGGCGCCCGCAGTGCCGTTATCGATCAGCGCACTAACGGGACCGTTGAAGATTGCGTTCTTTGGATCGGCGGTGAAGTTTTTCAGTACGCGGCTCTCGCGTCCGATCTGTTGCGCCAACGCGCCGTCCTTGATGAACAGGTTTGCCACCGCAACACCTTCGGTTAACGATCCACCGGCCACGCTGCGCAGATCGAGCACGATCTTCTGCGCTCCCTGTTTCTGCAACTCCTGGAGGCGGGCGCGCGCATCAGCAGCTTCGCCGTTTTCCAAACTGTTGATGCGCAGGATGCCGATGCGGCCTGGCTCCATCCGGGCTTCGGCGGCCGGCGCTTTGAACGCGCCGCGGCGCACCGTCAACGTCATCGGACGTGCGTTGGCCCGCAGGATGCGGAGTTTAACTTCAGATCCGGACGCCCCGCTCAGCAGTTGCCGGCCGTCGTAAAGCGATATGTCACGAGTTGCGCGGCCATCGATGTATTCAATAATGTCGCCGGCGCGCACGCCTGCTTGATCTGCGGGCGAACCTTTCACCGGGGCAATGACGTACAGGTAAGAGGCAACCTGGGAAAGTTCGGCGCCGATACCAACCTGGGTGTTGCCGTTGGAGTTGCGAAACTCTTTGACCTGCTCCGGAGTCAGATATGTCGAATACGGATCCAGTCCATAGCCCAGACCGCGGAGCGCTCCGGCGCGAACCTTTTCCATGTTGGGTTCGTCAACATAGTCGTCCTGAATATGCTGCAGCACGGTTGCGAAGATTCGTAGTTGCGCTCCCGGATCGGTTGCCGGCTGTTGCGCGCGAGTAGAAATCCATCCGCCGATTACGGTGTACAGGGCCAGCGTGGCGGACAGAACAACCAGCGTAAACTTGCTGCGAAATGTCATTAGGTTAACCTCGAAATCATAGTGGTTAAGTTGCGCTTTAATAAGGGAGAATCGCGTTCGGTATCATACAGGTGGTGCAAAACTGGCGCAAGCAGTCCTTGCTCAGACTGTTGACACCGCCAGATTCAGTTCCTATACTCCGCGCGCTTAGCGAACCAACTTGCCTGAAACAATCAACCAACATTCTGACGATGATTGCAGCCTGAGTTTATCCGGTCGCTGCCTGGCTCTGGATATCGGCGATAAGCGAGTCGGGATAGCGATTTCGGATGAGCTGAACATCAGCATCACTCCGCTCCAGCCAATTCAACGATCAAGTTGGAAACACCTCTTGCGGGAGGTTGCCGAAATCATTCGCCACTATGACGCACGAACACTGGTAATTGGTTTGCCGTTGAAGCTGGATAATACTGAGGGCTCCGCGGCGGGCGAAATGCGGCGCGTCGCGGAAAAATTTCGTTTATCTTTGGGCGTTCCGGTAGTTCTGCAGGATGAAAAGTTAACAACGTTTGCGGCGCGCCAGAAACTCCAGGCCATGGGAAGTGACGAGGAAGAAATCGAGGCGCGGTTGGATAGCGAGGCGGCGTTAATCATCCTTGAGGACTTCATCAGCAGCCGAAGACAACAGCCTTAGAAGATTGGCCAAGCTTTGCCGAATAAGAAAAAGACGATTATCCGAATTAGCCTGGCCCTTCTGGCCGTGCTGCTGCTTATCGGCGGCGGGCTCGCTCTGTGGATTTACAAGGATCTGCATACACCCATCTCCCATTCACACGCCGGCGATTACATAGTGATTCCGCGCAAGTCTTCGCCCGAGGCAATGGCGAAGCGATTGGCCGCGGATGGTGTGCTGCGACGCCAATGGCCGCTCCTGCTTTACATCAAGCTTACGGGCGCCGGCCCCAGGCTGCGTGCCGGAGAGTATCGTTTTCCGACGCCGATTTCTCCTCTCGGGGTGCTGAAAAAATTGCAGGAAGGCGAACAGCGACTCAGTCGTTTCACCGTAATCGAAGGGTGGACGAGGTGGGACATCGCCGCTGCCCTCGCACACATTCCGGAGTTAGGCGTGGACAGCGAGGCGGCGCTGGCATTGATGGACAACACTGAAGGGATACGCGATCTCGATCCGACGGCAAAAAATCTGGAGGGATATCTTTTCCCGGCAACGTATAGCTTCCCTGCCGACACGAAAGCCCCCGCTATGATTGCCGCAATGGTTAGCCGCTTCCGGCAAGAGTGGGGTCCCGCCTCCAACGAAAAAGCACGGGCGCTCAATTTAACTCCGCGCCAGATTGTGACGATCGCATCACTGATTGAAACCGAAGCCAAGCTTGATCAGGATCGGCCGTTGATTGCGTCCGTGATTTACAACCGGATACAGAAGCAAATACCGCTGGGCGTGGACTCGACGATCATTTACGCGTCGAAACTCGCCGGCAAGTGGCGCGACGACGGCAGAGTTTACAAGAGCGACGTTGACCGGCGGTCGCCATACAACACCCGACTTATCAGCGGTCTGCCACCTGGACCGATCGCTTCGCCGGGCGCGAGTTCCCTCTCCGCCGCGCTGAATCCCGCCGTCACCGACTACCTGTACTACGTTCGCGAACCGGCGCGAGACGATGGCGCGCACAATTTCTATTCTAAAGATGTTGATTTCCAGCGCGGCGTTGAAGCGTTGCGCAAATGGGAACGCGAAAACCCACGCTAACGATTGCTGATAGCACGTTGCGGATTGCGGAATCCGGGGCCGCGCAGAAAGGCCTCGTCGCAGTAACCCTTTGCATCCGCAAAAGCTCAGACTTTCAAGTCCTCAATCCTCAGACTTTGAATCCGCAATCCGCAATCCGAATTCCGAATTCCGCAATCAGATATCGCGGCGCTTGTGCGGCGAACGGTTGTGATTTATGCTGCGAGCGTCTCCGGTTCGCAATCAAGGTTTGCTCGCAGGATTACCGCAATGAAACAATGCATCCAGGTAGTGTTCCTCTTGCTGATGGCCGTGGCAGTTGCGCAGGCACAGGGCAAGGGTGTCGACAAGCAAAACGAAAAAATCCGCGATGCCGGGAGCAGCACCGCGCCCGCCTCCAACGGCACCAAACAAGACACAGGAGCCGGCCGCGGCATGGACTTCGGTCGCGGCCGCTCACCCGTTGTGCCCCTTATTCCGAATCCCTATCGCCTGATGGGCAGGCGCGATGCGATTATTAAGGCGGCCGCTGATGTCATGCGTGATCGCAAGATGATTGTAGATGAGGCCGCGTCCCGGCCGGCAGAAGGCATGATCGTCAGCCAGCCCTACACCTTCAGCAAGGGAGCAGTCGTTACCAGATCGCAACTGAATCGGGTCGCGAATGTGCCCGATCTAAACAGTCGCGATTGGACGCGCGGCCGTTACACGATCACCGTAAACGTCCAGCCAATCGATGGCGTGGCTTCGAATGTCACGATTACCGCGACGGTGGAAGGCCGCACGGATGGCGCTCGCGGAGTGGAGTGGGTAACGCTTCAAAGCAGCGGCGCTGCCGAGCAGGAATTCCTCAACGCCCTTATTGAGAGTGTGACCGGCGCGCCGCCCCCGGGTCACGATTCGGTTTCGCCCAACCCTTAAAGGCTGGTGACCTCAAGTTATCCTTTAAAGGTAAGAAGTTTTTGCAATGATCACACCTAACTTGCTCGACGATTCGGCAAACATTAGCGAAGAGAGCGAAGCCAGCACGCGATCAAGGATCGCCGTGGGCATTCTCCTTGCCCTCCTGTTAACGGCATCCGTGTTCGGCGGCTACATCTATCTACGCAATCGTCACGCAAAAGAAACCGCCGCCCAATCCCTCGCCGAGGCGAAGCCGGCGAAGGTCGTCTTACCGCCGAAGGCGCAGATTTTTGTGGACGAAGCCATGCCGCAAGGCGGTCAAATCATCATCGGCGGAACGGTGCAGAACATATCCAACGAACGTCTATCGGACGTGGCGGTCGAAATCAACCTGTTCAAGCGCAAGGGCGACGCTAAGGAAATCAAAGTCGTCGCGTTGGAGCCGAGAGACCTCGGACCGGGTGAACAAGGGCGCTACGCGATCCAAGTCACGGCGAAAGAATACAGTTTGGCCAACGTCGCCGGGCTCAAGGGCGACGGTCTCCAGGCGCAAATCCCGTTCAAGCAACTTCCCGGCGCCGAACGCCCGCCGATGAAGACTCCGGAAGGCAAGACGATCGTGGTGGGTCGCCCCCGGCCTCGCGGCGAAGAGTTTTTAAACACCCCGGACAAGCCGAGCCGCGTTCCCTAACGATGATCACCAGCCTGGACTCAGGCAGTCGCATCACCCCCGCATCAAGTGAAGCCTAAGCTGTGTCGGCGTCTGACGAAACTCATTTATTACCTTAACGATGAATTCCTGGGCCGGAACCCTGATCTCCATTACCGGCGCCCTGTCAGAGCCGACTGCGGTAGCGAGCGGGCCATGAAGAGCGTCGGGCTAACTTCTGTAATTCGAAATCCGCTGTCCTCAATCGCGGGGCCCGCCCGCTACCGCAGGCGGTTCTGACTGCATCTGAGTCGGCAGTATCAAGCCATGGCCCGACCCAAATCAAAAAGAATTCGCAAATACTCGCAGCGACGCGGCCAACCAAAGTCGCCCGCGTTCCGTCACAACAAGTACATGCTTGAGCCCCGATGGGCTTTCCGTTAGTATGCGGTTTCAATTGGTACTGCGAATAGTTAAATCGGCTGACCAGGCTCTGCTGAGAATCAACATGTTAGCTCGCCTCTTTTTGATCGCCCTCCTGACGACCCTTTTTGCGGTTTCGGCCCTCAGCCAAACCTCGCGGCCACCTGTCCCGGACATAGTGAGTGCCGAAAAGTCGAGCCCCGATTCGAAGAACGTGTTTGAAAGCGCGCCGGGCGAGGAGATGCACGCGCGCCGGTTGGTGAAGATGGCGGAGAAGGAACATAAGGAAACCGTGGAACGCGCGCGCGAAGTAGCGCGCCTTAGCTCTGAACTGAAGAATGGTTCCGCGAAGCCAGCGCTGGGTTCCGACGACAAGAAAAAACTCGAGAAGCTGGAGAAGCTCACGCGGCGCGTGCGCAGCGAGGCCGGCGGGTCTGACAGCGAGGTGACACTCGATCGGATTCCGCTGGATTTGGAGTCCGCGTTTAGCCGTTTGGCCGATGCATCCGAAGAGATGCGGAAAGAAGTTGAGAAGACTCCGCGCCAGGTGGTTTCGACCTGTGTGATTGACCGGGCCAATCAGATACTCGAGATTTTGCAATACGCGCGGCGATTCATCCGGTAAACCCGAAATAATGCCCCAAGCCCGACTCGTAACAACCCGCAGCCGTCCCCAGCTTCCAAACATTCCACTTGCCTTTCTGTTTCTCTCGTTCAGCATCCTTGGGCTGGCGTTCCTGCCAGCGACTCCGCCGGTAAGGGCCCAGGACCAGGACGACGATGTCATCCGCATTAGCTCCGACCTCGTATTGCTCAACGTCACAGTCGTCGACAGCCAGGGCCAATTCGTCAGCCGGCTAAAACGATCAGATTTTACAGTTAGCGAGAACGGCGAGGCTCAAACTCTCTTTTCGTTTGGTGCCGAAGAAACAGCGTTCGCTGCGGCAGTCTTACTCGATACTTCGAGCAGCATGGAGAAACGCCTCTCGTTGGGCCGATCCGCGGCGATAAGATTTCTGGACGGCTTGCGCAACGAAGACGTGGCGGCGGTCTACCGGTTTGATGCCAAGATCGAGCGGTTGCAGGATTTCACCTCCAGCCGGGACCTGACTCCGAGCGCGTTCAGTGTAAGCCCCGGAAGGCGCACCGTTCTAAACGATGCAATTGCCCGCGCCGCCGATGACCTGGCACAGCGGCCCGAGAAACGGCGCGCGGTCGTCGTTTTGTCAGATGGTGTCGAGGAAGGCAGTAGCGCGTCGGCCAATAAGGCTCTGGAAAAGGCGCTGGCCGCAGGAGCCACAATTTATACCGTGAACCTGTCGTCAACCGAAGGCCAGCGCGATTTCCATGGCGCCGGAATCCTGCAGAGTTTTGCTGAGAAAAGTGGTGGGCTATATATTCCCAGTCCCGGCGGACAGGCGCTGCGCGATTCGTTTGCGACGGTGCTGGCCGAACTCGGACACCAGTACACCATTGCTTACCGCCCTTCGAATAAAACTCGTGACGGCAAGTGGCGGGCGATTGACGTGAAGGTTTCCCGTCCGGGACTGACAGTGCGCACGCGCAAAGGTTACCGCGCCCCCAAGTAGGACAGGCATTCCTGCCTGTCCATATCTGAATCCAAAAACTCTTCTTCCTTGTTCTTCTCAAGAAACCGGTTTAGCGACGGGCTACCGCCCGCCAGCGTGACTTTGAAGTCGGAAGACCGCAGGCGGTCGCCCGCCGCTAAACGATGGATCTTTTGTGAGAATGAATGGACAGGCAGGAATGCCTGTCCTACTTATCTTTCCGTTACGTTGCGTGATCGGTCGTGGTGCCGTTCCAGCGCCAGCTGGATTAGCCGCTCCAAAACATCCGGGAATGACACGCCCGAAGCGGCCCACATTTTGGGAAAGCCCGATACGTCGGTGAGGCCGGGCAGCGTGTTTATCTCATTCACAAGTAACTTTCCCCCAGCCCGTTCCAAAAAGAAATCTACCCGAGCCAATCCGGCGCCGTCGATGGCCTGAAATGCTTTCACCGCCATCTGTTGAATTCGCGCTGTCACACTTTTCGATACCGGCGCCGGCACGACGAACTCAACGTTTCCCGTGCTGGCGTATTTTTCGGTGTAGTCGAGAAACTCCGCGGCCTTTTCTCGCACGAGGTATTCCCCGGGCAAACTGGCCTGCGGATCGTCATTTCCCATCACAGCGCATTCGATCTCCCGCGCGGCAATTCCCTCTTCAACTATCAACTTACGATCGTAGCGAGCGGCCAGCGACAGGGCTTGTTCCAATGATTGCTTGTCGGCGGCTTTTGAAATACCTACCGACGAACCCAAATTGGCCGGTTTGACGAAACAGGGAAACCCGATTTCGCGCGCGATGCGACGTACGACCTGCGCCGGGTTTTCTTCCCACTCAGATCGGAGGAGCCAGGTATATTTGCACAACGGCAAGCCCGCATCGCGGAACAGCGCCTTCATCGCGACCTTGTCCATGCCGCAGGCCGATGCCAGAGTGCCGCATCCCACAAACGGAATGGCCGCCATCTCGAGTAAACCTTGAAGGGTACCATCTTCGCCATACGGCCCATGGAGAACCGGAAAAATCACATCGAGGGGCTGGGGCGGCACGCTGCCTCCCATACTGTCGAGTGAGAGCAAGCCACTGCGCGAAGGATCACCGACGAGCGCAACATCTTCCCTGGATCCGGTCAGGGCCGCACGCGATAAAAATCGCTGGCATGACTCCGGCAGCATCGACGACGCAACCGCCGGCGGTAACCACTTGCCGGCTTTCGTGATTGCAATCGGCACCACTTCGTACTTACGACGGTCGATCGCTTCGATTACAGCGCCCGCAGACCTCACCGAAACTTCGTGCTCGCCGGAACGGCCTCCGAAGATAACGCCAACTCGCAATTTCTTTACCAACCTTGTTACTCCCTGTAGCGCAAACTGTTAGTTTGCGATTGCGATCATATGATTCGTTCCCGTCGTATCGAAACTACGCGAACTAACAGTTTGCGTTACGCCTTTTCACAAAATAGTCTTACCCAGCGCGGACAGAATCAGCTCCACTCCCAACTCGGCCGTGCGATTGTTGACGTCGAGCGCTGTATTGATCTCCACAATTTCCAGCAGACGCATGCCGCCAGCTTCCGCGATTTTCTCCATGGCGAGATGGGCTTCACGATAGCTCAAACCGCCCCGCACTAACGTTCCCGAACCGGGCGCATCACCGGGATCAAGGGCGTCGACATCAAACGTCACATAATAGCCGCCGGTTCCGCGCCCGGCGATCGCGAGCGCGTCATTCATGCAAGCGCTAAGCCCTCGCTCGTCGATCTCGCGCATGGTGAATACCCGCACACCCAGTTCTCGAATGAGGGCCCGCTCTCCGGGATCGATTTCGCGCGCACCCACATGCGCACACAATCGAGGATCGAGCTTGGGAGCAAATCCATTTATGTTAGTCAACGCTTCCGCTCCGTAGCCGAGGAGTACCGCCAACGGCATTCCATGAATATTTCCGGAAGGCGAACTCTCCGGAGTATTCATGTCGGCATGGGCATCGAACCAAATCAGGCCAAAGCTCTGATTCTGTTCGCGGAAATACGTCGCCGCTCCTGAGCCCGTACCGATCGCAATGGAGTGGTCGCCACCCATGACGATTGGCAGGTCCCCGGCGTGGAGCATCACGCTCGTGTGGCTAGCCAGTTCGGTGCAAGCCTCGGTAATTTCGGCGAGGTATTTAAGTTTGTCGTCAGGCTTCGGATGTGCGCGAGGACGCGTCAGATGAAGATCGCCGCGATCCTCAACTTCGTATCCCAGAGCAGCGATTCGTTCCGGTAAGCGCGCGACGCGTAATGCGGCCGGTCCAATATCCACGCCGGCCATACTCGCGCCGTAACCAAGCGGCACTCCGAGAATGCTGACACGTTTTCCGTTGCCGGCCGGGCCGATCTCAGCTTCAGTTTTTGGTTGCTCGACGAGAGTATCGCTCACGTAGTCCTTCTATCAGAAGCGACATCCAGTAGGACAGACATTCTTGTCTGTCCTGATGAAAACCAGACCGGCAGGATGCCCTGTCTTACTTAGCCGCCAAGATTAATGTTGAATCCACTGCCGCCGCCGGACTGAGTGGGAAAGAAAGGCTTCATCAGCCCAGCGAATGCCGCAAGGTTGCGAGTTTGGATTAAGAGTTCGCCCGGGCCGGTGAACTCCGCAACGATTCCCTCACCGCTCATCATGCTGCGAAAAAAGCCAGCGGCAGCCTTCCGCAAAGTGTACTGGGTGGTGCCTTCCCAGGCGACCAGATGCCCCGTGTCCACTACATAGCGCTCGCCCGCCGCCAAACGTTTGCGATGAATTGCGCCAAACGATGAGACCAGCAACAGGCCTTGTCCCTGGACCAACAGTACAAACAGACCTTCGCCGGAGAAGAATGTTTTGGCCCCGCCCCATTTTGTATCGACGGTCAGGCCGGCGTCTCCCGCCAGGTACGAACTCGATTGCACGAAGAAGGACTGGTTCGTCATCTCAATTGCCGCTACATCACCGGGCGCACCCGGCGCCAGGGTGACCTCGCCTGGTCCACCGCGGGCCGTGAAAGTAGAAATGAATGCTGATTCCCCTCCCGCCGCTCGCTTGATGGCCCCGAACAACCCACCCTTCATCTGCGATTGCAACTCGACATTCGCCGACATTGAAACCATTGCGCCCGCTTCTGCCTGAATTGATTGTTCGGATTGAAGCTGAAGGACCGCCAGTGAGAATGAAGGCTGATGCAGAATCTCATACGTATAGCCGCGCCCCTGTCCGAGTCCGTCAGCGTCGATCTTGATGCCGGAGCTTGGCGCAGATGGAGGAGGTGCCTGGTTCGCGCTGATGCGATTGCCGCAGGCGCCACAGAAAGTGGCGCCCTCCCCCATGCCTGCTCCGCAAGTTGGACAGTTCATAGAATCACTCCTTTTGATTTTTCCTCGATGATTGCGAACGCTTCTTCGGCCGTGCCGGCGAAATCCAACGCCGCCACATCTTTATCGCTAACCGCGAGATGCTCTTGCCAGGCGCGCACAATTGGCGGCCAGCAATCGCCGAGGAGCACTAAAGGCCGCGGTCCAATCACACCGGTTTGGATCTTATTCCAAACCAGTGAAAGCTCAGTTACCGTGCCCATGCCGCCACGGATCGCAATGAAACCTACTGATCGCGTGATCAGACGCTGCAGGCGTTCATAAAAATGCGGCGTGGCTACTTTGTCGGTCAGAAACCGATTGGGCTCTGCCTTAAACTGGTTCATCACGATACCAAGCACGCGGCCCCCTTGTTCGGATGCGCCCTGGCTCGCGGCTTCCATCACACCCAGGTACCCGCCAGTGCAGATAGTGTAACCGGCGGCCGCCAGCAACTCGCCGGCGCGACGAGCCTGACCATATTCCGGATCCGTAGCAACGCACTTTGCGCCGCCAAAGATAGTGACAATCCGTTCCTGCGTATGGGACATAAGAGTCGCTGAGTCAGTCAAAAACTAATGCCGGCGATGATCCCGTCGGAACTACCGCTCGACGCTTCCCATCATCAACAGCGATCCTGCGGCGCGGTATTCCAGGTAATCGTCCCGGCTCTTGAATGAGCCGCCACTGTAATCTTCCGGCACTGGCGTGGGATCGCGCAGCCGCTCATTGCGCACGTCCGTGAAACCCGCTTCGCGAAAGAGGGCGTGGTATTCGGCAATGCTCAATAGGTGGACCGGGACTTTGAGTTGCTCAATCCACTGATGCGAAGGAACGTTTTCAGCATACAGATCCATGACGGCGGCAAACAGACCGCCGCCATCAAGCACACGCGCCACTTCGCGTAATGCGGCCTGCATGTCGTCGTAGTAGTACAGCGACTCCATTGAGAAAGCATGCGTGAACGTGCGATCGGGAAACGGTAAACGATCAGCCCCGGCGACGTGAAACTCAGTGTTCGGAATTTCCTGCGAGCTCTTCCGGGCCAACGCAATCATTTCATCTGAGATATCAACGCCCCTAACCAAGCCCTCGCTCGCCCTCGCGGCTAGCAACCTGGTGGCCCAGCCTGAGCCGCAGCCGAGATCAAGCACTTGCGCTGCCGGCGGCACTTGCATCCGCTCGATCGCCTGCTCACCAGTGGGCCGGTGGCCCCGCTCCATACTTTCGCCACGTCCGGCGCGGGCCCAGTCATTGAACTCCACCCGCAGCCGCTCATCAGTCGAGCTCACGATCGAATGCTCCTCTCAGTTGCCAATCCTGATATCGGGAGAATGGTTCATGCATCTGATGTTGTTAGGGACGAATACGATAGAGCATTCGCGGGAATGGAATTGTCTCGCGCACATGCTCGATGCCACACATCCATGCAGTGCAGCGCTCGATACCCATGCCAAAGCCCGCGTGCGGAACGCTCCCGTAACGGCGCAGGTCCAGGTACCATTCGAACGCTTCTTTGGGCAGTTCATGCGCGGCGATCTGAGCTTCGAGAAACTCGAGCGAGGTGGCCCGCTCTCCGCCCCCGATGACTTCGCCATAACCTTCCGGCGCCAGCACATCAACGCCCAGTGCCAGGTCATCGCGCTCCGGATCGCGAGCCATGTAAAAAGCCTTAACCGCTGCCGGGTAATGATGGACCATCAACGGTTTATCGTACTTGCTCGAGAGATAGCTCTCATCCGGCGCGCCAAAGTCGCCGCCCCATTCAAATCGCGTTTCCATCTCACCGGCATCATGACCCGCGTGCAGCAGCTTCACCGCGTCGTCGTAATGTAAACGCGGAAACGGCGGCACGATGGCCTCCAATTTCTTCACATCGCGCTCCAGGGTTTTCAGCTCTTCCGCCCGTTGCGTCAACACCCGGTCCGCGATGTAAGAAAGAAACCGTTCTGCCAGTTTTAATACGTCATCCAGCGTGGCGAAGGCCATCTCCGGTTCCACCATCCAGAACTCCGTCAAGTGGCGGCGGGTTTTTGACTTCTCCGCGCGAAAGGTCGGCCCAAAGCAATAGACTTTACCGAACGCGGCCGCAGTAGCTTCGTTATAGAGTTGTCCCGATTGCGTCAGGTAAGCCTTCTGGCCGTCGAAGTAGTCCACTTCAAAAAGCGTCGTTGTGCCTTCGCAGGCTGCGGGCGTAAAAATCGGAGCATCGCAAAGCGTGAACCCGTCCTGGTCCAAAAAATCGCGCACCGCTTTCACCACCGTGTGCCGCACTTTCAAAATTGCGTGCTGTCGTTTCGAACGCAGCCACAAATGCCGGTGGTCCATCAGGAATTCGGTCCCATGCTCTTTGAGGGAGATGGGATAATCCTGCGCGTTCTGCAGGACCGTCGCTTCCAGCACGTCTACTTCATATCCACCCGGCGCCCGCGCGTCCTCACGGACTTTGCCGCGGACTGTGAAGGCTGACTCCTGGCCCATCGCCTTGAGCGATTCCCAAACCTCCGGCGTTACGGAATTCTTCAAAACTACGCATTGCACGATGCCGGTGCCGTCGCGCAACTGGGGAAAGAGAATCTTGCCGCTGGAACGAAGGTTATAGAGCCAGCCCTGAAGTACAACTTCCTGGTCCGCATGTTTGGATAGATCTGAAATGTAGGTTTGCTGCATTGGTTCTAAGTATTCGCTCGATCTGAAAAATTAATGGCTAAAACTCAACCCGCGACCCAGGCTTTAGATTGCAAGCTTCAGTTGCGCCGCTCGCGGATCAACAAACTAAAGTTTGAACTCTGTACACCTGTTTCCACGGTACTCGATTCTAAAGTTAACTATGTGAGCCGTTCGGTG
The DNA here is from genome assembly GCA_034665305.1 of Blastocatellia bacterium. GTDB lineage: Bacteria > Acidobacteriota > Blastocatellia > Pyrinomonadales > Pyrinomonadaceae > DASXRU01. The sequence continues at coordinate 474,541 of JAXDFZ010000024.1, read as the reverse complement.
ATTACTCGTCGCAGTACCGGAAAGCGTTCCAGCCACTGCGCCGCGAGCAACACAGTTTGCAAAGTCGGTTGAATAAAACTCTCGTAGAATTCGCCCCGGCCGCTTACCGCCGTCTGATACGAAAACGTTCCAATTGCCTTCAACCCGCGTTGCACCGTCATCAAGCGAAATTCACGGCTAAACTCATCCGGATCCAGCGACGGCAAGCCACAGCGGCGTCGCTCTTCGATCAAATACAGCCGGTGGGCCCGCAAGTCGGCCAGCGACGGCGGCTTCGGTTGGCGATCCAAAACTAGCGACACCAGATCGTAACTGGCCGGGCCCATGCGCGCATCCTGATGGTCGACTATGCGCAAGTGGCCTTGCTTATCAATCAGCAGGTTCGCCGAGTGATAATCGCGATGGCACAAAACACGCGGGCGCGCCGCCAGTTCCACGGAAATATCGTTTAGCTCGGCCTTTAATTCCGCAGCTTCCGCATGTCGCAACTCTTCCCGGCGCAGACTGCCGAAATAGTGGTCCATGAAGAAGCGAAGTTCCCACGACAGTTTCACTTCATCAAAAGCCAGGCGGCTGGAAATCGACTGGCGCGTGATTGCGACTTCAGTTGCTCCTTGAATGCGAGCGATCAGTCCGATTGCCTGATCCAGATAAGCTTCGCGTTCATCTTCGGTGACGGTTTCAAAAACACGGCATAACTGATCATCCCCGAGGTCTTCCTGCACAATGATCCCGGATCGGCCTTCGACTGCGTAAACTTCCGGAACCGGCAGTGAGCATTCCCGGAACAAGCGCGTCACATCCAGGTAAGGATGAAACTCCGGATCGAACGGCTCCGGATAGACGGCGGCCACGGCTGTCTTGCGGTCCCAGGGGATGCGAAAGTATTCGCGCGTCGAGGCGTCGGGCGTGAGCGGGATGATTACGGGCTCGCTCGCGCCGTAGCGCCGGGCCAGGTAATCAGACAAGCGCTCGCGAGCGCTTCGCGGCGGTGTATTCGGTCCAGCCTCAGCTGCAGGGCGCATGGGGAAATTCAACGGGTGATTGCTAAAGCGGCGGGACGACTTTCGCGCCCCGCCGTCGGTTAATTCGTCAGAATGCGAGGCGATTGTATCATCGCGTTAAGGGCACCACAAAGTTAACGCCTTTGAATTCACCGGGAAGAGCTTTAGGGGGACGTTCTTCATTCCGCACGAGGTCGGCACGCACCACGGCGCAGTCTTCGATTATTTCGCCGGAACCAATCTGCACCCCATCGCCCAGAATCGAACGATGCACGCGCGCGCCCTCGGCAACCGTCACGCCATCCCAAAGGATGGATTTGGTGACCGTGGCTCCCGTATGAATATCGCAGCCCTTCCCTGTTTCATAATCGCGCCCCTGGTCGGCCATCAAGGCGAGACTAATATCGAGATAGCGTCGGATCGTCGACAGTTCGTACCACATACCTTCGGCGACGTGGGCTGCGACGCGCTCTCCCTGGGCCATGGCCGGTAGATAAACGTCGGTAATTGTATGCGAAAACACGCCGCGAGGAATGTATTTGAAGATGCGCGGATCGAGTATGTGAATCCCGGTGAACATTAGCGGCGTTGTCGACCCGCCCGGGGACGGCATTCCACCAAAACCGGTAATGAGACCATCGCTGACTTCGACTTCAGTAAACGCCTCCCGTTTGCGATTTTCGCGCAGCACGAGAGTTACCAATGCGTTCGATTCGCGGTGCGTTTTCAGGGCGGCGACCAGATCAATGTCGGTTACTATTTTGCCGTTGATGACTATGAACGTTTCGTCTTCGAGCAGCTCGCGCGCATTGTCCAGCGCGCCGCTGGGCCCGAGAATCACCGGCTCTTCCACGTATTTCAACTTGACGCCGAAGCGGCTGCCGTCGCCGAGCGCCGCGCGCACGGATTCCGGCCGGTGGTGAAGATTAACTACTACTTCTGCGATGCCGTTGCGCGCCAGATACTCGGCGACATAGCCGACGAGCGGACGGCCCAGAAACGGGATAGCCGGTTTCGTACGGTCTACGGTCAGAGGCCATAAGCGAGTGCCGTAGCCTGCTGCTAGAATCATTGCTCGCATGCGTTGGTTGGAACCGGTAGATCTGAAATTTGAGATCTGAGATCTCAGAAGAAAGAAAAACAATCGCGACTGTATCGCTGTAACCCAAACCATAACCGTAAACTGTGAACAGTGAACCGTAAACGGTGAACAAGGTCACTTACGATTTGCAGTTTCTGTTCACGGTTCACTGTTTACGGTTTACGTCCATATGCATCCATAAGGCGAGAGCCTCGAACGGCCAAAGCCGGTCGAGGCTCAACGTCCGCCATAGCTTCAAACTCCAGCGATCAGCTTCGCTTGCTCGTTTTAGGCTTCGCCTTACTTGCCGGCGCTTTGGATGCTGCCTTCGCTGCGGGCGCCTCCGCCGGCGCCGGAGCTTTCACTTCGGCAACCGCTGGAGCCGTGCCCATCGGGTCAGCCTTCTCAACAAACGTCCCGGCATAATCGATCACGCAGAAGCCACCCCGGGTGGATGGCGGGGCAATGGAAACGCCGGCCAACTGAAAGCTGGGTTCAAAAACATTTTGCCGGTGCGGCCGGCCCGGATTTCCATCATCCACGATCAGGTCCAACACCATCTCGCGGGCCGTGCTGACACGATAAAGAATCGCTTCTCCAACCGTGGACTTCCACGTTCCGTAACGGCTGATACGATCGTTGGGAAGACTGCCGTCACTGCCGCGATGACCACTGGTGCCCTTTTGCACCATATCCTGCGTATGGTCGCGAGCGCCGAACGATAGTCCGCGCGACGGCTGCAACGGACCGAGCGGTTCTTTCGTTTGCAGAAACTTGATCGCTTCATCCAGCCCGGCAACGCCATCCCACGTGTTCAGCGGCTTTGTGCGTGAAGGCGGCAAATAGCTCTTGCCGTTGTAATACTTGCGGCATTCTTCGAGGTACGCCGCGTACTTCTTCGGATTCGCTCGCGCCAAATTTATTTCAGTGATCACCTCCGACTCGAGCGTTGTCATAAACGCAGGGCTCACCGTCTTTTTCGTCGGATCCTGTGCGTTTACGACTAGTACGCAGCTCAGCAGAAAGAGGAGACTACCCAGGGCGGGCAAACAGGAACGGGGAATATTTTTCATGGGGGGAACCTCTCTTAAAATTCCAGGCCAACTTAATTGGGGAAAAACATTAGTTCATGACGCGCGCGACGCTTCCCGCATAACCAGGTCAAACGTGCCGGGCGCCACCTTGCGAAAACGGCCATTACGATTTAGCGAAACTGCGATGCTGATGGTGGGATTGTGGCCGGTAAAATTGAAACCGCCTTCCATGAGACGGTTGTAAATCTCGTTCACGTGAAGCGGCTCTCCCGCTTCGCGCAACAGCATCGTCGCCGCCTGCGGAATGGTGCGATCGATAAAGCGATCGTCAGTCACTTCTATCCCCGATCGAATACTGGGAATCTGATGATGCGGGGCGACAGGACGACGCGTGAATGATTCTTCCCTGCCCAAACGGTTCTGGAGCGTCGTTTCCAGTTCGGACACGGAGGTGGTTCCCACCTGCGTCGACGGCCCGCTCATGACATTCGATAATAAGCGAAAGATGGCGGCCTCAGTCTGCCCGGCAAGCAGATCCATTTCCGACAACTCTGCCCGCACCATGTCTGCCTCGGCTTCCAGTTCAGTCAAGCGAGCGGACAGGCGCGTACGGGCGCCGCGCGATTGGCGCAAGCTTTGTTCGAGCTTTGCTATCAGGTTCTCGTTGGCCATCAGTCGGCGCGATTGTAAATTGCCAGGCGGCGATTTTCAATAGTTTAGGAGAGTAGGAGAGGCATTCCTGCCTGTCCTTTCATCCCGCATTGGAACAGGCAAGAATGCCTGTCATACCGGAACTAACGGTTGCGCTCAATTATGTAGGAAGGGATCGCGCGCAAGGCTGCCGCGTATTCGGAATCGGGGAGAACGCTCAATGCTGTCCGGGCTTGCTCCGCATATTCATAGGCACGCTGGCGGGCACGTCTCAGGGCATCGCTGCCTTCGAGCGCTCTTAGCACCTCGGCCCGAGAAACGTTCTGGTAGCCGCCATCAACCATCACAGACTGCACTAATGCGCTCGCAGATGGGTCGCGCTCAAGCAGATAGATTAACGGCAGCGTGAGTTTTCCCTCCATGAGATCGATCCCGGTCGGCTTGCCCAACGATTCCTCAGTTTCAGTAAAATCCAAAAGGTCATCAACTAACTGGAACGCGATGCCGAGATTCATCCCGTAATCTCTCAATGCCCGCTGCTCCGTGCCGTCAGCGCCGCCGAGGATTGCGCCGATTTCACAGCAGGCACTAAATAAGTGTGCGGTCTTCCGGGTAATCACATCGAAGTATTGATCTTCAGAAATGTCAGTGCGGTTCAGCAAGGTCAACTGCAGCAATTCGCCTTCAGTCATCTTCCGCGTCACGGCAGTCAGAATGTCGAGAATCGGCAGTGACCGCTCGGCCAGGCTGGTCTCAAAGGCGGACATGTAAAGCCAGTCGCCCATCAGCACGGCCGTTTGATTGCCGAACTGAGAATTTATCGACGGACGGTTGCGCCGAGTTTCCGCCCGGTCAATTATGTCGTCGTGAACGAGGGTGGCGGTATGGAGGAATTCCATAACCGTGGCCATGCGAATCGAGTTGTGAAGCGACCCATCGCCGCCCGCGGCATAATTGGCCAGAATCGTCAGCGCCGGCCGGACGCGCTTGCCGCCTGAGGCGCGTAAATAGTCTCCGATGTAGGCGATGACCTGAATGTTTGAATGCGCCTGGCGTTCAAACTCCTCCTCAACTTGCTCCAGTTGGGGAGCGATCAGACTGAAGATGCGCAACGCCGAGACTTGCGGGTCTTCCATTACGGCGCTGCTACTGATCGTTTGCATAATCGATTACCTAGTTCGTGCGATAGTTCGTGAACTGCATGTTGATGTCAAAATCTTTCGCCTTAAGTTTCGCGATGACATCCTGCAGCGTGTCTCGATCCTTGCCGGTTATCCGTACCACGTCGCCTTGAATCGCGGCCTGGACTTTTACCTTCGAGTCTTTGATGAACCGGACAATCTCTTTGGCTTTCTCCTGAGGAATTCCTTGTTGAATCGCCGCCCGCTGTCGCACGGTCCCACCGGCGGCCGGCTCCACTTTCCCGTAGCTCAAAGCCTTCAGCGGCACACCGCGGCGCACCAGCTTCTGCTGCAAGATGTCGTTCATGTTGCGCAGCTTGGTTTCGTCCTCGGCGGCCAGCACCAGGTCTTTGTCTTCCAGTTCAACGCTCGCCTTGCTTCCTTTGAAATCAAAGCGCTGGTGAACTTCTTTCATGGTCTGATTGAGCGCGTTGGAAACCTCGGCGGTGTCAACCTGCGACACGATATCGAATGAGTTCTGTTGGGCCATATATTTATTTGTATTTGAGGATAACACCAAAACCTTAGCATGTGAAAGTGTTCTCTAGCTCATGCCGGATGGGTTCGATTCAGCCGATCAACCTTTACGGAATGGCCGCAGTTCGTCTAAGCTCTCGGCATTTGGCGCGTTCCGCGATTGCCCGGGCGGTTTTCTCTCATTGCACTGGTTCGGGGTGATTCGTTCTCTGGCGGTGAAACCACAATTGACAGCCTGGGTGCTAACCATCACCGGCCTCGGGCTTCACTTCTATGCCTCAAGTATTCGTCAGCCATTCAGCGCGTGACCGCGAGTTCGTGGAACGAGAAATTATCGCTCCGCTCCGGCAGAACGGCGTGGTGACCTGGTATTCCGAGGACAACATCGCGACGGCAGCCGAATGGGAAGAGCGAATTCGCCAGGGGCTGAAAGGTTGCGAGTGGTTCCTGGTTGCCGTGTCTATGAATGCGGTGAAGTCTGAATGGGTGCAGGTTGAAGTGGACTGGGCGGTCGACAACCGACCCGGCAAACTCATTCCGGTCATGATCGAAACTTGCGACATTGACGACTTACACCTCAAGTTGCGACGTCTCCAGTACATTGATTTTCGCCAGGACATCCCCAGGGCGCAGGATAAACTCCTGGCAATCTGGGGTTTGGGTAAGGCAAAACAGGTAGAGTTGCGTTATCAGAAAGCGCTGGAAATGATCGGCGCCGAGGATTGGTGTGAAGCCATAGAAATGCTCGAGGAAGTCATGGAGCTTGACCCGGCGCACACCCGCGCCCCCGGGGATTTAAACTGGGCCCGACAAAAGCAGCTTTTAGCTGAGCAATACCAAAAAAGTATCACTGACCTCGGCGCCGGCCGCTGGGACGACGCGATCACGAATCTGCAAGCGGTGCGAAAGATCGATATCGGCTACAAGGACGTCGATCAATTAATCCGCGAGGCGCAGAAGGGTCGCCGGAAAGCTCGCGAAGAACGGGAGGCCACGCCTAAGCCGCCACCTGCACCAGAGACGCATCCGCCCAAACCTCCACCGCCAGATCCAAAAGTACAGCTCTATGACACGGCGCTGCAGGCAATGAATCGCGAGGACTGGGCGGCAGCCAGAGAGCGGTTGACGAAGGCTCGCGCCCTCGACCCTGAAAACGAGAAAATCGAATCGCTGTGGGAAGCACTGAAGCGGCGCGAGCGATGGTCGCAAGCTTACGCGCGCGCGAAGGAGCTTGTGGAAAAACAGCAGTGGGTGCCGGCGCTAAGAGCGTTTCATGAACTTCAGGGCGACGCCGGCAATTACAAAGACAGCGCCGAATTCATCAATCGCCTCGAGAGTGAACTACGAGAAGATCGCCCGCCGAAAACTCCGTGGTGGAAACCTGCGCCAGGTTATGAGCCAGGAAAGAAGGTTATCGCGATCACATTAAGCGCCATCGGAGCAGCGGGCGTACTGATGCTCGCGATCGCCTGGTTCGCTAATAAGGCGCCGCACCGGTTGATTTCTTTCGCTGATGCTCCCGGTACAAATTCTGCTCGCAAGACGACTGGAGCCGCGGGGCAATGGCAAACGCCGGCTCTCCCCGCGCCAAAATTTAGCGGGCAGACTCTTCATCCCTCCTATGGCGGATACATTTTTCCCCGGCTCACGTTGTCATCGGAAAATAATCCGGTTACGGGCGAGGATAAGTGGTTTGAGCGAAACGGCGTGGAGTGGCCGATCTACCAATTACCTGGCCCACCGTCGTCTCTGAATCCCTCAGCGCCAGCACTGCCCAGCTTCGTCCCGGCTGAATATGAAGGGACGCAGCTTATCAATGCCATTCGTCAACCTAAGCGCATTTTTTTGTTTTACGGCCCCGGGGAAGGACGGTATCTAGTCGCCCTCGATCAGGGTGGAAAGTTCCTCTACGGGTTCGACCTGGCCAGTTTCGCGCATCCACCGGGAACACCAACGGGCCCGTATCAAGGGATTTGGTGGGCCATCGAAGACGGAGAGGCTCTGTACGTCTTAAACGCACACATGGGCTATGCCCGCAATACCGGAGGCATGAATGCCTACATCACCGCCCTGGACCTGAAAAGCAAGGACGTGATTTGGCGGAGTCAGCCGCTGGTCGCGAACTCTCGCAACTTCCAAGTTATCGGCGATGCGATCGTTTGCGGGTACGGTTTCGCTGAAGAGGCTGATTACCTTTACATACTCGACAAGAGAACGGGGGAGGTGCATGAGCGACGTTCGCTTCCGTCGGGGCCTCAATTCATAGTACGCAAAGACAACACGCTATTGGTGCGGACGTCCAACAGGGACATTACTTTCAAAATGGCTTTCTGAAGGTTTGCGCTCGCTACAATTGAACGTTGAAAAGTGCGGCAAAATTTCCGCTGGTTACCTTCCCTATTTCCTCAATCGGCTTACCGTGAAGATCAGCCAGGCAACGCGCTACTTCCAGAACATGCGCCGGCTCATTGCGCTTTCCGCGGAACGGTACGGGAGTCAGGTAAGGACAATCCGTTTCAATTAGAACTCGATCGAGCGGCAAGCGCACCGCGATATCGCGCAACGACTGCGCATTCTTGAACGTCAAGACTCCGGCGAAGGAAATCATAAAGCCAAGCTCCAGAGCGCCCTCCGCCATTGCCAGTCCCCCGCCGAAACAATGCAGCACGCCGCCGCGCGCGTATCCGGTTACCTCTTCTCGAAGAATACTGATGGTGTCGTCGTCGGCTTCGCGCGAATGAATAATGACCGGCAGGTTAACTGAGCGCGCCAAGCGCAGCTGCCGCCGAAAAACTTCACGTTGCACTTCGCGCGGAGAATTATCGTAGTGATAATCCAGTCCGATCTCGCCCCACGCCACGATCTTTCGGCTTTCCTTTATCAGCGAAAGGATCTTCTGCTCGGCTTCATCATTGAAAAGGCGTGCATCGTGAGGATGCACGCCGAGGCTGGCAAAAACATCGTCATGCTGTTCAGCTAGTGCGACGGCGCGTTCAAAATTGTCGCCATGTGGATCGCCGGTGCCGACAGTCAGGATTCCGGTTACGCCCGCCGCGCGTGCGCGCGCGATCACCTCGGGACGATCGGCGTCATACTCCGGCCCGTCGATGTGGGCGTGTGAATCTACAAACATTCGCTTACCCCGTAGTTAACGGTTCACGAGGGCGAAGTTGAAAACCCACGCTTCTTCATCAGTGCTTCCACACGTGGATCGCGGCCACGAAACGCGCGGTAGCCAACCGCCGGATCGATCGTGTTGCCTACCGAGAAGATGTATTTACGCAACCGCGCGGCTACCCGGGGATTGTAGGGTCCGCCGCCTTCAACGAAGGCTTCGTAGGCGTCGGCGGTGATCACATCCGACCAGAGATAGCTGTAGTAGCCGGCGGAATACGAATCACTCGAGAAGACATGAAGAAAGTGTGGCAGGCGATGCCGCATCACAATTTCCTTCGGCATGCCAAGTTCGGCGAGCGTATCGCGCTCAAAGGCATCAGGATCGATTTTCCGATCGCCGGCCAGGTGCAGTTTCATATCAACCAGCGCCGCCGCCAGATATTCAACGGTCGTGAAACCTTCATTAAAAGTTGCAGATCGTTTTATTCGGTTGACTAGCGTTTGCGGAATTGGCTTGCCCGTCTTGTAGTGAAGAGCGAAGCGATTCAAAACCTGCGGGGTCGAGAGCCAGTGTTCCATGAGCTGAGAGGGAAACTCGACATAATCGCGCGACACGGCCGTGCCCGACAGCGAGGGATAGGTCACATTTGAGTTCAGTCCGTGCAGCGCATGACCAAACTCGTGGAACATCGTGCTGGCATCGTCCCAGGAAATTAGCAGCGGTTCGCCCGGGTTTCCTTTCACAAAGTTCGCGTTGTTGGAAACGATCGTTGTGATCGTGCCGTTGAGCCTTTCCTGGGTGCGATAGGCATTCATCCATGCGCCGGACCGTTTGCCCGCCCGCGCATAAGGATCGAAATACCACAACCCGATGTGCCTTCCCGTTTTCTTGTCGGCAACTTCCCACACGCGCACGTCCGGATGGGCCACCGGCACGTTTGTGACTGGGGTAAACTTGAAGCCAAACAATTCGCCCGCGACCCAGAAAATGCCTTCGCGCAACTTCTCCAGTTGCAGATACGGTTTCACTTCGTTCTGATCGAGATCGTACTTTTCCTTGCGCACTTTCTCCGCGTAATAGCGATAGTCCCAGGGCTCAATCCTGATCCCCGAGCCTTCCTTGTCGGCCAGGGCCTGCATGTCCGCAACTTCTTCGTGGACGCGCGCGACGGCCGGCTTCCAAACGCCTTCCATTAACTGCATGGCCCGCTCCGGCGTTTTGGCCATCGCATTTTCCAAACGCAGGTGGGCGTGCGTGGGAAAACCGAGCAGCTTCGCGCGTTCGGCGCGCAGTTGCAGTATCTCGGTGATGAGCTTGTTGTTGTCATGTTCGTCGCCGTTGTCTCCGCGGCTGACAAACATGCGCCATACTTTCTCGCGCAAATCCCGGCGGTCTGAGTAAGTCAGGAACGGATCGGTCGACGAGCGCGTGTTCATAACGACGCCCGCCGCCTTTTGCTTCTTGGTTGCAGCCGCCGCGCCCGCCGCCTGGCGCACGGAATCCGGTAAACCCGCCAGATCGGAATCGTTCGCGAGCACGATGAACTGATCCGTCTCTTCCGCTAAGACGTTTTGGCTAAAGCGCGTAAAGAGTCCCGCCAGTTTTTGATTGATTTCAGAAAGGCGCCCTTTCGCTTTCGCGTCCAGCCGGGCGCCGGCGCGAACCAGGCCGGTGTAGTAAAGCCAGACCAGACGTTGCTGTTCGGGGGTCAGCTTGTTCTTCGTCGGTGAGTTGTAGACGGCTTCAACACGGCGGAAGATGGCGGAGTTCTGATTAATCTTGTCGTTGAAGGCAGCAAGTTTCGGCGCCATCTCACGCTGGACTGCCTGAAACTCCGGCCCACTCATCGTCGCCCCCCAAACCCCATAAAGAGTCTGCACCCGGCCCAATGCGCGACCTGAACGCTCCAAGGCAACGATCGTGTTCTCGAACGTGGCAGGTGAGGCGTTGTTCGCGATCGCGTCGACCTCGCTCAGGTTCTCAGCCATCGCTGTTTCCAGCGCCGGCTTAAACAGCGAGACCTGTACGTGATCGAAAGGCGGCACACCGCCGTACGGGCCTTCCCATTCAGCCAGTAAAGGGTTAGTCGCACCCGCGGGAGCAGCGCCCGGAGTTTTGTTTGCAGCTAGTGAGGTCCCTTTATCAAGAGCCGTTGACATAATCCCAACGATCATCGCGGCCGCGAAGAACAAGGTCAAGCAGCGACTGTGGAAAGCGCGCATAGGTAGTTGCATCCTTTTTTGTAACGATTATTCGATTGCCTGCGGAGACGAACAGTCCGTTGATTATATTTAGTCAGTGATATCAAGTACAGGCTGCGCCCTGTTTGATACTGAGGCGCTTGAGCATGGCATACATTCAACCCGCGGAATCATGAGGTCAGTACGGCCACCAGTTACCGCGCGGTCGTAGTGACTTCACCGGACCGCTACTCGCGCTTGTCTCTGCTCAACTTTCCTCCCGGCTGACAACTGTAAGGCGTTTGCGTATTATCCGCGAACTCAATCCGCCAAAGGAGTCCTGCCCATGAAGAAATGGCTTATCCGCACCGTCGGATTTATCGTCGCAGTGATTGTGATTATCGGATTGATAGGTCCTTCTGACACCGGCTGAACACAACGTCTCCCGGACGCTGCAAACACGGCAATCGCCGCAGGCAATATGGGACGCCATCAACGATCACGAACATGAACCACAATGGCGCACCGCCATTTTGAAAGTCGAGAGTTTGGGTGAGCGCCACGGCAAAACCGTCTGGAAGGAAAACTATAAAGACGGTAACACCCTCGAACTCGCCACCACAGAATTCAAGCCGCCGACGCGTATGGTGCGGGAGATAGCTGAGGAAGGTCCTTTCAGCGGGCGGTGGGAAATTGACATTCAACCCCTGGACGGTGGTAGCGCCGTGAAGGTTACTGAGATCGGAAGAATCCCAAATCCATTCTTCCGCTTTGTGTCGAAATACATCATGGGCCAGACGACGCAAATGGAAAGATACCTGACGAACCTCGCCGGCAAATTCGGCGAGCCGACGAAGCCGGGGTAACAATCCAAACTTTGCTGCACGGAAGAAACGGGGCGGTAGCCCGACCGTTAGGGAGGGTCCCGATTGAGTGCATGCGAGTGGGAGCCCTCCCTGACGGTCGGGCTACTGCCCCGCTCCCGCGTAACATCAAGGGCGCGCCTCCAGACAATGTTTTCTTCTGCCTACCTTTCATCAAGCGACTAGCCTTTGCCCTATGCCCTTACCGCTTGGCCGGATTCTGACTTCCCATCTCGGACACATCTGCACGAAATGGGAACAACCAAACCGCCAATTTTGGCACTCTTTCTTCGAAATTTAACTGGCATGCTATTTGCCAATTGTCTTCCACAAGGGGGGTAGAAACATGAAATCAAGACTTAGCAGAGCGCTTCTGGCGATGGCATTCGTTGTAGGAATTTTAGCCGCGGCTAGTCCGACGGCCGAAGCCCAGTGGCGCACCAACGATGATGGTCGTTACCGTAACGGCGTGAACAATCAGGAATTCAATCAGGGCTTCCAGTACGGTGTGAACACCGGCGCCAGCGATGCGCAACGTAACCAGGGTTATAGCCCGCAACGTTCTCGCTATTATCGAAACGCGCGGTCCACTGCATTTCAACAGGGCTTCGTGCGTGGGTATGATCAGGCCTACCGGCAGTACGCCCGCAACGGCGGTTATTCCAACGGTGGCGTGTATTCAAATGGCGGTTACCGCAATGATGGGTACGGCAACAGTGGCTACGGTGGTTACGAAAATCAGGAACTGAACCGCGGTTACCAGCAAGGAATAAACACTGGCGCGAGCGACGGCCAGAGCCGAAAGAGCTACAGCCCGCAGCGTTCACGTTACTATCAGAACGCTTCGTCGCAGGCCTATCGCGAGGGGTTCGTGCGCGGCTACGACCAGGGTTACCGACAATATAACGGCAACACCGGATATCGCACGAACAACATCGGCACGATCCTGGGACAAATCCTGGGACGTCCTTAGTACAATCGCTTGAAGAGTGGACTGCCGGGAATCGGCAGTCAGCAAAAAGTAAAAGATGCCGCGATCAACTCGCGGCATCTTTTTTATGTGGCACAGGCTTCAGCCTGTGGCTCTCATTGCTAACACAGACTGAAGTCTGTGCCACTGCCGTTAATGCTTTTGCAATTCCGCCAGGGCCGCGAGTACTTCTTCGCTGTGGACTTGCGGGTTGACCTTGATGAAGACCCGCGCAATCTTGCCCTTCGGATCGATGATGAAGGTATTGCGCGCCGACAACTTCGAGCCTTTGTAATCCATCACCGAACCGTACATGTCGGATACTTTCGCATCCGGATCGGAAAGCAGCTTGAAGTTCAAGCCCTCTTTGGCGCAAAACTCTTTGTGCGATTCAGCCGTGTCGATGCTGGTGCCGAGGATGACCGCATTAATCGCTTGGTACTTCGCCAGGTCGCGTTGAAAATTATGCGCCTCGACGGTGCAGCCACTGGTGAAATCCTTGGGATAGAAGTAAAGCACCACCCACTTGCCGCGGTAGTCTTTCAGGGCCGCAGGTTTTCCTTCGTTTGTAGTTAATACAAACTTAGGTGCAGTTGCCCCCACGGCGGGGGCATCGGTGAAAGTGCCGGCGGCGCTCACCGTCACCAGACTAACGAGCAGAACCGCGCAAAGAAAAAGATGTTTCGTCATAAAGTGTTACTCCTTCAAAAGAACGTCACAACATGAATTGGTTTGGTGCGATTGGAACGTTCATACTATCCCAACCTGTGCCCGAGGCATAGCCGACAAAGGCCAGTTACTTCAACCTTGCTCCGTTCGGTACTTCTTCAGTGAACGTGGCAATCACCGGCTTACCTGCTTCGCCGACGGAAGCGGCCAGCAGCATGCCCTGCGATTCCAGCCCACGCATTTTCCGGGGCTTCAAATTGGCAACGACCGCAATCTTCCGGCCCACCAGGGCCTCCGGTTCATAGTACTGGGCGATGCCGGCGAGAATCTGGCGCGGCTGGGCTTCTCCGATATCCACGGTCAAGACCAAAAGTTTATCAGCCTTGGGAATCCGCGCGGCGGTCAAAACCTCCCCCACGCGGAGATCGACTTTCGCAAAATCCGTAATCTCAATCAGCCCGTCGCCAGCCGTGGTCGTTGACGGGGCCGCGGTTGGTACCGCATCTGCTTCCGTGGCGCCGGACTGCGGCGGCGCTGGTTTGGTTTCAACCGGCTGCGGAGCGTTAGGGACGGCGTCGGCTTCCGTCGCGTGAACGCCGGCGTTATCAGGCGCGGCGACGTCAACCTGTTCACGGCTGGCGGTATTAGTTTCTGAGTTTATCTCGGCCATAGTTTTTCCCTTATCGATTCGCGGAAACAGTCCTTCAACTTTTCCGATTGCAGTTCCCGGCGGCAACCCGCCCCATTTCAAGTCAACCGGATTCAGTTTTGAAAGTTCGCCCGCGCCCTTCCCTGCCCCGAGCTGCTGGTAAATTTTGTCGGTGGCAAAAGGCATCACCGGGTGCAACAACACGCATAACCAGCGCAGTGCCTCGGCAGCTCGATATAAAACCGCATTTAGCGTTTCGCGCTGCGCCGGGTCCTTTGCCAGTTCCCAAGGTTTTGCGTCAGAAATTATTTTGTCGACATGCGCGACGATGCTCCAGGCGGCTTCGAGCGCGCGGCTGAACGCGAGTGTTTCGAAGTGCAACATGAATTGATCGCGCGCGTGTTCGACAAAACCTGCGATCGTGGTATCAGTGTCAACGCCGGCCCGTTTCGCCGGCAGCAAGCCGTCTTCCGATATTTCACCGGACGGAACCTGCCCTTCGCAATACCGCAGGATCATGGTGAGTGTGCGGCTCGAGAGATTTCCCAAACCGCTAGCGAGATCGCTGTTGGCCCGATCGATTAGCGCTTCATAACCAAAACGCCCGTCCTGGCCAAACGCCATTTCCCGAAGACAAAAGTAGCGAATCGCATCGATCGAAAAGTACCGATTGAGGATATCCAACTCCACAGTATTTCCCAGAGTCTTGGACATCTTGCGTCCGTTCGGGTCGAGCCACATTCCGTGCGCAACGATTGCCCTCGGTTGTTGAATGCCGCCGGCCATCAAAAATGCCGGCCAATAGACGGCATGAAAACGCAGGATGTCCTTTCCGACCAAATGCAGCGCCGGCCAGAACTTTTCAAAGCCGACGGCACGCTCACGCTCTTCGTTGCCGAATCCAATCGCGGTGACGTAGTTCGTGAGAGCGTCGAACCAAACGTACATGGTGTGGTCGGGATCGTCGGGCACCGGCAAACCCCAACTGACAGAAGTTTTCAGACGGCTGATCGACAGGTCCTGCAGTCCGCCGGACACAAAGCTCTTGACTTCGTTCATTCTCGACTCGGGGTTTACAAAATCCGGTCGCGAGTTGAATAACTCGAGCAACGCTTCGTCATAATCAGACAAGCGAAAGAAGTAACTTTCTTCGGAAATACGATCCAGCTTGGTGTCGTGAATCAAACAAGTAGGCGGGCCATCGCCGGTCTCGGATTTGGCGTACTCATCCTCTGATTTGTAGGCCGCACACGCAGCGCAGAACCAACCCTCGTAGTGTCCTTTATAGATCGCGTCGTTTCCCTTTGGTGTTTTCGCCCGGGCGCAGCGCCGCCACAATTCAGTCACGCCCACCTCGTGAAACGGCGCCGTGGTCCGCATAAAAATGTCGTAGCCACCGTGCGCGGTGTCGAGGCCAAACTCTGCAGTCATGCGCTCGAAGTAGTTGACTACGTAATCAGCTTGCTCTTGCGGAGTGCGCCCGGCCCGCGCGGCAGCGCGTTCGATGTTGATGCCGTGTTCGTCGGTTCCGGTCAGGAAGAAAGTTTCAATTCCCTGCTGCCGCTTATGACGCGCAATCGTATCCGCCACGATCATCGTATAAAGATGGCCGAGGTGCGGCAGACTGTTGGCGTAATAAATCGGTGTGGTTACGTAGAAGGTCATTGAAGATTAGTAAATAGTGGATGGGAAATAGTAAATTGAGCTACGTCCCGACCAGCGTCATAACATTCTGAGATGTAGCGGTCTCGTCGGCGCTGACCATTTACTATTGACCATTTACCATTTACGAGCTCGTTCACGGTTTACGGCTTTTAGCAAACTCATCGCCGGGATTGAAGCGCGGCATCTCATTCATGTCGGCAATGCGCCGGCCGATCGCCATCCCAATTTCCGCTTCCTGGATTATCGCGTTGAAGTCCCAGCTATCATCAAACTCGTCTGAAGGTTGATGGTAGTTTGCGGTGTTGTATTCTTTGAATTTCTTTTCGCCCCATTCGCGCGTGTGACCCACGTAGTCGTTGCCTTCCTTTAAACTAATCGACGGCACGCCGACTTTGGCAAACGGGAAATGATCCGACCGATAGAACGAGCCTTGCTCGGGGCGCGAGTCCGGAGAGATACGCATGCCGCGTTCGCGGGCCACTGCTTCCACAACCATCTTCAATGTCGATCGCTCGGCGCCCAAAGGAACAAAATCCTGAGTTGGCGCCAGGATGTTCATCGAGTCCAGGTTCACGTTGGCCGCAGTTTTCGCAAGCGGAACCAGTGGATGCCGGCTGTACCATTCCGCACCCAACAAGCCTTGCTCTTCCGCTGTCGGAATCAGGAACATGCTTGAACGTCGCGGCTTCTGAGCAGCGGGAAGATTGGACAGGACGCGAGCAATTTCCAACAGCGAGGCAACGCCCGAAGCGTTATCGACCGCCCCGTTGTAAATCGTATCGCCGGTTTTGTCCGGCGCACCTATGCCGAGATGGTCCCAGTGTCCGGAATAAACCACATACTGATCGCGAAGTTTCGCGTCCCGGCCCGGCAAAACGGCCGCTACGTTCGAAGCTTCGACGCGCTTCAGCTCGCTGTTCAATTCGATTGAGCCTTTGAGGTTTAACTTAACCGGACGGAAATCGCGAGAAGCTGCCTGCTGCCGCAGCGTATCAAGGTTCTGACCTGCGAGTTGCATCATCCGGCGCGCCGACGCGTCCGTCATCCACGAACGAATCTTGAGGTAGGGCGTTTTGTCGCCCGCAGTCCGGGCAATATCGAAACGCCACGAACCATTCGAAGTGCGCACGACGCCCCAGGGATAACCCGCTGATTCGTCCGTGTGCAGTAGCAACGCGCCGGCAGCGCCGCGTCGCGCGGCCTCTTCAAACTTGTAGGTCCAGCGGCCGTAGTACGTCAGCGCGCGCCCGCCAAAAAGATTTGGTTCCGCAGCGGTCGCCGGCGGATCGTTCACCAGGAACACAAGAATCTTATTGCGGTAATCCTCAGCATCGCCTTTGTAATCGTTCCAGTTTTGCTCCGGAGCATTGATGCCGTAACCGACAAACACCATGTCGGCATCAACCGAAACGTGTTCGGTTTGCGCGCCGGTAAAAGCGACAAACTCATCCGCAAACTTGAACGCTTCGGCCTTGTCGGCCGCGTTGATGCGCAACTCGGTTTTCGGATCAGCCTTCACGCCGACGAGGGAAACGGGTTGAAAGAAACTGCCATCCTTGCCCGCGCCTTTCATGCCGAGCGCTTCAAACTGCGCGGCAATGTAGCGGGCCGCGATCTCGCCGCCGCGCGCGCCGGTGCCGCGACCTTCGAGCAAATCGTCGGACAGAAACTTAATGTGCGCGCGTAATCGATCGGGGCTGATTGAGCTTGGCGCGACGTATTGTCCCTGGGCCAGCACAGTTCCCACCGCCGCGATGGCGGAAAATAGCACTGTGAATATTGAAAGCTTCGCTCTCATCGGTTCTCCTTGAAGATCGTCTAGCGGCCGTTCAATCGCGACCCTTTATCAAGGCCATCGCTTCCGCTCGTGTTCGCGGATCGGTGCGGAAACCGCCCAGCACCGTCGAGGTCACAGTTACAGCGCCCGGTTTCTTAACTCCCCGCAACGTCATGCACGCGTGTTCCGCTTCGATGACGACCATGACGCCGACCGGTTTCAGCGCTTCAAACAAAGTGTTCGCGATTTCCGAAGTTAGCCGCTCCTGCAATTGCAGGCGCCGGGCAAATGTTTCCGCCAGGCGCGCAAGTTTTGACAAGCCAACGATGCGGCCGTCCTTCGGAATGTAGGCGATGTGACACTTGCCTACGAACGGTGAGAGGTGGTGCTCGCACATGGAAGCGATCGTGATGTCGCGCACGATGACCATCTCGTCATGCTTATCGCCGGGCAAAGGGATAACGTGTTGTCGCGGGTCTTCGCGCATTCCGGCGGTAAGTTCCGCATACATTTCGGCAACCCGGCGCGGCGTTTCCTGGAGACCGGCGCGTTCGGGATCCTCACCGATGCCTTCGAGAATCAGACGCACGCCGCGAGCTATGCGCTCAAGATCAACTTCGCCGGTCTGCGGCATTTGATCTGATTGGTCTTCGGCCGCGATGACTTTTGTACTCATGAATATTTATCTCGATCGCTGTGCGTAAGCGGCCTTCGCTGCATCCTGGACCACCCGCAAGGCCACGTCGAACTGCCGCGCGGCAGCGCTGCATTGATCGTATTCCGGCATCGTCTTTTCGGTCCCGTCGGGCATGCGCGCTACTTTAACATCGATGGGCCCAAATTGCGTCGCGACCCGAATCGTCTCCCGCTGCAACGCCCGGCGCGTAACTTCATAGCTGCGCGCCCCGAGAGTTGTCGTTTCCGCAAACAATAACTGCAAGAACTTCTCACGATCCTGCGGCCGGCATAGGACTGAAATCAAAACGCCGGGCCGGTTTTTTTTCATCTGCACCGGCGTCAGGTAACAGTCGAGGGCTCCCATCTCCAGCGCGCGCTCCAACAGATAGCCAGACACCTGCGGCGAAACGTCGTCGACGTTTGTTTCAATCATCACCAATTGCTCGTCCTCAGACGCACCTGGATTCTCACCCTCGCCTACCAGCACGCGCAGCACGTTCGGAAAATCTTTGTATTCCCTGGTACCGGCTCCGTAACCCGTGCTCTCGATAGAAAACGTCGGCAATGGGCCATAGCTCTCGCAAACACTGCTGATGATTGCCGCGCCGGTGGGCGTGACGAACTCTCCGTCTAAATCTCCGGAGTACACGGGAACGCCCTTTAGTAACTCGGCAACAGCGGGTGGTGGAATGGGAAACTGCCCGTGCGCCATTTTCACTGTTCCCTTGCCGACGCGCAGCGGCGAAGAAATAAAGTGTTCCGCGCCGCTCAACTCGAAACAGATTGCCGCGCCCACTACGTCGATGATCGCGTCCAACGCCCCGACTTCATGAAAGTGTATTTTCTCAACCGGCTGGTTGTGAACCTGCGCTTCCGCTTCCGCCAGCCGCGTGAAGATCTGCGTCGCCCGCTGTTTGATACTGTCCTGCAGTCGCGATCCGTTGATGATGGTCAGGATGTCGCTGAGGTGGCGATGCTTGTGTTCATGCTCCGTCTTGACCAAAGCGTGGATAGCACTTATTCCCGAGCGATCGACGCTGACAAAATCGATTTCGTATCCTGCCAGGTCGAGCAACTGCAGTTGTTCTTTCAGTGGGTCCGCGCTAACACCGGCGCTGACCATGGCGCCCAGGATCATGTCCCCACTCGCGCCGGCAAAACAATCGAAGTAAATGGTTTTCATAGTTTGTAGGACAGACATTCCTGTCTGTCCATTCTTGGAATGCTCAACCGCAATGGATCACCGGTATTCCAACTGATAAAGGGCAATTACGAAGCCCGCATCGCGGGCGGCCATACCAGTAGCTCACAGCACAAGCTGTGGGATCACGCCGCGACAAATATCCAGATCACTAAGCGAGCGACATAAATCCGTGACTCCTCGCGACGATGCAAACCTATGTCGCCCCTTCGGGGCTTTCCGCGAAATCGCAACGCTACCTACAGCTCGCGCGGTTGGGCTACGAATATGCCGTTGGCTTTGCCAACTGGTTGAGCCTTGACTCTGACAAATTGGCCGCGATTCCAGTTCTACAACTGCGGCAGAACTTCCCCGGCTTTCCCCGTTAACACTTCGTGGCAATGCTCCGAGAGCGGTGTGCGCTCGGGATTGATCTCGACAAGGTACGCCCCCGCACCTGCGGCTATCTCGGGCAATGATGCGGCCGGATACACGAGGGCCGAAGTTCCAATCACTAGGCACAGCTCGCACCGTTCCGCCTTTTCAGCTGCCAGTTCAAAAGCGCCCGGCGGCAGAAGTTCGCCAAACAAAACGACGTCGGGACGAAGATAGTTTCCGCAACTCGTACAGATCGGCGCAGCCGTAACCGCGTCATCGTCTTCCAGAGCGGCCGGGAAATCCGCGTCAGCCAAACTGTAATTCGCCGAGCATTCGATACATCGTGCGCGCCAAATATTTCCGTGCAGCTCAACCACGTTGCGCGATCCGGCGGCCTGATGCAGGTTATCGACATTTTGCGTGACCAGGGTGAAATTTGGAAAACGATCCTGCCAGGCGGCGATCGCGACGTGACCCTGATTTGGTTTCAACGCCGACAGCAACGCGCGGCGGGAGTTGAACCACTGCCACACCGCAGGTAAATCTGTCTGCATCATTCGCGCCGACGAAATAACGTCGAATGGCATCCCCTTCCAAATCGCCGCGTTGCCGCCATCACGAAACGTCGGGACGCCCGATTCCGCGGAAATGCCGGCGCCGGTTAGAACCAAAACATCCTCAGCGTGGCGGAATTTTTCGCGCAGCTTCGGCGAAACGAGTACTTCGGACTTTGTTGACATCGATGGCGCTGGATGTTAGCAGAGCGACGATCCCATGAGCAAAGTCGCACCGTGCCCGATGTTTTGCGCGCGCGACGTGCCTGAGATACGCCCTTTGTTAGTGCATTGAAGGCCTGGGAAACATCAACCCGGGCAGTAGCCCGACCGTAAGGGAGGGCTTCGTTTCGAATGGGAGCCCTCCCTTACGGTCGGGCTACTGCCCCGGGCTTGCTTTCGGAAATGCTCGCATTAGCGCGCGGAAACTCCCTCGGCTATACTGTTCAACTTCGATTGGGAGTCAAATAAAGTAGGACAGACATTCCTGCCTGTCCCTTAGTTACTGCTAAGAATAACGGGACAGACAGGAATGTCTGTCCTACTTAAGGAAACGCCGTGAGATTATTCGATCTTCAGGAAAGTTTACGCGATCGCGTGCGCAAAACTGCTCGCGAACTCTTCAGTGTCGATCTCGATCACGTCGCCGCGGAAGTGCCGCCCCGCACCGACCTCGGAGATTTTGCCTTTCCGGTCGCTTTCGAATTGGCCAAGCGAATCAAACAAGCGGGCGGGGAGAAACGCGCGCCGCGGGCCATCGCCGAGGAACTGAAGGCCGCGCTTGAGTCGAGCGATGAGGTGTCACGCGTAGAAGTCGCCGGCGCAGGCTATCTCAATGTTTTCTTCGATCGCCCCAAACTTCTCGCCGGCTTTTCGTTACTGCCGCGCGCTAAACAGACCGGCCCTCTCCGCTCTGCCACCGACGCAGATCGGCCCAAGCGCATGGTGGAACACACCAGCATTAACCCCAACAAAGCGGCGCACATCGGGCATGTTCGAAACGCAGTGCTGGGCGACACCTTCGTACGGATCCTGAAGGCCGGTGGCAGCCCGGTCGAGGTACAAAACTACATCGACAACACCGGCGTCCAGGTTGCGGATGTGGTTGTCGGCTTCGTTCATCTCGAAAAAATGTCGCTCGCAGACATAAAGGCACTCGATGCAAACCTGGAACCCGATCGCTCTTTTGATTACTACTGCTGGGACCTTTACACGCGAGTAGGCCTCTTCTATCGCAACGAAGTGGCGGACGCCGAACCGGATCCCGAACGTCTGAAACTGCGGACCGAAATCCTGCACGCGATCGAAGCGGGACATAATCCCACAGCCGAGTTGGCGGACTATGTGGCCACACGCAATGTGGAATGCATTCTCGACACGATGGAGCGTCTGGGAATTTGCTATGACCTGCTGGCGCGGGAATCAGAGATTCTGCATTTGAAGTTTTGGGACCGCGCGTTTCAGTTGATGAAGGAGACGGGAACCATCCGTTTGCAAACTGAGGGTCGCAATCAGGGCTGCTGGGTGATGCCGTTTGAGTCGCACACCGGCACTGAAGAACACGAGGCGGACAAGATCATTGTCCGTTCGAACGGCACCGTGACCTACACGGGAAAGGACATCGCCTATCAGCTCTGGAAGTTGGGCCACCTGGGGCTCGACTTTTTCTACAAACCGTTTCGTGTGTATCCGGACGGTCACAGCGTTTGGGTAACGACTACCGACGACAGTTTTACGGGTCCGGATAGTGTCCGTCCGCATTTTGGCGGCGGCGTGACCGTCTATAACGTTATTGACTCCCGCCAGTCTTATCCGCAGGAAATTGTTCGCCGGGGTGTCGCCGCGCTCGTGCCGGAAGCGGGCGAAGGCGCAAGCGTTCACCTCGCTTATGAGATGGTGGCTTTGTCACCCGCCGCGTGTGAAGAACTTGGCCTGGAGTTGACTGAAGAAGATCGTAGCCGGCCGTACATTGAAATGAGCGGCCGCAAAGGCTTGGGAGTGAAGGCCGACGATTTGATTGACCGCCTTGAGGCTGACGCCTTGCGAGAAGTCGAAGTCCGCCACCCGACGCTATCCGATGAAGAAATGCAGGAGACGGCGCACGCGATTGCGGTTGGCGCTCTGCGTTACTTCCTTTTAAAGTTCACCCGCAATTCCGTCATAGCCTTCGACTTTAAGGAAGCCCTCGCGTTTGAAGGCGAGACGGGCCCGTATTGCCAGTACGCCGCCGTGCGCGCTAATTCGATTTTCCGAAAACTGGATCTCGAAGCTGAGGCCGACGCCGCGCAGTTGATGCAACAGATCAATACCGATCCGGAGGTCAGGGATCGCGTCGCTTACATTTTCGATCATGATGGCGGCAACGAGCTCTGGTCGCTGGTCATGCTGGCTGCGCGTCTCGACGACGCGTTGGCGCAAGCCACGGTTGCGGCTGAACCAGCGGTAGTTGCGAAATACACGTTCAACCTCGCCCGGGCGTTCAATCTTTTCTATCATCGCCACCGAATAATTGCCGAGGAAGACTTCACCAGACGAGCCATGCTGATCGCGATCGCCGATCTGGCTCGTACCCAGTTGACGGCGGCGCTGGCCACGCTGGGAATCTCAGTTCCCGAAAGAATGTAAATCAGTTTCGGCTCTCTTGATTGACGACGCCGAATACCCGGGCTCAGTTGTGAAGTAAACGGTTTCCGATTTTGTGAAAACGCGTAAGTCTATTACACTCAATTCACTTAAGCTCACAAACGTCCTTATTGACATCGGGATACTTGGAAGGTCAGACTTGTAATGCCCTCACTGCCCCCATTTCAGTACCAGTCCAGCGGATTTTCAGAGCCCGGGATCTTCGTCGAACTGTATCTGCCAAAGAAGTCAAAATTTCAAGGAGTCCTTTACGATACCCTCACCAAAGGTTTCGAATTTGATGACCTCCGCAAGCATTTTCTGGGAAGAAAACGAAAGCAGATTCGCCATGTGCTCACTCACCATGCTCAATGGCGTAAATACTCGAAGAAGACCATTGACGCGATGCAGCCATTCTACTGGGGCTATTCATTGTACGAAGTAGATGGAGTCTTTTACAGCAAGCAAAAGGGTCGTCGGACCGCTCATGCAACCGTGGAAGAGCGCACGCAGGTAATCAGATTCATGTTTGTGCCAGACCTGGATGCCGTGCTCAAGCGAATGAAGGGAAAGTCGCTCGAGTACCGCGATGTACTCGACATTGTTAAGAAATACCTTAGAGTCGCCGGCCATCGACGCGGAACCAGTGGGGCGAATTTCACCCAAACAAGTTTGCTGGAATCCATGCGCGAGTTAAACGATCCGAAGGTCGATAAGAACATGAGTAATGGCAATATCCCGACCATTCTGAATTACATTGAGGACTGGTTTGACAACGTCGGGTTATTTATTTTTGGCTATGTCATATTTGAAATTTGCGCGAAACTCAAGAGACTTGGTGACGCCGATGAAGTAGATTATGAGGAGGAAATTTGGCTGACCTCATTTTGGAACCTTAATGTCAACCGGGTAAGCTTTATCCAACAGCCAAAGCCCAGGAAGCGAACAAGCCAATGAAACCAAAAGTCCTTTCTTGTATTCAGCCAAGCGGCGAATTGCACATCGGTAACTACTTCGGCGCAGTTAAAAACTGGGTTTCACTCCAGGACTCGCATGAATGCATTTACGGCATCGTCGACCTTCATGCGATCACCATGCCGTATAAACCTGCCGAGCTGCGAGCCAACACCGAGCGAATGGTGATAGATCTTCTCGCCTGCGGCATCGATCCCGAGAAGGCCATCCTGTTTATCCAATCGCTGGTTCCGGAACATGCGGAGCTTTCCTGGATACTTGGCTGTATTACTCCATACGGCGACTTGAGCCGCATGACCCAGTTCAAGGACAAGTCAGAAACACTGGAGTCGGCCAAGTCTCGCTTTGTTTCGGCGGGACTCTTCACCTATCCGGTATTACAGGCGGCAGACATTTTGATCTACCGGGCCGGATATGTACCGGTTGGCAAAGACCAGGAACAACATTTGGAACTGTCGCGAGAAATAGCGCGGCGTTTCAATAGTCAATTTGGCGCGCAACTATTCCTTGAGCCAGCGCCGTTATTTACTGAAACTCCGAAGATCACATCCCTCGCCGATCCAACCAAAAAAATGAGCAAGAGCGGCGGAGACCGCCACTACATCGGTTTATTTGAGGATGAACCAGGTATACGGGCCAAGATCAAATCCGCCGTTACAGACAGCGGTCAGTTAGCTTCCAGCGCTGACATGAGTCCTGGAGTAGCGAATCTGCTCGAGATTCTGAAGGCCTGTGGCAACCTGGAAGATGCCGCAGCACTGCAAAAAGATTACGATCTTGGAAAGCGCCAGTACAGCGAACTGAAAGAGGCAACGGCAAATGCACTCGTCACACTCACGTCCCGGCTACGATCCAGACGGGAAGAGATCGCGGCTGACGCAGAAGGCGTGAAGACGCGAGTAAAAGATATGTCGGAGAAAGCGCGGCTGATCGCTCGAGAAACACTAAAGGAAGTGCGCCGCCTGACCGGTTTACCCGAAAGAAACTAGCGGAGCGTATCCACAACTCCGCTAATCCTCATAAACGCAGCCAACCAGTGGAGAGCAACAATGACCAGATATTACGAATACCTTCAACTAGGAAAACTGCTCGATAGTCAATCACCTAATTTGAACTTAGGCGCTGATGAGGAATCAGCCCACGACGAAATGTTCTTCATAATCATTCACCAGGTCTACGAGCTCTGGTTCAAAGCCATTTGCCATGAGTTGGATTCGGTGATGGAGACCTTTGAGGCAGGCGAGAAAAAAATTGACGTGAACGGCACGCTACAGCCTGTGGGTATTGAAGAAAAAGAAATCGGCATTCTGGTTTCAAAACTGAATCGGGTGATAGAGATTTTTAAGCTTTTGATCGCGCAAATTAGGGCCATGGAGACTTTGACTCCTCTGGATTTCCTGGACTTTCGCGATCGCCTAATACCGGCGTCCGGCTACGATAGTCTTCAATTTCATACCATCGAAATCAAACTCGGTCTGAAGCTGACCAGCGGACGCGGCTTGAACACCTTCGACCCGGAACGGCGAGATGAAAAAACAAAGGAAACGAAGTACGGGAACGATGCTTTCGCCTTGAAGCATATCGAACAGTTGAAGCTCGCAGATCGAGCACCGTCTTTGTTTGATTATGTTAAGGGCTGGCTTGAAAGAACACCTTTTGTGCAACGAGATGGTTTGGGTGCCTGGTTTGCACCCGCCTTCAAGGCGATAGCAAAGCCGGAGGAAGAGTCAAAGAAGTCCCTTCGCGATTCCATTGACCTGATACAAGGAATTTTCGATGAAAACACGTACCGGGAATTCCTGGACGAAATAAAGGAGGAATTGGCCTTCGCCGATCGCGTGGGATTGTCCCATGATGCGTTCGTCGCCGCTTTATTCATCCATCTCTACCGTGACGAGCCGATCCTGCAGCAACCCCACAGATTGCTTGAAAGCTTAAAGGAGATAGATGAGTTGTTTTCCATCTGGCGCAGCTGGCATTCATCTATGGTGATGAGAATGATTGGGAATAAGCCAGGCACTGCCGGATCAAAGTTTGGTTACAAGTATCTCGCAGCCACAAGACAGTATAAATTCTTTCCAGAGCTTGATAGAGTTTCAACGTTTATGATTCCCAGAAGGTTGTTGCCAAAGATTCCGGCTGACGTTTTGCAGGAGATGGGACGGTTGTTGTTCCGGGATCGCGATCAGACAGAGTCGCGGCAGAATTAAGATCCAGCGGTACGTTGAGCGAAGAGCTCTGCTTCGGGGGTATGGTGTTAATGGCTAGCATCGCGGTCTCCAAAACCGAAGGTCCGGGTTCGAATCCTGGTACCCCTGCCACCATTCACATTGCCGAGACAACCGAACAATTCGGTCTGGTCGCCGACCTGTTTGTAGAATATATGCTCGACCTTAAGGCTGATCCTCAAGCCCAGCATCTGCCGCTTCAAAAAATAAGAAAAGATCTGGATCGACTCCGGGAGAACTTTGTTCCACCCAAGGGTCGCTTATGGATCGCTACTCAAGGGGCGCAGACCGTGGGTTGCGTGAGCCTGAGAACGTTTCGTAATCGCACTTGCGAAATGAAGCGGCTATATGTGAGGGAGGCATTTCGAGGTTTCGACATCGGCACACTACTTGTCGAGGGTTGTGTGGATTATGCGAAGGCAAACAACTTCGTATTAGTGCGCCTGGCGACAACTCCTTCGATGAAACCCGCCATATCGCTTTACAACTCGCAGGGGTTCAGAGAAGGTCCGCCATGGCGCAGGAGAAACATTGAGGGTTATGTGTTTATGACCTTGGCATTGAAGCAGAGGGCTTAGTATCTGGTGTCAGTGTTGACGCGGTGTAGACATTTGAGTAGAATCCGGACGCGATGAATCGGCGGTCCATTTCAAGAACATCTTTCAACGTGCGATTGTCTTGCCCTTGGCGCTGGGTTTGGCCATAGGGTGGGCGTTGCTTTGTACCGAGAGTTCTCGGCATGCCCACCTCCCGGGTGGGCTTTTTCGTGCTCGCAATCCTGAAGGCGCGAATTTAATAACTTAATCTTCGAGGACAATTCAATGTTAGTCGTAATGAAGGCCGGAGCAACTCAGCAGCAGATCGACGCAGTTTGCAAAGCCATCGAAAACCTCGGATTCGAACCGCAACTGATGCCGGGTCCAACCCGAACGGCCATCGGGATAACCGGCAACGACGACGCGGTTGATAGCTCGCACTTTGAACCTCTGCCAGGCGTTGAACGCGCCATCCCAGTGACACAACCGTACAAGCTGGTCACGCTCACTGGCCATCCCGACAAAACTGTGGTGCGCGTTGGCGATGCGCTGATTGGCGACGATGAACTGGCAATCATCGCCGGGCCCTGCGCAATCGAAAGCCGCGACCAGGCTTTTACGATCGCGGAGGCCGTAAAGCGCAGCGGTGCCAGGTTCTTTCGTGGCGGCGCTTTCAAGCCGCGTACTTCTCCCTATGCGTTTCAGGGTCTTGGTGAAGAAGCGCTGAAAATCATGGCCGAGATCCGCGACGCTTATGGCCTGCGGATTGTGACGGAAGCGATCGACGAACCCACTGTTGACATGGTTGAGCGCTATGCCGATGTGATTCAAATTGGCGCCCGCAGCATGCAAAACTTTTCCCTGCTGAAGCGCGCCGGTCGTTCGCAGCTTCCCGTGCTCTTAAAACGCGGATTGTCAGCAACATTGGATGAATGGCTGCTGGCGGCGGAATACATCATGGCCGAAGGAAACCATCGCGTAGTGTTATGCGAACGTGGCGTGCGGACTTTTGCGCAACACACTCGCAACACGATGGACCTGGCTGCAATTCCCGCCGTGCGCCGCATTTCACATCTGCCGGTCATCGTCGACCCCTCACACGGCACGGGCAAGAACTACATGGTGACGCCCCTCGCGCGCGCCGGCGTTGCGGTCGGAGCGGACGGTCTGATGGTTGAAGTTCACGATCATCCGGAGCTGGCGTTATCAGATGGCCCGCAAGCGCTGACTCTGGATCAATACCAGGCGCTGGTTGACGAAGTGCGTGCAATTCATGAAGTAATCACGCCCGCACCCGTGGGATGACCCGATTGCGGATTTCAGAATGCTGACTGCGGATTTAAGAACGCCGAGTGCGGATCTGAGAGCGCGGGTTGCGGAATTCCCAACGCGAGTTGCGGATTAGAGTCCACTCGCCCCCTTCCTCAATCCGCAGTCCGCATTCTGCAATCCCCAATCGGTTGACCCGCTCGCGCTTTCGGAGTACAAAAGGCCGAGACTCCGGCGGGCCACATGATTGCCAATCGCAAAGCAACCACGTTTCTTCTAATCGCTCCGCTGGCTTTACTCATTGTCCTGCTCACCACGAGTGCGGATCCTGTTTCTATAAGCCACGCCCAGGAAGTTCTAAAACCAATTCTCATCAGCGAAGCTACCTCGACGCGCGCCATTGCGCTGGAATCGGTAACCCAACAGCACGAACCCTTCTCGTCGATCGCGTCTGTAAGGTTCGGCGCCGACAACCAAACTCGTATCATTCTTTTTGCCATGAACCTCTCGCTTCCCGCGGGGGAAGCTTTCTCAGCAGTCACCGCCGACGCAGAGGATGCCAATCATCGTGTCCATCCCCTGGTTGTCGAATACGTCGGCAAAGTGCCCGAGCAGTCATGGGCCACCGCGATCACTCTGCGCCTGAATGAAGAGTTGGGCGACGTTGGCGACGTGCTGGTCCGCATAAACTACGCCGGAGTCTCCAGCAATCGTGTACGGGTCGGGATCGGACATGTTGGCGATGGACCACCGGACGATCAGAACGCCGTGCCGACTCCCGGTTCGGCTGTTCCCAATGCCACCGGCGCAACCACGACCTTAACTCCCGATGATGTTCGATTGATCATCGCCCAGGCCGTCTCTACGGCTGTCCAAATGGATCGCAAGATCACTGTGATCGTCACCGATCAGGAGGCTAACATCCTTGGCTTTTTCGGCATGACCGGCGGTCCGTCGACTTCAACGATTCGCAGTGTCGGCACTGCCGGTCACGGACTGGAAAACACCGTGGTTCCAGTTTCCCTGGCTGCGAATTCGAAAGCGGGCACGGCCGCTCTGTTCAGTACTGGGGGAAACGCATTCACGACGCGCACTGCGGGTTTCATCATCCAGGAACACTTTCCGGCCGGTATTAACTTTCGAACCAGCGGTCCGCTTTACGGCGTGCAGTTTTCTTCCCTTCCGTGCAGCGACATTAAGCAGGGTCTGCCCCTTGGTCTTTCCGGGGATCCGGGCGGCCTGCCAATTTACAAGAATGGTGTGATTGTTGGTGGCATCGGTATTGAAGGCGACGGCGCATACACAGTGGATCGCGATCCGGCGGATTTTGATCAGCCATTTGAGGAAACGATCGCTAGTGCGGCCGTGCGCGGTTTCGAGCCGCCCGCTGCGATTCGCGCCGATAACATTCTGGTAGATGGCATTCGCCTGCCTTACACAAACGTCGCCAGCGCTCCCACAGCGCCGTTGATTCCCTTCGCCAGCCTGCCGGGTTCGGCCTTCATCCTCTTTGGCCCGGGTGCGCCGCCGCCTTCGAAGTTCGTTCCGGCAATGGTTGGCGGCATCAGTGGCGAGGTTGATCCGCGTTTCTTTCCTTTCATTGGCAGTGTGCTGCCCGCCGGCGGTAACGCGCTCAGCAGTGGCGACGTGCAAACAATCATTGCGCGGGCGGCGTTACAGGCAAACGGCACGCGCGCCGCCATCCGCCAGCCGTTGGGAAGTAGCGCGCGCGTTTCCATCGCTGTCGTTGATGTTGCGGGAAACGTGCTGGGCCTGTTTCGCACTTCCGACGCACCGGTGTTTGGGTTCGACGTTTCGGTACAGAAGGCGCGAACGGCGGCGTTCTTTTCAAAAGCAAATGCCGGAGCCCTGTTGCGCAGCGCCGGCTTTGGTGTTTACGCCGATCGGGCGGCCGCAGATGGTTTGCAGTTGAATGGCGCCATCGCCTTCAGTGATCGCGCGATCGGGTTCCTCCACCGGCCTTTCTTCCCTGATGGAATTGACAACACTCCAGCCGGGCCGTTCAGTACTGAGACTAACGAGTGGAGCCCGTTTAATGTCGGACTACAACTTGATCTGATCAGGGCAAATATTTTAGCCGGGGGCGCTTCGCCTTGTTCGGCCATCCCGGGACTGCAGAATGGAATACAAATTTTCCCCGGCAGCATTCCGTTGTACAAAAACGGGGTGCTGGTCGGCGCTATCGGGATCAGCGGAGATGGCGTAGATCAGGACGATCTCATCGCCGCGGCCGGAGCCAATGGGTATTCGCCTCCCACTGCAATTCGCGCGGATCAATTCTTTGTGCGTAAAGTGCGTTTGCCCTTTGTGAAGTTTCCCCGCAGTCCGAATCTCTAAGAGAACAACATCGCCCGCCAGCTACTGCAGGCGGCTCTGACATGACGCGAATACTTTCACAGGCGCTAACGGTTGCTCTGCTCTTAACAACCGGGCCAACGATGGCGGAGGGACAAACTCAATCCGCGAACGCTGCCGCGCGCGGCGTTGTGCGATTGCGCGTGCGGGTGAAGCTTGATGATTCCAGCAAGCGGCCCATCGGTCTTGCCCGAAAGCGCTTCTTCCTAATCAAAGGCTCGCTCGAAGAAAACAAAACGTGGCTGCAAAGTCTGGAACAGAGTCCCGTGATTTCGCGCGACTGTTTTTACCGTGGCATTGGCGCCAGCGAGGCGCTGATCTCATGGCTGAAGGAAAACGACTGCGAATCCGTTTATTGTCGCGAGCCGGAAACGAAAGACCTGGAGGGCGCAACGGCTGTCCCTGAATTTCAACAGGCACTCGCCGCGGGAGAAAAAGAATTCGGCACCCGCGAATGGGCCCGCAAGTGGCTGACTGTAAACATGCGCGAAGACCTGCGCAGCGGCTTCTATAAACGACAACAAGAGGATTTGCTCGCCTTGCTGAAGCAGGCAGAAGGTACGTCCGGCACGAAAGCGATGTCGGTGATGACGGACCGCAATGGCACCGCGTACTTTACTGACATCGTGCCCGGCACGTATGTCATCTCCAACGTCGTTTCGGCGGAAGTTGCCCAGCGGGCAACGCTTTGGAATTGCGAAGTAACCGTAAAGCCGGGCGACCTCGCGACGGAAAAACCTTTCCTGATTTCCAACCCGGCGAACAAAGAGAAGAACATCAAATGCGTAGCGGTGGAAAAGGCCTTGCCGGCTTGCCCGGCGCAGCACGAGTAACGCGATCGGTTGAATTAGTGTAATGAAACTTAATCCGCATCGATTGTTTCAACCAGCGCTCGCATTGCTTCTCTTGATGGTGGGCTTAGGAGTTTCAGTCGAGGCACTCGCACAAAAGCGAACTACGAACGGGCGCAAGGTGACCACTGCGCGACGCATCGCTGCGATCGACTACGCGCGCTTTTCACACTTAACGAAACAACATCAGGAAAACTGCAAGAACTGCCATCAGGCGCCCACACCGAATTGGAAGAAGGCCAGCAGCTTTCCCGACGTCGTCGACTTTCCCGGCCACGATTCATGTGTGCGCTGCCACCGGCAGCAATTTTTCAAGGGAGCGCAGCCTCCAATTTGCACGGTTTGTCACACCAAGGTCTCGCCGCGTCACGATGCCCGGTTCTCTTTTCCCAACCGGCGCCGTCCGGAACAGTTCGAGATCGATTTCCCCCACGACAAACATCAGGACGTGATTGCATCTTTGAAAACTCTTCCGGCGTTTGGCCAACGCCCGGCTTCCTTGTTGGTGAAGAGTGCGCACGCCAGGTCAGGATCGTTTGGGGTAACGACTGCGCCGGAAGAAGGCTTCAACAACTGCACCATTTGTCATGGTACAAACGCCCAACCACTTCCCACTCCGAAGGATGGTTGGCCCGACGCCTTCGCCCCTCCTCTGAGCGCTTTCAAAGCGCTGCCGGAAAAGCACGATGCCTGTTTCAATTGTCACTGGCAGAATCAGGAACCGGTTAGAGACGCTTGCGCCGGCTGTCATAAACTGGTTTCCGCTTCCCCCCAGCCGATAACCTCGGAAAGGATCTCGGTAAAGTTTAGTCACGAAGGCGGCGGCGAGAAAAAGAACCACGTCGCAGAATGCACCACCTGTCACATCAACATCACCAAAGCGGCAACGCTTCGCGGATTGAAACCCGATGTGCCCATTACGGGCTGCACCGAGTGCCATAACAAGGAAGGGCTGCGTCAGGATCTCAGCAAGGAACTGGCGGCTCTCGATAAAGATCGCACGTTCGCCTGCATCTATTGCCACACGACGAACGTCGGGAAGCTTGACGCACCGGCAAGTCATTACGCGGCGGCTGAACGACCACCGCTCAAGCGCACCGAGCTGAAGTGAAATGGAATGACTTAGAAAGCGCTACCGGCGCGAAATGTAAAAGCCCAGGGCCAACCGTCTGGGAGCCGATGCGGCATCTTCGCAGAGCGCTGAAGGCGCGAAATCAGAATTGGATCCCTAGCGTTAGTTGCATGTTTTTTCGCACTTTCACTGCTAAAGGTTGCGCTCGACCAAACCCCTGGGCCGCTGGCCCAGACTATTGCAGTTCGCGCCTTCGCGCTTGAAGCGATAACCAGGGGCATTAGGAGCTTCCTTTTGTGCAAAGCCAGACCGATGATATGACGAAACGTGATCACCAGAGGCGAGGGAAGTTCTCCTACGTGATTCGTGGGATCGCGCTGGCGTCGGTTTTCATCGTCATCAGTCTTACCACCACGGTCACTGCACAAGGGCCCGATGGCGATTACACCAATTTCAAACACACGAGCGCCAAGCACACTTCCCTCGCCTGCACCGCGTGCCATCAGCGGACTGCTGATAACTCCATTCAGCCCAGGTTCCCCGGCCACTCAGCCTGTACCAGTTGCCATCTGGCGCAGTTCGTAACGCCGGCCGTGCCGCTCTGTTCGATCTGTCATGTGGATGTGAAAAGCACGCTGCCGCCGCTCAAAACGTTTCCCACGGTTTTCAAAGAAAGCTTCAACGTAAAGTTCGATCACGCGCAACACATGAGCGGCAGTGCGCGTCCGCGGAATGGTTGTGCGGGGTGTCACGATAAACCCTTGAATCGAGGCGTCGGCTTTTCAATTCCGGCCCGCCTGGCAGCGCACACTGGCTGTTACAGTTGCCATACGCCCTCGAGCCGTTCGGCCAGGGGTAACGAAATCGCTTCCTGCGGCGTTTGCCACGAAGCCCGATCGTTTGCCCGTACCTCAACAAACGCGCGCGCCTTTCGAGTGGGCTTTAAACACTCCGAACATGGACCACGACAGCGACTGAACTGCGCGGAGTGTCATAATGTGTCCTCCGGAGCGCCCCAATCAAGACAGGTCAGTTCGCCCCAGCCGGCCGAGCACTTCGCCGGGCGGTCCATGAGTTGTGCCACTTGTCACAACGGACGCCGGTCCTTTGGCGGCGATCTGGCGTTCGGCGATTGCAAGCGCTGTCATGAAGGCGCGACGTTTCGTTGACACTGCTCCCCTCGCTATTTAAGATTGCTGCGCGCGATTCCCTCCCCATGCTGGCTCCCTTTGACGCTTGAAACACAGACCGAGGTCTCATGAGAAAGTTATTAACTCTGATCGCTGTGCTGGCCTGCGTGGCCTTAGCCGTTGTGGTTCGAACTTCGGCGTCTCAGGACATTCCCAAAGAGAGCAAGACGCAGCCGAAGGAAGTGGTGTTGGGCAAAGACAGCCAGTCGGACAAGTATGGAGAGGTCCCGTTCAATCACGAGAATCATTCGGTGAAGATGTACAGCCCGGATGGCAAAACCGTGCTGGCTTGCGTCGAATGTCACCATACGGACCAACCGCCCGCGGGCCTGAAAGCGCCGCTTAAAACATCGGAACGAGCAGTGGTGTTGACTGCGGCTGTGCTGCAGGCCGCGGACGCAAAGGCGGTGAAGAGCTGCCGGTCCTGTCATCTACAAGCAGGCGACGACAGCGCGGCGTTGCCGGCGGTGCAATACCCGGATAAGCCGGCGGCGACGAAGCTCACCAACGAAATCGCTTACCACATCAACTGCAATCTCTGTCATGACAAGGCCATCGCGGCGCGTCCGGCACTTAAAGGCAAAGTGCCCGGATCCAACGATTGCCTGCCGTGTCATAAGCCGGTCAGTTGATCGGTTGGCAGTTGGCAGTAGACAGTTCGCAGGGAATACTCCGCGGTGAGTACAATCTTTAACTGCCCACTGCAAACCGCCCACTCCCAATTGCACACCGCCCACCGCTCACTGCCCACTTCCTCCCGCCATCAACGACGCATTCCAACGCCAACTGTCTTTCGCGTGCTGCGTGTGACAGGAAATGCAGTTGGGCTTGTCGGCCGGCACTAGGGCTCGCCCGATCTTTTCATCTATCTGGCCGTTGTGACAACGAGCGCATGTCTGTCGCGGCGTTTCACGATCGATCGGAACGAACGACTTGTGACAACTGGAGCAAGACATTTCATGCTTCTCGTTTCCGATCAACCCGGCAGGAACGCGCACTCGATAAAGGTGGAGCGCGTGAAATTGTTTACTGCGCCACGCATCATCGCCATCGGTCGGTAACCGGGCTACCGGGATTTGTTTTGACGCCCACTCTTCTGCAGCCAGGCCTTCCCATTCCCACATCGCGTTGACGACCGGGTAACCGAAGCCGCCGCCATGCGGTGTGCGGACGCTGCGACCGCGATAGGTATTCTTGTTAAGGTCGTTATGACAGTCGGTACAGGTTTGAAACGCGGCTTCGCGCGGCCGGAAGTCTGCGCCTTTGTGTTCAGCATGACAGGCAATGCAGTTTATGCCGGCGTCAACGTGGGACTTGATCATGTCGGGGGCGAAACCTGCAGCGACATGACAAGAGGCGCAATTCTGATCCACGGTTTTCGTTAATGAGTGACAGCTGGTGCAGGAATTGGCGTTCGCTCGGTTGGCAATGGGGGGTGTCGATTGCAGCGTTGACCGCACATGCGGTTCCGAAACCGGCGCGGGCGCAAACGCGTTCGCGTACAGAAAAGCACCGGCGACCGCACCGGCAGCAACAAGTATGAAGCCCCAGATGAAAAATGAGCCGGGCCACTTTCGTTTCAAATCCGAAGTAGGAGTCCAGTTAAACTGCGCCTTCCCAGATCGTTTTTGACTGCGCGGAGTGAGGGTTGATGGCCGCACTACCTTTCCGGCTTCGCGGATGCGTTTGTCCCAGAAGATGTCCAGCGCTTTTGTGCCCGGCAAAGGCGCCGGTCGCGGTGCACGTTTCTTTTTGGGCGCACCCTCGGTAGGCAGAGCTTCCTCAAGCTTCTGCGTTTCAATATTTGGACTGCTTAGGTCGGCGCCGGCGGCGACAACGCCAATCCGCAACGTGACGCGCAGCACCAACTCTTCAGCAACTCGCTCCGCCACCAAAATGAACGGACCGATTTCCAGTACGTCCCCGGAAGCCAGGGCTTCGTTCTGTTCAATGGGGCGGCCATTGAGAATGGGCGGATTGGCTGGCCGAAGATTGAAGAGGTAGTAGTTCGCATCAATTGCCTTAATGCCGGCTTGTACGCGCGAGACGGCTGGATGATTCAGCAACAGCTCACACTCTTTGAGGCGCCCGATCAACAAACCATCGGTGATAATAGTCACCGGGTCGAGCAACAGGTCCTCGCGAATGATGGTGAACTGTGGATTCATGTCAGAACCGCCTGCGTTAGCGGGCGGGCCCATCGTTGGAGAGCATGCCAAGACCAGTAGCAGGCCCGCCCGCTACCGCAGACGGTTCTGACAGGCGCCGGCGCGCGAGCCAGAAGGTAAACAACACGTAAATCGCGATGGGTAGAAGCGCTCGCGTTGGGGCGATGACTGTTTGGGCTGATGCCAAACCACTTCCCGCACCATCAACCACGCCTGCAACTTTTACCGACCGGGGCTCGGTTTGCGGCGCATCGCTCACGCTGAAGAAATCACCCTTGCCATTGTGCGTGCGCATCATCCGCGCCAGTTCGCCGGCATTGAACGGTCGCGCGCCTCGTCTTCCGAAAACGGCAATCTGGTTCCCGCTTTCGTCTGCGGCGCGGTCGCGATCGAGGGGCTTGGAAATGGCCAGCGCTTCGCCCTTGGTTTTGAAAGTTGCGATCAGTCTCGGTTCCGGTCGCGGGCTGAACCCCGCATAGTTCGGCATCGTCTCCGGCGAAGTTAGCTGCAGGATACGTAAGCCATTGCGGCCATCGGCGACGTACGCGAACAAGCTGGCATTCGTCATCGCCACTTTTACCTGATGGCTATCGTTAAGCTTACCGCCCGCATTAAACGTCAGATCAAGTCGCGGTTTCTCAGGCTGCTCAACATCGATGATTGCAATCCCGTCCCTACCGTTAGCAACGTAGGCATAGGTCCGGGCAACGTAAACGTCCCGCGCATCTGCGAGCGGCACGAATGCCTGCTTGACGATATGCGCCTCAGTGGGAACCGTCAGATTGATGATCTTCAACCCTTCGTCATCAACTACAAAGCCGTAACGGAACTGAATCCCGATCGCGCGGGGCCGCTTCAATTCCGGCGCCCCAATCTGCGCTATGACTTGGGGGTTCAAAGGATCGTTCAGGCTAATAACGGTCAGCCCTTGAGGCGACGTGATGTACGCAGCCGTCCCCGCAATGACGATGTTGTTGGCGTCGTTCAGGACTCCCGCGGGATTGTAGGCGCCGTTCGGATAACGGGTCGGGTCGAGTTGGCGCTTCAGGTAGTTATTCAGAGGATCGCCGTCCAGTAGGGTCGCGGCGTTGACTACGATCAACCCTTCATACTTGTCGACGACATACAGGTAGCCATAGAGCGGATGAATCGGTTGTTCGTCATTAATAAGTTTGGCCGGTGAGCTCGCGGCGGTTTCCGGCGGCACCATTTTTCCATCCGTAGTAATTCGCCAACGTGCTGGATCGACTGCCAGCGTCGTCGGCGCAGCGACCGCTGTTGCATATTTGGTTTTGACGTAGAACTTCTGACCTAACTTCGAAACCGGTGCGGTCGTTATCCGCTCAGAGAAACCCTTCTGATCGATTTGTGCAACATCGTAAACACGCAGTCCGCCCTCGCCGGCCGCGACATACGCATACTCTCCGCGCACTTGAATTTGCAACGCGCGCGGGTTCCCGCTGTGTTCATACGCCGTTTCCAGCTCGCTTCCTTTGCGCACAAATTCCTCGTAATCACGCGGGTACGCCAGCTTCTGCAGTGTGCTGCCGATAACGGCCTGCGGTTCATCATGTTCGGTAACTACGACCGCTTCGATGGCATCGCCGGTTGCCACGTAGCAGTAGTGCCCCATGAAATTGACGAAATTCGTTCCCTGCAAAAACAGTTGCGCCATCCAGGCATTGTTGTCGTTGTTTTGCGAAACGTGACAATCGCTGCAGCCCTTAGTTTCTTGCCCGCGCACAGTGTGCGGCACGTGCGTATTGAAAGCCTGACCGGCAAACCCTTCCGCCGAAGTCGTCTGTTGCTGATGGTAAATCCATTCCCGGTTTTGATTTTGTGAACTCACCAGCACTGCCGACGAAGAGCGTACCGGCGCCACACGATTTCCCGTAACCGTCCCATCGCGGCCCAGCATGAAGATGTCATCACGCAGGACCTGGAAGTTGTAGCTGGTGAAGTTTCGCGAATCACCGCCTTCGTTGTGGCGGTTGGGCATTTTGCTGTTCGCCTTCATCGATAAGTGGCAGCCGAAACAGCCGGTGACCCAGGAAGAGTGACAGGAGAAACAGCTCATGTTGTCGTCCTGGTGGGCCAATTCCTTTTCATCTGCGGGCACATCGCCCCAGGTCGCATTGTCGATGCGGACGGTTTTTGCGTAGCGGGACTTCTCGCTGTAATCGCGTGTGCCGGGCGTCACTGTGTCCAGCGTTTGCTTCACCCGCCACCAACGGCCGGGAACCACCATCGAGTTCTGAATAATGTCGCCCGCTTTCAGTTCCACTTCATCGCCGTGCTCGTCTTTCTTTTTCCGATCACGCGGGTTGCGCTGGAACAGCGGGATTGCTGTGCCGCTCTCATCGCGAACACGAATGCCACGGGTTAGATCGCGGCCTTTGCCTTCGTTGAGCTTTCCGTCGATCGCACTGGTCCCGGCCGCGAAGCCGGACGTCACGAGAGTTGCGCGCTGCCGGATCGAACCATGGCAATCGACACATGTGATCTCAATGGCGGCGCGAGGCTCGTTGTAGAGCACGCCGTTGCCGTGAGAATCCTGGCGGAAGTGGCAGTCGACACAATGCATTCCCTTCTCCAGGTGAATGTCATTCAGGTGCACAGCCTTCTTGAAACGTTCCGTGCCGTCGGCCGCGACAATCCGATCTTCGGCGTCAAGCAAATCGCCTTTCCGGTTGCGTTTAAAAACCTGACGAAACATCCAGCCGTGTCCGTGGAAATCCGCGAACTGATTTCGCTGTAACTGCGCATTGAAATCCGCAGTGCCGGTCTGAGCGAGAAAGTTCGGTTCGGACCACAAACCACGCAGGCTTGCGGCTTCCGGGTTGCGGTCCAGTTTAACTTGCTCCTCAGAGGCCGAAAGCTTCGCCGGATTCGCCGGATACATTTTGGCGCCATCGCTTTCGTTATCCCACCATGTCAATCCGAGGTAACTGGCGACCATGTTTTCACCAGGATGCATGTGACACACCATGCATTGCGACGTGGGAATCTGCGAAGTGAACTGGTGGCGCACCGGGTGGCCGGATTCATCCCGGGGGATGTTCGTGTCGGCCGTTCGCGAGCGGCCGAGGTTGCCTGCCGCAGCATAAGACGCCGAATGCAGCGCATTGCGATCGTTCGCGTAAATCACATGACAAGCGGTGCAGCCGGAGGAACGGTAATCGCCCGGATGATCATTCGTGCCGAGGAAGTTCACTGTCGGATCCAACAGCCTGGTCTTTTGCAGGCCCAGGTAAACGGGGTCGGTTCGTTGATTCGTTCCCAGACCGCGCGCACTCAAGCCTTTATCGGGCTTGCCAGGATCTTCTTCTCGATCCGGCAGCCCGACTTCGAGCCTTCGCTTCCCGCCGCGTTCAAACACCCGCAAAATGTTTCCGGGCTGTGAAATTTCCCAGCGCGGTAGCGGATCCAGAAAACTTAAGAATCCTTTCGTGCGGCGTTGTGCGGCGGAAGGCTGTGGCTGTTGCATCAGAGTTTGCGGTGCGCCGTCTTCGCCGTAGCTTTCTCCGAACTGACTGTCTTTCAGCGGGAAGCCGCCGTTGTTGTAAAGCGCCGCGCCCCAAAGCATCGCTCCGTGCGTCATCATGCTGCGGGCCACCGCGTAAGTCTGTGGCCTGTGACATTCCCCGCCGCAAACGACGTTCGCCACTCTCAAATCGCCGGGGTTGACGAAACGCACGAACTCTTTGCTCTCTCGCGCCAGCAAAGTATTTGTACGCTCCGGATTTGCCCCGGTCGCTTTGCCGTCGCGCAGCCACAGTTTGGGAAACTTCGCGCGAACGTGCGCCTCGTCTTTGACCTTTGCAACGGGATTGCCGCCGTGGCACGCCGTGCAACTCAGCCCTTGCGCATCTTTGCCATCCTTCAACTGGTCCAACGCGCCGGTCGAACCATACTTATGCATCGGCTCGATTTTCGAATGACAGGTGACGCAGCCTTCAACGTTTGCTGCGGGCGCCTGCAGCGACACAGGTGAAATTGTTTT
This sequence comes from Blastocatellia bacterium, assembly GCA_034665305.1. Lineage (GTDB taxonomy): Bacteria > Acidobacteriota > Blastocatellia > Pyrinomonadales > Pyrinomonadaceae > DASXRU01. The sequence goes on along the minus strand of JAXDFZ010000024.1, from coordinate 435,142 downwards.
GCTGTCCCTACTCATCGCCCTGGCCATTACTGCGACGACAACGCCGCCCGCCAGCACCGCTAACAGAATCGCAACGTTGAGGTTTAGATTTGTAATGCGCTTGTGCATTATCAGCATTCGACCCCGAAGGCCGTGCAAAAGCCCTCGCCTTCAGTTTTGGTCTACCTCCCCTCCCCGTAAACGGGGAGAGGCAGCAAATTCGGCCGCTCACGCTCAAAAAACCAACTTCAACTGTCCGAACAACGAATACAACGGCTTGCGCGGGCTGATCACTTCCGGCTCGCAGAAATCACTTACATTCCCGGGGCAATTGCGCGCCCGGTCGGTGTAGATGTCGCGAAAGCCACGGCCCGTCTGCAACGTGGCTGCACCGAACGTCAGCGTCACGTTATTAATCAGGAACGGGCGGTAGGCGATCCCCAGGCTGTAGTCAAAACCTATGTCATGGTGAATATTATTCTGAAACAGAACGTACTCGAGCGATTGCGTGCGATGAAAGCGCAGGTAATTAACGTTCAGCACTGCCTTCAGTCGCTGCGTCACTTCAACATCTACCCCCGCGTTGTAAATGAAGATCCCGGGATTGACGAAGTTTGCCTGGCCTTCAATCTTGCTGCTACGCAAAGACGGCAACAGGCTGTTCGGTTGAACCAAACCCACACCGGTTTGCGTCAGCCGAATTCCCTGCCGATTCCAGAATGAAAACTGCCCGCCGGCAAAGTTCGGATCATCGAAGATCGCGTCGAAGCCCGTCGCGGTGCCATCCGTCGGGTTAGCGTCGCCCTCCGCCCAAAACATCGAGCCGCGAAAACGCAGATAGTCACGATCGACCGAGGCCTCTACCGCGGCCATGTTTGATCGTACGCGCACGCTACGTCCGGCAATCGGATTGCGATCGTCGCTGCCCAGGACGTGATAATACGAATGCGTCAGATTCAGTCGGCCCAGGTGGCCATCTCCGCTGATGCCGAGGTAGCCCACCTTAATCGCATGCGGCCTGACATCGCCGATAAATGCCGGCCGCACGAGAAATCCATTCCGATCGTATTTGCGACTGCGCCGATCGTCGTTGAAGTGCAGGCTGGCCTGAATCGTATAACCCTTCCTGATGAAGTCCTGGCGATAGATGTTGGCAATGTAGACGTTCTGGTGTCGCAGATCGAAGCGGTTCAACCCGCTGTTCGTGTCTTTTTCCAGTTGGGAGAAAAACGCCAGATTGTATTGGTAGCGATTGTTGGAAAGACTGCCGAACACGCGCGCCCCGAGATTGTTGTCGGAGTAAATAAAGCCACGAAAATCCGACACGAACGGTTGAATGCCGGCCCGTAGGGAGACGAAATCATAATGCGCGCCGAGGTCCGCAATTTTCACTTCGCCAAACGCCTCTTCCAACGAAACCTGAGTGTCGGTTCGGGTCGTGCCGCGCCGAACATCGATATTTACGACCCCGTTCTCGCGAGCGTTCAGGTAGTTGGGAACGCTAAAGGTCGGCGAAATCTTGAGGGCCCAATCACGCGGTTTGAATGTCGTGTCGCCATGAAAAAGCTCGAAGCTGAACTGCAGAGTTTCGCTCGCCGCAAGGGCTTCCGGTTGGCCGAAGAATTCCGCGCTGAGCGGGTCGACGCTACTAACATCAGAAGGTGTAGGAGCGCGGCGCAGTTCGAGAGAGCTAAGACTGACGGCCGATAGGACCATGAACGTCTTGTCGCCGATGATCGGGTAATCACCTTTCAGAACACTCTGATTGTATGGGTCATACCAGCGGCCTTTGCGGAACGGAATGTCACGCCCACGCGCGCCACGATCGCCATACCGATCACATTCGGGGAACTCAATGCGCCAACGGTCGACAGAACTCTCTGGTGAATCGGGAGTGGCTGCAGCTTCAGGTTGATTCAACGCCTCGTGGGTCACTGAAATATCAAGCGTCGTGTCTTTCCCTGCCGTGATGATTACGTTTTCCAACACATCGCCGCGCACTATCGCGAAGTCACCGTAGCTCTTGTTCTTGTCAAATGCTGCGGCGAAAGGTCCGCGAACAAAAACGCGATACGCCCCTGGTTCCAGTTGCAATGCGTAACGGCCATCAGTGCCTGTCTTCGTGCGGGACTTGCGGCTGGTGACCTGGTTCTGGGCCACCACGAACGCTCCAGCGGCGGGTGTGTTTGTTTGAGTTGTGACGACTCCGGTAAGACGGCCGTTAGAGTGTGCGGAAGTCGAGAGAGCGAAAAGAAGAATCGCGTAGCACGCGACCGTCGCCTGGACCATTCGATTACGGCGTGAGTCCTTATTTGGAGTGCGGTGGCAAGCGTAGCGCGTCACCGCTTTGGATTTGCGAAGCAGCTTTGTTCTTAGTTTGATTCGAGAACTAACCGAAGGCTCGTCGCCGCTCCGCTCAGCCGCCGCACTCCAAAGAGTGGCATTAGTTAGCGAAAGCTCGCGCTCTGTCGGAAGGCACATAGGGACTGGTTGATGTTTTGATCGGCCTGCTTGCCTTGTAACACGTTGGGCCACGGCCCGCAAACAAAATCTCGGGAAGTAATCGTGTGGCACAGACTTTAGGAAGATATGGTCAAGTTCATCATTAGTTTGATTTGTATCAGCCCGCGGAGCGCGGCGACAGCGTAAAGCCTGGGGTGGAGCGGAGCGGAACCCCAGGTTGGCGACCATAATGAAATTCAAGCGCGCGAAGCGTGCGATAGCCCTAGCGCTGCCAGTTGCTGATGATGAATAGGCTGTCGCCCACGTCGCGGGCTGCAACCTGGTATGCCACGGATCCTGGGGTTCCGCTCGCCAAGCCTCGCTCCACCCCAGGCTTTACGCTATCGCCACGCTCCGCGGGCTAAGGCAACCAATAATCAACTTATTCAGAGCTTCCTTTAGTCTGTGAACCTTTTACGTCGGACTGAATCACAGACTGAAGTCTGTGCCACCATTAAGACGGTGCGAGGATCTGAGCCAGTCCAGCGCTGAATGCAGATCGCGGCATAACGCGATCAAAGCCCGCCTCCTCAGCCTGCCGTCGCAGCTCAGTTTCCACATGAGAGTAAAAGCCAAGCAGCGGAATGTCTTGCAGGCCCGCATCGGACCTCAGGCCCTTTGCCAACTCGAGAGGGCCTACCTTTTGCGAATGGAGATCGACAATGATGAGGGATGGATGTGATTCCCGTGCGGCTGCGAAAAGGGCGTCGCTGTTTCTAACGAACCGTATCGCGACGTTCAGAGTTTCCGCCGCTGCACGAATCTTCGAAATGAAGATCATGTCGTCAACAACTGCAATTATCATTAGTAACCTTTCGATTGCTACTTTGCTTACGGAAACTAACAGTTTGCGTTACAAAACCTTTTTGCGTAAACATAGCGTGAATGCTAATTTCCGATAATCCCACAGACAGAGCGAATTCCAACGATCGCCTCGAATTCGGCAACGTCATATTGCCGGGTGAAACCAGTGACCGCAGGGACGCTGTTGTTGTCGCCACCTACAATATTCGTTACGCAGTTGGTCGGGGACTGATTTCCAGCGGCATCCTGCGCAAGTTCGGCATCAACATTCCCGGTCAACGTTCTGATGCAGTGGCCAGGAATATTCAGACAGCCGGACGCGCTTTTTCAGAAGGCAAGCTTTTGCCGCGGCCGGACATTCTAGCATTGCAGGAAGCGGACAAAGAGACCGGGCGCGCGGGAGGTCTTCACGTTGCACGCGCGCTTGCGAAAGAACTTGGCATGGCCTGGATTCATGCCCCGGCCGAAATCCCGCGCGGCACGCCGCCGCAGGTGCGCCAGTGGTGGCTGGACTTTGAAGAACAAATCGCGCTGTACGACGAAGGCGACACCGGCGTTGCCCTGTTGAGCCGGTGGCCGCTCTCCGAAGTGACGCGGCTTGATTTGCCATGGAAAGAATGTAAGTGGCGACCCCGTTTGGCCATGGCGGCAACGATGGCAATCGCCAAAAACCCTTTGCGGATATACAACGTCCATATCGATCCGCATGCTTCGCTCGCGGGGCAGCATGATCAGTTGGAGGTGGTGCTTGCCGACACAGCGAAGTATGACGGACCAACCGTAATCATGGGCGACTTCAACACGCTCTCGCGTGAGAAGTGCATTGAAGTCCGCCGCTTCATGGAAGCGCAGGGTTACGTCACGCCCTTTCCCACCGGCACGCCCACGTGGCGCGGCGCCGCGATCAAGCTTCACGCAGACTGGATCTTCGTGCGCGATCTGGTCGTCACCAAATGGGGCGTCGCCCGGCCGCTGAATGTTTCAGATCACTGGCCCATCTGGGCCGAACTGGCATTGCCGAAATGATCATCAATAGCCGCGACAATTCCCTGCTGCGTCACGCGCGCGCCGTGCGCGATGGGAAGGTGCCGGAACTAATCTTCATCGAAGGACTGCGCCTTTGTGAAGAAGCATTGCGGTCCCACCTCCCCATCGAAGCTCTTATCTATTCCGACCAGATAGCGGCAAAGGAGCGAGCGGCGAGCCTAATCAAGGAGTTGGAGAACGTTGCGGAACGGTCTGCCTCTACGACCGAACAACTGTTGGGTTCGATCTCCTATACAAAAACGCCCCAGGGGATAATTGCTCTCGCTCAACGGCCGGAAAGCGGTTCGGAGAGTTTTGCGGCGCGACAGACAGAAACGCCGCTACTCGTCGTTATGCACAGTATCAACAACCCGGTGAACGTTGGTGCCATCCTGCGGACCGCGGAAGCGGCGGGAGCGTCAGGCGCGATAGCCACCTCGCAGACCGCCGATCCTTTTTCGCCAAAGTCGTTGCGCGGTGCGATGGGGTCGGCATTTCGGCTTCCAGTCTGGGGTGGACCGACCTACGCGGAAGCGATTTCCTGGTGTGCCGAGCGAGCCATTCGCACAATTTCAGCTGACGGGCAGGCGGGAAAACTTTTCAGTGATGCGAACTGGTGCCAGCCGAGCGCACTCGTTGTCGGACCGGAATCAAGCGGGCTGTCGGATGAAGAGATCGCTCTAACCGATGAGGCAGTCAAAATCCCAATGCAAGCAAATGTCGAAAGTCTTAACGTCGCGGTAGCGACCGGGATTTTGCTGTATGAGGCTGTACGCCAGCGTAGTATTAGGGAGTGAGGAGTTATGACTCATCGCTCATGACCCATACCTCGCACCGAATTCAGCGGCAGTCGTAGTTCAAACCGAGCACCCCGATCATTGTCTCTTGGCGCCAGGGTCGCCGATCCTCCGGCTTCTTCCATGCGCTTGCGCACAATCGCCAACCCGAGTCCGGTGCCCCGCTGCCGGGTAGTGAAGAATGGTTCCCAGATGCGCGTTTGCAAATCAGTGGAAATCCCCGGGCCACTATCGGTCACCGCAAAGACCACATCCCCATTCTTGCGAAAGGCTTCGATCTTTATCTGACCGCCGGCCGGTGTCGCTTGTAAGGCGTTGAGTAAGAGATTGGATAATGCATCCCGAACCGCGCCCGCGCTGACACCATTCAGTTCCGACGACGAACGCGCCAGACACTCAATCGCGATGCGCTTGCCGCCGGCATTCGCGCGAAACAGATCCGCGACCGCGCGAGCCAGGTCGTCGGCACTGCAGGGAGATGACGCCGGCGGTTCGCGTCGCGCGAAGCTGAGCAGTTGCGTGACGCTCTGGCTCAACCGATCCGTCTCGCCAACAATCATCGTCAAATCCTTGGCGTACTCATCGCTCAACTGATCGTCTTCGCGCATCACCTGGGCAATCGACTTGATCGCCGATAGCGGATTTTTCACTTCATGCGCGACTGTGGCGGCCATTTGTCCGAGCGCCGCCAGCCGTTCGCCTTCGGCCAAGCGCCGTTCGAGGCGGACATTCTCTTCGACCAGGCGGCAATCCTCGATCGCGATCGCGACCTGACCTGCCAGTACTTCCAGCACGGCGCGCACATCTGGCGCCACCGCGTTGCCGGGCGCTTCGATTAGCATCAAGCCGATCGTTTGCTCTTCACGGCGCAGCGGGTAAGCCAGCGAATATTCCCTGCTGGTCAGGACGCTATCGCCCTCGATAACCTGCGCGCCACTGTTTTTCGCATTCTCGATTAATTGGCTGGTCCAACCGATCTCAGCCACGGAAGTGTTGGCGCCCGCCGTGATTTCTTCTCCCGCTCCGCCGCTTACGACGATCGTCACGCGCCGCAGTCCCAGGGCTTTGGCGGTCTGTGCTTCCACAAAGTGCAAAAGCTCCGGAAGATTTTTATGATGTCCTGCCTGCGATCCGATTCGCGCCACCACATCACGGTAAAGAGCAGTTTCGCGTTCGAACAAAGTCCGAAATTTCTTCTCCAGCCAGCGCCGCAGCGGCGCCGCGACCAACGTCAGCGCCAGGATCATCAATCCCTCAATCACTCCGGTGCGGACGCCATAACGCGCGGTGAGCAGCTCGCCGATCACCCGAATTCCGTACAGATAAATAACTAACACGACGGCCGCGAACGACGCGACAATCAAACTCTCCTTGATGATCAGTTCAAGAAACCGATACCGATATATGTAGTAGGCCAGCAGGGCTGAAGGCAGCAGCGAACCCAAATTCGCGAGCGTCTTCAAGTAGAGTCCCAACGCCGTGCCCTCACCCAAGCCGAGGGCCAGCGCCGAGAGAATCAAGATGCCTATGCCGACAAAAGAAAACGCCAGCGTCACCATGATGCGTCGCTCACCGGAGTTGCGCGAGCGACGGGCGATTAGTGCTTCAGTGACAGCCACCAATCCCAGGCAGTAGGCAATCCACAAGACAAACGGGACGACAAACACCGAGAGCTTCGTGAACATTGGCGCGTATGGGCCGATCCAAATCAGTGGAACGCCCAACACCAAACCCAGGCACGGCAGGTAACAGAGATAGACACGAATGCGTTCGCTGCGGGTTAACTCCCGGGAGCGAGCGTTAGCCCAGAGGTGCAGGTGAACGTGAAGCAGCAGCGAGTAAGTGAAGGTAATACTGATAACGGCAATCGTGTCAGCGGCCCGCAACAACGTGGACCAGACGTTGTTGCCCAGCCCTAACATTGTGTGAACCGTAACAATCAGGTTGGCGGCATGCCATCCGCCCATGCAAAGAGCAAGCGCCAATAGCAACTTTTGCATGGCGCCCAAATCGGCGCGCCGCCTGATGAGCATCCCTCCCATCCACAAGGGTAGGACGGCACCCAGGCTGTAACCGACGAGTTGAAGAATTTCCAGAAGAGACATGGCGGGAATCAGTGGGCAGTTGGCAGTGGGCAGTTGGCAGTGAGCAGTGGGCAGTTGGCAGTGAGCAGTGGGCAGTAGACAGTTCGCAGGTGGCCGTGAGCAGTGAGCAGTAAGGAACGGTTTTGAACTGCCCACTGCTCACTGCCCACTGCTCACTCCCTACTGCCCACTGCTTCCTTATTCATTGCTGGCTTGCGAACTCGGAATCAGTGTCACTTCCGTCCGGCGATTCTTGGTCCTTCCTGCCGGGGTTGTATTCGGCGCGACTGGATTCGCTGCGCCCATGCCGTTCGGCTGCATCCGAGTGACGTCGAGTCCTCCCGCCGCGAACCGTTCGGATAAGACCCTGGCGCGATCCTGCGTCAGTTGTTGCAATGCAATTTCACTGCCGCGGTTGTCGGTGAAGGTCTCGATTACAATTTGATAGTCGGCGTTGTTGGCCAACAGAGCTGCCAGGGGCTCAAGCCGCGCGCTTGCACTTGGGGATAAATTGCTGGAACGCGGGTTGGCCCAGATAGATTCCGGTAGGACCAGCAATACGCCACGGGTGTTGTCTCGCACGCTGCCGTAGCGGGCCAGCGCCTGCTTCAAACTATCGGCAGCCGCTCTCTGATCCACGGATCGCCGTTCAGCCGAGCGGCGGTTTTCCTCCGCCTGCTTTTCGCCTTCCAATCGCGCAAGTTTGAGCTTTGCGTCGTCGCCTTCGGAACGGACGGTTTGCAGCTCGTCCCGTAAACGCGCAATTTCAGTTCGCGCGTCACGCAACTGTTGCGTGGCCGATTCCGCGTCACGTTCGGCCAATTCCCTCGCCCGCCTTTCGGATTCGAGTTCGGCATTGACCCTTCCTGTTTCTCGTTCAGATTCCGCCGCCGACTTTTCCGCCGAACGCACAGCCGCATCGCGGCGTTCCAGCTCTTCACGCCGGACGCGCGAAGCCTTTCGCGCCAGCGCCATTTCCTCTGCCTTGGCGCCGCTGCTGGTCGCGCGGCGAGCCAGAATGTCGACCTCCGCGGTTGATTGCTTGGTGCGCCACGCGTTCTCGGCTAGTTGCAAATCGGTCTGCGCCGTCTGCAGTTCTGCGGGCGCATCGCGCTCAGCGCCGGCGTAGCGGGCAAGGTTCAAGGCCTGACGCGCGCCCAGCAACGTGGTCGGCGTTTCGCGGTAATCAGTCTCGGCAATCTCCGGCACGCGCGCGTCGCGGAAGTAGTCGCTGCTGTTGCCAATGTACTGGACGTTGACTACGGCGACTCCCGCTTGATCGGATCGCAGCGGCGCCAGGTTCTCCAGCACGACCATCCGGCTGGGGATGCGCACCAGGAAATGCGGTTCGGCTGTCACTACGAGTGAAAATGTCTGCAGCGGGGTAGTCACATCAACTTTTGAATCGACAAAGGAACTGCCGCTGCGCTTGATCTCACCGAGATTGTCAACCGCGCCATCGGGCGAGATGGCCCAGAGCACATAGGTTGTGTATGCGCCGCCCAATTCGGAAGCGCGCGGCAGATTTTCAATGTTCAGTTCGACCCGCGTGCCGCGCCGGCCGGCGCGCCGGACTTTGGCGTTGCCACTCAACCGGGGCAAACGGGTCGTGCCACGAAACTTCACCGCGACCGTTTGATCCAACGGGTAAGTTATGGCGACCGTCTGCCGCGGCAAGTCCCGCTGTGCGACGCCACCAACGGCCAGCGCCAAGAGTGTCAGTACCAGCAGGAAACTTCGTCTGATAACGATATTGCGCGCGATTTTCGTCGGAGTGCTTGAAAGAGTTTTAGGGCTCATTGTTGGAAAACTCCATGCAAAGTAGACTTCAACGGGAGACAACCGGTGGACAAATCAATACCTAAGTAATTGATGCCAAATCATGGGGACATTGTTGCCGAAGGGGGTTTGTAACGCAACTTCAGCTTTGAGCGGGGCGAGAAGCAACCCTAACACTCAACTCCTCGGAGCGCGCCGGCCTGACGGCGCTTTGGCCATCTGTTCATAAATGAGTCTTATTATTCAGAAACGGCGACTGCGGAGGTCGGCCAAAGCGGCGTCGGGACGCGGCACTCCAAGAGCTTGAGTGTTGGAAGGTCGGGCTACTGACCTAAGCGGGCCTGGCGCGGCGATGGGCCACCCATTGGATGACAAAGACGGCAATCGCGCACAGGAGGAGAATGTGGATGAAGCCGCCCTTATGGAGGATGAACTTTTCCACAAACCAAATCAGCGTCAGCGCAATGCCTAATAGCCAGATCATTGTTTATTGTCAGAGGTGAATCGGTACTTAAAGCGACGGTCTCAGGTCTCAGGTCTCAAGACTCAGGTCTCAGGGGTTTGGCTCAGGCTTGAACCTGAGACTTGAGACTTGAGACCTGAGACAGCGTTCCGCTAGGGTTGCGAGGCAACACCCGGCGGTCCGGTTCTGACTGATCCGCGCGGGAGCCCGACGGCCCGGAAGGCTTTGCGATACGAATCTGTCCCGGCCACGATCGCGTTGCTACCGCCGTTCACTGATGCAGTAACCAGACTGCGACCCGAGCCAAACGGCATACGCGCCGCAGGATCCATGTCCTCGTCAGCTCGCCAGAGTAACGAGCCATCGCGACCGGAAAGTGCAACTGCGAACGCAGGCCACGCCGCGACCAGCACGTCGAGCACGCCGTCGCTGTTTACGTCAGCAAAGGCGGCCGACGCTGCATCTGTGGCGCCATTTGCCTCCCAGCGAATCTTGCCGTCGGTCGTATTGATGGCGACGACGCGGGCGCGGTTGGTAATCATGATTACTTCCGGCGCTCCATCTCCATCGAGATCCTCGAGTGATAATCTGCCGCGCGGAAAATCGTCATCGATCATTACGCGTCCGACCGTGTGGAGGTCGACCGCATCCAAAGCCATCAATCCCGTCTGTGTTCCGATCAGAATGAGTCCGCCCCGTGGGCCGGCAACAAAAAGCGGCGGGGTCGTCGGGTTCGCTAACTGGACGGAGCGCGTCACATTTCCAGTCAAATCTCTTAACTCGACAAAGCCACCCTCAAATACCAGTAAAAGATTCCGCGCTTTCTTTAAAGCGAAGGCCACGGGCTGCCCAAACGGCCGGGCGAGCAACGCCGTTTTGCCGGTTATCGCGCCCGTGTCGCCGTTTAAAACCAGAAGGTCCTGGCCCGATCCTGAGACAACGAAAATCGTCGCCGGCTGTTGCTGCATCCCTTCCGCGGCAATGCCTCCCAGGGCGCCGGCCGGAAGATTTGTGCGCCAGAGCTCCGATCCGGTTGCCCCTTCCAGCGCGCGAACGCCACCATCAAAAGCAATTACTACGTTTGCCAACCCATCGCGCCGGTTGAATAGGATTGGCGCAAAGTTCGACAACGCCGTTTCCGTACTTGCGTTCGAGTTCAATCGCAAGCGCGTGGTCCAGAGTGCTGACCCGTTCGCACCGTCGAGCGCATAAACGGTGCCGTTCGAATTGACCCCCACGAGATCGAGCGCGGTCGCGGAGCGCAAGTGCGCCGCGAGGGGATAGGAAATATTTCCTGTGACTGTGCGCCATCCGCCATTGTCGGGAAGGGCTTTTGGCGAAGGCGTTGCGCGCGGAGTGGGTACCGCCGTTGGAAGTACTCGCGCAGTAGTCGGTGGATTCGAGGGCCTGAATGGTGTCTTAGGTTCTTTGCGAGAAGTGTCGCGAGCGTTCCGATTGCCGGGTTTGTCGGTGGCCGTTTTGGGTGTCGGTCTCTTCGTGTTGTCTGCCGGCTTGTTTGGTTTCTTCGTGATCGCAGTTTCCGTCAATTCTTTCGGCCTGGGCTTTGTCAGTCGCACCACCTTTGGCGACGAATATCCACTTGAGCCACCGATGGCCAGGACACGCCAGAAATACTTCCCCTCCGCCAGGCCGCTAATCGAGTACCCATTTCCATTAACAACTCGATCGATAACCATATCGCTGAAGCCTTGATCGCGCGCCACCTGCAAACGATAGCGAGAAGCTCCAGTCTGTGCGGGCCAGCTGACGCGCGCGGACGCGGACACGCGTCGCGCCGCCGGCTTGGCGTCGTTCTGGCCAAACACGGGAACACTCCAAACCAGTGCCAGCGAAAACAGAATTGTGACGGTGAAATGCTTGCGCGTCATAACGAGGATGGGCCGCTCTGTCTGGACTTCAAACGATAGAGCCGGCGCCGCGAAAAATTTAAGCGATCAGGTGGTACAAAGCATTAATAGAACGAGATTCACGAAATGGCCGCTATGGATTCTCATTCAGTTTGTAGCCAACACCGCGAACGGTCAGGACGTAATGCGGGTTTTTGGGATCCTTTTCAAGTTTCTTACGCAGCCGGTTGATGTGGGGATCGATGTTTCGCTGGTACCCTTCATATTCCGTGCTCCAGACGCGGTCCAACAAATCGTTACGCGACCAGGCGCGTCCCGGCTCCGATGCCAGGAGTTCCAGTATTTGAAACTCCAGCGGCGTGAGATCGATTCGCTCGCCGGCGCGCGACACTTCATGCCGTCGCAGATCGACCACCAGGTCGCCCACTTCGCGTCGATCTTCGCCACTCTCGGGTTTGTAGTTTCCGCCACGACGCAACAACGCTTCGATGCGGTATTCAAGTTCGCGCGGGCTGAATGGCTTCTGCAGATAATCGTCCGCGCCGGCCTCGAACCCCGCGACCTTGTTTTCAAGATCGCCGAGGGCCGTCAGGAAAAGAGCCGGCGTGGTTACGTTGCGGTCCCTGAGCTTTTGCAACAGCTCAATGCCGGTCGTCTCGCGCATCGAAATGTCAAAGATGAAGCAATCGAATTTCCCCGACAGGGCGGGCTCCAATGCCGCTGCGGCGTTTTCCTTTTCTACGACTTCGAAGCCAAGCCGCCGAAAGTATTCAGCCAACAGGGCCCGCAGCTCGGGCTCGTCATCGACTATCAGCAGGCGCTTGCCCGCATTCTTGTTTATCGTTTCAGGATTCAAATCGTTTTTTCCGCAATCAAAGTGAAACCGAATTATACCTCAAACGCACACTACGGCACGCACAACCCTGGTTGATCTTGCATGGAACATTGCAGCAGTAGGTGTCATAGTATGTATTCGTGCGCCTTGACGTCAAACGGAGCTGGTAAGTATATTTCCCGCTGCTTAATCAAAACAACTTAGACATCCTTCCTGGCAATCCCCGTTGACATACGGGGCGATCAAACAAGCGATTCGCGATGCATGATCTTCGAAGACTCCTAAGATATCTCAAACCTCATCGGGCTACCTTCGCGATCGCTACGCTGGCAATGTTGGCTGTAGGGCTTTTGGAAAGTGCGATTGGCGCACTAATCGTTCCCATCTTCGATCAGGCGCTGACGAAGTCCGGGGGTCAGCAAAATTCTACCTTTCTTGGACTGCAGCGAATCATCCCTGCCTCGGGAGTCGAGGCATGGCGCACCATCGCGATCCTGCTGATTGTTTTTACGGCGCTGAAGGGCGCGGCCGAGTACTTCTCCACGTATTTGATGGCCAAGATCGGGCAGGCTTCTGTTTTCACATTGCGGCGCGACCTTTATCGCCATTTGCTGAAACAGTCGGCCAGTTTCTTTGAAAGGCACCGCACGAATTACCTGGTCTCGCGTTTGATTTCCAGCGCCGCCGCGATCGAGACCGCCGTTTCCCATACCTTGCGCGACATGTTGCGCGAGAGTTTCACGCTAATCGCGTTTCTCTGCGCATCGCTGTATTACAACTGGCGGCTGACGTTGGGATCGCTGATCATTGCTCCCTTTGTGGCCGTGCTCACGGCACGTTTCGGCTCGTCGCTGCGCAAGCTGTCGCGCGAATCATTCGAAGGCAATAAACTTCTGACCGACACCGCGCAGGAAGCGCTCGCCAATCAAAACATCGTGAAGGCTTATCGGGCCGAGGAACGCGAGGGCAAACGATTTGCCACGGTGGCGCAACGTATCGTGCGTTCGAAACTGCGCTCAGCCAGCATCGCCGGCATCGCGCCACCAACAATCGAAATGGTCGGCGTCGTTTTCCTGGTCGTCCTACTGTTCTTCGGCCGCGCCGAGATCGTTGCCGGGCGGATGAGCCAGTCGCAGTTTATTACTTTTCTTTTCTTCCTCATCAGCACCTACGGACCCATGCGTAAGCTTTCGAGCCTCCACAACGCGATGGAACAGGCCTTGGCGGCGGCGCAACACGTTTGGGAGGTTATGGACGAAAATGCTGAGATTCCGGAAAAGCCAGGCGCCGTACAGTTGCAACCTTTGCGCAGCGAGATCGAGCTGCGCGATGTAGCTTTCGGTTATGCCAATGAATCACGGTCCGTTCTGCGCGGCGTCAGTTTGCGCATACCGGCAGGAAATATGGTGGCATTGGTTGGTGAGTCAGGCGGCGGCAAGTCGACGCTCACGAAATTATTATCGCGCTTTCACGATCCGGTTTCCGGTCAGGTGTTGTGGGACGGAACCGACTTGCGTGACGCCACAGTTTTGAGTTTGCGAAATCAAATCGCTCTGGTCACTCAGGAAACCGTACTCTTTAACGATACAGTCCGGCACAATATTTCCTACGGACGGCCTGACGCCTCTCAGCAGCAGATCGAGGAAGCTGCGCGCGTCGCCTTTGCCCACGATTTCATAATGGAACTCCCTAACGGTTATGACACGATAGTTGGCGAGCGGGGGATATTCCTTTCCGGCGGTCAGCGGCAGCGCTTGGCGATCGCGCGCGCGGTTCTGGTCGACGCGCCTTTTCTGATTCTGGATGAAGCGACCTCGGCCCTGGATGCTGAATCTGAACGGCTGGTCCAGCGCGCCATCGCGAACCTTGTCAGAAACCGAACCACCGTCGTGATTGCCCATCGCTTGTCGACTGTGCGCCGCGCTGACAACATCGTGGTTCTAGAACGTGGTCGCATCACCGAAACCGGAAACCACACCGAATTGCTGGCCCAAAACGGCCAGTATCGCCGACTGTATGAACTGCAATTTGCTGACGAAGAGGAAGAGGATTTGTCAGTTGTCAGTAGTCAGTAGTCACTGGAACTTTATTCGAAAAGCCCTCGCTACAACCGCAACCGACCACTGACAACTAACGACTGACCACTGACGACTAACACAACTTATGAACTCAATGACAGGCTTTGGCCGCGGCAATGCGGCCGGCGACAACTTTAGCGTCGCCGTAGAAATCAAGACCGTTAACAATCGTTTTCTCGACGTGCATCTGCGCATGGGCCAGGAACTGTCTGCACTGGAGGTGATGATCAAACGGCGGATCGCGGCGCGGCTCTCCCGCGGTCGGGTGGATGTCAATATCATGTTCGAGCGCAGCGGCGAATCGACCTATGAATTGGATCGCACCGTAATCGCTCGCTACCTGACGGCGCTGCGGACAATTCAAAAGGAGTTTGACCTGACCGGCGAACCCGACATCACTTCCCTTGTCAGGCTACCCGGCGCAATGCAGCCGATGCGCGAAGAGTTGGACGACAACATGATTGCCGGCGTAACTCTGGCGCTCGAAAACGCCCTCGAAGATTTGGCGCTGATGCGCGCCAGCGAGGCCCAGGCCCTGCTGGTCGAGATGCGTATGCGGATAGCAAAGATTGAAGCCGAAGTACCGTTGATTGAAGCGGCGGCGGCGAATCTTGTCGACGCCTATCGCGCCCGGCTGCAAAAAAGAATCGGAGAGTTGCTGGCTCGTAGCGGTCAACCGGTTGAAATCGATCCTGGCCGGCTGGCCCAGGAAGTTGCATACCTTGCCGACAAAAGCGACATCAGCGAAGAAATCGTGCGTCTGCGCAGCCACCTTGATCAATTTCGTGAGACGTTGGACTTACCGACCGAAATCGGGAAACGTCTGGACTTTCTGCTGCAGGAATTGAATCGCGAGGCCAACACCGTCCTGTCCAAATCGACGGACCTCAACATTAAGGATGCGGGGTTGGTAATCAAGGCTGAAATCGAGAAGCTGCGCGAGCAGGTACAAAATGTTGAATGACGATGGACAGCTGGCAAACCCGGCGGGTGGTCGCGGCATGCTGATTGTGGTGAGTTCCCCTTCCGGCGGCGGCAAAGGCACCCTGATCGATCGCGCCCGGAAGTGCGTACCAAACCTCAGCTACTCGGTCTCCTATACGACGCGGGCGCCGCGCCCCGGCGAAGTCAATGGCCGGGAATACTTTTTTGTCTCGCCTCCCAGGTTCGAAACGATGAAGGCGGAAAAACAGTTCCTCGAGTGGGCCTGGGTTCATGGCAACCTCTATGGCACCAGTCGCGATCAGGTCATGAACGAGTTGGCAGGTGGTCGCGACATCATCCTGGAAATCGATGTTCAGGGAGCTTCGTCCGTGCGCGCGTTGGTGACCGACGCGGTTTGCATCTTCATTCTGCCGCCGTCGTTCGACGTGCTCCGGCAAAGACTGGTAACCAGAGGAACGGACGCTCCCGAAGACTTAGAACGTAGGTTGCGGGGCGCGCCGGCCGAAGTTGCACACTATCGTGAGTTTCAATACGTAATTATCAATGATGATCTGGAACGCGCGTCGGACCAACTGGCGGCAATCATTTTTGCAGAGCGCGCCCGTCGTGAGCGTCAGGAAGAGCAGTTAAAACTTGTGCTGCAGAAGTTCCCGGAGTCCGTTCTGACCTAAGCTTGCCAGTCGGCTGGTTCGCCTTTGCTCCCGGCGGCTGATTGCATAGAATGGCGGTTCAATAATCATCAGTGGAAGGTAAGGTTCGTATGGATGATAACAACGACCGGATGACCGATCTTATCGAGGAAAGCGAAGTACCGGAAATGGATTCAAAGTATCGGATGATTATCGTCGCCGCGAAGCGAAGCAAACAGTTGCAGCGAGGCGCTCGCCCACGCATCGAGATCGACCCGCAAAAGCATAAGCCGACGCGCGTCGCGCTCGAAGAAGTCGTCCGCGGCAAAGTCAACTTCACCATCAAGGATGGCGAGTAAATTTTCGCCAGCTCCCACCGCTAGAACCCTGTTAAGTCGCCCGGTAAGTGGCCGCACGCTTTACCAACTCAATCACTGAGTGCTGCAAGAAAAAGCAAGACCGGCACGTTCGGAGTCGTGCCGGCCTTGAACGTCTCGCGCGATTCGCGCCAGACGCTGCGCAGCACTGTGCCGTTCTTCCCAGGTAACGGCACTGACTGCGACTAGGAATGCACTCCCCGCCCGGGGTGCATCCCGGTTCAAAAGGAATCAAGGCTGTCCTGACTCCTGTTTTGAACACTCACAGAAACGCCGTACCTGACCTTCGTTTGGGATTATCTCTTTCAGCAAGGCGAGGTCTCCTTCTCGATTTGTGAGCGTAAGAACTGCGAGTACAAGCGGATTCTAGTGACGTCGTAATCAGTCTGCAACGCTACTTAAAAAACACGGAGATCCGCCGCATATAAAGCATTTTGCATGCGCTGCAAATCAACCGACGGTTTTGCGGAGAGATTGGAAATTGCGAATATTCAGGAGGAATAGCGCAGACAACTGCGCGCGCAAACTATGCGGAGGGTCTTGAAGTGACTTTCCTACATTCCTTTGTAATCAGGCCCACCGCCGCCTTCGGGTGTAACCCAATTAATGATCTGGTAAGGATCCATGATGTCGCAGGTCTTGCAGTGCACGCAGTTGGAAAAGTTAATCTGCAAACGCCGCTTGGGAGATTCAGAACTTCTGGTTAAGACATCCGCAGTTGATGAACCAGAAGCGGCATGCGCCGTTACTACATCTTCCACCATTTCATAAACCGCGGCCGGGCAGAATCGCTGACAGGGGTTGCCGAACTCCTCGGCGCAGCGCGTGGCACAGATATTCGTATCCAACACATGAAGGTGCGCGGGTTGGTCTTCGTCATGGGCCACCGCGGCGTGGTAAACGTCGGTAACTTTGTTGAAGGTCAGTTTTCCATCGAAGCGAAAACCGTCATAGCGCTGAGACGGGTCGTCACCGTGATAGCCATAGGATGAAAGCTTCCGCATCGCTTCATGACCTGGTTCGGCGTGATCGCGATCGAATAATCCCCAGGCGCGCCCTCCGGTAATGAATTGCAAACCCGCGTTCGCCAATCCGAGCCAACGACCGTGCCGGAATCCTGCGTGAAAGTTTCTAAACTTTCTGAGTTCAGGCGTGATCCAACTCTCGCGGACGCGTCGGTCGTAATCGCTCAGTTTCGTCGCCGAGACGTCGCCGGCGACCAGCGCCGCAAATATTGTTTCCGCGGCCAGCATCCCACTCTTGATCGCAGTGTGAATTCCCTTCAGGCGCGCAGAGTTTAGAAAGCCCGCGCAGTCCCCCACCAATAGAACTCCGTCGGCATAGAGCCTCGGCATCGCGTTCCAGCCACCCGCCGCGATCGCCTTGGCGCCATAACGAATCATTTTGCCGCCGTCGAGAAGCTGGGCCAGGAATGGGTGCGTTTTGAATCGCTGGAACTCCGCATGCGGATCGAGCAGCGGATCGCGGTAATCCAGGCCGGTGACGTAACCGACGTTAACGATCCGGTTCTGCATGCCGTAGATCCAACCGCCGCCATATGTAGACGCGTCGGACGGGAAACCCAATGTGTGCGTCACGCGCCCCGCGGGATAGCGATCGTCCGGGAGTTCCCAAAGCTCTTTTACTCCGAGCGAGTAAACCTGCGGCTCGCGGCCTTCATCCAGGCCGAGCCGCTGCACCAGCTTCTTGGTTAGCGATCCCCTGACGCCTTCACCCAACACAGTCACTTTCGCATGCAGGTCCACGCCGGGTTCAAAGTTGGGCTTTCGCTTCCCTTCGCGATCGATGCCCTTGTCTCCGGTGCGCACACCTATGACCCGGTCCTGCTCGTCGTAAAGCATCTCCGCTCCCGGAAACTCGGGAAAAATATTTACGCCAGCCTCTTCGCACTGTTCGCCAAGCCACGCTGTCAGGCGATTGAGCGAAACGATGTAATAGCCATGATTCATCAGCGGCGGCGGCGTCAACGGCGATCGAATGGAACGGCTTTTCGTGAGGTAGAGAAAGTGATCTTCATTCACCGGCGATTCCAGCGGCGCGCCTCGCTCTGCGAAATCCGGAATCAACTCGGCCAGGCCTTTCGGGTCCATCACGGCGCCCGACAGAATGTGAGAGCCTATCGTTGCGCCTTTTTCAATGACGCCGATCTCTATCTCGCCGAGGGCCGGGCCCGGGCGTTTTCCCGCGGCCACTTCTGCGTTGTGCGCGGCAACCAGGCGCGTGAGATGTAAGGCGCCGCTAAGATTTGCCGGCCCCGCGCCGACAAACACTACGTCCATCTCCAAACTATCACGTTCCATCAAACCTCACCTCGCCAGCGCGTGCACAAAATGAATGGCCATTCAGTCAGCGGGCAGTATAGCAAAAAGGTCTCGGGAGAGGTTAAGGCGGACCGCTGATTGAATAACTTTTCTGGTTCAGCTTGCTGGTGTAAACTCCGCTGGCAATCCGGCAAACACATGTCTTCAAACATCGCCAGAAAGAACCTTGTGCTCTCTGTTGCCAGCATCTGCGTCGCCGTCTGCTCACTCGCTTTTGTCTTTAGCCGGAGTCCATTCAGCGGCAAAGGTAATCTCCGACCTTCGTTTTCAGCTGATCGCACCATCCCCCAGTTGATTTTATGGGCCTGGGAACGGCCCAGCGATCTGAGTTTCATTGATCCGCGAAAAGTCGGCGTCGCCTTTCTTTCACGGACGATCATCTTGCGAGGCGATCATGTAGTTGTGCAGCCACGACGGCAATCGCTGAAGGTGCCGCCGGGAACATCGTTGACCGCCGTAGCGCGGATTGAGATTGAGCGAAACACGGAGGCGACTCTTTCGCAGACCCAACGCCTGACGTTGATTTCCAACTTGAAGGAAATGGCAAACGCTCCGGGGCTTGTGGCGATACAGATTGATTTTGACGCAAAACAATCGGAGCGGGCCTTCTATCGTGAGTTACTCGAAGACCTAAAGCCCGAGTTACCTCCCGGCATTGATCTATCGATTACGGCGCTGGGATCCTGGTGCGTCGGTGATAGGTGGCTCTCTGCCCTTCCGGTTGATGATGCGGTGCCGATGCTGTTTCGCATGGGACCCGATAGCCGGCAACTCCACACGCGGATTGAGGCACAGCAAGAATTCCCGGAAGCAAAGTGTCGCAATAGCTACGGTGTTTCTACCGACGAACCGATCGAGGGTTTGCGTACCCCACGGCGAATTTATGCTTTCAGTCCGCATCCCTGGACCAACGAATCACTAAAATCTTTTCTCGAGAAAATCGAACATGAACAGTAAATCCCTGTCAGCGATCGCTGCTGTCATTCTCCTCTGCTCGCTCCTGTTTAGTTGGGTGCCACCGGCAAAGGCGTGCGGGCCCTTCTTTCTCGGCGCGGTGTTCACATATTCCAAGCACCCCGACATGCCATTGAACGGATTTGTTCAGGGACGCATCGGCGTCATTCGACCTTCATATGCGCGCTCGTACCTCTATGCTGCTTACCGCCAGATGACTGGCCCGGCGTTTGATCAACCGGAGCAGGACGCATTGATGGAGTTGTGGAAAGAACGTCTGGATTCCAGCTGGGGTTTTTCAGAAGACGGTGCGTTGAAACCGTGGCTGGATGCGCGTGCTGCGGTATTGGGAACTGGCCCAGCGCCTAAAATAAGTTTGTATCGCAACCGCGAGAAGCCGAATGAGTGGGAGAGCTATCTCAACTGCCAGGAAGACGCCTTCGTGACCGCCGCCAATACGCTGGCCACTCGGCAGAAAGCCCACGGCGCTGAAACCGCAGAAATCAAGGACTGGATTACGGCCCAGGACGGAGTTTTCTCCAACTGCTCCGAAGGGCAAAGCATTCCGGCCGACTTGCCGGCGAGTGCACCGGCGTGGTTGCGAACAGATCGCCAGTATCAGATCGCGGCGGCTAACTTTTATGCCGCCCGTTTCAAGGAAGCCAAGGAGCAGTTCACGGCAATCGCGGGCGACCGCTCTTCGCCTTGGAACGAAGTTGCAGCGTACATGATTGCCAGAACTTCACTACGTCAGGCGAGTTTAGGGAAAGACGAGGAGAAGCAGCCGGCGCTCGCGGAAGCTGAGACAAGGCTGAAGCAGATACTTGAAGAAAAGCGACTCTCGAGTCAGCATCACGCTTCAGGTCGGTTGCTCAACCTGGTTCGCTTGCGGCTGCATCCGGAGACGAAGCTTCACGAGTTAAGCGCGGCGATCTTGCGAAAGGGAGCAGGCGAAACTCTCAAGCAGGACGTGTGGGACTACACCCTTCTGCTCGATAAATTCCTTGGAGAGGATGCCGAAGACAGTGCACCCGCCAAAGAAGTTCCCGCAGCAGTTGCCGCCGACGATCTCAGCGACTGGATAGTTTCCTTCGAAAGCGAAAACACGGCATCTCTTGACCGTGCGCTCAAAAAGTTAGACGAGAAGAGTTCCTTGCCCTGGCTGGTGACGGCATTGAGTAAAGTCGATGCCAAACATCCGCAGGCCGGAAAGTTGCTTGCCGCAGCCGCGAAGGTAGGACGAAGTTCTCCGGCCTTTGCCTCGGTAAATTTCTATCGGGTTCGTTTGTTGATGGAGTCCGGCAACGCCGATGCTGCGCGTCAGATTCTGGATGAGACTCTTCTTCAAGATCGCGCAAGGGTTGGCCCGTCGGCAGTGAATATGTTCCTGGGACAACGAATGTTGCTGGCCCGGAATCTCGCAGAGTTCCTCAGAGATGCACCGAGAGTACCAGCGGGCTTTTCCTACGATGAGGACGGCCGCGAACTACCTGCGGAAGAAGAAGAGACTGGTTCTGCGAAAAAAGAAGAGACGAGCCTCTTGTTCGATCAGGATGCCGCGGACGTACTTAATGAACAGGTGCCACTGAGCGTTATGGTTGCAGCGGCCGAGTCTCCCGTGCTGCCGAAGAACTTGCGGAGCATGGTGACTCAGGCAGCCTGGCTCAGAGCTGCACTACTGAATCGTCCTGTAGAAGCCGAACGGTTGACCGTGCTGCTGGCAGCCGCTTATCCGGAACTGAAAGAACTGATATCGGGATACCAGAAGGAGGTAACACCTGAAGGAAGAAGATTCGCCGCTGCTTATTTAGCGTTGAAGTTTCCCGGGTTGCGACCAACCGTCACCAGCGGCGTCAGCCGGTCCGGACCGCTCGATGAGCTCGACAGTTACCGGGACAATTGGTGGTGTCTCGCGGGCTCCAGCGCCGCATTTTATGAAGAACCACCTAAGAAGAATGCTCCGGCCCGAGTCCCGCTTTTTCTTTCACCAGCCGATAGCGCGTTGGCCGCGAAGGAGGGCACTGCTCTTAATTCGCTGGGCGCTGCTCCCAACTATCTTTCCCGAACAGCGATAGAGTGGGCCAACCGAAAGCCCGCCGATGGGCGCGCGCCTGAGGCCCTCCATCTCGCCGTGACCGCCACCCGGCGCGGCTGCACCGACAAAGAAACGGGACGCTGGTCCAAGACCGCCTTCGACTTGCTGCACCGGCGCTTCCCAACCAGCCCATGGACCAAGAAAACAAAGTACTGGTTTAAGGATTAGTCAAACTCGTCATGACCGAACACGCGCACACCAACAACTTAATAAACGAAACCAGCCCCTACCTGCTCCAGCACGCGCATAACCCCGTCGAATGGTATCCCTGGGGATCGGACGCGCTGGAGAAGGCCCGCGCAGAAAACAAGCCCATCTTGCTGAGCATCGGATACTCAGCCTGTCACTGGTGCCACGTGATGGAGCACGAGTCATTTGAGAATGAAGAAATTGCCGCGCTGATGAATGAGCACTTCGTGAATATCAAGGTTGACCGTGAGGAACGGCCGGACCTGGATCATATCTATATGAATGCGGTGCAAATGATGACGGGCCACGGCGGTTGGCCGATGACTGTCTTTCTCACGCCGGCCGGAGTTCCCTTCTTTGGCGGTACGTATTTTCCTCCGGAAGACCGGTACCAAATGCCAGGGTTCCGTCGCGTTTTAACGAGTATGGCTGATGCCTATCACGCTCGCCCGGATGACATCGCCGGAACAGCAGCAGCGATGCAGAAGGAACTGGGACGCATGGGCGTCACAACGAGCTCTGACCAGGCAATCGACTCAGAACTGCTCGACCGCGCCTACACTCGCATCGCTCGAAATTACGACAGCAGGAATGGCGGGTTCGGGAGCGCGCCGAAGTTTCCACCCGCGATGACTCTGGAGTTTTTCCTGCGAACGTATCACCGAACGGCCAACCCTGAGGCGCTGGCCATGGTTGAGGAAACCTGTCGCAGGATGGCCGATGGCGGGCTCTATGATCAGTTGGGCGGCGGCTTTCACCGGTATTCGACCGATGCCAATTGGCTGGTTCCTCACTTTGAAAAAATGCTCTACGACAACGCGCTCTTATCGCGGCTCTATCTGCATGTTTATCAGGTAACGCAGTCTGAGCTTGCGCGGCGTATCGCTGAAGAAACTCTGGACTACGTCCTGCGCGAAATGACTGATCCTAGTGGTGGCTTCTATTCATCCCAGGATGCTGACTCTGAGGGTCATGAGGGCAAATTCTTCGTTTGGACTACAGCGGAGATTCATAGCGCCCTTGGTCCTTCCGAGGGCGCGATGTTTTGCGCTTACTATGATGTTACTGCCGCAGGAAATTTCGAAGGATCCAACATTCTCCACGTCACTCGCTCAATGGAAGAAGTCGCCGCCGAGTTCAACGTTTCGACTGAAGCGCTGGCGGATGTTCTGCGTCGCGGTAAGGACGCCCTGTTTGAGATTCGCGAGCGGCGGGTAAAGCCAGGGCGGGATGAAAAGGTCCTGACCGCATGGAACGGTCTAATGCTGGTTAGCTTCGCCGAGGCATCCATCATTTTGAAGCGCGATGATTATCGCGAGGCGGCGATCAATAGCGGTCAGTTTTTGACGGATAAACTCACGAAGGACGGATTGCTCTTGCGGACGTGGAAAGACGGTTCAGCGAAGCTCAACGCATATCTGGAAGATTATGCTTGTTTCCTTGCCGGCCTCGTCACTCTTTACGAGATTACTGGGAATCTGGATTGGCTCAATCGTGCGATCGCTTTATCGAAAACGATGATAGACGAATTTTGGGATGACCAGGAGGGCGGTTTTTTCTACACGGGAAAGAGTCACGAGAATTTAATTGTACGCTTCAAAGATTTTTTAGATAACGCAACCCCTTCCGGCAATTCTGTCGCCGCCGAGGTTTTCTTGCGGCTGGGTGTGCTGCTTGGTGACGAGACCTATTCGCGCCAGGCTGTCGCCGTCTTAAGACTCCAAAACGAAACGCTGGCGCGCTATCCGTCCGCCTTCGGCCGCGCCCTGAGCGCCCTGGATTTTTACCTGTCAGATCGAAAGGAGATTGCAATCATCGGCGAGGCTGATTCACCTGACACTACCGCACTCCTCAGAGCAGTCTGGCAACGCTACCTTCCGAATAAGGTAGTCGCCGCAACCAGCGGGAGAGACAATGCTGGCTCAAGCTCGATCCCACTTCTGCACCAACGCACCAAAATAGACGCAAAGGCCACTGCCTACGTTTGCGAGAATTATGCCTGTCTCGCACCTGTGACCGATCCCACTGCCCTATTGGAGCAATTAAACTGAGGCGGTGCCGCCCCACAGCGCGGCGCCAGCAATCCGAGTTCAAACCTCCCCAACTGCCCAAAATCCCGCCATTTACCGAGCCAAAAGGTCAAATTCTCTATTTAGAATTGAGTTGACGACAACGGCTAAACCAGCTATTCTTGCCACCGATGCCAAACATTGTTGGCATTTACCTTCAAAGTTTTAACCGCTTCCTGCCTCAGACACTGACATATCTCTCGGAAACGCTGGGATTCAAAACACTGCCAGGTTAGATCAAAAAGTCTAGCCCGCTACTCTCAAACACAGGTTCTACAAGGAAAAATCGTTCATGCTAAAAGGAAACTGGAAGAGCTTGATCCTGCTCGGAGGGGTAACACTGCTAGGCAGTGTGCTCCTTCTTCTCGGCACCTTTAATACCCTTCGCTTACCCTTTTCGGGATGGACGGGGTTGGGTCCGTTTGTGGCGTTACTCATATTAACGGTGGCGGCTAGTCGTTTTACGGTCCCAGTAACTAACGCCGTAGGCGTCGCCCAAAGCCAGAAGTCGGTAGCCGACGCGTTCATATTCCTGGCGGTGATGATGTACGCCCTTCCTCCGGCAAAGAACTTTGGCCCGGCGATGCTGCTGGCTGCGGTGGTCGGATTCATCTCCACCTTCCGTTTGGCTGATCGTCGTTCGGTCGTCTTCACCACGGCAACCGCTATAACCTCCACCTTCATTGCGTCTTTCTTTTACCGGATCCTGGTATTTATCTTTGCGTCAGACGCAGCGGCCTCCGGTCATACGCTGTCCTTCGACATCCTGCTCTTTCCGCTCTGTGTTTTTGCGATCACCCAGTATTTCCTGAGCACCTTCGCGGCAGCGGCTTTCATCGGCCTGAACAACGGCCAAACGCGACCGTTACTTTCCAAGGACAGCGTTGTTTGGACTTTAATAACTCAAGTCGCGGGCGTGGCCGCGGCTGCGCTTTTCTATTCAGCCTTGCGCGGTGGCGGGATTCCGTTTGTGTTCATCGGGTTCCTGATGATCGTCCTGGTGCACATGCTTTATCGCTTCAATGAAAACCGGGTGAATGAAGTTCGCCAGGCCGAGGCAGAAAAGTCTCTGCACATCGAGGAGATGGCACGGCTGCACATGAACACGATTGAGTCGCTGGCGATCGCCATCGACGCAAAGGACCAGACCACCCACGGCCATGTGCGGCGGACTCAGATCTATGCGACCGAGATGGGCAAGTTGCTCAAAGTTAGCCTTAGTGAATCCCAGGCGTTGATGGCCGGAGCCTTATTGCATGACATTGGTAAACTGGCTGTGCCCGAATATATTTTGAACAAGCCGGGTAAACTCACTGAATCAGAGTTTGCCAAGATGAAGATTCACCCGACCGTGGGTGGGGACATCCTCAAACGTGTCAACTTCCCGTATCCCGTGGAGGACATCGTTCGCTATCACCACGAAAAGTGGGACGGCAGCGGCTATCCCAAAGGGCTTCGGGCCCAGGCCATTCCGCTGGTAGCGAGGATTATTTCGGTCGTAGATTTTTACGACGCCACGCGATGTGACCGGCCATATCGTAAGGGAATGAAACGGGAAGATTCCCTGGCCTTGTTGCAGAAGATGGCGGGATCGGCCTTTGATCCGAAACTGGTGGCTCTGTTCACAGAACATGTCGCTGACTTCGACAATCTGATCGGCCAACAGGACATTGAAGAGCAGGTCGCTTCGGAAAATATTGACTTGGTCACGAAAGCAAGACCCGACGCGGGCCTGGCGTCCGACATTCTCGGCGCGCCCGACAACTCGTTCGGTTTCCGTTCCATTACCGAAGCGCAGCGCGAAGTCTTCGCGTTACATGAAATCGCCCAAACCATTGGTTCGTCACTTAACATGCACGACACGGTGGCATTGGTGTCCAACAAGCTTCGGGCGATCGTACCGTTCGACAGCTGCATCATCTTTATTGTTGATGAGAAGTCGGGCAAAGCCTTGGCCATACATACGGCCGGAGACCATGCGGATATCTTCTCGCGCAGGCGCATGAATGTGGGCGACGGCATCACCGGATGGGTAATCGCGAATGCCCGCTCAATGTGCAACGCTTCGCCCGAGTTGGATCTGGTTGGCGTCCCGGAGGACATCGCCCGGAATTATCGTGGCGTCCTCGTTTCCCCGTTGGTCCGCGAAGATGGCGCCTTCGGCTCAATCACTCTTTATTCGAAGAGCCGCACGTCCTACACGACTGAGCATGTTCGTCTGCTGGAATCAGTTTGTCAGCATGCCTCGTCCGCATTGAATAACGCTCTAACTTTCGAAAAGACCAAAGAGAGTGCGTTGACTGATCCGCTGACTGACCTTCCAAATGCGCGTGGCTTCTACATGATGCTTGAGCAGCGCGTCGCGGAATGCCAGCGCTTGAACCGGGAGCCCCTCTCGTTAATCAGCATGGACTTGGACGAATTCAAGAAGATTAATGATGACTTCGGTCATGCTGTCGGAGACCGTTTACTGGCCAGCATCGCGCGTGTGATGCGCAAGGAATTGCGGCAGATGGATATCCTAACCCGCTACGCCGGCGATGAGTTCGTCGCTATCATGCCCATGGCTTCCCAGACAATGGCGGTAATGGTGGCTGAGCGAATTCGGGCTGCCGTCGCGTCGCATAAGTTTTCAGTGCGTACAGGCAAAACGGTGACGGTGAGCGTCAGCGTCGGCATCTCCTGTTTCCCGAATGACGGAGAGACGACCGAAGAGCTTCTGACCACAGCCGCACGGAATATGCAGCAGGACAAGCATTCGCGGAAAAACCTGATTACTCTTGCCGCAATGCCGTCTCCCGCGTCAGTCGATCATTTTCGCTGAAACCTTACGAAAGGCTTCCGGGCGCACGATGTCTTTGAACATCGTGCGCCTTTTCTTTTTGGGGCCCGTTTTGCACGCGATGGCCCGCTCGCGTATAATCCCCGCCATTACGATCTAAAGCGCGAACAATTATTGCCCGGACGAGGCATTCGATGAAGCCGGGGGCTGGAATACTATTGACAAAATGAGCAATGGAACCACAGAAGCGCGGACGAGAGCTGGCGCCGAAGAACGCGGCGCGCCGACCGTCGTTGAGAAGCAGTCGACGACCGGCAACTCCGTCGATACAGCCGAGGAAGCGAAAAAGATTAAGCGGGATCAAAAGCGCCGGCTGGAATCCACCGGTCGCGAGACACTGGTTCGTTTATTTCGCGAAATGCTTTTGGCCCGTCGCTTTGAAGAGAAGTCTGCCGAAGCTTACAGCTTGGGAAAGATCGGTGGCTTCTGTCATTTGTACATCGGCCAGGAGGCGGTCGCTATTGGCGCCATCTCAGCATTGCGGCCCGACGATTACGTCCTCACCAGCTATCGTGAACACGCCCACGCAATCGCCAAAGGAATTTCACCGGATGCGGTAATGGCGGAGCTCTACGGAAAGGCGACCGGCTGCTCTCACGGGAAAGGCGGGTCGATGCACATGTTCGACTCCAGCGTTAATTTCCTGGGCGGGCACGCGATTGTTGGCGGACAAATCCCCCTGGCAACCGGGGTAGCGTTTGCGAGCAAGTACCAGGGAACGGATAAGGTGACACTCTGCTTCTTTGGCGAAGCCGCCGTGAATCAGGGCGCGTTCCATGAATCGCTTAACATGGCCCAGCTTTGGAAACTGCCCTGCATTTATATTTGCGAGAACAATCAGTACGGCATGGGAACTTCACTCGAGCGAGCCATGTCGCTTCAGGACGTCGCGCAAAAGGCGGGTGCGTACGACATGGCGTCGGAGTTTGTTGACGGAATGGATGTGCTGGCGGCGCGTGAGGCCACGCAACGCGCGGTGGACAGGGCCCGCAAAGAGTCGCTCCCTACCCTGCTCGAGTTTCGCACGTACCGGTTCATGGGCCATTCGATGTCGGATCCAGGTAACTACCGCACTCGGCTGGAAATTGAAAAGCACCAGGAGCGCGATCCGTTGAAATTGTTTCGCGCAACGTTGGAAGAAGAAGGAATCCTAAGTTCCGCCGAGATAACTAAAATCGACGATGAAATCAAAGCGGAGGTCGAGCACGCGGTGAAGTTTGCCGAAGAGAGTCCGGAGCCAGATCCTCAAGAACTATTCACCAACGTTTACGCGAATCCAACCTAAGGTGCTGAAAGAGCGGAAAAGAAGTAAACGAGACCAGATGCCAGTCACAACAATGAGAGACGCGCTGAACCAGGCGCTACGTGAAGAGTTGCAGCGCGATGAGAACGTTTTTCTCATGGGCGAAGAAGTGGCTGCCTATCAAGGCGCGTACAAGGTCACTCGTGGCCTCCTGGAAGAGTTCGGGGATAAACGGGTCATCGACACTCCGATCACCGAGTTGGGTTTCGCAGGATTAGGCGTGGGAGCCGCGATGGTTGGCCTGCGACCGATCGTCGAGTTCATGACCTTTAATTTTTCCATTCTGGCGACCGACCAGATCATCAACTCCGCCGCAAAGATGCTTTATATGTCCGGTGGACAGTTCAAAATTCCCATGGTGTTTCGGGGCCCGGGAGGATCGGCTTTTCAGGTTTCTTCGCAACATTCGCAAGCGCTGGAATCCTGGTTCGCTTATTTTCCCGGCTTGAAAGTCGTCATGCCTTCAACCCCGGCCGACGCCAAGGGCCTGCTCAAGAGTTCCATCAGAGACGACGATCCGGTGATCTTTATCGAACAGGAACGGATGTACGGAATGAAGGGTGAAGTTTCGGACGATCCGGAGCTACTGATTCCGCTGGGGAAGGCCGACATCAAACGAGAAGGCAGCGACGCCACCATCGTCGCCAGATCGCTGATGGTGCCGCTGGCGCTGAAGGCCGCGGAAGAGTTAGAGGAGCAAGGCATTTCGTGCGAAGTAATCGATCCGCGAACCATTCGACCTTTGGACATTGACACTATTGTTCAATCAGTAAAGAAAACAAATCGCGCTGTCATCGCCGAAGAGTCGCATCCTTTTTGCGGAGTCGCTGCGGAGATCAGCGCGGAGATCACCGAACGAGCATTTGATTACCTGGACGCGCCCGTCAAACGCGTTTCCGGGGCGGATGTGCCCATGCCTTACGCTCAGAACCTTGAGAATCTTGCAATCCCCGGTGTCGCCCAAATCGTGGCGGCGGTGCGCGAAGTCGCCTATCAATAGAAGCTCTCGAATCCCTGTAATCGCGTTCTAGAGGATAAATCCGAATGGCAAATCAGGTAGTGATGCCGAAGCTTTCGCCCACGATGGAAGAGGGCCAGCTTTCTCGCTGGCTCAAAAAAGAGGGCGACACGGTTTCGATGGGCGAGCCTATCGCTGAGATTGACACTGACAAAGCGACCATGGAAATGCAGGCGCTGGGAAACGGCGTCCTGCGAAAGATTCTTATTCAAGAAGGCCAGAGTGCCCCGTTGGGACAGGTCATAGCGATCATTGGTGAAGCCGACGAAGACATCTCCTCATTGTTGCAAGGCCTGGCGGCATCAGGGAGCAAGGAAACAAAGCCCGCGGCCGATCGGCCGGCAGAAAAGAGTGAGCCCAAGGAAACCGCCCCCGCCACCGGTGCGCCCGCGGCACCAGAAGCCGAGGAACCTGAACCTTCGCCGAAGGATGACTCGCAACCGGCAGGACGGGTTGTCATCTCGCCAATCGCGGCCCGCATGGCGGCCGAAGGCGGTGTGGACTTAAAAAGCCTATCGGGCAGCGGGCCGGGTGGAAGAATAATCAAGCGAGATGTGGAAGCGGCGATCGATGGCGGCAAAAAAGCACCTGAAGCGTCGCGCACACGACAGACTGCGGCCCAGACCAGCACAGCTCCCCAACAAGAGGCCGTCATCACCGGAGCGTCCCCTTTCCGCGATGTGCCACTGAGCGAAATGCGCCGGACGATTGCCCGTCGGTTGGTGACTTCCATCGGACCGGTACCACATTTCTTTCTCACCATTGAAGTAGAGATGGATCGCGCCGCCGATCTACGTAGGGCCCTCAATGAGATTTACGCGCCGCAGAAGGTCAGCATCAACGATCTAGTCATCAAGGCCGTCGCGTGGGCGTTGATCAAAAACCCCGACGTCAACGCGTCTTTCCAGGACAAGGTCGTCCGCTACTTTGAACGAGCGGACGTTGGGGTGGCCGTCGCTACCGACAATGGCCTGATCACACCCATCATTCGCGCCGCCGAGTCGAAGTCGATCGTTGAAATCAACTCCGAAATCGGCGAGTTGGCCAATCGGGCGCGGGCTCGCAAGCTGACGCCGGATGAATATACGGGCGCTACTTTCTCAGTCAGCAATCTGGGCATGTACGGCGTAGACGAGTTTACTGCCGTCATCAATCCTCCCGAGGGCGCAATTCTCGCGGTCGGGGCGATGGCGCCGAAACCTGTCGTCAAGCACAACGAAGTTACGATTGCGCAGTGCATGCGCGTGACCATGTCCTGTGACCATCGTGTCATTGACGGCGCTGTTGGAGCGCAGTTTCTGCAATCATTCAAGCAGGCAATGGAAAACCCGCTGCACCTCGTCGTTTCGAATCCAGGTTAGTGTGTTGGGCTCGCTCCCCGTGGAGCAGCACCTCGACTTCGGTGAGCACAAGTAGATCGGGTCAAGCCCGATCTATTTTTGTGCCCAGGCTTCACGGATGCGGAACTGATGAACCAGTCTCAAGAAATGCGATCCATGACTTCAGAAGCGAAGCGCCCACAGCCACCAAACGCGCCCTCTCCGAAAGGCGGTGGCATGGCGCCGCACCTCGCGCTCATCATCGTCCAACTCTTGTTCGGGACCTGGCCGATCGTTGGCAAGATTGCCCTGCGTTCGTTGCCCAGCACGGGTCTGGTAGCCTTTCGCGTCATGGGAGGCGCGATTGCGCTGACCCTCATGCAGCAGTTCCGTAAGAAGCGGGGACGGATAACGCGACGAGATCTGGGCCTGCTGGCGCTCTGTAGTCTGCTGGGAGTGACGCTTAATCAGCTGTTCTTCGTAAAGGGTTTGTCGCTCACCACAGTAATTAACGCCACTCTGCTGGGCACAACCATTCCGATTTTTGCTTTGCTCGTCGGCGCGGCGTTCGGACTGGACACGCTTTCGTGGCGCAAGTTTATCGGGACGGCGATCGCGGGCAGCGGCGTGATTTATCTAATCGATCCATGGCGGGCGGATTTCTCGAGAGCAAACACGATTGGCAATTTGCTACTCGTGGCGAATTCTCTTGCGTACGGCGCTTACATAGCCCTCTCCAAAGGTCTGGTCAAACGACACGGAGCTCTGACCGTAATCACCTGGCTGTTTCTAATGGGTTGTGTGGTGACGATTCCGTTGGGCGCAGGTACCTTGAGTCGCGCTCCGATGTTGAGCTGGGGTGGGGATGTTTGGTTGGCGCTGCTCTACATCATTCTGGTGCCAACCGTCGGGGCGTATTACTTGAACGCCTGGGCCTTGGCGCGCGTCGAGCCCAGCACCGTAGCGGTTTATATTTACCTGCAACCGCTGATCGCGTTCGCCCTTGCGCCACTGATTCTGGGCGAGGCGTGGAACGCGCGCACGATCGTCGCATGTTTGCTGATCTTCAGCGGCGTCCTCGTCGTCACCCGTCGCGGGCGGACCATCGAAGAGGTGGCCGAGCATCCCGAGGCGCTGGGCCACTAGTTACGCGAACTGCGACTACGCGGCCGCGGCGGTTTCGTCGCTAGTGAAGCATCGTTTGATCTCAGCAGCCTCGACGGTGTCATGCTCCATTAACTCGCCAACTAATCGCAGAATAGCAGCGCTGTTTTCCTGCACCGCATCCGTGGCGCGCTTCATCTGGAAGTTAATGATTTCGCTGGTGGCTCTTTCGATCCTATCGAGCAACGCCTGGCTGTGCTGCTCATCGGGTTTTCCCACGTGAATTGGACCCAGCGGGCTCATACCGAATTCCGCCACCATGCTGCGCGCAATCTCAACCGCGCGTTCGATATCGTTGCTGGCGCCGGCGGTCATGGTTGCTAACAGAACTTCCTCGGCCGCTCGTCCACCCAGCAACATGGCGATTTGGTCTTCCAGGTATTCGCGCTTCTTCATCCAGCGATCGCGTTCCGGCAAAGACTGGGTAACTCCGAGCGCGCGGCCCCGGGGCAGGATAGTTACTTTGTGAATCGGATCAGAGTGTTTGACGGTCAGGCCCACGGCGACGTGGCCGGATTCATGGACCGCAGTCGCATAGCGCTCTTCCTCGTCCATGAGAAATCCCTGCCGCTCCGCGCCCATGAGAATCTTGTCGCGCGCATATTCGATGTGCGTTCGCGCAATTGCTTCGGAGCCATCCCGGGTCGCAGAGATCGCGGCTTCATTAAGGAGGTTCGCAAGGTCGGCACCTGAGAAGCCCGGTGTTCCGCGTGCAATCCAATCCAGATCCAGGTCCGGCTGCAAGCGGAGCCCGGCGGCATGCACTCGCAAGATCGCCTCGCGCCCGCGTGCGTCGGCCAGGTTGACGGTAATCTCCCGATCGAAACGGCCGGGCCGCGTGAGGGCGGAGTCAAGAATATCCGGGCGATTGGTTGAGCCGATCACAACCAGGCCGCCGGCCCGCTCGAAGCCGTCCATTTCCACCAGCAGTTGGTTCAGAGTTTGATCTTGATCGGCCGCCGCGGAATCGCCTCCGCGTCCACGTTGACGTCCTAGGGCGTCGATCTCATCAATAAAAATCACGCAGGGCGAAAGTTTTCGCGCTTCAGCAAAAAGCCGCCGCACACGCGCGGCACCGAGGCCGGCGAACTTTTCCTGAAAACTTGATCCGGACACAGATAAGAACGGCACGCCGGCTTCGTTGGCGGCGGCCCTCGCGAGCAATGTCTTGCCCGTTCCCGGAGGTCCCGACAGCAAGATACCGCGTGGTGCCCGCCCACCCAGCCTGCCGAAACTAATCGGGTCGCGGAGAAATTCGATGGTCTCCGACAGTTCGCGCGTAGCTTCGTCGACCCCCGCGACATCGGCAAAGGTCACGTCTTGTTTGCCCCCGGAGTCGACCAGCCGAAAGCTCCCGCCCCGGCCACTCATACTTGCATAAACGCGCCAGCCCACCAGTCCGAGCGCCAACAAAGTCAGAACCGGAATTCCCCAATTCAGAAGACTCGCAATTGCCGCGGCCCGCGAAGGGCGAAACTCGACCGGCACGCTGTTCTTTCTGAAAGTCTCGGCAATTTCCTGTTGAGCGGCTTCGTTGGTAATTGTCGCCTGCGAAACGGTGCCATCTTTAGCTGTGACAGTTACCTGTTCACCTTCGAAAATCAGGGAGGCGACGGTGGCGGCGGTCCCGAGGTCATGTAACTGTGTGTAGTTGATGCTGCGCACGGCTGGCCTGGCGCGTTGGTATGTAACCACGATGAAGGTTGCGGAAACCAAAAGGACCAGGCCGAGCGTGAGCAACGTGTTTTTCTTCCGGGAAGCGGGGATTAAGCGCGGCAAAGGGGACGGCATAAAGTATCTCCGATAGGCGGCTACGAAAGGCTGCAAACAAACTTGGATCAAGCAAAGGGTAAAGCGAGGAGCAACGGTAGGAAGCAACCCGCAGGATATTCTCTGTCAAGGGTGACTGATTGCCGGATATAGGGGGGAGATCCAGCCAACGATCGCTGCAAATTTAGCAGCGGCTGAAGTTGAAGTCTAGTGCAAATCTTTATTTAGGCGCTTGATCGAAAACCAAACAGACTGAGAACCGGAACCGTGGCAGCTTTCCGTACAAACGCGCCACAGTATAGACGCATCAGGCCCGGCCAAAGTTGCTTTTCATTCAGCTAACTCGATAAATAGCACAGGTTAGGAAGCTTGCAGCCAGGGGTTAGCCCTACTGGCACATACATTGCACAACCAACAGCGACAGTTGTGAGGCAAGCCAATTTGATTATGGGGGTTAGAGAAGGAGAAAATGAAATGCTTTGGACAATCATTGTAGTGCTTCTGGTTTTGTGGTTACTGGGTTTCGCGGTCTTCCATGTGGGATCGTTGATTCACTTGATTCTGGTCGTGGCGCTGGTGGTTCTGGTTATTAACCTCTTAACGGGAAGGCGCACAGTATAGGTCGAAAGTTCGCGGACGCGAGTGACTTTTCAGTCCTCACCCTTTTTCTGGGTTGGCCGAGGCGTCAACCATTACTGGCGTGGTAGGACGGCGCCACGGGGCGCTTGCTGGAAAGGAGAACAAGGATCATGTTGTGGACGCTTTTGGTAATTCTTCTGGTGTTATGGCTGATCGGCGCGATCGCTAACGTGGGTCCGTTGATTCACTTGCTGCTGGTGGTCGCACTGGTGGTGTTCTTAATCAATCTTCTGACGGGACGGCGGACAGTCTAACGCCGCTTCAAATCGACAACAAAGAAAAGGGGCTCGAAGATTTCCTTCGGGCCCTTCTTCTTTACTAAACGCTGACGCGATTTTTACTTCAGTGCCTGATTGCAGGAGCGGCACAAGTCACGGCGTCTGGCGTTCAAAGTTCCACACTGCAGACAGCGATTGTACATTGTGCGCGCGAACCAGTTAGTGATAACCGCGCTGACAATGAGTATGCCGAGCAATACGGCCAGACTTAGCAGCGTATCCTTCACTCTTTGATTTTCTCTTTCAGACTTCGATCGTAATCCTGCCCGCGCAGGTAACCGGTCTTGAAGGTTTCGCTCTCATACGCGTCGGCGTACTTCTCACGCAGCGTAGGCAGCGCAGTTTGATACGGTTGATGGCGCAGACCGGGATGAAGTGCAGCTTCGAAGCCGCGCCGGTATAGTGCTTCGTTTTTGTCCAAGTCGCCCCCGGCGCCCTGGTAATGTTCCTGCTCGGCGCTGCGTAAACCGATCCACCAATTCTCTCGTGCCGCATCGATGCTTTCGGCGCCGGCCTGGGCCAACGCACCGCGTCCCCGGTCTGCGACTTCCTCATCTTCCGCAAAAGCCAGGACCACCGTGCGGCCTTTTCTCAACGCGTCTTCGTAGACGAAAAGCTCGTCATGCGGCAAACCGTGCGCAATGCCCTCTTCCATGGCTTCGCCAGCCGCTGCACCCGTCGCGGCGCCACCAAAGCCCAGTAGCGCTGCACCCACTAGGCCGGCAGCTATTATCGGCCCGACACCGGGCACGAAGAAACTCGCGATCGCCGCGCCAATCGGTAATCCGCCGGCGACTCCTAATGCGCCACCGACGGTTGCGCCGAGTGCCTTTCCCATCCCAGGTTGCTCGGCTTCGGTCGTGCGCACGTCAGCTAGTTGTTCTTTGGCTGCCGGCGTCAGCAGGGTAATCCGATCACGCGGAATGCCCGTCGCTTCCAGTTGTGCCACTGCCTTTTCTCCCTCGCCCCGCGAATTAAAGATCCCGACGATTGTTTCCATGATCGTTCCCTCCCCTGAAAAGATTTACGCGCAGTTTGATTGATCATACCGCGGCGATCAAGTGATGAAGGTTTTCGACATAGATCGTTGAGAAAAACAACACAGCTATGCTAAGGTGCTTATCGATCCAGCTCTTAATTCTTAAACCGAAACGCGGAGCAGCGCATGTTCGATATCATAGAAAAGCATTGGCCTATGTCCGTCGGCGACGGTAAGGCGACGCGCAAGAAAAAGCCGCGGATACTGGCTATTACCACCGACTGCTGTACAGGATGCGCCGGCTCGCCCGCGTGCATCGAGTATTGTCCCATTGAGGCCTGCATGTTCTGGGTCCCCGACGAGGACCATCCACCGTTCGGACGGATCGAAGTCGATTCCTATTTATGCATTGGCTGTCAGAAATGCACGAGCAAAGGGCCGGACGGCGCCTTTCTGGATGGTTGTCCGTGGGATGCGATCGAGATGGTACCGACTGAGGATTGGGAAGCGATGCACGGGATTAATTTGCCTGATTCGCCGCCGGCTCCGCCCGCATAACTTAACGCTTATTGATGAACCGCACTGCGGCTCTGAATGGCTTTGGCCGTCAGGGCCGCTTGCTCTTTTACCCCGTCCGACATGTGCTGCGTGAACGTTTGAATCGTCGCAATGTCATCGACCTCACCTGCGAAGCGGAGTGCCAGCAAGGCATCCTTGACGCTGGCTTCATCCGGCGCAATGGACGCCAGATTATCGCCCGCTTTGACCCGCGCTCCTTCTGTTACTAACACTTTGTCCACCAGGCCCGGCAGCGGCGCGCGCACCTCGTTTACCTGATCTTTGCTTACTTCAATCCGGGCCAGCATCGTTCCTACGCTTAGTTTCGATCCAATTGGTAAGTAGCTAATGACGCTTCCCTCAGCCGGCGCCGCTACGGCGAATGGCTGCAATGCCGCGATCAATTCCGCACGTCCGCTCTGGTCATGGAAACGTGTGATGCCGAGGGCCGCATTGCGACGCACGATTGGTTCGGAATCGTGCAACAGACGTTGCAGCCCGGCGTGGAATTCTTCCGAGCGATTGTCCTGGCCCATTACCCACGCTACCGTTTGTCGCACCTCCATCGTGTTGCTGCCCGCCAGCTGAAGTATCTGGGGATACCAGCGCTTGACGGATTGGTCGCCCCGCTCGATGCGGGCTTCAATTTGAGTTAGCGCGTGCTGCACGTGACGGGGGCTCGACTGGTCGGCCAGGTACTTATCGATGTTGTCGTCCGAGAGGTTGCGACCGAACCAGGTGAAGTACCACGCCAGGAAAGGCATGACGATGAACAGAGCCGCTACGATCGCTAACGGTAATGGTGAGCGGCGACGCGAAGCTGGCCCGGTCGCGAGAGGTGTGACAGCAGGAACAGGCGGCAAGGGCGCGTCACCATCCGCGCCGTTCGACGAAAGATCAGATGGTCGGATAGACATGGTAAAGCATTAAATACACGATTACGCCGGTCACTGAAACATAAAGCCACAGAGGGAAAGTCCAACGCGCGATCCGGCGATGCCTGAAGAAGTCGCCGCGCGCTGCGCGATACGCTGTCACCAAAACCAACGGGACAATTACGATAGCGAGCACCACGTGGGTGATCAGAATTGTGAAGTAAAAAGGCCGCACAATTCCCTGCCCCAAAAATTTCGTCTCGCCATGGTAGTAATGATACGTCAGATAAGAAATCAGGAAGAGTGTGGAAGTAACGAGTGCGGCGACCTGGCAAGTCCGGTGCGATTGAATCTTTCCCCGCCGAATGAAGTAATACCCGGCCAGAAGCAGAATTGCACTCGTAGAATTCAGAAAGGCGTTCAGGTGCGGCAGAGCTGAAAGGGATATATGCATGAAAGAGCCTTGCGGTCGCTAATCGTGAACTACCTATCGCTACCTTTGCTCATTCATGCGCAGGAGAGTTATTGCAGCTCAGGGTTTTTGTCCGGACTTCATATCCGAAACCATCCGCCTGACATCAGGAGGCATCGGACGTCCCTTCGCGTCGGTAGTGACGGCCGTGGTAGAAGTCGAGCCAGCGGCCGGCGCTTGCTTTTTGCGTCCAACGAAAGGAACTTTGATTACGCCACGCGAAGTTAGATCCATCGCCGGCACTGCCAGAAACAGGATGGCCAGCATCCCCCAAACCAATGTGATGAACAGGCTATCGGTCGAGCGAAAGCTTCCTTCCGCGAAAAAGTTCATTATTGCGAGGCCAACGAACGCAATTGCGCACAGTACACAAATGACGTTTAGAAGTAACCCTTCGCGTCCCATTGAACTGTTCTCCGAATAGGTTGCCGTAGTCACAATCGCCTACTTTCTGGCGCGTTCAGCCCGCTTCAATGTTTCGCCTTGGCAGCGGGTTGCGGTCGTTCCGACATCTCTTCGTAACCGCAACGCTCACACTGCCAAACGGGAAACACTTCGCCGGCGGTGCCCGTGCCCTGGTAAACCGCACGGTTTGAAGGAATGATCTTGCCTCCGCAGACGGGACAGGCGCGGCCCCTTACAGTTTGTACATCAATATCCAGTCCCAGCGGATTGTCTTCGCTCATAAAATCTTATTCTTCGGAATCGTCGCCGTGTCCGCCCTGACGGTGCCGGTAAGCGACGATAAATATCGAGCAGAAGATCGCGATGGGCGGTGTTAACAGCACCAGCACTCCGAGATTCAATCCCCTGACGAATACCGCATTGTTCTGCACTGACGCACGGCACATGGCGCATTGCGCCGCCGCGGGTGCGAAGAGCGCGAGTATCAGGATGGGAGCTGCGCAAAACAGCAGCAGCCATCTGAGCTGGCGGTAATCTAACTTCAATGCGCCTCCACTGCAGCCGGAACCTTTTGCGGGTTCCGCAGACCCAACGACCGGAAACTATCCGGGAAGAACACTGCGAACAGGCAGATGCAAATCACCAGCGCCGGTATTAACGTCAACACCAGCGTCAGGCGTTCAAATCGCAAGTGCATGAAATACGCGATAATCAGGGCCGCTTTGATTATCGACAACCCCATCAGGATTGTCAGCATATAGAAAAGCGGTAAATGAATGTAGCCGAGAAAAACCTCGAGCGCGGTGATGGCCAGGAGCCAGAACCAGATCGAGATGAACAATCGGTTGCTGCCCGCAAAGTGTTCGGCATCCGCTGTGTGTGCTGTCATGGTTTCTCCTCCCCGATCAATGTGCGACCTTGCCGATATCAATAGACAACAGATAGATCAACGGGAACACAAACATCCACACCAGATCTACAAAGTGCCAGTACAGGCCACTTATTTCAATGTCTTCATGACTGACCTTTTTGACCCGCAGCGCAACGACGAAAAGATAAATCGCGCCGGTCAGCACGTGAAACATATGCAGGCCGGTAATCCCGAAGAACGTCGCGCCAAATAATGGCGTAGCGCCGGGCCATCGTTCCATCCACTCATGCGGGAGAGCAAATGGGCGCAGACCTTCATCGATCAGATGTTTCCATTCGATTCCGTGCAGCACCACGAAAGCCAGGCCAAAAACTATGGTCAGCAGGATCCATTTCCGCGCTTTCTCTTTGTCGCCGCGCGATGAAGCGGAAACGCCCATCACCATCGTCAAACTTGAAGAGAGCAGGCACAGCGTCATGATCGACGAGAAGACGATGCTGGGCGCAAACGGAAACGGGGTGGGCCATACGTTGGAAGCGCGAACGTAGGCATAGCCAATCAATAACGAAGAGAACGTCAGCGAGTCGGATACAATAAAGAGCCACATGCCCAGCTTTCTATGGCCGACGCGATAAGGCAACACGCCGCCGCCCCAATCGCCCGTGATCACATCCGCGCGTGCTTCAGTACTCACCTGCTCACCTCCAGAGTTAGCACAGACTTGCAGTCTGCGTGTCTTTGAAAAACGCCATGGTCAAACACAGACAAGAATCTGTGCCCACTATTTCCAAAAGAACAGCAACAAGAACAGATAAACCCACAAACCATCCATGAAGTGCCAGTAGATCGAGACTGCATCAACCGCCCCGACGCGTTTCGATTCCGCCGCCACACCGTCGCGAGTTTTGCGCGTGCGCAACAACAGATACCCGAGCGCCAGAATTCCGCCCAACAAATGCACGCCGTGCGCCGCAGTCAAAAGATAAAAGAACGAGCTGTGCGGGTTCGACGACAGATAAACTCCCTGTCGCGCCAGTTGCCGCCAGGCCATCAACTGTGACGCGAGGAAAGTTATTCCCAGCAGCGTCGTTATGATTAGCCAGCGGCCGTAGACACCATCGCGCTGTTGCTTGACGGCGCGCCGGGCGGTTTCCAGTACGAAACTACTGACGACGATCACCAACGTACTCAGCCAGAGGATCGAAGGCATCGCGATCGGGCGCCAGTCGTTGGACGAAGCCGCGCGCACGATGTAGGCGCTGGTCAGGGCCGTGAACAACATGACCACACCCGCCAGCGCGACATACATTCCCAGCCGGTAACGGTCGGCGTAGTACCGGGTCGGATCGGGCCCGCCTTTACCGCCGTTGCGGCGAAAGCCGTTGCCCCCCCTGGATCCGGATCCAGCGCCCAGTCCCTGCGGAATTACGCTTTCAGTGTTTGTGACCGTCGTGGCCATCGGTAATCACTTCCCCCGCTGCCAGCGGTTCCGTCTGCATCATGAAATCCTTCGGCGCACCCGGGACGGCAAACTCGTATGGTCCGCGGTACACGGTAGGTACGATCCCCGCAAAGTTATCGTGCGCCGGCGGCGAATCTGTAATCCATTCCAAAGTTGTCGCTTCCCACGGATTCGGCCCGGCCACCTTTCCCTTGAACATGCTCCAGAAAAAATTGAAAAAGAAAAGCAACTGGACAGTGAACGTAATTATCGCGGCAATCGTAACCAGTTGTACTAGTGGATGCAGGCCCGACAGAAACGTGTACTCCGTAAACTGTGCGTAGCGTCGCGGCATGCCGACGATGCCCATGATGTGCATGGGAACGAAAATGCAATACACGCCAATGAACGTTACCCAAAAATGAAACTTGCCCAGGCTTTCACTCATGAACCGCCCAAACATCTTCGGGAACCAGAAATAGATAGCGGCGAACATGCCAAAGATTGACGCGACACCCATCACCAGATGGAAGTGCGCGGTGACAAAGTAAGTGTCATGCATCGGCAGGTCGAGCGAGGTTTGGCCCAGGACCAAACCAGTGATTCCGCCGGCAACAAACAGCGAGACAAACCCGATCGCATACAGCATCGCGGCCGTGAAGCGAATCTTGCCGCCCCACAATGTTCCCAGCCAGTTGAAGGTCTTAATCGCGGACGGCACACCAATCGACAGCGTCAGAATCGAAAACGCAATCGCCGAATACGGACTCATGCCGCTGATAAACATGTGGTGGCCCCAGACGAAGAAACCCAGGCCGCCGATAGCAAAGATGGCAAAGACCATCGCGCGATAACCAAAGACCGGCTTGCGCGCAAACGTCGCGAGAATGTGCGAAGTCGCGCCCATTCCCGGCAGGATCGCGATGTAAACTTCAGGATGTCCGAAGAACCAGAACAGGTGCTGCCATAAAAGTGGCGAACCGCCTGAGTGCAGCGGAAAACGCGGATCGCCGGACAGCACACCATTAACGTACTCGCCTGCGGGAATAAAGAAACTGGTTCCACCTACGCGATCCAGCAGCAACAGGATGCCGCCGCCCAGCAATACCGGAAACGAAAGCAGCGCCAGCACCGCCGTTGTGAACCACGCCCAGCACGTAAGCGGCATACGCATCAGCGACATGCCCCGCGTGCGCATGTTCAGCAACGTGGTAATAAAGTTCAGCGCACCCAACAGCGAGCCGATGCAAAAGATCGCTATGCTAACGACCCAAAGATTGACGCCGGCGCCTTGTCCCGGCCCCGCGATTTTTCCGAGGGCACTAAGTGGCGCGTATCCGGTCCAGCCCCCAATTGGTCCCACCGTTCCGGTGCCACCCCCTCCCAATGCCTCCCCCAACGCTCCGCCACCGACTGCCACACTACCTTCCACGAAAATCGCCAGGATTAAGACAATGAACCCAACCAGCGTCACCCAGAACGACATCATGTTCAGAAACGGAAAGGCCATGTCTTCCGCGCCGATTTGGATCGGCAGGAAGTAATTACCGAAGCCTCCCTGCGGCGCTGTAGTCAGCACGAAGAAGACCATGATCGTGCCGTGCATCGTCACGAGCGACAAATAGAACTCCGGACTGATGACACCGCCGGGAGCGCCGGTGGGGAAAAGCGTGCCCAGGATGGGCCAATTCGTCCCCGGCCAACTGAGGTTCAGACGCATCAGGATCGACATCACCATGCCAACCAACACAGCGGTCAGCGCCAGCATGATGTACTGGATGCCGATCACCTTGTGATCAAGACTGAAAATGTATTTGCGTATGAAGCTTGTCGGCGCAGGGTGCCGGTGCACCTCTTCGTGTTCTGCCATCTCGCGTTCTCCTCGACTCCGGTCCGGGTTACTAATCGTCAGTATTGGGGAAGCTGATACTTGTTGAGCAACTCTTCCTTCTTCGCTTGAAACTGATCCTGGGGCATGGCTACCAACTGATTGAACTCACTATCCGGCAGCGCCAGCATGTAGGATTTCATCTTGTAGTGGTTCATGCCGCACAACTCTGCGCAGGCGAGTTCATATTTGCCGGCCTTGATGACGGTAAAGTGAACTGGAATCGTCACCCCGGGAACCAAATCCTGTTTGAATCGCAGTTGCGGGACCCAAATGTTATGCGTTACGTCTTTCGATTTCAGCAGCAGTTCCACCGGGCGGTTCACCGGCACAATGAGGGTCGCGATTTGCACGTCATCTTTAGCGTTGGGATCGGCGCGATCCAGGCCCACGAAGTTCTGATCGTCATCGTTGATTAGCGTCGGATCCGTGCGACCAAACGAGTTATCCGGCCCGGCGTAGTGAAACGTCCAGGCGAACTGCTGGGCAACGACGCTAACGCGAAAGGAACCTGCGGGCGCCGCATTCAAATGCAGCGAAGCCCAAACTCGCTGGCCCATGATTGCCAGGCCAATAAAAATCACCGCGGTGACAACGGTCCAGATCATCTCCAGCCGGTTATTACCGTGGGTGTAGAGCGCGCGCTCGGCGTTTCCCGTTTCGCGATACTTCCAGACCATCCAGCCCAGACCGATTTGCGCTGCGGTGAAGGCGATACCCACGACGATGATCGTGATCATGAACTGGCGGTCGACCGCCGGACCATGTTCCGTAATCGATTCGGGAAACCACCATTTGCCGCTGACGAAGAGCAGCACGGAAAGCAGGGCCAGCAGCCAGATAATTGCGCCTAGAGCACGTCCCATCGAATGTCTCCTTCGTAATGGTCAGTTGTCAGTGGATAGCGTCAGTGGTTTCAGCACCGCCATCCCATCTCCGTAACCACTGATAACTAACAACCGACTACTGACTACTTATCTATCCAGCACCATCAGTCCGAACAAGAGCGGCAAGTAAATGACCGAAGCCAGCAGGAGCTGGCGTGCGTGCTGATTTGATTTCGAAAGTGCGGCGCGAACGCTGCTGGCGAGAAACAGAAGGCCTAGTACCAGCGCGCCATAGAAGTAGATCCTGCCCGACACTCCCAGCAGCGTCGGCAGCAAACTGACCGGCAACAGCATGATGGTGTAAGCGATAATCTGCTGACCGGTGACGCGGCCGTCGGGTTCAACTACCGGCAGCATGCGAATGCCGGCGCGGCCATAGTCCTCACGATACATCCAGGCGATGGCCAGGAAATGCGGAAACTGCCACAGGAAAAGAATCGCAAACAGCACCCAGGCCGTCACGTCCATGCCGCCCCTCGCTGCGGTCCAGCCAATCAGCGGCGGCACCGCGCCGGGGAATGCGCCGGCAGCCGTCGATAATGTCGTGCGCGTCTTTAACGGTGTATACACCAGCAGGTAGCCAAAGATAACGGACAGTCCCAGCAACGCGCTCAGAGGATTTACCAGCAGAGCGAGGTAAATCTCCGCCAGGACAATCAGCGCTACTCCGAAAGCCAGCGCCTCGTACGGAGCGAGTTGACCGGTGGGCAGCGGGCGCATCGCCGTGCGTCGCATCAGCGCGTCCAGGTCGCGCTCCATGTATTGGTTCAGAGTCGACACCCCAGAAGCGAGCAGTCCGATGCCGAGCATTGAAATTGCCATTAGCCGGTAATCGACCCGGCCCGCCGATCCCAAACAGAAGCCGGCCGCCGCGGTCAGAACGATCAAAAACGTAATTCGCGGTTTGGTCAGCTCCCAATAAGCCGCGGCGCGCGAACGCGCAACCGGCGCGTCTGCCACCTCCGCCATTGCCGGGGCATCAAGTTCGATAGCTACACTTTTCACTACAACTCCATCAAGCATGCTTGTTAATGAATTCTGCTGAACTTATTCAGCCCATGGCGCGTTGCGTGTCCAGGGAAAACTCCGCGACGCCAACTGTGGCCGGCACCACCCGGAAGACCCGCAGCGTTAAGACAATGGTTGTCGCAAAGACCAGCGCCCCGCAGGCGACGTGCGCGACCGTGATGCCAACCATCGGATTCAGCGGCTGCGGATCATTTGGTGACCATTGCCGCGTAATGTACGCCGCGACTCCCAGACATAACTGCAACACCAGCAGGCCTCCCGCGATCAAGGCCGGGCCTTTCAGGTATTTCTGATCGGGGTACTTCTGCAAAACCAGAAAGCAGACCACCAGTAACAGAAGCGTCACCAAGATCGCGCCGGCAACGTGGGATAAAACCAGCGTGGACGGTAACAGCCGATCCCAGGTCGCCGAATGCCTTAGCGTAGCGCCCATCACCAGTTGCGCCAGAATCGCCACACACGTCCCCGCGCACAGATAACGGAACGGTGGGCCATCGCTGTCTACCGGAACTCGGGGCGCATTCCAACCGGGCGAAGTAAAA
This sequence comes from Blastocatellia bacterium, assembly GCA_034665305.1. Classification (GTDB taxonomy): domain Bacteria; phylum Acidobacteriota; class Blastocatellia; order Pyrinomonadales; family Pyrinomonadaceae; genus DASXRU01. The sequence continues at coordinate 391,047 of JAXDFZ010000024.1, read as the reverse complement.
ACGCTCAGGCTCACCATGGTGCAAAAAAAGATCTGCGCCAGCGTGGCATGGGCCGAAGAAACCCACAGCGGCAACAGCAACTTTACAGTCAGACCACCGAGAAGCCCTTGCGCAATGACGAGCAGCAACGCGACGAATCCCAGGCGGCGTACCCACCGACGGGGTTCGCGAACGTACAGAAAGACATTGAGCCCGATAGTCAGCAGCCCGACGGTGGACGCAATCAATCGATGGCCATGCTCCCAAAACAGGTTCCCTACCATGCGCGGGAAAACCTGGCCAAACGATAGCGGCCAATCCGGCGCCGCCAACCCTGCGTCATGACTCGTAACGAGCGCACCGGCGACAATCAGGACAAAGGTCGCGACAGTCACAACAAGCGTATACCGGTGTAATGCCCGTGACATTCTCGATTGCGGACTGCGGATTTCAGACTGCAGATGGGAAGAGCGGGGGCAAGCCCGGCTTCCTAAACTGCCAGTACGTTAGGTTGAAGCAAATCCCGAGCGCTGATCGCGCAGCTCAACTGAGGACTCGCAATGAAAGCATTCAGCCAAGCAAACTTGCAGTCAGGAAGGCGGGCTTGCCCCCGCCCTTCCTCTCTGCCATCCGAAATGAGCAATCCTCAATCGGCTTAGTGTTTGCCCAGCATCGGGAACTCGATCGCGGGCATCACTTCCAAGCCGCCCGACTGCGTACCGCGGGCAACCGCCGCCGCGTCCCAGGTGAAGTCAGCCGTGCCGCCACTGGCAGTTACGGTAACTTCCATGGTCTTCTCCGTGCCTTTCGGACCGGGTTTCTCATGCCAGGCTGCGATCGTGTATTTACCGGCCGGGACGCCCTTGATTTCAAAAGATCCGTCTTCTTTGCTGACTGCAAAGAACGGATGCTTGAGCACGCCGACGTACGACTTCATCCAGGGATGTTGATTGCACTTCACTGGCACCAACACTTCCGCACGGTTGAAGCTCTTTTCAATCGGCGGCGCGTTGGCGACCTGCGACTGGTTCCACTCGGTGTTCACCGCCGGCTGCGGGTGAATGTTGTGTGTCGTAGGATCGCTGTTGGTGATACTGATCTTCTGGTTCACCATGACGCCCATCACGTGTGGCTTGTAGTGGCATCCGTTCTGGTCAAGAGTTGCGGTGGCCGACGGAGTAGCCCAGGTGAAATCCGCAATCTTCTTGCCGTCCGCAGTGGTGCCGTCTTTGATGTAGACAAACACGTTGGCGAGCTTGCCGTCCTTAACCGCGACATCTTCGGTGGCTAAATTTGGATTGGCCTTGCCACACGCCGGGTCGGCGGAAGAATCGATTTTCTTCGGCTCTGGCACGGCGCCGGTAAAAGCAACCTTGCCCGTAACATTGCCAGTAGGACCGCTATAGGTTGCGGTCGCAGTGGTACCACCGCCGCCTGTATCTTCTTCTTTCTTAGGGCCGCCGCAGGCAAAGACCAGCGACAACAGTGCACTAACAACACACATTGCAAGCCAGAAGCTTGCGCGTTTCTTAAACATGGTAGTCCTCCGTAACAAAATGAATTCCGATTGTCGTGAAATTTACTGGCGCCTAATATAGTCCGCACGTGCGATTCAAGCCAGCCGCGGACTAGAGACTGGAAGCTGGAGACTAGAGGCTAGGAGCGATTTTTTCCCAATGGCCTCGATAACCTCCTGACCTTTGCCGTCTCATAGCCACTAGCGAAACTACTCTGCCGGCTCGGCAGCAGAAGGAGCGATCGGCGTTGTCGCCAACAGCCGCCGCTGCTCCTCCGGCGTTAGCATAAACATGTAACGCACCAGCAGGCGCGCATGATCACCGTGATAGCCCACAACTGCCGGCGGCGGGTTCGGCAAAGCCAACAACCAGCGGCCGCCTTCTTGCTTGAATAAGCCACTGGGCATAGCGGTGCCGGGGCTGATTTGCGCCGGATCCAGCAACCACCGGAACGTCCAATCCGGCTTCAAACGCTCTCCGGCCTGCAGGAAGTTAGGCGCAATCGCGCTCTTATCATGCGTCGCGTCGCCAGTCAGGTGACACTTCAGGCACGGCGTGCCCGAGGTAAACATTTGTCTCGCAACCACCCGTTCCTGTTCCGTCAAGGGCTCCAGATTTTCCTTGATATACGGTTCCTGCTGCGCCGACACTGCCATGAAAAAACGCACCAGGATCTGTAATTCGTTAGGTGAAAAGTTGAACGTTGGCATGCGCGCCTGCAGGTAAGTGCGAACGCCGTTGCGATCCGCTCCAGGTTGCGCCTTGAGTGCGCCGCCCGTGGCGCCGCTATTACCGGGTTGGCTTCCGGCTGTCGGCGCACTGGTATTGGTTCCGTTGTTAGCGGCGACCGGCGCGGGCGTGGATGACGGAGTTGCGGCCCCCGCCGGACGCGCCTCGGTCGTGTTTTGCTTTTGATCACTTAACGACGGGTCATGCAGAAAACGCAAGAGCCACGCAGGATCGACGCGCGCGCCTTCGCTCGTCAGGCGCGGCGGCAGCAAATCCTTACCATCTGGAGTCTGGTAAAACGGCAAGGTCATCAGGACCGAAGGTTGTCCCACCTGTACGTTGTGACAGCCCACGCAGTTATATTTCTTAATTACCCACCAGCCGTTTTGAATGTCCTGGCGTCTTTGATCCTGTGGGTTGTAGAAGAGTCCCGTCGGAACGTTCGCGCCTTCAACGCCGACACTGCCCAGCAGAAATGTAGTCAGCGCGTTACGCCACTCGTCGGTCAGGTAAGGCTTCGGCATCCGCAGACGATCCTTGGGATCCTTGACCTTGCCTTTGTCATAAACCGCAGGGTCGGCAAGCTTATGTTCGAAGAAACCGCGGTGGTTGTACCACTCTTCTTTGCGATCGGGGAAAATCGGATCCTTGCCCGTCTCTGCGTCTTTGGTCAGCAAAGCGAAATCAAGGCGCTCGATTGGCGTTGAGCCTTCGGCGGTGAGTTCTTTGCCAATTCGCTGTTCATCTTCGAATCCCCGGATTTCGTGGCAGCCGGCGCAGCCATATTGCTTAATCTCAGCGCGCCCTTCTTCCTTGAGATTGGGATCATCGAGGAACGAAGCGTCGGCGTATGACGTTTGCCCGGAAAGCGAGAACAGGTAGGTAGCAATGTCGCGAGCTTCACTTTCCGCCAGACGAAAATTCGGCATTACCGTCATGTTCTGGACCTGCAACTCGGCGCCGTCATTCGGGCATTTCGAATGCAAGTCAGTATCAAACAGGAACGGCAGGTTGTGCTTCTCGTAATCCTCGCGGCTCAGGTCACGCTTCTCTTTAGGGCAGTAAGGCGCCCAGCGCTCGCGCGGGTTGTAGATCCAACGGACGATGTAATCAAAGTTGGCCTTCTCGCCGACTCGTTGCAGGTTCGCGGCAAAATTCCCACCGAGCTTATCGGAAGGATCGCCGATCGAATGGCAGGCCAGGCAGCCCTTCGTTTCAAATAACTCCTTGCCGTGGCCCGCGTTGCCCTGTTGCTGCACGGGGACTTTGCCCTCAAAGCCTTCCTGCCACAAGTAGGCCGCGACGGCGCGCAGGTCCTTCTGCCCGTCTTCGTCAACTTTGAAACGCCAGAACGTCGGCATCTTCGTGCCGGGCCGAAATGCCTGTGGATCCTGTAACCAAACCGGGATCCACTCCTTCTTCAACTTCAGGCGGACGTCCTTCAGGTTCGGCCCGACTTTCTTCTGATCCTGCATCAGAAAACGCGTCTGCACGTTCAACTGATCGATGCGCGCGGCGAGTTGACTGTTTGTGATTCGCAACGCTTCAGCATGCGCTTTGAGCCGCAGGACCTCCGTTTCATCGGTTACCTCAGCCGCCTCCTCGTGCTGCGCCTGGCGCTCGTTCGCGCTAATCTGCTCTTCGAGCTGGCTGATCATTTGTCGCGTGCCGGAGAGCGCGTCTGCTTCGCGATCGAAACTTTCGGAACGGTGACAACCGACACATCCGCGCTGATAGAACAGGTCTTTGCCTAAGTTCAAAACGTCCGCGTTCTGAATCACGCGATCATTCGCATGGCATTGTTGACAGCCAGCCTCGGTGTTTTCCTTCCGATGCAGCGGATGAAGCCAGAAGGGATTCAGGCCGTGGGCTTTTTCAACGGTCGTGGTCGCGCGACCATTGCCGCCGTGACAAGCGGAACAGCCGAAGCGCTCGGGTTTATGAATCTGAAGCAGCTCTTTGTTGGGATGACTGACGAAAGCTTTGGCGAGGTCGTCCGGTTTTGTGTTAGGCCCACCCGGCGCCAGGTATTCGGCTTTTAAAGTGACTGGTTCGCGCGCGCCGAGGTGACAAATCTCGCAGCGGTCGACGACGCTGAACTCGTTTACATTGATCTGATGTCCGAGGATTGAATAGTCGAAGTTTTCGTTCTTCCTTATGAGATCATCGACTTGCTTCGGTGTCAGGCTGACGACGTGGTTCTTCAGATAGTCGTCACGTTTCTTTGCCAGCTCGCTGGGCTCTTTCAGGAGCTCGGCTTTTTCGGTTAGCAGTTTCGCTTTGTGGTCCCGCAGATCGTTGTAGAGTTTCTCTAACTCCGGAAACTTCATTTTCTGCGTGACGGTCTTGTCCAAACCGTCGTCAGCCGGCATGTCAACTGTCACCAGTTCTTCTTTCTGGGCAGCAACCTGCTTCTGATACTTCTGCTTCGCCGAGGCAGTGGTCGCGGTTTCCTGTTCGTAAACGGTGACGGTGATCTTGCCGCGTTGGTTCTGGAATGGATCGGTGACGGCGTCGAGTTTGCGCTGGACCTTTGCGACTTCTGCATCAATCTCTTTGCGGCGAGGAGTTACCCTGTCGATCGCTGCTTGAGCTTCGGCCTCGATGGTCTGGTATTCGGGAGTTTCCTTAACCTCTGCCTCGGATTTGCCGGCATCCTTGCGAATGCTTTTGAGGTATCCGGTATAGCGCTTAACGAATTGTTGTTGAATTCCCTTCCAGGGACGTTGTCCATACGACTCGTCCCACAGCGCCCACGCCAGCGTGCCGACCATCAGCAGCGCCGAAATCAGCATGATACTGCTGGTCGAACGGCTGACGATGGGATCGCGCGCGGGAGCCTCCGGCTCGCGTTTAGCTATCGACTTGGACGTTTCTGGAGCGTCAGCCACAGGCTATCCTTCCTCCGCGCGATCAGACATTGAACCATGGTGTTACCCACACATATTTGATCGTCAGCGCCAGGCGCAGAATTAGTTTCACCGGCAAGGCCAGCAGCACGCTGACGGCGAAAAACTGGAACGTCAGGTATTGCAGCAGACTAGTGCGCGCCAGCAACCGGCTCTCAAACGCGTTCTTGGGAAACCAGCGAAACGGGCGCAACGAGAGCTTTTTGAAATCGACGGTCATCAGCCAGTGGAAAAACAGCGCTCCCACAAAATAGAAGCCGCCAACTACCAACAAACCAAAGATTGCCTTACCGATAGTGCTCGTCAGGATCGGTCCAAGATGCAGCAGTTTTCCTATCCAACTTACGGCGATCCAATCATGCAGGTCGATGTTCTTATCAAAGACTACTGCGTTGTGGTCCCAAGTCTGGCCCGGCCAAAACCAGATCCAACCAGGTCCGCGGATGAAGGTGCCGATTACGATCAGCAGGATCCACATCAGGAAGCCCCAGCCAAACATCCCCGTCGCAAACCGCCGTTGCCGGAAAGTGTAATAACCGTTTCCCAGCGGATTCGAATCAACGTAAGGGAAAACCATCAAGCCGACCATGATGATGCTGGGCATGACGACACCTGCAATCCAGGGATCGAAATAAACGAGCATCTCCTGCAACCCCAGAAAGTACCAGGGAGCTTTCGAAGGATTCATGGTCAGATTCGGATTCGCGGGTTCTTCCAGCGGGGCGTTCAGCGTGATGGACCAGACAAACAGGATGACGGTGACTATTACGGCGGCTAAAAACTCAATACGCACGAGGTAGGGCCACACGTGAAGTTCACGGGCCCAACCGGGTCGCCACGGCTCGACCTTGCGATGATGGGTTTTGGCGAGTTGCGGGTCCTGCTCGAGTTCGACGATCAGGCGATCGTTCTCCCGTGATTGTTTAATTCCCAACCACGTAAAGAACGGGACCAGGAAGAGCATGGCGACAATCGGCACGTTGTCCGGCGCCGAGGAAATCTTCCAGAGCTGGTGCCAGTCCTGTACCGACCAAATGATCCACGCCAACACCGCCAGGCCGATAACGGCCATGACCAGTTTTGCAGTGCGTGATTTAAGATTTAGAGCCATTCAGTCCCGCGCGCTATCCGTTTGTTCCTGCCGACTGCTTCTGCCGACTGCCTACTTCTTCTTAACCGGCGTCTTCATCTCCGACTCAAGCATCACCGGCGCCGGACCGGAAATGCCACCATCCTTCCGAATACGCCAGAAATGCACCGCCATGAATATCGAAGCCACGAGCGGAATTCCAATGCAATGCCAGATGTATGAACGCAGCAACGCATTCGAATCCACGATCGATCCGCCCAGCAAGCCAAATCGCACGTCGTTATATTGCGTCAACCCGAGCTGCGCCCCCAACGGGCCTTCGTTGCCGAAGAGGGGCGTTGCCCGCGCCATATTCGTTCCCACGGTCACAGCCCAGAAGCCCAGTTGATCGTCCGGCAACAGATATCCGGTAAATGACAGCAGCAGCGTCAACACCAACAACACCACGCCGACGCACCAATTGAATTCTCGCGGCCGTTTATAAGAACCCGTCAACACCACACGGAACATGTGCAGCCAGGTGGTGATGACCATCAGGTGCGCCGCCCAACGATGCATATTGCGCAGCAATTTGCCGAAAGGAACGTCGTGCTCGAGGTACAGAATGTCGCGAAATGCCAGGATCTTTGTCGGGTGGTAGTAGAACATCAACAGCACACCCGTAAACGTCAGAACGATGAAAAGATAGAACGTAATTCCGCCCATACCCCAAGTAAAGCGGTAGCGAACTGCGTCGCGATTGATCTTTGCCGGATGTAGATGAAGGAAGACGTTCGAGAGAATTGCCAGCGAACGATTACGCGGGTCCGAGCGATCGTGCGAAACGCGAAAGATGGATTTCCAGAGCTGCGTTTGCTGTGGATCTACATAACCCTTTGACTCTTCCAGGGCGCGATCCTTAAGCGCGACTCCGCTCTCGCGCAGCCGCTGGGTCAGGCCCGCTTTGCCGGTCTCACTGCCGGCTATCTGCTTCGTTTCCTTTTGATCAGGACGCTCTGGTTCCATTTTCAACTTTCGGCAGCCGCGATCTCACAAACGTTTTTACAGCGGAATGTACGCGCCGGGATCGTTAAACTGGTTGTCCCCGCCCTTTGGCCACGCGTAGAGTTTGCTGATATCCACAACGATCTGGCCTTCGGCATCAAGTTCCACGTGCGCGCGGTCCATTGGGCGCGGCGCCGGGCCCTCAAAGTTAATGGCTTCGCTGTCGTAACCGCTGCCGTGGCAGGGACATTTGAACTTGTTCTCGCTCGCTTTCCAGTCAGGCGTGCATCCCAGGTGGGTGCACCGGGCGTAGACGACAAAGAGGCGATCCGATGTTTTATCTACCCAGATGCGGTACTGCTGCTGCCATTTTGTATCAACCCCGAGGGCATAATCGGCCGGATAACCGACTTTGAAGACACTGGAAGGCTCAAAAATCGTGCGCGGCAGAAAGAACCGCAGAAACATGAAGAAGTTTGTAGCCAGAAAACCAGTGACGCTCACCCATACGATGCGCCGCCGCAGTTTATTTACCGGCGGTTCGGGCGCACTCTCAACCAACGGTCCACCGGCGGGTGGCCTCGCGGCCACAGGTTTCGGCGGCGCTTTGGCCACGGCCGCTGTTGGCGTCGTACCTGCCTGCGCCGCGCCGGGCGCAACGCGAGCGGCGGGAGTAGTTGCTGACGGAACTTCCTTCGCTGGGGGCGCTTCGGCATTAGTCCCCGCGGGTAAAGTTTCGTTTGGATCGCTATCCACTCCGCAGACCTCCAGCTTTGAACTTTGACCAAATCGCAGATCGACGCGTCAAGAAACCGGCCTGTCGATTAATACAGTTCCCCGCTAACACAGGGACGGTTCTCTGCGATTTCTAACGAACTTTCGGCACTGTCATGTAGAGCTACCGCACCAAAAATGAAATATGAAAAGCGCGGTGCCAGCATTTATAACCGATTTTACGATATGCTGGCAAGGATATTTGTTTCGCAGCTTAATCGCAGTACAAGGACGGAGATGAATGAGTAAGGTTCAGGTGATTCTTTACACTCGACCCGGTTGCCATTTGTGTGACGAAGCGAAGCGAGCAATTGAACAGGCCGGCTGCGGGGACGCTTATGATCTTACTGAGATCAACATCGAAACTAGCGAGCAATTGCTTGATGAGTACCGGAACGATATCCCGGTCATCCTGATAGATGGCGTGGAAGCTTTTCGACACCGGGTTAACGCCGAGGAATTTAAACAAATTTGTCAGGAACATTTGCGGTAGGAAGCCCGCATCGCGGGCGACATCCCAGTAGCCCATAGCGCGAGCTGTGGGTTTAGGCGCCTCCCCAGCACAAAGCTCGCGAAGCGAGCGACATAAAATCCGGATTCAAAAGGAGGGCCAAGTTTATGTCGCCCCTCTGGGGCTTCGATTCGGCGGGTCGGACGTTACCCACAGCTTGCGCTGTGGGCTACGAGCATTGCGTTGGCTTCGCCAACTGCTTGACGCCAACTTTACGAAGCAATCCCTGCCTACCCCAAGGCGGCGTCTTGAAATAACCCACCAAATGCCCGCTTCAACTCAGGTTTATCTTTTCGGCATTATCTCTCCAAAGCGAAGTGCAAGCCCTTGCGGCTTTCCTCGATGGTTGCAAACAGGCGCTCGCGCTCCACGTCATCATCGCTTTGGCGGTAACTCATCAACATGTCCTTCAGTGTCGCCATCTCCTTGTAAAGACCGGCGTTTTCGATTGGCGGCGTGAGGTAGGAAATTAACTCTGCATAGGAGCGTCGTTTGGCGATCGTCCCCTCTGACGGGTTGTTCACGCTGTAAATGTAGATATTCGGCAACTCACCAATTAGTCGATCCGGCCAGCATTCTTCGGACATTCCCACTTGCTTGCCAGGCATAAATTCCATCGCGCCGTGCGTTCCAACGTGGACCGCCGCATCGGCTTGGAAAACTTTCTGGAGATAAGTGTAAAAGGCCATGAAGCCATGATGCGGCGCGCCGCTTTGGGCCATCAGCAGCCGCATCGGGTCGCCCTCATAACCAAACGTCGGCTGCAATCCAATGAAAACGTTTCCGCAGGTAATCCCCTGAATCAAGATATCGTCGCCGAAAGAATTGATTTGTCCCGGCGCCGGCCCCCACTCTGCTGCCACGTCGTCCGCGTAGGGACATAAACGCGAATACTCCTCCGTGCTCATCCGATATACAACATTGGCAACAGAGTCGAGGGCTTCCGCTTCTTTGGAAAGGAGGAGATTGCGCAAGCTCGTCGCGTTCTCTGGAAGGTCTACCGTGTAGCCTTCCGCTTGCAGGCCCCGCAATGTCTCATAAACACTTTCAAAAACCTCAAGGTCGGCGGCCGTGCCGATGTTTCCCTTGTTCGGCGGAAAGCAATAGATAATCAGCGCCAGTTTCAACTCGGCCCGGTCCGTAGTCTGCAATCGATTCCAGTTTTTCAGACGCCGCGCGAATCTTTGGCAACGCTCATCAAGCGGCACTGGCTCGAAGGAGTCGGCCGGCATGCCGCCGTAAACGAAAGGCTCCGTCGCGCCGTCAATCTCCGGGATCGCGATCTGCATCCCCGACTGCACCGGGTTCAGCCCGACGCCGGAAGCGCGCCAGGACTCAATGGTTTGAATATCCAAACTGACGGCTGAGCGAAACGGCACATTCAAATCCCGCAAGTATTCAGCGGCGGCCTCACTATCATTCATTGCCGGACCACCCACGAAACTGAAACCGGTCAGCGAAACGATCTGGCTGACACGCGGTCTGCGACCGTTCAAGGCCTCAGGTCCCATGTCCAACGTCGTGTCCGTTCCCACGGCCTTCCGTGAACCGCGCGTCGTGGACTTAGGGGCGTTGGACGTTAGACTTTGGACTTGGGACCCAGACTTCCGTGAGACGTTGGACTTTGGACGTTGGACTTTGGACGCAGCCTTCGGTTCTACAAAAAACTTCTCACTCGCCTGCCGGTTATCCATCAACGTCGAAATCGCAGGAATGACACTCAAGCCTTCGGCCTCAATCGCGCGAATCAAGCCGTCGTAGTGTTTGCGCGTCTTGCTCACAATCTGCGGCCGCATCAACAACAGCCCGACCGTTGACGACGGATCGAGAGATAGCGCCGCCGACATCGGACTTTGGACTTTAAGCTTTGGACTCCGCTTTCCGTACCAATTCTTGTACTCCTCGTACGACTGAAAGAGGGACGACGCGTCCGGGTGATAAATCGCAACCGACGGCAGCGTCTCCGGCGGCTCAATCTCGAAGGGGTCCAGGCTCGGTTGCGGAACGTAATGCTTCACCGCGAACAGCAGCATCATGCGAATGTTTTGCGGCGTCGGCTGCAGAAAGTAACAGAACAGGTGCAGATAGTTCTTCACGTCGCGCAGCCTACCGGCGTTCGGCACGAAGCGCAGCAACGACGGCAATCTATCCACCAGCTTGAGATATTGGCCGTGGCCATTCTTCGATCCATTCTTTGGAGCACTTTTCGAGCGATAGGCTTTCGCCTGATTGCCCATCCACGAACCAGCCGAACCAAGCAATCGCAGCGTGCGACCTGCGCGAGCTGCGCCATTCGCGGCTTTTCCGTTTCTGACCTTTCCCTGACCGCCCCCGTTACCTGAGAAGGTTCTTAGTATCCCGTCCAGATCCAACTTCCCCATGCGCGTCCGGCGCATCAGCTCCGGCATGCAGTTGAACACGATGACGGTTCGCTCTTTCTTGCTGTCCAACAGCGGCATTAACCGCGCGGCGTTTTCACCGTCCATCACGTGGATCACGAAGACGACCTCACTCTCACCCAAGTCCCCTTCGATCGTGACCCATTCCTCGTCAGTAAAGGTCGCGCCAAAATTATGCGTCGCCACGCGCAGATCCAGCCCGTGCCGCCGGTTAATCTCCCGTTCGGCATTTCGCAGCGGCGCCAGCAGGCTGGAACCGACGTATAGAACTGTTAGTTTCACCGCGCTAGCTTGTATCCCTTCGCTTTCAGAATCTCGTTCATCCTTTGGCCAATCATGAATCCGAGCATGTCTCCCACGTCAAAAGAAGCTCTACCGAGCAGTCTGAACTTTTCATTCCACTTCTGTCCGATCGGACTCTGGAAAAAAGCAATTAGCTGTCGGATCTCATCGCTCGTAAACTCCTTCGCATAGACCGGGGCCAGAAGCTCTGTCAGTTTGTCCGGACCGAAATCCCGCCTAAGTTCCGGGGCCATTTCCCGCCACACCGCTTCGGCAACATTAGGGTAGGCTTTCCGATAGGTCTCGATAGCGACGTCGATTCCGCCTAAAATGTGAGAGGTGCCACCAGGTGTTTCCGGAAGAAGATCAAGCAGGGTACGAATCTCCCTCGCCCGTTCCCCGGTTACAGTCGTCTGTCGAACGTCAGGCACTTGCTGCCGTTGGGCGCCTTTGCCATTCTGTGCCAGAGCAACACTCGCCGCGGCAAGAAGTAAAAAGGCGCATCTCGCAATTAAGGAATACTTCATGCTTCCTCCAAGACTGCGTTGCTGCTCTGCTGTTGATCTTGCAGGGAGGCAATAGTCTCACGCAGCTTTTCCAAAATCTCTTCATCCGGATTCCAATATCCACGCTCGTGCGCTTCCATCAATCGCTTCGTTAGCGAATTCACCGAATAAGGATTCAATTCCATCAAGCGTTGGAACATCACCTCATCCAGGAGGAACGTTTTGCTGATCTCGGTGTAGATCCAGGGGTCGACCGCGTCCGCCGTGGCGCTCCACCCGAACGTGTTGGCGACATGGTTCTCGATTTCGGCAACGCCACGAAAACCGTGTTTCAGCATTCCCTCGTACCATTTGGGGTTGAGCGTTTTCGCGCGCGTCTCCAGGCGGACCGCCTCTTCCAACGATCGGATTCTGGTTTGGGATGAAAGCGAGTCGGACAAATAGATGGCCGGGCGAGATTGCGAACGCGTCTCCACGGCCTTTGAAATTCCGCCCAGATATTCAAAGTAATGATCGACGTCGGTGATACCAACCTCGAATGAATCGATGTTCTGGTAGGTCGCTTCGACGCGCGATAACGCATCATCGAGCAAATCTCGAGCCTCGCGACCTGCAACGTTCCGTCCGGTGGAATCACGTGTGTAAGCGAAGCATTTGCGGGTGACGAACAAATCGCCGAGGGTCGTATCGTTTTCCCACTCCGACTGCATCACCATGAAGTTCACATTCGTGCCGTAGTTACCCGGCGCATTCGAAAACACGCGAGTGACCGCATCGTCGAACGTCCCATGGTCTGCGTCGATCTTTTCCCGGACGTTGCGACGCACGTAATTCATTTCCGGCGGCTCATCGAGCGCAGCGACGCGCCGCACCGCTTTATCCAATAACGACATGGTTGGGGTAAATAAGTCTCGAAAGATTCCCGACACAGTCATCACCACGTCGATGCGCGGCCGGTTCAACTCTTCCAGGGGAATGACTTCGATCTCGGTCGCGCGATTCAGCGAGTCGCGAACCGGACGCAATCCCAGCATCCAGAGCGCCTGGGCCACGCCTTCGCCCTGAGTCTTAATATTGTCCAGTCCCCAAAGCACCAGGGCCAATGCCCGCGGATATCGCCCATGCTCTTCAAAGTGCCGGCGCAACAAAGCATCGGCGGTATCTCTTGCGCGCACGAAAGCGATGTGCGAAGGAACTGAGTAGGGATTAACTGCGTGAGTGTTGCGACCGGTGGGCAGCACGAAAGGATTCTGCACAATGTCTGCGCCCGGCCCCGGCTCAATATATTCACCGCGCAACGCGCGCATCAGCGATTCCATCTCGTGATTGGAGTCGAGCTGCTCAGAAACTTTTGCCAACAGCAAAAACGTCGGGCGCGACTGTTCCGCGTCTTTGCCGGTTCGCGAACTCAACCAGGTGACCGCTGCGTCAGCGCCACTTTCGCAAAACACGTTCACTGCCTCTACGACGATTCCGTCCACCAGTTCCCGCGCCTCGCTGGTCGAGTTAGTCTGCTTCAGTTCGTGATAGTCATCAATGCCAAGCGCCTCCGCTACAAATTCCGGCAGAGCCCGCGCGCCGTGCTCCGGCCGATCAAAGGACGCGACCATGCGCAACAGGTCCGCCTTCTCTTTCAGCTCCGCGGCCCGGCCGAAAACATGCAACCCGGTCGGGATCAGCCGCTGTTCGATCTCCACGAGCTGCTCGTAGAGTCGACTTACCTGCGCGTCGCGCTCATTTTGTTTCTGCTTCAACGTCATGTTCAAGTTTGATGCGGTTGCAATTCGGCAGGCGCTTATTACTGCGAAAGTCTTTTAACTGAAAAACCGTACTTCGGCAACTATGGAAGTTATCCGCAGATTACACAGATTACCCAGATAGGAACTAAAACCCTCTGCGCAATCTGTGTAATCTGCGGACCAGCAATGACAACGCCGTTACGACTCGGCTATTATCGCGTTCAAATTTCCCGATCCGTTCTTCCGGTTGTACTTCAGGATAAATGCTCGAGGCAATCAACCTTAGTTGCGTGCGCGGCGACCGCCGGCTCTTCAGTGGATTGAATTTCCGCCTGACCCCCGGTTCAGTGCTGCAAGTGACCGGAGCGAACGGCAGCGGAAAAACAAGTCTGCTGCGCTTGATTTGCGGCCTGGCGATTCCTGAACAAGGCGAAGTCCGTTGGCAGGGTGCGAACATTCGCTCTCTCGGTGAGGAATATTTCACAGCCATTAACTACGTCGGACATCGCAATGGTTTGAAAGAAGAACTGACATCGCTGGAGAATCTAACCTTCTCGAGTGGCCTCAACGGCAAACGCGTTTCCAAGGAAGTTGCGAAGAATATTCTTGATCGGATGGGCCTGGCGGGCCGCCATAATCTCGCTGCGCGATTGCTGTCAGAAGGTCAACGCAGACGTCTGGCGTTGTCGCGGCTCTTGAGTTGCACTGCAACGGTTTGGATCCTCGACGAAATGTTCACGTCGCTGGACAAGGCCGCGGTCGGCCTGATGACGTCGTTGCTTAAGGAACACCTGGCCAGTGATGGGATGGCAATCGTCGCGACGCATCATGAACTCGCATTCAACGATGGCGAACTTCAGCGGCTGGATCTTTCAGAGGACTTCAACTCTCCGGCACGCGCGGGGTACGCCTCGTGAGTTCGCCTTCTCCCGTTTCGATGTTCGGCTGGATCGTGACACGCGATCTAAAGCTGGCGTGGCGGGGACGAGCCGATGTCTTGTCGACGCTCTTCTTCTTCGTGATCGTCGTGAGCTTGTTTCCGCTCGGCGTCGGCCCGGAAACGCAATTGCTGCGCGCGATCGCCCCGGGCGTTGTCTGGGTGGCAGCGTTATTGGCCGCGCTACTTTCCCTCGGGCGGCTGTTTGCAAACGACTATCGCGACGGCACGCTGGAGCAGTTGCTATTAACTCCCCAGCCGCTGTATTTGGTAGTCTTAGGCAAGACATTTGCACACTGGCTGGTTTCCGGGATGCCTCTGGTCCTGATGGCGCCCGTCCTGGGGTTGCAGTTCGACTTGCCACCCAATGTGCTTTTGATGCTTTTCATTTCACTACTGATCGGAACTCCAGTACTGAGTTTGATTGGTTCAATCGGCGCCGCGCTAACCATTGGATTGCGCGGTGGTGGCGTCCTGATAGCGTTGCTGATATTGCCGCTTTACATTCCCGTGCTGGTGTTTGGCGCGGGCGCGGTCGACGCCAGCATCGCCAACGGAAACCCGCAGGCAAATGTGTATCTGCTGGGCGCAGTGCTTGTTTTATCCCTCGTTTTCGCGCCCTGGGCAACGTCGGCGGCGCTGCGAATATCTTTGGAATAGCGTCATAGAATATGTCTCACCGGAAATTCAATTGGTACAAGTACGCATCGCCCGCGGCGTTTTATCCGTTGGCCGGCAAACTGGTTCCCTGGTTTGCGATTCCCGCGGCGCTCTTATTCATAGTGGGACTTTACGTCGGCTTCGTTATTGCGCCGACCGATGCACAACAGGGAGATGCTTATCGCATCATCTTCATCCACGTGCCGGCGGCGTGGATGGGAATGTTGCTTTACGTACTGATGGCGGTCTACGCGGCTATCGGTTGGGCGTTCAACGCGCGCCTAGCATCGATGATGGCTTCGTCGCTGGCAATCACGGGCGCGATGTTTACGTTCCTTTCCCTCGTAACCGGCTCTCTGTGGGGCAAGCCGACCTGGGGAACGTGGTGGGTCTGGGACGCGCGCATGACTTCAACTCTGATTTTGCTCTTTCTGTACATTGGATTCATTTCGCTGCAGTCGGCGATCGATGACGCGCGCCGCGCGGATCGCGCGGGCGCCGTGTTGGCAGTCGTTGGCGTAATCAACGTCCCGATCATTTATTTTTCCGTGCAATGGTGGAACACGCTGCACCAGGGCGCCACCATTCGCATCCTGAACAAACCAAGCATGGCGCCGCCGATGCTGGCTGCGATGTTGATTATGGTCGCGGCGTGTTGGCTCTACTCGATCGCGGTTGTGCTGGTTCGCCTGCGTTGCATAATTTTGGAAAGAGAACAGAACGCGGCGCTGATTGCGTCTGCTTCAACTTAAAACTTATGGACTGGTCAAACGCACTCTCGATGGGTGGTTATGGGTTCTACGTTTGGGGATCGTACCTGACGTCCCTGATACTCATTGGCGGCGAGGTGCTGCTGCTGCTTCGGCGGAAGCGGAAGCTTAGACAGGATTCACAGGATTTACATGATTAGACAGCAAGGGGAAGCGTTTTAGCTTCCTCTAGTTGCTTACTTCATTGGGTTTGCTAAGTTCTTAACTTGGAGTGACGTCGGTTTGATTTTCTGGTTTCTTGACTCTTATCGTTTCTTTATCCTGTAAATCCTGTTAATCCTGTCGATTCGGAGTTGTAAACATGAAACGTCGTCATAAAAGAATTGCTTTCATTGTCATCGGCCTGGCGGGTTTGGGGATTGCGGCGGCGCTGGTGCTTAGCGCTTTTCAGAACAATCTCGTTTTCTTCTTCAGCCCTTCACAGATTGCGGCCAAGGAGGCTCCGGTCGGTAAAACATTTCGCGTTGGAGGGCTGGTGGAAAAGGGCACGTTCAAACGCGACAACGACGGGCTGACGTCGCACTTCATAATTACCGACACAGCGAAAACCATTCCCGTCGTCTACAAAGGCATCCTTCCCGATCTGTTCAAGGAAGGCAAAGGTTGCGTCGCCCAGGGACGCATCGGCAGCGACGGCGTGTTTTATGCGGATCAAGTGTTGGCCAAGCACGACGAGAACTACATGCCTCCGCAAGCAGGAGAGGCGATTGATGCCGCGAAGCACGAACGCGACTCGGCCAAGACCGTGGTGGACAAGTAGCTTAAGTTTCTTGCCGGTTACCGATCGTTCATAAAGTATGATTCCTGAAATTGGACAGTTCGCACTAATCCTCGCCCTGTTGATGGCGCTGACGCAGGCGAGTCTGCCGTTGATTGGCGCCGCCCGCGGCAACCGGTCGCTGATCGCGCTCGCCCCTCCCGCGGGACAGGCGCAATTCATCTTCGTGGCAATTGCATTCTGCTGTCTCGGCTTTTCATTCGTCACCAATGATTTTTCCGTTCTCAATGTCGCGCTGAACTCCAACTCGCAACTGCCATTGCACTATCGCCTGGCGGCGACGTGGGGATCGCACGAAGGCTCGCTGCTGCTTTGGACGCTAATGCTCGGGCTTTGGACTGTAGCGGTCTCGCTCTTCAGCCGCCACTTGCCGGACGACATGGTCGCGCGCGTCCTGAGCGTTATGGGTATCGTCAGCGTTGGCTTCCTGCTCTTCATGCTGACGACGTCGAATCCGTTTGCGCGCCAGTTTCCGGTTCCCATTGATGGCCGCGATCTGAATCCCCTGCTCCAGGATCCGGCAATGGTCGCGCACCCGCCGATGCTTTACATGGGCTACGTGGGATTCTCAGTCGCTTTTGCGTTTGCGATCGCCGCGCTGATCAGTGGCCGGCTGGATGCGACCTGGGCGCGCTGGTCGCGGCCATGGACCACAGTGGCCTGGATGTTTCTGACTGTCGGCATCGCGCTCGGAAGTTGGTGGGCGTACTACGAACTCGGCTGGGGCGGTTGGTGGTTTTGGGATCCAGTCGAAAACGCTTCGTTCATGCCATGGCTGGTGGGCACGGCCCTGATTCACTCGCTCGCAGTTACGGAAAAACGCGGCGGCTTCAAAAGCTGGACGGTGTTGTTGGCTATCGCCGCATTTTCTTTGAGCCTGCTGGGAACGTTTCTCGTTCGTTCCGGGGTGCTGACCTCGGTGCATGCGTTTGCTACCGATCCCAAGCGCGGCATTTTCATTCTCATATTCCTGGCGGTAGTCATCGGCGGCTCGCTATTCCTTTATGCATGGCGCGCGCGGCATGTGGGACTGGGCAGCAAGTTTGAAGTAATCTCGCGCGAATCCTTCCTGCTTTCCAATAACGTACTGCTCGCGGTGGCGGCGGCGTCGGTATTACTGGGTACCCTGTATCCTTTAATCATCGACGCTTTGGGCATGGGCAAACTTTCAGTTGGTCCGCCGTACTTCAATAAGGTTTTTGGTTTGTTGATGGTGCCGGCGCTGTTTTCGATGGGCGTTGGACCAATCGCGCGTTGGAAAAAGTCGAGCGTGCCCGAACTTTGGCAGCGCCTGCGCTGGGTTTTTCTAGCCAGCGTCGTCGCCGCGTTGCTACTTCCGTTTGCAATGGGCGAGTGGAAACTTCTTGTAAGCCTGGGCCTGCTGCTCGCACTCTGGATTGTAACTTCGGCGTTACTCAATATCTGGGAAAGAGTACGCAGCACATCCGGACGCTTCAGCGTATTGCAGAAGTTGCGAATGCAGAGCCGCAGTTACTACGGCATGCAGCTCGCCCACGCCGGCGTCGCTGTTTTCATCGTCGGCGTGACGCTCGTTACCGGCTATCAGTCCGAGAAGGACGTGCGCATGGATATCGGCGACACGGTGACTGCCGGAGGTTACAGCTTTCGACTAAACGGAGTGTCGCGCGTAGCCGGTCCAAACTATATGGCAGCGCGAGCTGACCTGCAGGTCAGCCGGCGCGACAAGGTCATCGGCAATCTTTATCCCGAGAAGCGCTCGTACACGGCGACCCAAAATGTGATGACTGAGACGGCGATCGACAGCAATCCTTTGCGTGATTTGTACGTCTCCATGGGCGAGCCGGTCGATGGCGGAGCGTGGAGTGTCAGGGTTTACTACAAACCGTTTGTCACGTGGATTTGGGGCGGCGCGGTGTTGATGGCATTGGGCGGCGGCCTGGCAGTCAGTGACCGGCGTTACGCTTTGGCCGCGCGCAAGCAACGCGAAGAGCGCGCGAAGTTGACACCGCAAATTGCGGCCCCACTGGCGCCGGCAACTGCAGACGAGTTATGAGCAAGTACGCAATTCCCCTCGCGATTTTTGTGGTGTTACTGATTTTCCTGGCCATCGGGCTGGGCCACGATCCACATGAAGTTCCCTCTCCGTTAATCAACAAACCCGCGCCGGCGTTTCAACTGCCGCAGTTGCAGGAGCCGGCAAAGAGTTTCTCTGCCGCCGACATGCGTGGGAAAGTTTGGCTGCTGAATGTCTGGGCCACCTGGTGCATGCCGTGTCGCGAAGAGCATCCCCTGCTGGTTGAATTGTCGCGCTCCGGCGCCGTTCCCATCTACGGGTTGGACTATAAGGACAAACGTGAAGATGCGTTGTCGCTGCTAAGCGAGATGGGAAATCCTTACGTGCTTTGTGCGTCTGACGCCGATGGCCGGGTGGCCATTGACTACGGCGTGTACGGCGTTCCGGAGACGTACGTAATCGATCGCGCGGGCGTCATTCGATTCAAGCAAGTTGGACCACTGACACCCGAAGCAATTCAGAATACCGTTCTTCCCCTGGTTAAGGATTTGAGTAAGTGAAGCGCATCGCTGCTCCATTTCTGATCGTCTTGCTGAGTGCGGTCGGCGTACTTGCGCAGGAGGCGCGGCCCGTATCCGACGACCCGGTCCTGGAGCAGCGCGTCGTGGCGCTTTCTCAGGAACTGCGTTGTCTGGTCTGCCAGAACGAGACGCTGGCTGATTCGCGCGCCGACCTGGCGAATGATTTGCGCAATCAAATTCGCGAGCAGATGAAGGCCGGGAAAACTGATAAAGAAATTGTCGCTTTCCTGACGGATCGTTACGGCGACTTTATCCTCTATCGTCCGCCGGTGCGCCCGGTTACCTACTTGTTGTGGTTTGGCCCCTTCATCCTGATGATTGGCGGGCTCGTTTTTCTGTTTCGGCATTTGAAAGCCAGGCGGGCGCTAATCTCAGAACTCCCGCTGTCCGAAGATGAACGTCGCCGCGCGGAAGAACTACTGGGATCCCCGCCGGCGCAGGACGCCGTCGCTAGTGGAAAGGCTTTATGATCCTCTTTGTAATGGTATGCGTGGTTCTGTTGGCGATCGCTCTGGCTTTCGTCCTGCCCCCGTTGCGGGAAAAGGGGGAGGCCGAACCCGTGGCCGACCACCAGTCGCGGAAAGAAGCGAATATTGCTGTCTATCAGGATCAGATTGGCGAACTCAAAACCGATCTGGATAACAACCTGATCAGCGAACAGCAGTATCGCGAGGACCGCGACGCTCTCGAACGGCGATTGTTGGACGATGTCACTGGCGACGAAGTCCCAGCGAAGCAAGGCGCGACCATTTCCGCTCGCAACCTGGTGTACGCTGTTGGATTGGGAATTCCCATT
The DNA here is from genome assembly GCA_034665305.1 of Blastocatellia bacterium. Taxonomy (GTDB): domain Bacteria; phylum Acidobacteriota; class Blastocatellia; order Pyrinomonadales; family Pyrinomonadaceae; genus DASXRU01. The sequence continues at coordinate 371,110 of JAXDFZ010000024.1, read as the reverse complement.
GTCGCTATTGCCCTTTACTTCGCGTTGGGCAATCCGGGCGCGCTCAGTGGGGCGAATAAGCCGCCGCAAGCGATGTCAGGAAGTTCACAAGCTCCGGGCCCACCCGTTGGTCCCATGAGTGGCGGCCAGCCCACCCAACAGCAAATCGAAGCGAATGTGGCGGCGCTGGCGAAAAGACTTGAGCAGAATCCTAATGATGCGGATGGCTGGATCATGCTGGGACGCTCGTACACCTCCATGGAAAAATTCCCGGAGGCAAGCGGGGCACTTGCCAAAGCCACGTCACTGAGGGCGAACGACGCGGGCTTATGGGCCGACTACGCATTTGCCATGGCGATGGCTAACGACCGTAGCCTTCAGGGGCAACCGATGGTTCTTATCAGCAAAGCCCTGCAGCTGGATCCGGAAAATGGTAAGGCACTCCAACTCGCTGGCAGTGCAGCGTTCGAGCAAAAGAATTACAAACAAGCGATAGAATACTGGCAGCGCCTTTTGCAAAAGACTTCGCCGGATACTGAAATGGGCCAGGCCCTGACTGCACGAATCGCCGAAGCGAAGCGATTGGCAGCAGGCTCGTAGTGCTGGCTTGTCAGAACCGCCTGCGGTAGCGGGCGGGCCTGCCGAATCAGAATTCGAATCCGAAATCGAGCGCTGGCCCGCTACTGCCGGCGGTTCTGACAAACGCTTGCGTTACGAAACCCGAAAGGAGATTTACGATGTCGGAAACAAAAAGAAAAGTGATTGACTGCCGCCTTCACCCCAGCGACAAAGGCTGCACGTTAAGCATCGAGGGTACGGAAGAAGAAGTTTTGGAAGCGGCCACTGACCACGCGATCACCGCCCATGGTCATACAAACAGTCCCGAACTTCGGGAACAGATTCGTGCGATCCTGAAGGACGCGGAAAAGTAATCAACAGAAAATCACTATGACCAGAGACAACTTACTATTCGCCATCATTGGCCTGCTGTTCGGTTTCATCCTCGGTTTCATGTCATACAGCACCATGATGCAACGGAACTCGACTGCTCCGGCGGCGATTGCCGGGGGCGCAAATCTTCCCGCCGATCATCCGCCGGTTGGCGCCGATTCCGGTGGCGGCGGGAATCCGCAACAGATATTTGCCCAGGTCCAGCAATCCTTGAAGCAGGCCCAGGACAATCCCAATGACTTCGACGCCCAGGTAATCGCGGGCAAGCTCGAATACCAGATCCAGAAATTCGATAAGGCGATTGAGTTTTTCTTGAAGGCAAATCAAATACAGCCTAACAACGCGGAAGTTGTTGCCATGCTGGCGATCGCTAACCTGGATGCCGGCAATTACGACGCTGCCGAGAAATGGTATCGCGCCGCTCTCGCGAAAAAACCGGATGACGTCGTGATGCAGGACGGTTTCTGCGCGGCGCTCCTGGGCAAAGGCAACGTGAAGGAAGCGGAAGCCGCAATTGAGAAACTAGCCAAACTCGATCCCACCAATCAGGATCTACCGCAGTTCCGCGAAAAACTTGCCTCGTTGAAAAAATAGTAGGACAGGCATTCCTGCCTGTCCCACCTTTACGCGGAGCGGGGCAGTAGCCCGACCGTGAGGGAGGGTTCCGGTTGAGTGCATGCGAGCGGGAGCCCTCCCTCACGGTCGGGCTACTGCCCCGTTAATTGCTAGCAATTTACGGTTGCGAGAGGCGCGGACGTACCGGAGTCGCCACTGGTGCGGGTCGCTTTCCGGTGTGATACTCGGGCCCGCAATACTTCCTTGGCTCCTGCCCGATAACAAAAGTCCTGGTGCGGATTACCGGACACGTGTCGACCGCAATCAACCCGGTCGTCGGATCAATGTCCAATGTGATGGTCCCTTCCAAACGGCCCGGCACATCCTCGACGCTCAGATTTCGCCCTTCGCCTCGTAGCTGTTTCCGCGGCGTCGCCGCCGGCGAAGGCAGCGGCAATGGGCCAGGCTCATATGATGGAACTTCAGGCGCCGGCGGCTCTTCGTCAGCAGGCGTCGGTTCTTCTTCCACAGTCTCAAGCGATTCCGTACTTGGCGAGGTGCCGTTGATGAACAGTTCTATGCGCTTGTTCGGATTATCAGCGGTCGCGAGTTTGCCGGTGGCCGGATCGATATTGACCTGTTGAATTCCTTCCGGCATTTGCCAGTCGCCGGCCCATTCCGGATGGTTGGCCAAAGCGACACTCATGAAGTCTGTCCAGATAGGCAACGCTGAATTCGCGCCCGTCATTCCGAGTTGCGATCCGTCGTCGAACCCAACCCACACCACACAAACCAGGTTCGGCGTGTAGCCCGCAAACCAACCATCGCGCGACGTGCCCGTTTTGCCGGCTACATTTCCTTTGAAGCCCCGAGCGCGCACCGGCGCTGCAGTACCACGATTGATAACGTCCTTCAGGAACGAAGTCATCACGTAGGCAATGTCCGGTCGCATCACTTCGCTTTTCTGCCCCGTGGGCGCGGCAATGGTCACGCCCTTCCCCGTGGTGATGCGATTGACGGCAATCGGGCTGGTCCTGGTTCCGCCCGCCGCAAACGCTGTATAAGCCGAAGCCATTTGCAACGGCGTCGCTTCGCTGGTCCCGAGCGCCATCGCCGGATACGCGCGTTGAACCTTGGGCAAGCCGGCCTTCGCCGCCAAATTCATCACCCGCCCGATGGTAACTTCCGTTGCCACATCAACAGTGATGACGTTCAGGCTATGCACAAGCGCGTCCCGCAAAGTCACCGGCTGGTTCGAATATTTATCGCCAAAGTTTCCCGGCGAGTATTCCTGATTGTCGTAAGTGAAAGTTTTCGGCTCGTCCTTGTAAACAGTTGCCGGCGTAATCACGCGCGGCACCGGATCGTAAGCCGTGTTCAGAGCAGTTGCGTAGACAAATGGTTTGAACACGGAGCCTGGTTGCCGCATGGCCTCCGCGCGATTCAACTGGCTCTTTGCGTAGTCGCGCCCGCCCACCATCGCCACGATTTCTCCGGTGCGGGTATTCATCGCAACCAGCGCGGCTTGAAGCGTTCCCGGTTGTACGCGTTTCGCCTGGACCTTATCCAGAATCGCCAGCTGTTTCGTAATCGCTGCATAGGCGGCACGCTGCAAGTCCATGTCGACCGTGGTGTAGATGCGCAGATGTTCGGCGGCGCCGGGACCTGCCACCAGATCGCCTAATTGGTTCTGGACGTAATCAGAAAAGTACGGCGCGTCGGAAATGTCGATCCGTCCTTTTGTCGGCGCTACCTTCAACTCGGTCGCTATTGCCTGCGTCGCCTCGTCGCTCGTGATCTCTCCCGTTTCCGCCATCGACTGCAATACCTGATTGCGGCGCGCGGTCGCAGTCTCGACATCGTGATAAGGGTTGTAGCGATTAGGGCTGCGTATCAAACCGGCGAGAAACGCCGACTCCGGAAGGGTCAGATTGGTAACGTCCTTATTGAAATATGCGGCCGCAGCTTCGCCAAAACCATTGATTGAAAAACCGGACTGTTGGCCGAGATAGGCCTGATTGCAGTAGAGCGCGAATATGTCTTCCTTGTGCAGGCGCGTCTCCAGGATCACAGACATATAAGCTTCTGCGACTTTTCTTCTCCAGGTGCGCTCCGGGGACAGCAGCAGGTTCTTCACAAGCTGCTGCGTGATGCTTGAACCTCCCTGGCGGGCGATGGGCGAATTCGGATCGGCGTCGTAGCGGCGCACGAAGGCGCGCACGATGCCGCGGATGTTGACCCCGTAGTGCTCGAAGAAGGATCGGTCTTCGGTAACTGTAATCGCTTTGATCAGGTGCGGTGGCAAGTCGTTGAAGCCGATCACCTTCCGCTTGGCCCGCTCCCGGCCGGTGACTGAGCTAATCAACTCCGGCTCAAGCTGCGCCCGATCGAGCTTCGTGTTTCCCTGCGCGTTCGTAATTGAAGCGATGGCGCTGCCGCCGCGCCCGAACTGAATTCGCAAGCGCGCAAAAGAATGAGCGCCATCCACGTCGGCATCTTCGCCCGGCACTATTTCGAGGTTCAGGCCCTCGACCACGTACCGCCCGCGCGCGCTTTCACCCTGCTGCCCTTGTTCGACATAACCGGCGCGCTTCAAATACGTGATCAGATCGTCTTCCGAAATATTTTGTCCGGCGCGGATTTGTTTGGGCGCGGCGTAGATTCCCGCTGACCGCGTGAAGACTTCGCCGCTCAGCAGGTTGTCGATCCGCTTCGATAGCACGATCCAGTAATAGGCAAGAATGCCGAAGAACAGTACGACCGCAATGCCCAGCGGAATGATGACGTATGGTTGCCCGAGAAATTGCTTGATGCGCCAGCCTCGGCTGCGCTGAGGTTCTTCATATTTCACGATCCGCGACGGCCGGGGCGGGCGCTTGCCATGGGAAACAGGCGGGACTCGGTTTTCAGGCGGATGGCGAATAGGCATGGAATCAGTCGAACTAAGTAGGACAGGCATTCCTGCCTGTCCATTTCCCGCGTAACGCAAACTGTTAGTTTGCGATTGAGCCGCCGAATGTGCGTTGCTACCGGTTAACGTCGCAAACTAACAGTTTGCGTAACGACAATGGACAGGCAGGAATGCCTGTCCTACTCTGAGCGCAGTCTACTACAACAATTGACACCTCTCTGCGCTTTTCGTTAACGTCAAAGCCCAGGCTAAAGTTTGATGCGTCCGTTGGGCTGTAGGTTTTATGACGTCAGCTTCCCCACTTTCGAGGAGAAGTCGCGTCCGCATGGCCTCCGCCGTCGCGGCGCTGGCGGTCGCGATCCTGCTGGGAACGGTCGGATTCAGTCTGATCGAAGAATTGTCGCTGCTGGACAGTCTTTACCTGACCGTGCAAACAATTACGACGGTTGGCTTCGGCGACGTACAGTTAAAAACCGCCGGCGGCCGGCTCTTTGCAGTCGCTTTCATGCTCGGAAGCGTCAGCGCGGTCGCTTACCTGCTTTCCACTGCGGTACAGTCAATCGTCGAGTCGGAACTGATTGCCACCTTCGGCCAGCGCCGGCGGTCACGCAAAATGAGCAAGCTTCATAATCATTACATCGTCTGCGGTGCGGGACGCGTGGGATCTCATCTAGTTAGACAGATGCAACGCGCGGGCGAGACGTTTGTAGTCATCGAGAACGATGCGGACAAGGTGCAGGAACTGAACGAACGCAAAGTCCTGGTGCTGCAGCGCGATGCCACGATTGAAGAAACGCTTCACGATGCGGGCGTTGAGCACGCGCGCGGATTGGCGGCGTGTTTACCTGACGACTCCGACAATCTGTATGTTGTGCTGACTGCTCGCGGGTTAAATCCGAATCTGCACATTGTCGCGCGCGCGGCTGAGGAATCCGCTGAACGTAAATTGAAACGTGCCGGCGCAAACGTCGTGGTAGCTCCAACGATCATTGGCGGTCATCGTCTGGCGGTGGCCTTGCGCAAACCGGCAGTGGGCGAGTTTATCGACTCAATCACCGTCAACACACTCGGTCTCGAGTTTGAACAGGTCGCGGTCGAAATGGGATCACCGCTTGCGGGCCGTAAACTGCGCGACACCATTAACCGCAACGTCCTGGATGTAGTTATCGTCAGCATCCAGCGAAAAGGCGGCGAGGCACTTTTCAACCCGCAAGGCGACACACAAATTGAAGCCGGTGATGTGCTGATCGCAATTGGCGGAGTAGAGTCGCTCGAGAAACTGAACTCCATGGCCAGCGGTGGGCAGTGAGCGGTGGGCAGTGGGCAGTGGGCAGTGGGCAGTGGGCAGTGGGCAGTGGGCAGTGGGCGGTACGCAGTAGATAGTCACAGCGAAACCTGAAACTCAGAAATCCGACACCTGACACCTGACACCTGATTCCCGGCACCTTCAAATGAAAATTCTCGTCACAGGCGGTAGCGGATACTTGGGAACTCACGTACTCCGTTTTTTGGGCGGGCAGGACTTCTCGCGTCGTGCTGGCTTTGACATGTTGAACCCGGCCAACGCGGCCGTAATCGCTGATTACGATGTCGTGATACATCTCGCGGCGTTTCTCAGCAAAGACCCGGCTGACGCGGAACAATCATTTCGCAGCAACGCAGAAGGCACCGCGAACCTGCTGCGGCGCATGAATCCCAACTCGGTTTTTATCTACGCTTCGACCAAGGACGTCTACGGATCATTTGCGGAGAATTATTTCGAAGTGCCGGAAACCTGCGCCACCGATTATCGCGGGCAAACTGCCCTCGCGTGGTCAAAGCTGCTGGGAGAAAAATACGTCGAATACTATGCAGCGGAAAGAGGCTTTCGCTCTTGCATCTTTCGCCTGTCAAGTGTTTACGCCCGTCCTTCTGAAGGAAATGAACCAGGCTTCGTGACAAACTACGTGGAATCGGTTAAGCGCGGCCTGCCAATTACGCTGCCGTTGGAAGGCCGGCCGATCCGCGACATTTTGCACGTCGACGACTTCTCGCGTGCCTGTCGCGCCTTCATCGATTCAGCGCATCCGGCAGGTCTTTACAACCTGGGCGGGGGACCGGCGAATGCGATTTCGTTGCGCGAAATCATCGACCGGGTGGCAAAGATGATTCAGTGTAATCCCGTGATCAACGAAACCGTTTCGTTTCCGGCCCCGGTGCCGCTGAACTACATCTCAGACTTAACGCGAATTCGCGCCGAACTTGATTGGGAGCCGGCCATTGGAGTTGATGAAGGCTTGCGGAGTTTGATCTGATCAGGCAAGGCTTACTTTCAAAGTGCAACAGCAATCTCTAAATCCAGCGACCATCAAGCGTGTAATTGTGCGCGGCGCGAATTGGGTTGGTGATACCGCAATTACGATTCCCGCTTTGCGCGAACTACGTTTGCTGTTGCCGCACGCTCATATCACGCTGGCCACGCGCGCAGGTAACGCGGGATTGTTGACTGATGCTGACTTTATCGATGACCTGCTGATTTCCCGGGACGAGAGTTGGAAATCTGTTCGCTCGGAAATTCAAAAGTGGAAATGCGGAAACTTCGATCTTGCAGTTCTCTTTCCCAACTCTTTCCAAACGGCTTTGATTCCGGGCCTCGCACGCGTACCGTTGCGACTCGGATATGCAACTCAGGGTCGCAGCTTTCTGCTGACCCATCCGTTGGAGACGCCTGCATGGCGAAACGAGCGTCACGAGGTTTATTACTATCTCAACATTATTTCCGCACTGGAAATGATGCTCCAGAAAAACTCCGAGCCGGCCAATCGTGAGCCTGATTTCGGCCTGACAGTTTCCGACGAACGAAGCGTGCGAGCGCGGGCAGCGTTGCACTCGTTGGGAGTGGCCGAGGGACGTCCGCTGGTGGCGCTTTGTCCGGGGTCGATTAATAGCCGGGCCAAGCGTTGGCCGGCGGAACGATATGCGGGTCTCGGTGATCGTTTGATCGAAGAGTTGGGCGCTGAAGTTCTGCTAATCGGCTCAGCGAACGAACAGGACGTTTCCCTCGCCGTAGCAAAACAAATGCGGAACGAGCCGGCGATAGCAACTGGAAGTTCGAGCCTGGCGGAGGCAACCGCAATTCTGAATCTTGCCGACCTCCTGGTTACGAATGACACCGGACCGGCGCACATCGCAGCGGCACTGGGGCGCCCGACGATTGTTATTTTTGGGCCAACCAACCCGTTGACTACACGGCCATTTTCGGCGAACAGCGAAATCATTCGGCATCCGCCGGATTGTGCGCCGTGTATGCTGCGCGATTGCCCGATTGACCACCGTTGCATGACCGCGATTTCCGTTGAGGATGTTTTCGAGCGGGCCCGCGCTTCGCTGGCAGCAGCGGAATTGATGAAGAATAAAGAAAAGTCTGATCAGATGTGCGGTACGGAAACAGACCAAAAGTCTCAAGACCGCGCGAAGGCAAGCTAAAGCTTGAACTCGATACGCCTGTCAGCTGCGCTTAGCCTTCGAAAGCCTACACGTGTATAGAGTTCAACTTTAGTTTGCTCTGGTGGAAAAAACTCAGGACCGCGCGAGCTTAACCTAAGCGTATTTTGGTGAAATGAAACGACCTGCGGTATTTATCGATCGCGATGGGACCATCTCGGATGAGGTGGGATATGTGAACCATCCTTCGCGCTTCCGTTTGCTGGAGCACTCAACGGAAGCCTTGCGGCTGCTGAACGAAGCGGGTTGGCTGGCGATCCTGGTAACTAATCAGGCCGGCGTCGCGCGCGGTTATTTCGCCGAAGCCATGGTCCATGAGGTCCACGCCAACCTGGCTGCTCAATTGGAAAAGGCCGGCGCGCGGCTGGATGCTATCTACTATTGCGCGCATCATCCCAGCGTTGGTGAGCTCCCTTATCGTTTAGACTGCGATTGTCGCAAACCCAAGCCGGGCCTAATCAATCGCGCGGCGGCTGAGCGGGAAATCGATTTAGCCAACAGTTGGATGGTTGGCGATCGCTTCAGTGATGTGGAATTGGCACGCAATGCCGGCGTGCATTCAGCGTTGGTGTTGACCGGGTACGGACGCGGCGAGTGGGAACACCAGCGCAGTTCGTGGACAATGGAACCTGAAATCGTAGCCGACAACTTGCTCGAGGCGGTGAAACAAATCTTGGCGAGACCGCCTGCAGTAGCGGGCGGCCCTGGCGATTGCTGATTGCTAATTTCAGATTTCGGATTCGGAAGCAGAGAGAGTTTTTAATTCCGCAATCCGAAATCTGCAAACCGCAATCCCGACGGGTGATCAGTGACTGATAAATCGAAACAAACTCTTATCAAGACGATCGGCGATTTTACAAGCCGGCGGATACTCGTCGTCGGCGATGCCATTGCCGACCAGTTCATCTACGGCGAGATCAGTCGGGTCTCAAGAGAGGCGCCGGTATTCATCCTGCAGCACGAACACACTGAGACTGCGCCGGGCGGAGCGGCCAACTGCGCCGCAAACCTGACCGCCTTAGGCGCTGAAGTTGCGCTGATTGGTGTTGTCGGAGAGGATGAACCAGGGAACGCGCTGGTGGCGAAACTGCGCGACGCGGGAGTTGACTGCACTGGCGTGATCGTTTCTCCCGGTCATCGCACCACCACTAAAGTACGAGTACTGGCCGGACAAACGCACTCGACACGCCAGCAAGTCATTCGCATCGATTACGGCGGCGAGGCGGATCTCAACGCCACGTTGCACGATGAATTGATTCAACTGGTTCGCGCCCAGGCCGCGACGGCTGACGCCGTTGTCATCTCCGACTACGGATACGGCGCGGCCGATCCTCCGATTGCAGCCGCGATTCGAGAGGCGACGCGCGACTCCGGCAAACCGGTCCTGGTCGATTCGCGTTTCCGTTTGGCGAGTTTTCCGGAATGCAGTTCAGCCACGCCGAATGAGGACGAGTTAGCCAAGCTCGTCGGCCATGAACCAACCGACCTTGCCGAGATGGAAGCGGCGGGTCTCGAGCTGTGCCAGCGTCTGCACTATCAGGCACTGCTGATAACCCGCGGCGGCCATGGCATGATGTTGCTGGAACCCGGCAAGCCACCACTTCATCTGGAAGCAGTTGGCCCGCACGAACCTGTCGACGTAACCGGCGCCGGCGATACCGTCATCGCTACCTATGCCCTCGCCCTCGCATCCGGAGCGCAGTTTGCCGAGGCCGCCCGGCTGGCAAACCTTGCCGGCGGCATTGTGGTGATGAAGCGCGGCACTGCGACCGTTACGAAGGCTGAGTTAACTGCCTCCGCGCTGGAACACGGATTTCAGGAAGCCGGCGTAGGTATCTAATTACGAGATGACTCCGCACACCGTCTTACCCGTGCCGGAGCACGAAGCTTTGAAGTCAGGCCACCGCGGCATTCTTCGCGGATACGGCCGCTGGGTCTTACCCATCGCTCTATTCGTAATCGCTCTTAGCCTGCGAACCCTCGCCAAACACACGCCGGCCTTCATCGAGGTCTACTACAGTCGCACTATCTTTCCCCGCATTGGCCGCGCACTCGCGCTAGTTAACGGTATCGTCAGTTTTTCGCTCGGCGAAATTCTCGTCGTCGGACTCCTGGCATTCCTAATCACTGCGCTGGTCTATCACATACTGCAGGTATATCAGCGACAAAAGCGTCCCTTGCAAGTGCTGAAACAGGCCGCGCTCAGTTTGCTTTGGGCTTTGAGTCTTGGGGTCTTGTCGTTTCTGCTCTTATGGGGACTCAACTACGATAGACAGCCTTTGAGCCAGAGTCTCAGCCTCACGAAAGAAAATCCGAGCGACGAGCAGCTGGAGCGAATCAGTCGCGCAATCATTGATGGCATCAATGCGAACTATGGGGCGTCTCACGAAGGTGGCACCCAGCCAAACATGCCCCGGGCCGAGCTGTACGCGTTAATCGAATCTGCATATCAAACTTCCCCGCTTTTGAAAGAGGTATGCCGCGGCGGCTACGCCAATCCGAAGCCAATTCATTTCTCGGGCATCGTGAGTTGGCTGGGGCTCTCCGGTGTCTACATGCCGTTCACGGGCGAAGCCAACTACAACCGGCTGCAACCGGATTTCGATCTTCCCTATGTGATTGCTCATGAGAAAGCGCATCAATGCGGAATCGCACGCGAGGACGAAGCCAATTTCGTGGCGTTCCTGGTCTGCTCCGCCTCGACCAATTCGTTTGTCCGCTATTCCGGATATCTAAACGCTCTGCGCGTGGTAAATGAACTCAACGTCTCCGCGCCGGAACGATACAGGGTGGTAAGGGAAACTCTCGGCGATGGACCGCGAGCGGATCTGAAAGCACGTTCAGCCTTCTGGGCGCGCTTTCAAGGGCCGGCCAGCGAGGTCAGTAACCGGATTAACAATTCGTATTTGCGCGCAAACAATGTCCCGGGCGGCACCCGCAGCTACAGCGAGGATGTTGCGTTGATTATCAGCTATTATCTTCAGCGCGCTAGATAGACAAAGTCGTACGGGAGCCGTTGGCGCTCGCTGATTTGGAGTGCGGTGGCAAGCGAAGCGCGACACCGCTTTGGATTTGTTTCGCTAAAATGACGGATGGTGCTAACCAAAGCGCCGTCGGCGCTTCGCTCTGCCGGCGCACTCCAAATAAGCGCCCACGGTAAGCGCAGTTAGAAATTAATCGCCAGAAGGCACACAGTTATGGAACCTGCGTCGGCATCAAGAATTCTGAGTCGCGATCGCCTGATCGAAGAGGTCAATGCTGCCCGGCGGCAGGACCTCAGCGTTATTTTTGCGAATGGCTGTTTTGATCCTTTGCACGTAGGTCACATTCGTTATTTGGAGGGCGCGAAGGCCCTCGGTAATTTGTTGGTAGTTGGGTTGAACTCCGACCGCCAGGTTAGCCGGCTGAAGGGATCCGGGCGGCCCCTCCTTCCGGAGGATCAGCGCGCTGAGATCATCGCCTCGCTGGCCGCGGTGGATTTTGTAACCATCTTCGACGAACCTACAGTGGAGACGCTTTTGCTCGCCCTCCGACCGGACGTTCATGCAAAGGGCACAGACTACTCGCTGGAAACCGTCCCAGAGCGGGCGGTCGTTAAGTCTTACGGCGGCAAAGTCGCTATCGTCGGAGACCCGAAGGATCACTCAAGCAGCGATTTGATCCAGCGACTGCGATGAGCGGGGGGATTTCCAGCCGACAGACCGTGGATGCAAGATGGAAAAGATCGACAAAAAATTTATAAGCAACCCGATTCTGGATCGCCTCATCGAAGTCGGCACGAAGGCGCTGAGGCGCGGACTAATGTCTGGGGAGACGCTGCGGGCACCGCGCCAGCAGTTACGTTGGTTCTCGCCTCCGCCTTCGATTTTTGTTTCCACTTCCCTGCCTCAACTAATGCAAAAATTCAGGTTTACGGATTTCCTTACGAGAGTAAGGATTTGCCGGCGCCTCTGTGCTGATATTTTTCAGTTCGTCGCTGAAAGCCACTTTCCGGAGCGCTGGGCCATTGCTTAGAACCGGAACATGGATGCAGAAGTGGCGTGTGCCGCTGGGCTTTATTTGCGCGGCCCTCTTTGTGATTTTTGCGCGCCCGCGCCCATTGACGCTTTGTCTCGGGGGCGGCGTGGCCTTGTTCGGCCTCTTTCTAAGAGCCTGGGCCGCCGGTCATATTCGAAAGAATGATGCTCTCGCGATCGCGGGGCCTTACGCGTACACGCGCAATCCGCTTTACCTCGGAAGTTTTATTATCGGGCTGGGCTTTACGATCGCAGCGGCCCGTCCGGCCCTGGCTTTCCTTTTCGGTTTGCTGTTTCTAAGCATCTATCTCCCGGTGATGCGCGTCGAAGCAGTGACGCTGCAGCAGCTTTTCGGCGCCGGCTATCGTGATTACGCGCGCGAGGTGCCATTGTTCCTGCCGCGGCTGCTGCCTTATCGCAACGAGGGCGCAAGGGCCGTTGGTTTCGAGCCCAGCCTTTACATGCGTTACCGGGAGTATGAAGCTGCGTTTGGCCTGCTTGTGGTTTGGGGAATTTTGCTGTTGAAGGCGCTCTACTGGAAATGAAGTTCAAATACATTCGTCAATTTGTTCTCAGGCTCGTCATAGCCACGGCCGTGGGCACGGCCGTGGGCACGGCCGTGGGCACGGCTGCGGTTTCAACTGTGCGAGCGCAAACGAATCTGGCTCTGGAAGTGAACCCCCTCACAGCTGGTGAGGAGCTTGTTTTCGAAGCAGAGTTTTCGCGGGCGGTCCTGCGGAAGGTGGACGTGGCTGATTTCCACTTTCGAACCAGGCGGGACACTGTTCCAAATGGCGCCGGTGCGCCCGTGATTTCATGGCGATTGATCGGAGACGTCACGAGCAAAGGGATTTTCAGCAAGCTTTTCAATTTACGACTTCATGAACACATAGAATCTTCCGTGGACCCGGCGACCTTTTCAGTTTTGCGGACCAGCAAAGTGGATGAACAGGGAAAACGTGTCCGGCACAGCGAGGCGATTTTTGATCAAACCGCGGGCAAGGTGACATGGACCGAACGCGATCCGAATAATCCCCGTCAGGAACCTCGGGTCATGACCGCATCTTTTGCCGGAACGATTCATGACGTTGTTTCCGCTATCTACTTCATGCGCATCCAGCCGCTGGAAGTTGGCAAGAGTTTCGACATCCAAATCAGCGACTCCGGCAGAATTTATCAACTGCCCGTTAAGGTTGTAGAGCGGCGCGAGATGAAAACTCTGCTAGGCCGGATTGGCGTGGTGCGCGTGGATGCCGACATCTTCGGCGAGGACCGCCTGATTCGCGGCAAAGGAAAGTTTTCCATCTGGCTTTCAGACGATGCGCGCCACATTCCGGTGCGCGCCGATCTCAGCACCGATGTAGGGAAATTCGAGATCAAACTTAAGAAGGCTTCGGTAATGCCCTAGCTGTAACGCAAACTGTTAGTTTGCGCGGGCGTCGCCTATCATTCATCGCAAACTAACAGTTTGCGTTATAAAACACCCTGCAGCCCAGGCCCGCTGACCCCTTCTTGCAAGATCGTCAAACAAACATTTCAACGCCATCGCGCCCGCTGATCATTGCGCATCGCGGCTCTTCGTCTATCGCGCCGGAGAATACTATGGCCGCTTTTAGACGAGCCATGGCGTGCGGTGCGGACGGGATCGAATTCGATGTACGCCTTTCTCGCGACGGCGTCCCGGTGGTAATTCACGATGCCGACCTGCGCCGGGTTGGCGCGCGCGCCGATCAGGTATCGTCACTTACGGCCGCTGAGTTGGGCCAATGCGACATCGGGTCATGGTTCAACCGGCGATTCCCCACGCTGGCCAACCCTGACTTCGGCGCGGAGCGGGTTCCGACGCTTGATGAGTTCTTGAAGTTTGCGCGGGGAGCCGCCGGGCTTTTCTACCTGGAACTAAAACCGTCGCTGGGCCAGGAGTCGATGCTTGCTTTCGAGGTCGCAAAGCTCATTCAATCCAATCAGCTTGAATCCCGAATCGTCACGCTCAGTTTTGATCTGAGTATGGTTAGGGCCCTCAAGGAATTGAATTCGTCTATCCGCGCGGCCGCACTGTTCCAACCGCAGTTCTTGGGTGCCGGCTCGCCGCTTCGGAAAGGCGCCATGATTCGCGCCGCCCTCGCATGCAATGCCGACGAGATTGCTTTGCATCGCTTGTTGTTAACGCCGGGCATGGCGCGACGCGCTGTTAGCGCCGCTCTGAAGTTGGTTGTTTGGACGGTGGACGATCTCCGGTGGATTCAAACCGCTGCCCGGCTCGGCGTAGGTGCGATCATAACCAACCGGCCTGAGGAAATGATTCTGAGCCGCCAAGCCGTTCGCCCCGGTTTGTAGGCAAACTAACGTTTGAACTCTGAACACCTGTCAACATCGAAGCTCAACTCCGGCTAGGAGGCGGATAGAGTTCAAGCTTTTAGCTTGCGTCTCCGGCCGGGCATTTTTGCGGCGCCGTGCTAAAGGACGGGGTTCTAAGGTATTATCGCTGACTTATTAATCATTCGGAGGAAATTACATAATGCCGGTTGCAAAGGGCGCGAAGATTGCGCCCGCAGAAGGAAGACTGGGCGTGTTGCTCGTTGGGTTGGGCGCCGTAAGCACTACATTCATCGCCGGAGTTGAGGCGATCAAAAAAGGACTGGCCGAACCAGTCGGCAGCCTGACGCAGATGGGCACCATTCGTTTGGGAAAACGAACCGACAATCGCGTGCCGCTAATCAAGGATTTCTTGCCGCTAGCCCGCCTACAGGACCTCGTTTTCGGAGCGTGGGATATTTTTCCGGATTCGGCTTATGAAGCCGCGACCCATGCCGGCGTCCTTGATAAAGAACTCTTGTCAAAACTCAAGACGCCGCTCAGCAAGATCAAGCCGATGCGCGCCGTCTTTGACCAGAACTACGTTAAGCGGCTGACCGGCACGAATGTAAAGAAGGGCGCGAACAAGTTGGCCCTCGCGCGGCAGCTGATCAAAGAAATTGAAGAGTGGAAGCGCAAGAACAAGTGCGCGCGGCTGGTTATGGTCTGGGCCGCGTCGACGGAAATATTTCTCGAGCCGCACCCGGTCCACAAAACCCTGGAGTCGCTCGAGAAGGCGATGCGCGAAAACCATCCGAGCATCGCGCCGTCCATGCTCTACGCTTATGCCGCTCTGAAATCCGGCATCCCCTTTGCCAACGGCGCGCCTAATCTAACCGTGGATATCCCGGCGCTGCGAGAATTGGCGGAAAGGAATGGCGTCCCGATCTGTGGAAAGGATTTCAAAACCGGCCAGACGTTGATGAAGACGATCATTGCCCCGGGGTTGAAGTCGCGCATGTTGGGGTTGCATGGCTGGTACTCAACTAACATCCTCGGCAATCGCGACGGCGAAGTGCTGGACGATCCCGAATCATTCAAGACCAAGGAAGAATCGAAGCTCTCGGTGCTCGAGTACATCCTGCAGCCGGAAGTCTATCCCAAACTCTACAAGGATTTTTCCCATGTGGTGCGGATCAATTACTACCCGCCGCGTGGCGATAACAAAGAAGGCTGGGACAACATAGACATCTTTGGCTGGCTGGGTTACCCGATGCAGATCAAGATCGATTTTCTGTGTCGCGACTCGATCCTGGCCGCGCCCATCGTGCTGGATCTGGCTCTTTTCCTGGACCTGGCCCAACGTTCGGGTGCCAAAGGCGGAATTCAGGAGTGGCTTTCTTTCTACTTCAAATCGCCGCAGACCGCGCCCGGTCTCTATCCCGAACACGATGTTTTCATTCAGTTGATGAAATTGAAAAACACGCTGCGCCATATGCGCGGCGAAGACTTAATTACCCACCTTGGTCTGGAGTATTACGATTAGCCCAATGGCAATCGAAGTGCTCCGGCCCGTGATAAATATTTCCAGATTGCGAACTCCCACGGCGATTCGGCGGAACCGGTAGACGCAGACCTTTTGCGTATTCGTCCCGACCTTTCGCTACAATAATGACCGGCGGCCCGCAACGGGCTGCAGTTTTTGTCAGCGATTTTCTGCCAGAAACTGTCACAGAAAAACGCTCTTTCCGCGGGCTCTCGCGGCTGGTTCCCCGTGTCCGCCATACATTTTGTGGTGACATTTGCCTCGATGTCGTATATATAGCGTCGTGCGCCCGCCACGGCAATTTCCGCAGGAGCGGTGGAAGCCAACCCGCGGAGGAGTTTGGCGCATCAACTGGGAGAACGGATCGTTCTTTGCTTAAGCAAGGTGCTGGCGGCTCCGAAACGGAGTCAGCCACGAAGCGCCTGATGCTGAAGAAGGAGGACGACCATGATTGCCGAAATGGACATAGAGATGGAAAACGAGAACGAGATAAGGGAAACAGTCTTCCTCGACCCGGACCAGAAGAGTCCGCGAGCTCAGGATTTTGAAGAAAGGCTTTCGGCCCGAATTGTGGGCCAGGAGCGGGCCGTGCGTCGCATGAGCGGCCTCTACCAAATCTTTTTGGCCGGTATGAACCCGCCCAACAGACCTATCGGGACGATGTTGTTCCTCGGTCCCACTGGTTCGGGTAAGACGCGCGTGATCGAAGCAGCCGCCGAAGTTCTCTTTGGGGATCCCAACGCCGTCGTCAAGATTGACTGCGCTGAGTTTCAGCACTCGCATGAAATCGCCAAACTGATCGGTTCGCCTCCAGGATATCTGGGCCACCGGGAAACGTCGCCGATGCTGACGCAGGAAAACCTGGACCGCATGCACACCGAAGAGCTGAAACTCTCGCTCGTGCTGTTTGATGAAATCGAGAAAGCCTCGGATAGCCTGTGGCAGCTGTTGCTCGGGATTCTGGACAAGGCAACGTTGACGCTGGGTGATAACCGGCGCGTGGACTTTTCGCGCACCATGGTTGTGCTGACGTCCAATCTGGGCGCCCGCGAAATGTCCGAATTGATATCCGGCGGTATCGGGTTTCACAGTGGCAAAAACGTCAAGAACCCGAATGACAATGAGGTCGACCAGAAGATTTATCGCACCGCCGTAGATGCGGCCAAGCGAAAGTTTTCACCGGAGTTCATGAACCGCATCGATAAGGTAGTCGTGTTCCGCTCCCTCAAGGAACATCATCTGCGCGAGATTCTGGAGCTTGAGTTACAGGCGGTGCAGAATCGCGTGATGGTTTCTGCGGGAACCAAGTTTGTCTTCCACTGTTCAGAAGCGGCCAAGGACAAACTTCTCAAGGAAGGCATCGATTACAAATATGGTGCTCGGCATTTGAAGCGGGCCATCGAACGGTTCCTGGTCTATCCGCTTTCCAATCTGGTGGCGACCGGTCAGGTGGGCTTGGGCGATCTGGTTGAAGTTGATTTGAGCCAGATCACCAACAAGCTTATCTTTTCGAAGCAATCCGGCGGCGCCTTGATCCACGAAATGACCGAGGTTCCGGCGGAGCCAGAACCGATGGAGTCAAAGTCCGGCGGCGTGGGAGTGCCGATTCCCCAGACCAAGGCCGCACGAAAAGGTCAGGGTCGCGGTGAAAAGACCGATTCCTGAGCTGTAACGCAATCCGCGAAAACTAAAAGCGCCGGCCTGTTGAGACCGGCGCTTTTCTTTTAAGAGCTTTCGGGTAGACCGGAGAACCTACTTGTTGGTCTTTCGCTCAATCTGCTTTAAGGCCTGCGTCACAATCACGGCCAGATGCGGATCCGGATCCTCGCGCGTTGCGCGGAGCGCCGGCGATGCTGAAGCGTCACCAATCTCGCCCAGGGCGGCAGCCGCTTCGCGCCGCAAATCCGCCGGACTGTTTGGATCATTCAACGCTCTCGCCAGGGACGGCACGGCCAAAGGGCTGCCAATCTGTCCCAACGAATGAGCCGCCGCACGCGCGACGAATTCGTTTTCCTTGCGCCGCGCTGATTTCTTTTTCTTACCATTGGTGGCGGGAAGCTCCCCACCGTCGAGTATGGCAGTCAACGACAGGACCGCGGCCTGGTGCGCAATATTCCCGAGTGCCACTGCTGCGGCGCCACGCACGCTGTCTTGTTTATCGCCCGCCAGGCTTGCAACCAACGGCGGCACTGCCCGATTGTTTTTCGCTTCTCCCAAAGCGTACGCCACCTGCTGTCGCACAAACTCAGATTTGTCATTCAGCATGGGGACAAGCAAATCGACAAACTCGTTGACCGGTAAACTCAAGGCGGCGTGTGCGGCCGTCGCTCTAACCATGTCGCTCGCATCATTCAGGCTGCCCGCTGCGACGCGTGAACTCTCAACCCGCCTCAGATTGCCGAGCCGCACCAGGGCATCCCGTCGAGCTTCGATTTCGGAAGATGAAAGCTGAGCGCGGAGCCTTTCAATTTCACGCTGTCCGGGCGTCAACGCCGACACATTCTGCGCGAACGTCCGCGCCGCGACGCCGGTGCCCGTAAGCAAACCCAGAGCGAACAAGATTAAAACTAAATGTCGATGCAACTTCATCTCTGCAACTGACGACTCAAACGCGCACGGGAACGGACGCAGGGCGACGTTCGCCGCGCCTTCTCGCCGCTTCCCATTCAAACGCCTGACGCGCTCGCCGGTTCTCCCGTGCTTCAGCCAGCAACGCAATCAACTCGTCTTCCCAGATTCCGGGCGCAATCGTAGCGCGTCTCATAGATTCCATGATGCCGATGTAATCCAAAACTTCGGCCACTTCAGTGTCGGTTAAGGCGTCAAGCTTCAGGGCGAGATGCTGCCGTTCGGTCATTCGCTTAGCCATCTCTTTGCTCCTATATCTGCAAAGCGACAGCCAGGCTCGTGGGGGTCAGGGGATTACTTTGCGGGCTGTCGTCAGATTAAATTTCGCTTGAGGAATTATGATCGTGATCGCTCCTGCTTGATGTGCCGGACAAGACTTCCCGGCGTTTCCGACAGAAAGTACGCGCGCAATATACACGACGTCACGCAACGCAGACAAGCTTCTGCTGCAGCCCCACTCGCGCCAAACATTACCCGTTATCGATCTTTGAGGCGACGCCGTGGACCGTATCGATGATCAGGACTGCGATCGGAGGACACAACAGAACGTTGGAAAGCAGGAGGGACGTATGTGAATAGGAAAGGATGGATGATTGAACGGCCTGGGGGCGATGCCGAAACAGCATAGTTAAGTCCGAGAAAAAGTCTTGCGCATGCCAACCGAGAAATAATCCGAGTCCCAGACTGGCTGCGAAACCACCGACCAAAAACGCGTAGGCGGATACCCTGGTAAAGCGTTGCTCGGGGCCCTTCTCCTCCGAAATGATTGAAGCCTGCAACGGCGCAGGGCGGTAAGTGTAATGCGCCAGATACTCGCGCATCCTCTTTGCTAAATGCCAGATGCCGACCAAAAAAAGGGCTACTACAATTGAACGGCCCGCCAGGTTTAAGACTTGCCAGAGAGGGGGTTTAATCATGGCCACAAAGAACGTCGAGAGAAAAAGCGAGACAGTCGTGAACACGGCGCGCTGTCGTTCCATACTGTCGCGCCGGTCGTTGTCCAGAAGCTGATTGACTACGCTGTCCCAACGGGTTTGCACCGCAATGTTCCGGGCGCGCTGCGCATGGGGATTGTTGGAATGAAGAATCGAGGAACTGGGTTTTTGATCCAATTGCGCGTCGTGATAGGCGCGCTCCTGCGGGTCAGTCAGAGATCGATAGGCCCGGGATATCAGCGCGAACTCGCGCGCGGCTTTCTCGGATCCCCGATTTACATCCGGGTGACGCAGACGCGCCAAACGCCGGTAAGCCGACTTGATTTCCGCGCTCGTAGCCGTTCGTTTTACGCCGAGGACTCTGTAGTAATTCATTAAGGATCCTGGCTCCCCTACGTAGAAAGCATCCGCAGAACCACTGCGCTGTGGCTCTAATACTATACCATTTCTCCGGTTTTGCTTGAGAATCGACGGCTGAAAAAAAGAGGAAGGACCCTACGGCCAGGGTCCCGGGTTAAGTCTATTTGCAGTGGGATAATCCGTGAGGAGGACGCCAAAGGGACGATGCTTTTCCTCGAGCGGCCCTCGAGGGGGGCGAGGACATTTTTTCTAGTGGCGACCACCCCTCTGGCAGGGGGTGACCACCTTAAGTGCAACGCTTATGCCAGAAGTCTTGCATCGTGATCCTTAGTAAAATCTCAGCGGGTACTAACCATGACTGTCGTAGTGTGAACAGATGTCTACAATAGCGTCTAGTATTGAAGACAACCTCGATCGCCGCTCGCAACGACCTACTGGTCGTCAGCCCCGCTCTTGGTCCGTGCATCGCGCTCAATGAAATTGATGAGCGTTCGCACTGCGATACCCGTAGGACCTTTGGAGCGATAGGAGCGCGGCTCTTCGCCCCAAGCGGTGCCGGCAATGTCCAGGTGGGCCCAGGCGACCCCATCCGCGAACTCTTTCAGGAATGCCGCGGCGGTGATTGTGCCCGCCTTGCGGCCGCCAACGTTCTTTATGTCCGCGATATCCGACCTAATTTGCTTTGAATACTCTTTGTCCAATGGCAACTGCCAGAACTTTTCACCAACCTCGATGCCGGCCGCAATAACCTCGTCAATCAGGGCCTGATCCGTTCCCAGTATCGCTACGTTTACGTCGCCTAACGCGATCGAAACAGCTCCGGTAAGAGTAGCCATATCGATAATCCTCGTCGCGCCCAGCGTTTTCGCGTATGCGATTGCGTCTGCCAGAACCAGCCGTCCCTCCGCGTCGGTGTTGATGATTTCGATGGACTTTCCTGTCATCGCCTTCACGACATCTCCCGGCTTCGTGGCCTTACCTGAGGGCAGATTCTCGGAACAAGGCGCGATTCCCAACACCGGTACCGGCGGTTTCAACTGGGCGATAGCGCGCATCGCGCCAATGACCGTCGCACCGCCGGACATGTCATACTTCATCAACTCCATGTTCTCGCCCGGCTTCAACGAGATACCACCGGAATCGAACGTTATTCCCTTCCCCACCAACGCCAATAGGTCCGGGTCTGTTGATTCGGCAGCGTATGCCGGCGTGTACTTCAGCACGATCATCTTCGCCGGCTCTTCGGACCCGCGCGAAACGCTAAGCAAAGCTCCCATGGCTTCCTGAGTCATCCGCGCTTCGTCCAGCACGTCGATGCTCAGTCCAAATTCATTTGCAACTTCTCGAGCACGTTCCGCCATGTCAGTCGGCGTCAGATATCCGCCCGGTTCATTCGCCAACTCTCTGGTGAAATTGACGGCTTCGC
This sequence comes from Blastocatellia bacterium, assembly GCA_034665305.1. Lineage (GTDB taxonomy): Bacteria > Acidobacteriota > Blastocatellia > Pyrinomonadales > Pyrinomonadaceae > DASXRU01. Next base: position 350,025 of record JAXDFZ010000024.1, on the reverse strand, counting down.
CTACGATTCGGCCCTCTTCGACGCGCCGGTTCAAACCAGCTTCGTCTTCGCCTTCCACAATCACGACCAGTCGCTCGATCTCGCGCTTCTCTTTGTCTTCGGTACGATACTTATCAAGCTCAAACAATCCGATGAAGGCTCCTTCGACAACGGTGCGCGCTGCCCTGGCAGCGTCGGCGCCAGCGCGTGGAACGATTGCAATAGTCTTAAGACTCTTGCCGCGCAAGAAGCGTACTGAGGTTCCGCCCAACTGCGAAAGCCCCGCCGCGCTGTAGTCTTCGCGCGCGCCCACGCCGACCAGTAACAAACGATGGGCTTTCAGACCGTTGCTCCCGGACAAATGCAGGTAAGCCGTCTCACCCTCTTTCCCCTTCAACTCTTCAGACTCCAGCACTGACCTCACCAGGCCCCCGGCTGCTTCGTCCAATTCGCGCAAAAATCCGTCGTCGGCTTTTTCGCCCTGGAAGATGGCCACAGCCAGAGCTTGTACGTCGACTTCCTTGTACGATCCTGAACTCCCTTGAACTTCCATTACGGTTCTCCTTTTACTTATCTTTGTCGTTCTTTCAATTGCGCGCGGGTTTCGCGTTCAACGGTCCGACGCATTTCCGTTTCGCGCTTATCGTAGAGCTTCTTGCCCTTCGCCACGCCGACTTCCAACTTTACCCGACGGTTCTTCAAGTACGCGCGCGTAATCACGAGAGTCATTCCTTGCACAGCCGCGGCCTGGTCCAGTTTCTCTATTTCCCGCCGGTGCAAGAGCAGTTTTCGCGTCCGCAACGGATCGGGGTTCGCCCGATTTCCGTGGGTATACGGCGAGATGTGCGCATTGAACAACCACGCCTCGTTGTCCCGCACAGCCACGTACGATTCTTTTAACTGGATCCGGCCAGCCATCACACTCTTGACCTCGGTGCCAGTCAGCGCCACTCCGGCTTCATACGTAGCTTCGATGTGGTATTCATGAAACGCAGAACGGTTGCTGGCAAGTGGTTTTTCGGCGGCGGCAGTTGGCATCGGGCAAATTCGTGAATAAAGCGACTAGCAAGTCTTGGTTGTTCAAAAGTAGACGGTAAAGCAGCAAAAGTCGAGAAGGCCGGCATGAAACGTCAGGCAAACCTGCCAGTGTCTCTTCTAGCTCCACTCTTCGCGCAACGGCCGGGCCATCAAATCGCGAGCCGCCGCGGCGGCGCTTTTCCCTTCGTACAACACCCGGTGCACTTCGTTCACCACAGGCATTTCAATCCCGATGCGGTCGCTAACTTGTTTTACGGCCTGCGTCGTTCGCACGCCCTCCGCCACTTCGTGCATCTCCGACAGAATTTCCGGCAAGCTGCGGCCCTTTCCCAGTTGTTCGCCAACATGTCGATTTCGCGACAGTGCGCCGGTGCAAGTTAGGACCAAATCGCCCATCCCGGCCAGACCCATCAAAGTTTCAACCCGTGCGCCCTGGGCCGTTGCAAAGCGGGTTATCTCCGCCAGGCCCCTGGTAATCAACGCCGCCACACTATTACTGCCGAGGCCCAAACCGAAAACTATACCGGCGGCGATGGCCATCACGTTTTTGACTGCACCGCCAATCTCTGTTCCCACCACGTCCTGGTTCCGATAGATTCGCAGGTTTTCAAAACTCAAATCCTGTTGCACTACGGCACTGTCAGCTTCGCTTAAACTTGCGGCGACAATCGCGGTAGGGTCTCCGGCAACCACTTCCTTTGCGAATGACGGGCCGGAGAGACAGACGAAGTGTGGCTTGAAATGAGCGCCAACTTCATCCATCACCAACTCCGAGATTCGCATACCGCTCTCGTTCTCAATTCCCTTGCTGGCGCTTATCAAAATCATTTCCGGTCGCAGGCTGGGAAGCATCTGTCGCAATAGTCCACGCGTTGCGTGCGAAGGCGCAGCCAGCACCACCAACTCAGCCTCCGATAACGCGGTGGCGAGATCAGTCGTCCCAACCACCGTATCCGGAATCGAGAAGGAGGGAAGATATGCATCGTTGACGTGCTGTTCGTTGATCGACGCGATGACCTCTGCATTGCGCGACCACAAACGCACTACATGACCGCTCCGGCCGGCCATGATGCCGAGCGCCGTACCCCAACTGCCGCCGCCGATGATCGCGATTGATTTCATTTCGGGTTCAGTTGAATTTGCTTTCCGTGCCGACAAGCAACCGGCCAATGTTTGCGCGGTGCGCAAAGACGATGAGCGCCGCAGCGATCAATGCCGCAGCTGCGCGAAATACCGAAACATCCCCGTGTGTCAAAACTATCTGCAGGTAAACGAAGACCGGAATCGACAACGCAGCCGATATCGACGCCAGGGACACATATCTGGTGAGCAACACCAGGGGAAGAAACACCAGCATCGCAAGCACGACGGGAATCGGTGTCAGGACCAGAAACGCTCCCAGCGCCGTCGCCACCCCCTTCCCCCCGCGGAACCCAAGCCATACTGGAAAGCAGTGACCAACAATGACCGCAACTGCAGCAGCGGAGACGAGCCAGGATAATGGCAACCGGTCATTCGATGCGGCGAACAAAGGCGCGCCAATCAGCCACTGCGCAGACAGCACCGCCACCGCGCCCTTTAATGCATCCAGCAACAACGTGAGCAGCCCCGCCGCCTTTCCGGCTTGCCGTGACACGTTGGTCGCTCCGGTACCCCCGGACCCACTCTCCCTGACATCCGCGCCGCGCCGCGCCAGCACGATCAGGTACCCAAACGGAATTGATCCGATAAGATAGGCGAGAAGTATGACTTGCAGAGGTCGCACGTTAAATCGAACTCATACGGGTATCGCGGCGATGTGTAACGATGGAGCGTGACGCATGATACACGCGTTTCGCGCATTTCTCGTAGCCAAGCTTTTTCCTTGTTCGCCAGTCGCCGATGCTGTTAATCTGCCGCCGCTCTTACAACCTGATGTCAGAATCGCCCGCCGGTAGCGAGCGCCACTGACGATTCCGGATTGCAGACTGGGATGGCGGACTAAGGACGTCACGCCATGTTTTCTTCAATCCGCAATCTGAAATCCGCAATCGAAAGGCCCCCCCACCATGCACGAGGAATATGCATCGGTAATCACCGCCTTGCCCCTCTTCAAAGGATACACTTCACAGGGCGCACAAAGGCTAATCAGCAAGGGCGACGTGAAGGAATGCGCGCCGGATGAAGTCGTGTTTCAGGAAGGCGACGAGGCCACCGGCGTGTTGCTGGTGCTAAAAGGCAAACTGCAAGTGTTTGTTTCCCGTCACGGAAAACAACTGGTGCTGACCGACGCTGGGCCTGGCAGTATCTTAGGTGAACTTGCGGTGTTGTGCGGCATTCCACGATCTGCATCGGTGCGCGTCGTCGAACCGTCGACCGTGTTGCAATGGGACGCAGACTCTTTTCGCGGGCTGCTGATGGCGGATGCTTTTCTCTCTGAGCGCATCTTCCGTCAATCCCTGCGCACCTTGATTGATAAAGAGCAGTCTTTGATCGCTTCGATCACGGAATCGCAGGAAGGCACGCAGTAAACCGCGACCACGTAACGCGCGCCTCACGTCAATCGACGCCGCAGCAGATCCAGTACCGCTTGCGAAGCGCGCCAGCGCACCAAGTGACGATCTCCCGGTAGATTCAACTTGCGGTGCTCCGTATGCGCGTCGTCCGCTAACGCGATGTACACGAGTCCCACCGGTTTCGCTTCCGTTCCCCCGCCAGGACCGGCAATGCCCGTTACCGCCAATCCGAAATCTGTGCCGGCGCGTTCTCTGACTCCTTCGGCCATCGCCTCAGCCACCGGCGCGCTGACTGCGCCTTCGGCTAGAATCAAGTTTGGATCAACTCCCAGCAGTCTCGTCTTCGACCCGTTCGAATAACTCACGACGCCTTCAACAAAGTATTTTGACGAGCCGGCAATGTCAGTCAGACGCTGCGCAATCAATCCGCCGGTGCAACTTTCAGCCACTGCCACAGTGAAGCCCGCGACTGATAACTTCAACCCGACTACTTCCTCCATCGTCTCGCCGCGAAACGCAAACACGGCATCGCCGAGCGCAGTCTCAATCTTCTCCGACAGGTCGTCGAGCAGCGTCTCCGCCTCGCTTTCGGTCCTGGCGTGAGCGCTGAGGTGGACCTCGACTTCGCTGCTGTTGAAAAGAATTGTTGTTTGTGGGTTTTGATAACGCAGATAGATCGGCGCGATCTTTTCATCAATCGCCGACTCGCCCATGCCCGCAACCCGGAGGACGCGGCGGGCGAACCGCAACTCACCCGATTTCTCAGCCAGTCGCGGCCGCACGGACGCCTCAAACATCGGTTTCATCTCACGCGGCGGACCCGGCAGGAGGGCGATCGCGCAGCCTTCATGTTCGATAAAAAGTCCGGGCGCGCTGCCGTTTGGATTGTCCAGGACTTCCGCGCCATCGATCACCATCGCCTGTCGCGAATTCCTCTCCGGCATGGCCAATTTGTACTGAGCGAAACGGGTGCGTATCTCGCGCAGCACACGATCATCCAGGACCAGCCGCCGGCCCAGCGCGCGGGCGGCCACCTTGCGCGTGACATCATCCTCCGTTGGTCCCAGACCGCCCGTCGTGATTACCACGCGCGAACGCTTCACCGCGTCGCGAATCGCTTCTTCGAGCCGCGCGTCGTCGTCGCCGACGATCGTTTTCAATTTAACGTCGATGCCGATGCGATTCAGTTGCTCAGTGAGCCACAAACTGTTTGTGTCCGTGCGGGTGGGCGCCAGCAGTTCAGACCCGATGGCGATGATTTCAGCAGTTAACATGTGTCACATTTATTAACATAGAGGTCGCGGAAGAAGGAAATCGTAGGGGCGTGCCCCAATTTGGAGTGCGGTGGCAAGCGAAGCGCGACACCGCTTTGGATAGCTGTCATGTCTGCTCAAGATCGATCCAAAGCGCCGTCGCCGCTTCGCTCTGCGGGCGCACTCCAAATTAGGGCACTATCCAAACGAAGTGCTGTCTTGTCGATTCTTTGCCAAGTCGCTTATATTCATTAAGTCTCAAAACGGAACCATTATGCCGAAGCAAACTTATAACATCGTAGCGCTGCCCGGAGATGGAATCGGGCCTGAGGTCCTATCGTGTGCCCTGAACGTTTTGCACACTGCGGGCAAGTTGTTTGGAATCGATTTCCAGGTCGAAGAAATTCCGTGCGGCGGCCATTACTACGCCGAACACGAGATTGAATGGCCCGAGGGTTCTTTTGAAAAGTGCGAAGCGGCCGACGCGGTCCTGCTGGGCGCGGTAGGACATGAGGTGGATGGCAAAACCGTTTTCACGAAGCCGGGCAAGCCTTATCCCGAACCACAGTTGGCCGGGTTCGCCCAGGTGATTCTCAATCGCCAAAAGCTCGGCCTGTACGCGAACGTTCGTCCCGTAAAACTTTATCCCGGCGTCCGGCACAAAATTCACGGTGAACTAAAGCAGGTGTGGGAGCCGGGCAAGGTCGATTACATCGTTATCCGCGAGAACACCGAAGACGCGTACACAGGTGAGACCAATCCAATTCCCGACGGCCGAATGACACCAATCAAAATCACGCGCCAAGCGACTGAACGGGTGGTGCGTTACGCCTTCAACCTGGCGCGCCGTCGCGGCAAGCAAAACAAAGTCACCTGCGTGGACAAATCGAACATCATTGGCGCACACCGTTTTTTCCGCGAAGTCTTCCGCGAAGTCGGCGCCGCCGAGTTTCCCGAGATTAAACTCGACTACGCCTACGTAGATGCTTTCTGTCAGTGGCAAATCCGCAATCCTGAATGGTACGACGTGGTGGTCGGTCCGAACCTGGTCGGCGATATCATTAGCGACAACGGAGCTACTACGGCAGGTGGATTGGGACTTGCAGTCGGCGGCAACATCGGCGACGAACACGCGATGTTCGAGCCGATCCATGGGAGTGCACCCAAACACGCCGGCAAGGACAAGGCAAATCCGCTGGCGGCGATTCTCTCGGTGCAGATGATGTTGGATTGGTTAGCTACTCGGAATGCTGACGAACAAATGCACAAGGCCGCGGAGAAAGTCGAAACCGCGGTCGCAGCACTCCTGAGCGAAGGTAAGACCCTGACCTACGATCTAATTGGCGAGGCGAAGGCGTCACGCTGCAGTGAGGTAGGTGCAGCAGTCGAGGAAAAACTGCGTTCAATCGCAGCTTTGTAGGGGCGGCACCGTGGCCGCCCCGTTTGACACGTCGCGATCTTCTCCGAAAGAAGGCGCGGCCACGCAGTGCCGCCCCTGGCAAAATTAACGCTTACTTGCCAGGCGCTCTTCGACCTTCGGCAAGCTGGCCAGAATCACGTCGCCGACAATCTTCAAACTCTTCGCGGAAATCTTATCCAACGTATCACCGGCAGTGTGCCAATACTCTTCGCCGCTGGGTGATTTGTAACTGTTCAATTGAATGATATCGAGCGAATCAACGCTAACCTTCAGGAATGGCTCATGGTCGTCGCCACCGACACCCTCGGGCCGATTCTGAAACACCGAGCTATGGCCCAGCTCCCTCGCGGTACGCCAGACAATATCGAGCAACCACGTGGTACTCGCGTCGTCGCGGCCAAACTGCAGATTCTTATAACCGATCATGTCCAGCAGGATCATCGCGCGCACACGTGACAGTTCATTCTTGCTCTTCAACTGATCCACGTAATGCCGGCTGCCGTAGGTATTGTCCGGGGCGCCCGGTTTGCTGCACTGGTCCCAGCTCTCGCAGAACGCTTCTTCGCCGTCAAAGAAAACGAACCAGTAGGTGAACTTTCGATCCGCTTTCGTCGCCGCCATGATCCTTGCGATCTCCAGCAGCGCTCCCGTCGAAGAGCCCGCGTCGTTTGCACCCACGAACCGAAAATCCTTAAACAGTTTGGTATCGTAGTGGCTGGCGATGATGATCACATCGCGCGACGCGCCGGGAAGTTCCGCCGTGATGTTCACCATCCGCTTGTCGCCGATGGGCGTGGCCGCGTGAAACTCATCCAGTACCACGTTGAGTCCATATGATTTCAATTGGCCCACGATATAGCTGCGGGTTTGCTCCAACTGCGGCGAGCCCGGTGGCCGTGGCCCGAATTCCACCTGCTTGCGAACGTGCTCCAGCGCTTTTTCCCCATCGAACGCTGAAGTCGCAGCTACAGTGGCGGAAGGAGAAGCCGCGGTGTTGGCCGTGTTAGGCGTTGGGCCTGAACCGCCGGGACACGCAATTAACGCGAGCGGCGACAGCAAACAAAAGGCGAGACTGAAACTACGGCGAGCGTCAGCGGCAAAAGCAAAAGTATCTGCAAGCGATTTGGTGATCAAGCGTCAACTCCTTGGAGTGCGGCGGCTTGACGCCGGTTTGGTCTGCGGTTGGTTCGCGCTCCCATGGGACGAGAATCTATTGACTCGATGGCCAAAGCGGCGTCAGGCCGCCGCACTCCAAGGAGTTGTGTCACAATGCTGGTCCTTTTTAAACCGTATCAGGATCGTCTCGCCGTAGCGACGGCGGTTTCCTCTTTTCCGGCGGCCCGCGAGGCGCGGCGACAGTCAGCGCAAACTCCGATGATGCGCAGCAGGTGCTGGGTAACTTCGAACTTATGCTTTGCCGCCATCGCGTCCTGCAGCGCTTCCAGCTCCGCTGAGTAGAATTCAATAATCTTTCCGCACTGCGAACAGATCATGTGATCGTGATGTTCGTGTTTGTAGTTATGTTCGTAATGAGTGATGCCGTCGCCAAAACGCACTTCGCGAGCGAGGCCCGCCTCGGACAAAAGCTTTAACGTACGGTAGACGGTGGTCTGCCCGATGGTCGGATCCTGTTCCCGCACCAGCTGATAAAGGTCCTCGCTGGAGAGATGTTTTTCCGTGCGCAAAAAAACATCCAGAATCAGGTCCCGCTGCGAAGTGCGCTTCAATCCCTGCTTCTGGATATGCTTGAGAAAAACTTCCTGCTCTTCAGTCATAGTTGGTAAGGGCCCGCTACTAATTGTACGAGCATTCTAGCATCGCTCTTCAATAACCAGTAAAGAACGGTGGTTACCGCCAAAGGCAGGCCGGAGCAGCCGCAAGCTAAAGCATGAACTGTATACGCCTGGTAACCAAGGGTGAGCCTCAATGTCTACAGGTGTTCAGAGTTCAAACGATTGTTTTGCTTGGCGGGGAAAACGTTTACGAATGTCGAAGGGTTCCCGCTCGTGCGAGGCTAACTCAAAGTATCGCTAGTGGGTCAGGTTGAGAATCTTATTAGCACCGCACTTCGGTGCGGTGATTGAGGTGGGCGATATTTGACTAAGCTTTTAACGGTTTTCCGGAGTAAACCGTTGAAACGGAATTTGGAGTGCGCCGACCTGTCGGCGCTTTGGTCGCTGCGACCTGAAGCAGTTGGCGAAAACAGCCCCTAACCCAAGGCAGTGCGGCGTCAAGCCGCCGCGGGCAAAAGCGGTGACAGGTCACCGCACTCCAAATTTAGGGCACCACCCAACGATCGATTTGCTTGCGGGAGTTACTGGTAGCGACTTACACTGAGCGCTCTCAGTCTCACGCTACGAGCGACAACTTGTGGCAGTCTAAGAAAAATGGATAACGATTCCTCTAACACCCAACCTCGCCGCTTTGCCATCGCTCTCTCTTTTCCCGGTGAGCGCCGCGAGTTCCTTTCGCAAGTAGCCGACCACCTTGCGAACAAAGTCGGCAAATCGAGAGTTCTCTACGACAAATATCACGAGGCGGAGTTTGCACGTCCGAATCTTGACGTGCATCTGCCCAACCTCTATGGAACCAACTCGGAACTGATTGCCATCTTCCTCTGCCACGAATACAAAAAGAAGCGCTGGTGCAACTTGGAGTGGCGGTCGATTCGACAATTGATCGCCACCGCCGATGAAGACCGCATCATGTTTCTAAGCTTCGATGATGTGGGAGCAATACCAGAGATAGGCATTTACGATGGCGACGGGTACGTTTCGATCGGCGATCGGTCGCCGGAGCAAATCGCCGAACTGATTCTTAATCGATATACCCCTCCGCGCGAAGATGAAATCGTCAAACCCAACACGCGCTTCGACATTTCCCGAATCGTTAAATACGCGCCAACTGAACTCATCGGCCGCGAAGCGGAACTTGGACTGCTTAACGAATCCTGGGCAAAGGTCGTTAACAACGAGGCACAGCGCTCCCATATTCTCACTTTCGTCGCACTTGGCGGCGAAGGAAAGACATCGTTGGTGGCGAAGTGGGTGGCGGAACTGGCTCATCATGACTGGACCAGCTGTGACGCTGCATTTGCTTGGTCGTTCTACAGCCAAGGCACGCGCGAACAACTTGCTGCTTCGTCCGACTTGTTTCTTAAGGAAGCCTTAACGTTCTTCGGCGACGATGCAATGGCGAGCAGCGCGCAGGGCTCATTCGAGAAAGGCCGGCGGCTCGCGCAACTCGTCGGCGAGCGACGAGCGTTGTTGATCCTAGACGGGCTCGAACCACTGCAATACTCACCCACGTCGCCGACGCCTGGGGAACTCAAAGACCAAGGCATTGCCGCGCTGTTGAAGGGGTTGGCGGCGGTAAGCGACGGATTGTGCGTAGTGACTACGCGCTATTCCCTTCCAGACGTGAAGGCGTTCCGCCAAACCACCGCTCCGGAAGTGCCGCTCCTGCGCCTGTCCCGCGAAGCCGGGGTGCATCTGCTGAAAACACTCGGCGTGAACGGCAGCGAACGACGCACACTCATGCTCAAGGACGGTGACGAGCACAGCGAGAAGGTGAACGAATTCGAGAAGCTCGTGGAAGATGTGAAGCGCCATGCCCTGACACTGACACTGCTCGGTTCTTACCTGAACGACGCCCACGGTGGCGATATCCGCAAACGCAATCTTGTGAATTTGGAAGAGGCAGACGATGAAATCGAGGTCATCCCTGACCATCCTCACCACGCTTTTCACGTCATGGACGCATACGTGGAATGGTTTGAGAAGGGCGGAAAGACCGGAGAAGAGAACAAGAAAGGTTTGCGCGCTTTGGCCCTGTTGCGCCTGCTGGGTTTGTTCGACCGACCGGCGACGGCCGATTGCTTGAATGCCTTGTGGAATGGGGAGGCCATCGGCGGTTTGACCGAACCACTCGCCGGGCTGACCGACGCGCAACGCAACACGGCGCTGAAGCGGTTGGACGATGCGAAGCTGCTCACCGTGAACCGCGATGCATCTGGCGCGCTCGTCTCGCTCGATGCGCATCCGCACCTGCGCGAATACTTCGCCCGGCAACTGCGCACCCAACAACCTGACGCCTGGCGCGCGGCCCACCGGCAGCTCTACGAACACCTCTGCGCGACCACACCGGACAAAGACCAGCCTACGCTTCAAGACCTCCAGCCGCTCTACCAAGCCGTGGCTCACGGCTGTCAGGCGGGATTGCAGCAGGAGGCTCTATACGAGGTTTACTGGATTCGAATCCAGTATGGAAACGAGCACTACGCATGGCATACCCTAGGTGCTTACGGTTCTGAGCTTGGCGCTTACGCCTCTTTCTTTGATGCGGCTTGGAGTCGCGTCTCGCTTGCTCTAAAGGAAGAAGAGCAAGCTTGGCTCTTGAACGAAACTGCGTTTTGTCTGCGTGCTTTAGGCCGGCTGAATGAGGCCCTCGAACCGATGCGGGCTGCGTTAAAGATGCGCATCCAGCAGGGGGTCTGGAAAAGCGCTGCCATCATTGCCAGCAACTTGAGCGAGCTTGAGCTGATAATGGGCGAGTTGGACCCGGCAGTGAGGGACGCCGAGCAGTCCGTGACCTACGGCGACCGCAGCGGCGATGCCGCAACGGCGATCGCCAATCGTACGACTCACGCCGACGCCCTGCACCAGGTGGGCCGCCGGACCGAGGCGGTGACGAGCTTCCGCGAGGCCGAGCAAATGCAGGCCGAGGAGCAGCCGGATAAACCATTGCTCTACTCGATGCCGGGCTTCCGTTATTGCGACTTTCTCCTCGCCGCCGCTGAGCGCGCCGCGTGGCAAGAAATTCTTTCTTTCAATTCTCAACCATCAATTACCAACACCGCCGTTTCAGATTGCCGTTCCGTCTTTGAACGTGCGACAAAGATCCAGAAACGGAGGCTGGGTCTGCATACTTACGTCCACCTGGATGTCGCCCTCGACCACCTAACGCTGGGCCGCGCTGCGCTCTACGACACGATTCTGGAACGGAATGCGGCGTTCACGCCGCTTCAACGTCCGGACGACCAATCGGCGATGAATGACGACGAATGTCGAAGCGGCCTGAAAGTCACGGTCCAAACCGCCAGCCGCGAACTCGAGGTCGCCGTTGACGGCCTCCGCCTCTCTGGCCAGCAGGTCATGCTCCCCCACGCTCTTCTCACCCGCGCCTGGTTGCGGACCCTCAACGGCGCGCGCACTGGTCGCCAGAGCGCGCAGGAAGACTTGGACGAAGCGTGGGAAATCGCCGAGCGCGGCCCGATGAAGTTATTCATGGCCGACATTCATCTGTATCGCGCGCGGCTGTTTCATCCGGTAAAGCCGTATCCGTGGGCCGGGGATGCCGGTGGCAATGCGCGCGGTCCGCAGGACGATCTCGCCGCGGCGCGCAAGCTGATCGAACAGTGTGGTTACTGGCGGCGGAAGGAAGAACTCGAGGACGCTGAAGCGGCAGCAAAGGATTGGTGAATGTGCTGCCCGCCAGTCGGCTTGATTTCCAAAGTGTGCTACGCCCTGGCGCGCTTAATCGAAGTGCTATGATCGGAATGAACGCGAAGATTTGGAGTGCGGTGGCAAGCGTAGCGCGACACCGCTTTGGATTATTTTCTGAATGGTTATAGAGATAATCCAAAGCGCCGTCGCCGCTTTGCTCTGCCGGCGCACTCCATAAACCGCCGGTTCACCGTTCACCGGTTTCTAGAAGGAATACTCGATATATAGTTTTGCTTTGCTCAGCTTACCTACCTTGGGCTTTGGCAGTTTAGTGTTCACTCCCTTGGCTGGTTTGATCGTTTTCTTTTTTGGAGAAGTGATATCGATGGGAAACGAATCACTGCGAATCAGTGAACAGCCATCGCCAAGCGCCTTCATCAAGGGGTCGCGCGGCACTTCGGTGCCCTTGTCCCGGTTGCCATAAACCCCGTACTCGGTGGAGCACATCGAGACGAAGCCCTTACTCGACTTGGCCCGGCTGACGGCGGCCTCTACCGCCTGAATCGGCGTGGCATTGGTGCTGCCGTGATGTCCCACTTTGTAGAAGTCAATGGTTTGCAGTAGTTCCTTGCTGGCGTCCACCATCGCGCCTGCTTTGGTGGGATCCTTTTCCGGCCCATCTCCCTTGTAAAGCCAGTACTCCCAGTTACCCGCCTGCGCATCCCCGGCAAACAGCAACTTCTTACCGCCAAATTCAAATAGCACCACCAGACTCTGATTATTGAGGAAGGTTTCGATCTTGCTCGCCGCCGCGGCCAGCATATCCGGTTGCGAGGCCTCTACGTTCTTTTTCACTTGCTCGTAGTCGATAACAGGGTCCACAACCTCTTGGTGCGGATAATCACTTTCCAAATCCGCCAACCATTCATTCGGGAACGGTTGCAGTGCTTTCGGCCCATCCTTATCTTCGGTCATCGAGTCGAGATACTGGCCCACACCCTTTTTGAGATCTGTCAGCGCCATGAAAGCCTTGGCCTTCTTGGGGGGTGGGCCCAGGATCTTTGCCGATAGTCCTTTCAGCTCGGGAGGAAGCTCCGGCTTATCGTTGGCAGCGTAGTATCTGACCTTCTTGCCGTTTGCACCCAAATGGTTCTTGAGCAAGTCGAGTGCTTTGGCATTACCTCCACCCTTCTTCTTCCCAGTAGCGGCAGCACTAAAGTCTTCGACGCCAGTGGCGTTGGCTAGTTGCGCCAGCGCTTCTTTCGCCGCTTCATCCTTTCGTGCGCCGAACTGCATAGCCAGGTTGTGCGCTAACTCCTGAATATCAAATTGCAGATTGTGCGGTGAGTCCTTCGCGTCATTGAACTGCTCCCAGTAGGGCATCCACACCATGCCGGCAGTGAAGTCTTTGAACCGCTCAGCCTTGCTGAACCCGGCAATGTGATCAGCGTGACGATGCGTCATGATTACCAGCGCCAATCGTCCCTTGGTGGTCTTGTACATATCCTCGACCGCTTCCACGATCGAGCCGATGTCGCCTGTGCCGGACGTGCCCTTGAAAACTCCGCAATCGATCAGAATGTACTGATTACCTGAACGCGTGGGGACGGTAACCAGAAAGAAGTCGCCGAAACCGACGCGGTACATGCGGATTTTGAGTCCTTTGGCGCTCGTTCTCGCTTCTGCTCGGCCGGCTTTGGCGCGCGGCGCTTTCTTAGCAACAGTTTTTCGTTTGCCGGCGGATTTTGTGGTTTTTCGTGTAGTCATTTTTAGAACCCCGAATGCAGCATGTTGAAGTCTAACTCGAAGCGCTTGGGATCGTTCCCTTCCAGCAGTCCCTCTCTGAGATTGAACTCGCGTTGCCGTTGCTGGCGCCGTTCACCGTAAGGACCCTCGAGCCGTTTGCGAATCAGATAACGAATCTGGCCTGGTCCATAGTTGCCGTCTTTAAGCGGCGGCTTGGAAATCAATAGTGTCGAACCACTGCGCATGGGGAACGTTCCCAGGTCCGGCTGCTTGGGATCGTAGGGCACATCCACCGCCTGGGCCATCTCGACAACCATGTCTATGCGCACGCTGCCGTCTGGCGCCAGGCGAAAGGCGGGATGAAAAGATGGGATGGAGATGAAAGGCCCGTCGCTGAAACCGAGCTTTGAAGCGTTGGCGATCGCATAGCGTCGTAATAAGTTGCCGTTATGATTTTTTTCCTCGCGAGTGAGGCCGTTGGGATCTCCGAAGATCAAATTCTCAAAGACCGGTAACGAGTCTTTTGGTAATACCGACCAGCAGAGCGAGTCTTCGGAAAGGTATTGCGCGTCTTCCGGGAGGATGCCACGCAAGCGAAACGCCTGCATCAGCGCATCCCGGATTCCCAGCGGATCGGATGGGTGGTTGTCGCGATCAGACGTGATCAGCGCGCGCAGGTACTCCCCGAAAGTAATATCGACCGCCGGGCAATAGTCGATGGCCCGCACACAAATTTTGAAAAGTATGTTGGCGGTCTTGCTGGCCGCCTTAGCCAGGAGGTCGGCCATCGGCCCTGACAGCTCGCGCGTCTCAGTGTTGCCGCCGCCGGCCTGAAATACACGAAAGAGGTCCGCGGTCTGACGCAGGTAAACAGTGAAGTACGCGTCAAACACCGCCGACACCAGGATTGCGCCGCGCTCGTGCGGCTCAAGAGATGGGTCTTTGATCTTTTTTGGATCGGGCAATTCACTCAATGCTGAGCGCAGTGCCTTTCCCGATCCCCGGGCCTCGCCAAACTGCTGCGCTAAACCAACCAACGGATTATCCTTCGGTTGCTGAGCCTGAATTGTAGGCTTGCCCTCGGTCACCAGGGCGTCGGGTTGGAGCTGGTATTGGTACAACTTGCCACCGGTCTTTTGGATTGTATCCAGCAGCGCTTCTTTATGAGAGAAGTGGCGGAACAACGCAGCTATATCGGCGAATGCCTCATGAAACGCCGCCACATCGGGACTGGTTCGTTCGGAGAAATAGGTGCGAATCCCGTCAAGAATCGCATGCGTAGTTTCGTGAACAATAATGTCATGCGATAAACAAGTGAAGACTGTCTGACCCGGAATATTGCGTCCCGGATTAACGCTGCTGGCGCGAAAATAGCCAAACAGAATTCCCTTTGCGGCGGGTGAATAAGCGGCGTTGGCCGACAGCATTGCGTGCGGATACAAGTTCAGCCGTTTGATATCACCCGGTCGTGGGCCCCTCGCTATGACGCCCTGCGCGTCCGGAACCCGCTCATCAAGGCGCCAGCGAATTCTCCGGCCGAGCGCTGCTTCAAAATTTTGAATTGTCTCGCTGACTACCGCATACACCATCTGTTGGTGAAAGCGTGGATCGGACTGAGAGGGGCTAAGTCCACAACCAATCAGCAGACTTGGGTCATCAAGATCGACCGGTTTGTAGAAGCTCTTATTCTGACCGTCATAGTCAATTACTGCGATACGCTCGCCAATCGGACCGGGAAGCAGTTTTTCGTACTTCACACGCAGCGTCATCTCATTGCCGAAGTACGTTCCCTGGCTGGGGTCGAAGGCGTAACACTTCAGCGGACGCTTCGCCGGCGTGGGGATCTCGATAATGTCTGAGATGACTGCAGTTTTGGTCTTTGCCGGGTTAGGTATCGGGGCAACGTCGGCGAGCTTGGCGCCTTGTATGGTTTCCGGCACTTTCGCCTTTTCGTTTTCTGGCATGATGAAGAAACCTTCCTGAATGACGGGGATGTCGCTGCTGTCGGCACTAGCGACACCGGTTTGCTATTGGTTTAGGGATTTCCAGTTACTATGCAAAACAAGCCAGGATATTTCCGCGCTTTATTCCAGTGAGTGAGAGGGCCCCGGCCCGTGAGAATCAAATCCGTAAAATTCGCGAGCAAATTATTGCAATAGCGATCCGAAGTCAATGGTTTTTTGTTCACGGGAAAGCGGGTCCAGTTCGGGGTTAAGAGTTGCGCTGGGTCTGTATTCAGAAACAGAAGCGTTCGCGACTAGCCGAACTCCAGGAGCAGACTGGCAGAAAGAGGTTGGCTTCAGCAATTGACAGTCATGCCCCCTCCCCCGCTCTGCGTTCTCGATGCCTTGATTTATTTCCCAACTGCATCAGTTCCACGTGAGGTGCAAACGGAAGAGGGAGGAACTGCAAGACGGGTGTTGGACGTTCGACTTGTTTCGCGGTATTTTCTCCACGTGCCGGGGTGGCGGAATGGCAGACGCTACGGACTTAAAATCCGTTGTCCGCAAGGGCGTGCGGGTTCGACTCCCGCCCTCGGCACCACTTCAGAATCAACAGTTTACGCCACGCATGCTCGCAGAATCCAAGCGACTTAAGCTACGACTAGTGTGCCTATAGTGTGCCAGTCGACGGAGGACTTCACGTTTTGGCGCAAAAGCGTTTGTCTCAAAAAGGGATTAGCAGCGCCGAAGGTCGGCGCCGCGACGCCAGACCTACTTGGCTCGACTACTTTGCCGGAGGCGTTCCAACTGGCGGATATTTCAGAATCACTACTGAATCCCTACGCGAACTAACTCACTTGCAGCCTAACCGTGCGGGAGTTGTCGTCAGGCTTCACGAAATTTGTTTAATAGGGCTGATGGCTTATTTTGAGGCGTTTTGCAAGGATCACTTCGCCTCGGTAATCAACATAGAGCCAAGACTCGTCAATAGTCTAAAAGCTAATGGCCAGAGCGTGACGATAGAGGCGACGAATGTGCTGCTATTCGGCAAAGACATCGAACGGCGGATCGGGTTTCTCTTAGCCGAAAAATTCGATTTTGGATCTGCACAAAAAATTAACGCTCTTTTTGGGGCGTTGCTGAAGGTGACGCCATTCAACAAGAAAGAGGCCCAAACCTATAATCGACTCCTCCGTGATCGCAATTTATTGGTGCATCACGGAGGTACGTTTACGCTGACGTATCTCGAAGATCTCGTTGATTCAAAGAGAATCCGCTCCGATGCCTTTTTCCACTCTGTAGTTATCAACATCAATGAGCTCTCAGGAGCGATCACGTTTATTGAAGAGATCGCAAAGAAACTACTACGCGCATCGCATGCTTCAATTCTCGATTTCTTGTTGCGCTCGCCTAAGCGATATTCTGCCGAACGTCAAAAGGCTCTCGATGCACTCGTCTACTGGGATTAGGAGTTCGATTCTAGAATCAAATCGATGGTGCTCTTCGAAAGAGAACGTTTTCAATCCGCCTCGCTGCTTCCTCTTGCATATCCGGCAGCACGTGCGAATACGTGTCCAACGTCAGCACGATCGTTGAATGGCCCAACCGTTCTGACGCAAACTTCGGATTCTCGCCGTTCGACAGCAGTAGCGTCGCGTGGGTGTGCCTAAGATCGTAAAGCCGAAACACTGGCAACTCAGCTTTCACTAACGCGGGCTTGAACCATTGCTTCGTCACGGTCGGGATGTCGATGGCGTTTCCGAACTTCGTCGTAAAGACAGAGGCGGTGATCTTGCCATCCAGAGACTACACTTAGCCGTTCCTCGCCTTGCCTCCGTCTGTGCTCAATTAAAGCGTTCACGGTTGACGCAGGAAGCGGAATAGTTCGACGCGAGCGCGATGTCTTGGGTTCGTCAAAGTGCCAGCCGATGCCTTTCTTTTGGCTCCAGACTATCGCCCGGCGAACTGTGGCAGTCCCCTTCTTGAGATCACTGTCTGACCACTTGAGCGCTAGATATTCCTGCGGTCGCATGCCTGTCGTCAGAGCGAAGATGAACAGCGCCGACATTCGAGTGTCTTTGACAGCATCGAGAAACTTCGAGGCTTCATCGAGCGTCATCGCTCGCATTTCCTTTCGCGCAAGCCTCGGTAGATCGACGACAGCGGCGGGATTGCGGAATATCATCTCCCACTTAACCGCTTGCTTGAGCGCAGATGATAGAACGGCGTGAGTATAGCGAATCACGCGCGGTGAGAGGCCGTCATCCTGCATTTTCCGATACAGACGTTGAATATCCACGGGCCGAAGGTCTGAGAGCTTAATAGCGCCTAAAGGATCGCGCACGTACCGCTTGAGCAGGCTCGTGTAGTCGTCGAATGTCCTGGTTCGCAGGCGCGGCTTCGCAGTTGTGTCGAGCCACTTGTCGAGGTACTTGTTGAGAGACTCTGCGGTTGGCTCGATGTTGATGCCAAGGTCTTTATCGCGAAGCTTAGCTGTTAGATACGTCTCGGCGTTCTTCTTCGTGCCTCGAATCGTCTTGTTGACATATCGACGTTTGCCGTTCTCATCTCGGCCTTGAAAGATACGAACAAGCCATCTCTTGTCGCCGCGTTTGATTATTTGTCCCGCCATAGCTCACCTCTTCTTGCCTGAGCATCATTGCGCGAAATGTACCACAGCCATATCCGAGTGCGAACGCTTCTTTGTTCCGCTCAATCGAGGTTGACGTGTTGTCTTTTACATACGCTGTTGCGTTCTACATACACGGTCGTTCGGCCTCACTCATTGACAGAATGCCGTCTCCTCATTGCCTTGTACTTATGGCTTCCTCCTGGAGAGTAGGTTGGCGGCGATAATGTCCGAACTCTGATCGGCGTCAGCCGTGATCTTCTTCCAGTCGGCTGCCGTCACTGGCTCTGACCCAAACAGCAACCGAAAGCCATGTCCGGCCAGGTATCGAACTCGCGCTCATTCCTCATAGATCAGTCGTTGGGCTTTGGTCATTCCCTTCCCTACGTTCGCTTGAGAGAGCACCACGTTTCGGACCCAGTTGTTCGTATCGTCGCCAGCCGCCTTAGCCGCGCACTCGGCAAGCGCGTACTCCTCCTCCGTGAGACGAAAGGCAATCGTCTTGTTCTTTTTCGTTCCGTTGGATTCGCTCATCCTTCTCTCCAATCCATTGTTCACAATGTTAACGTCGTGCCTACAAAGTTAACGCGCTTGTTAACAAAGTTAACGCGACAACGCTAAGTTCCGCTGACCATTCGTGTTAACAAAACGCGTGCCGCGTTTACAAACGTAAACGCAACAGCCCCGAATTCAGGGGGTGACGTGTCAAAGAAATCTCAGGTGCGCAGCACCTACTTTCGATTCGCTCAACTACAGGATTCAGCACTGCGCGGTCTCAACATCGAGAGTTGGAGCCTTGTCCAAGGAGGCGCCGGATCGCTTCCACGGTAGCCACGATGTCTCCGGTCTTCGTCAGACATTCGTTTGCTCCGGCTTGACCCGCGAGGTCTCCCAAACGTCCGATTACTTCGCCTCCTCCGGCTATAATGATTGGCGTAAGGCGTCGATGAGGTAACGAGCGAACCAGGCTGACCCTTTCCAGACCTGTTTCCTCTAACAGATCCAAATCAAACCAAAAGAGGTCATAGCGAATATTGCTCTTCAAGAAGTGTCCGACGCTGCTACCTCCTGCACAATAAACCAGGCGATTCGCAAGCAGTCCCAAAGCACCTTTTAGTCGACGGAACCAATCCACGTCCTGCCCAACGTAGAGCACTCTGTAATCTGGCTTCTCACGGTCGCTTGTTGGCTCAGCTTTAGGCGTTGGCATCATGTGAGAGACCTCGTAAGGGGATTATCAAAGCTGGCCCGGTCTGGTATGCTGTGGGCGCTCTAGTCTTTGACAATCGACAACGGCCAAATGCGTAGCTCACCATCCCGTCAATTCGAGTGATGAGCATCGCCGTTGAGCATGGAAGGTTCCAACTCACGGCGAAACGAATACGCGACTTCAGGCTATCTATTGTTATAGATAGCGTCAAGAGTTATTGGCCTAACAGCAACCGATCAGGAGGTAACTTCTGATGGGTTACGCTCGGATCAGGCCAGAGCGCTTGGCGGAGAAGCTGCTTGAAATCAGAACCGCTTTGGGCCTCTCCCAAACTGAAATGTATAGAAGACTTGGCGTCGAGGATTTGATGCCTTACACGCGGATTTCGAAATATGAGCGCGGCGAACTTGAGCCGCCCTTAATAGTTCTCCTTCAGTACGCGCGCGTTGCCGGCGTCCACATGGAAGACATCGTGGATGACGAACTAGATCTGCCTGAAAGACTTCCCGGGAATGTGAGATATAACGGCATCAAACGCAAATCCGCGTCTCGGCGAACAAAGCGTTAGGGCTAACCTCCCAAAGCATCCGTCCAACCTAGTGCGCACTCAACGCTAAGATGACAGCGGCGCGAGCGTGTCTCTCAATCGTCGTTCGTCTTTCTTTTGGTTTGGTGCTTTGAAAGGTGTTTCCCCGTCCTAAGACAAAATTGAGCGACTGGGCGCTCGACCGCGCACACGAAGTGCCGTAACGAAGTGAAGGACTTGGAGCGCAGCGTAAAGTTGTGCGGGCGGGCTGTCGTGGACAATATGAATGAAGCGGGGAAACTGAACAATCGTCCGCGATGCGCGGACAGACAGCACCTTCGCATATAATGCGGAAGGCAATGGCGGCTCAATTTGCAGATCAAGAACGAAGAACCAGCTTTGTCGATCGAAGAACAAATTATTGAATGGTCAGCTACACGCCCGGCGTGGCAGCGGGTCGTACTTCGCAGAATCGCTCATGGCGAACAGATATCTAACGACGGGATAGTTGCCATCGCGGATGGGATTCTCAATAACACATGGGCCGATAGCGAGGCCTTTGCCCTTTCAGACATGCCAACTTCTTCATCGTCAGGGCAAACGGTTCGATTGTTGGAGATAGGGGACGTTCAATTTGTGAATGCGTTGGCACAAGACCAGTCCCTTAAGTGTGAGCCCGATGGTTTAACGATCGTCTACGGTGACAATGGCAGTGGCAAGTCTGGATATGCGCGATTGATTAAGCGAATGGTCCGGGCACGACAAGTTGAGCCGATACTGACTGATATCTTTACGGATAGCGGACGTTCGACCCCAAAAGCCAAAGGTGTAATAAGGGTAGCGGATCAAAGGTCAGAGTTTAACTGGCCCTCCGAAAATCCTAATGAACTTGCACAGGTGAGTTTTTTTGATGAAGCTTGCGGTGATGCTTACATCACAACTGAGTCAGATATTAGCTATCGACCATCCGCGCTGTTTGTCCTTGACGGTCTAATAGAAACTTGTGATCGCTTACGCGAGGAGATCGATCGACGCACTGCGCAGAACCTCTCAACTACACGCGCACTGCCAACGGTTCCAGTGGGTACGCGCGCAGCGAGCTTTCTGGCCTCGCTCTCGGGAGAAACATCTGACGAGGCTATTGATGAGGCATTGCACATTCCGTCAGACCTGAATGTCCAGATAGCCCAGTTTGCGGGTGAAGAGGCCCGACTACGCGCCAGCGACCCGTCTCAAGAGAGGAAGCGCCTCGCGGAAACTTCGGCAAAGTTTACTCAGTTAGCGGAGCATAGCCGCCTTTGTGAGTTGAATCTAAGTGATACCGTTGTTGAAAACGTCCGCAATTCGAAAGACCAGTTGGCTATCAAGAGGCAGGCAGCGGAGCTAGCTTCTCAACAATCGTTTGAGAACGAACCGCTCGCAGGAGTCGGGGGTTCCTCATGGCGCGCGATGTGGGAAGCAGCTCGATTATTTGCAGTCGAATCCTGTCCTGAACACCCCTTTCCTGATGGCCCAGGTTCGCGTTGCGTACTTTGTCAGCAGGTTCTAAGCGAAGAGGCATCGACAAGGTTAAAGCGCTTTGAGGACTTCGTTCGTAACGTAACCCAACGAGAGTTGGATGCTGCGACGAAAGAATGGAATCAACTTCAAGAACGAATCCAAGATTTTGATCCGCAGCCAGCCAACGTAATTAGAACGATAGAAACCTTGGAAGGTGCCTATTCTGAATTTGTCGAGCTCTATCGCAGTTCTCTCGACCAATACGTGACGCGTAAGCAGGAGATTCTTGCTGTGGCTCAGGAAGAAGAGTGGCGCGACCTGACCACTCCTGTTCCTGCCGGTCTTACGGAGGGCGCCGAACATTTCGCTACGGAGCTTAGTGCGAACGCCGATGCCGTGGACGATTCCACCTTTGCCGAACAACTGGCAAGTGTCACGCGTGCTCGTACAGATCTCGAAGCGTCACAGTCGCTGAATCTCGCTGACGAAGCTGTACGAAGTGAAGTATTGCGGCTGGGGGCTAAAGCAAGACTGGACTCAGTTAAGGAAGCTACGGACACGAGAGGCATTTCCAGAAAATCGGCGGATCTCACTCGTGACTACGTAACTTCGGTCATACGCGACCGATTCACACGAGAATCTGATCGACTGAGATTGGAACGGGTCACGCTAGAAGATATTGGCGGAAGAAAAGGAAGCTTGCATCATCAACCGGCCTTCGTCGGAGCGGTTCAAGAAGTCGAGATGACTCGCGTACTTAGTGAAGGTGAGCAGACAGCGCTGGGTCTCGCCGGATTCTTCACAGAAGTTTTCTTTGACGCTTCGAAATCCGCGATCGTGTTGGACGATCCGGTCAGTTCATTGGATCATGTTCGGCGTGGCTATGTAGCCGCTCGCTTGGTTGAATTCGCGAAGGAGCGACAGGTTATTGTGTTTACACACGACATCGCTTTCGTCGCTGATCTGCGTACCTCAGCTGAACGCGAAGGCGTTTCAGTTCATGAACGATCAATCCAGCGTCGTATCTCTGGACAACCTGGTGTTTGTCAAACTAATCATCCCTGGAAGGCGAAAGATGTTGGTCAGCGCATGCACGTTCTTACTGAAGAACTGGCGCGCATAAGACGAGATCGCACGGGCTGGGATCAAGAAACCTATGAACGAGAGACCGGGGAATGGGCGGGTAAAGCTTCGGAGACGTGGGAGCGGATGATAAATCTGGAGGTAGTTGGGCAGTTAGTTGATCGGGGCACTCAGGAAGTCCGACCTAGAATGTTTCGCTTGCTCGCCAAGATTACCGATGACGATGACCGTGAATTTCAGGCAAGCTACGCTAGTTGTTCGCGCTGGGCTCGAAGACACGATAAAAGTATTCAGCTGAATTATGTTCCTCCAACGATCGAAGAAATGGAGTCAGAACTACAGAACATTCGAGTCTGGTGGAACAGAGTGAAGGGCTACAAAAACAGTTGAGAAATGGATGATTTCATCTCTCCATATTAAATTTGATTTGTGTCAAATCAAGTGATTGCTGTGGGATCGCTTGCAAAGCCCTGATTAAGTTCCAATGAAGTCCGCTGAAAGACAACACAAGTCTGTGGCCTTTACCGTAGGGATGATCACTGCGGGTTGCGGGCTCGTCCTAGGTAGCATCTTGCCCGGAACACCGGCTTTTTTCGGCTTTATTCTGGGGTTCACAGTAGGCTTCTTAGTTACATCAGCCGTTCTCTATATAGCCAATTCGCGAGGCAACGGTCTGGCTTCGAGCGAAGAATCTGGCGAAGAATCTCACGAAACGGAAGACAACATCGATCGTGGATATAAATCAACTTCTAAACAAAATCGCGACGCCGGGTGATGTAGCCGCAGCTGGAATCGGCTTTGTGCTCGGTCTACCGATAGACTTTTTCTTGTTGCACTTGGCAGTGCCACCGGGTGTGGTTTCTGGCTATTCGGCGTTGGGTTTGTTTAGTTTAAAAAAGGCTGCGGACGCCTTTCTCGAAAGGCTAAGAAAATCGAATGAGGCCTCCAAGTTACGAATGGTCGAGGAGGAAGAAACTAAGGAGTTGATGGAACAGAAGGAAAAGGAACTAAAAGCTCTTCGAGAAGGGCTTAGTATGAGAGTTTATAGGCTGAAGAGTTTTTTTGAAGACGAGAAGCTTCCGCAGAATGTTGAATTGGTCGAGAAGCTCAGTAAAATGCACAATGCGGACATTCTGAGCGACGAAGAGTTCGATGAATCGTTGAAGAGAGTCATTGCCAATTATAGAAACCTCAAATTTGCCCTCTCTGCAAACGAATTGCCAGCGAGACTAGAATTGCCGCGGGCACATATTGACAATGTAGAAAGCGATTCGGCGGCGACTGACTCTGAGGACGACTAAATCACCGTGAAGGTTAGCGAAGCAATAATCTTGTCCACGACCACATTGGCGCAGTCATGACCCGCGATGCAGTCTTAATTGAGTTCGTCACCATTCTCACCCACAAGCGCAGTAGCTCACTCAGGGGTGCGGCTACTTCGGAACCCGAATAGTCAATCCACCTTTTCATTCATTAGAAAATCATGCGGGCTGAAGATGTTTATGCCCTCGTGCTGCTTGAGCACGAGCAAGTCTTTGTCGCCGGTGATGATGCAATCGCATTTGCCACTGATTGCAGCAGCCAGGATATTGTCGTCGTCTGGATCGCGGCAGACAGGATTCTCAAGCTTTGAAGCTGAAACGACTGTCATTCGTGATCGGAGAATGCTCACAGCTTCAGCAGCCAACTCTGGGGAATACCCGAACTTTTCGATCAGCTTCTCTTGAGTCTCTTCGAGAATGAAATCTGAGGTGAACAAGGTATGCCGGAGAGCGCAATGTTCAAGAAGTTGATGAGAGAAGCCGCGTGCAATGAGGGCGGCGATTAAGACATTCGTATCAAGGACGATCTTCACGAGACCAGATCGAAGACATCCTTATCGTTGAGGTCATTGCCCTGCGACATCAGCCGCTCGCGGAGATTACGAAATCGCCGAATGAAGAGATAATCCGAAAGCGCCTTCTCGACCAGCGCGTTCTCGGACAAACCTTCTTCATTTGCCGCGGCATCGAGAGCGGTTCGAGTCTCGTCGGGCAAACTGATGGTTATCATCTGGCTCATGGGTACTGTTCCTTGCTTCGATAAAGAGTATCACAGAGATCTAAATTTGTTAGACCTGTTTTCGTCCAGGAATATCCTCACGTCGCCGCCGCTTCCTTTTCATGGGCCAGCTCACGCAACGCACCCCGCACGGCGTCCTCAGTCAAGGTCGGATAAGCATCGACGATCTCCGCGACGCTCATTCCACTGGCCAGGCATTCAAGCAGGAACGCCACCGAGATGCGGGTTCCCTGCACGCGTGGTTTACCGCCGAGATGATCCTTGTCTGAAACAATCCACTTCTCGTCGTTCATGATTTTGTTCTCGATTGAAGTTAGATCCACGCTCATCAAGCCGCGAAAGTTTTTGTGTGCCAACTGTGTGCCAACCCAACCAAATCAAGCTATACTCACTAGACTACGCGAGAACCCTAACAAACATGCACGGATCAGAACTCAGGCATAAGAGCAGTAACAAGCGATTTGATTACTTAAAATCCGTTGTCCGCAAGGGCGTGCGGGTTCGACTCCCGCCCTCGGCACCACTTCATTGTTAGACACGCAATAGCATTCAAATCAGGCGCAGCCGCGCACGTGCTAGCACTGCAGCTCGCAATCCTGATCAGCGATGTAGACGTTCTTTCAGTTCAACTGGAAACTGGCCGCGCGTATCAGGGTTTCCAGTTCTTGTCTTTGGATTCTTCCCTGGCAGCGAGGACCTTCTCCAAAAGTTCATGCGCGTTTTTCCTGGCGTCCTTTGGCGACTGGCTCATAGCTTCAGCGGCTGCCTCAAAAGTTTCGGTCGTAATGTTCTCAGGCTTACCCATATCGTTGTTTGGCATTCCACATCCGCAGTTGTAACACATTGCGACAATTCTCCTTTCTCTTGCTAGTTAACGGTTGCTGAGATCTAGCCAAGATCACGTTTCATCATCAAGGGAACCGAAATTCCGTATGCTGAATTTGGACTATCACCGCTATTCAGTAAGCCAACCACCTTTGAAACCAGCGCGCCGAAGGCCCTGAAGAATGTATCGACAATTCTTCATCAGTCGCCACAACAGCTCAGAGCGATAGTTTTCGATCGTCAAGACTATCGGTCCTTGATCCAGTCCGTAGTAGCCTTTCGAGATCCAGCCCTTACCGGAGGTCCCGGAAAATGTAGGATTGAAACTGCATTTGAATCCATACTTGCTGGTCATATCAGGAAACGTTTCATCGAAGTGGCGAAGCGACGGCAGCACAATCTCCGGCGCAAACGGCAGTGAAGCTATCACGGCCCAGGGAGCCAAGGTCCCGTCATCCGGCCCGTGCGGAACGCCCCGATTCTTGTAGTCGTAGAAGCGCCTCATTCGGCCATCAACCTTTTTCCTTGCCGGCCCAGGCCCGTCACTCGCCGTCAACCCCCAAATGTTTTCATCATAACCTTTGAAGCCTCGCGGATTGCGAATGGCGTACTGCTGTTGAATCAGGGTCGCGCGGCGACTGTTCTCGAAGTAATCGATCCCCTTGCCTCGCATGAAGTCATCCTGGATGCCGCGCAAATCGATCCACATGTGCGACAGCTGATGAATGAATAGCGGACCGGCATAGAGAAACTCATGACCGTAGAGCTTCTTCCACTTATAGGTTTTGCTCCAGGCGCGATAGCTACTCTCCGGCAGCGAATAAGTTGGCGAGCCGAGGCCCAGTATGTAAAGAATGAGCGCTTCGTCGTAGCCCTGCCAACGGTATCTGATGAAGCCATTTTCAGGCTTCCACCCATGGGTTACAGTGACCCCGCGATTCTGCGCCCACTGCCAGTCTGCCCGCGCGTAGATCGCGTTGGCGACTTCACGTAGCTCACGTTCGTCGTCCGTGTCTCGATTGAAATACTCTGCGGCCGTCAAAGCGCCGGCGATCAGGAAGCTTGAATCAATTGTTGAGAGCTCGCACTTCCACACGCGGCTGCCGGTCTTGATATCGAGGAAGTGATAGTAAAACCCCTTGTACCCGGTGGCATCCGGCTCAGTTCCCTGCCGGCTATTGAAGAAAAAGCGTAGGGTCGTCAGGACTCGTTTGATCGCGTCCTTACGCGTCAGGAAGCCACGCTCGACACCCACTGGATAAGCCGCCAAAGCAAAACCCGTCGCGGCTATGCTGCACGGTGCATCCTGTCGAGTGCTGTCCAGCACTAAGCCATTCTGCGGATTCGTCTCCTTCAGGAAATAATCAAAGGTGGCCCGCTGCAGCGTCTCGAGCTTCTTGACGGAAAAAGAAGGTTGCCTCGACATCATTAAGCCTCAGGAACTGAATTGGCTGAACTCAAATCTATATTTCCACTTCACCTCCGATCCAGCAAGTAGCAATCCATTTTCCGGAGTCTTTGCCGCTTCGCGATTCGCCAAACTCATTGGAGTTGGGGCAATATGTCGATTGCTTCCCAGCGCATCTAGTGGGCCGGAATTGACACCTTAACCGATGAACATTTTTCGCTTAATCATAGTGGCCGCAGTGATCACATTCACTTGCGTGACGCCGGCGCGGGGGAAAGCCTGGCGCGGAATTGTGCCTTTGCATTCAACGAGGCAATTGGTTGAAGCACTTCTTGGGCCACCGCAAACTGCTTCGCGAAACGTCTACGAAACTTGGAGAGAAACGGTTGTGGTTACGTATGCGGATCGTCCTTGCGCCGGAGGATGGCAAGTCTCAATCGATACCGTCATTAGCCTGACCGTCGCTCCGAAGAATCTGCTCAAACTGTCGGACGTGAAGCTGGACGAATCCAGGTATGAAAAACGTAAAGACAACCATCTGGAGAATGTTTACTACTACGTTGACCAGAATGAGGGCATTAACTGGACCGTGGATACCGCGCAAGGAATAGCGATAAGCGTCGAGTACTACCCCTCAGCCAAAGACGCTCACCTCCAGTGTTCAGCAGAATCAGGCGGGGGAGTAAGCGCGACGCCAAAACCCAAGACACCAGTCACACGGTCGAGAAATTCAAAGCCTCGCCGGCTGGCAAATAAGTTCGCTTGCCCGATGCACCCCGAAGTGGTTTCGTCAAAACGCGGCGTTTGTCCTCGCTGCGGTATGAGACTGGTTAACGCGGAACCCGCCGCATGGCGACCGGCGGCAACCGGCGTTCAAAAATCATGGAGCCAACTTTCGACTCGCGAACGAATGCTGGAGATGGAGCGGCTGGCGCCATCGTCCGAGTTCACCTGCCTGATGCATGTCGAAGTGCGCGAGGCGCAGCCAGGAGTGTGTCCTAAATGTGGCATGCCCCTCACCAGACTGGAACCATCCGTACACGGTGAATACAAACTCGACATGGCGTCAGATCCTAAAAGACCTCGCCCCGGTGAAAAAGTGCGACTGCGCTTCGCGATATCCAATCCTCTATCGGGAGAACCTGTAAAGGATTACGTAGTCACTCACGAGAAACTTTTCCACCTTTTCATCGTCAGTCAGGACCTCTCGGAATATCAGCACATTCACCCGCAGCTAAATCCTGACGGCACTTTTTCAGTGGATACGGCACTTCCGCGAACCGGCTCGTATAAAGTCCATGCGGACTTTTTCCCGAAAGGCGGTAGGCCGCAGGTAATCCACCGCGAGATAGTAACTGCTGGTTACGTTCCGAAAGGTAGTTTGCCTTTGCGATCGCTGGCGCCAGATCGGACTCTCGGGAAAACGCTGGACGGCATGAAGATAGTTCTTGAACCTGGCGGGCCCCTGGTGGCCGGTGCCTTGATCCCTCTGACTTATCGTCTTACCGATGCTGACACGGGACAGCCCGTGCGCAACCTTGAACCATATCTCGGGGCTTGGGGTCACACGCTGATTTTGAGCGCGGACCAGTCGGACTACCTTCATACTCATCCGTCGGAAATGTTGACGAGTGGGGTGGAACCCGCAGTCTTGCGCGGTGGTCCAACCGTGGAGTTCAAGGCGATGTTTCCGGCCGCGGGCGACTATCGCATCTGGACCCAGTTTCAACGTGCCGGCCGGTCAGCACCGTTTTTTTCACAGTTAGAATCAAGTAGAAGGATTCGCGTTAAAAATCGGCCCATTCTTAGCTGTGTTAATCTGCGGCGAACAACGACGCCAGGTTCATGCTGAGGAAAGCGAGGAGAATATGCGCAAGTTACTCGTCTTTAATTCGATCACCGCCGATGGTTACTTCACGGACAAAAACAGCGACATGAGCTGGGCCCATAAACAAAGCGATCCCGAATGGGATGAATTTATTGCCGGCAATGCACAGTCCGGCGGCGAGCTTTTGTTTGGCCGAGTTACTTACGAAATGATGGCCAGCTTCTGGCCCACGCCGGCTGCAGCCAAGAGCTTTCCCGAAGTCGCAGAAGGGATGAATAAAAGCCCGAAGGTTGTCTTTTCGCGCAAGCTCGATAAGGTCTCCTGGGAGAATACAAGACTACTGAAAGGCGACCTCGCCGACGAAGTGCGAAAGTTAAAGGAAGAACCCGGCGATCATCTGGTAATCATGGGCAGCGGCAGCATCGTCGCCCAACTGGCGCTGGAAAAAGTGATTGATGAATACCAGATGGTTGTGAACCCGCTCGTCCTCGGCGCCGGCCGAACGATGTTCGAAGGCATCAAAGAAAAACTAAACCTGAGGTTAACGAACAGCCGGGCTTTTCAGAATGGCAATGTCCTGTTGACCTATGCGCCGAAGGATTAAGCGAGGCTTCCAGTGGGCGCAGCCGACGTCACCTCCGTAGCCCAGAGTGTGGGCTTGGAGTGCTTTTCGCAATATTTTCCGCCCTATCATTAAGTCAAAACCCAATCAAGGAATCGTCGATCGTGGAAAACACAACTCAGCCAACCAGGGCCAATGGAAAGATTTGCTACCTCGAGATTCCCGCTACCGATGTCGCAACCTCATCGCGCTTCTACACAAAAGTATTTGGTTGGCAGACCAGACAACGCGGCGATGGCAGCCTCGCTTTTGACGATACAGTCGGCCAGGTTAGCGGCACATGGTGCACAGGTCGACCGCCGGCTACGCACGTTGGCTTCTTGATCTACATCATGGTTGACAGCGTTGCAGACGCTATTGAAGCGATCCTTGCGAACGGTGGATCAATCGTGCAACCAATTGGCGGAGACGCACCGGAGATTACCGCACGATTCACCGATCCCGCGGGTAACATCGTCGGGCTTTATCAGGAACCGGCCAGAACAGTTGAGAAGCTTTCACTCAATAATGGGAGTTCGGGTTAGTTCTGCGAGACAGAAATTACTTCGCGTAGTTTCCGCGTGAAGGCTTCTGCCGTAAACGGTTTTTGTAGGAAAGCCGTTCCCTGTTGCAGCACGCCGTGATGGACTATCGTATCGTCGGTATAGCCAGACATGTACAGTACTTGCATTTGCGGCCGGCTGGCTGCCAGGGTCTGGGCCAGTTCAGGTCCGCCCATTAATGGCATCACTACATCCGTTATCATCACATCAATCACACCGTCGTGGTTCCGCGAAATTTCCAGCGCCTCGTTTCCGTGGGCGGCCTGGAGCACCCGGTAACCGTTCAGGGTCAGGATCTCGTTGGCAATCTGCCGAACCATCTCTTCATCTTCCACCAGCAGCACGGTCTCAGCGCCCGTGTAGTCCTGGTCCACAATGCCTACCTCTTCGATGTCGGCACTCTGGTCAACGCAGGGTAGGTAGATTTTGAAGGTGGTTCCCTGCCCTGGCTCGCTGTAAACCCAGATGCTTCCGCCTGACTGCTTCACAATTCCATAGACCGTCGAAAGGCCCAGCCCCGTGCCTTTATCCTTCTCTTTGGTCGTGAAGAACGGCTCAAAGATCCTGGTCTTAACGTCTGCCGCCATACCAATTCCCGTGTCACTTACAGCAAGCATCACGTAGGGCCCTGGTTCAACCGCCCGGTGCGTGTGTACGTATTGTCCATCAAGAAGGACGTTGCCGGTCTCGATCGTCAACTTGCCTCCGGCGGGCATGGCATCGCGCGCGTTGACCACAAGGTTCACTAGAACCTGTTCGACCTGGCCCGGATCTGCTTTGACAATTCCGAGGGCTGGCTCAAGTAATGACCGCATCTCAATGTGTTCGCCGATCAGCCGTTTCAACATCTTATCCATATCGCCGACGACGATATTCAGATCGAGGAGCTTTGGCTGCAGCACTTGTTTCCGACTGAACGCCAGGAGTTGCCTGGTTAGCGCCGCAGCCCGGTGACCCGCTTTGCTAATCTGTTCAACTTTACGTTGCGAATCTTCGTTCAAGGGCAAGTCGGTGCGGGCCAATAGCAAATCTGAATAACCGATTATCACCGCCAATAGGTTATTAAAATCGTGTGCTACGCCCCCGGCCAGTTGGCCCACGGCGTCCATCTTTTGCGACTGACGGAGCTGCTCTTCACTATCATGCAAAGCTTCTTCTGCCCGCTTGCGCTCCACGATGTTGCGGGAGTTGATGACAATCCCGCCCACGTTGGGATCGTCGAGAAGATTTGTCATGACCGCCTCTACATCGAGGTAATGCCCGTCCTTATGCAGCAGGCGGAGCTCTGTCCGACCGCGTGCTCCGGATTCCTGGCAAACAGTTGTCACCAGCTCGCGGGCACCCGCCTGGTCGTCCGGATGGACGAATTCGATCAGCATCCGGCCCATCATTTCCGAGGGGGCGTAACCGAAAACGCGCTCAATTGAAGGGCTCTCGTAGAGAACTCTGCCACTGGGCCGGATGATACTGATCACATCGGAAGACTGTTCTACAAGCGAAACGAAACGAGCTTCGGTCGCGCGGGCCGCCCGTTCGGATAAAAGGCGGGAGTTTTCCCGCAAAGCGATGATCTGGCGTACCACTACCAGACCCGTGATCACGAAGGCGCCCATGGTCAACCACACGACCTGATCGCCTTCGTTACGGTGCACGTGCTTGTACGAAACAAAAAGGAGTAAGCCATAAGCCAGGGCGACGGCGAGATACGGCAACCATGGGAAGGGTGAGCGTTGATCGCCTACGCCCGCTTCGCGCGCGGCAACGTGTTTGGCAGTCCACCACTGCACCTGCGCGCTAAGGCCCATCAGCAAGAAGCTCAGGATATAAAAGCAATCGGGCCAGTTTCCACCTTCGTAGCTGCTTTGGAGAGTCAGGTAGGAGTAGCCGAAATCGGCGATCGCATCAAAGAGCACCGCAACCATCAGGATGCCCAAAGCCCAGCGCAGGTTTTTATCTATCCCTCGCAGCAATAAGGCCGCGACGCCAAACAGCAAAACTGTATTACTTATGGGATACGCTGCGGCAATCACGCTTTCCAGGGTGCTGGTTTGTTCCGCCAGGGCTATGGGTCTCAGGATCAGATACCAGATCACCATCGACGCTCCCACCATGACCGTGCCGGCATCGAGCGCAAAAGTTACTCGCGAGCGGGCGGAGCGGGCCGTGGGAAACATTAATAATCCGGTCAGCGCGATAGGGTAATACGCGAGATAGAGCGCGTCGGCCCAGGTCACTGCGAGATCCTGGCCCACAAACGTCTCGTAATAGAACCACGTTACGTTCGCCGCGAAGTAAACAAAAAACGCAACGGCCAGCACTCGCCAGGCGCGCAGAGTGCGGGCATCAAGAGCCGTTTGCCGCGAGGCGCGAAAGGCGAGGATGGTCATTCCTAAACTGACGATCGGCTGGACCAAATCCGTGATCAGCGTCTTACGTGCGTCATCAGCGTCACTGAATAACAGCCACGACAGATAAGAGATCGTCACCATCGCTAACCCAATTGTCAGTACACCTCCCCAGTCCCGGAGCAATTGACCGGGAAACCGGGATCGGGGCGTCAAGTGGTTTTGATTGACCTGGTAACTCATCATAATTTTTCGCGAGAGTTGTCGTTGTCGCTCGGGCGGGCGGAGCGTTAGCGGAAACGGCTAGAAGGCAACGCCATAATAGATTCCCAGTGCGTTGTTGCTTCGACCTTCATTTCCCACGTTATAACCCAGATAAAGAGCGCTCTTGGGCGTCAGTGAGATTCCGATTCCCGCAGCCAGGTAACCGAGATCGTTCTTGCCGCTGTTCCAGTCAGCGATGAAAGTGACCCGCTGGTTCAATGGCTGTTCGTAGCCAATTAGGGTTCCATACTTGCCCGCCTTGGCTTCCGCCCGTGGCGCCAGTACATACATCCCGGTACTGATGCGAGGTCCAAAAGTGCCGCCGAATTTCTTGCTACCAACGGCGTACATAAATCCGCTCGCGATGCTGGTACTGCGGTGAGATATGGGGACGGAAACGACCACTCCGGCGGCAGCGGACAAACCTTTTCCTTCATCATTGTAGAACTGCCACTTCATATTCGGCTCAATCACGATCGGTTCGGGCGAACCACCACTCCACGTGTAGTAGACATTGATCCCGATCTCCGTGTGCCGGCGTAACCCGTAGACGAGGCGGCCGCCATATAATTGATAGCCACCCCGCTCGTATGAATCGAGATGCGTAAGAAAGTCAGCCTCAACATAGGTGCGCTCTGCGGGGGTAACGTCGGTGGACGGTATGTTGAAAACAGTGGATTGGCCCAGCGTGCTTCCGTTTGCGATGAAGAAGATCCCGCACAGAACCGCGCATCGGACGAAAGTTTTGGTGATCATTTGTTTTCCATATTGAAGATTTTGCCCCCTCAAAAGGGACAAGGCATTTGGGGATAAAGGTCGCAGCGGCGGAGCGATGCCAAGGCAAAGCGCCCCATAACGTGGTACCAGGACCGCGTTAGCGCCCCTTTTCTTTCGGTGCTCGCACTTGTTATGCCGTAAGAAGATTGAAAGAAAGAATGACGGAGGCAGGAATGTAGAATGGGCTTTAATTGTGCCGTGCTGGTTTGGCGCGGCGTAGAGGAGCCGCCCCTATGTTGGGAAGCTATTTGACTAGCGTCTGTGGAATTCTCTTCACGAACCGGCGCGCACTTCGCGCAGACGGCGTTCCAGGAAGCGACGTTCGCCGTCGTTTGTCACCAACGCCAGGGCCTGCTCATAACTTCGTACTGCCTCTTTGCGTTCTCCCAACCGCCGCAGAAAGTCGGCCCGCGCTGCATGAAGCAGATGATAGTCCTCGAGTTCACCGGTGGCTGCGAGCGAATCAATCAACGACAGCGCTGCCTCAGGCCCCTGCGCCATTCCCACTGCCACCGCCCGATTTAGTGAAACAATCGGCGAAGGCGAGACTTGTTGTAGTTGATCATAAAGCCGCTCGATCGCTAACCAGTTTGTGTCTTGCGCAGCTGCTGCCCGGCAGTGCTCTGCAGCAAGCGCGGCCTGCAGGGCATACGGCCCGGGTAAGCCGCGTAGCGATTCAGCAACCAGCGGTAAGGCTTCCGCGATCAACGCATGGTTCCAACGGCTGCGATCCTGTTCTTCAAGCACAACCAGATCGCCGTGATCATCAAGCCGGGCTTCGCGTCGCGAATCATGTAACAGCATCAATGCCAGCAGGCCGCTGACTTCAGCAGGCGGGCGCGGGGCCATCAAAGTCCCCACCAGACGTGCCAGCCGAATCGCTTCAGTGCATAGGTCGGCCTTGACGAGCGGCTCTCCCCGCGTCGCGACGTATCCCTCATTGAACACCAGATAGATCACCGTCAGCACGGCGCTCAACCGCGCGGGCAACTCGTCTGTATCGGGAACGCGGTACGGAATTCCAGCATCGCGAATCTTGCGCTTTGCTCGCACCAGCCGCTGGGCCATCGTGGCCGCAGGAACGAGGAATGCGCGCGCGATCTCGTCCGTCTCCAGACCACCGAGCGTGCGCAACGTGAGGGCCACCTGGGCTTCCGGCGCAAGGGCCGGATGGCAGCAAGTGAAAATCAAGCGCAAACGATCGTCGGGTATTTCTTCAGTTTCGAAGCTCGGCTCAGTAATAGTCGGTGTCAATCCGGAGTAAGCGTACGATTCAAGCTTTTCCCGGACGCGGGTGCGGCGCCGCAAGCGATCAATCGCCTTATGCCTCGCGGTCTGGATTATCCAAGCCCTGGGAGAGTCAGGGACGCCTTCGTTCCGCCACTGATCGACGGCGGCCGTAAAGGCCTCCTGGGCAGCTTCTTCGGCTAACTCAAAGTCGCCGAAGTTCCCGATCAGCGTGGCCACGATCCGGCCCCAGTCGGAGTGGTACACTGCATCTACCGCAGCGTTCGCATTTGCAAGCATATTTGATAATAGGAATTTTCCGGCCGGGTGTCGATCCGGCCACTTCCCGTTCGACTTACTGTTGGAGGGACAAAAATATGAAGTACATGATGCTGGTTTACCTGGATGAACAGGCATTGAGCGACACTGAGCGGGAACACTGCTATGTAGAGTCCGCCCAATTCGCGCAAGAGCTGAACGCCAGCGGCAACTATCTGGACGCCAGTCCCCTTCACCGGGTAGCGACTGCGACCAGCGTGCGCGTGCGCGACGGCCAACGTGTCGTCACTGACGGTCCGTTCGCAGAGACTCGCGAACAGCTTGGCGGCTACTACCTGATTGATGCCCGTGATCTCGACGAAGCATTGAGCATCGCGGCACGAGTTCCGCCGGCACGTTTTGGCACGATCGAAGTTCGACCCGTAATGGAAATCAGCGGACTGCCGGATTACGAGTCCGGTGATCCAATGGTTTAGAGCGGGCTAACGCCCTAGGTCGGGCAGTAGCCCGACCCTAAAAAAACACAAGAAGGAGAAACTGAGATGCGATTTATGGTTATTGTTAAGGCGAGCAAGGAATCGGAAGCGGGAGTGATGCCTTCGGAAAAACTGCTTACCGACATGGGAAAATTCAACGAAGAATTGACAAGTGCCGGCGTAATGCTGGCGGGCGAGGGTCTGCATCCGACTTCGAAGGGCGTGCGCATTAGGTTCGCAGATGGGCAGAAAACCGTCGTTGATGGCCCGTTCGCTGAGACTAAAGAATTGATTGCCGGCTTCTGGCTCTGGAAGGTCAATTCATTGGATGAGGCAATCGCATGGCTCAAGCGCGCGCCATTTGAAGACACCGAAGTTGAGATTCGGCAGATTTTCGAAGCAGAAGATTTCGGTGCCGAGTTTACGCCGGAGTTGAGAGAGCAGGAAGATCGCATCCGCGCTCAAGCTGAGCAGAGCGCAAAAGAGGGAAAGTAATCGTTGGATGTGTGTCTACCTGCGATAAATGATCTTCGTAGCTACAGGTGTATAGAGTACAAGCTTCCGCTTGCGTGTTTGCAGGAGGCATCAAACTACGGTTTGTACCTAAACACCTTACAGGAGAAGGTATGAACCGTATTGATCAACTGATGGCCGAATTTGAACGCGAAGCGACGACTACTCGCAGGTTTCTTGAACGGCTAACCGATGACAAGCTCGCGTGGCGGCCGCATGCGAAATCGTTTACCGCCGGAGGTTTGGCATCTCATATGACCGACCTGCTCCAATTCGTGGAGCTAATATCCGGCACCGACGAAATGGATTTTGATCCGGCGACCTACAAACCTTACCAGGCGACCTCGGTGGCTGACCTGCTCAAGACTTTTGACGAGAACGTTGCCACCGGGAAACAGGCCCTGGCTGGTGTTTCCGATGAGCGTCTCGCCGGCCCTTGGAAGTTAAAAATCATGGGCCGGCTATTTTTTGAAAAGCCCAGGGCAGACGTGCTGCGCGACTTCGCATTGAGTCACCAAATTCATCATCGCGGGCAGCTATCCGTCTATCTGCGGCTGCTGGATATCCCGGTGCCGAGCGCTTACGGGCCCACCGCTGATGAAAACATTATGTAAGGCAAGCGAGGAGCATTGAGGGCAGTACGCAAGTCTGCTTTACTTTGAAACTCTCTTAACCTTAATTGAAGCCTGGAGGCTCAAGGAGAAGTATGCAAAAGATCACAACATTTCTATGGTTCGATAAAGAAGCCGAAGAGGCAATGAATTTTTACGTCTCTATTTTCGACAACTCGCGCATCGTCAACGTCAGGCGTTATGGCGAGGCGGGACCAGGACCGGCAGGAACGGTAATGACCGGGACGTTCATACTTGAAGGCCAGGAGTTCATGGCCCTCAATGGCGGGCCGCACTTCAAATTCACCGAGGCGATTTCCCTTTTCGTAAAGTGTGATACCCAGGAAGAGATTGATGAGAAGTGGGAGAAGCTTTCCGAGGGCGGTCAGAAGGTTCAGTGCGGTTGGCTGAAAGATAAGTTTGGATTGGCATGGCAGATTATCCCCCAAATTCTGGGCGAGATGCTGGGTGACAAAGATCCTGAGAAGGCGAAGCGCGTGATGGAAGCCATGATGAAGATGATCAAGATCGACATCGCGGAATTGCAGCGCGCCTACGACGGCAAGTAGGCCAGACATTCTTGTCTGTCCAGCGATCAAAGGAATGGACAGGAATGCGCCACCGTAGGACAGACATTCCTGTCTGTCGCTGTGCAAAGGAATGGACAGGCAGGAATGCCTGTCCCACAAACCTACCAGGGAAACGATCATGCAATCGAAGAATGAAGCGGCGCCGGTTTCCAAGGGGTTGCTCTGGACGGGTCGCATAATGAGCGCGCTGCCGATCCTCTTTCTATTAATGGATGGCGCGATGAAGCTCGTTAAGCCGGCGATGGTGGTGGATGCTACCGTGAAACTTGGTTATCACGAGAACGTCATTCTGCCGCTGGGAATTGTTTTGCTGGCGTGCACACTCTTGTATGCTATCCCGCGGACCGCCGTTCTGGGCGCCATTCTGCTGACTGGATATTTAGGCGGCGCCGTCGCTACGCACGTGCGAATGGGTGAAAGCGTTTTCTCAATTGTGTTCCCAATTATTTTCGGCGTGCTGATTTGGGGCGGACTGTTCCTGCGTGACCAACTGGTACGCACACTGATTCCGTTGGCTGCTAAAGGAGATCGCTGATGAACATTGTGTTGTGGATTATTCAAGTGTTGCTGGCTCTGCTTTTCCTGTTTGCAGGGGGAACGAAACTGGTGCTGCCGATCGGAGTCCTGCAATCGATGGGATCGCCCAACCAGGTTCTTTTGCCCGGATTGCTCATGCGTTTCATAGGGGTCTGCGAGGTGTTGGGCGGGCTGGGATTGATCCTGCCGGGCCTCCTGAAAATTAAGGCGGGGCTGACTGCGCTGGCCGCCGCCGGCCTCGTAATCGTAATGATCGGTGCGGTCGTGCTGACCATCGCCGGCGACGGCATCGGCGCGGCAGTAGTGCCTGTTGTGGTTCTATTGCTTTTGATATTTGTTGCCTATGGGCGATGGCGGCTGGCACCCCTTCGCGGCTCGTCTGCGTCATAAGATTTTAAGGGCGGCACTCCGTCGCCGCCTCCCTTGGATTGAATGCCGGGGCGCCCACGGAGGGACACCCCTACAAGAGGATTTTTCTATGTGTCGCAATATTAAGATGCTTCATAACTTTGCACCGCCGGCGACGGATGATGAAGTTCGCGCTTCGTCTTTGCAGTTCGTCCGAAAACTTAGCGGCTTCACCAAGCCGTCGAAGGCCAACGAGGCCGTGTTTCAGCGGGCAGTGGATCAGGTGACCCAGGCGGCCCATGAACTATTGGCCTCGCTGGTCACGAACGCTCCTCCCAGGGATCGTGAAGTTGAAGCAGCAAAAGCCCGAGAGCGCTCAGCGCAGCGTTTCCCTGCCAACGCCGGATAAGTTTTGAGTTTCGGGTTTCGAGTTCGCGAACGCCTTCTGGAGTGCGCTGCAGAGCGAAGCGACGAGGGCGCATTGGATTGCTCTCCAGCATTTGCTCACCAACCGTCAACCTTGGCATTCATTTGGTAAATCGTATACATAGCTCACTCGCGTCGAGTGATGTTGCTTTTTGCCGCTAGGAGCAGGATGTTTGCAAGCCGCAGGGTTGTCAGAAAGTAGCCGGAGGTCGAAGTGAAGCGAAGACCCTTGCAGTGCTTCGGGCTGCCGCTCCTAAACTTGCTGGTACCCAATTTTGCTGGCACTGGTATCTTGCCTGCTTGGAGTCTTCAGTTCGTTCCCTAATCTCCCCGATCTATGTAATCTGTAGTCTCTGATGCCAGCCAAATCAATCGCCCGCTCCGAACCTTTGCAGCGACTGGAACAACGAATCGCAAGGTTGCGACGCCGGGCGGAACAACTGGAAGCAATCAACGGCAAATACTGGGTGGCGCGGCGAACGCTCTTCGTTATTGGTTCGTTGCTGGCGCTGACGTTTTGCCAGTTGTCAGGATCGACTGCGGGAATCGTTCTCGTAGTTCTCACTGCGACTCTCTTCGTCGGGGTGGCTGCTTATCATCGCAGATTACGCGATGCCATCGGCCGCAATCATTTGCTGATCAAGATCAAAACAACCCAGATTGCGCGTATCAACCTGGAGTGGGAAGCGCTACCAAATTCCGTGCCGGAGCTGCCGCAGCCCGGGCATCCTTTTGAAACGGACCTGGACATGACCGGCGACCGATCGCTGCACCGTTTGCTCGATAGCGCGATAACGAAAGAAGGTAGCCGCCGGTTAAAGTCCTGGTTGCTCAACGATCAGCCTGATCCAGCGAAGATAGCTACGCGGCAAGAGCTCGTGCGAGAGCTCGAGCCACTGTCCATCTTTCGCGATAAGCTTCAGTTGCTTGCAGCCGTCGCTGGGCGGGAAGCCCGGAGTCAGCAACGTCGCTCAACAGCGGAGCACGCTCAACTCGAACAATGGGATTCGCGCGCCCTCGTCGATTGGATCGAGCATGGCGAGATAAAGAAATCCCTTCGTCCAATCGTCGTCGCGCTCGCGTTAATGGGCACTGCGAACATCACCCTGCTGGCCCTGGCCTTCGCCGACAGAATTCCCCACGTATGGCCCATCGTGTGGTTGGTCTACGCCGGATTGATAATCGCCAAACAAGGAAGGATAGCGGGCGCCTGGGATGAAGTGCAGGATCTGGAAAAGGCGCTACGCCGCTTCCGCTCGGTTTTTAGCTATCTCGAATCGCGCTGCTACGGCGGTCAGCCACGCATGGCTGAAGCTTGCCGCCCATTTCTGGATCCCGAAAAACGTCCGTCTGCGGAACTGAAACGGGTCGAGCGCATTGCGTCGGCGCTCGGATTGCGAGCAAATGGACCAATCTGGTTCCTGGTGAACGCACTGCTGCCCTGGGATTTCTTTTTTACTTATCGCCTGGATGGGTTACGAGAGGAAATCGCGGGTTTGCTTCCTCGCTGGCTGGACGCATGGTACGAGCTCGAGGCGCTTAATTCACTCGCGAATTTCGCCTGGCTGAATCCGCGTTATGTGTTTCCGGAGATCGTTTCAGAGCCTAATCGATTTGAGGCGCAGGAGATCGGGCACCCGCTGATTAAGCCCGAACACAAGATATGTAATGACTTTGCCTTGGATGACCAACTCCGCACGGTTATCCTTACTGGTTCAAACATGGCCGGCAAGAGCACGTTCCTGCGAACGGTGGGAGTAAATCTCTGCCTGGCTTACGCCGGCGCTCCGGTGAATGCCGATCGGTTGCAGACTTCCCTGTTCCGGCTTTTCACCTGCATCAAGGTCAGCGATTCGGTGCAGGACGGCTTGTCATACTTCTACGCGGAAGTGAAACGGTTGAAGCAACTCCTGACGGCGGCGGAAAGGCAAAACGATTTGCCGGTGATGTTCCTGATTGATGAGATTTTCAGAGGCACAAATAATCGCGAGCGCCACATTGGCAGTCATGCTTTCATTCGGGCCCTTTCGCGCTGCAGCAATGCCGTCGGGCTGATCGCCACACACGATTTGGAGCTGACAAAACTGGCCGATGAGATTCCCGGCATCGCCAACTTCCATTTTCGCGAAGAGGTAGGCGCGGGCCGTATGGTGTTCGACTACCGCCTGCACGCCGGCCCTTGTCCCACAACCAATGCCTTGAAGATCATGCAACTCGAAGGGCTGCCGGTCGATGCTTAGCCAGCCGTTGGGTCGTTGTTCCGCGCGTGGGCAGGCCTAGATTGCATGTCGCACGGCAAGCGGGAGATTTCTGACATTCTTCAGCCGGGACAAAACTTCAGCTCTTGTCTGGTCCATGAACGAGGCTCCCTGTTTCAACACGATGCTCACAGAGCGCAACCTGCTGTCATAAAAGTGGACTGTGAATTCGCCGAAGCGCTCATCGGTGACTTTCTCGGCAATAAGCTTGAAGGGAATCAATTTGTCATTGAAGAGATTGTCTAGTGCTTGCTGAGAATCCGCTTGATACTTTCGTAACATTGGTGGGAACCCTTTCGGAGTGTAAACCTGGACTACCCTCGAACTGGAAAGAGTATGAACTTCGGGTGAGGCTTTATCATTGCGATCGCGCGCTATTGCAACTCCGTTTGTGTGGGGATTGGGATCTCGATGGGCATTTGTCCACAGATTTCGCAGATTACACAGACAATCGCATGCGCGAAGCAGCTTTCAGAACGATGACCTCCAGCTTGATTGCGAAATAATCTTTTATCATCTGCGTAATCTGTGGATAAAGAAATGATTGTTCACCTGATCGATGGCACTTACGAGTTGTTCCGTCACTTCTACGGCATTCGCCGGTTCAAGAAAACGGATCCGCCGTTGGGCGCAGTTGCCGGCGTCCTCAACGCAGTTGTGAAGCTGATCGAGGACGGCGCGACGCATCTCGGCGTGGCTACCGACCATGTGATTGAATCTTTCCGCAACGAGCTATGGGCGGGCTACAAAACCGGAGCGGGCATTGAGCCGGTGCTGCGGGCGCAATTTCATCCCCTGGAGGAAGCCCTGACTGCGATGGGCGTCGTGGTCTGGGCGATGGTTGAGTTAGAAGCCGACGACGCGCTCGCTTCCGCAGCATTCCTCGCCGCGCGCGACAAGACAGTTGAGAAGGTTTGCATCTGGACGCCGGATAAGGATCTCGCTCAATGCGTGGTGGGCGATCGCGTCGTGCAGATTGATGGCCGCCGCGGCGTGATTCGCGATGCCGCAGGCGTGCGCGAGAAGTTTGGCGTCGTACCGGAGTACATCCCGGACTACCTGGCGTTGGTCGGCGACGCAGCCGACGGATATCCGGGCATTGCGGGCTATGGCCCACGGACGGCGGCTTCACTGATCAATCGTTACGGGCCAATTGAAAAGTTCCCCACAGAAGTGCTGAAGGACCAACGCACGATCGCGCTGCTCTTTAAGGATCTCGCCACACTGCGCACTGATGCGCCGTTGTTCAATAAAGTGGATAAGTTGCGCTGGCAGGGACCGACGCCAGCCTTTGCGGCCATGGCGAAGAAGATTGACGATGCGCGGTTA
Organism: Blastocatellia bacterium; assembly: GCA_034665305.1. Lineage (GTDB taxonomy): Bacteria > Acidobacteriota > Blastocatellia > Pyrinomonadales > Pyrinomonadaceae > DASXRU01. The sequence goes on along the minus strand of JAXDFZ010000024.1, from coordinate 308,493 downwards.
ACAAAGCGGGTAGCTGCGCTAAAGGAGAGAGAGTAGAGGGTAGTGCCTTCAGTTCGTTTTTGGCACTCAAACTGTTGCACTCGCCTGACAGTCCTTGACTGGTGGAGTTCGGCTTAGCCCGGATGTGAGGCGGTGGCTATGCCCCGCCAACAGCGCCAAATTATCTCCGGGCTGAGCCCTTGGTTCGGGCTTAGCCCCTCATGGATGTTGTTGCGCCAAAGGCCGCACCGAGGCGCATAGCCCCAAAATGTATCACGGCCCTCTGCGGCGGGGCAGAGCCGTCGCCTCACATCCGGCGGCTAAGCCGAACCTCTAGCCTCAAGTCTCCAGCCTCTGGTGTTCACCGATAATCGTACGTCGAACTCTTCTTCTGCTCCCATTCCACGCGATCGATGTTCTCCGGATCGGCGGCCATGATTTCATCGCTAAGCGCGTTGGTGCTGGCGCTGGTGTTCAGGTTTATCAGGTAGACGATCTTTCCTAATGGCTCCTCCGGATCCTCGCGATCCAGTTGTCGGATCTCTATCCCAAACTTGTGGTTGGCGAATATTCGCTTCAGCACCGCATTCGTCTGATCGACGTTCCGGGTGGCCACGCACAGCTCCATCGAACGAAAGATTTGGCCTTCCTCGAAGTGCTCCAGGATCCAAAGCGTAAAGAGCACAAAAACCGTAAGGATGATTGCCATGTCCAGCCGCCCGACGCCGCAGGCCAATCCGACGCCGAGGCAAATCAGCAGCACGGTCGTCTCTTTGGGATCGCGAATGTTGGTACGAAAGCGCACCAGCGACGCGGCGGCGAAAATTCCGAACGCACGGGCCGCGCTGTCGCCCACTATCAACATCATCGCGGCGGCCACCACCGCCAGCAGAATCTGGGTTTGAGCGACGTACGGATTGCGCTTGGTTATCGAAAGCCCGCGGCGCCAGCGGAAAGCCAACAGCGCGGCCAGCAACGCGGCAACTACAAACCGTAAAAGCATGCGGGCTGCGACTTCCCCCCATGACCCCTCGAAGTGACGCGATTCGGGGCCGACGTCCGCGCCCGTAAACAGATCCAGCAGCGTGCGACTCGGGTGTTCCTGAGCGCTGATCCCGGGAGTCGGTCCTGGCACAGCAGGTTGACTCGCGGGGACGGCTACGCGGTCAACGGTGGGCGTCGGCGCCGAAGACGAACCGAGGAGAAAGTAAACAAGCAGTCCGCTTCCTATCAGCACGGCAGCAAAAATCAGGAGCAAGCGGACCCAGGGTTTGTTCATACTTCAAAATCTCCTTTGCAACTGTCAGAACCGCCTGCGGTAGCGGGCGGTTGATCGAGCGCTATCAAGGCCGTTGAGCCCGCTGATAAACCGCCCGCTACCGCAGGCGGTTCTGGTCGCACAACGCTGCCCTAGTTAGAACAACGCGCCTCTATGATCGTTCTGGCCTTGCGCTGAAATTCCGCGGTCCAGGCTTCAGGTGCGTCATCGCGTTCCTCATTGCGCGAGGCGCGAAACACTTTCGTAATCACACCGCTCGCGCTTTCACCATCAAGCAATCGCTGTAACCCATCCGCCAACAATTGCCGGCCGGCTTCGCTGATTTCGGCATTGCCTACGCTCTTCGCCGTCGTCGTGCAATGGCCATCCTTGACCTTAATCGGATCCTTGCCCTTCCAGTTTTTCAGTCGCGCCTTGCTCTCACTCGCGCTGGAGTAACCGAAAGTCGATCCCATGTCGCTGACGTAATAGACTGCCTGCCCGGGTTTGCAAATCCGGGTCGCGCCCTCTTTCTTCGAATCCAGACATGAGAACTTCTGATTGTCAGTTTTGGTGTCGCCGTGATCGATAAAAGCAAGCCAGAGCTTGAAAGCATCCAACTCCGCCCGTGGCGCCCCCGCTTTGCGCAGCGTCTCCAGCGAATCTTCCAGTCCCCCGCTGTCTTTGTTGTTGCAGTTCACATCGATGCCGCGCCCCAGCGGCAGTTCGACACCGGCTGCCGGTTGAAAGGCCGAGAATGGCACACCCTGAAAGCCTTTGTTCAAGCTCTTTTCACAATCCGGGCAAGTTACATCCGCCACCCATTCATCGTCGGCGAAAAACCCGAGGGCTTTAGAAAACCGCGACGAGAGAAATTCGCCGTAAACCTCGCCGTTCCTTTTGTCCCGTGACTGGCCTTTGAAATGTGGCTTCACCTTATAGCGCACCAAATCGCCGTCTTGATCAACGACTCCGTTGACTGAGCAATAAAACTTCGGCGTCGTACCCGATCCCTCGTTTTCCTTCTTGTCGGCGACACAGGTTATGGGCAGCGTCAGGCCGTTTGAGTCCACCGGCGGAGCGCCGGCGCGCACCCCCGTTGTAGGGTTGTAACCGAGGACCGGATCGTAACCCGGATCGGGTTGTTGCCATACTTTCGCGGTGCGCTCCGCCTCCTTGCGCGCTTCGGCCGTGAAGCATACCTTCTGCGCTGCAACTGTGACGGCGCCCGCAATCAAAAATATCGAGAGAATGAGAAACTGACTCGTTTTGCGAAACATCAAAGCCCCCTTTTGTCTTGGTAACGCAAACTGTTAGTTTGCGATTTCATCCTACATCGTGGCGGTAGCTCGGGAAACGCAGAGACCCACCCGCTACCGCGTGGTGGTACTGACATCATCCCGTGCTTGTCTCCTGCGCCTGCGTCCTGCACCTGCCGACTGCCTTACCCACCCAGGCTAATGCTGCCTTCGAAGAACAACTGGCTATTAAATCGCTCTTCGGCGGGCGCCATGGGAACGCGACCGTAACTACCATCAGACTTCAGCACCCGCGCTTTCACGTTATCCTTCAAGTATGCAGCCAGCACCGTATCCTTCAAATAACGTTTTAGGTTCGCATCCAGGATGGGCGTCACTACTTCAACGCGTCGATCGAGATTTCGCTTCATCCAGTCCGCCGAACCGATGTAGACGTCCTCATCGCCGCCGTTCCCAAAATAGAAAACGCGGCTGTGCTCAAGCAACTGGCCCACGACGCTGCGCACGCGGACCGTTTCGGAAAGCCCGGGAACCCCCGGACGCAACATGCATGAGCCGCGAACGATTAGATCGATTTGCACTCCCGCGGCCGAAGCTCGATACAGCGCATCGATAATCTCCACGTCCGTCAAACGGTTGATCTTGGCTATGATTCGCGCCGCGCGGCCGGCCCGGGCATGTTCGCTTTCACGTTCAATCAAACCCAGCATCCGCTCACGCAGATTTACCGGAGCTACCAGCAACCGTGTGTATTTGCGCTGCCGGGAAAATCCGGTGATGAAGTTGAAAAGGTCCGTCGCGTCGTCTCCAATTTCCGGATCAGCCGTCAGCAGTCCCAGGTCGGTGTAGATTTTCGACGTCGTAGGATTGTAGTTACCGGTGGAAACATGAACGTAAGTCTGCAACCCGTTCTTTTCGCGTCGGATGACCAGCGCCACCTTTGAGTGCGTTTTAAGTTTGACCAGGCCATAAACGACGTGAACGCCCGCTTCTACAAGTTTGTTGGCCCATTCGATGTTGTTCTCTTCATCAAAGCGCGCCTTGATCTCAACCACGGCGGTCACTTGTTTGCCGCGCTCGCTGGCTTCGATCAGGGCTTTCGGAATCGGCGAATTCTTGCCGGTGCGATACAGACAAATCTTGATGGCCAGCACCTTTGGATCGCGCGCGGCAGTCTCAATAAAATCCGTGACCGTGTCATACGACGTGTACGGATGGTGCAGCAGCATGTCGTGCTTTCTGATCGCGGAAAAAAAGCTTTTCTTATCGCTCAGCGGCACCGGCATGTTGGCCCTAATCGGTTTGTCCCTAAGTTCCGGACGGTCCAACCCGTAGAGTTGCATCAAATCTCCGACGCCCAGGATGCCACCCGTCACGTACACATCGTCGGGCTCAATGCGAAGAGCTTCCGTCAGGTAATCGACCATCGCCCGCGGCATCGTCGATGAAACTTCCAGGCGCACCACGTTGCCAAACCGGCGCTCGCGCAAAGACTCCTTGATTTGCACCAGCAGGTCGGCCGCCTTGTCATCTCTGATTTCCACATCCGCATCGCGGGTCACCCGAAACAAGTGACTGCGGCTGAGGCGCATGCTGGGAAAAACTGAATGCAAATTGGCTTCGATCAAATCTTCCAACAGCACAAACAGTTGTCCCTCGTCACCGACGGGAACCAGACGCGGCACAACGGGCGGAACTTTAATACGGACAAATCGCGGCGCACTTCCCAACGTCACTGGTTGACTGGGATCATTCTCCGTCTCCACAGTCAGTCCGATGTTCAGGCTCATGTTAGCCATGTGGGGAAATGGATGCGCGGGATCGACTGCCAGGGGCGTCAATACGCCGAAGACGTTCTGCATGAAATAACGGTGCAGCTTTTTTTTCTCGCTCGCCGTGAGCGACTCGTGAGGAACAATCTGCACACCCTGTGACGCCAGCTCAGGCAGCACAACGTCGCGCAGGCCGCGCACTTGTTCGGCCACCATCGGCAGCACGCGCTCTCTTATGACTTTCAACTGCTCGGCGGGTGTCAGCTCGCCCGGCATCGGGGGAATGTCCTCGACCTCCAACATCTCTTTCAAACCGGAGACGCGCACCATGAAGAATTCGTCGAGGTTGCTGGTAAAGACCGCCAGAAACTTAAGCCGCTCCAGTACGGGCAGCGCTTCTTCCGTCGCCTCCTCCAGGATGCGGCGAAAGAACTCAAGCTGACTCAAATCACGATTGAAGACGGACCACCCCAGGAAGTGCCCGTCGCCCTCTCGGGCAGCGGCAGAGTCGCTGTGTGCCAATTCCTGTGGTTTGTTTTCTGAAATTGTCATCAGTTAGTAACGCGTATTGGCAGACTCGAACGGTCCACCTTTTCAAAACTGCTACGTCAAATCGTAGGTCTCACGCGCCGGCACGCTCTTGAATTCTCCGGTTTCAATGATAAACGCCGTCAGTCGGCGGCCGTAGACGCAACCCGTGTCGAGGCCGATGGCCTTTCTACCGAGCCGCGGCTCCGGCGCCGGCCAGTGGCCGAACAAAACCACCTTGTCACCATCATATTCGTCGTACCATGGTGGGCCATTGCGACTGGCGCGGTCCTTTCCCAATGAACGCAGCTCAGTAAGATCTTCCGTCGTCTGAGAGTGAAGTTCCACTCCCGGGCGCAGACCAGCGTGCACTACCAGGTGGCTTCCCAGATCGATTAGGAACGGTAGCGAGTTCAAATAAGGAACGTAGTGTTGCTTGTCTTTCTTGAGCGCTTTGTGCGTTGGTTTCTGTGATTCCTTCAACTTAATCTTTTCGCCGTTCCATTTGCGCCGCAACGCCAAATCGTGGTTGCCCATTACGCTGGAAAAGCGCTGATCCGTCATGAAGAGATCCAGCACCTCGCGGCTCTTCGGCCCTTTGGTTACCAGGTCGCCAACGCAAACGACGCGGTCGTCCGCAGCGAACGCGACCTGGTTCAGCAAATCCATTAGCTCGTCGTAACAGCCGTGAAGATCGCCAACGACGATTGTCCGTGATGCCATATGCTCGTCCAGCCCAAAGTTAGAGAGGGACAGACACGACTGCCCTGTCCTGCTTCAAGTACGCCACGGGGGATGGAGCTAACATTAGGCCGGATGCTTTGGAGCAGTCAAGCCGATTGCAGAATGCGGATTGCGGATTGCGGAATGCGGATTGGAAACCTACAGAGAGCGGCGCGTGACTCGCCGAGTCTGCAACGTAAAAATCCCCAATCCGCATTCCGCAATCTGCAATCGCCGGGCTTACTCGACGCCGCGGGTGATTTCGGCTTTGCGCGGGGCGTAATTGATTCGGCGGAGTTCGCGCAGACGATCCTCACGCAGCGAGCCTTCGACTATTTCATAACCAAGAAGAGCCAGCACCCGGCCCCGCACAAACAGCGGCCGCGCGTTGCCATACCAGTCGACGCACGAAGCGCGACAAGCATCATCGGTGGCCCTTTCAGGCCGCGCCGCCAGTTCGCCTACTTCGGTGAACTCGAGAGAATCATTGCGCAGAAATAACAGCGCCGCAGAATCTTCAAACAAGTGACGATAGCCAGGCCGGCCCGGCACGCTGATGGGCAAACCGAGCGTTCCGGAGTTTGGCCCATCCGGTTTATAGAAAAACCCGTGACTGCGCAGCTCGCCCTGCGACGCGCCTTTGCGCGTATAGCGGCCCGCAACCTCCGGGTTCTCATCCAGGCGGATCGCCGTGAAATGGAGATCCTTGCCGTCGGTCCCGACGACCACTGCGGCTGAACCCATTTGCTCGATGCGATCGACTCCGTGCTCGAGCGTCAACTGATGCACGTTTCCATCCGCCCAGCGCAACGCGTACAGGCTGGCGCTTTGTTTGTTCTGCGCGGGGCCCCAGCCGCTGCCAGTGCCATACAGCAGGTAGTCGCCCACGAACCGGTTTTGAAAAGTGTAACCCTCAGGCTTGAGCAGCCGGCGATAGCTGGACGAGGGCGCGCTGGTGCTGCCATCAGAAAAGGTTGAAATTGGAACGCGCATCAGCGCTATGTCGCCGCCAGTCCCTTCGGCGTGCCACATGCCGTCGCCGGATCCTTCCGAGCGCACCAGGACATTAAGATAGTCGTCGTCGCTTTCAAGAAAAGAGAATTGATCTATCGGACTGCCGGAGACACCGAGCGCGGCCGGTCCCGATCCATCAAGCGGCATGCGAAACACCTGCGAAGCCGTACGAGATTGGCCTTCGCGCCAACTCCAATCGGTGGCCCACACGTAAACAGCTTCCGGCGAAACATAAAATACACGTCCCATGGGACCAAGGACCGCGGTCGCTTCGCACTTGAATTCGCCGCCGCTCAAATCGCATGTGGTTACCGTATGCAGCGCAAGGGATTGGACCACGCGCAACGGTCGTTCACTCCGGTAAACATGGGTTGCAGCCACGATGCGTTGAAATTCTTCAGCCTTGGCGCCTTTGTGCCATTTACGGACGGCGGGAAAACCATCGAAGGGACTGGCCGCATTTGGATTCAAATAAAGCGGCGTGTAGAAAATCAGTTTGTTGCCGACTAGCCGGCTGGCATAGTTGCGCGACGAATAATAGTCGTTCGACCGCAGGTGATAAGTGGAGCGATATCCCAGGCGCCCGGCGCGATCGATATTGAACAGCCCAACTTCGGTGCCGCCGCGCGAGTAGCTGTAGCCAATCACAGCAATCGTATCCTCGGACACCAGCATTTCGTCGTACCAGGTGCCCGCTGGATCGATGTCCGGACCAAACGCATCGATGGCCGAGATTGGCTCCAACGCCCCGGAACCGACCTTTACGGTAAAGAGGCGGCCGCGGCGCAGCACTACCAGATGGTCGCCGTGAAGTTTGACGATACCGCCTTCATCGACTCCGGCGTGCTGTGTGTTGGTGACGGATTCCTCTGCAGCTCGTGCCGCAATGGAGGCAGGGGCCTCGGCAGTGAACAAGCCGGTGGCAGACTGGTTTTCTTTGGCGCGGCGCGACTGTTCGCGCTTTTGCTGTTCAGCCAGCTCTCGCAGATATGCGGCGAGTTCCGCCTCTGAGCGGAACGGGCGCATGGTCGGTGGCAGCGGCAATATCCAACCCGGCGGGCGCACCGGACCGACGGCGCTGGTCGGCACGGCACAGCCCGGCAGTGCCGACATAATGGTTACGATAGCAATTAAAAAGTAGGTTTTCATGATTCGCTCCGCCTCTTTGAGAGTTTAATCCGTTCCTGGGAATTGAACGGAAAGCGTGGCGAAACTTGCAGACTGTCAGAACCACCTGCGGTAGCGGGTGGGCCTGTCGATCGCGGATTGTTGAGAAACGGGCCCGCCCGCTACCGCAGGCGGTTCTGACAGGGACTCAGCCAATCTGCACGGTCAGCATCGAAATTGACCCGCCGTCGAATCCTTCCACGGGGAAACTGACGGTCTCATCGGGCCGGCGCAAAGCGAGGATATACAGTAGCGGCAGATAGTGATCCGGAGTTGGGGCTGACAGCATCGCATCGCGCCCCAACGTTTCGTAATTGACGAGTGGCCCATCATTGCCCTGCAGCATTAATTCCCGCGCCTGCTTTTCAAAGCGCACGGCCCAATCGAAAGGTTGCACTTCATGCCGGCCCCACGCGTAGGTATGCAGATTGTGAACAAGGTTGCCGCTGCCGATGATAAAGACGCCTTCGTCGCGCAACGGCGCCAACCGCTTGCCAAGTTCGTAATGAAACTCAGCCGGCTGCGCCTCATCGATGCTTAGCTGAACGACGGGAATATTCGCCTGTGGAAACACATGAACGAGAACGGACCAAGTGCCGTGATCCAATCCCCAGGAATGATCGAGTTCAACTGACGAAGGCTGTAGCAGGTCGCGAACGCGGTTTGCCAGATCCGGGCTACCGGCCGCGGGATACTCGACTTCGTAAAGCTCGCGCGGAAATCCGCCAAAGTCATGAATCGTGCGCGGCGCCGGCATCGCTGTAACGGCAACGCCAGGCAGATACCAGTGCGCTGAAATACACAGGATGGCTTGCGGCTTTGGAATCGCTTTGCCGATCCGCTGCCACCCGTCCGTGTACGAGTTCTTCAGTAACGCGTTTAAGGGATTGCCGTGGCCGAAGAAAACGGCGGGCATGCGAGCAGGCACTTATTAACCTCGACCGACTTGTAGGACAGGCATTCCTGCCTGTCCTCTTTCCGACCCGGACAGACAAGAATGTCTGTCCTACTCATAACTACTTCGCTTTGTATAACTCCGGAAATTCCTTCTTCAAATTCTCGACCTTGGGAATATCGTTGATCACGATATAGGGCTGGTCGGGGTGATGCTCGAGGTAGTTCTGGTGATAGTCTTCGGCGTCATGAAAAGCGTCGAGCGGCGCGACCTGCGTCACGATATCTGCGCTGAAGACCTTCGCCTTGTTGAGTTGTTCTATGTAGGCCTGCGCAATTCGCTTCTGGTCGTCGTTGGCATAGAAAATTGCGGAACGATATTGGGTGCCGGTGTCCGGGCCCTGCCGGTTCAATTCCGTAGGATCGTGCGCAACTGAGAAGAACACCTTCAGCAATTGGCCGTAGGAAATCTGCGATGGATCGTAAACGATGCGCACTGATTCGGCATGACCGGTGTTGCCCATGCTGACCTTTTCGTAATTGGCCGTGCGCGCCGCTCCGCCGGCATAGCCGGATTTGACGTCGCTAACTCCCTTCAGATGCTCAAAGACTGCCTCGACGCCCCAAAAACATCCGCCGGCAAGAACCGCTACCTGCTGGCCTTTCGCGGTGGCCAGGGGAATATCGACAGCGGGATCGGGAATGCGGGTCACCGAAGCCGCGGCGTTGCAAGCCATTGTGGTAATCATCAGCAAAACTCCTGAAATAAGAAAAGATTTTCTACGCATATCTGTAACTCCTCAAACCGATATACGTAATCATATGCTAAATGGATTTGTAAGTCGCCTGCCACTCGGGTCGCAGCAAGCCGTAAAAGAACGCATCCTGAATTTCGCCGGCAACTTGCCAGCGCTCACGCAAGTATCCTTCGCGTTGAAACCCCAGTTTTTCCAGCATGCGTACGGAGTTCTGGTTTCGCGGATCCACGTCCGCCTCAATCCGGTGCAGGTCGAGAACTTCGAACGCATGCTTGAGAACAGTCTCCAGCGCTTCGTGCATGTAGCCTTTCCCCCAGTGATCACGGCCCAGGCAGTAGCCAATTTCGCACCGTCGATGAGTGAACGATAAATTGAACAGAGTGATCGTCCCAATCAAAGCATTGTCTGCGCGTGTTGCGACACCCCACTTCAATATCTCCCGGCGCTGTATGCTGTCGTGTATTCCTTTTAACAGTTGGACTGCGGCCTCTCGATCGGGAATGGGCGGCGTGCTCCAATACCGCATCACCTCGACGTTCGAAAATATGGTGTAGAGCGCGTCCACGTCATCCTCTCCGATCGAGCGAAGGGCGATGCGTTGTGTTTCAATGGTGGCTATTGTCCAATCCATAGCTTGCGGCCGCGAAGGACTAAGAGCAAAGTGCAAAGCGCTTTCTTCGCTCTTAGCTCTTTTCGCTTTGCCCCTCGTTCTTTGCGCTGAGCGTTGCGCGCTTACGGAAGCTTCGACGCAAGCACGTCGCATTTCTCAATTGCGGGCGGCGACGAGAACAGCTCATCGGCCCGGGCCATAAGCGCCGCTGCCACTTTCCCTGACAGATGTGCTGCCCGTCCGGCATCGTCGGGGAAAGCATCGAAAATACCGAACGTTGAAGGTCCGAGGCGGATCGCAAACCATGCGATTGTCGCCGGCTCTTCGTTAACCAGCGGCAGTCCGCCGTTGAGAAAACTCTCGACCGCCTCTTCCTTGCCCGGCTTTGCTTCTAATCTCACAAATAACCCTACGTTGACCATGATTATCTCCCTCGACTTTTTAATTTTTGAAGTGCTTACGATAAACCCTTTGGCTGGCAAAGCGGAAGGCCCGCTCGCACAGCGATGTTACACTTCCTGATCGAAGCCGTGATTATCTAGCGAGGAACTGAATAATGATGGACGAAAACATCAGGCTGAACGCGGAACTCGTCGTGATGAAAATGGGACCGATCAGTGGCATCGATTTCGGCTACACGTCGGAATCAGTGGCTTGGCTGGACGGATTTGTAGAGCGACAGCGGCTCAGACCGGAAACCGATGACGGCATGATTGCGAAATTGGTCGACGTGCTGGGTTCATATCTTGGCGAGTGCATCATCAAGTGTTACGGCGGCTACTGGCATAACAAAGAGGGCCAGTGGTGTGTCTGTTTCAATGAGGGAAACTTCGTATACCCTTTCAATAAAATGCAGAAGCAATTCGAGAACGGTGCGGAGGATTCCATTCACAGCCTGTTCACCATCATACCGCTCGTCTTCCCTGCCTACGTGCGATGAGTCCAACGTCCAACGTCCAAAGTTAACGTGCATCGTACGGGTTCTGCTTTGGACGTTGGACTTTGGACGTTGGCCTTAGCCCCTAGTGAGAATACAGCCCAATAATCCGTTCGATCGCACGGCGGCACACAGCACAGAAGTGATCGGTGCGCGAAAACATTATGCAATCCACCTCCGGCCGGTAATAGCCCTTGGCTTCATACATCGCACCCTCGAACGCGCCGACCCTGCCGAAATACTTTTCGGCCCGAAACATGGCGTCCTCGTGCGTTTGCACTTCGCGAAACAGAGCTTCCATTTCGCTCTCCGGCCGCTTGTCCGCGCGTAGTTGCCCACGCCGCTTCTGATAGGCGCGCGAGTCGCGTTCATAAACGGCCTTATTCCATGGCGTAGGAAGCGGGGTGTCGGGCTTGACCAGGTCTTTCCATTTAAGCGCCTGCGGATCGAGCAACGCCGTCGCATTCGGCTCCCACGGTTCCGTGCGTTCGGCCGCCGCAGCATACGCCACCGGCGAGGTGTAATACTCGTCGGCGAGCCCCGCAAAGTGATGGCCGAACTCATGGACGAACACGTAATTCGCAAAACCGTTGTCGGCGGCCACCGTGCTGTAGAGGTTAAAGATTCCGCCACCGCCGTACGTCCGATTGTTAGCCAGCACCTCAATGAATTCATAAGGCGCGTGCTGGGCCACGCGGCGTAGCGCATGGTTGTCAAACGTCAACACGTAACGCTCGGACCCGAAAGCGTCGTAAGTCGTTCCCACCGGCGAGTCTCGATAGATCCCGGTGGAAGGCCGCGAAATTCCGCTTTCGCCCGCAGCCGGACACAAACCCCACACATTAAAGTCCCGGCGATGCTCTTTGAATGGAGACGTTTTGAAAAGTACCTGAGTCAAACGGCGCGCGTCGGCTTCAAACTTTTTCAACTCCCGTGCAGTGTAACCGTCGCCAATGATCAGGAAGTCAACTTTGGTCGCCGGGTCGCCCATTTTCTGAATCGGAATCAGCCGCGCAGAGGCGCTCTGTTTCGAACGATCCACGAACATGTCTTTGGGATCGATAACCGTGGTCCAAATCTCGACCCAGAAGTTCTTGGCGTCTCGCTTCCGCAACACGATCTCAACCGGTGCAGTGGGAGCTGGAAAGCGCAAGGATTCACTGAACGTGCGGCTCATCGCCTTCGCTTCATCAGTCGTCTCCCATTCACCGTAGATTGAGGCGAAGCCGCGCGAGTACAGCACCTGTTTGGTTTTTTGATCGCGAACTTCGAAGAAGTACTTCCCAAGGTTGGTGTAATCGATCGCCTTCGTCATATCGCCCGGCCACGGGAGGGGTTCAATGACGACGCGATCGACGCTGAACAATTCCTGGGACGCCGTGCCCGTGTGGTAATAGTCCAGCCGCATCGTTTGCGGCGCGGCAAAGGCTGCGGTCGCAGACACAGTAATCAGTGCGAGAATGAAAAGAATAGTTTTCGGCATGCGGAGACAATAATCGAAAACGAGTTTGGCGCAAAGGGTGGGAGCAGGGATTCCGTATGCATTTACCTTTCGAAAAGGAGCCGCCCATCTCATTAGCACCTGACTTCAGTCAGTCAGGTGATCGGAAATGCACAATCTGGCAAACCATCTCAAGGGTTTCTCGCACACAGGTCTCTATTTCAATACCTGTCACATGATAAAGCGCGGCTTTGCACAAAACTACTGAAACATAATCCCCTCCGACGCATTTTTGATTTGGGCCTCCGCCTCCTTCATCACAGACGAGGGGTGCGTCTTCAGCCAATCATTAAACGACTCCTGCGACGGATCGACTAACACCAAACCCGCGACTTCCTGCGGATACATATCTGCGAACACCCGAACTGTGATGCCGCCCATCGAGTGTCCCACCAAAACGTACGGTGGTTTGATGCCCACGTTCTGCAACGCAGTATGTAACTCCCTGGCGAACTGCATCGCAGTGCGCGGCTTCGGCCCCGGTTCCGATTGACCCAACCCGGCACGATCATAGGCCACTACGCGTGTGAACTTAGCGATCTCTCCGAGCACCGTGGTCCAGGATGCGATGCCGGCGCCAAATCCTCCTTCGAGAATGACGGTTGGGCCGCCGCTTCCAGCCGTTAGAAAATTTAGCTTGTGGCCTCCGGCATCTACTTTTTCTAATTTAGGGCCCTCTGCTTTTGGCGCGTTCGGATCTCCGCTTGCCTTCTTGACGGAGCGCTCGAAATTAAGTGGGAACCGTTGTCCTGCCTGTATCCAATTGCCCGATATTTCAGAGCCGTCAGCGGAGAGCTGGCCTTCGTAAGTGGCCGCCGCAGGCGATGTCATTTTAAAACGAACTGAAGTTCCCGTCAGGGCAATGGAATCAAGGGACATATCGGTCGCACCCTGATCGGGGCTGTCCAACAAGGCTTTCAACGTTCCATCAGGTTGCTTTCCAACTTTCAACACCAGACGGAGTTTCGCGGTACCAGCTTCAAGAACTCCCTGCCAGGTTCCCACCAGCTTCTCTTGCTGAGCGCTATTGGCCTGTGGTTGTTGCGCCACGCCCGGCACGCCTGCAGAGGGATCAATCGTATTACTGGCCCTGGACAGAAACGCCGAACCAGTCATTAAGACTATCGCGCCAATCATCAGCAACCGTGGCCATTGAAGTTTTTGCATTTGCCCTCACGAAGAAGTTAGATATGTGAACGCATCTCACGCCTTCTGAATTGATTTAGTCCCTCACAAGACTGGCAACAGTCCAAACCATTTCAATAGGAAGTGACTTCAGTTAGGGGTTAGAAGCAAGAACGCTGGTAACCGTCCATAGACTCGCCTACAGCGATTCAACCCTAACAAATGCCGCCTAAGGCCACACTCAAACCCTCTCATTAGCACCTGACTTCAGTCAGGTGATCCAATGCAAACACTGTGGCAAAACCGTTTCAACGGTTTCTCACGGCCGACACTCTCATCCGATAGCATCTGCATGATAAAAACCAGGAGTCAAATATACCGAAGGAGACTATGCAACATGTCACTGCATTCCTACTCCCGCTGCTGGCTCCACCTGATTTGGACCACTCTTGACCGCGAGCCCATGTTAACAAAGCCGGCGGCCGTGAAGGGCTCGGGGTTTCTGACTGGTTACGCGAAGGAAAAAGGAATCTATATGAAGATCAATTACTTCAACGCGGAACACGTACATACTCTGATTGACTTGCCTACGAACATGGCTATCGAGGATGCAGTGAAGCTGTTAAAAGGAAGTTCTTCTCATTGGATAAACGAGAAAAGACTCTTGCGGGGAAGATTCTCATGGGGCCGCGGTTACGGAGCGTTTTCCGTTTCACATTCACAGGTTAATCGGGTGGCTGCATACATTGCGGCTCAAAAAGAGCATCACCACAAGAAAACCTTCAATGAAGAGTTCGAATATTCGTTAAGAGATACGGCCTTGAATGGCGCGAAGAGGGAAACCGTTAAAACGGTTGGCGCTCAGAGTCGGGCCTGTAAACACCTGACTGAAGTCAGGTGCTAATGAGATGGTTGCTTTGGCCCAGCCGTAGGCCGGTGGCCCAGGCTATTACATTTCGCACCTTCGGCGCTTGCCTGGCGTTTGCCTTGCACTTCAACCCCCCAACAGATTCGCATCCCGGAACAGCACCCAGTTCCCTTCCTGGCTCTTGCGAAACACACTCAGGACGTTGCCGCGACGAACCGTGGGCTCTCCTTCATCGTGCGGAGTCATCGTTACCTGTAGATCGTTCCAGCAGTAGGCCCAATCTCCGGTAACTTCAATTTCCTGAATGTTGCTGGTTGATTCGATTTTGAACTTTTCCAGCGCCTTCTTGAATCCCACCGCGAAGGCGTCGCGTCCGCGCATGGGCGGTTGGCCCATCACCAGGAACACGACGTCTTCATCCATGAGTTTCAGGATCTGAGCCAGATCGCCCGCCGCGGTTGCGCTCATCCACGTGGCAATCACTTCGCGAATTTGTTGTTCGTCACTCGCCATACTTCACCTCGCAAACGGCTATTGCGCCACGTCGTATTCCGGCTTCGCCACGCCCATCAACCATTTATCAAACCAGCCGACGATGTGTTGCAGTCGCTCAATGCGATGCCAGGGCTGGCCCGATCGCGAGAGTTCATGCGACTCGTTCGGGAAGCGCACCATCACCGTCGGTATTTTGCGGTACTTCAGCGCGCGAAACATTTCCTCCCCGCCGGCGCCCGGCGGCGTGCGGTAATCCGCTTCGCCTAGAATCAACATCAATGGCGTCGTGACATTCTTGATGTAAGTCAGCGGCGAACGGATGCGATAGTCTTCCGGATCTTCAAACGGCGGGGACTTGAACCACGAAGGTTGGAACAGCACAAAGTCCGCGGAATACCACCAATCAGACCAGCTCGCGATGTCACGCTGCGAAACTGCCGCGGCGAACCGCGTAGTCTGACCGATGGTCCAATTGGTCAATAAACCCCCGCCACTGCCGCCGGTTACTCCCAGTCTTTTCGTGTCGATGTAACCGCGCCGGATAACTTCATCCACGCCTGACATCAGATCTTTGTAGTCGTCACCTGGATAGTGATACTGAATGATGTTTCCGAACTCCTGACCATAACTCGTGCTGCCGCGCGGATTGGGATAAAGGACGACATAGCCCCTCGCCGCCATCCACTGAAACTCATGATCGAAAACAAAACCGTACGCCGTATGAGGACCGCCATGAATGTTCAATATCAGCGGATACTTTTTCGCCGGATCGAAGTTGGGCGGTTTCTGAATCCAGGCATGCACGCGCCTGCTGTCAAAACTCTTGTACCAAATCGATTCCGGCTCCGTTAGATTCAGGCGCCCGAACAACTCGTCGTTCAGATGCGTGATCTGTTTCGCTTCTCCTCCCGCTCTATCCAGCCAAAAGAGGTCACCGATCCGGGTCGGAGTGGAAACCGAATAGACGAGTTTTGCAGTTCCGGGAATTGCCCGGAAGTTCAGTACCGCTTGATCGCCTCGAGTCAGGGAGGTTTCCTTGCCGTTCGTCACTGCGAACGATGCCAGGTTCGCCTGTCCTTCCTTCGCGTAGACGTGAATGATGCTGCGGCCGTCGGCGGACCAAACCGGCAAGTTGCCTCCGCCGGCTCGCGGTGGCGCGTTGTCGCCACCAACTCCGGCGCCGACGTCATAGTCAAATCCCGCTGTCAGATTTCTCGGCTTTGCGTCAGGCGCTACCTCCATCACCCAAAGGTCAGGCTGCGTGTACGAGTTAATTGGCTTGCTGGTTTGCGCGGTGAATGCGATTTGCTTCCCGCTGGGACTGAGGGCGAATCCGCCCGTATCCATGTCGATTGTAGTTAACTTAATTGGCCGTCCTCCCGAAACACTGATTGAGAAGATATCCGTCTGCGGCGACTCATAATAAGGCTCGTCTGATTGGTCGGCGACGTAGTAAATCTGCGAACCATCACGGGCCCAGGTGATGTTACTGTCGTCAAGTTTTCCGAAAGTTAACGGCCGCGGCGTGACCTTCTCATCGGAACTGTGCGGCGCGGGAACCACCCAGATGTGTTGCGGATGCTTTGGATCTAAATACCCTGCGCCGTTGGCCCGATACACCGCGCGCGTGATGACGCGAACATCACTTTCCCGTTTTTCATCCGCAGCTTTTCCCGCAGCCGGAGACGGGCTGGGACTCGCAACAGGAGACGCCGCCGCGGCTGGCAGGGTGGCGGGCGCGGGACTGGGTTTGCCTTCCTGGCTCTCTTTTTCCTTGGCTAAATCTTCCGGATTGGCATTGTTGACAAACGCGATCAACTTACCGTCCGGCGACCATTGCGGCTGACTTGCGCCGCGCGCGATCTTCGTAAACTGAAAAGAATCGCCGCCGGCCATAGCTAACATGAAGAGCTGCGGCAGATCGGGCCGTCCGTCTTTCTCAGTCACCCGCACAAACGCCAGGTACTTGCCATCAGGCGACCAACGTGGCGTTGAATCGCGCGGCCCGCTGCTTAGCTGATGCGTCTCGCCACTTGCCGGCGACACCGTCCAGATCGAAGTGACGTAGCCGTCCTTCTTCTCATTGACCGTGATGCGCACAAACGCCACGCGCGCGCCGTCCGGCGAAACCTGCGGATCGCCCAGCCAGACGAAATTGAATAAATCTTTCTCAGTGATATTGCGTTTCTGGGCCACGACGGCGCTCACGCCAAACACAAGGATGATCAGGAGAACTGATAAAACGGTTCGCATTCAGGAATCCTTTCCCGGAAGAAATGGTGTGCGCGGCATTCTAACCCACCAACGTCTGGCTGAATAGAAAATCATCTAGCAGAACCGGCGGTAGGGCGCGCGGAAAACTCTACCGCTGCATTACTCCATATCGTGCAATGCATTTCAACCGCAACGCACATCGTCTATTGCGTGCGCTGTGTTGGCTCCGGATGGCGCGAAACAATCGGCCAGTACCGAAGGAATTGACGGGTTTTTGGAGCTGACCTATTCCATGGGTCGTGCTGGCACGGTCGTTGCTAAAACAGTCTGCGAGGTCGGATACGCCTGTTTTAGATCGGCCGAGCGTCGGGATTGATATTGACATTGGCTCTTTGAGAATTAGCAGGTTTGAGAGCTCAAAAGGAGCTTTTGATAGTGCTGTGAGGGAATTGAAATGGGACGCACTCCATAAGAGACAAGAGATGTGCGACCGTTTCTGACCAGATCGGCAACCGGGCGGTTGTCGGTGCAGCGGGAGCCCGTTTGCGAAGGGGAGAGCGCGGGCGGGTTCCCGATTTTCGATTGCGGATTTCAGATTGCAGGGTGCAGATTGAAAGGATGAGGACGTATCAATTTCACGGCTGCCGTAGCGCTTGAATTACAGCTCTTAAAATCTGCAATCTGAAATCAGAAATCTGAAATCTTAAGATCGGTCGCCCCGGTTACAACGTAAGCAGGCGATCGCAAAGAAACCCGTTGCGAAGGGGAGAGCGCAACGGGTTTCTTTTTTGCCAGTGGCGAAGCGCTAAGGGCAAGGAGCTAAGGGCAAAGTGCGAAGCGGTTTTTTGCTCTTTGCGCTTTGCCCCTTGCTCTTTGCCCCCGCTAACCCACCAGCGCTTCCTGGTTCTTCGCTTCAATAATCCGCGCGTACTCAGGATGCAGATGGACTATGCGGCCTCCTACTATCGTGCAGACGGCGGCGCCGCGAAAGCTCCACCCATTGAACGGCGTGTTGCGACTCTTCGATTTTGACTTTGCCACATCGAAGGTCCAGTTCAACTCCGGATCAAGAATCGTGATGTCGGCATGCGCGCCCGGTCGCAATTCACCTCGCCCCTGCAATTCAAAAATCCGCGCAGGATTTAGTGAAAACAACTCCACCAGCCGTTGCAATGAAATAATTCCCGGTTGCACCAACTTTTCAAACGCCAGGCCCACCGCAGTTTCCAGGCCGGTGATTCCAAATGGCGCATCGTCGTATTCCAAAGCCTTCTCATCAGCGTGGTGCGGCGCATGGTCCGTGGCAATCGCGTCGATGGTGCCGTCGCGCAAGCCAGCGAGGATCGCTTCGAGATGATCGCGACTGCGCAAGGGCGGACTCATCTTCGTATTGGTTTCGTAGTTTTGCACTGCCTCATCAGTCAGGCTCCAATGGTGCGGCGTTACTTCGCACGTCAGTCGCAGTCCTGCTTCCTTCGCCCGTCGCACAATCTCGATCGCGCCGATTGTCGAAACGTGGGCCAGGTGAACGCGAGCGCCGGTCAGTTTAGCCAGCAAACAATCGCGCGCCGCATCCATGTCCTCGGCCGCGGCCGGCATCCCTTTCAGGCCCAGCACCAGGGACCAATGGCCCTCATGCATTACTCCGCCGGCGCCCAGGGAATGATCGTGGCAATGATCGACCAGCGGCAGATCAAACCCGCGCGCGTACTCCATCGCGCGCCGCATCATTCCGGCCGTCGGCACCGGGCGGCCGTCATCGGAGACGGCAACGATGCCGGCGTTTTTCATCTCGCCCATCTCTGCCAGCTCGGTTCCGTGCAACGATTTAGTGATCGCGCCGATGGGAAACACATTCGCCAGCCCCGCGTGCTCCGCCTGCTCAATGATGAACCGTGTCACCGCCGGATTGTCATTCACCGGATCGGTATTCGGCATGGCGCAAACGCTGGTGAAGCCTCCGGCAACCGCGGCGGCCGCGCCACTAGCGACCGTCTCTTTGTATTCCTGCCCGGGTTCGCGCAGGTGCACATGCATGTCGATGAAGCCCGGCGCGACAATCAATCCCGACGCCTCGAAGACCTCACAACCTTCCGGCACACCGTCGTTGTAACCGAGCAGATCAACTACGCGGCCGTCTTCGATGAAAACGTTCTTGCCCGCGTTGACTCCGTTCGCGGGATCGATCACATGACCGTTGGCAATCAGTAAACGCATATTCTCATCACGTAGGACAGGCATTCCTGCCTGTCTCTCTTAAGGACCTGGGACAGACAAGAATGTCTCTCCTACACGTCGTCGGAATCTTCTGAAATGAAAATCCTTCGACCCGACCCCGTCTCCTCTTTGGGCCGGCTGCTCTCTTCCTTCTCAGCGTCCGACGTGCCGCGGGCCAGCAGGTAAAGCACTGCCATACGCACCGCGACGCCGTTAGCCACTTGATCGAGAATCAACGAACGCCCGCCGTCGGCTATCTCCGAAGAAATTTCGATGCCGCGGTTAATCGGTCCCGGATGCATGACAATTGCTTCCGGCGCCGCCCGCTGCAAGTGATCGGGATGCAGTCCGTAGTGAATTGCGTATTCCCGCATCGAAGGAAAAAACGCAGCAGTTTGTCGTTCCCGTTGAATCCGCAAGATCATAACTACATCCGCGCCTTCGATCGCGTCTTCGATCCGGCGTTCAAGCCGGACTCCCTGCTCCACCAGTCCGGAAAACTCAGCCGGCACGAGGGTGCCAGGGCCGGCGACACTAACGGTGGCGCCGAGCTTTGTCAGCAGATGAATGTTCGAACGCGCAACCCGCGAATGCAAAATGTCTCCGATAATTGCGACCCGCAACCCCTCAATGCGGCCCTTTCGTTCCCTGATCGTCAAAGCGTCAAGCAGCGCCTGGGTTGGATGTTCGTGCGCGCCATCGCCGGCATTGACGATCGCAGCGTTACAGACCTGGGCCAGGTGTTGCGGCGCGCCGGCCGCAGAATGACGAATCACGATGCAATCCGGCGCCATCGCCTCCAGGTTGCGGGCGGTGTCGAGCAATGTTTCGCCCTTGGAGACGCTGGAAGTTGAAACGCTGATATTGATCGCATCTGCGGACAGACGTTTTGCAGCTATCTCAAAGGAAGTGCGAGTACGGGTGGAGGCTTCAAAGAAAAGGTTAATCACGGTGCGCCCGCGCAACGCCGGTACTTTTTTTATCTGACGCTTGGAAATATCGAGAAAAGACTCCGCCGTGTCGAGCAGCCCGATTATCTGCGCGGGCGTTAACTCGCGAATTCCCAGCAGATGCTTCAGTGATGTGGTTGCGACCATTTGATGTAACGCAAACTATTAGTTTGCGCCGACCGTCTGCTCAAATCACTTTAAGAACAAGTCGCAAACTAACAGTTTGCGTTACCACCAGACACTAAAAAGGCGGCCAACGCTGGCCGCCCGTTACGCTGCTTCCGCAGCCGGTCGTTCAACGATGACGACCCCTTCTTCTTCGTCAAAGTCAGTGAGCATGACTTTTATGATTTCGCTCTTTTTCGTCGGCACCAGCTTTCCGATGTAGTCGGCTTGAATCGGCAACTCGCGATGTTCCTTACCGCGATCGATTAAGACGGCAAGCTGCACGCGTCGGGGCCGGCCGAAATCAATTAGTTGATCGATGCCGGCGCGCACGGTGCGTCCGGTGTAGAGCACGTCGTCAATCAACACAATGTTACGGTTCTCAATGTCGCCGGGCAGGTCGGTGCGATTGACGATTGGCTTCACGCCCACCGTCGAGAGATCGTCACGATACAGCGTGATATCCAGAATTCCCACGGGCGGCCGCTCGCCTTCCAGATCGGCGATCTTGTCCGCCATGCGTTCGGCCAAAGGCACACCGCGGCGCCTGATACCGATCAGGTAAAGGTCGCCCGCGCCATGATTTTCTTCGACAATTTCCGAGGCCAGCCGCGCCAATGCGCGATTGATGCGCGCGCTGTCCATGATCCGGGCTTTCTCTGTAAATTCCATTGGTTGCGGATACTAACAAGAAGACCGCGAAGTGACAAGTTTTGCGGAAGGTGGGTAGCGCCCTAATTTGAAGTGCGCCGGCAGAGCGAAGCGGCGACGGCGCTTTGGATCGATCTTGAGCAAATGTGACGGCCATCGAAAGCGGTGTCGCGCTTCGCTTGCCACCGCACTCCAGATTAGGGCACTACCGGAAGGAAAACGATTTCGAGGGAGAAAAGAACGCTAAGTGCAAAGCATAGCCCTTGTTCTTAGCTCCAGCCCTTTACTCTCAGCCCCTTGCCTTTGCGCGCTTCTTAAGCACTACGCTGATAAGATATCCTTTGAACCAAACAAGCCACCATCATGAATGACTTCGAGAGCCCCCTCCTGATCAAACATCGCACCGAGTTCACTGCGATCAAATTTGGCTCCGTCACAATGCCGCCTGAAGTCCGGCGGTTGCAGGAGTCGCTTAACGACAGTCTAATCGCATTGGTTTCCGAGCTGCCCACGCCGCTCGTGGCAGAGGCGCGCGCGACTCTGAAAGCCTATTCGGGTGGTGACCAAAACTTTTACAGCCTGTTCTATGTCCCGGTCTGGTCTTTTCTGCATTTGGCGACAACTGACGTTGCAGCCTCTGTTGAAATACTGGCGACGGCAACAACATCCCACGCGATGTCGTTATTTCTACACTTGTGGGACGATCATTTGAGTGATGGCCAGTTAAGCGTCGACCTGCTCCGTTTGCAGCTTCGCACGATAGCCTGGCAGAGATTTCAAAGCGCAAGCATTGCGCTCTGCCAACTGATGGGCATCCCGCATGATCTGGTTGCGGAACATTTCCGCCGGTACTTAACTTCTCACGAGAATGCCCAGCGTTCTGCGAATCTGGATGAATACTGCGGGCGCTTCTCGGAACAATTTGCAATCTGCACACTCGTTCCGCGTCTCTTGGGTCAAGGGTTGTGCGGTGTTGACGCCGGAGAGGACTTGTATCGCATCATAAATAATTTCGCGGTTTCGTGGCGCGTGTTGGACGATATTCAGGACGCCCACCTTGATGTGCTTACTGAAAATCAAACCGCGGTAGAGATTGAATTGGATGGCGTGGGTCGAGAGAAATGGGAACGCTGCCGCGCGCTTTCGCAGGTCGAAGGCAGGTTGGACACCGACTCTTGGAAGGAGCTAGCCGGCGCGATTCACGAGTCAGGTTGCCTCAAACGTTTGCTGGCGCGGATTGATGAAAACTTATCGACCGCGGCAACCATCGCCCGCATGCACGGCTGGAAGGGGTTGGCGCAGGAACTTGAGGAATCGCGCATCGTATTGTAGGGGCGGCACTCCGTGGCCGGCGAAGGGTATCTGGTATCGGGTGCCAGGTGTCGGTGGAAGAGAACGCGGAACCCCGACACCTGAAACCCGAAACCCGACACCTGACACCCGATACCCTTCGGCGGCCACGGAGTGCCGCCCCTACACGTATCTGCCGGGAGCCAGGATGCCGTTTGGATCGAGAGCGTCTTTTATCTTTCTCAAGAATGTGGCGTGGGCCTCACTCTCCGGTCTTCTCACCTTCAATCCCTGGGTGCTGAGGCGATACGGATAGAAACCTTTGAGGGCCAGCTCCGTCATCAGCCCATCGTGACAAGCGAGGGCGCGCAAGTCGGCTTTTGGTTGATCGCGGTCATAAACAATCGAAGCAATCACTCGCGCGGCGCGCGGCGAATGAAATTGCACGCTGATGATCGGCTCAAACTCAAGCGCAGCCATCCCCCTTTCAATCATCGAAACGCACTGAGCAACGCTCTCTCCGCGAAATGGCGCTACCGGACACAGCCAAATCAGGCCGCAACGATCCTTGTCCGGATCCGGTTTTCCGGATGGGGGATTTTCTTTTCGCCAGTAGATGCTACTGAGATTCGTTTCGAGCGAAGTTCCGACCAGCGGGTTTTCCGCCATTATCTCTTTAACAACTAACTGATCGACTGCACCGGCAAGTCTTTGTTTCACGAGCTCAAGCAGCGCCGCTCCGATTTTTTCATCCGGTGCGGTAACCGCAGCCTCACCGAACCAGGCGAACCCTTCGAGCGGTGATCGGAATTCGTCACTCGTAGCTCTCAGCTCCAGCGTCCGGTCTGCTGGGGAAGAGGTGGGAAAGCGTCGCGAATAACTCAGGATCTTGAATGCGTTGTAAAGCCCGATACTGGTTTCGATCAGGTGCTCGCGTTTGATTGCCTGCAGCGTTTCAACCAATGCAGCAAGCTTGTCTGCGCTTTTGATGGCGAACGAGAAGTACTGATAGAACTTCGGCAACGGTGTTAGCCAATGCGTCAGCTTCGTCACGATCCCCAGATTTGATTGGATGAAGAGACCATCAAGGCCAGGACCGAAGCCATCGGGAAATACTTTTCCAGCCGTCGCATTCGCGAAACGATCAAGACCCGTGGCAATACAATCGCCGTTTGGCAACACCACTTCAAGACCACAAACCTGCTCGGCGCGCTCGCCGTTAAGGCCGCCGGCGATTCCTCTTTCCACAACATTGCCAATGATGCTGGCGTCAGCGGTGCTGCCTGGCGAGTTCAGCATCAGGTCTGAACCGCGGGCCCGCAGAAACTGATTTGCTTCAGCGAAAGTCACGCCCGGTTCGACTGTGATGTAGGCGAGCTGCTCGTCGTAATCGCGAATCTTCTTAAGGCGATCCAAAACCAGCAAGACACAGCCATCGTGCGCGGGCACGCGCGAACCGTAGCCCCAATTCTTGCCGGCGCTGATCGGATAGATGGGTGTATGGAAACGATTGGCAATGCGCAAACATTCCTGCACCTGCTCGCGTGTGCCGGGACGAATGATGGCGGGAACTTTTTCTGAGGTCGGGAAGGTCGCGGTTTCAACTGCGGCGAGCTGCGACTTATCGGTGGTCACATATTCCTCGCCCAGCAGTTCGCGCCAGGCGGTGAGCGCTTCGGTCGAAAACATAAGTCTCAGGTCAGCGCTTGAGTTTCAGGTCTCAGCGAAGGCCAAAAGGGCCGGCATCCAATAGCCACGACCGTCAGGTCGTGGTGGCGAATGTTGGACGAGATTTAGAGGTCCGCAGGACCGGCACCGAAATGTGTCGGCCTGCGGGCCTCAATTATTTTTGACTCTCACCCCGACCTTACGGTCGGGGCTATTTCATTTCGGCCCTTCGGACCTTTCCTGAGACCTGAAAGAGCGCTGATTTGAAACTTGAGACCTAAGACCCGAAACTTGAGACCTGAGCCAGGGACCTTACGTATTCTGTAACTGCTGTCGAGCCGCGTCCAGGCTTGCCTGAGCTTGAGCTTTTTGCTGGTCGGATGTCTGTTGTTGTTGCGAGATGTCGCCCTGCGCAATGCCGGTCGCCTTCGCTTTCGCCCCGGCGGCTGCGACGTTCGCCGCGCTGATTGCCGCCGCCGCTGCAACGCGTTTTACTTGTGCGGCTGCTTGTTCGGTTTCGCGCGTAGTCGCAGCGGAAGCCTGTGCCGCAGCGATGTTACCAGCCGCTGTTTGGTGGGCGTCGTCAAGGTGCTTCTGAGATGTTTGCGTTTTCGTTGCGGCAGCATCGTTGGCAGCCTGGATCGCCTCGTTCGCTTTTGCCTGGGCCGCTTGCTGCGCTGCGTGCGCGTTCATCACGGTTTCCGTCGCCGCCTCCGTGGTCGTGTCCAGGACAAAGCCCAAGATCCGGCCTTTGATTCCCTGTAAAGTAAAAACGTCATCAATGCTGTCTGTCATGTCGCTGTCGGCCAGGTTTGTATTCACATTCATTCGCCGCAAGACATTGTCTTCGATCCAGTAAAGCATCTGCGTCGAAACGTCGAATGCAAGTCCACGACAAATGGACGCCGATTCGTAAAGCAGCGTCACCCAATCCTTGAGCGGAGGCGCATTGTTTGGGAGCCACGTGTAGTCAGTAAGATCGATTCGCCAGATTTGCTGCCCGTTGCTTGTCAGCAAGCGCTGGTTCGCAGCGTCGGCGACAACCATCGTGGCCGGCCGGCCCAACTCATCAAACTCGGCCGGCTCGGTCGTAGGTTGTTCACCCAGATACCACGAGGGATCAGCCGGCACCATTCCATTCTCGCCACCGTCATAGCCCGTGCGATAGCAGGAACTATAAGGCTCGGAGCAGTACACAACGTGGCTGACTGTATCGACCGCGATGCCATAGCCGCTGGCATAACCGTTCAGGGTATAAATAACCACCGGCGAACTTCCATCCAGGTTCGCGCGCACAATCTTTCCCGTCGGAACAATCCAGAACAGCAAACCACCTTCATCATCCAACGCTACGGCGCCGGTGCTCGTGACCGCTGGCGCGTCCTCCGGTAGTCCAGCTAATTTGGTTGGGTTCGATCCATCCAGGTTCGAAACGATCAACTCCTGAGCAGCTGTGCAAAAACGAAACGAAGCGGCACGCTCGACCGCCCAATCGAGACCGAGTTTTGTCACATCAGGATCGTCTTCCATGAATTGGTGAAAGCGACCTTCAGCCATTATTTTTTCAAACAACGTCGCGTTCGTCCCCGGTCCCAGGCGTAGCGAGCCGATCTGATAGTTCGGCCCAAGAAAATCAACTGCGTTCTTGTCGTCGTAGATTACGGCTCCCTGATCGAGGACGTGTGGTTGGCCCTGAAAAGAAGGTTGCGGGTAAATGGCAACCTGGCCTGGTTGCAGTTCACTGTTACCGGCCGGCTTGGTGTCCGAACTTCTGACGAGGCGAGACCAGTAAACTTGTTTCGCGGCAAGATTGACGGCCACATACGGTGTGGCGGCCAGCGGCCTGGTCTCGCCACAGTTCCCTTTCGTGTCGGCGTACGCGATTCCCTGGTCCGTCAGGACGTAAAGGCCCTGCAGATTCTGACAGAGAAGGTTCGTGGCGTTTTTATGAGCGGCGACAATCGTATCGTGCGCTGCCTGGCGTGCGTTTCCAAGAGTCACGCTGGCCTGTTGATTGGCCATCGCGATTTTTTGCGCCGCGGCCTGTCGCACACGGTTCAGGAAAATCTCCTGCTCGCCGGTGAGACCCATTAGACTGGTGTCCGGTAGGTTGCTGCTCATGGTTATCCTGGCGCTTTCAAATATTGGTTCGCCTGATGTGTTGTTGGTTGTTGCATCGGTTGTCGTATTGGTTTTTGCGTTTTGTTTGTTGTGTTCTTTTTTGATCTCAGATTTGAGATTTCGGATCTCAAATCTCGAATCTCAAATTTCAGATTCTGAAATCTGAAATCTAGTACTTACTTACCTCATGCCAAACCGACTGCGCCTGCCGCTCCAACCATTGCGCCGCCGCTGCTAGTTTCTGCTCGATCTCTTCCCCAATCTCTTCCGTCTCCTGCTCAATCTGAGTCACAATCTGCGTGGCTTCCGTCGCAATCGCGGTAACAGTATCTGAGCCCCATTTTTCGATCGCGGCAACCGCCACGCCAGCATCCTTCCCAATCTGTATCGCCGTTTGCTGCGCGGCGTCGAAAACCGCTTGCGCGTCACCCCTTAACTGCGTCACCGCGGCCGTCAGCGCCTTGCCAATATTGTCCACCACGCCGGCGGCAGCCTTAACCACACTCACGGCATCGGCATCCAGTTGATCAGCGACCTTCTTTGCGTCAGCGGCAATATTCACCACTTCTGCCGCCGCATCCGTCGCTATCGTCACCGCATCACACTCAATCTTCGTCGCCTCCACTGCCGCCTGCGCGGCATCCTGTTGGGCGGCTTCGTACGCAGCGGTGGCGCCGGCGACAACCTTTTCCGCGGTCGCTTCGGCGTCAGCGCCAATCTGCTTCGCTTCCGCCTCAGCCGCGCTGCCAATTGCCTCGGCTTCTTTCAGGCCTGCATCCAGCAACTGATTAGCTTCGTTGAAGAGATCGCTGAAGATCTCTTCGGCTTTGTCTTCGATGTGCTTGAGGATTGCCTCGGGCAGGTCTTCGAACGATTTGAAGTTCTCGGTGATGGTCAGCGCCGGCATCGTCAGCTCGTCTCCCTCAAAGTGAAACGAGCCGCTCACCGACAAACTGAAACCGCTGGAATTGACGGTGATAGCCATTGCCGCAGCAAGGCTGATATCCAGATGAAGCGTCCCCAAATCAAACCCGAGCACATCGAACGGTCCGATGTCTCCTTTGATATTCAGATCAAACGCCGCGCTGGCTGCGAAGCCGGTTGCGGCGCTCACCGCACAATCAAACTCGATGCTGACTACCGAACCAATGCTCTGCAACTGTTTCCAGCTAAAACCGTCATCGCGAATCTCGATCTCGATCTCCTCGTTTAGAAAATTGAAGAGCGAGGCTTTGGCACTGACGTCGAGAAAAGGCGATTTCTTACTGTTGAAGGCCACCATTGCGCCACCGGGTGCAATCACTTGATAGTCGCGCGTAGGCAGCGTCGAACCCGGCTCGAGTGGCTTAGCCAAATTCTGCCACGGTCCACCAGCGACCGCCTGCACTTGCTTCACCGTCACACCGACGCCATTTCCCGTCAGGGAAAAAACGCCTCCCAGATTGAGCGGCGACATCTCAGCATCGCCGGAAACGCCGGTAGTCGGGCCGACGGCCAATCCCGCGTGCATCGTAAATCCGCCCACCGTCAATAACCCGTTGAAACCAAAACCGCCCTGCGAGAGCGTGCCGTCCGGCAACACGATGCCCGCGCTTTCAGCCCAATACATGGAGATGTCGCTGGCCTCGATAACCGTCAACACTGGCGGCGCGTCGGTCACCGCGATTCCGGTGCATGCGGTAATCACCTCCGCAATCGTGATCGATTGGATATGGGTCGCCAGGTACTCCGGATTCGGTATCTCACCCTCGAGATCCAACACGATGGTGAAGTCGTTGGCGTCGGGCTGCTCACCCACGAGGTGGAACTTTCCTTCAACTCCGAGATCCACTCCCGGCGGTTCAAAGTCGACACCCACTTCGATATCGAGCTCATCCAGCGGCGCTCCGGGCAAGCCAAAGGTCACGGGCAGAGCGCTCGCCTGTCCGTTCTGCTCCGCCTTCAACTGCAGCAGCGCCTGCATCGACGCATCTGAGATCGCCAGGGCACATCTGACCTGCAGCGTCACATGATTGAATGGAATTATCACCGCGCCCGAAACTTCGATCGCGAGGCCCGAAGTTGTTTCAACTAATTCCACGTTAACGTCCGCCAGAACCAGTTTGTCACTCCCGCCACCGGCAATCGTCAGACTGCCATCGAGGTACGCCGTGAAACTGATGTTGCTCATGTCGGCGACCGACGCTTGGATCAGCAACTCAGACTGGCCCACCGCCGAATACAATGTCTTCAGGATCGGACTACTTCCGCCGTTGGCGAGGGGAAGCACTGCGGCGACGCTGACTCCCGGCTGCAAATGCATTTTCGTAGTGCCAATCGTGGGAAACGTCCGCGGCGGTGAGGCCGCGAGTTGCCCCGGCATCTGAACCCCCGGCAGCGTCGGCACGACAAAGCTATCGTCTTGCACTGTCGAAAGGACGAGCATCGTATCCTGCACGCTGAGTACGTCGAGACTGGGAAAGCCCGGTATGTCAGACAACTCGATTAGAATCCCGAAGGCGAAGTCCCATTGACTGTTCGCATTGCTGGTGATGAAAAATGCTTCGCCATATTTTGAATCGGCGCTGAGCAGAAAACGTCCCTGCGGCACATCGTATTCAAACGCCGCGCGCGTCAATTCGAGCGGCAGATTGCCCGGAGGCTCCAGCGAATGATCGATGCCGTGCGCCGCGGCCAATTCATCAAATTTCAGCGATCCTGCCGAACCGTCCCAATAGCCCCTGAGCACCGTCGCCGAGCCCAAATCAAATTCACCCTGAAACACCGCGCCGCCAAACGTAACCGTCCCGCGCAGAGAGCCGGCATACGTGCGCTGCCCGGATGCGTCGGTACTAATCTTCAAATCCAACTGGCTATCAATCTCGTGCGTTGCGTTTCCGAATTGCACCGGGCTGGGCACGCTGGATTCTCCGCCTAATGAAAGTTCCCCTGTGTCGAAGTCATAATCGACCTGCAGGTTTTTCAGAGCGAATTCCGGCAAGTGGTCAGGTAGTGTGAGGCCAAACTCTTGAAACAGGCTGGTGATTAAGTTGACGAAGTCGACTTCCTGACCGGCGTCTGCCGCGCCCAACAGTGTCCACACGCCATCCTTGCGGGCCGCCTGCAGAGGGACGGTGATGCCCGCAATCGTCAGTCTCCCTGCCGCTTCGATTTCGAGATCTTTCGCGTTGTAGTCGTAGGTCAGATCCGCCGATTCAAGCGAAACGCCCAAGCCCTGTGGCAGCGTGGGGATATCAGCACCGGTGAAGCCCAGCGCGTTTGCGATGTCCGCAAGTTGCAGAGTTGTCGCAGACGTTGCCGTCCACGAAATGTTTAACGGCGAGGAGCCTGTTCCCGAACTCCCAGACTCGTTCAGTACTAGTTGCAGCGCAAAATCCTCTTCGCCGATTCGTGTGGCTCCGGCGAAGTTTAGGGCTGGCTGCAGATCGATTAATTCCTGCGGCTTGTCCGCCCAGGGCGCATATCCGTTCACTGCCTGAGATGAGTAGGCGAAATACGGGTCCGATATGGTCAACGCGGGAAACGGGAAAATATCAAGCGTTGGAAAACTGTCTTTGAACGACCAGCCCTCGCTTAACTCAACGCCAATTACGAATTGCAAAGTGTCCGTAGCATCCACTGTAAAGACAATTGTTGGAACCAGGTGCAACTGTTTAAGCAGATCAACTGAGCCGGCCGATATTACAAGCTTGCCGTCTTTAACATCGGGAATCTGACTGACAACCAGGTTTTTGATCGTGACTGATTCGTCGGCCGCCAATTGGAAGGCGCTTTGCAACTTCGCAATAGACTCCAGCCCCAGGATTTGGGCGTTCAGAACGATTGCGCCGGTGGCTGTGACTTGATCTCTGAGTTGTTGAGTGAGGGTGAGTAAAGTCATGGCCTTGTAAGCAGGAGATTAGCGATCTTGCCTATTTGAATCGTCAGTAGCGCGAGTTAGATCATTGCCAAAGAAATCAAGACTCCTTCGTCAAGCGCCCGAAGCTCGTCAAGATATGAAGCTCTATCTGAAGGTTGCGGGATACCCGAAATGCCTTGCCACAGGGCCGCGATTCACTCGCGCCTAAGCCGCGGGAGATTCAGCTAAGCGAAGTACGGCGCAGAGTATTCCAATTTCGCACGCGGCGTCAACGCTTAGGTCCGGTTGTAACGCAAACTGTTAGTTTGCGTGAATGAGCGGCGTAAACCGCAGCCGCAACTAGCAGCCTAAGTTACGAGCAAGATTGAGAATGACTTCCTTGTCACAGGTGTGTGGCTCTGCTAGTCTCGCTCTTCGAAAACGACGCTGGAAATTCCAGAGCCCTTCATGCTCTATCGCTCATTGTTGCGCCCGATACTCTTCCGCCTGCCTCCGGAAACGGCCCATGAAGTGGCGTTGCATTCGCTATCCATTACATCGAGATTCACGCCAAGCTTCTTTGGTAAGCGTTTTCGGCGCCGGCCCTTCGGCGAATTGAAACGCTTCGGGTTGACGTTTTCCAATCCCGTCGGTTTGGCGGCCGGATTCGATAAGGACGGAATTGCGTTGCATTCCCTGTGCGCGCTTGGTTTCGGGTTCGTGGAAGCCGGAACCGTTACTCAACACGCCCAAACAGGTAATGAACGACCGCGGCTCTTTCGCCTGCCAGCGGACAAAGCGTTAATAAATCGCGCCGGCTTCAACAATCATGGCGCCGCAGCCTTTGCGGCCCGCGTGTCAAATCACAAGCCAGGTTGCGTCCTCGGCGTCAGCATCGGGAAAAGCAAAACCGCCCCGATGGAAGATGCGATCGAGGATTACCTGGCGAGCTTTGAACTTGTTTATCCGGTAGCCGACTACGTTGCGGTCAACGTCAGCTCGCCAAACACGCCGCGTTTGCGTGAGCTACAAGAGTCGGATCAGCTTGACGCTCTGCTGGCGGCCCTGCAGAAGCGCAATGTGGAAATCGCGGCGACTTCTCCGCAGCGAAAACCGTTACCAGTTCTGGTGAAGCTTTCGCCGGATTTGGGGCGCGCCGAGCTGGCGGACATTGTCGCCGTGGCTCAGCGTAATAACGTCGCCGGCCTGATCGCGACCAACACCACCGTCGGACGAGCGGGGCTGCAAACAACTGAACGGGTTGTACAAGCGTGTGGCCCCGGCGGTTTGAGTGGGGCGCCGCTGCGGCGCGCATCGACGGAGATGATCGCAACGCTTTTCACTTTAACTAAGGGAACGATGCCGCTGATTGGCGTCGGCGGAATTTTTACCGCCGCCGATGCGTGGGAAAAGATTTGCGCCGGGGCCAGCCTGGTCCAACTCTATACCGGGCTTATTTATGAAGGCCCGGCCGTGGCGCGAACAATAAACGACGGATTGGCTGAGATTCTAAAGCGCAGCGACTTCGATTCGCTGGACGCAGCGGTTGGCAGTCGGGCCCATGACGTATAGATCACTAAAAGTTGTTTGGCGGACGTGGCGCAGGGACCATCGGTTCGTGCCGGTCATAATCATGGTCATGGCTTTAGGGGTCCCTTACATCCTGTTGTTTATTTTCTTTCCCACCACTTCGCCGGCGTCCGACAGCCCAAATCGATCTCGAGAATGAGCTCCGGGTAATTAAACCAATGCCGCCAGACATTGCGGATCGGTATAGTGCGGGAAATAAACCGGCGAACGCCCTTGTGCAACAGACCTACAAAACAGCACGATCGCATTCCGAGGCCCGCGCTTATTATGAGGTGGAATTCGCAGAACATGGATGGAGTGCCTGTCCTCACAATAGGCGCTCATGGGAAGGAGATCGACTAGTTTTGTGCAAGGGGGTATGGGATAGCGCTTGAATATGACGACGGATATTTTGCGAGTGGGGAACGTACGCTCTAAGTTTATTTTGGGAGGGTGATTAGAAGAACATGATTAGCCAATCGGCCCATGCAAAATTGATCATCGCGCTGGACGTGGATACGAAACAAAAAGCCCTCGAGTTGGTTGAGGCGCTTGCGGGCGTGCCCGGCATGTTCAAGATCGGCTCGCAACTCTTTACCGCCGCCGGACCGGACATCGTGCGCGAAGTCATAAAAAAGGGCGCGAAGATTTTCCTCGATCTAAAGTTTCATGACATTCCCGCCACCGTAGCCGCCGCCGGTGTGGAAGCCACCCGACTGGGCGTATCAATCTTCAACATTCATGCGAGCGGTGGCGGCGAAATGATGAAGCGCACCGCCGCGGCCGTCAGCGAATGCGCTGAGCGTGAGGGGTTGAGCCGGCCGAAGGTGATCGGCGTTACTGTGCTGACCAGCTCCGACGCCATCGAATTGGACCAGGTCGGGATTTCGCGTTCGCCGGGGGATCAGGCTGTGCTGTTGGCGCAGCTAGCCAGTGACAATGGCATGGACGGCGTCGTCGCTTCGCCTGAGGAAATAAGTTTGGTTCGCAGCGCGGCGGTCACATCAGATTTCATAATCGTGACGCCCGGCGTGCGGCCGGCCGGATCAGAAAAGAACGATCAGAAAAGGGTAATGACTCCCGCGGAAGCTATCGCCCGCGGCGCTGATTACCTCGTAGTCGGCCGACCGATTCTGTCGGCAGCTGATCCTGAATCCGCCGCGGAAAACATCGTCCGTGAAATCTCAGACGGAATGAAGGCATCGGCAGAGGCTGCACAATAATTCCGCGATCGCAGGAACTGCAGCGCCGCGAAGGCGTGTTACCTCTCGCTGGAGCCTGTTTGCGCAGTGTTAGCTTAGACCGTATTATGCGAAGGTGCCTCGAAAATTGAAAAAATCGTTCCCGAAGCTGCCGGCCTTGCTTACGCTGCTTCTGTTTTCCATCTCGCTTGTCGCCCAGCAGAACGAAGCTGCGAGCCAACCTCCATTTTCTTCGGCGCCATATCGTGTCGGTGAGCGTCTAACTTACAACGTCTCTTTCGCGCAATTCATCAGCGCCGGACATATTGAGTTGTACGTCGCGCGGCGCGGCACGTTCTTCAACCGGGACGCGATCATGTTAACCGCGCATGTCGACACTAGCGGTCCCGTCAATGCCGCTCTGCTGGCCCTCGATAATGATTACAACAGCTACGTCGATCCCGCCAACGGATTGCCATTTCGCGGCGAACGAGTCGTGCGCGAAAGCACTCGCACCGCGACGATCCCGACCGATTTGAATCAGCCGGGAGCCGCGACGAATCCCGGACGCGGCCGCTCCGGAGAAATTTCCGGCACCTACGACATGCTTTCCGCCCTATATCGCGCGCGGGCGCTGCCGTTGAGCGAGGGCGCGGAATACACTTTCCAGGTGCAAGCCCACGAAGATCCCTATGAAGCAGAATTGAAAGTGGTCGGCCATCAAGTGATTAAGACGAACGTCGGTTCATTCAACACGATCGTCACCCGGCTGAACGTAAAGGGGGGCCAACTTCCCAGTTACCGGACCCAGGTTTATTTCAGCGATGACGAACGTCACATTCCGGTCCTGATCACTGCTAAGAATTCCGTCGGTGAGATTCGCGCGGAACTTGCCGGCTCGCAACTCTTGACGGTTGCGCCGCCGGTCGTCGCACCTACGCCGCGCCCCACTCCGATCCAGACGCGGCCACCCGTCAACGGCCAGGTCCCAACTCGTGATAGCGCATTGGTGGATCTTCCGTTTCAGATTGGTGAGCAACTGAATTATCAGGTTTACATCGCCAGCGTGACCCAGCCGGTGGGTACCGCGACGTTTCAGGTTCGAGCGCGGTCGCGTTACTTTAACCGCGACGGCTTGATGCTCACGGCCCGCGGACAAACGACGAATGCGGCGCAAAGAATCTTCGTTGCCATAGATCAGATCACCTCGTATACGAATCCTGCCACGCTCGTTCCCTTTCGCAGTGAAGTCAATCAGCAGGAGGGCAAGCGCCGCTTCAATCGCGTTTGGACCATCGATCAGGAGCGCGGAATCGCAGTGGGCGATAATGGCGAGCGGGTTGAGATTCCGGTGGGGACTTATGATCTGGCATCGGTGCTTTACGCCGTGCGCGCGCTGGACCTGTCGCCGCCGCGAAGGAATGCCGTTTCCCTTCTGATCAACAATCGCACACGGACGCTCTTCATAACGTCGCTGAAGCGGGAAGTGATTGATCTCGGCGGCCAGAAGATTCCGGCCATCCAGGTATCGCTGACGACCGATGACCCGCAGAGCGATAAGTTTCAGCTGCGCGCCTGGATAAGCGCTGATGCGCGGCGCCTGCCGCTACGGCTCTCGGCCGTAACCGAAATCGGCCCGCTGCGCGCTGACCTGGTAATCATACCGGTCAGCCGGCAGTAAGAGGGTCGCTCGTATCCGCAGATTACGCAGAGTGCACAGATTCTTAAGAAGAAACCTAAACTCGGCTAGCTAAACAACTCCTTTTTCCCTTTCGCTTGCCTTCTGTGGATCTGCGAAATCTGCGGATTCCTGCAATCCTATTCTGAAATTGAAAGTGGTTTTCAATTTGTGTATACTGCTTTCGCCAGACGGCGCGGGCGGATGATCACGTCGACAGCTTCCGCGAGACTAAGCTATTCAGAAGGGCCACTGTCATGTTGCAGTCATTCATTATCGTCCTGCGCGAGGGTTTCGAATCTTTCCTGCTCGTCGCCGTAATCCTGTCTTACCTGATCAAATCCGGACAAAAGTGGCTGACGTCGGCCGTCTATGTGGCAATCGCCATGGGACTCGCCGCAAGTCTTGGCCTCGGCTATCTGCTCAAGTACGGCGTGGACAGCGACTCTCTTGAGAAAAATCTTGGGCCGGTGTTGGGTTCGTCGATTGCTCAATTCCTGGGCAATGAATCAGTGCGGGAAGGAATCCTCGGCGTCATTGCGATGATTATGGTCGGCACTCTGGTGGTCCACATGTGGCGCACCGGGGGCAAACTCCGCGAGCGCATGCATCATCGTCTGGGGGCGATGTCTTCGCCGGCATCACGCTTCGCCGCGCTTGCCGGCGTCTTTCTTTTCACCTTTCTTATGATTACTCGCGAGGGCATGGAAACCGCGCTGATGTTGCTGCAGGTTCGCGATCAGCAGATGATCACCGGCGCCGTCCTTGGCCTCTTAGCGGCCGGAGTATTTGCGATCGGGTGGGCCCGCTACGCTCATCTGATAAACATCAGACGGTTCTTCCAGGTAACCGGAATTTTTCTTTTGCTGTTCATGGTCCAGGTCGGAATCTATTCTTTCCATGAATTCTCAGAAGCCGGTTGGCTCCCCAACAGTGACATGCTCCATGCCGCCACCGAGAAGTTTTCCCCGGACGGGCTGTATGGCAAATGGTTTTCGCTGATCATGATTTCAGTTTGCGCGGTGTGGCTCTTGGCGGGCTGGGTATTGGATCGGCTTCGTCCCGAAGTTTCGGGCAACACTCCCCTGCCCCAGACGGGCCACTGAAGATCTTTCCGGTCTAACAAAAAAGGCTCGTCGCAGGACGAGCCTTTTTTATTAAGTCAGGCGCGGCTCAATCCGGTTGCGGTTCCTTGAACACGCGCGCCAGTTCCCGCTTGAGCAATTTCCCGGTCGGGCCCTTCGGAATGTCCTCAACGATGCGCACGCTCTTCGGGCATTTGTAATCCGCGAGATGTGCGCGGCAGTATTCGATTATTTCCGCAGCGTCACTTTCCGCTCCGTCTTTCAGCACTACGAACGCCGCCACTTCTTCGCCGTAAAGTTCATCCGGCACGCCAATCGTAGCCGCGGAGGCAACCGCCGGGTGCCGGTAAAGGACCTCGTCGATCTCGCGCGGATAGATGTTTTCACCGCCACGAATGATCATGTCGGATTTGCGATCCACAATGTAGTAGAAACCGTCCGCGTCGCGATAACCGATGTCGCCGGTGTGAAACCAACCGCCGCGAAACGCCTGCTCGGTGGCTTCCGGATTTTTGTAGTAGCCACGCAAAATATTCTCACCGCGCAGCACAATCTCGCCTAACTCACCGTCTGCCACTTCCCTGTCAGCTTCATCGACCACTCTCATCTCGTTGCCGATCGGCATACCGCAAGAACCGGCGCGCCGGCGTTCATCCGGTGGATTAAAGGTCGAGCGACAGGTCGACTCCGACAGCCCGTAGCCTTCGATTACGAGACAATGAAATGTTTCTTCAAACCGTTTCAAGGTTTCCGCAGGCACCGGCGCCGAGCCACACATGGCAAATCTTAGTTGCTCCGTCTTCAGTTCGGTCGGAACGCCTTGGGGATAGTTGTTCAGCAGAATCGAAAGCATCGTTGCCACTGAGCCGAACGACGTTATTGCGTAATCGGAAATGATGTTCCAGAAACGCGAGGCGGAAAACTTCGGACTGACTACCGTCGAGCCGCCCGCATACAGAGCGGACATCGTGGTTACCGAAACCGCGTTCATGTGGAAGAGTGGCATCACCGTCAACAACCGATCCTGTTCCGTGAAACGCAACCATTCGCAAATCTGCCGCGCGTTCGCAATCACGTTGCCATGCGTCAGCAAACAGCCCTTCGGTTTTCCCGTCGTGCCGGACGTGTAAATAATTATCGCCTCGTCAGCAAGGGACAGTTCGGTGCCAGGCAACGGGCGCTCGTCCTTAAAATCCGCAGTGGCGGTGTCCACGTCATCAAACGCAATGAGTGATTTCAAGTGCGGCAGCTCGCCACGAATCGACTCGATACCGGGAACGAATTCCGAATGGGCCAGCAGCGCCTTAGCTTCCGAATTTCCTAAAACATAAGAAAGCTCTTCGGTTTTGAGCATCGAGTTTATCGGTCCGGCCAAAGCGCCAAGTTTCCAACAGGCATAGTACGCAATGATGTACTCCGCGCTGTTTGGCATCATCAGGCTGACGACATCGCCTTGCCGGATTTCGTGATCCAGCAACAGGCGCGCGGTTGCGTTCACCGCTGCGTCGAACTCCGCATATGTGAACTTCCGGCCATCGCTTTCACTAAATAGAAAGTCTTTCCGTGGCGTAGCCGTCGCGCGCGCTTCCAGAAGTTCCCTCAGGTTTCGCGGTTCGTCGCGGTCCATCGCCGCCGATAATTGTTCGCTATTATTCATGGATGCCCGATGATATATTAAGCGCCGTCAAGATCAACAACCGTGGCACAGACTTCAGTCTGTGTGGCCCAATTCTGAATCAACACAGACGGAAGTCTGTGCCACTTAGTTAACCTATGGACAACTATCGACAATTCATCAACGGCGAGTGGATCGAGTCCTCGTCAAGCAAGGTCCTTACGAACATCAATCCCGCAAACACTGACGAAGTGCTCGGCACGGTCAAACAGGCAACGCGCGATGAAGCCCGCGCCGCGGTCGATGCGGCCAGCAATGCGTTCCCCGGTTGGCGCAGCACACCAGCGCCAGCCCGCGGGCGTATCGTCGCCCGGGCCGCCCGCCTGATGGAGGAGCACAAGGAAGAGTTGGCCCAACTGCTGACGCGCGAAGAAGGCAAGACGATTTCAGAGTCGCGCGGCGAATTGCAGCGTTCGATCAACGTCGCAGAGTTTTGCGCCGGCGAATCGCGCCGCATGAACGGCGAAACGATTCAATCGGAGTTGCCGATGAATTTCGCCTACACGATCAAGCAGCCGCTGGGCGTGGTGGCGGTTGTGACGCCATGGAATTTTCCTGTCGCCATTCCAGTCTGGAAGATTGCGCCGGCCCTTGTCGCCGGCAACAGCGTCGTTTTCAAACCCGCATCGCTGACTCCGGCGACCGGCGTTCGCATCGTCGAAATTTTCGCCGAGGCTGGAATCCCGCCGGGCGTGTTGAATTTGATTATCGGCTCCGGTTCCGAAGCAGGTGACGCAATCATCAATCATCCGGCCGTGCGCGCTGTCTCTTTTACGGGTTCAAACGAAGTCGGCATTCGATTGTACGAAGAATGTTCGCGGCGCGGCGCCAAAGTGCAATGCGAAATGGGCGGCAAGAATCCCGTGATTGTTTTGGAAGACGCCGATCTCGATCTGGCGGTGGAATCAACGGCCCAGGGCGCGTTTGGATCTTCGGGACAGCGCTGCACTGCTACCAGCCGCGCCGTCGTGATCAACGATATTGCTGACGAGTTTGTCGAGCGGATGGCGGCCCGTGCCGCGAGTATGCGGATCGGAAACGGCGCGGATCCGGCAACCGAGATGGGTCCGAGCGTTGATGAAGGCCAGTTTCAAACTGTGCTGAAATACGTCGACATCGGCCGCGAAGATGGCGCGACGCTCGTGTGCGGCGGGACCCGGGCATCGGGCGACGGACTCGACAAAGGCTACTTTGTTCATCCGGCCGTATTCGATCACGTCACGCCGGACATGCGCATCGCGCGCGAAGAAATCTTTGGACCAGTCCTGTCCGTATTGCGGGTGAAGGATTTTGATGAAGCCATGCGCGTCGCCAACGATTGCGACTACGGTTTGTCGTCTTCAATCTTCAGCAATGATGCTCCGCGCATTTTCCGCTTCGTCGATGAAATCGAGACGGGCATGACGCACATCAACTCGCCGACCACCGGCGGCGAAGCGCATATCCCCTTCGGCGGTATCAAAGGCACCGGCATCGGCGATCGAGAGCAGGGCTCGACCGCTTTGGACTTCTACACCGATTTGAAAGTCGTTTACGTCGATTACACGGGAAGGAAGCGCGAAGGGAATTTGTATTAGGTTTCACCTGCCGATCGCTCGACCCACTCGCTGATACAAGAACTTTTGCTTCCGGCTGAGCCGCCTGATGTGCGGAAAGGCTTCGCCTTTCCGATCAAGTTCCTTTACATCATGAGGCTGCGCCTCATGCATACAATTTCCAGAGACAATCCTGCCCTCTATCTCACCGCGGTCGCAAAAGACCGCCTCCAAGTATTTCGCACCGACACAATCAAAAGGATAACCTGTTCGGCTCTCGACGAAGCTCGCAACTCATGCGGATTCGCGCTCTATGCCCATGTCATCATGCCTGATCATCTACACGTCATTACTGACTCGGTATTCAAGCCCTCAAAGGTACTGCGGTACATCAATGGAATTATCAGCCGGAGAGTTATTGACCATCTTAAACAGCATGGCCATAATGCATCGCTTGAGAAATTGAGGCATGAAACTAAGGAGCGCGGCCACAGCTATTCGCTTTGGGACCACAATAACAACGTGTTTTCGATTACGAGTGAAGACATGTTTATGCAGAAGGTCAATTACATTCATCAAAATCCGGTTAGAGCTGGTTTGGTCGAGCGGGCCGAAGATTACCTCTGGTCGAGTGTTCGTTGGTGGAAAGGCTGCCCTCTTGAGAATGAGCCTCTGAGAGTGGATATTAACAAGATTGCCTGGAGGCGAGGCTCAGCCTCTTAATGGTAGGAAGCTGATCGGAAAGGCTAAGCCTTTCCGCACATCAGACGGCAGAGCCGAGAATCTCAGGCGAAACCCTTCGCTAACTGCGCAGACCAACGCAGACCATAACGTTCCACATGTTGTGAATTTAGCAAAGGTGGGGCGAGCACCATCGGTAACGTTAGGCTCCTTTGCCGCCGCTGTAACATGGCTAAGGGAAACAGAATCTAAAGAAACGTCTCTTTACTAAACCAATGAAAACCCTAATCACAAACGGCCGCGTCATCACGGCCACAGATGACTACAAAGCAGACATCCTGATCGAAGACGAACGCGTGTCGGTCATCGGCGCCAGGCTCGACATGGAAGTTGACCTGACGATAGACGCCGCCGGCAAGTTGGTCATTCCCGGCGGCATCGATCCGCACACGCATATGGAACTGCCCTTTGGAGGGACGCAGGCGTCTGACGATTTCCGCACGGGGACGATCGCAGCGGCGCATGGCGGCACTACCAGCATCATCGATTTTGCCGTGCAGAATAAGGGCCAGTCTTTAATCGCCGGGCTGGACACATGGCACCAAAAGGCTGAAGGCAAGTGCGCGATCGATTACGGTTTTCATTTGATCACAACCGAACTCGAAGACAATCAGATCGAAGAGATGTATACCCTCATGGACGAGGGCGTTACCAGCTTCAAGCTATTCATGGCCTATCCTGGTGTGTTTCTGGTCGACGACGCGACGATCTTTCGGGCTATGTCGGCGGCCGGAGCGCGCGGCGGCCTGATCTGCATGCACGCGGAAAACGGCATCGTCATCAACGAGATCATCAAGCGAGCGCTCGCGCAAGGTCACACTGCGCCGAAGTATCACGCCCTCACTCGTCCCACACGCGCCGAGGCGGAAGGCGTCCACCGCGCGATCGCGATTGCCGAAATGGCGGAAGCGCCCGTTTACATCGTGCATCTTTCCTGCACCGACGCGCTGAACCAGGTGCGCGAGGCGCGTGATCGCGGCCTGCCCGCGTTTGCGGAAACCTGCCCGCAGTACCTTTTCCTCGACATCGACGATTATGGCGACGGTTTCGACGGTGCGAAGTATGTTATGACGCCGCCGCTCCGCGAAAAGTCCAACCAGGCGGAACTTTGGAAGGGCCTGAAGATGGATGACCTGCAAGTAATCTCCACTGACCATTGTCCGTTCTGCATGAAAGAGCAGAAGGAACTGGGTAAGCACGACTTCACGAAGATTCCCAATGGCGCGCCCGGCGTCGAACTTCGCGTGCCACTGATTTACAACGGCGGTGTGGTTGAGAACCGGATCTCGCTGAATCGCTTTGTCGAGCTAACGTCGACCGCCGCGGCGAAGATGTTTGGTTTGTTTCCGAAGAAAGGCACGATCGCGGTTGGCTCAGATGCCGATATCGTGATTTTCGATCCGGAGAAGGAACAGACACTCGGCCTGAAGACGAGTCACATGAATGTTGATTACTCGGCCTACGAAGGCAAGAAGATCAAGGGCGTAGTCGAAACGGTCCTCTCACGCGGCAAAGTCGTAATTGAAAACGGCGAATACAAGGGCAAGGCTGGCGATGGCCGATTCCTGAAACGCGGGACTTGTGTATCGATGTGATTGCTTAGGTGCACGCGGCCACTCTCATTAGCACCTGGCTTCAGCCAGGTGGTGGAGATTAATCCTTGATGCCATCAACCGTTTCAACGGTTTATCGTGAAACCGTTAAAACGGTTACCGTCAAATGGCTATTGACTGATCACCGCACTGAAGTGCGGTGCTAATGAGATTATCGGGCCAGCAGACGAGCCGGATCCAAAGAATGATGAGACAAGCGATCCTATTAGTCTTCTCCGTGCTGGCCTTTTGCATAAGCGCCAACGCTCAAACATCCAAAGTTGTAACCGCCGCGCAAGCAAACGGTCTCTACCGCGATTATCGCAATGAGTTCCGGATCCTGGCGCTGGGCCATAACAAGCTCGAGGTGCAATTCAACGGCGAATACATGACGCGCGCCGGCTATCCCAACATCGGCGAAGCGCGGGGCGAAGCGACGATTGAGGGCAACGTCGCCACGTTCGTCCCCGGCGACACAACCGAATGTAAGATCACGATGAAGTTTCTGCGCAACCGCCTGGAAGTCACGCAGGAAGGCTCCGACGCCGCCTGTGGTTTTGGCCATAACGTGATGGCTACCGGAACCTATCGCAAAGTAAGAGGCGGCAAGGCAAAATTCATAACGACTCCATGAAACTGGCTTAATGCGCCGCAAGCTGTTAGCTTGCCCGCGGTTTGGATTTGCGTCGAATCGGTTTTACCTCGCAGATGAATCGAAACAAATGCCAGAGCTGCGGACTGGTGAACGCCGCCAGCGATGAGAATTGCCGCCGCTGCGGCGCGCCGTTGGCAGGCGAAGCGACCGTTGTTGAAACGGACGACGTTCCCACGGAGCCAGAGCCTGAGAAGAAGCGCGGCATACTCAAACGCCTGCTCTGGATCGCCGGGGCGACACTGTTTCTGCTGTTTAGTTTCTACCTGTCATTGCGCGTTACTTCTGAGGACCTGGGTTACGACCAGCGCCAGATTGTGGCCCGCTCGCTGTTGATTCTCGAACAAAAAGGATTTGGCTCTGAAGCCGGCATGCTGAAGCATCTTGCGACGTATCGCAGCACGGACAACTGGTGGAACAAATATGTCGGGCACCATGACGCTTACGCAGCGACCAACTTTCCTTTTGAAGTCCTGACGCTGTATCCGGAGTTCTTCGGCGATTCCACCGATGATACCGAACGGGCCGTGATCCTTTTGCATGAGTCCTATCATCTTCGTGGCGCCGGCGAACCGGCCGCCCTCGAAAAGGTTTGGCGCAACAAAGCGCGGCTGGGTTGGAACGAAGAAACGTATGGACAATCCAGAGTCTGGAGGAACACCCGGGAGCTGACGATGAATCTCGTTCCCCAACTTTTTCAATGCGGCCCCGACGGTAATGCTGATTGCGTTCCTTGAGCGTTATTCTTCTCAAGTGCGATCTTTTGCAGAAGATTTATTGAGGTTGCGCTTCAGGGCGAAGACAAAGCTCCGGATCCATCCCCAACTCGGTTTCGGCTAATGGTCTGGCGTAATGTATGCCAACTTCTCTGGAGAAACCAACATGGCTAAGAAGATACCAAGAACTTTCGCAGTGATCGTCCTAACGCTCTGTGCCTTCACCCTGGCAATGGCCCAGGATAGGGCCCTGCCGCCACTGATCACCGTGACCGGCGAGGCGGAGGTTAACGTCATCCCAGACGAAGTAGTCTTCGACGTCACCGTACAAACATTCAACCGCGAGCTGCGCCCGGCTAAAACTACGACCGACGAGAAAGTGAAAGGGCTGTTGGCCTTGACTCGAAGATACGGCGTCGCTCCAGAGGATGTGCAAACGGACTACGTAAAGCTGGAACCGCGTTACAAGGGCAATGACGAAGCGCGCCTCTTGCTGGGGTACCAGGTAAGAAAGGACTTGGTGTTCACCCTGCGTGACGTCTCAAAAGCGGAGGCTTTGCTTTCAGACCTTCTGGAAGGCGGCATCACGCGGCTAAACTCCGTGCGTTTTCAAACCTCGGATTTGCGCAAGGTCCGCGATCGGGCGCGCGCCATGGCCATCACGGCGGCACGTGAAAAAGCGATCGCGCTCACCGCTACGATCGGACAGAAAATCGGCAAAGCCTATTCCATCGAAGAATATGTGGTGACGCCTCGGCCTTATCCGATGCAGAATGTTTATTCAAACGCGATGGCGGTTGATGGCGGCGAAGCGGAATCTTCGGAAGGCACTCTGGCGCTGGGCCGGATAAAAATTAGCGCCCGCGTCACCGTTCGTTTTGAACTTAACTAAATTTCGATAGCATCGGAGCGCTTAGTGGCGACCACAGAAACCATTCAACATCCTGACGGCCGGGTAGAGCTTGATCCGGCCGCGACTCAAGAGATCAGCACTAGCCCGCTCTTTAACCTTGATCTTGCGCCGGTTCCGCTAGCTAAACGTAATTGGACCACTTACAACTATGCCGCGCTGTGGATCAGCATGGCCCACTGCATTCCCACCTACATGCTCTCGTCCGGTCTGATCAGCGCGGGCATGAATTGGTGGCAAGCCTTGATCACGATCCTGCTGGGGAATCTGATTGTGCTGATTCCGATCCTGCTGAACTCGCATCCGGGGACGAAGTATGGAATTCCGTTCCCGGTATTTGCGCGTGCCGCGTATGGCACTTACGGTTCGAATCTGCCGGCCCTGATGCGTGCCATCGTTGCCTGCGGTTGGTTCGGTATTCAGGCATGGATCGGCGGCGAAGCGCTTAACGTTTTCTTCGGAGCAATCATTCCTCGGTGGGCGACTCTCCTGGGGGGCCCTGTCGGGGGACACACGCCGACTGCCTGGCTGTCCTTCCTGCTTTTTTGGGGACTGAACATTTACATCATCTATCGCGGAATGAATCTGCTCAGGAAAGTGGAAAACTGGGCTGCCCCTTTTGTTCTGGTGATGACAGCATTGCTGCTGGGTTGGGCGATCTGGAAGGCGCACGGGTTAGGCTATCTGTTAACTCAGCAAGGGAAGTTTCATACCTTCGGCGAGTTCTGGCCAACCTTCATTATTTCTCTGACGGGCATGATCGGATTTTGGGCGACGCTGTCCCTAAACATGCCTGACTTCACACGCTTTGGCCGCAGTCAGCGGGAACAAGCCCTCGGCCAGATTATTGCCCTGCCTACCACGATGACGGTATTCGCCGCTATGGGTGTGATCATCACTTCCGCCGCGGTAGTAATTTACCCGCACATGAAGATGGATGAACTCTGGGATCCGATGAAGCTGGTCGGTCAATTCAATCAGGTCGCAGTGATAGCTATCTCGATGTTCACAGTGATCGTGGCGACCTTAGCGGTTAACATCGCAGCTAACGTGGTCTCGCCGGCAAACGATTTCGCCAATGCGTTTCCGAAACTGATTTCATTTCGCACGGGCGGACTCATTACGGGTATCATCGGCATCCTGATGCAGCCGTGGCGGCTACTCGCCGATCCT
Source organism: Blastocatellia bacterium (assembly GCA_034665305.1). GTDB lineage: Bacteria > Acidobacteriota > Blastocatellia > Pyrinomonadales > Pyrinomonadaceae > DASXRU01. The sequence goes on along the minus strand of JAXDFZ010000024.1, from coordinate 263,984 downwards.
TCGGGTTACATCTTCGACTGGCTGGTTGGTTACTCAGGAGGTTTGGGATCTATTGCTGGAGTGCTGATCGCCGATTATTGGCTGGTGCGTCGGCGGCAACTGGTCCTCGGCGACCTTTACCGCAAGCGCGGCGTCTATACGTACACCGGGGGCTGGAATTGGCGTGCGGTCGTTGCTACTCTACTGGGCTGTTTCTTCGCCTGGATAGGAGTCTTCGTGCCGGCGCTGAATGGGATGTACGCGTACGCCTGGTTTCTTGGATTCGGCGTCGCCGCGCTAACGTATCTGATTCTAATGAAAGCAATGCCGCCGCACAGTTCCGCTGTCCCGGCGGAAACGATTTCAAACGTTAACCCTTAACTTGATACTGGAGCACATATGCCACGCACCGTTAAATGTGGATTGATTCAAGCAACCAACGCCGGTCCGACCGACGCGCCCATCGCCGACATCATCAAGGCCAATGTCGATAAGCATGTCGGATTGATCGAAGATGCCGCCAAACAGGGCGTCCAAATACTTTGCATGCAGGAAGTGTTTACGACGCCCTACTTCTGTGCTGAACAGCAGGTGCGCTGGTACGAGGCGGTGGAGAAGATTCCCGATGGTCCAACCACGCAATTGATGCAGAAGTTGGCAAAGAAACACGGCATGGTGATCGTGGTTCCGATTTACGAGGAAGAGATTACCGGAATCTACTACAACACCGCCGCCGTCATCGACGCGGACGGCAAGTACTTAGGTAAGTACCGCAAGAACCACATACCGCACGTTAATCCCGGCTTCTGGGAGAAGTTTTATTTTCGGCCGGGTAATCTGGGTTACCCTTGCTTCGATACGGCGTTTGCGCGCATCGGCGTTTACATTTGTTATGACCGCCACTTCCCTGAAGGTGCGCGCGCTTTGGGCCTGAACGGCGCTGAGATTGTGTTCAATCCTTCCGCTACTGTCGCCGGACTTTCCGAGTATCTTTGGAAACTTGAGCAACCGGCGCACGCCGTCGCCAATGGATATTTCGTCGGAGCCATCAATCGTGTCGGTCACGAACAGCCCTGGGACATCGGCGAGTTTTACGGCCAGAGTTATTTTTGCGATCCTCGCGGCCAAATCATCGCCCAGGCGCCGCGCGACCAGGACGCGCTCGTGGTAGCTGATTTGGATTTAGACATGATTCGCGAAGTGCGGAATACGTGGCAGTTCTTCCGCGACCGCCGCCCGGATAGCTACGGGGCACTTGTCGCAGACTAAGAAAGTCTCAGGTCTCAAATCTCATAGTCTCAGATCCCAGGTCTGAATCGTGGTGCGTAGGTCGTCCTGGATGTGAACCATAAAGAAGTTTGAGAATATTGAAGCCTGGCAGACGGCCCGGGAACTGGCGAACCTTGTATATATGAGGCTACAAGCGAACGTGGGTTTAACAGCGATTTTGCCTTACGTGATCAGATACGTAGGGCGGCAATTTCCATCGTCTCAAATATCGCTGAAGGCTATGAGAGAGAAGGCGACCGGGAATTTGCCCAGTTTCTTTACATCGCCAAGGGCTCTGCCGGCGAGGTTCGCGCGCAGCTCTATCTCGCCCTCGATCGGCATTACTTGTCCAACGAACGTTTTGAAACGCTGTCCGACAAGGCGAGGACGCTAAGTCGCCTGCTTTATGGTTTGATCAGATACTTGCAGCAATCAGAAATGACCGGCAAAAAATACAAGTAGGAAACGCTTAACCAGTTTTTTGTGACCCTGAGACCTGAGACTTGAGACCTTCTAGGAGTTCTTATGGACCTTTCAATCATTGTTAACGGCATCAAGTTCCCCAACCCGTTCCTGCTCGGCTCCGGCCCGCCGGGAACGAATGCGCGCGTGATTGCCAAGTCATACGACGCCGGCTGGGGCGGCGCGGTGGCAAAGACGGTCAGTTTGGAGTCTTCGAAAGTCGTCAACGTCGTGCCGCGCTACGGCAAGATGCGCTCCCGTTCAAACGGCGAAGTGATCGGCTTCGAGAACATCGAACTGATTTCCGATCGGCCGATTGAAGTCTGGCTGGAAGAGTTTCGGCAGATCAAGAAAGACTATCCCGACCACGTGCTCATCGCCTCCATCATGGAGGAATACAACAAAGAGCGCTGGCAGGAACTGACGCAGATGGTCCAGGATACCGGCGTCGATGCCTTCGAGCTGAACTTCTCCTGCCCGCACGGCATGACTGAGCGGAAGATGGGATCGGAAATGGGCGAGCATCCCGATCTGGCCGAAGAAGTGACCCGCTGGGTGACTGAAGTCTCGAAGATTCCGGTGTGGGCTAAGATGACTCCCAACATCACGAACATTCGCGAGCCCGCCCACGCTGCGGTTGCCGGCGGCGCTGTCGGCATCTCGGCCATCAATACGATCCTATCGGTAATCGGTGTGAACCTCGAGACGTTGCGGCCGATGCCGACAGTGGAAGGCTACACGGTTCCCGGTGGCTATTCGTCTCAGGCAGTTAAGCCAATTGCCTTGCGCATGGTGAGCCAGTTGGCGCGCGCTCTGCCTAAGGAAGTATCGATTAGCGGCATCGGCGGCATCGAAACCGCGCACGACGCGATCGAGTTTTTCCTGCTCGGCTCTTCCACGGTTCAGATTTGCACCGGCGTCATGCTGCACGGCGTGAAGATGATCGACGAATTAAAAGACGGCCTCGCGAAATTCATGAGTGATAAAGGATTCGCGACGCTGCAGGACGTGGTGGGAAAGAGCCTGCCATACTTTTCCACGCACATGGAGTTGGTCCAGCGTATGAAAGAAGCGAAGCGTCACAAGGCGGGTGAAGCCAGTCGTGACAACGAGTGGGCGCAGAAAGACATTACCGAGAAGACTGCGGAACTGACTTCCGACTAAGCCGAAAATAAACGAGAGGGCACGAGGATAAGCACGCAACCACCTTACGATGCTTACGCTGCTCCACCGGTGCGCTATCGCTCCGTTCACGGCCGCGCGCAGACTGTCGTCGTCCTCCTGGCGATCACTGTCGTACTCCATTTCTTCGCCCTCCTGACCTCTGTCATCGCTATGTCCCTACCTACTGCCGAAGGGGTAGAGATTGAGGACGATCCGATGCGACTGTTGGTAGGTCTATTCGAGATCGGCGTTGGTCTGCTTCAATTCGTTACGTTTGTGGCGACGGTCGTGGTTTTCTTAATGTGGCTTTACCGGGCCTACGAAAACCTGCCGGCCTTTGGCCACTGGCGGTCCAGCATCAAGTTTTCCTCGGGGTGGGCGGTCGGCAGCTTCTTCGTACCGTTTGTGAGCCTCGTGGTTCCTTACCAGGCCGTCAAAGAGTTGTGGCGTAAGAGCGAGCCGGCGAACGCGCTTACGTTTGGCGAGAGCGGCCCGCCATCTTTCTTTCCGCTCTGGTGGGGGTTCTGGATTGTCTCCAACATAGTGAGTCAGATTTCCTTCCGGATGACCCTCGAGCAAAAGGCGCCTGCCGACATTACCAACGTCGTCGCGATTGCCAGCGATCTGCTCGACATCCCGGCAGCGCTACTGGCGATCGCGGTCGTGCGATCGATCGACCGGCGACAAACAGAAGCCAGCCAACAGGTTAATGTGCAATTCCAAGCGCCCCCATCCCCGCCACCTTCTTTTCAACCGGCTGCCGGTCAGATTTGAAAAGAAGCGCCAAGGCCCTTTTTTGTTACGCAAACTGTTAGTTTGCGGTGCTGGTTGAATGCCCTCCACCATCGCAAACTAACAGTTTGCGTTACAAATATATGGACACCACCGATGTAAAGCACGGTGGGATCTTTCGCGAAACTAATAAAACCGGGCCACTCCACAAATTTGTAGGCACAAAGGCTTACCTGAGATAGAATGCGCGCCCGAATGCCGACCAGCAGTTTGTCCCAGCCTATTGTCTCGTCAATATTGCGTGATCGCAGGCTGGCGATTGCGGTTTCCGGCTTTGCCGGATTGAACCTGGGACTGTTTGCCTTACATCTGCCCTCCTGGCAGTGTCCAGTGTTGCTTACCACTGGGGTTCCCTGTCCCGGCTGCGGTTTGACCCGGGCGATCGCTTTGCTTTTTCAGGGTCAATGGCGCGCATCGCTGACGATGCACGCGTTTGCGCCGGCCGTCTTGCTGGCACTGGTGGTGGTGTTGGCGGCGGCGCTGATGCCGGAGAACTACCGGCCGGCTTTTGTTAGCAGCCTCGAACGACTTGAAAGAAAAACAGCGATCCCAGTAGTGCTCCTGGCAGGTCTGGTTCTTTACTGGCTCGCGCGTTTGCTCTTTTTACAATCAACGTTTTTCCAGTTGATCCGTGGGTAAGTAATTAGCTCGTCTAAACAACTAAACTAAGCGGAGGATAACTGAAATGGGTGGTTTGCAAATACTTAACATGCTCGTGTCCCTCGGAAGCATCATTTGCTTCATCATCGTGCTGATCAAGCTCTTCCAAAATGAAGGCGCACTGAAAGGCATCCTGGGACTAATTTGCGGCCTTTACACCTTCATTTGGGGCTGGATGAACGCCACAAAGCTCAACATCAAGAACATCATGATGATCTGGACATTGTTAATTATCGTGTCGATCATCCTGGGGATGATGGGCGGAAGTTTCATGTACTCGGCAGGCACTCCGGTCACAGCTCCCTAGCCAAGAGGGTCGCGGCATTCGAAACAGGCCGTTGCTCCCCGAGCGGCGGCCCGGTTTCGCTGTCTCTTGCTCTTACCTCTTCCTCAATTCTTAAGCGTCAGCAAAACAATCTCCGGCGGTACGCGAAAGCGCACCGGCACGATACTCGTCCCGATGCCAGTCGTGACGAATAGGCGTTTGCCGTTTTCTTCGAAGTAGCCGGCGGCGTATCGGCCTTCAGTCGGGAGGACTATGCGACCAAAGATCGGAAAGTTTACCTGCCCGCCGTGCGTGTGTCCGGCGAGCGTCAACGAAACGCCCGGGGGAATTTCGGGGAAGATGTCGGGGTTGTGCGTGAGTGCAATGATCGGTTTCCCCGGCGGGATCTTTGCCACCGTTTCCTTAATGTGTTGCGGCCGCGTCCAGGCATCACTGAGACCGACGAGATAAAACTCCTGACCCTGCCGCTGGACCGTCGCGTAGTCATTTTCCAGAACGCGAATGCCCGAGCCTTGCAGAGCCGTCCCTACCCGCCAGCCGTCAAACCACCAATCATGATTTCCCAGGACGGCAAAAACTCCCAGCGGAGCGCGCAGTTCCTTCAGATGTTTGGCAATCACTTCCGGCGGAATACGATCAAGCCAACGACTGCGACCCATGAAGTCGCCCAGGATTACGATCAGTTCCGGCTGCTGTTGGTTGGTAGCCGCGACGATCTCATCCAGCTTTTTTTCGTCCATGAAGCGCGAGCCGGCATGGATGTCGGAAAGAACAGCGAGCCGCAGGCCATTGAGCGCTTGTGGACACGATTCGATCTTAATACTTTCCTGCCGGACAGTGAGACTGTTCGGCTCAATCCAAAAAGCCCAAACACCGAGGAAGATGAACAGCAGCAGAAGGGCCGCTAAGATAATTCTCAGGTATTTCCAACGAAACATAGCGATCATAAATTCAAGCTTGACGACTGTTGACGTCTTACCCACTTCGCAGCAAGATAGCATGATCCTCAACCCGCTAACCTCATGCCTGCTCAAACCATCGACGAAGTGATCGCCCAGCTCGACGTAATTATTAAGCGCGCCCGGGGGGAAGGCAGTCGTCTGGGTTACTTCGCTACCCTTTACCGCAACGTCACGATCAAAGTGAAGGAAGGCATCGCTAACGGGATGTTCGAAGATGGCGCGCGGATGGAGCGATTGGACGTGCTCTTCGCCAATCGTTACCTCGCGGCGCTCGAGAGTTTCCAACGCGGCGAAAAACCCAGCCACTGCTGGCTGGTGGCCTTCGAAACTTCCGGCAGTTGGACTCCTATCATTCTGCAGCACTTGCTGGCGGGTATGAATGCGCACATAAACTTCGATCTCGGTATCGCGGCGCAGGCGGTGGCGCCGGCTGAGCAATTGGAGTCTCTGCGCCACGACTTTAATCAGATCAACAACGTCCTGGGGGGAATGATTGCCAAAGTACGCTCCGATGTAGAGGCAGTCTCACCATGGATTAAGTTTCTGGATCGCTGGGATCCCAAAGGCCAATCCCGCTTCATAAGTTTCAGCCTCGACAAGGCGCGATCCAGCTCATGGTTGACAGCGACCATAGTCAACATCACGCCGGCAGATCACTTATCGCGCAAGCTTCGCATTCTGGACGACGGCGTTGCCATTCTTGGTTCACTCATTGCCCGGCCGAAGGATTTGTTTTTCAAACTTGCCCTGCGTGTGATCCGGCTACGCGAAAGCAATGACGTGCGGCATGTGATTGATGTGCTGAGCCAGGTCTAGAGAGTTCGCCTAAACGGGCGGTCAGACTGCAAGAGTTGCGAAGAAATATCTTTCTCTATACATTCTCCCTCGATTTCAAAAGCCTAAGCTTCCGTTTTTCAGGAGTTCCCTATGTCACAAGAACTGGCCGACACTGTTCGGGGTGTCTATGAAGCATTCGGCGCCGGAGACGTGCCGACGATAATCGCGGCGTTGGATCCCAAGATTGAGTGGTGGGAAGCCGAGAACCATCCCTACGCCGACCGCAATCCTTACGTCGGTCCTGAGGCAATTGTGGCAGGTGTCTTTATGCGAATCGGCAGCGAGTGGGATGGATTTACAGTCGCGCCCGACGGCGTCCTCGATGCCGGAGAAACTATTATCAGCCATGGGCACTACAGCGGAACTTTTAAGAACACCGGCAAGCACGTGCGCGCCCAGTTCGCCCATTTCTTTTCGTTCCGGGACGGAAAGATCCTGAAGTTCCAGCAATATACGGACACGGCGCAGTTCGCGAACGCTGTCAGCAAATAGCAATTACAACCTGCGAAAGATCTAACTCATAACCCCTGCGGAAAATATTCGCTCCAGCGACGGTCGACCAGCTTCGCGATATCGTCGCGCACGACTAACTCTGCGGGAAAACCGGGTTTGGTGCGCGCGTCGATCACGATCGGGCCTTTATAGGCGAGGTGATGGCGCACTACCTTGGCCTCCGCAGCGTAAATGTCGGCCGCGGGTTCGAACCTTGTCCATGTAGCCCACAAGAAATCTACGACAGACTTGGCCACGCCGGCGTCGTCGTGCAGCACTATCAACGGCCAACCAGCGAAGGCCGGGTCCCGGGCTACTCGCGCAGCCTGTTCCGGATCATCCGCATAACCGGAGCCCTGCACGACCAGGCAACCCGGGCAGAAAACTTCTGCGCGGGAAATCCCCAACGGCAATTCCGCGTGAAACTCTCGAGGTAATTCGCGCACCGCATCACCCAGCCCGAGCAGGATCGCCTTACTACCTTCGTTCACCTGGCCACTCGTGTAATCGAGCGTATCCATCGACGTATTGGAAACAACGAAGAGGTCAGTCGCTGGATTGAATCGCGCCAGGATGTGTTCCAGCAACCGCGGCAAGTCGCGCAAATCCAGCGGCGTGTCCGTCAGCACCAGGAACTTTGTAAGCGAGAGCTGGCCCTCGCCTAATATGCGAAAGGCCGACACCAACGCTTCGCGAGCATATCGTTCGCGCACCACGGCCGCGCAGAGTGAGTGAAATCCCGTTTCGCCATAAGTCCAAAGGCTGCGCACACCCGGCATCACGAGGGGAAACAGCGGCGACAAGAGTTCCTGCAGATAGTCGCCGATGAAAAAATCCTCCTGGCGCGGTTTGCCTACGACAGTCGCCGGGTAAATCGCATCGCGCCGGTGCGCCACGGCAGCTACGTGAAAGACGGGGTAGTCATGTTGCAGCGAGTAGTAGCCGTAGTGATCTCCAAACGGGCCTTCGGGCCTTCGCTCTTGCGGCGGCGCCGAGCCCAGGAGAGCGAATTCTGCTTCGGCAACCAGACGATGGCGGGCGTGCGCGACGGGGTTCGATGTCGTACGCAATTTCTCGCCGGCCAAAAGCGACGTCAGGATTAGTTCCGGAACGTCTTCGGGCAGCGGCGCAATGGCCGCGATGATCAACGCGGGTGGACCACCGAGAAAAACGCTAACTGGTAGTGGCTGGCCCGCCGCCTCCGCCTCGTGGTAATGAAAACCGCCACCCTTCTGAATCTGCCAGTGAAGCCCCGTGGTTTGATCGTCGTAGACCTGCATGCGATAGATGCCGAGGTTGTGTTTGCCGGTCGTCGGATGCTCCGTATAGACGAGCGGCAGTGTAATGAATGGGCCGCCATCCTCCTGCCAGGTCGTCAGTACCGGTAACTCTTTCAGCCGTGGCGGTTGATCGATTGCCTCTGTGATTGGGCCGCGCCGCACTTTTTTGGTGCCGAGTTTCAGAAGATCGCGCGCCAGTGATTTGTGTTGCCACAACTCGCGTGGCCGGGGCGGCAGCAGCAACTCCGCGATCTGGACGATTTCCTTGACGAGCGCGAGTGGCTTGGGACCAAAGGCTCGTTCGATCCGGCCTGCGGTGCCAAAGAGGTTCGTGACAACCGGGTAGGGACTTCCCTTCACGTTTGTGAAGAGGAGTGCGGGACCTGATTGGGCGATGACGCGGCGGTGGATTTCTGCGAGTTCGAGATAAGGATCGACTTCTGTTGCGATGGTAACGAGGTCGTCTTCACGCCGCAGCAGATCGAGAAACGTGCGTAGATTGGGATGCATTTAGCGAAGGGGTTATCGCTTGGAGGTTGTGGTTAGTCGCCGTCCCGTCTTGGTTAGGCTGTAGGGCTTTTATGCTTTTGGTCTTCTTCCAGTGCTTTTTTCTAGTACTTTGTTTTAGTACTTTTTTCTAGTGCTTGTGTCTTAAGGCTGTTGTTTTATCTTAAGGCTAACTGAGGGGCCTAAGTTTGACTCCCCGGTTAAATGCATAGTCAAGCACTTCGATCTCAGATCTCAAATTTCAAACCTCAAATTTCAATTTCAATTTCAGATCTCAGATCTCAAATTTGAAATCTAAGAATTTGAGATCTGAAATCTGAAATCAGCAATCTGAAATCCGCAATCGCCTAGTCCATATCCATCGGATTGCGATAAGGCTTATCCTTGTCCTTCTCCGCGCGTTTCATCGCCTCCTGAAACTTCTCTTCCAGCAGCCGCTCGCGATCTTTCATCGAACTCAGCTCCTGCGAAAAAATCTGTTCGCGCACCTGCTTCTGTTTATCCAGGCCCTTCACCATGTCCTCAAAGGAAGCCAGCGGCTTGGTCTTTTCTTCGTGAGAAATAACAGCACCGGTCTGCGAGTCAATCGTCATCGTCGCGTCACATCCGGGGCAAATTATCGTAAAACGCGTTGAGTCGTTCATCCCGCCAATCCTCCTCGCCAGGGCTAGCTCTTCAGCCTCAACAATTCGGGCGATGGGTGAAGTATAGCAGGGAGAGTGGGCGGTGGGCAGTGTGGCGGTTGGTGTTTGGCGGTTGGCGGTTGGCGGTTGGCAGTCAACAATGAACCGTGCGGTTAGGCGGCAAGCCATTAGGTCTTACCGCCCACTGCTCACTGCCCACCGATTAAGGCTTAACGGCCTTCTTGATCTCGCTGCCGACTTTCTTCGTGCCTTCGACCGTCTTCTCGCCTACGGTTTTCGCTCCTGCAGCGGTCCTTGAGCCCACGATCTTAGCTCCCTCGACTGTCTTTTCGCCGACAGTTTTCGCGGCCTCGCCGGCGACCTTCGCGCCTTCGACCGCCTTGTCTTTGGTCCATCCCGCCGCATCGGCGATCTTGTCTCCGGTGGCGTCAAGCGCATCGGCAACACCCGCTTTCAGATCTGTTTCCTCGCCGGTAGCGGAATAAACGCGCGCCGTTTTTTGACCGTTGCGCGTAGTCACCACCACACGGGAAACGCGCGGATTGCCATTGAAGGTACGAGTCTCCGTGGTCACCCCATTCGCGTCCGTCGTTGTGGTAATCGTCGAATTGTCCGGACCCGGCCGGGTCGAGGTGGTTGGCGTTGCCGTTGCCGCAACGTTTGCGTTCGCGTTGACGTTAGTATCTGTCGCCGTGTTGCAGGCCGAAGCAAAAGCCCCGAGCGCAACGATACATATCCCTGCTAAAAGTTTGTAGTTCACTTATTTTTCCTCCGATATTTTCGTAAAACCAATCGGAAAGGGGCAAAGGATGTGCCAGTTAATGTCGGCCCGAAAGCATCGCTGGACGACCTCATTTGCTTAGCGCGAAGAGAAAACGATACGCATCGCGGCCCCGGCACGTTCATTTACCGTACGCTATTGCAGGTTGGGTTTGACAGTATGGATATCGCGGGCTACCATTCGCTACCCTGAACTTTCAGATTTGTTTTCTTTCGCGGCAGGCGTTTTTTACGACAGATCGTTTTCATCTTTAGTCCTTATCTTTTTGCAGCTGCTCAGAAGCTACCGGGATCTCACCAGTCACTTTTATGGGTTTTGCCACAACAGCAATTCATGCCGGCCAGGAACCTGACTCGGCCACCGGCGCCGTCACTGTGCCCATCTATCAGACTTCGACCTATGCGCAGGACGGCCTGGGACGGAACAAAGGTTTCGAGTACGCGCGCACATCCAACCCGACCCGTTTGGCGCTGGAACGCAATCTAGCGGCGCTCGAAGGCGCGCGTTTCGGTTATGCGTTCGCTTCGGGAATGGCGGCGATCGACGCGACGATGCGCCTGGTAAAAGCCGGCGACCACGTGATCGTTTCGGATAATACTTATGGCGGAACGTTTCGCCTGTTCAGCCGAATTCTAGCCAACTACAACATTGCTTTTGATTTCGTCGACACCTCGGACGTCACAAATGTCGAGGGCGCGATGAAGGAAAACACCCGCATGGTGTTTGTCGAGACCCCTACCAACCCGGTGATGATGGTCACCGATCTCCAGGCTGTCTCCGACGTCGCTCACAAGTTTGGTGCGCGCGTGGTTTGCGACAACACTTTCATGTCGCCATATCTGCAGCGCCCGCTGGAATTTGGAGTGGACATCGTGGTCCATTCGACTACGAAGTTTCTTAACGGTCATTCCGACGGTATCGGCGGGGCCGTAGTTTTGAACGATGAAGAGGATGCGAACTGGATTGCCTTTGTGCAAAACAGCGCGGGCGCTATCCTCTCTCCTTTCGATTCGTGGTTGGTTTTACGCGGCACTAAGACGCTCGCGCTGCGTATGGAGCAGCACGATCGCTCGGGCCGTGCGGTTGCCGCCTTTCTCGAAGAACACCCCAAAGTACATAAGATTTATTATCCGGGTTCGGTAAGCCACAAACAGCACGACCTGGCCAAGCGGCAGCAGAAGGGTTTCGGCAGCATGGTTTCCTTCGATGTGGGCTCCCTGGCGGCCGCGCGCACCGTACTGGAATCTGTTAAGCTCTGCACGCTGGCGGAAAGCCTCGGCGGCGTCGAAACGCTTATTTGTCATCCCGCGACGATGACTCATGCTTCCGTCGCCCCGGACACGCGGGAGCGCCTGGGAATCACTGACGGACTGGTGCGAATATCTGTGGGAATCGAAGATACAGACGATATAATTGCAGATCTTGATGAAGCGTTGGCGAAGCTAAGCTGAGGTTTTTCCATGCCTTCGCAGACGCGAGGGCGGCTTTCTTCTTGACAGTCTTAGCCCTACTCCATTTACTATTCACCAATTCATGATCGTAGAGCTGCGGGCACAATCAGACATCGGTCGCGTCAGGCGCGGAAACGAGGACAACTTCCTCGTGCTGGATCTATCGACCACCACCACCTGGACTGGTTCCGGCGGCGAAGCGTCGCCGGTGGAACTTCACCGGGTCGATCCCGGGAACGCCGGCGTCGTGCTGGTAGTTTCTGACGGCATGGGCGGCGCCCTCGCCGGCGACGTTGCCAGCCGCATGGCGGTGGATTCGGTGCGCGAAATCCTGGTCGGCGATGGTAGCGAGAAATCGAATGGCTGTAATCCCAGCCTGTCCCTGGTTGACTGCCTGCGCGAAGCTACCATCTACGCCAACCTGGAGATCCATAAAAAGAGTTTGCAGGACAGTCGCTGCAGCGGCATGGGCGCCACCTTCACCGGGGCCGCGATCAAAGGCGACACACTCGATCTGGTCCAGGTAGGTGACAGCCGGGCGTACGTAATTCGCGGCAGTCAGATTCGCCTGGCCACGAAGGACCAATCGCTGGTCCAACAACTAGTGGATGTGGGACAAATCAGCGAAGAAGAAGCTGAGACGCACATGTTCCGCAACGTAATCCTGCAGGCACTCGGCGCGCAGACCGACCTGACGCCGGCGACAGCCCGCATGAGAATCCGTCAGGGCGACATGCTCTTGCTGTGTAGTGACGGTTTGTCAGGAAAACTTCGCGCCGACGACATTCAGAGGATCGTGGCTGATACGGGTGATGATCTGTCCGAGGCGTGTTCCCGTCTGATTCAGGAGGCGAACGATCGCGGCGGCGAAGACAACATAACCGTTATCCTCGCGCGCTTCTCAGGAAATGATTTGAAGGAAGCGACGACTGAGAAGATTACGATCGAACTGCCGCCGCTGGAAGAAGACATGACGCTGGATGAAACCGAACCAAACACCATACATACCTCCGAGGGTCCTACCGAAACTCCCTAGCCCGGTCACTTATTTCTTCGAGAACTGTTTATTATTTCTTCGAGGACTGTTTAGAGGCGGGCTCCTGCCCGCCGTTTTTGTCGGCTGCTAAACCGGATGGTTAGAAAAGCGTGATGATGACACTCAGCCGATACCTCGCCATTGTGCTCGGCATTCTGACGCCGCTGGCTGAGACGATTCGCCGTTGGCATACCTGGCGTGCCGATCCCCCGGCGCTATTTGACGACTACCTGATTGGTGCTTTTTTGCTTTATGGAGCGTGGCGGGTTCGCAAAGACGCTCGCACGGGCCAGCGTTTTCTCGCGGCCGCATGGGCCTTTATGTGCGGTATGGCCTATTTGAGCTTCTTCGGCCAGTTACATCGACTGAGCATCGGCGAGATTGATCCGGCTCCGATTTCATCTGCGTGGGTGGCAGCCATCAAAGGGTTCGGACTTGCCTTGGGCGTGATTGCACTAATCATGACTTTGAGGCGCTTGCCGACGGTTGAGGTTGAATAGCCGAAGCAACTAGTGCTTGCCGCTGGTCAGCGCGCTGCCGCGCCAGTCACCGCCAGCTTCCACCCGGCGCACGTAGATCGACGCGCCCTGAACACTTTCAACCTGCACTCGTTCACCTGCTTCCAAAGGCTCTTCGCCCGGCGCCGGATACGCGGTCCACGTTGATCCGAAAACTTTCACGGCGCCTTCGCTCATCGAACCCCTGCTGGACGAGACCACGGTACCGACTTTCCCCGGCAAGGCATCAACGCCACTGCGCAAAGAGTCGCCTTGCTTTTCCCTCGAGAAGTAATTCAGAAAGATCGTGCGCGACGCGGCCGTAAGTCCCACGGAAACGACCGCGAAAATTAAGAACTGCAGCGCCATACTGTCCACGCCTAACAGACCGGCCAACGCTGCCGCCAGCGCGCCGACACCAAACCACAACAGCACGAAGCCCGTCGTGAACACCTCCGCCACGATCAAGATCGCCCCGAGAATGACCCACAGAATCCAGAGGTTGTTCATAACGCTTTACTATCCCTTGATCAGGTTCTTCATGACAAACCAGATGTTTGCGGGACGCTCCGCTAGCCGGCGCATGAAGTAAGGATACCAGTGTTTTCCATAAGGCACATACACCCTTACGTTGTAACCTTCGCGCGCCAGTTTCTCCTGCAAATCGCGGCGGATGCCATAAAGCATTTGAAACTCAAAAGCGTCTTTGCCGATTTCATTCTGCCGCACGTAATCGATAGTGGCTTCGATCATCTTTGGATCGTGCGTCGCGATGCCGTGATACGTGCCACTTGAAAGCAGCAACTGCATGACGCGCACATAGTTCTCATCGACGTCTTTTTTGTCGGGGAACGCCACCTCCGCCGGTTCCTTGTACGCGCCCTTGCAGATGCGGATGCGCGCGGGAAGCTGCAGGAGCTCGCGGGCGTCGTCCATCGTCCGGCGCATGTACGACTGCAACACAATGCCGACATCGTTAAGCCCAAACTCGCCGCGCAATCGCTTGAAGATGTCGATCGTGGCCTGGGTCACATCCGAACCTTCCATATCGACGCGCACGAAGTTCCCGCGCCGGGCAGCTTCGCGCACGATCTCGCGCGCATTCCGGTAAGCGAGCTCGGGATCGATTTTCAGACCAAACTGGCTGAGCTTGATAGAGACATTCGACTTGATTCCGGTTTCGTCAATCCGCGCCAGCACGGACAGGTACTCTTCAGTTTCAGCAGTCGCTTCGGCCTCGTCATTCACTGATTCGTTAAGATGATCGAACGAAGCGGTGCCGCCGCGCTCATTGATCAAACGAATCGCCGCCACTGCCTCTTCGATGTTTTCACCCGCGACAAATCTGGTCGTCAGTTTTTTGAACAGACCGAAGCGGGCCGCGAAGTCTTTTAGTCCCTCTTGCTCAGATAGGTAGAGTAGTACGCTTCTGGTGATCATCTTTGATGGTTTATGCGATTAAGTTTCTCATTAACACCGCACTTCAGTGCGGTGATCCAGATGGACCATATTTGGGCAACCGTTTCAACGGCAATAATATCTTTGACTAACCAAGCTGAGGCATATCCTATCGGCGCCGTCAGCTGCAAGGCTTTGTTATGCTTGCGTACGATTCATCCGGGCTTCCTGCCAACAATTCCAAATCTCTTCCGCGACCAATTGGTAATTCTCTTTTGCTCCTGCAGTCTCAGGCTCGAACCACTTTACAAATTCTTCATGCACAACGCTCGTTACATCTTGAGCTGAGTGGCAATCTTTTAACCTCGGAAGATCGTGCGTGCCTCTGGATAGTATTCGTCTGTATTGTCCTCAAAATTGATGCCAACCGGATCATGTCGAAATAGAATGTCAGCTACTGAACCAAAGAGATCACCGTATTCAGCTTTGATACGTTTGTTCTCTAACTCAATCTGTTCTTTTGTTCTCATCATCAGCGTGGTTCGCCACTTCGCTGTGGAGCGCCGTCCGGTTAGGAGTGAAGCTATTACCCTTACTCACCTGACTGAAGTCAGGTGCTAATGAGAATTTAAACTGACCCGGTAACTACAGTCCATTCCTTGCCAGTTCCCTTCCGCGTGAGTATTCTTGCCCTCGCTCCGGTTGCCCGCACTCTCCGTGGCCTGGCCGTTAATAATTCAATAAATCGTTGCACGCGATTCCAACTGATGCGCTGGAAGGTCTTAATACTTACGTCGCTCGCAGCCGCTATTGCCGGCGTCGGTTTGGCGCTAACATTTACGCTCGTCTTCTTTGACTCCCTGCACGAGTTGCTCTCCCACGCTCCCGCGACAATGGGCACGCTTGCGATTTTGTTTTTGGCGATGGCGTTTGGCGGCTTCTTTGTTTACCGCCACACCGCCCGCCGGCGAAAACTGCAAACCGCTCTCGCCGTAGTGTTGACGTTCCTGCTCACGACGGCCGCATTTGCCCTTGGCTCAATGTTGACGCCAAAGTTGAAGATCACGCGAATTCCCGCCACTCGCGGCACCAGATAAGGAGATACGTTCGTTCTCCTTACTCAGCCGGTCACGCTTTCGCTCTTCCCTAATCCAATCTCTTTCTGAATCGGCCGCAAGGTATCAATGACGAATTGAATATGCTCGCCTAAATCGACGCCGAGTTCCTCAACGCCCTGGCGAATGTCATCGCGATTTACTGTGCGCGCGAACGCCTTGTCCTTTAGTTTCTTTTTCACTGAAGCGACTTCCAGATCGTCCAAACTGCGCGAAGGGCGAACAAGAGCGCAAGCTACCAGGAACCCGCACAATTCATCGGTCGCAAACAAAGCGCGCGCCATGCGAGTGTCCCGCGGCACCCCTGTGTAAGTTGCATGCCCCATGATGGCCCGGATGAATCGTTCCGAATAGCCGCGACCGCACAGTATGTTCGCGCCCGTATAAGGATGCTGGTCGGCGCTGGGGAACATCTCGTAATCGAAGTCATGCAGCAATCCCACCAGGCCCCATTCGTCGACGTCGCTGCTGTCGTCGCCATATCGTGACGCACAGGCGCGCATCGCAGCCTCCACCGCCAGGGCATGCTTTCGCAGGCTCTCGCCCTGTGTGTATTCGCACAACAATTCCCAGGCATCCTTGCGGTCGGGCATAACGGTTCAACCGTCTCCAGGTTTGAAGTTACTTTGAAGGCTGAAAAACTAACACGTTCGGTGAAGCGCAAACAAGGCGAACCCGGCGATTGCGGAATGCGAAATGCGAACTGCGGATTAGGGAAGAAACGACGGTCGGCTCTGTCTTCGAAATGCAACCGGCAATGGGCTCGGCTGGACACTTGCGGCTCCGGTGAGAGCTTGAACCCAGGGGGAAGGAACTATCGCTGGCTATCCACGAGGTGCGCGATAACCTGGCTTGGCCCGCACACTGATGTCTTTGCGCGTGGGTTTGATCTGAATTTTACGATAACTGCCGTCGTGCGCTTTGTTCGTTGAGTAATAACCCACCGAATACTGAGTGCGGAGTTCTGCGGCAATATTCCGGAACGCTTCCGGTAAGGAACTAATTGTATCGGCGCGTGTCACACGGCCTCCGGACTTTTCGGCCAACTCAATCAAATAGCTATCGGCCATCAGGTATAGCGAGTCCAGCATCCCGCTGATCGAGTCATTCGCTCGACCTCTGGTTCTGGTGGTGCCGGGCGACGTGGGATCTCCCGGAATGCCGGTGTCGCGCCGAGTGCGCATATCGATGTCGGGGATACGGTCGCCATTCGGCGCCCGGTCTGTAGATTGCGGATTAGTAGTTCGTGTCCCGCCAAGCAAAACCGATGGGGGCGGTAGGCGCGTGATACCGGCGGGTGGTTTAGTGGTAGTAGTGGGAACGCCATCCTCGCCTGGAAAAGTCGGCGGAGTCGTGCCAGGCGGTGCCCGGTGAATAACGTCGCTGGTGGGCAACTCCGGCGAGTTGGACTGCTCCCGTGCCAGCCGCTCTGTCTCCGCACGCGTGTCGAAACGTATCGGGTAAACGATTACACCTGATGCCTCGAGCGTTCGCGGCGCATCATTGAACATGGCGCGGTCGCTATGAAAATCCATGCCATCGCTGAAAAGTACGATCGCCTTTCGACCCTTAATCGAATAAAGCGCGGAAAGCGCGGTCTGCATCGCGTCATACAGCTTCGTGTCTTTGCCTGAAGTGGTACGCCGAATCGCGGCATTCACCAGGGGCCTGTTGTTCGTAAACTCATTCAAGTCGCGCACTTGATCGTCGAAAGAAATAACCTTCACTCGATCCGCATCCTGTAACTGCGCTACAAACGTAATCGCCGCATCCTGAATCTGGCGGAGCTTGTTCTGCGTGCTCGAGCTGGTATCCAGCATCAGCACCACATGGAACGGGGCGCTGACGGTGGCGAAAAACGAAATCTCCTGTGGAACACCATCTTCAAATACTTTGAAATCCGTTTTGTTAAGGTCCGGAACGTACAGGCCATTTGCAGTGCTCGCGATCACCGCCGTCGTCACCAGGTCGGTAGCAATCTTGTACCGATCGATATCCTCCTCGCTGGGCGGGACATCGTCATTCGCGTTCGCCGTCCGGTCAGGAGGCTTTGGCGTTTGCGTCGGACTTGGAGTTTGCGGGAACGTGCCCGGCGCGGCAATCAGCACCGAAGCCACTAAGGCTAATAATCGATGTCGCATTGATGGTGCTCCTGCTATCCGCAGATTTTGGAGATTACACAGACTTAACAAAAGAGGTTGCGACTTAACTATTACAGTTCTTCTAATGAATCTGTGAAACCTGTGTAATCAGCGGACCGTGTTTTCCGTGTGCTGCTGATGAACTTGCTCGCTTGTTGGTCGTACCTTAGAATGCTTTCGCTCCCGCTTTGTTGTCTCAGGCATGAAATCATTCCTAATATTAGTCCTGGGCGCTTATATTGTCGCCGCCGTCCACGCGGTCCTCGCGTTTCTGAATAAACGCCGGATACTGCAGCGCGTTTCATGGCTGGCGGTAATCGCCGGCTTTGCGCTGCATTCAGTGGCGCTGCTGAGCGGTTGGGCGCTGGAAGGCCGTTTCCCGCTTTTTTACTTACCGGAAACTCTTTCCTTCCTGGCATGGAGCCTCGTCGCCGCGTACGGTCTGCTGTTGTATCGCTATCAGGCCCAGGCCCAGGCACTGGGCAGTTTCACCTTACCGTTGGTCGCCGCCCTGGTTCTGATTTCGATCGTAACGGGCTCACACGCGAACGGCACCCTCGGCACACCCGGCGAAATTGGCCGCGGCTGGATCTTCCCGTTCCATACCACCGCGTTGATTTGCGCCTATGCATCGTTCTTCGTTGTCTTCGTGGCCAGCGTGATGTATCTGCTACAGGAGCGCGAACTAAAACTAAAAACTTTCGGAGCAATCTTTCACCGGCTGCCGCCGCTAACTACGGTGAACGATATTGCCACGGCAGCGGCCACTGTAGGTCTGACCTTGTTGTCGCTGGGCATCGTAACCGGGATGATATGGTCTTCGGAACGAGACGGGAAATTATGGCATAACGATCCGAAAGAGATTTTTGCCGCGCTAACCTGGTTGCTTTACTTGTTGTTGATTATCTATCGTGCGTCCGCACGTTGGCGCGGACGGCGAGCTGCATGGCTCGGCGTGGCGGGCTTTGCCCTGGTGTTGTGTACTTTTCTGGGCGCGCGCCTGTTGGGCGGCTACCACGATTTTGGTTAAGACTGCGACTGGCTGAACTGCGATGTCTATTGTCCTGGTAGGACTAAATCACCGGAGCGCTCCCGTCGAGGTGCGCGAGCAACTCGCCTTCAGCGACGAGGTGTGCAGTCACAGTTTGCGTCAACTCGTTGACGGCGAGCTCCTGCGCGAGGGCCTGATAGTTTCTACCTGCAACCGGGTTGAGGTCCTGACGGCTACCGGCAAGGGCCGCGAAGCGGAAGGCACGGCGCGCATCACAAGCTTTCTTAGCGAATGCCGCCCCCTCGCACCAGACTATTTCCACAAACACCTGTACAGCCACTGCGACGATGACGCGGTCCGACACATGTTCCGCGTCGCTTCTTCGCTCGACTCCATGGTCATTGGTGAGCCTCAGGTGTTGGGCCAGGTGCGACGCGCTTACTCGCTTGCCGTGGAAGCGGGAACTACCGGCCGCGTCCTTAATCGTTTGGTGCACCACGCGCTGCACGTAGCCAAACGTGTGCGGAGTGAGACCGGCATAGCTGCATCGGCGGTATCGATTAGCTTCATGGCGGTTGAACTGGGAAGAAAGATCTTTGACTCGCTCGCGGGACGCACAGTTCTTTTGGTGGGCGCCGGGGAAATGGCTGAGCTGGCCGCCCGTCATCTCGTCAAAGCCGGGGCCGCGCGAGTGATGGTCACTAATCGCAGCAATGACGCGGCGGAAAGACTCGCTCAAGAGTTTGGTGGTGAGGCTGTTAAGTATGACGCGTTAACAGATCACCTCGCAGCTGCCGACATCGTCATCTGCTCCACGTCCTCGCCGGATTATCTGGTCACTCCGGACATGGCGCGCGAGGTGCTTGAGAAACGCCGCAATCGGCCTTCTTTTCTCATTGATATCAGCGTCCCGCGTAATGTCGATCCGGCAGTCGGCGAGTTGCCCAATCTCTTCGTCTTCGACATCGACGATTTGGAAGCCGTCGTTTCCTCGAACATTCGTGAACGTGAGCGCGAGGCCGAGCGCGCAGAACTAATTGTGGATTCGGAAGTCATGCAGTTTCAGCAGGCCTTACGGGCGATGGACATTGGGCCGACGCTGGGGGCCTTACGGCAAAAGCTCCACGATATAGCAAAGGCCGAGATGGACCGCCAGCGGAACCGCCTGGGCCAACTCACTCCTGAACAAGAACAAGCAATCGCCGCGCTGCTGACATCGACGGTCAACAAACTGTCCCACCCGCTGCTCAATCATCTGCGCCGTTCTTACGAGACCACGGCTGAAGAAACTCTGAGCGAATGGCGCGACGCTTTCGGTCTTGACGAGTAGTGGGCCCGCTTACCATTCAGCAGAACTGTCACCACGGATGGCTTTGCACAAAGGATAATTCTGATGGATCTGATCTTGGCTTCAAGCGCCAACGGCGACCACCGATAGTACGTTCCCGACTTCCCAGCAATGGATTTCCTACATAATTCGCTTCAGCTAATCG
The DNA here is from genome assembly GCA_034665305.1 of Blastocatellia bacterium. GTDB lineage: Bacteria > Acidobacteriota > Blastocatellia > Pyrinomonadales > Pyrinomonadaceae > DASXRU01. Next base: position 243,747 of record JAXDFZ010000024.1, on the reverse strand, counting down.
TGCAGTACATGAACCAGTACGGTTACTGGGCTGTGTTCTTCGGTGTGATGCTGGAGAACGCGGGATTGCCGGTGCCTGGTGAGACCATCCTGCTGGTCGCCGGATTTCTCTGCTCGGAACATCACCTGAACCTCGGGCTCGTCATGCTCGTCGCTGCCACCGGCGCCGTGATTGGGGACAATATCGGTTTTGCTATTGGCCATCATTATGGGCGGGGGATTCTGCTTCGTTTCGGGCGCTTCATTCTCCTGACTCCGGCGCGGCTGGACCACATGACGAACTATTTCGCGAGCCATGGCAACAAGACGATCCTGGTGGCGCGATTTATTGCGGGTCTGCGAGTGTTCGCCGCAATTCTCGCAGGCGCATCCCACATGCCCTGGCGGATTTTTGTCGTCTACAATGTCGCCGGTGCGGTGTTGTGGTCAGTTGTGATTACGACATTGGGCTTCGTGTTTGGCCACAGTCTGCCATTGTTGGTGCGCTGGGTTGGCTGGAGCGGCACCATTCTTCTGATTGTGGCCGTTGTCATCGGAATCGTGACGTGGCGGGTACGAGCGCACCGCAAGAACCGGCAACAAGTGGTTTGAAGATGAAACTTATTATTGGTTCACGCGGTTCCCGTTTAGCGCTGTGGCAAGCCGAGTGGGTGAAGACCAGCCTCAGCGCCAGGAATCCGGAGGTTGAGTTCTCCATAGAAGTCATCCGGACAACGGGCGATGAGCTGAAAACGGCCCCGCTCGCAATCATCGGCGGCAAAGGCGTCTTCACAAAAGAAATCGATGAAGCGTTGCTGGAAAAGCGAATTGATCTCGCGGTCCACTCTCTGAAAGACCTGCCTACCATTCTTCCCGTGGGATTGGCGTTGGCGGCGATAACCGAACGAGCAGACGCTCGTGACGCGCTACTGATTCGGCCGGACGTGGCGCAATTCTTTGCTGCGCTGGACACACTGCCTCAGGACGCCGTGGTCGGCACTTCCAGCCCGCGCCGAACGGCCCAACTGAAGCACCTGCGGCCGAACATGATCGTGAAGGACCTTCGGGGAAATATCGACACACGAATTGCCAAACTCGATAACGGTGACTACGACGCAATCATCCTGGCGGCTGCCGGTCTGACGCGCCTGGGCCTGGAACACCGAATCAGCAACATGATCCGGCCCCGCGAGATGCTGCCCGCTATCGGACAAGGGGCCCTTGCTGTAGAAGTCAGGAGCGATGACACCGCAACTGCAACTGTAGTGGCCGCGCTCGATCATCTCGCCACGCGTCAGGCTTGTATGGCTGAGCGCAGTTTCTTGAGAGCCCTGGGCGGCGGATGTGAACTACCAATCGCGGGTCACGCAGTGATACGAGATGATCATCTGCGTCTTGATGGTTTGGTGGCGCATCCTTCCGGGCAGCAAATCATCCGTGAGGAAATTAAGGGCCAAGCGGCTGACGCAGCCGACCTGGGTGAAACGCTGGCCATAAGTCTGCTCGCCCGCGGCGCCAACGAGTTACTGAACTAGTTTGTAGGGGCGGCACTCCGTGGCCGCCCCCTTCTTAAAACAACGAAGCGCCAAAGAAACGGTGCGGCCACGGAGTGCCGCCCCTAGAAAAACAGTGTCGACGACTGGTCAAGATAATACTAAGCCGCTGCGCGACCGTACCGTCATCATCACGCGAGCGCGGGCACAGGCCACGGATTTCGTTGCGGCCCTGGAGAAGTATGGGGCCCGCGTAATTCCCTGCCCCACCATCGAGATCGTCGAGCCCCAAAGTTTCGCGCCGCTCGATGAAGCTATTGATCATCTCTACGGCTACGACTGGATCATCTTCACGAGTGTCAACGGCGTAGATTATTTTCTGCGGCGCCTGCGCCAATCATCCACGCCAGGCGATCTCGACGAGCTACGCGTTTGTGCCATCGGCGAAGCAACGGCGGAGGCGCTGCGTGCGGGGAACATTCATGTCGACGTCGTACCACAGCAATTCAACGCCGAAGGCGTCTTTGCCGCTATCGAATCGTTCGTGGGCGGGCGGGAGATGCTCAAGGGTCTGAGTTTCCTGATACCGCGCGCGGCCGTGGCGCGCAGTTACCTGCCGGACGCGTTGGAAGCAGCCGGCGCGCGGGCCGATGTAGTTCCCGCCTATCGCACCGTCCAACCAGAGAATTCAGATCTGGGTAGGATCAATGCGCTCCTGCAAGGCGGCGGAATTGATTGCATAGCCTTTACGAGTTCATCGACTGTCGCGAACTTTGCCCGGCTGTTCGATACGTCAGACCTGTCTCAGTTAATGCAAGGCGTAGCGGTTGCATGTATCGGCGACATAACTTCGCGCACCGCAGCGGAGTTCGGACTGAAAACCGAGATCACGCCGACCGAGTACACTGTGCCGGCACTGGCGCGCGCGATCGCAGCGTATTTCTCGCGTTGATCGAGCTAGCTACGTCCAGTTCCGGTGCTAATCGAAATGAAACCTTCTTCAGAGGCAAACTTCTCGCTAATTCTAATCGTCGACGACGAGCCATCTGCGCGACACTTCAAGCGTGTCCTGCTCGAAGAGGATGGTTACCAAATTATTGAGGCGGGGGATGGCCGCGTGGGCGTCGAGATTGCGATTCGCGAACGGCCCCGGCTCATAATAATGAATTACCTGATGCCGCAGATGAATGGTCTGGAAGCGACTGCGATTATTCGCAGTCAGCCCGGCTTGGGACAAACGCCCATCATCATGAATTCCGCGTGCCTTACAGATGACATGCGTCCTAAAGCCCTGGCCGCCGGATGCAACGACTATCTTGAAGAGCCCTGCGAATTAGAAGAACTCATCGATAAAGTGAACGCCTACATGCGGCCCGACTGATCGGACGAAGTCAAACAAGGCCCAATATCGCCTGTGCTACACTAATTCGATGAAGGGCCGCGTCCTCATAATTGACAGTCATGCTGGTGATGCTGCCGTACTACGCGAGTCGCTCGAGCGGTGTGAATACCAGGTGACGGTCGCCGCCAGCATTCCGGCCGCCCTCCAACGAATCGAACGCGAACATCCTTCCGTAGTCATCATCGACGACTCCGCTAATCCGCTCGGGCCTCTCCGCCAGGTGCGCGAGCAAACAACCGACATACCGGTCATAGTTCTGGCCGCCGGCAGCTCTGTCGAAACCGCTGTGCGCGCGATCCAGCAGGAAGGCGCATACCATTTCTTTGAGAAGCCGGTTGAGTTTGAAAGGCTCCTCGTCGTTATCGAACGCGCCACCGAATTTGCCGAGGCCCGGCGGGAAAATGAATTGCTGCGGCGCGAGTTGCGCGACCGCGGCGCCTTCGGTGAACTGATCGGCAAGTCGAAAGTCATGCAGGAAGTCTACGCCGTCATCGAACAGGTCGCGTCGTCTTCGGCTTCTGTATTGATCACCGGCGAATCCGGCACCGGCAAAGAATTGGTAGCGCGAACCATTCACACTCTCAGCCCGCGCCGCAACGCACCGTTTCTGGCCATCAACTGCTCGGCGATTCCGGAAACGTTGATGGAGTCTGAACTCTTTGGCCACGAGAAGGGCGCATTCACGGGCGCATCGTCACGGCGGGCTGGCTGTTTCGAATTGGCGCACACGGGCACATTGCTGCTCGACGAGATCGCCGAGATGCCGCCTTTGCTGCAAGCAAAATTATTGCGCGTGGTTGAGGAACGATCGGTTCGCCGTCTTGGCAGCCGAAAAGAAATCCCGGTGGATGTCCGGTTGCTGGCAGCTACAAATCGCGAGCCGCACGATGCGGTGCAGCGTGGCACACTGCGCGAGGATCTGCTTTACCGGCTGAACGTGATCACGATTCAGCTTCCGGCGCTGGCGGATCGCAAGGATGATTTACCCTTACTGGCCCAACACCTGGTAACGCAATTGGCGGAAAAGCATCAGCGCCCCGCACGGTTCATCAGCCCTGAAGCCCTGGCCGCGTTGCAGTTTCACGCCTGGCCGGGCAACGTTCGCGAACTTCGGAATGTCATGGAACGAGCAGTGATCATCTGTTCCGGCGAACAAATTGAGCGGCATCATTTCGCGCCGTATCCGTTTGAGCAGCGCGAGCGTATTCGCACCGAAGACACTGTGACCTTTCCGGTGGGCACGCCCCTTGAGGTCGTCGAGCGTCAGATGATCATGAGAACTTTGCAGAAAACTGAAAACAACAAGACCCGCGCCGCGCAACTTCTGGGCGTTAGCCTGAAAACACTACACAACAAGCTGAATCTTTATCGGGACCAGGGGCTGATTCCGAGAGGTAATTAGGCCGCAGATTTACGCAGATAAACGCAGATCAGAGAGAGCAAGTTTTTGGGCGAGCTCCCTTAACCAGCATTTTCTGATCTGCGTTCCTCCGCGAAAATTTGCGGCTGGTGTTCCTGGTTCTCGATTCATGGTTGCGATGAGAGAAGGAAGCGAGAATTCCGTCTTGCGTACTCGCGGCTGTGATGCTACTTATCTGTTTGCATGTCCCTGCTTCTGTTTTTTATCGATGGCCTGGGTATCGGAACGCGTGGAGCGCACAATCCGCTCGATGGACTGGCTGACGCTGATCCACTTGCCGTGTTTCAAGATGAACCGCCGAATTTGATTCACGACGGCCGCCTCGTCGCAACCGATGCCTGCCTCGGAATTCCGGGACGGCCCCAAAGCGCTTCGGGACAAACTACGATTTTGACCGGGGTGAACGCTGCGGCAGCGATTGGAGCACACAAACAAGGGTTTCCTAATCAGGCGCTCTTGGAAATCATTCGCGAGCACTCTTTATTTCTGCAACTGACGCGTGCGGGCGTTGCGCCGATCACGTTTGCGAATACTTACACGAAGGGCTTCTTTGCCGAACGGCCCCGCTGGATCTCAGCGACGACCGCGGCCGTGGAAGCTGCGGGGCTACGCTTTAATACTGTTGAAGATTTGAACGAGGAGCGCGCAGTTTTCATGGATTTTACCAATGAAATGCTAATCGCGCGCGGCGAGCTCGCTTCCCTGCGCACACCCGAGGAGGCAGGCAAAATTCTGGCGGGAATCGTTAAGAACCACCGGTTCACGCTTTACGAATACTTCATTACAGATAAGATGGGCCATGCTCAGGATATGCAAGGCGCGCGTTTGGTGCTGCAGAACCTGGCGCGTTATCTACGCGCGTTGCTGCAGCATCTCGATCTCAATGCGACCACGGTGGTGTTAACCAGTGACCATGGCAACATCGAAGATCTCAGCGTGCGCAATCACACGCTCAACCGGGTTCCGACTCTGATCTGGGGCAAGGAACGTGACTATTTCGCCTCTCGGATTACCTCGCTGATAGACATTACGCCGTCGATTGTAAAAACTTTGACAGCCAAAGCCTCTGCACATTCATGACCCACGATCCCCGGCCGGACGACAAACTCTCGAAAAACGATTCACGCGAGATTTTTGGCTGGTCGATGTATGACTGGGCAAACTCCGCCTTTTCCACCACCATCGTGGGAGCACTGTTTGGTCCATATCTCACCCGGTTGGCCCAGGACGCGGTCGGCGAGAATGGCATCGTCCTTAGTTTCGGTTTGCTGGGCGCGGTCACGGCCAAATCGCTTTCTACCTTTGCAGTTTCGGTCGCCGTGTTTCTGCAAATTTTTCTGCTGCCGTTGATCGGAGGCATAGCTGACTACTCGAACCTGAAGAAAAGGCTAATGGCCTTCTTTTGCTACGCCGGTGTGGCCGCAACCTGTCTGATGTTTTTCGTTACCGGAAACTTGTATCTATTCGGCGCCCTGCTTTTCATTTGCGCCAACCTGGCTTTCGGTGCGGCTATTGTTTGCTACAACGCATTCCTGCCGGAAATCAGTAGTGAAGATCAACGCGATAAAGTCTCCAGCCGCGGCTTCGCGTATGGATATCTCGGTGGCGGCTTGCTGCTGGCTTTGAACCTGGCGCTCGTGGTGGGCGCAAGTTCACTTGGGATTTCCAAAGGGATGGCGGTCCGCGTTTCACTTTTATCAGCCGGCCTTTGGTGGGGCGGATTTGCGATCATTACTTTCCAACGTCTGAAACGGCGGGCGGCCGCACGGCCCCTGCCCCCTGGTAAGAACATACTGACCGCAGGATTCACCGAACTGCTTTCCACGGTCCGGGAGTTTGTGCGCTTGCGTCACACGTTGCAGTACCTGATCGGTTACTTGATTTATAACGATGGGATCCAAACCGTCATCGGCGCGTCGGCGGTGTTCCTGGAGCAGGAGCTGTTCCGATCGAGAGGTTTGGAACCCAACCCGGCATTCCTGCTAGGCATCTTTCTGCTGGTCCAATTCGTCGCTTTCGGCGGCGCATTACTGTTTGAAAGGATTGCGGCGCTCGCTGGGACTAAAACCGCGATTCTGATTTCGCTCTCAATCTGGTCAGCGCTGGTGATCTACGCGTATGCGTTCTTTCACACCGCCAAGCAGGCATGGTTGATGAGCGCTGTGATTGGAATTGTGCTGGGTGGATCGCAGGCGCTTTCCCGCTCGCTGTTTTCCCGGATGATTCCGGCAGGACGCGAGGCTTCATTTTTTGGTCTATACGAAATATCAGAACGCGGCACTTCGTGGTTGGGTCCGCTCGTGTTCAGCATGGTCGTCGCGCGCACTGGCTCGTACCGTCAGGCGATTCTCTCGCTGATCGTCTTCTTCGTCTTAGGGATGGTGATTTTGTTCTTTACGAAAACCGACCAGGCAGTACATGACGCGGGGAACGCACTGCCGGAGGAAGTCGGCGCCAGGGGTTAAGTTTAGATCGCGGCGCGGCGACGGCCTTTCGCTGCGGCATCACGACTACAACGTTCGGAACAGATCACCTGAGTCGATCCTCCGCCCGCCAGTGCGCGGGCGGACGGAATCCACGTACCGCAGACACTGCAGCGAACCAGTTTCTTTTGGGTTTCAGGCTTTCGCGAGAACGAAGATCCGGTCGCGGTCGTGCCTGAGCGCACCTGCCGGATAGCATTAAGGAAACCTTGCGCCATCCTCAGGTACGGCAACAGGCGGCGCATTAACAGCGCCAGCAGAAGCCCAATAATGGCAGCCAGGATTAAGTACTTCAAATGGTCTCCGAAGATGTTTGCTGGCGATCAGAGTACCACGAAGGCGGGCAAGTGGCAGGTGAAGAGCGGAGAATCTATCCCTATGGTCCTATCGGGAACATCGGTCAGGATCTTTGAAGCGAAATCCGCTATCCGCAATCGATCAGTCGCTGCTGCGTTTATTCTCACTCGTAACGTATGAGATGTCGTTGGCGCGCCGACGGGGGGCTGGATCGGTAGAGCGGCGGCGCGGCGCGGATTGGTTCTGCCGGCGGTCGATACTACCCGCAGGCAAGCCGCGGCCATGAATCGCCTCGGTAAGAATTCGTGTAATTTCCTGAGAGAGAGTGCGATGCTCCGCGGCCGCCCGCCGGCGCAGCGATTCCTTCAATTCATTAGGCACGTACGCGCCAATGAAAACCCCTTTGCGATTTGCCATGCCCGGCCCTCACCTCCCAAGAATTTTAAGCAATAGAACCGTACCGCTAACCATGCAAATTGAGAGCAGGTCTATAAGCCGAATTCTGTACCTCGATCACAAATTTGAGTTATCAAACTCGAGAACGAAGTGGCGATCATTCATCTAGCCCATCCGTTGCCAGATGGATCAAGCGACCTACCCGGAGGTCGTGGTCGACGCTTCTGAAATCTCAGATCTGAAATCTCAAATTTAGTCGGCCTTGGGCGGGCAGCCCTTTTGACGCCTCCCTATTTGGTCTTGCACTGCGAGGAGTTTGCCTGGCCGCATGTGTCACCACACGCGCCGGTGCGCTCTTACATTAAGCCCGCGAGGGCCGCACCGTTTCACCCATCACCCGCCGCCACCGCCTGCGCGATTCCCGGATCCGAAGATTCGAAACTCAAACAGTTCGGTTAACTCGCTGGCTGGTCTGTTCTCTGTTGCACTTGTCGTCGCCCGACGAGTCGGGCGCCCCGCCGTTAGCGGGCTCGCTGCCCTTTAGTGTTCGGACTTTCCTCTCCTCCGCACCTCAATCCCGTGTCTGATTGCTCAAACCTGAGACTGATAAATGACGAAGCAGCGACCGCCCAACCTGCTCTCTTTGCAAGGCCCGCGGATTATAGCAAATCATTGTTCAACACGTACAGCAACTAGCCAGACGGTCAAACTGAGCATTAGTAGAACTGGCGCGGGGCCAATGTGGGGCAAACCGGGACACGGCAACTGCCGTTAACCGAAGTACTTGAATCCGACGCGCAGGCTGTTGAGCCATGCCGGCGGCAAGGAAAACGCCAGCAACAGCGACAAAACACTGTGCGAAATCGCCGGGGCCAGCAGATTCGGCGCCCGCTGGTAAACCCATGCCCATACCAATCCCCCAAGAAAAGTCGCAGCGCTCAAAGGAAGATTAGGCAGGTGAAGAAGTGCAAACATGGTTGCCACAACAACAACACCAGGCACGCCCGTTCCCAGCGCCATCTGCGCGCGCCGATTTACAAAACCCTGCAAAACATATTGTTGAGCCAGGGCCCAAAGCGGAAGGAGGAGAAAGCGTGGGCGCGCCGGGATTAACCCAAATCGCAGTCCCCCACTGCTCCAACCAATGATGAGAATTGCAGCCGCCGCGATTAGCGTCGGCACCAGCAACCATGACAAGGCAGGAACAAAATTATCAGAACGAAAGCCAATTTCCTTTAGGGTTTCGCGATGTAACCGGTGGGAGCAAAACATGAAAACAAACGCGAGCCCCACAGGAATCGCTGCCACCATTTTGCTGCGGCCTACAAAAACCAGTACGACCCATTCCGCTATCAGCAGCGACGAAACCACTGACACGATCTCCCAGCCCGCTAGCGGGGCAACATTCGCGTCTGCAGGGATGGCGTCGGTGGCTTCAGTCATAACCAGTAGTCTCACGCTCTAACGGTTTATCGAACCTCATGGAAACCACCGTCGGCGGCGACGACAAACCGTATCGGGTCGCCCAATAGTTGCAATGTGCGTCGGTTTCCCGCTCCGTTTGAGTGCAATGCGTAAACCTGTGCCAGGTGCTCACCGGGAACTAATCCGGCCGTCTGAAATTCATAGCCGTGCCATTCATCCACCGCCCATCCAGCGGCGCGCACGTCGGGACGCGAGCCGCTTGCGACGCTGCTTCCAGCCAACTGACCGTCGATGAACAACTGCACCTGCACTCGCTCCCACGGCTCAGACTGATTCACTGCCCAGCCGGCGATTCCCTTCGGAGTCGCTTCACCCCAACCTCTGAAATACGGGGGAAACAGTGTGAGAAAAAACACGACGGCGATTGTTCCCACCAGCAATGTCTCAGCAATAGACTTAGCGATCAGCAGGCGGGCTAGTCTTCCGCTGGCTTCACTGGTCAAATTACTTTTTAGAGTCATGCGAAACTTACTTCGCCAGAGAGGTCCGCGATCTTTCCGGAATACTCAACTCCGGAACGCTCGCACGAATCGAAGAAATGGTGAGAGTAGAAGTTGTTCGGGCGACGACTTCACCTGTCCCAAAGGAAAGAACTGTGACCGTATAGGAATATTGTTGCCCTTCGACAGCCGTCCGCGGAATGTTGACCTGCAGGAGGAATGGAACTTCGCTGTTCTTTAGTTCGACCACCGGCGAGCCCGTCACCCGGAGCTCGTCACTCTGATGCAGTCCGTCACCATTAGAATCTACGAACAATTGGGCTTCCGGAGCGCCGGGAGCGCTGATGCGCAACTCGTAAGTCTGACGAGTGCTGCCGTAGTTCCGTACGACGAAAGAAAGATAAATCGTTTCGCCTGGCTTCGCATTCATGCCTTTGGATTTGGCATCCACGCGCGCGTCCGACACCACGGGTGCGACGGGCGACGTAGCTGCGGCATTTGCAGCGGGAACTGGCGCCGATGCTGGGTCCATCATGCTGTACAACCCGCCAGTCGCGTGTGTGGTGACGTTCACGGTCTGTTGACCTGCCACGTTTGCAGCCAACGGAAGGGTTGCTGCCACAGAATCATCACTCTTACGATCGCGCTCGGTATTGGGTTTACTCCTCGCGCCGGCAGAATTCTGTTTGCCGGAAGCGCTGGCACTTCGAGCCGGGTTCACTTGTTTCCTCGGCGCAGTAGCCGACGAAGTGAGGAGGGGCTGAGAACGCGAGGCCGTCAAGTTTCCTTTGCGCTGGCCCGACGTTTTAGCTGTGGTCGACGTGCTGAGCGCAGCCGCCGGTTTTGGCTTCACTCCGCTCTTGCCGCCTGGCCGTGCCGCAGGATTTGCTGCCAACGTGGATCGACTTCGTCCCGGCGCGCTGCTTTTGTTTTGGGGTTTCTTGATCGAATTGGCGCTGGTTTGGGCTTGAGTTTTGCCCGCTGTCTTTGGCAGAGGACGCTGTAACATCCCGGGCGCCTTCACTTTTGCAGACGCAGTCGTCTTCGTTGTTTGTGCCGGCTTACTCGCAGGATGGCGCGCACCGGCTAACTGATTCCCTTTCTTGCCTGGTTGGGTTTTGGCGATTGATTCTCGCGTCCGAGTCGTTCGATTGTTTGAGCCGCTTGCTGGCTGGCGCGACGCGGGGGCCGGCGGTTTCGCGAAGCGACTGCGACTCGTTGCGGCAGGAGTCGAACCAACCTGCGCCGACTCCGTCTTATCAACCGTGACCGTAAGATTCGCGTCAGTTTGCTTGGCCGATTCTCTTAACGCGGCCCGCAGTTCCGTATCATAAATCTCCGCGAAGGGTGTATCGGGAATTGTATGCAGACGTTTGGCGACATCTTCGGCTTCTGAGAATTTTCCCAGTTGCAGATAGGAGCGGCCCAACCACAGCAAGGTTAGATCAGTGAGGATGCTGCGTGGATAAGTAGTGAGAAACTTTTCCAGCACTTCGGCCGAACGAGTGTAGCTGCCTTGCAAAAAGAGATTCTGTCCCTGAGTGAACATGCTGCGCTCGGCTTCTGCGAGCGGCGCTGGATCCTGAAGGACCGACGGTGAAGCGACGGTGCGCGCGAAAACTTTTTCCGGCGCGAGCGCAGTTAATAGCAGCAGTGATACAACCGCGAGAGCGATCAGGTTTCGGTCTCTATTCACGGGCGCATAATACCGCTTCAATCGTGCCCGTACAAGGCACTTATTGAGCGAATCATTCAAGATGTAGGGAATGTGTTTGCGCGGGCCACAATCTGCTGTGGATCGGCAGAGATTAGTCGGAAGTGCTGAAGCCTACCCTGCCGCGTTGGCAACGTACAATCTCACCACTTGCCACGAATTACTTCTACTCGATCGCCAGGCTTGATGGTCGGATCAGGGCTGCGTCCTTCAAGGATATCTTTGACGTTGCATTCGACGATCACTGGTGTTCCGTCGAGAGCTTGCGAGGTTACGTTAACGCGTCCGCCGGAGTTTTGGGTGATCCCGCCGCTGGCCAGAATTGACTGCATCAGCGTCAAGCCCGGACGACATACTTTTTCTCCAGCAACGTTAATCTCGCCCGAAATACTGTAGTGCTGAGGAGGAGCAGGCGGCGCTGTCGAAACCTTGATCAGATCGCCACTTACCACGAGCGAAGATATTGCTGTCTGGTCGGCCAAATCCACGGAGATGACTTGTCCGTTGCGATTGATCGTGGCCCTGGTCGCGCCCTCGCGAGCAACCGCTTCTGCCAACACGACGTACAGCGGCACTGCCTCTTGTCGCAAGACCTTCGAGCCCGGGTTATAGACGAGCCCGGTAACGACAACATTGTGACTGGCATGATCGCGAACGTTGACCACAAGCCGCGGACGATCCAGCACTTTGATCCGGCTGGCGAGACGCGCAGCAATCTCTTCGACGCGCAGGCCTTCAACTTTCACTGGTTCCTCAATCAACGGATACTCGAGCACGCCCCCGGCCAGAACGGTGAACAGCGTCGAGTCGCGTGTCGGCATGTCTACAAGTTTGACGTCCAACACATCGCCGACACCGACGCGATAGATTTGCGTCAAAGCAGCTGCAGCAACGGGAACCGCGGAACTTGTTACCTTCCTCGGCGTAACAACCTTCTCGTTAACTCTTGCCGGAGCATTTCCCCAAACGGGATCACTCGAACTGTTCGACTTCTTATTTTCGATCCCGATTCCCGCGGGCATTGTTGAAGCCGCCCGAACCGGATCGGCGGCAGCATGATTCGAATCTTTTGCCGGTCCGACGACGCGGCTGCTTCTGATTGTGTTGTCCGTGCTGGAAGGAGTGTATTGCTTAGATACCTGGTCGTTGGTCTGTGAATAACCGGCGCTGGCGGCTAGAAATACTGCGATCAAAGCGTAAAGAGGGGACGGGGCGTATTTCATAGAGACACTCAACTCCTTGATGCCTGGAGGACCGCAGCCGGGCACTGGCTGGGAACTCCATTGTTTATTTGCGGGGCCCGCGATCGGCAACGGGCCGTCTCAGGACTAACTGTTTAAGTTAAATGGCGAAAACGGGTGTTTTCGAAGAAATGCGCAAGACTTTCGAGGGATCGAGGGATTAGAGACGCTTGGCCACCGGTAGCGAATCAGTGGCGAAATGCTGGGGCCAGTAAGCGAGAAACTGTTCGCGGACGGTTTGTTCCACTTCATCAGGCGTGGCACAGGCTAAACACATTTGGGCGATGGTGTGTGCGTCTTTCTGGCTGACCGCGCCAATAACGCGAGCTACTCGAGGAATTGCCGACGGGGTCATACTTAGATTGGTCGCGCCTAAACCGATTAGCACCACGGCGTAGGCGGGCGTCGAGGCCATCTCGCCACAGACCAGCGTGGGAATACCGGCGGTCGCAGCGGCAAGGTGGACGTCCACCACGCTACGCAAGACTGAGGGATGCAGCGAGCGGAACCAATCAGAGACTTCATCGTTCCCACGATCGACCGCCAGCATGTATTGGACCAGGTCATTAGTACCAAGGCTGAAAAAATCGACTTCCGTCGAAAGCGTGCGCGCCAGAACTACCGCCGACGGCACTTCAATCATGGCGCCAACTTTTACGTCGCCGATTTCGCTGCCTTCTTTCGCTAGCCGCAGTTTCTCTTCGTCAATGATTGCGCGCGCCCGCCGCACATCGGAGAGATCAGAAACCATCGGCAGAACAATGTCGAGACGGCCGTGTGAAGCCGCCCGCAAAATCGCCCGCACCTGAGTGCGCAAAACATCCTCATGCCGCAAACCAAACCGGATCGCGCGTAGGCCCAACGCCGGATTCCGCTCGCCACCAAATCCGGCATGCAGTTTTTCTCCGCCTAGATCGAACAACCTGATAGTTGCGCCGTCGGTGCCCGCGAGCTGCGCGACTTCGACGTAAGCCCGGTACTGTTCCTCTTCGGAAAGCAGCACGCCTTCCTGCGATAACAAAAACTCTGAACGATAAAGGCCGATACCGCGCGCGCCAAATTCAAGTACGCTCTCGAACTCCGCCGGCAACTCGACATTCGCGCGCAGAATAATTCCCACGCCATCGCTGGTTCGTAGTGGCCCACTTCCCCGCCCCACGGTTGCGACGCCGGCCGGCTTTTCCCTTCCGGCAAACTCTTCCTGAAAGCTGGTAATCGTGGCGGTGGTTGGGTGCAGCACAACTTCGCCGGCGTAGGAATTCACGATGATCATGTCGCCGGTGCGCGTACGGCGGTAAAGATCGCGCAGGCCCACCACGGCAGGTATTCGCAGCGCCCGCGCGATGATCGCGGTGTGTGAAGTCCATCCCCCGGCATCGGTGGTGATGGCGCGTGCATGCTGCAGATCAAGCTCGGCAACGGCTGAAGGTGAAAGGTCCGCCGAGACAATAACGGCGTCGCGGGCCAGGTTCGCGTATTGCGGTTTATTGCCCGTGAGCGCCGACAATATTCGCTGCGCGACATCCTCAATATCCGATCCGCGGGCGCGCAGGTATTCGTCTTTGACGCTTGAATAGGCGGCGAGCAAATCATCCGTTACCACCCTCAGCGCCCATTCCGCATTCGCTTTTTCGCGGCGGATGTAGTCTTCGACGCGCTCCCGCAGGTTCCGATCTTCGAGCATCAAAAGATGAGCATCGAAGAGGTACGCGTGCTCCGGCCCCAGCTCCTGATCAGCCTTCGCCTTAATGGCTACCAACTGCTGCCGCGCTCCCATGAGCGCTTGCTGGAAACGCTCCAGCTCGCGATCTATTTCCACCTCGTCCAGCGACGCCCGATAGACCTGCCGGTTTCCGTTATCGACGCGCAGCACCCGGCCGATAACGTAACCCTCCGAGACGCCGAGTCCGCGCCAACGCTCTTCGCTGAGGTCACGCTTTGAGCGCTCAGTCACTTTCCATTTCTCCAAAACCGTTGTTGAAAAGATCGGAGAGCGCCGCCATCGCTTCGGCTTCGTCAGTACCTTCCGCCTTTGCGCTCAGTTCGGTGCCCCGCGCCGCCGCCAGCATCAGTACGCTGAGAATCGACTTAGCGTCGGCGGTAACCGAATCGTCCAACCGCTCAAGCCGCACGGCACTTTGGAACCGATTTGCCATTTGCACCAGGCGCGCTGCCGCCCTGGCGTGCAAACCCAAACGATTTGTAACTGTAACGCGCTTTTCGATCACGGAGTGCTGCTTTTGCCGCCAAGGATTTCGCCAGCCAGATAAATGCTGTCTTTGCCTTGGTCGCGAACGCGGCGAGCGATTTCGGTTAGAGGTTCCACCTCAGGTTGACTGGCCAACTTGATGACCATCGGCAGGTTTACGCCACTGGCTACTTCCACTTCGTTCTCAGCGAGAAACATACTGGCGATGTTCGTAGGCGTGCCGCCAAACATGTCCGTGAGAATCAAAACTCCACGCCCGCGCGACACCCGAGCCATCGCTCTTTCAATCTCTTCGCGAGCCGATTCGACGTCGTCGTGCCAGCCGATCGACACCGCCGTTATATGAGGAATTGGACCAACGATCATCTCAGCCGCCGCCAAGAGTTCGCCGGCCAGATGTCCATGGCTGACGATGACGCCGGCGACGGGCTGCGCCGTGTTTCCCGGCATGTTGGCTGCTTCAGGAGTTTTTGGCATTGATTTTACTCGGCGAGGTGCGGGTTGCGTGCGTTCTCCCCGGCCGCGAAGCAATGGGCTTGAGCCGGCGCGCCGCTGGTTTGTTTTTCTTGAACTTCCGCACGTCGCGATGCACCGCCTGCGCGTCGAACCCGCCCCGACGCAGGCGATCGGCCAACTCGTTGGCGATCATCACTGAACGATGCCGCCCGCCGGTGCAACCAATCCCAACCGTCACGTAGGACTTTCCCTCACGCTTGTACAACGGCAAGAGATAGACCAACAGATCCGTGAACCGCCGCAGAGTTTCTTCGACCTCGGCCTGGGCTTTCAAATACTTGATTACCCGACGGTCACTGCCTGACAGTTCGCGCAGCTCCTCCACGAAAAAAGGATTCGGCAGATGCCGCACGTCAAAGACGAGTTCCATGCTGTGCGGGCTGCCGAACTTGTGGCCGAAACTCAAGACCTGCACGCGCATGGGCGCGCCTTCCACGGTTGGACTGAAACGCTCCACCAGAAAACTGCGCAAACTATGTACTGTTTGATCTGAGGTATCGACGATGTGGTCGGCGAGTTGGCGAATCTGTTTCATTGCCACGCGCTCCCGCCGAATCGCTTCGGAAAGTCCGCCCCCAATGTCCGCCGGATGCGGGCGACGCGTTTCACTAAAGCGCCGCGCGAGGGCTTCGTCAGAAGCTTCGAAGAAAAGGACCAGTACCGAAAGCCCTTTACTGCGCAGAGCGCGCAACTGTTGTTCAAAGTCCCCGAGAAACTGTCCCTCACGAATGTCGATAACCAGAGCAGCTCGTTCGATACGGCCCTTGTCATCCTCGCCTGCTTCCACCAGACGCGCGAACGTGGGCAGAAGGGTTATGGGCAGGTTATCAACGCAGAAATATCCCAGATCCTCAAAAGCGTTGGTAGCTGAAGACATTCCCGATCCGCTTAGCCCCGTAATGACGACTATTTGCGGCGAACTTCCGGTCTTCTGCTTTTTTGTCACTGTGTCTCTGGTAACAGTGGGCGGTAGGCAGTTTGCAGTGGGCAGTAACCACACCTAGGTTTCTTTTTTCCTGCCCACTGCCCACTGCCCACTGCAAACTGCCCACTGCTACCCCTACGGTTCAATCAAACCGAAATTGCCGTCGGTCCTTTTATACAGGACACCCACGCGATTGGTATCAGCATCGCGAAACACGACAAACTGGTCAGCGCGTCCGTCCAGGCTCAGGGCGGCTTCTTCGGCCGTCATCGGCTTAACTACATAACGCCGCGCAGTGATGATTCGCGCCGGCCGGGGACTGGCTTCCACTTGCCCGTCAGGGTTAGGCGCCACGGCGGAACTCCGTTTAGCTCCCTGCTTGCGATCGATAATTTTCTTTTTCAGGCGCAGGGCCTGTTTTTCGATCTTCGCAATGGCCCGGGTCAGGGCCATGTACATGTCGGCGTTAGTGTCCGACGCTGTCAAAGTGTGATCCCGCCAGTGAACAACTATTTCGCCGATTTGCCGGTTCTTCTCAACCGCCATGATCACGTGTGTGTTGGCCGCGGAATCGGTGAAAATGTGATCCAGCTTCGTGAAATGATCTTCGACGTGTCGCCGCAATGCCGGTGTCACCTCAACATGTCGTCCCGTGTACTCAAATTTCATTAGACTCTCTTCCTCCCCGGTTCAAATTGGCAACGGCGAAAGCAGACACACCCTGGCCGTCGCAAATGCGAGTGATGAAAATTGACTTGTACAGCAAACTCTTGACCGGGCAGTCGCAGCCAGCGGCTTTCGCTAAACCACGGCGCGGCGCTCGCGCGAACCCGGAATTCGCATCTGGTCGCGATACTTGGCAACCGTGCGGCGCGATAATTTAATTCCGTCTTTCACCAGAATCTTCACCACCTGATCGTCAGTAATCGGGTTGTGCGTGTCCTCTTCTTCAATGAGCTTCTTGATCTTCAACTTGATGATACGAGTGGAAACTTCCTCGCCCTCTTCGTTCAGCATGCCTTCAGTGAAGAAGCGGCGGAGCTCAATCACACCCTGGGGCGTGTGCGCATACTTGCGATTTACGACGCGCGAAACTGTCGACAGATGCATCCCGATATCTTCGGCAATGTCCTTGAGCATCATCGGCTTGATGTACTGAACTCCCTTGTCCAGAAAATCCTTTTGCCGCTCGACGATCGATTCGACCACTTTGTAGATCGTCTGGCGCCGGTGCTCGATATTGCGCAACAGATCCACGGCCGAGCGCATTTTCTCTTTTATGAAGTCGCGCGTCTCTTTGGTCACCGTCGGTTCCGCCAACATGTGCTGGTAGTTCTGACTGATGCGAAGACGGGGACTGCCATCGTCCGCAAAGTAGATGACGTAATCCTCGTCATCTTCATCCAGTTTTTCGATGTAAATCTCCGGCGCAATCAGGACCGGCTCTTCCGACGAATGACGCCGGCCCGGATAAGGATCGAGCGTGCGAATGAATTGGAGCTCTTCCAGCAACCGCTCTACATCAACGCCGATTTGTTTGGAAAGCGCGGGAAGTTTGTGCTGCTGTAAATCCGGCAGATGGTCGCTGATTAGTCGCCCCGCCAGCCGATCGCTCTCGCCTCTGACCTCCAGTTGCACCAGCAGACACTCGCGGACATCCCTGGCGCCACAGCCTACAGGGTCGAGCCGCATTACGACGCCGCGTGCTTGCTCGACTAACTCCTGAGACCATCCGCCGAGCGCGGCCATCTCTTCGTTAGTCGCATTCAGACGGCCTTCCTGATCAAGATTGCCAATCACGCATTCGGCTGCGGCACTCAACTGCTCATCGAACGAATCCATGTGGAGCTGCCACTCGAGGTGTTCGGTTAATGAAGGAGCGCGCGTTAGAAACTGCTCAAAGGTGGGAGCGTCTTCTTTGTATTCAAACTCCTGTGTCTTATAACCCGGATCCAGATAGTCCTGAAACTCTCTGCCAAAATCTATCTCTTCAAAAGCGTCGCGCTGGGCGTCATCACCCGTCAGATCTTCGCCGGCATCGCCGGCCGCGACGAGGTCTTCGCCGCTCGTTACCAGGTCGCCTTCAAAGTCTACTTCGGCCGCGCTGCTGGCTTCTGTATCGCCTGCGCCGTTGGACGACGGCTCGCCAAACTCCGGCGCGGTCGCGTCAACCGTGGGAACTTCAAAATTTCCCGTCGCCTCGCCGCTGGCCAGATGATCGAGGATCTTTTCGGCGAGTTCCTGTGCTTCTTCCTGTGTGGCCACTTCTTCCAGGACCGGGTTTTCGAGTAATTGCTCCTGGATCAGATCGCTCAATTCCAGCGTCGTCATTTGCAGCATTTCAATGCGTTGACGCAGTTGTGGCGTCAACACTAGGCGCTGCGAAAGGCTGGTAGTGAGCTTAACGGACATAAATATTGCCGAAGTTGCTACTCTGCTATATCTACGGGGGACTGAAATTTTGCGAGAGACCGCGCGCGAGGATTATAACCGATCCGGTGGGATTTGCGCTTGATTCACATGCGGAATTTTTCGCCCAGATAGAGGCGTCGCACTTCGGCGTCTTCCGTCAACTCCTGCGGCGCGCCGGCGCGAAAAATTCGGCCATCGGCCATGATGTAAGCCCGATCGGTGACGCCTAGCGTTTCACGAACATTGTGATCTGTGATCAATATTCCGATGCCACGATTGCGGAGGTAGAGAATGACAGTTTGAATGTCATCGACCGCCTTGGGATCAATTCCGGCGAACGGCTCATCCAGCAGAATGTACTGCGGTTCAGTAGCGAGGGCGCGGGCGATTTCCGTGCGACGCCGTTCGCCGCCTGACAGTTCGTCGCCGCGCGTATTGCGCACGTGCTCAATGCCAAACTCCTGCAGCAACTCTTCGACGCGTTTCAGTTGTTCGCGCCGCCGCAGGCCCATCGTTTCCAGTACCGCAAGAATATTCTGCGCCGTCGTCATTTTTCGAAACACTGACGGCTCCTGCGGCAGATAGCCCACGCCCAAGCGCGCACGTAGATACATCGGCAGTCGGGTGACATCGCGTTCCGCAAGTTGCACGCGGCCGCGGTCCGCACGTTCCAGGCCGACCATCATGTAAAAAGTCGTTGTCTTTCCCGCACCGTTGGCGCCCAGCAGTCCCACGACTTCGCCCGGCTCGACATGCAGGCTCACGTCATAAACGACTGTCCGGCGACCGTAGGTTTTGAAGAGATTGAAAGCCGCTAGCGCCTGCGCGGACGGGGCCTTCATCCGATCAGGCTTAAAGTCGCTGGCAGTGTCTGTAGGAGTAGCGGTTTCCACTTCGTCAGTTGAAACGATCGATTAGTTTGGAGTGCGCCGGCAGAGCGAAGCGGCGACGGCGCTTTGGATTTCTTCAAGCTCGAAAATGGACTCGCCTATCCAAAGCGGTGTCGGCGCTTCGCTCTGCCACCGCACTCCAAAAGGGCTCGCTATGGTTTCTTGATGCGATGTACCGTGCGCACCCGGCCCCCGGGTTGGGTGCCGCGAACGTCGTCGGCAACCACCCGATTCTCGCGCAGGTAAACTGTCAGGCGTCCGCCCTCGGTAGTTCCCTGCTCAGCGTCTTCCACGCGCGCGGGACTGCCCTTTAAGATTGCTACCTCATCGGCCGCGGTATATTGCAGCCAGTCACCCACGCCCTTCTTGCCCGGCTGGGTCAACACCACGCTCCGCTGTGAAATTGTCTTCTCAACTTCGTTCGCATCCTTCACCAGGTAGACATCCGATACTGCTGAAGTGATTCGATCAGTGCCCTGTTTGATATCGACATTGCCTTCGTAGTGTAACTGGCGATCCGGATCGGAATACCACATGAAATCGGAAGACGCAAAAACCGGCACGACCGTGTTGTTGCCCTGCGACTTTCGCCGCGCTTGATACAAACCGCTCTGCACGCGGCCGCGACTCTCCATCCGCTTTTCTTCGCGCAACAGCGAAATCGTATCGCCCCGCACGAAATTATCATCCTGCCAGGCGCGGGCGTTGCCGGAATAATTCGCAACGCCGGAAAGGTGCTTGAACTCCGCATGGTCGGCGGCAATGTAAACCGGGCTCTTCACTTTTGAGAACGGCGTGGCGCCATTCGTCTGCTCCTGGTTGTAATAGGCAGTCTGAGTTTTTCCGCGGCTATAGGAAATACGATTTGCCGTGTCGGAATCAATCTCCGCGGCGGTGGTACGTGCGTGCGAATCCCAAACTGTCGGTTCGTTCCCGCGCAGTCGCACCGTCTTGTCGGCGTCGGTAAATGAAATAGTGCCCGCCGTGCCGTTTCGATCCTGCTCGTTGAATTTTGCGTCGCCCTGGGCATCGACGCGCTCCAGCGCCTGAGTTTCTCGCACAAAGACTGCCGACATTTTCTGCGAAGTAATTGTGCGCGTGGCACGTTCCGGGTTAGCAACAACCGGATCGATCACAGCCTTCGCGCCGCCGGTGGCGACAAAGTTTCGGGCCAGATTCCCCGCTTCATAAAAGTCGCAGTCAAACCTCGGCGCCGTCAGTGTCTGGCGATCAGCCTTGGCCGTCTGCTGCACCGGATCGACAAACAGTTCCGCGTTTCCCACGGCTTCAACTCGTTCCAAATCCTTGCCGGTGACGCGCCAGACCATTTTCACAGCATCCGCAGTCAGACGTTTGTTGGCGGCCTTGGCGTCATTTGCCCGCGACTTCGGCGCCGCGAGCGTCACTGTGGAACGGCCGGTCGTACGCATCTCTTTGAGCACGCTGCGATCGGCTTGCGGCTCAAAATTCACTTCGACGGTATTCGCACCGGTAAGTTTCATCTCGGAATCCGCGTTCAGACTCTGACCGTGAACGTCGCGCATGCCATTCGCCTGCTTGAGTCGCTGATCGTCATCGAGAAAAAAGTCCATGTCGGCGGCGTGGACTTCGGCGGCGCGGCCTTCCGTCATTGAACGCAGATAGGAATTACCGCGGACCTCGAGTTTTTGCAACTTCTTCTTTTCCGTTACCACCGCTGTCAAAGTTTCGCCACTCATGACGTCGCGATCCTGTTCGGCACTGGCGCCGCCGCTAAAGGTCAGCCGCATCGTGGATTGTTCAAACACCGCGCGCGCCGAGCGGATGTTCACCGGTTGGGATCTATTGTTGGGTTTCGCGTTGGGGTCCTTCAACGCTTCCGGCTTGACGGCGACCTGAACCTCGTTGCGCAGTTCCATGCGCTTATTCTTTGCATCCACCATGGCGCCAGTAGCCTGCCCGGAAATGTTTTCACGTTCGAACGTGAGCGGCGCGGCCGTCTCGCCGAGTTCAGTCTTCTGGTTGTAGGCCAGTGTCTCAGTCTTTACTTTCAAGGCATCGCGCGTCTCGATGTAGACGTTGCCGTTGAAAGTAATTAACCCGCTCGCCTGGTCGTATATGGACCGGTCGGCTTTGATTTGATCGGGTTTGTCGCCAGTCGGGGGATAAACCTCGAGGTGAACTTGTTCCAGCTCGTGATGCCCGTCCGCATAGGTAATGTCGCGCGCAGCTCGCAACCACAGAAACAGCCGATCGTTTTTAGTGATTCGTTGATCGAAGCCGTTGATGACGCCGGTGATTTCGCGGGAAAGTTCGGGTGAACCGGAGCGCAGCCGAAAAGGCGTATTGTTGCGCAGACGATAAAGGGAAAGGCCAACGAACAACAGTCCGGCGATCAGGACCAGCAAGGCGAGCACACGAGTAACTACCGGGAACCGCGCCCGCAAATCAACAAAACTGATTCGTTTCCGTCTAATGACTTGCATAGTTTTTCAGTGGGCAGTGGCAGTGGGCAGTGAGCAGTGGGCAGTGGGCAGTGGGCAGCAAACCCCACTACTGCTGGCAAAATCCTATCCACTGCTCACTGCCTACTGCTCACTGCCTACTGCCTACTGCCCACTCCCCACTGCCCACTGCCCACTCCCTACTGCCCACTGCTCGCCCGCATATCCTTCACATTCAACTGCAACCGCGTTTCGCCATTCCACTTATTCGGCTCAATAGCATACGCGAGTTCGATGCGTTCGTTTGCCTGTGGCGTTCGCCCGGCGTTTTCGAGCCCGCGCCACCACACAGCCTCCAGGGGACGATTATCATCGCCGCCCACGCGCAGCTTCAAATGCTCGTCTTTCATCACCAGGGGGTCAGACAGAATCCGCAGATTCCGCGTCATAAATACCGGCCGGGGGTTACCCGCTCCGTATGGTTCCAGCGCCCGCAGCTCATCGGCGAGGCGCATCGTTACATCTGTCGCCGGCACTTCCGCGTCGATTGCCAGCGCCGGCACCAGATCTTCATCCGACAAGCACGACGCCGCATGGCTATTCAAACGAGTGCGAAACTCCGGCACGCGATCTCGCTTTATCGTAAGTCCGGCAGCATGCGAATGTCCGCCAAACTTTTCCAGCAAATCACGACACTGATTAAGGCCGTCGAACAAATGATAGGCAGCGATGCTGCGCGCCGACCCGTGACCGATTTCCCCGTCCAGCGAAATCACCACGCACGGCCGGTTGATGCGTTCCGCGATTTTCGATGCGGCAATACCGATAACACCCCGGTGCCAGTCTTCGCCGGCAATTACCGCGACGTGTCGCTGCGAATCTTTTTCGCTTGAACCTTCGAATTCATCGATCGCCCGCTGAAAAATCTCGCGCTGCTTTTCCTGTCGCTCGCGGTTGCGAGTATCCAGATGCTCAGCCAGCCGTGTGGCTTCGGCTTGGTCCTGAGTAGCAAACAGATCCACAACCGCGCGGGCCGCATCCATTCGTCCCGCCGCGTTGATTCGCGGACCGATGCGAAAGCCCAGATCGTAAGCAGTTACGTCTTCGCCCTTGATGCATCCGGCAATCTGAATGAGGGCGCGCAAACCCGGATTCACCGATTGCGGCAAATCGGCCAACCCAAGCGCAACAATCGTTCGGTTCTCGCCGACAAGCTGCGCCACGTCGGCCACCGTACCGATCGCCACCATCTTCAGAAAACCATTTACCTGATGCTCACGTCCACGTTCACGAAAAAGCGCATGCACAAGCTTGAAGGCGACGCCCACTCCGGCAAGGCGCTTGTCCGGATACTCGCAGCCTTTCTGATTCGGATTCAGAACTGCAAAAGCGGGCGGTGTACCTTCTTTGGCATCCGGCAAATGATGATCGGTAACGATTATGTCCAACCCGTTCGCCTGGGCCCAATGGAGTGGCTCGTGCGCAGTTATCCCGCAGTCAACACTTACGACCAGCTTGTACCCATCCGCCAGCGCCGTCTCCAACGCCTTCTGCTGAATCCCATAACCCTCCGTGAACCGGTGCGGGACGTGAAAGCCGGCGGTGGCGCCAAGCATCCTCAGCGCGCGCAGCAGGACGGCAGTTCCGGTTGTGCCATCAACATCGTAATCGCCGTAAACTAATATCGGTTCGCCTTCGTCGATCGCGCGCAGTAGACGCGCGACCGCCTCGCGCATGCCAAGCATGAGAAACGGATCATGGAGTTGATCGGGGGAAGGTCTAAGGAACTTTTGTCCTGCGTGGGTGTCAACGCACTGGCGCGCAATCAGCAGTTCGGCAATGACCTGAGAAACTCCGAGACTTTCTGCCAGTGCTGCGGCGCGATGCGGATCCGGCTCACGCACTATCCAGCGTTTAGCAGTCATCGATTGAGTCTTAATCGGCAAACCATCCGTTCTCGTCCAAAAGCTTCACGCCAACCCGTTGCTTGCCGTCATTCTCATCGATCCATACGCCGTTAATTTCAGCTTCCAGCTTGCGTCCAAACGGAGGAGTGAGAAAGAGGTGCGCGCCCTTTTCCAGTTCGGTGTCCAACAGCAAGGTGGCTCCGCCGCGGCTGATTTTTATGGCGGCCGCTCTGATCTCGAAAGGATCGCCTTTGGCGGTTTTCCCTTCGACGACCAGCGAAAAATCCACCGGCACGCGCGGACTGCGCGGACGCTGCGAAGGCGTTGTTTCTGCTTTGCTGTCGTTGTCGTTCATAAATGCTAACTCGCCCTTCGGAAATCAGTCCCAGAGGTGCGCGGCAAAGGGGCGACGCAAGTTTACCTAATCCACGAGATTATTGTTAGTGGGATTGGGAAGCAGGACGGTGCGGACTACTGCCGGGCGCGGTTCGCACTCTCTGCAACATTTCTGGCATGTGTCGCCACAACTGGCGGTTCATTCAGCGGACTCAATCGGCCGCTAAAGAGCATTATCAGAAGCGCCGCACCCAGAATCAGTCGATAACCGATAAAGATGCCCGTGGTGTGGGTGCGCAGGAACCGCAACAAAAACCAGATCGACGCATAACCGACCAGGCCGGAAACGACGGTTGCGATCGCCAGTGAGCTGAGACTGCCCGACGGTAAGTTGTGCAGGGCTTCCTTGAGTTCCAACAGGCCGCTGGCCGCTATCGCCGGAATGGAAAGCAGGAAAGAAAAACGTGCGGCGGTTTCGCGAGTTTCCCCCATAAACAGACCGCCCATGATCGTCGAGCCGGAGCGGCTGGAACCCGGAATCAGCGCCAGCACCTGAGCGCAACCAATGGCGACTGCATCGCCGAGACCGAGATCTTCCATCCCACGTTTTTTCTTGCCGACAAATTCTGCGATAGCCAGGATGACGGCGACCACTATCATCATCGTTGCAATCACCCAGAGGCTTTTAGTGAAGGTTCCTTCGATCTGTTTTTTGAAGAGCAGTCCTACGACGCCGACCGGGAGCGAACCGATAATAACCAGCCAACCCAACCATGCGTCTCGTGATAGGGCCACGGACGTCGCACCGCCCGGCAGAACCCTGCGTTTGCCGCGCAATAGGGCTAAGTGATCGCGCACGAAAGCGATTGTGATGTCCCAAATGTCCCGTGCGAAATAAAGCAACACGGCAACCAGGGTCCCCAGTTGGATCACCGCAATCGAGGCGGTGGTCTGTTCCGCGCTGAGCGGTAGGTTCATTACCCGCCCGGCCAAAACCAAATGCGCCGTGGAGCTGATAGGAATGAATTCAGTAAGGCCCTGAACGATGCCAAGGATGATTGCCTGCAGAAAAGTCATGTTTGTTTATGAGAGCGCGTAAATGTTGAATGGTAAATAGTAAATGGTAAGAGACTCGAAATGAAAGATCCGCGCTTTCCCCCAAAGCTTATCATTCACTATTTACCATTTACTATTTACCATCAAAAGTTACTCCCGAAACGATCGCTTTCCCGCTATTCGATCGTACATGGAAATCGGCATCAGGAGCCCTAAACGGACGATGCTGGCCAACTGCCACGGAAACGCGTACGACTTTCGCTTTTTCTCGATCGCGCTAATGATTTTCGCAACAGCGTAATCCAGTTCCATCAAGAATGGCATCGTGGCTTCGCGGCCTGCCGTTAACGGCGTCTTGATAAATCCGGGATGAATGATCGTCACATCAATTCCTCTCGGCTGCAGGTCGAGCCGCAGGCTCTCAAAGAACAACGAAAGCGCGGCTTTGCTGGCGCCATAGGTTGCAGACTTCGGAATGCCCCGATAGGCGGCGAGGCTGGAAATCGCGACCAGGTGGCCACTTCCACGCTGGATCATTTCCGGCACCACCGCCGCAACACTGCTGGCGGCGCCGACGACGTTGACGCCAAAGATTCTGGCAACCTCCGTCGCATCCAGTTGCGCTGCATCCGTCGTCGTCCCGATGCCGGCGTTCGCTATTAACACATCTACCGCGCCGAATTCCGCTCGCAGTTTGTCCGCGACCGCACGCATCGCCGCCTGGTCTTGTACGTCAGCCACCAGCGCCAACGCTTTTCCATGTTGGCTCTCCACCTCGCCGACAATCTCGTCCAGCAGATCCGCGCGCCGGGCCACAAGACCCAACCGCGCACCACGTTTTGCCAGAGCCAGAGCCAGGCCGCGCCCGATGCCGGAGGATGCTCCGGTAATCATTACAACTTTGTTGGACCAGTAACTCACGTTAGACGATTAAATAAGAGCGGTGTCAAACATTTCAGCTTTCTTTGTTGTGCAGAGGATCGCTATTTCCAGGGAGCGCGTCCGGGCGAAAGCTTGGGGCTTTGAACCGCGCTTACAATATAAGCCATCACCCGAGCTACGCGAAGGACCTCCATGACGGTAGAAATGTTTGGGTTCCGGATCTCACGGTGATATTCTTCATCGCGACTTCACATCTTGGCCTGGGACCTCATAGCTCAGCGATGAAAAATAAGAAGCGACCGACAGCTACCAGTTCGCCCAACTCGCCTCCGGACCAGTCACAGGTTCAGCCGCGGCTATCCATAAACAACTATAGCCTAACAACCGAAGATTCCGTTGCTATAGCTTTGGATGCCGGTGATTCAGTAACCGCAGTTAGTCTGGTGCGAACCGCCGGTGAATATCGGCGAGCGCCGGCGAATGAGCTCTTTGATGTCGCGCTAATCTACCAGAAATTTGGTTATTTGCCGGCTGCTCGCCTCTACTTGACCGAGTTGCAAACTCGCTCCCTCGAGCCCACGGTTGACGCCAGAGTAAAACTCATCGACATCAAAGTAATGAGTCAGGAAGGCCGGCATAAGGAACTTCTTGAGAAAGCGGCGGACGTAGAGCGTGCACTTAAAGCAACTGATCAAGAGAAGTTGTTAAGACCCTTGGAATGCAGAAAAGCAGTGGCCTATGCGATTCTTCGCCTGCACGAGCAAAGCCTTGCGAGTTTTGCTGTGGCTCGGTCGATAGCTGAACGCTTCCGAGATACGCACGAGCTCGTTACAGTGGATTGCTTGCGGGCGATCGCGGAACATTTTCAAGGTATACCTACTGAGGGACCGTCTCCAGTCACCCGGCTGGATGATATTCAGAAAGCGTATCTCACCGCCCCGCTTAACAGAAATTCATGGCAGGCAAATAGCTTCAAATCTGCGTTACAAGCACTCTTTGCTGAGGCGGCAATACTGGTCTGTGATCGAGACACGATTTTCGATGGCTGGATCAGACTTACCGCCGCCCATCTACTCAATGCAACCAGATCCAGCGCCACACCTCAAGCAGAAGGTTATGCAGAACTATTAGCAATGATGACCGATCAGGAGCGGGAACCTGTGGCGATGGCTATGCTTACTGATCGGGACGCTCGAGAGAAGTTCCAGCATAAGTGGCTTGCGAATACCAATTATCTAAAAGATGTTGTAGGAATACTGAAGCTTTTTGAAGAAGGAATCCCGGTTGAGGGCAAGTGGGAGCAAATGCGTTTACTTTTCGATCAGATTTCCGAACGTTATGGCAGACGCGCGCCGGCGACGATCCCGACTCTTGGGCCCTCGACAAGTGAGATCCTGCGTCAAGTTTACGACATGCAGGTTCAGACCCTTGCGGCGATTGATAGTTCTCGGATTGCGATCATGTCCAGAATCGAAAGCAACCACCACGAACTCGCCTCCGTTTTACTCTCCCGGCTAAATCCACAGGAGCTTCAGATTACTGAGGCACTAGTGCAGGGAGTCGACCAGGATCGGTTATCCGATGAAGAAGAGACGAACCTCTTAAGTGCGATCCAGAGGGGCACACAGGAACTAGAGTCTAAGGGCTTGCTTCGGGCCAGATCTCCGCAGGTGTCCGACGACGTAGAAAAACTCAAGCCGGTATGGGACTCCCGTGATCTGGCCACAGCTGGGAAACTAAAGTTGTCGATTCCCTTGATCCCGATGATTCTAAGCTATGACACGGAGGTAAGTATTAGCGTGAAGCAGTCCCTGAGCAATATCTGGCAACGATACTTTAAGGGTAAGCAGTTAATCCTTTAAAGGTGAGCAGGCCTAAACGCATGAATAGCTTTGTGGCCGTTCATATTTACAGTAGTCACCGGATCACACAAGGTTTTCCGCTCCCTCCGAATACATTAGACTTGGAAATGCTCGATTCATGAGAACGGCAGAACACGTCGTCATGGTAACAGGCGGACTTGGATTCATTGGTAGTAACCTAGTTAATTGCCTTGCTTCCCGCGACGATGTCGCTAGAGTTGTTGTCGTAGATTCGTCTTCCCACCCTCTTGAGAGCTTGACGAATCTCATTCTCCGCCCTAATCCCAAAGTTGAAATACACACTGCGGACATCACTGACCTGGAGATGTTGATCGAGCTCTCGAGGGGTTGCAATATCATTTATCATCTGGCCGCAGAAACGCACGTCCAGCGCTCGATAATCACGCCCTTGCCTTTTGCGCTTACAAACATAATGGGCTCGTTTTCTGTTCTCGAAGTAGCTCGGAAGCTAAGTTGCAGGCTGATTCATATCTCGACGTCCGAAGTCTACGGTAGCCTCGTGGGTACTGATATAGACGAAAACAGTCCGCTGCAGCCCTTTTCTCCCTACGCCGCTACAAAGCTCGCCGCTGACCACTTGGTGCTCTCATATGTGCGCACCTATAAGGTTAAAGCGACAATCATTCGCATGTTTAATGCATACGGGCCAGGACAGCATTTTGAGAAGGTCATTCCGATGTTTATCTGCTCAGTTTTATGTGGATTGCCTTTGCCAATTCAGGGGAATGGCAATGCAGTCCGGGATTTGACCTACGTAGCAGATGTTTGCTTGCGTTTAGAACGTCTCCTTGGTCTCACGTTACCTTTTGTAGTTTGTAATACAGGTTCTGGCAACGCGCTTAGCGTACTCGAGTTGGCTCAACGGATCTCAAACCTTGCAGGAATCTCGGATCCGGAAATAGTCAAATTCCCCGAGCGTCCTGGGCACGTAAGCCATCAAATGGCAAATGTTGGTAAAGCTAACGAGTATCTTGGCCAAGCTGAAACTCCTCTCGATCAGGGGCTCGGGTTAACTTTTGACTGGTACCGCCATAACATTGCCCGCTGGCGAGACAATTTTCTTGAAGCTAGAACGACCCTCTTAGACGAGATGCGAAAGACTGGCGGCCCTGCTTGAACGCGCAGATCGAGAATGCACCGGACAGCGGTTCTTTTATCACCGCGGGTTTATTCAGCATGGATATGCTACCCCAGCTGCCAGTTTTTCGAGGCTTGAATCACGACGCAAGAAAGGCATGTCGCCAATTTGTATTGGACACGCTGGCGCGGAATCATTTGCTTCCAGCGCTTCGCGGCTCATGGAGTCATGGTGACTTCCATTTGCATCCTGTAGATCGGTTTAGTCTGAGTGACCTAGACTTGGTTGTACCGAATTTATCAGCGACCGATCATCGAAAACTGAAGGACAAATTGCAGAGCGATCTGGCAGGCATTCTTCCAATGAAGGTTTCAATTCACCCGGCAGATTCATTACTGAAGATGACCCTTGAGGATTCGTTCGTGCTCAATATTGGAGAGTTCATAGCCAAGACCCACATGAGAGCTACCAATGAACCATTGTACGAACACACTCTGGCCAAGATCTCCCTCCTACTGTTGAGAATTCACACAACTGAACGCTATACCGACATCGCTTATCGGATCGGTACGCGAGAGGCATTCTCTGCCTTAAGTGTAAAGTTAGGCGCAACGACAGGATTTCCCTTACAAGCGGCGAGGCGTCTCTTGAAGCTGGGTTCGACAAGCTTCTCGTCAGAGTTCTTCGAACGCTGTGTACTCCAGCGCGCAAATGCAGACTTCCTTTACTTACTCCGGAACCGAATTCAGTTGTGTTCCAGCATTGAACTATGGCTGCAAGAGTACCTAATCGCAAAGATTGACGGAGCAACAAAATGAATTTGTTCCTGGGTACGAACTTTGGACATGGAGCTGCGGTTGCCGTCATGTCAGAGCAGGGGAAGGTTCTTTTTGCTGTCGAAGAAGGCCCTCTAGTAAACGAAAAGGAATCCAGCCGCTTTCCGTTGAATGCGTTAAGCCTAATCACGCAGGCTGTTGACGGACGTCTCGATGCGTGGGCCGAGGGGTGGAATCCGCGCGGGCGACTGATACATAAAGGGCTTATGGCAACTATGCGGTATGGCCTTCGCGACCCGACCTACTTTCGACACCGCTTCTTCAAGGAAATAAAACGCTACCTCCGCGGTCTACGTCATTTTCCAATGAATTCCAAACCAGTTGGACACGTCAGGTACGTGGGACACCATCTGGCTCACGCTTATAGCCTATTGCCCGCAGGCTTGCCCGCCAATTCCCTTGTTCTAGTGAGCGATACAACTGCCGAGCAGAATTCAATCTCGTCCTACTATTTCTCCGGGCGGGAAATGCGGCATATCGTCTCTTCACCGTTTCCCCATTCCATTGGAGGTGTCTTCCATCAACTCTCGTATCATTTAGGATTCCGCGGGCGAACCGGTCCGGGCAAATTGATGGCGCTATCAGCATTCGGCGAACCCCGTTATCTGGGGTTGTTCCATGAACTGAGTACCGTCAGAGACGGAGTTTTTCACATTGATCTCGCCAAATTTCCCGCCTGGAGGCGCGACGGGAGTTGGCTTTCGTACGCGAAATCTGCGCCTGCAGACCTTGGCTCTTGCATTCGAAGTGCTCGGAATCGTCCTGATCGAGGGGTCGACCTTGCTGCGTCGGCTCAAGCTTGGTTAATGGAAACGACGTGGGAGTGCATTCGGCAGGCGCTGCTGAAAGCGCAACGAGACCCAGCCATTCGGATCTCGCACTTGGGCTTGGCGGGCGGAGTAGCGTTGAACTGTCAGGCAAACGGAGAAATTGCATTGCGTATCGGACAACTTGGCCTTGGCAGTCTGACAGTGAGTCCGTGGTCCGATGATTCTGGAACGGCAATAGGTGCTGCGTCATGGGCAATCGCGCAAAGAGGATTGATCGACCGAATAAGTTCCTCACCCCCCTTCTTAGGACCTCCTCTGACCGAAGATGGAAGGGTCGCAGAAGACAGCGACGTTCGCACAGCGGTGGGTTGGCTAATCAAGGGCCACGTTATTGCGCTAGCCAGCGGCCGGCTTGAGTTTGGCCCTCGAGCTTTGGGTGGCCGATGCCTTCTGGGGGATCCACGTCGCGATGACTTGCGACAGAAGTTAAACAATATGAAATCCCGACCAGGGTTCATGCCGTGCGCTCCGGTAGCTCTGGAAGAGGATTATCCTGCTTATTTCAAAGGTCATGGTTCAAGGCATATGGCTTGGACGGTCCAGGCAACCCAGCTAGCGATCAATGAAATACCCGCTGCCGTGCATCGCAGTGGTCATTCACGAGTACAAGTGCTACGGAGAGGTGATTCTCTTTTGCTTGAACGGGTCCTGCATGAATTCAAACGCGAAACCGGGTGCGGTGTCTTGCTGCTTACTTCGCTAAATGCTGCCAATGAACCCATGCCTTTTGATTTTGAAAATGCCGCTCGGATCGCTCGCACACTAAGAACGCGGGGCATCCTGTCAGACTTTGGGTGGGAGGCGTTTTCTTAGGAACGCCCCGGACCAATCTCTCCAAATCTGATAACCCAACATCATCGCCTTGGAAGGCGCTTCAGGACTTAAAGCTGCTAAGACTAATGCGAGGGCAAGGGATTTCAAGCATCTCTTCGGTTAACTGGTATATTCTCTCTGGTACTCATGAGAATGCGCAGTCCCTCCTTCAGGAGCGTAATAGGACTCTGCGTTCAGAATTAACAGCGACGATCTCACTGAAAGTCGATAAACTTGCGGACCTCCTTTTGGATAATCCGAAGATTTTGACGACAATGGCATTAACCTGTAAATAGATGCGAAGATGATTCCCTCACCTCACGCTGCCTCCTAATAAGGTTAGGCATCCTTGCAACGACTCGAAGTTGTTTCAATTTGGCAAGGTCTTCAGATAAATTACGGATCGGCGAGAGGTTCCCAGGTTAAGCATGACAAACGAAGCAGTGCAAATAATCCCGCTGGGCGGGGTCGGTGAATTCGGGATGAACATGATGCTCATCCGGTGCGATGGTGAAGCGATCATCATCGATGCGGGAATGGGCTTTCCTGAAGACGAGCCGGGCATCAACATTCTGATTCCGGATTTCTCGCTGATAGACAAATACCGCGACGAGATTGTGGCCATCTTCCTCACGCACGGTCATGAAGACCACATCGGGGCCGTCCCTTTCCTGCTCAAGGAGATCGATCTGCCGGTCTATGGCACTCGCCTTACTTTAGCTCGCGTGGAGAATAAGCTGGTCGAGCATGGGCTGCTTAAGACTACGGTGTTGCACCCTATTGACAAGCCCGAGACTATTCAACTGAAGACGTTTGCTGTCGATTTCATAAACGTATCACATAGCCTGAACTGCTCAACCGCAATCGCCATTCGCACTCCGGTTGGGGTGCTGCTCCATTCCGGCGATTTCAAGATCGACAAAACGCCCGTGCTGGGTGAATCCATAGACCTCGAGGCCATTACGCGCTATGGAGACTCCGGTGTACTGGCGTTGTTCTCCGACTCAACCAACGCCGAGTGGCCCGGCTTCACGCCATCAGAGCGGGCAGTCATCCCGGAATTGAGAAGACTTTTTGACGGCGCAACTGGTCGCATAATACTTACGTGCTTTACAACTTCGACTCACCGGTTACAGATTGTGCTGGACCTGGCCGAAGAGTTCGATCGCAAGGTCTTACTTCTGGGTAGAAGCATGATCCAGAACATCGAAACAATCGGCAGTCTCCGGCTGCTGGATGTTCCGGATGACATTCTCGTAAGCGTTGCCCAGGCCAAGAAATTGCCTGACGATCGGCTGGTCCTGCTGGTCGCAGGCTCTCAGGGCGAACCGCGGTCGGCGATGACCAGGATAGCCACCGATCAAGTTAAAGGGATCTCGGTGGGTCCCGGCGATCTCGTAATTCACTCAGCGCGTGTTATTCCCGGAAAGGAGCGAGCGATTTCCCGGATGATTTCCCACTGTTATCGCCGCGGCGCGCGGGTAGTTGATAAGTCCATTGCCGCGGTACATGTTTCCGGCCATGCTTCCCAGGAGGAGTTGGCCATCATGATAAGGGCCACCAGGCCGAAGTTCCTGATTCCCATCCACGGCGAGCACCGGCAGTTGTACCGGCACAAGGAGTTTGCAGAAACTCTCGGAATCGTTGAGCCCGGAAATATCATCATGTTTGAAAACGGCGATGTGCTGGAGTTGGATGGATCTACGGCGCGCATAGCGGGTAAGGAGGTAGTCGGAAGAACTTTCATCGACAGTGCCGGTGGTGAAGTCGAGAACATAGTGGTGCGCGACCGGCGGCACCTTTCTTACGACGGCGTGCTGGTTTCGATAGTTGCGATAAACCCAACCTCAGGCGAACTGGACTCCGACCCGGAAATAGTCACACGCGGTTTTATCGACCAGGATGAAGCATCGCAATTCCTCTCCGCCTTAAGAACATTGATCGTGTCAACGGTCGAGGCGGCCAGCCACGAGTCGCGCATCGATGCTCCGGTTATGCAGGAAGAGATTCGCTTGGCCTTGAAGCGTTTCATCAGAAAACAAACTGGACGCCAGCCAATGATAATTTCGGTGGTGCTTGATTTCTAAGAGTGAATACAGAGCAACGTCCTAACCATTCATAGGCATCGGCGCCTCTAAGTTCCGTACTAATTTCTCAGGTATCTGCACTTCACGGAACGCAGCTGATGATCGGATTAGACTCGAGAAAAGTAGGCTCTATTGTCTACGGATTATTCGGCACCGTGGCGATAATCTTCGGCTCGGCCCTACTTCTGGTTCCCACTTCCCTGTTATCCGAAGCTGCGCAATCGGTTCACTTGACGCACATCCTGCGCGAACAGGGCGCGGCCATCGTCTTTATCGGCCTAATGGCGTTTTGGTGCTTATTCAATTACGAACGCAGCCGCACCGTCCATTACTTGCTTATGGTGTTCTTGTTCCTGGACGCCGGGATTCACTGGTTCGACTACTTCGGCGGCCGCTTGCCGCTGGCGAGTCCGCTCTACAACACGTTACCGTTTGTCGTGTTTGCCGCGATCGCGGCTTTCAATCGCAAGCCTGAAACCATATCGATTGGCAACTAATCTTTCGATGCTGAATTCGACGGAGCCTTGCTACCCCGCTCTTTCGCCAGAAGTGATAAGGCGATACCAGTCGATCTCATCCGACCAGCGGTACGGACATTTCGTGCGAATTCCGCAGCGCATCTATCGTTGCCTGGAGTACTTCAAGGTAACTGCCAATCGCGCCTCGGTCATTGACCGGCTGCATTCTTACTACCTCTTCATTGGCGTCGTTGATGATCTAATCGATTCGACCGAGATTGAAGCCGGGCGAGCGATTTTATCTCAGTTAGCAACACCTTCATCAAATGAAGCTGGGACAATGGACCCCGCGGGCGTCGTTACGTGCGTACTGAATTTGCACCTGACTGGCGATGTCCGTCTGCGCGTACTCACTAAATTTGAGAAGCTTTATGACGCCGTTGTCGGCGAGCGCTCGGCGGGCTCGCTTGCCGAATTCATCGCCCACCGGAAAACTGTCGGACGTCTGACTGCCGAGTTGTCGTACCTTCTTTTGGTTCCCCTGATGGATCGCGAGCGTGAGGACCTAGATCTTTTTCTACAGGACGTAGGCGAAGTGGGATGTCTTATCGACAGCATCATCGATCTCAGAGGCGACCAAAGGATGCGATTGGTAAACTTCAATCCCTCATTCCACAATCGCATGCGTATTATGGTCCACGCAGTCAGCGGCGGCATCAAATTGTCAGTGCGCCACCCTCGACTGTTGCTTTTATTCCTGGAAGCGGTAGCGGATAACTTGCGCGACCGATTCCGTTCAGCTCCAGCAGCAGCAAACGCGCTCTCAATCACGCAGGCTGAATCCGAAGCGCGAGTCGGCGCAGCGAACCCGCTGTCTGCCGGAGCCTGGACCAAGCTCTAAGGGTGCACTTACATGTCAGATTTATTAGTTAACCTTTTGCAACTGCCGCCCCTGGAACCGTCTCTGTCGAAGAGCAGCGAGGCCGGATTTGTGATTCGCCGGGCGCAGCCTTTTGAGATGACGGCCGTGCGCCAGTTCATCGAAGAGAGTTTCACCATCGCGTGGGCCGATGAAGTTTCGGTCGGCTTTGCGAATAAACCTGTTTCGGTTTACATCGCCACTTATGAATCACAGGTGAGAGGTTTTGCGGCGTACGAATGCACGCGGCGCGCTTTCTTTGGCCCCACGGGCGTCAGCGAAAGCCAACGCGGCCATGGCATCGGTCGTGGCTTATTGATTTCCTGCCTCTGGGGCTTGCGAGAACTTGGCTACGTCTACGGGATTATCGGAGCGGCGGGGCCGAAAGAGTTTTATCAGAAGGCGGTCGGCGCAATTGTAATTCCTGACAGCGAGCCCGGCATCTACACGGATCTCCTCCGTTGATTTGTCGGGGCGGCACTCCGTGGCCACCCCATTTCTCACGTAATGATCCTCATAACAAAAAAGGGGGCGGCCACGGAGTGCCTCCCCTACGAGAGAATTCGCGCGATCCGCACCCACTCATCGAGCGTAAGCGTCTCCGCCCGCCGCTGCAAATCCACTTCGGCCTGACATAGCACAATGCTGGCGCCGCCGTGATTCTTTATGAGCTCCTGTAACGGCGTGGGCGCGTTGCGCAAGTTGTTGAGAATCGTTTTTCGTCTCTGGGCGAAGCCCGCGCCGACCACGAGCCACAACAGCTTTTCGTTTTGCAAGCCTTCCGGATGACCGGGATGCAGGGTCAATCTGACAGCGCTACTCCAGACTTTTGGCGCCGGGCGAAACGCTCCAGGTGATACATCGAAAAGCTTCTCCGGCTCGCAATGAGCTTCCACCAAAAGCGAAAGGAAACCGCGCTCCGCAGAACCCGGGGGCGCGATCATGCGATCGACGACTTCTCTTTGCAGCATCAGTACCATCTCGGTAATGCAGTTTCGTTGCTCGATTAGACGTTGCAGGATCGCGGTCGCAATGTTGTAGGGAAGATTTGCAACCACCCGAACGTTGGCTTCCGGCGCGAGTAATCCACAAAAATCCGTTGCTAGCGCATCGCCTTCCACCAGGCGGAAGTTTTCCTGACGCGAGAACTGCTCGCGCAGTTGTGCGATCAAATCACGATCAAATTCAATTGCGATCACGCGTCCGGCTTCCTGGACCAATCGCCTGGTCAGCGCGCCGCGGCCCGGTCCAATTTCAATTATCGTTTCTTCAGGCAGCGGCCGAACGGCTTTGATAATCTTATCGACAACAGAACTGTCGGTCAGAAAATTTTGCCCCAGCCTTTTTTTGGAGTGAACTGCGTTGGCAGGAGATCGCTGATAGGCATCGCGACTCATGTGTCAGCCTGGTTCCGGTTGGTATGGTCAGGATAGCCGGTAACTTCTAAATCGTTTCCGTGCCGGTGTATTTCGACATTTCGTAAACGCCAGGCGTCGGCTATTGTTTCCGCACCGGGATCACCAATCGCTGAAGGCGCTGCGCGCCCGCCGATGATCATGGGAGCGATAAAGAAGGTGACTTTGTCGACACGCCCGGCGCCGAGGAATTTACTCGCGATGTTTGCGCCGCCTTCGACCAGCACGCTCTGAATTTCGCGCCGGCCTAAGTCCTCCAGCATTACTCGCAGGTCCCGGCCACCGGAATGGTCGCCGATTACCTGCACACCTTTTTCTTCAAGTGACGCAATCACCGATGCTTTGGCGCCGGCAGAAGTAATAATTGCCAACGGGGCTGCCTGCGCGGTCCTCACAAGTTGCGACTCGATTGGCAGTTCTAAACGATCGTCAAGCACGACGCGCAACAACGGCCGCCGCCGCGGTTTGCCTGAACGGTCAGTCAGCAAAGGATCATCGGCTATCGCGGTGCCCACGCCCACCAGGATCGCATCGTACTCGCGACGCAGTTCGTGAACCCTGGCGCGCGATTCTGCGCCGGTAATCCAGCGCGAATCGCCGGTACGCGTCGCGATCTTGCCATCCAGCGAAACCGCGACTTTCAGGTGAACGAACGGCCGCTTAGTCCGCATGAAGTGGATGTATTGCTCGTTAAGTCGTTCCGCTGCTTCAGCCAAAAGTCCGTGGTTGACTGCGATTCCGCGCGCCCGCAAATCCGCAAAGCCCTTACCTGATACGGCGGGATTCGGATCCTCTATCGGAGCTACGACGCGCGTTACGCCGGCCTGAATCAGCGCATCGGTGCATGGCGGCGTGCGGCCATGATGTGCGTGAGGCTCGAGGGAAATGTATGCGGTCGCACCGCGAGCTTTCTCGCCGGCCTGCTCAATTGCATGCGTTTCCGCGTGTTTGATCTGTTCGTAAACGTAGAAGCCTTCGCCCACTACTTCGCCCGCGCTATCGGCCAGGACGCAACCGACCAGCGGCCCGGGACTTACTAAGCCGGTACCCCGTTTCGCCAGCGTCAACGCACGGTCCATCATCCGGCGATCCGTTTCGCTCCAAACCACCGGCTCTGCTGACAGCGTTTCCTCTTCCTGGATTTTGCTGGACACAATCATGCAAAGAGACCGTTCACGTATTCTTCCGGATTAAAAACTACGAGGTCCTCAACTTGTTCGCCGATGCCGGCGTAACGAATCGGGAGGTTGAGTTCCTTAGCAATGGCTACGGCGATACCGCCCTTGGCGGTCCCATCAAGTTTAGTCAGAACGATTCCGGTCACGCCGGCAACCTTCAGAAACTGCCGCGCCTGTTCCAGTCCATTCTGGCCGGTAACGGCGTCAACGACCAACAAGGTTTCGTGTGGCGCACCTTCCACTTCCCTGGCGGCCACTCGTTTCATCTTATCTAGTTCGGCCATCAGATTCGATTTGTTATGCAGCCGCCCGGCGGTATCCACAATCAGCACGTCCGACTTGCGAGCCTTGGCAGCCTTGATCGAATCGAATAAAACCGCCGCCGGATCAGTTCCCTGCTTCTGCTGAATCAAGGGAACGCCGGTGCGCTCTGCCCAAATCGCCAATTGGTCGGATGCCGCAGCGCGGAAAGTATCCGCGGCGCAAATCAGCACGTCGTTGCCCTCAATCTTTATTCGCTGCGCAAGCTTGCCAATGGTCGTCGTTTTCCCTACACCGTTTACACCCACGATCATCATGACATACGGCGCAACACTATCAGGCACACTGGCTTCTGAGGCGACGCCGTGCTGTTCGGATGCATGCAGGATCTTAATGAGCTCCGACTTGATTGCTGCTTTGAGTGCATCGAGATCGTTGATCTGCTTGCGCGCGACCCCCCGCCGGACAGTCTCCAGGATGTGCTGTGTCGTGGGAACGCCGATGTCGGCAGCGATTAGTGCTTCCTCTAACTCATCCAGCAGATTCTCGTCGATCTGCTTGAGTCCCTGGAAAACCGTGTCCAGCTTGTCGGAAAGCGAATCACGAGTTGCCGCGACCGCACGACGGAAGCGTGCCGAAAGTTCCTGCTCCAGCGCTGCCTCCTGCGCCTGGAGTTCTTCCATGGAAAGATTAAGGCCCAGCACCGACGTGGCGAACGGCGAGCGAACCGCACTTTCTGTCGGCGTATTTGTAACGGCCACCCCGTCAGGGGCAACCGCGGATTCGCGAGTCACGGGAGCTTTCTCAGCTTCCTCGATTCCTTCGCGCTCTTCCGCCTGATCTGACGCCGACGCCGGCGCATTTAATCCGAGCGAGATAAAACGATCCTGATTCTTCCTTTTCCAAAAAGCCATTTATTAACCCTTGCCGTTGATGAATTGCACACGTCCACCAGTTCCGTGTTTGCAGAACCGCGGACGTTTCATGAATTAAGCCAGCGATTATAGACGCAACCCACGGATCCCCACAAAAGTGGTATTCCGATTTGTTAAGTGGACAGCAAGAAGGAGGGAGGGATCGTGACTAGCCAACCAGAGCGCCAACCTGAGGCGGTGCCGCCGGTTCGAAGTCTGAAGGCATCTCGCCGCCGATGGGCGCATCCTCAAAGCGTCGCCGCGGCTTCACCGAACCCGGCCGAATCTGGCCGGACTCGCAAGCCGCAATGAAGGCCGCCACGACATTGGGATCATAACGGCTGCCGGTCAGGCTCTTGATGCGGCGTAACGCTTCGTCAAACTTCATCGCGCTCTGGTACGGACGTTCGGTCGTCATGGCATCAAACGCATCAGCCACTGAGACGATGCGCGCCATTAGGGGAATCTCGTTACCCTTCAAGCCTTGAGGATAGCCTTTGCCGTCGATCATCTCGTGGTGCATGTACATGCCGGGCAGGAATTCGCGCATGGCCGGAACCTGCGACATGATCTTGAAACCCTTCTGCGGATGGGTCTTCATGATTTCAAATTCTTCATCGGTCAGCGCCGACGGTTTCTTCAAAACGTTGTCGTCGATTCCGATCTTGCCGACGTCATGCAAAAGAGCGCTGATCCTGATCTTCTCTATCTCTTCGACCGGCAATCCCAATCCCTGCGCGATAGCAAGTGAGAACCTTGAAACGCGCTCTGAATGGCCGCGCGTATAAGGATCCTTTCCATCGATGGCAGCAGCCAATGCT
Source organism: Blastocatellia bacterium (assembly GCA_034665305.1). Lineage (GTDB taxonomy): Bacteria > Acidobacteriota > Blastocatellia > Pyrinomonadales > Pyrinomonadaceae > DASXRU01. The sequence continues at coordinate 204,349 of JAXDFZ010000024.1, read as the reverse complement.
TTGACCGTTCCGATGAACAATTCTCGATTCTCATTCGCCGATCGTTGCAGATCGCTGATGTAGCGCTCGACCTGATCGGTCATCTGGTTGAAGGAATCGCCCAACTCACCTAACTCGGTGTGCTTCAGCACCGTAATGCGTTGTGAGAAATCACCTGCGGCAATGCGCTGTGCGCCGGCAGCCAGTTCCTGCACGGGCTGCGTTAGTTTCCGAGCAAAATAAAATCCGGCCAGCAGCGCCAGCAGGGCCGAAAACAAACTGATGTACGCAGTCTGGCGCCGCATGTCCCTGACGGAGCCGAGCGCTGCGGCTTCGTCCTGAATGGCTATGACTCCGAGTAAGGCACTACGATCGAGTTCCGCCGTCGCGTAGGAACCTAACATTTCAACCGGCTTGCCATTACGCTCAGTGGTAAAGGGAGCAAGCGCCGATTGCAACTGGGCGCCGTTCTCAAGCCAATCCTGGACCACTTTCAGATCGGTCATCGGCTTTTCCGTAAAAGCGACGCGCGCATCCGGATGAGCAACGGCACGTCCGTTTTGGTCGACTACGAAGACCACTGGCAAGCCGGCATCCAGGAGTTCGGCTTCGGGCCTCTTGCTCGGTTGCTGAACTGACTTGAACACTTCCTGAAATGAAACGATGGCCACTACGGCGGCCGTCAGGTCGGAGCCTTCCATGACGGGGGCCGCAATCGTCAAGCTCATCTCCTGACCGGAGTGAATTATTTGCGGCCGGCTGATTACAACCCCCCTGCCATTCATGCGGGCAAGCACTTCACTAACGCGCTGGTCCACTTCTTCACGTTTAATGATGTCGGACTGAAAGGCTCGTCGCAGCTCACCCTTGACCGGCCAAATCGCCAGCGCGATCAAATTGGGATCATCCTGAAGAGCTTTCTGCAAGCGAACGTCATAACCGGGGTCGCTGAGAGAGTGTATGCCGCCGGCTATTTCAAATGCGCGGGCTAGACCGGTAACAACGTCCCGATAGCGTTGTCCGTAGAGTTCAATCTGCCGGGCTTTATCGTGAACTAATTGCGCCTGGTATCGACCTTCAATCGAGCGCAGTTCCGCCGCGCTGCGACTGGACCAAAGCGCGCCTGCCAGACCTAGCGGCAGAAGCCCGACGAGCAATAGCACGCCGAGCACGATATAAAGGAGCCGAATGCGGCTAAATCGTTCAAGCATTAGAAGGTTGGGTATTCGAGTGCGGAGAACTATCGGAAGCGTGTGTGCGGAGGGCGTCTGGGAAACTCCACCCAAGGATACTAACCGCCCGAAGCCATTGATGTCAACTCGTTTGTCTAGGTTTAACTGGTTGATAATGCGGGAGTAACTGGCTTTTTGGTTGTCCCAATCGGGTCTTTTCTATGGGCGGTCAGCCGATCAGCAAGTGGATCGGGGAGCCTTGATCGGTGAAAGCTCTGCCAACCGGCGTCCTTCGTGCGATACTTTCGCAAACTCAGCGCCGCCCGGGCGCGTCTAAAAGATTGAGCGCACAGTAGTCGCCGACCGAAGCGCCGAATTGGGCGCTTACGTAACGAAAATGGAGTTTGCCACGAGCGACGAGCAGATCGTACAGCAGGCATTAACCGGCGACGCAGACGCCTTTGGGGAGATTGTGCGCCGCTGGGAGCGCCGTATCTTCGCACTGGCCTTCGGGATGCTGGGCCGCGAAGAAGACGCTCGGGACGCCACTCAGGAAACCTTTCTGGCGGCGTTCCGAAATCTCCGCGGCTTTCGAGGCGATGCAAAGGTGTCGTCATGGCTGCACCGGATCGCGATCAATCAGTGCATCACCAGGCAACGACGTGCGAAGGTCCGCAACGAAACCGGCATCGAGCAGGAAGCGGAAAGGGACGCAGCGGTTTTCTCGTTGCCGGCGCATGTCTCGCCCGCTCACGTTGCCGAAGGGCGAGAACGTAGTGAGGCAGTCCGGCGCGCGGTGAGTGCGTTGCCTAATGACCTGAAGCAAGTTGTCGTGATGAAAGAGTTTGAGGAGCTTACGTTTCAGGAGATAGCGGAGGCGCTGAATCTGCCTTTGAGCACGGTGAAGAGTCGTCTGTATACGGCGTTGCGTCAGTTGCAGATGCGCCTGGAGAAGTTCGGCACTGGATTGACGGGAGCCGAAAACAACTAACGGAAGAATATGATGAACAACTTTAACGATAGACCTGTCTGCCATCGCGCTGACGACATGATCGGGTTGCTGTATGGCGAGGCGACTAAAGCGGAAGCAGCGGACTTTAGCAATCACATGATGGACTGCGCCTCATGTCAGGCGGAATTTGCATTGCTGACAAACGCCCGTCAGGCGATGTCGCAATGGCGATCGGACGTTCTCAGTTCCGCCTGGGTCGCAACGCCCGCGGCCGCAAGCCATCAACCGCTGAGAACCAGTTTGGCGGCGTCAAAACCAGTATCAGCGCTAGCTGCAATTCGTGAATTTTTTACGATTTCGCCCCTGTGGCTACGCGGCGCGACTGCCATAGCGGCGGTACTCTTTTGTCTCATCGCTGGTTTGTTCGCCGCGCGCATGCTGCGGGCGCCCGAACAGCTATACACGCAGGATGAAGTCAATGCCCGGGTGCAACGCCAACTTGACGACCTCAGGAAGCAAAGCCAACAGGTTGTTCCAAAGCAGGAAACGGTCGCAACGGGGGGAAATAATAGGAATACTACTTCGCCAATTTTACCGGCAGTTCGGCCTGAGACTTCAGCCGGAAAAAAGGCCGGGCGGAAGAGCTCGCTTCCTTCCCTTTCGCGAGAAGAGCGACAACAATTGGCTGCGGACCTGCGCCTGGAGACCACCGCGACGGATGATGACGCCTTAAGCTTGTTGCTTGATGGCGACGGATCCAATTGATTTTGAACCATGAGTATACGAACTATGAAAAGAGTAATGCTTAAGCGAATGAGTTTAGCCGAGATGGCTTTTGCGATGATGGTGTGCAGTCTGATGGTATTTGGCACTGCAACCTCCACCACCGCCCAGCAGATGCCGAACGGGGGACCGCAGATGCAACGCGGGCGGAACGGCCCCCCGGACGATCCGATTCGCCAACTCGATCTCACGCCGGATCAGATCGCCAAGGTTCGAGCGATTCGCGAAGGCGCCAAAGACGAGAGGATGGCTATCAACCAGCGCCTGCGCCAGGCGCAGTTGGCGCTCGACGATGCTATCGAAACAGACAATGCCTCTGAGACGTTGATTGAGCAACGGGCGCGCGAACTGGCTGAAGCTCAGGTAGCGGCAACCAGAATGCGCGCCATCACAGAGCTGCGCATCAGGCGCGTGATGACCCCGGAACAGCTAGCTAAGCTGCGCACGTTAAGACAGCAAGCGCAGCAGTTCCGCGAGGACCGGCGCAATCAAGGTCCCGCCCAGATAAGACGCGAAGACAGGCAACAGATACGGCGCGACGCGCTACAACCGGGAAGCCCTCGGCCTTACCAGGCGCCGCCCGGACAATCAGGTCCGACGCCGATGAAACCACGCCCGTAGATCTGTCAGATTGCTTCACTCGGTTGAGGTCCGGCGCCGCCAGGCTGCCGGCCTTTTCTTCTTAACTTCACATCTTGCGCAAACGATTTCCACGGCCATGTCGAGCTGGCTGGTGGTTGTGAACGTTATTAGCTTGACGCATCAACGCTAATTTGCGCATCATAAGCCGCTAATGAAAACCGCGCCGGACAGACTCTGAAGTTTCAGAGCCGATATCCGTGAACCCGCGCTTACCGGTCAGCGCGCAGTCTTCTGCATCGGAACTTTGAACAAAGGCCGCGGGTATGGACTTGCGGCGGCCGCTACTCTCTAAACTAATTCTCGAATGAATATCGCGACGCGGGCTTTGCTCGAATTGCAGGAGACGACCTTGCTGGCGGCCCGGGCTGCGGCCGGCATTGTCAAACGACCTCGCTATCTTCCCGAAACCATCGCGCAGATGGATCATATTGGGGTCGGCTCGCTCACCATCATCGTGCTGACCGGATTTTTTACGGGTGGCGTGCTGACGCTGCAAACCTATCCAACCCTGGCGTCCTACGGTGCTGTCGATCAACTTGGCTATCTGGTAGCGCTGTCGCTGGTTCGGGAACTAGGCCCGGTGCTGACAGCGCTAATGGTCACCGGGCGCGTCGTTTCGGCTATTTCTGCGGAACTCGGCTCCATGGTGGTTTCCCAACAGATTGACGCCATGAGAGCGCTGGGAACCGATCCCGTTCGCAAGCTGGTAACGCCGCGCATCATAGCCTTGATAATCACATTGCCCCTGCTGACCATTCTGGCGGACGTCATCGGAATCGTCGGTGGATGGACGGTCTCGGTCATGCTTTATGACCTACCATCGTCAATGTTTCTCACTTCAGTCCGCGACGGTATCACCACGGATGATATTTTTGGCGGCTTTATCAAACCGCTTGTCTTCGGTTTTCTAATGGGAGTGGTCGCGTGTTACAAGGGTCTGAAAACGGAAGGGGGCACGGTGGGCGTCGGCCGCTCTACCACTGCCGCCGTCGTTACCGCTTCGATCGTGGTGATCATTTCCGACTTCTTTCTTGCCAAGGCGCTGCAGTTAATTTTGGGGACCGCTTAACGTATGAGCTCGCCGGAATCACCAGTCACTGAAGATCGGCACCCGCTGTCGCAATCCGCGATTGATGGACAGGTGAGCGATAATGCCGCCGAGTCCACCTTTCATGAAATAGACGATCAAGACCGCGCTATCCCGGCCATCGAATTTCGCGATGTGTCGTTGGCTTTTGACGATCGCCAGGTCCTTGACGGCCTCAGTTTTAAAGTCATGAAGGGCGAAACGAAGATAATCCTGGGCGGGTCCGGTTGCGGAAAGTCGACAACGATCAAACTCGTGCTCGGACTCTTGAAACCTGACTCCGGCCAGGTGCTGGTCGACGGCGAAGACATCACGCATTACAACGAAGTACAGATGATGGTGGTGCGGAAGAAGATCGGTATGATTTTCCAGGAAGGGGCGTTGTTCGATTCGCTGTCGGTATACGACAACGTGGCCTTTCGCCTGCATGAACAGGGTGTGCCGGAGGATCAGGTTGAGCCGGAAGTGCGACGCATGCTGCAGTTCGTAAACCTCGAAGATGCCATCGACAAGATGCCGATTGAACTTTCGGGCGGCATGCGGCGCCGCGTCGGTATCGCGCGCGCTTTAGTTGGCGATCCGAAGATCGTAATGTTTGACGAGCCGACCGCCGGTCTGGATCCGCCGACCGCGCGCACCATCTGCGAACTAGCGATGAAGCTGCGCGATCTGGAAGACGTTTCTTCGATTTTCGTTACCCACGAAATGAATAACCTCGAGTACCTGTCTTCGGAATACGCCGTGGTCAACGACGCCGGCGAAGTGGTTTTTGAGAAAGAGGGCGAACGGCTTTGCCTCATCAACTGCAAGACGTTGATGATGCGCGAGGGCAAAGTTATCTTCAGCGGCACGGATGAAACGCTGAAGAAGGCGGACGACCCCTACATTCAGAAATTTCTGCGCGGACATTAGCTAGAAAGGAAAGGGCAGAAGAAAAAAGGAAGGCTGAGCGCCACAGTGGCTTTTGTCTTTAAACTTTTTACTTTCTACCTTCGAATGTTATGCCTCCAGCAAGAAGAACAGTTGGGTTAAGCGAATTGCGGGTCGGCCTGCTGGTAATAGGCGCGATCGCCGTGTTGATTTTTTTGATCCTGAATGCGTCCGGTGACATCAATCCGTTTGCCAGCAAGCTACACTTGCGCGCGCGCTTTGCCGACGCTAATGGACTGCGGCCCGGATCGGAAGTGCGACTCGCCGGCGTTCGCATCGGCAAGGTCGAAAAGATTACCCTCCTGCCGCCATCCAATACGCCGGGTGACAAGCGGGTCGAAGCAAGTTTCGCCGTCGACAGCAAAATAGACGGCCAACCGGCCACGCAACGCATTCGCACCGACTCAATGGCCTTGCAATCATCGCCCAGCCTTTTAGGCAGCGAGATGATCATCAATGTCACACCGGGAACGTCCATCGGCCAACCAATCACGGAAAACGCGATCCTGCCCTCGTCCGCGGCGAACACGATCAATGACTTTGCCACTTCGGGCACGGACCTCGCGCAACGACTGACGAAGCTTTCCGATCAACTAAACGAAGTTGTAAAGGACGTGCGCGAAGGCAAAGGCACGGTCGGGCATCTCTTCAGCGATGATGCGCTCTATAACAACCTGAACGCGACGATTCGCGACACTGAAGAGCTGATGCAGCAAATCAAAACCGGCAGAGGCTCGGCGGGCAAACTCATTTACGACGACGCGCTTTATAACAACGCCAACGACATCGCAGCCAACTTGAAGAAGATATCGGACGACATCAAAGGTGGGCGCGGCTCTGCAGGCAAATTCCTCTCCAGCGACGAGATGTATAACAAGGTCAACCGCCTGGCCGATCGCGTGAACCACTCGATGGATCAAATCGATGGCATCGTCGCGGAGGTCAACTCCGGCCGCGGCACCCTGGGCAAGCTGGTAAAGGACGAAGCGATCTACAACGACGCGCGCACGGCGATAGCCCGCTTTAACACGACCGCCGAACGCATCGATAACGTAGTCGCCAACGCACAACGAGGAGAAGGCACCGTCGGAAAACTACTGACCGACGATCAGCTCTATTCCAACGTCAATCAACTTTCATCCGAGAGCGTGAAATTACTGTACGACTTCCGCCAGAACCCGAAGAAATACCTGACGATTAAGTTTCAGCTGTTCTGAAACAGCGCGTAGGATTTCTTGCATGGCAGTAAATCCTTACGCCAAGCCAACCCGAAATTCGAATCGCAGTTTGGGTCGGAGGCTAGACTCATGGGAGGCGACAGGCTCAGGGCTTGTGCTGTATTCACAGCCACTGCCAACGCGCTAGTTCTAAGTGTTAGAGTACGGGCATGCCGGAACTCCCTAGTTATGTAGAGTCGCACATGGGTGAGTCAGCATTGGGGCGTGCGAAGCTCAAACTATACGAGCTGATTAGCGGTCGAGAGCACTGGATACCCGAAGACTCCGAGGTTCGCCGTTTCATTCGAAGCAAATACAGAAAGAACCCCGCAGCCGGCAGAGTTTTCTTGATTGTGTTAACAGAAAACTCCCTGAAGCGCGTTTCATTTGGTCATTTGTCGCGCCGCAAAGATATAGGCCCGCTATTACATCGTCTGGAAGAGGACCCGTTAGAGTGGCAGAGCGTCTTGGAATTGAGCAATTGTCCTGAACCCTTGTCCAGTGTTCTAGGCGTTTGTCTTCACAGAGAATCTCTTGCCGACGACGGTTATGTTTACATCATTACCCTCTTCGATAATGAGGGCTTTCCCATGTCATTTCTCGAGCACATCGAGATTCGAGCTTGCCAGAAAAAGCCGCAACCCATATTTAGCACATGGTCCGGTTCAGATTTTGATTGCTATAACGAGAGAAATTACAAGGAGTCGTGGTTTGCGGATTTCGCGATTAGATTGCTCGACTATCTTGATAAAAACCGGCCGGTTACTATGGTACCGCTTTCAAAGATTGCTGAAACGGAGTTTCATGAGGACGAAGTGCACCGCCCCCCTGAAGATAAACAATTCACAAAATGTGTTGTTGCTGTTCTTCGTAATGAACTAGCTTGCACGCTTGCCACGGTACCACTCGAAAAGATCAAACCCTTCAGCTTGGATTTTTGTCTGACGTACCCCAGAAAAACGGTGGCATGGGAGACCCAACAGATCAAGCAAGGCGACGTTCCAACAATGACCGTATATTGGGATCGAGATCACTTTGTAATGAACGACGACTATTCGGCTTACCTGGCGCACAGATTTCTCAAATCGGAAGCGGTTCCGATCGCGATCCTCGGAGAATTTCCCGCGGGCATTGCAATGGGCGACGTGACGGTGGGTGGACCGGAGTTGATACCGCCTGTACGGATCATCCAAGGCGATAACTACGATTCATTGACGCCCGAAATCAAGGAATGGCTAATTGACTCTAGACTGCAGCACAAAGCAACTAGCCCGGTAGCCGCCACACTTTCAGCTGTGGCAATGGTTTTGAGTGAGATACTCTCTGAGTCTTCAACAGACGAAAAACGAATTCATAAGTTTCTGGCTCAATATCCAATAATCGTTGATGCTCACGGATCTTCTATGATGTCTGAACTCAGACTGGGAAATGAGTATCGTGTTGATCTCGCCATCCAATACAACCTGGATGACAAGCGGTTATTATTGATTGAATTAGAACATCCGCGGGCATCCTTATTTACGGCGAAAGGCCGGCCGCGGTCCCACGTTACCCATGCGCTTCAGCAGGTCGAAGACTGGCTGCGCTGGTGGCGGGAACATCCCAACGATGTTCCAAAAGGCCTAGACCCGACAATTCCCATCGAGGGACTTGTGGTAATCGGACGGAACAAGAGCCTTAAGGAGCCAGATACTCGGCGACTTCTCCATTTAAATAAGAACAGGGAGGTTAAGCTGATAACCTATGACGAATTACTGGAAAAACTCGAAGTCCTAATTCAGAACCTTGAATCGCTCGACTAACTCTCCGCAAGGGGATGGGGGATAGATTGCCCGCGCGAAACCCCACCTCTAACCCCTTCCCGTGTGCGGGGACCGACACAACGATTGAATCTGAAATTTTGGACAAAGCCCGTTTTGGTTTCCGTAAGGCGATTTGACCCTAAACAACCGCAAAGGCCCTGACCGGGAACGTTCCCATTCCCTTCACCTTCACCGGCACGGCAAAGAATCTAAAGTTGTCATCGGGAAGCTCGCCAAGCCCGCAGAGATGTTCCACTACCGGAATCCCCTGAGCCAAAAGAATGGAGTGCGCCGGCCTCGTACCATCAGCGGTGGCATCAAGGTTGAAGGAGTCGATGCCGACCAGGCTAGCGCCGCCCCGAGCCAAATATTCAGCAGCCTCCGCCGTGACAAAAGGATGTGCGCCGCTGGAATAGTGTTCAGTCCGCCAGTGCGCATCCCATCCAGTGTGAAATAGAACGGCTTTCCCTTTCACATCGATATTCTGCAACGAGGCCGCTGAAATGCCTGTTTCGTCATCATTCACTCGCCTCACGACTACGCCATCCAAATTCGCAAGCGATTCCAATTTCAATTGCGCCAAATCCGCACCCGCTTCGTAACGATGGAAGGGACTGTCCAGGTAGGTGCCGGTATTTGCGACCATCTCGATGCGACCAATATGAAACTCAGTTCCCGGCGCATAGCGCTCACGCGAAGCTTCGCGGGTGAGGTGATCCGAAATCGTAGGAGGCGGCAGACCCTTGTAAGTGATCATGCCGTGTTCCACCGTGTGCGAAACATCGATCAGACGGAATGATGAACTCATGCAATCCCCTTCCCTTGCACCAGAACCTGAAAGCTGGCAGCCATGCCGTTCGGCAGGATCATCTCGCGTGCAGTCATGCTTAACTCCAGTCTTTCGGCGTCGCCGGCAGCACGCTGGGTGAGCAACTCAAGTTCTTCCAACAAACCTGCCTCCAACAGAAAACGATCTTGTCGCTCAAACGCTATGGTCTCCAGACCAAAGTCCAGGCCCGCGCGTTTTAATTTTGACCAATCGATTGTGCTGGTAATGTCGTGTTCGCCCGGCCGGGACAGAACGTCATCTACAAGTTGATGCCGGTAAAAACTGCGCAGGGTACCATCGGGCCTACCCACAGAGTCGTACAACTCGGCGGCTTCCTCGCCATAATCGACCGTTACCACGTAGCCTCTCAACAATTTCGCCGCCGCGCCTTTCAGCCAGGATGAGACCTCGAGATTAATCTCGGCGACTTGACCTTCAGCTAAAGTGATTGCCGCATCAGGCAGGTAATCCGCCAAAGACGATTGCGAGAGCGGGCCGATGGTCCAGGCGAAACCTCCATTAGCCGCAACGCTCACATACAGCTCGCGCAGTTGGCCGTTTGAAACAATGACGCGGTGGACCGGAAACGCGTCCATCAGTTCATTGGAAAAGATTATGCCGGCGCCCATCGGCTCCACTTCTGCCAGAGATTTGAACTGCACTCGATCGCCGAAGGACGCGAATTTGTTTTCGAGTTGTGGATGAGCGCCAAGGTCATCGATTACATACCGTGTCGCCGCCAAAACTTCAGGATAGCGATGCTGAAGAGTTCCCAATACGCCTTGAGCAAACTGTCCATTGCCCGCCCCAACTTCCACGATCGTCCATTCGTTTGGACCGGCGAGCGTGCGATAAAGAGCGGCGAAGTAACGAGCAAAGGTCGCCGCGAACACTACGCTGCGCTCGGGGCTGGTGCGGTAATCACCTTTTCTGCCCCAGCGGGAGCGATCTTTGCGCCGGTAGTAACCATCGAGTTCGTCGTAAAGCGCCGCCTCCATCCAGTCGCGAAACGTGATAGGTCCTTCGCCGACGATCTGTTCGCGGAGTCGTTCAGTCAGAGTCGAGGGCAGGAGGTTAAAGTGAATCATTCCCGGGATGAAGAAAGGCGCGCTAGGTTTGAGATCCGTTTAGCAGCTGCTGGTCAGCTTTGCACAAATCTCTCGCTGACGATACTCCCAAGCGCCAAAGGCGCGAAAATGTACAAGCCCGGGCGAACGGCCTGGGTCATACGCGCACGAGTTTCAAGCGCTGAAAGCGCGCGATTGGATCGTAACGAATATCGTCATTAAATGATCCCGATACCATTTCGCGCTTTCAGCGCTAAAGGTGGTTGCTCGCGGATGAGTCCTGGCCCGCTGGCCCAGGCTATTGCATTTCGCGCCGTTGGCGCTGGGCGGCAAGGAAGTTTACGCAAAGCGTTCTGGTCAGGAACGTCACAGACCTCAGTCTCCGGCTTTAATGATGTAACAACCGCCACGCAGAGATCTGTCCTACTTAAACTTTTGTCGGGTCGTCTTTTTCCAGAAGCCGCGTGGTGTTTTCCGTGACGCTGGGTGGCCGGACTAATTCAGCGGTGTTGGGACGTTGTAACCACGCTCCCTGATAGGCAGCGGGCTTCGGCGGCAGCGCCGCGCTGCGATCGGCCGGCAACTGGGACGGCACCGGCGGTGCATAGTAGGGCATCACAATGTGCGGTTGCTTCGGTGCGCTGTCTTCGAACAGCCCGGCATACAACATCCGCAGAATTCCTCCGGCAAAGCAAATCACCGCAGCCATAGCGGTGAGGAGTTCGAACAACGTCCCCATGCGGCCGGGCCCAAACGAGGCCAGTATCCCCAGCAGTGGCACGATTATGGCTCCAATGAGCAGCAGCGCCGCTCCCTGGCGCACGCCCTTCTTGCGAGGAGAGGGTACACGAGGGCCGGCGGCAAAGGACGGCATCAACCCGCCGCTTCCCAACAGTTGCATCACGCCTTCGAGGGGAAAACCACAGCGGGAACAAAACCGCACGACTTCAGTGATTTGTTGTTGGCCGCAATGCGGACAATACATGGGAGACCTCGATATGAATCTACGATTTACTTAGTTGCCTATTGCCTAAGCTTCGGAATCGGTTGCCGTCAAATGATCTCGCATGGCAAAAGCTTGATCCTGAAAAGTCCTGGCCCGTGCGATCGTTTCCCGAAACAGACTCAAAAGGGATTGGCGCTCTCCCGAAGGTACGACGATTTCGCGGAAAAGTTCATCATCGTCACGGAGGCCGCCAAAAGCACGGCGGCGGGTGGCTTCCACTTCGTCCAGGTATTCCAACAAAAGCTCGTGCGTGTTCAGCGTTTCCGGTAGGGTCCACTCGAACGGATCGTCCCAGAGACTGGCAGTGAGGCCACCGAACGTTTGTTCCACGACGGCCGCACCGCGCAGGATATTCTCGCGAAATGTAACCGCCACTGGCGAGGGACTCTCCAATGGCAAACCAGCCACGAGCTCGCGAGCGTTCCGGTGGAGGACTGCAAACTGCTCCGCGATTTCGGCTATCGTCTCTCTCGACCCGGAAGCAGTTTGCAAAGCGAGCCTCGATTTATTGAGAGCGCCGGCAAACTTTGGAGGGCGCGGGCAGAGCGCAGCGGCGACGGCGCTTTGGATTATTATTCACCAAGCCAACTTGTCCAGATCCAAAGCGGTATCGCGGTGCGCTTGCCACCCCACTCCAAATAGTTACCTTGCCCGCCTATCTTTCTCTTCCAACACGGTACCGAAGCTGCGACCGCCAAAACTAAAGCCGGTGTGCAGTTTTCCCACGGCGCCTACGCGCGCACCGCGCGAAGGCACGCCGCGCGTGGTCGCCACCCAGAGCCTACCGGTCCCGTCATCGATCTCGTAGGTGCCACTTCCCATGACGCCATAGCTATCGGTTACGGTGCCGACGATCCCGACTTCCTTGTTTTGATATTTCGCCGGGTTGGCATTGATTTTCGAAATCGTTGTCTGGCTGGGACACGCCGTCAAAATCGCGGCGATGGCGCAAACTAAAACCAGCCCTGCGCCTTTACGAATCAAGTTCATCGCGTCTCCTTTCTATGTTTCGAACTCAGGGAGAGCGTCGTTAACTTAAAAGAAAATCAGGACCTCGAACCAATCGCCAAATGCAGCGATGCGCAGGTGACCGCCAAGGGTTTGACTGGCACCGCGCAATTCTGCTACTTGCCGAACCAGCCAATAGGCTTACCCGAGAGGTCAACCCACACGCTTTTTACCTGAGTGTAAAGTTGCAGCGCATGCTTGCCCATCTCGCGTCCGTAGCCGGATTGTTTGAATCCGCCAAACGGTGACGCCGCATTGAACATATTGAACGTATTGATCCAGATAACGCCGGCTTTGATGTTGCGGGCGAAATTGTGGGCGCGCGCCAAATCCCGCGTCCAGATGCCGGCGGACAATCCGTAGATCGTCTCGTTGGCCTGCTTCAGCAAGTCGTCTTCATTGGCAAAAGTGATCACTGAAGTTACGGGGCCGAAGATTTCCTCCTGCGCCACGCGCATCTGATTCTTCACTTCGCTGAAGATGGTCGGCTTAAAGAAGTAACCGTTCTTGAAGCCTTCGTCGAGTTGCGGAGATTCGCCACCACTGAAAACAGTGGCTCCCTCGGAGCGCGCGATGCCGACATAACCCTTGATGCGATCGAGTTGCTCACAGGACACCTGCGGTCCCATCTGCGTCGTCTGGTCCATCGGGTTGCCGACCTTCACGGCTTCGGCCTTCGTCTTGAAGCGATCCAGGAATTCGTCTTTCACTCTTTCATCCAGGAAAATACGCGAGCCCGCGCAACATACCTGGCCCTGGTTGAAAAAGATGCCCATCATCGCGCCATTCACTGCCTGGTCCAGGTCCGCATCCGCGAACACGATGTTCGGCGCTTTGCCACCCAGCTCGAGGGAAACTTTCGTCAAGTTATCCGCCGCCGTTTTGGCAATTATTTTTCCGACTTCGGTTGAGCCGGTGAAAGCGATTTTGTCGATGCCGGGATGCGCGGCGAGCGCCGCCCCCGCAGTCTCACCATAACCGGGAACTATGTTTACGACGCCATCGGGAAAGCCAGCCTCCTGGATCAGTTTGGCCAATTCCATCGCGCCGGCAGGAGTTTGCTCTGCGGGTTTAAGCACCACGGTGTTCCCGGCGGCAAGTGCCGGGGCAAGCTTCCACGCCGCCATCAACAAGGGAAAGTTCCAGGGAATAATCTGCCCACAGACTCCGACCGGCTCGCGCAGCGTGTAGTTGAACATGTCACCCGGTACAGGAATCGTTTCGCCTTCGATCTTCGTCGCCCAACCCGCGAAGTACTCGAAGTTCTCGGCTGCCTGCGGCACGTCAACATAGGTGGACTCGCGAATGGGCTTGCCGTTGTCGCTGGTTTCAGTTTCCGCCAAATGAGCGGCGTTCTGCTCGATCAGCTGGGCCAGTTTGAAGATCATGCGCCCGCGATCTCGCGCGCTGATCTTCGACCACTTCCCTTCGAAGGCACGACGGGCGGCGCTTACGGCCTTGTCGATGTCTGCGGCGTCACCTTCAGCGACTTCGGCGAAGGTCTCGCCGGTCGCCGGATTTGGCGAGTCAAAAGTCTTTCCCGATTCCGCATCAACAAACTTGCCGTCGATGAAAAGCTGATACTTGCGTGTGGTGGTGGCCTCTGCCGGTTTCACAGATGACATAAGAAAAAGCTCCTCTAAGGGTAAGTAAGACAGACATTCCTGTCTGTCGATCAATCAGTGGCGATTACGTCCCGAACTTTAGCACTGTCTCCGCGCCAAAGTCTCCCCCCGAACTCTGCAATTGACGCTGCTTCGAACTCCATTAGAAATCCGTCGTGCCCGCCAACAACTGCCGCAACACGTAAGGCAGAATCCCGCCGTGCAGGAAGTAGTCGATTTCGATCGGCGTGTCGATGCGCAAGATTAACGGGACTTCTTCGGTTTCGCCGTTGGCGCGATGGATGACGAGCGTTAGACGCTGGCGCGGGCTGACTTCGCCCTCCAAACCGGTGATATCGAAAATCTCCGTGCCATCCAGGTTCAGCGTTTTTGCATTCGTGCCTTCGTTGAACTGGCACGGTAGAACGCCCATTCCTACCAGATTGCTGCGATGGATGCGCTCAAAGCTTTGCGCGATCACCATCTTCACGCCTAAGAGGCTGGTGCCCTTCGCGGCCCAGTCGCGCGAACTGCCGGTGCCGTATTCCTGACCGGCAATCACGACGAGGGGCACGCCGGCGGCTTGATACTTCATCGACGCATCGTAAATGCTCATGGGCTCGCCGTCGGGTTGGAAGGCGGTAACTCCGCCCTCGGTGCCGGGAACCATCAGGTTCCGGATGCGCACATTCGCAAACGTGCCGCGCAACATCACCTGGTGATTGCCGCGCCGCGCGCCATAACTGTTGAAGTCTTCGATCGAAATGCCGAGTTGCTGCAGGTAAAGACCCGCCGGCGAATTGTGTTTGATGGCACCCGCCGGGCTGATGTGATCGGTCGTCACAGAATCGCCGAAAATTGCGAGCGGCCGCGCCCCGCACACGTCGTGCATCTCACCCACAGTTGGCCCAAAGCCTTCGAAGTACGGCGGCTCCTGAATGTACGTCGATTGCGGATCCCAATCGTAGACCTGACCGGCTGTTGTCGGAATCTCGTTCCACAAAGGGTTTTGCTCGGCGAAGTCGCTATACAGTTTTCGATAGGTCTCGCTGTCAAACGCGGAACGCATTAACTCACTAACCTCTTCCGTGTGCGGCCAGATGTCACGCAGAAACACGTCCGCGCCACTTTGGTCTTTGCCCAATGGCTCAGTTGAAAGGTCGATGTTTACACGACCGGCAAGCGCAAACGCCACCACGAGTGGCGGGCTCATCAGGAAGTTCGCCTTGATGCTCTGGTGCACTCGTGCTTCGAAGTTGCGATTACCGGAAAGCACACTGGCGCCAATCAAATCGTTCTCACTCAGCACCTCTTCAATGCGCGGGTCCAAGGGGCCGCTGTTCCCGATACACGTGGTGCAGCCATAGCCAACCAGGTTGAAGCCCAGCGTGTTGAGATACGGTTGCAGGCCGGTGCGCTCAAGATAATCAGTCACCACACGCGATCCGGGCGCGAGCGAGTTCTTCACGGCCGGCCGCACCGTCATCCCACGCTCGACCGCTTTCTTAGCCACCAGACCTGCCGCCAGCATGACGCTCGGATTCGAAGTGTTGGTACAGGAAGTAATCGCTGCGATTAGCACGTCGCCATGTCCCAGGTCGATCTGGGCGCGGGGAAACTCTTCCGGAAGAACTTCGGCCACGCGATCCGGCGTCGGCCGGTTATTGACCATTTCGGTTTCCGACCAAACGCTCGTGTTTTTGGCACTGAGGTCGTTGGTCTTAGTTCCCGGCACGCTCTCTTGATGTTGTTCGCCGCCACCCGCCACGTGCAAGCCATCGTCCGTGTGCATTCCAATCGCGGCGCCATAACGGCGGCCGAGGTCTTCGGTTGTCTTGCCGTAGCCGCCTTCCGCCACGGGCCTGCGCAGTAGTTCATTGAACTCTGCTTTTAGATTCGGCAGTTCGATTCGATCCTGGGGGCGCTTCGGTCCAGCCACGCTCGGTTGAATGGTGGAAAGATCGAGATCTAGCACGAGGCTGTAGTCACATTGTCCCTGCTTGGGAATGCCAAACATTTCCTGGGCCTGGAAATAATTGCGCACCGCCTCAACGTGTTCTTTGGGCCGACCGGTGGCTTCGAGATAAAGACACGTCTCTTCATCCACCGGAAAGAATCCCATGGTCGCGCCATACTCCGGCGCCATATTCGAGATCGTAGCGCGGTCGGTGGCTGAAAGACTCGCGGCGCCTTCGCCATGAAACTCCACGAACTTGCCGACGACCTTTGCTTGTCGCAGCATCTGCGTGACTCTTAACACGAGATCGGTCGCGGTTACGCCGTCATTGAGTTTCCCCGCCATGTGAACGCCCACCACATCCGGCGTCAGGAAATACACCGGCTGGCCCAGCATCGCGGCCTCGGCTTCGATGCCGCCGACGCCCCAGCCCACAATCCCCAGACCGTTAATCATGGTCGTGTGCGAGTCAGTCCCGACGAGCGTGTCAGGGTAGTAGAGCCCGAATTTTTCCCAAACAGACTTCGCCAGGTATTCCAGATTCACTTGATGGCAAATGCCGATCCCCGGCGGTACGACGCGGAAGCCATCAAACCCCTGCGTGCCCCACTTCAAAAACTGGTAACGAGAGTTGTTGCGCTTGAACTCCATCTCCATGTTCTTTGTGAACGCATCGGCGGTGCTGGAAAAATCAACCTGCACCGAATGATCAATCACCAGATCGACGGGCACGAGCGGCTCAATGATGCCGGGGTTCTTGCCCAGTCGGGCGCATGCGGAACGCATCGCCGCCAAATCCACGAGCAGCGGCACGCCGGTGAAGTCCTGCAACAACACCCTGGCAACGACGAAGGGTATTTCCGCCTTACGATCTTCGCGCGGATGCCAGTTGGCCAGCTCCCGCACGTTGGCTTCGGTAATCCTTGTGCCATCGTAGTTTCGCAAAACCGATTCCAAAACGATGCGAATACTGACAGGCAGTTTTGAGATAGGACCGATGCCCTCTTTCTGCAGTTGCGGCAGAGAATAGAACTGGCCGGAACCGCCGGAAGTGGGCGCAAAATCTTGCAGTGAATTAAACAGACTATGCGGCATGGGAATCAGGAAGAGTCCTCTTTAGGAAGGTTACGCACGAGGCGCGCGCAAACGACTGTAAATTGAAAACGTTAAGTTGTTTCAGCAAATGCAAGTGTAAGAGTCGCGGCTAGAATCGTCAAGCGAGTGATTCGATTGCGAAGTGCACATCGCGGATTGCGGATTTCTTATGGAGTGCGTCGGCAGAGCGAAGCGGCGACGGCGCTTTGGGTTAACCGCTGATGCACTGAGAGTCGGATCCCAAGCGGTGTCGCGCTACGCTTGCCACCGCACCCCAAAATGGATCTGTCCCTGGCCTTGATTCCGCAATCTGCAACCCGCAATCCGCAATCCGCAATCCGCAGATTGCCGATTCTTTGAGGCGTTGTTATAGTTGGCCTTCCCCCAATTCAATCGTTGTAAAGGACCGCGCGGTTAGCAATGCCGTTAGACTCCGAATATCGGAATCGGCATGAAATTAGCAACGTAACAGGCGCTTCGACTAAGGAGGGACGACCGTGACTAAAGACGATACGAAAGACTTCGAATACTTGAGCAACGATCCGGCATTCATACCGGATCCGGAGATCGAAGCGTTCATGGAAGAAGAGATCGCGCGCGCGCCTAAAGATCCGGAGCTGCTCGCTCAGCGGCTGCGCAATAATACCGCTGCATCGCCAAACGATTCAGGCGGCGATTTGGATGCGACCTGGGAAGATGTTAATGAGGATGGCTCTGAAACTGTCGCCGGCGACAATCCCACGCCCGATCAATCTGTGGTTGAAGAAAACGCGCGCGCAGTCGGTGTCAGCTTCGAAGATAACGAAGAGCTGGAGTTTATAGACAAGATCGAACGCCGCGATCGCGATCGCTTTGAACTCGATGAGCGTTCAAAAGGTGAAGACGATTCGATTTGACGTAGGACAGGCATTCCTGCCTGTCCCTCAAAGTCTCACCACGATCCACTTTCCACGGGAAACGGACAGGCAGGAATGCCTGTCCTACTGTGGGAAATTTGATCGCGGCTGGAGAGTGACGGTCTTCACCACGATGTCGGGATCCGGTCGCTCACTTCCCTCTTTAACCGGCGCTCCCATAATTATCTCTGCGTTCTTGATCCCATCGATGACCCGGCCAAATACAGTGTACTTCTTATCGAACGCCGGCTGTGGCTTCAGAGTGATAAAGAACTGACAATTCGCGGTATCAAACTGCAGTTTGTCGCCGGCGGGTCCTCCCTGCCGCGCGGCACCGACAGTTCCTCGTTCATAAAGTATGTCGCTGAATTCTCCCGGCACATCGGGATAGGGCGAATCACCGGTGCCGTCGTTCGCGGGATTGCTGTCCTTCGAAAGAGGATCGCCGCCCTGGATGATTCCCAACTGGGGATCAATGCGGTGAAAAGTCATGCCGTCATAAAAATGTTCGCTGATTAACTTCTTAAACCGCTCAACCATTTTCGGTGCCACGTTCGGATAAAGCTCAATCACGATCCGGCCGTAGTCATTCACCTCAATCACAGCCACTTCGCTATCCGCCTGCGGTTTAACCCCGGTCTTGATGTTTGCGGGCAAGCCTTCGTCATCCAGCGCATCCAGATCTTTGGCAGGGTCGCCTTTCTTGCCGCAACTGATCGCGGTAAGCACCAGCACGCCACAAATCATTAACGTCAGCCAGAACTTGCGCCCGGGTTTATTCATGTTCACTATTGCTGCCTCCGAATATTTTTCTACGAACTTGAAACCTAAAAGAGCTTGCGACTGTCCAGCAGTATCGTCACCGGCCCATCGTTCACCAACTCTACGTCCATCATTGCCCGAAAACTGCCGGTGGCCACAACCTCGACGAGCGAGCGCATTTGCCTGACAAAGAAATCGTAGAGCGGCTCAGCAACCTCGGGCGCCGCCGCTTCGATCCACGACGGGCGCAAACCGCGGCGCACATCTCCATACAACGTGAACTGGGAAACAATCAATACTTCGCCGCCGGTTTCTTTGAGCGAAAGGTTCATCTTACCTTCCTCATCATCAAAGATGCGCAACGCGGCAATCTTATCACTGACGTAAGCACTATCCAGTTTCGTGTCATCACGTGCGATGCCAAGCAGAACAAGCAGACCTGGGCCAATCTCGCCCACGATTTGGCTGTTGACACTCACTGATGAGCGCTTCACGCGCTGGACCACGGCTCTCATGAAAACGTGTTCGCGAAACCTACCTAAAGTTATATATGATGATTCCGCTGACGTTTACCTGCTGCCCGCTAAGCAAGGTCGGGGTAAAGGTCGAACTCAAGGCCGCCGATTCAGCTACGCTCACGAACACGCTTGGTCCATCAATCGCACAGGCGCGAATCACTCGTCCATGCTGATCAATTAGCACGCGGACCGTCACCCTTCCGGTAGTGCGGCTGGTTTTCGCTTCCGGTGGGTACGGCGGTACCACAAGGTTGACGGCCCGGCCATTCAGCACGCCGCCTTCAAGCGGCTGGCTTGTACGGCTGGTCGGATTCATCGCTTTGAAACTAAAATCCTCGAGCTCCGCTGCCTCCTTAATGCGGTTCGACTTGCGCAATAAGCAGCTATATCGATCGCGCGCCTCGCTAAGCAACTGCGGATCGACCCGGGCTTTTTCTCTAATAGCGATCAAGCGTTGATATAAGGGATCAGCCTGTTTAAATTGGCGCTGAAACTGGTAAAAGTCGGCCAGATGAAATAACGCGTCGCCGACAGCGGGATGATCAGGACCCAAAGCTTTTTCTTCGATGGCCAGGCTCCGTTTGTATAACCTCTCGGTTTCATAAGACATTCCCATTCGGTAGTAGGCGAGGCCAAGCCGATGCAGGATGTCAACTAATCTTCTATCTTCCAGCCCAAATCTTCGTTCATATGATCCCAAGGCTCTTTTGTAGAGACTCACTGCCTCACTCGTCTTGCCCAGGGTTATTTGAATCTCAGCCAGGTTCAGGACATATTCGGCCAGCAATTCATCGTCGGGCGTGATTAATTTTTCTCGAATTGCGACCGCGCGCTTTGCAGCCGTCGCCGCCTCCTCGTACCTGGCCTGCGCGTAGAGTTTCACTGCTGAGCTATTCAACCGCGCAGCCTCAGCCAATTGTTGGTTCGCGGCGTCAGGGTTTGCCTGTCCCGTGCGAATGCTCGGCTGGGCATTCGCGGCATAACCCAATAGGACGATCGATAACAGTATTACCTTGTTCATAACTCTCGCTCCGACTCTTTCTCCGACCGTCGTTCAATTCGGAGCTTATTTCTTCGGCGGGCGGCTGGGACGAATCTCAATGCGACTCGGCAACGCGCGATCGTCATGGCGAATTAGATCCAGAACCACTCGAGCGATATCGGCCGGTTGCAGTTGCCAACTCTGGTCAGCAGATGGTTCGTCCCCTCCGAATTCGGTATTGACTGAGCCCGGCATGATGTAGCTGACCTTGATGTTGTCGTGTCGCACTTCCTGCATCAACGCTTCACTGAAACCGTTCAAACCGAATTTGGAAGCGTTATAGGCCGCCATGCGCGGATGGGGATTAGCGCCTGCGAGCGAGGAAATGTTGATGATGTAACCGCCGCCGCGCTGCTTCATCCGCGGAATTGCTTCATGACAACAGTAAAAAACTCCGAACACGTTAGTTTCCAGGATCGCGCGAAAATCTTGCGGAGACATCGACTCCACCGTTTCAAACATTCCGATGCCGGCGTTATTGATCAGGATATCGGGGCCGCCCAATTTGTCAGCCGCCTGCGTCACGAGCTCTTTTACCTGTTCGTAATCGCGCACGTCGCAGGGATAACCGATAGCCCGGCCCTTGCCAAGATCAGCCAGCTCACGGACCGCGCTGTCAACGTCTTCCTGGTGGCGC
Source organism: Blastocatellia bacterium (assembly GCA_034665305.1). Classification (GTDB taxonomy): domain Bacteria; phylum Acidobacteriota; class Blastocatellia; order Pyrinomonadales; family Pyrinomonadaceae; genus DASXRU01. The sequence goes on along the minus strand of JAXDFZ010000024.1, from coordinate 183,364 downwards.
GCAGTGACGCAAACGTCGATGCCTTCGCACACGAGCGCTTCGGCGATCGCCCGGCCGATTCCCTTCGTGCCCCCGGTGACAATTGCTGATTTGTCGCTGAGATTCATCTTGTGGAGGGCGCCTCTAATTTGGAGTGCGCCCGCAGAGCGAAGCGACGACGGCGCTTTGGATTGTTTTCAGCCGACTCGTCCTGGGCCGAGCAGCCCAAAGCGGTGTCGCGCTGCGCTGGCCACCGCACTCCAAATTTGGCCCGACCCGTTAGCTCTTAAGTTTCTCAATCAGTCTTTCGTTCACGATCTTCGGATTGGCTTTGCCCTTTGAAGCCTTCATCACCTGGCCCACAAAATAGCCGAGGAGCGTTTCCTTGCCGCCGCGGTATTGCTCAAGTTGCACTGGGCTCGCCGCCATTACTTCATCGATGATGCGATCGATCTCTCCGCTGTCGCTGACCTGAACCAGGCCGCGCTCTTCAATGACAGTCGCCGCGCTCTTTCCCGAAGCAAACATTTCGGTCAGGACATCTTTGGCCTGTTTGCCGCTGATGGCGCCTCCGTCGATCACTCGAACCAACGCGCCCAGGTCTGCGGGCGCAACCGGACATTGAGCCACGCCAATTCCCGCATTTTCAATTTCGCGCAAGAGTTCGGAGCGAATCCAATTCGCCGCACCGCGTGGATTACCGGCAGCCGCGGCTGCGGCTTCGTAATAATCGGAAAGGTCGCGGTCAGAAGTCAGTTGCGAAGCATCGCTGAACGACAATTCGTATTGCTCCATGAACCTTGACCGGCGCGCCTCCGGCAACTCAGGCATCGCCTCTTTCACGCCGGCGATAAACTGCTCCGTCACTACCAGCGCCGGCAGATCCGGTTCAGGAAAATAGCGATAGTCGTGCGCTTCCTCTTTGGAACGCATCACACGCGTTTCCCCCGCTCGCTCATCCCACAAACGCGTTTCCTGCGAGACGCGCTCGCCGCCTTCCAACGCTTTGATTTGTCTTGCCACTTCAAATTCGATGGCGCGTTGCATGAAGCGCACGGAGTTGAGGTTCTTCAATTCCACTTTCGTGCCGAACCCCTCGCCGCGGCGCCGCACCGAGACGTTCGCCTCACAACGCAGGTTGCCTTTTTCCATGTCAGCTTCGGAGGCGCCCACCCAAACCAGCGCCCGGCGCACATGGTTGACGTAATCGTAAGCTTCCCACGAAGTGCGAAAGTCGGGCTCAGTGACAATCTCCGCGAGGGGCGTGCCGGCCCGATTGAGATCGATGTAGGAGTAGCGATCGACATCAGGCAATCCTTCGTGCACGTTCTTGCCCGCGTCTTCCTCCAGATGCAAACGCGTGATGCGCACCGTCTTCGCGGTCCAGTTGCGCGCATGGCCGCCCTCGTCGCGTTCCGCCGTCATGATTTCCAACGTACCGTCGGCCGAGAACGGTTGATCGAATTGCGAGATCTGATAACCCTTGGGCAGATCCGGGTAGAAGTAGTTCTTGCGCGCGAAGATGGAGCGCTGATTGATGTGCAGACCGAGAGCCAACGCCGCGCGCGCGCCTAACTCAACCGCGCGCCAGTTCAGCACGGGTAAAGCTCCCGGCAAACCCAAACACACGGGACAAGTGTTTGCGTTGGGCTGATCGCCAAACCTCGTGGCGCAGCCGCAAAAGATTTTCGACTCGGTGCTCAGTTGAGCGTGAATCTCAAGACCAATAACGGTTTCCCAGTTGTTTTCCATTCGGTGGTTGCTCGTTCTCAAGCAAAATCGGCCCGCTAGGTACGTCCTCGATCAACTTCACACGCACTGACCCGCCCTAGAGACAACTCTAAACTTCCTTTCCCTCAACTGCTGCGATGTTGGTTGAGTATAGCATCCGCCATTGTGGCGCTCAATTGACCCCGATCGAAGGTTTCCCCCCGGAGCCGTTGGCTTGGACTTCGCCAAAAACACCTCTCGCCCCGCGCGAAAATAGTTGAGCCTCTCCGTTAAGGTTGGTGTACAATCCGCGCCGTTCACGAACACAAATTACTGTCCGGTAAGGCGGCCAAGTCGCGTTGCCAGAAAACCGTCTTCATTTAGTTATCAACCCCTTTTCAGAGGAGAGAAAGAGATCATGGCAAAAACAATTGCTAAGATTCTGGGCCTGGTGTTGCTTCTGGTTGGCGTGCTGGGTTTCACGACCGTTCTCGCTCCACTCGGCGCGCACCTGAACCCGGCCCACAACGCGGTCCATCTGCTGACCGGCGTTATTGCACTCTATTTTGGCTTTGCTGCAACGCTGTCGGCGGCGCGCGCATTCGATCTTCTCTTCGGAGCCGTGTATCTGTTGCTGGGAGTTTGTGGTTACTTGCTGGGTGATTCCGGGAGTGGGCACATGCTGCATCTTGGTCCACTGATGCTGGGCACCATGGACCATATCATCCACCTCGCGGTCGGTGCTCTTTTCCTGATCGGTGGGCTAATGACGCGGCGAACCTAGCGATTGCAGAAAGGTCAGAACCGCCTGCGGTAACCGGCGGGCCCGTGATTTCCGAAATCTGCATTCGGCGATTTACCAGGCCCGCCCGCTACCGCCTGCGGTACTGACTGAGCGTCGTTCCGAGTTTTTAGAACTTGAGATTAACTCCGGCGCGTGCCATTACTCCCGGTGCGCGGAAACCGTTTTCAAAATACTTCGCGCGGAAAAGGTTATCCGCGCCGCCGAAGAAAACTATCGCCCTCCGATCAGATAACGCCCGCTCGTAACTCCCAAACAGATCAACCTTCGTATAACCCGCGAAGGTCAGTTCGGCGATGCGAAAAGGAAAGTCGTTTTCGAAGACCCGCGAGATGTGCGAACTGGTACGATTCAGTTCTGCGCTGATCAGGAAAGCCCGGTAACGCTGTGCGTACGCCAGCGCTAACAGATGCCGCGGAATTACGAATTCCGGTTGCAAGCCGCTGGCTGCGGTGGTTCTAACGCTGTTCGTATAGGTGTAGGCGGCTCGCAGATTTCCGCCGCGAGTGGGGCTGGCCTCAAAGTAACTCTCAACTCCGCGCGACAGGCCACCGGAACGATTTACGTAGCCACTGAATCTTCCCAACCCCAACGGGTCGGTTGCAAAACTCGAATTGAATTCAACTACGCGTTGCAAGTGAGTGTAGAAATACGTAGCGCCGAAACGGACGCGATCGCTTCTCAGACGCTGGTCGAATCCGCCGTCCACGCTGATTGACTGCTCCGCACGCAACGTGGGATCGCCAAAGCGCGTAAAGCCTAAACTCGAAAACGTCCCCTGACCGAAGCGTTCGAACAGCGATGGCGCTCGAAAGCCGTTGCCGACATGGGCTCGCAACTTAGTTCCCGTTGAGCGAATGAAATACGCGACTGAGGCATCGCCCGTCAGCGACGTCTTCGGCACAATCGCTTTCAAGAACCCGGGCCGATCAGCCTCGCTGATGCGAAAGAACTGGCCCCGCACTCCCAGCGAGATCTGTAATCGATCCTCCAGGAAAAATAATTGCTCCTGGCCAAAAACGGCGAACGTGCGCTGCCGGTCGGTAGTGTTGTTCACGGGACTGAAGGAGGGCATTGCCGACTGGAAGATTGATTCGCGTTCCAGTTCCATCCCCAGCGTCAGCAGACTGACGCGTCCGGTGCGGAAATTGCCGCGCGCCTCCAACGTGTCGGTTGTCCCGTTGTTGACGCTGACGAAGGCAAAGTCGCCAAAAGGGTAAAAGGCTGCGAACGCCGGATCGATCGCCGGACCGTTGTAGTTGCGCCGGCCCGAAGAGACCCGCTGGAAAGCGATCGAGTATGAGATGTTTTCATTTACCTGATGCCGAAACCTTCCCGCACCGACGAGTAAGCGATTTCTCCGACCCTGATCCGGGTTATTGAAATCGGGATGAAAGGAAACGCCGACGACCGCGGATGGAAACGCCGTTCCGGTGGTAAACGCACCGGGCAACGCAAAGGGGCTGTCGTTGACGCGCGCGTTCGCAGTCGTGCCGTAAAAGTTTCCGCTGATCGTGATGGACGGCGTCGCCTCAAACTGGGACCGCGCGGCCCCGGCAGTGTTGCCGTACTCGTCTTCCCCATCGACGCCACGGCGCACATCAATTCGTGTCAGGCCGAAACTGTACCCGGCGCGTTTACCGAGGCCACCGTCACTTTGCAGACGGCCGCGAAACAGTCCCAGATTTCCGCCTTCGAATCCCAGTTCAAAATGCGGCTTACCCGAGCCGACGTTTGGTAGCAGGTTGACGACGCCGCCGATGGCATTTGAGCCGTATATCGATGAACCGGATCCGCGCAGGATCTCAACTCGATCCAGATCGACGGGAAGCAAGTCGGTGATCAGCGATACGGCTGAACCGTTAATATCGCCGGCATCGCGAACCCGCAAACCGTCGAGCAGGATTGCTGTATCGAAGTTGCGTTGCCCGCGCAAACGCAACGTCGTGAGTGCGCCAGGTGAACCCTGCTGTTGCACGCGCAGCCCGGGCGTTCCGCGCAGAGCTTCGGTAAGACTTAATTCCCTGCGCGTTTCAATCGTGTCGTGGTCCACGAGCGTGATCGCTTTGGACACCTCATCGACGCGTTGGGCCGTTCCGGCCGCGGTGATAACGACGGTTTCGCTCAATGTCGCCACGCGCAGAGTGACGTCATGCGTCAGTGTTTGCCGCCGCTCCAGGTGAAGTTCATTCGACGTCGCAGCAGCGAAACCTGCGGCCGTCGTTTCCAGAAGATAATCGCCGGGCGCGAGATTTAAAAAAGCAAACTTCCCGGCATTGTCGGTCGTCGCGGCCAGCGCGGGACCAGTGCGTGATCGCAGCTGGACTTCTGCGCCGGCGACAGCACCGCCGCGCTGGTCGTTAACCCTGCCGGAAATTGTTGCAGAACTTTGCGCCAGTCCAACCTGGGAAAGCGAAGTGAAGAAAATGAGAAACGCCAGCGGTCCCGACACTTTCATACCGCGGAATAGAACCGCGCAAACAGTTGCAAATCTCTTTGAGTATTTCATGTGTAGCTTCTCCTGCCCGTCGCAGTGCGAGCTGAAAAGGAATAGCGGACAGGTTTCCTGACTTGCGGTTTGTTGAGCAAGTGATTCGGAACGTGAAGAATGCTGTTCGCATTCCCTTGATCACTCGCTCTCCGGCGCATGTACCTTCCCAGGAATTTTCCCAGTGGTGAACACATGCGCGATACCGTTTACAGTTGCGCGGGCAGCGACGGCCTTTCACCGTCTTCCCTGTTCCGTCATCCACGGTTAGTTAGATAGTTGGCGACCTCCCGGCGCCAACGCGATTACAAAAATCTCAACCTGCCCGTAACGCAAACTGTTAGTTTGCGAGTGTCTGAATGCTGTAGCCTTCGCAAACTAACAGTTTGCGTTACGAAGCCGGGCACTAGCCTCAGCCTCCATATACGGGCGTAATCCGCGGAGCTCCGGTCGTCGGATGGTCATCTACCAAAACCTGCATCGCGAAAACATCGCGAAGTAATTCTGAAGAGAGCACGCTACGCGGCGGACCTTCAGCAAAAGTACTTCCGTCCTTCAGCAGCAAAACTCGATCGGCAAACTGCGCCGCCAGGTTGATGTCGTGCGTTACTACGACGGCGGCGGCGCCATGCTGGTCGCAACGGCCGCGCACTAACCGCATCATTGTTGCCTGATGTGACAAATCCAGATTTGCGGTAGGTTCATCCAACAAAAGTATCGGGGCTTCCGTTGCGAGCGCGCGCGCGAGAACGGCGCGCTGACGTTCGCCCCCCGACAGTTCATTCATCGGCCGGTCGTTGAAATCCTGCAGTTCAGTTGCGCGCAACACGTCCCCGGCAATGACGAGATCGCGCTCGCTCTCCCAGCCCCACGCGCCGGCGTTGGCCCAGGCGAAGCGGCCACCGAGCACGAATTCAATTACCGTAACCGGAAAACGCAAATCCGCTTCCTGCGCCACGACTGCGAGGCGGCGGCTCACCGCGCGACGCGAGTAAGATGCCAACGGCGCACCGTCAAGCAGCAGTGTGCCGCCGGCTAAAGGTTGCGCTCCATTCAACGCGCGCAGGAACGTTGATTTGCCGGCGCCGTTCGGACCGACAACCGCCATAACCTGACCGGGCTCAACCCGCAGCGAGACATTCCGCAACGCTTCGCGGGCCCCATAATTCACTCGAATATTTTGCGCTTCCAGCATAAACCTCGTAGCGCAAACTGTTAGTTTGCGTTTCGCTCATCAATCGCAACCCACTGAATACAACTCGCAAACTGACAGTTTGCGTCACAGCAGAATCGGCCGCCACGCTAACCGCGCTTCAGCAGATAGATAAACAGCGGTGCGCCGATTAGCGCTGTGATTGCTCCCACCGGTAGTTCTCTCGGCGCAATGATCGTCCGGGCCACAGTGTCCGCCGCGATTACAAACAGAGCGCCGGTCAACGCTGCGGCGGGTATCACCAACCGGTTATCGCTGCCGAACGAGAGCCTGACCAAATGCGGCACGACCAATCCCACGTAACCCACTGACCCGCTCGAAGCCACCGACGCGCCCACCAACAGACTGGCGGCGATGAAGACAGTGAACCGCACGCGCCCAACCTCAACTCCAAGATCAAAAGCGTCGCGTTCACCAAGCATTAACAAATTCAACGATCGCGCATGTAGTGCCAGCGTGACGGTACCGATCAAGGCAGCGATCATTGCTACGGCCAACAACCCTTTCGTTGTTCCCGAAAGGTCGCCCAACAGCCAGAAAGTAAAGGCCCGAATGCGAGTAGCGTCCATCAACGTAGTAATAAAAACGATTGCCGAGGAAAGAAAGGTAGTCACAATTACACCCGCCAGCACTAGACGCTCCGGCGAGGTTCCGGTGCGCCCTCGAGCCAGACGATAGACCACCATCGTAGCCGCCAGAGCTCCGGCAAACGCCATTACCGGTCGGCTCCATTCGTGCGCCCCGAAAAACACCAGCGCCGTCATAGTTCCTACCGCAGCGCCGTTAGAGATTCCCAAAAGGTAAGGTTCCGCCAAAGGGTTTCGCAGCAAAGATTGGTAGCCCGCGCCCGCAGCCGCGAGAGACATTCCGACGGCCGCTGCCAGTAGGATCCGCGGCAGCCGAATATCAAACAGAATTGCGCGCTGTTCCGATGACAAGCCACTCACCGAGTGACCACCGGTCAGGATCGCTTGCAGTGCCGCCGAGAGAGGCAAGCGTTCGCTGCCAATCACTGACGCCGCAAGCAAAACGAGAACCAGCGCGAGAAATAGCAACAGACAGATCAGCAGCGTACGTTTCGGCGTAGCGCGCGTTCGTTCAAAGGTTGCTGCTGCGGTGGTCATGCGGTGAAAACTTTCGTTAATCCTTGTTCGGCGCAGTAAACAATATTACTTGAACACGTCCGGATGCAGAGCGCGCGCTATCTGCTCCAATCCATCGATCAGGCGGGGGCCAGGGCGCGTCAGGAAATCTCCATTCACTTTGTAGACGCGGCCCGCCAGCGCGGCCGGCGACTTGTTGAGCGACGCGGCGATTCCGTCATTGGCGGTTCCCCCCATTGATTCGGCCGAGGCCATGATGATCGCTTCGGGTCGCGCGGCGACCGCCGATTCGGCGCTGTATCGCGGCCATGCCCCGGGAACATCATGCGTGACCGATTCGCCTCCGGCCCGCTTAATCAGATCGGTAACAAATGCATCGCGCCCGGCGGTGTAGAGCGGCTCAGGTGACAACTGGAAAAATACCTGCAGCGGCTTGGTTGGCCGGACGCGCTCTTCGACTGCCACAGTCCGCTGCCGCAGATTGGCGACCAGTTGCGCTGCATGATCGCTTTCGCCCAACAGCTCGCCGATGGCCATAATTGAGCGCAGCACGCCCTCTAAATCGTGCGGGTCGGTCACATAAACTGCGATTGACTGGGCTTCCAACTGCGCAGTGAAGGCTTCGAGTTGAGAAGCTGTGGAGACGAGAATCACTTCGGGGTGCAGCGCGATAATTCGTTCGACACTAGGTTGCAGAGTATCGCCAACCTTGGCGACATGTTTCGCCGGTTCAGGGTAATCGCAGTACGTCGTGTTGCCCACCACGCGATCACCGGCCCCGATGGCAAACACAATCTCGGTTAAGTTAGGCGCGAGCGTGACGACGCGACTGACGCGCGTAGGAACCACCAGGCGACGCCCCGATTCATCGACAACTTCACGCGTTTCTTTGCGATTGGAGTTTCCCGCGGGCAGTCGGGCGCACCCGGTGCTAAACAGCGCAAGAAATAAGAGACCCAGTGAAAAGAGCCACAGCGCGCGTTTACTAATTGAAGAGGCAGACAACAAAAATCCCATCGCTCCTGCCTGCGAAAAGGACAGGCTGGCGACGGGACTGGTCGAAAAGGTAGTTCACCCGTGTGCGGCCTGAACACCTTTACGCGAGGCGTTCAAAAGGCTGCGAAAAGCTCTGGGTAGGTTCCTGACTTGGAAGATTGGGATCGTTCCGGCTTCTAAAAACGGGCCGATTCAAATCCTGATTCCTTACAGTGGCGCGACCGCGCGGGTTTCTCACCCGCTTCCCTGTTCTTCCCGCCGTGACGCGGGAAACTCAGAGCTTTTGGCTGGAAAAGATCGTAACAGCTTTTGCTGTAAATGATGGCGCGGAAGTTACCACGCGTCGAGATGTAACGCAAGTTCGGCGCTTATCTATCGGGGCCTTGTTGGTGGGCAACAGAAATATCCCAACCCGGAGTATACTGGCCGCGTAAAGCGCCTGCCCCAATGAGCCTGGACAAAGAACCACAGCAGTCTTTAACTACTAATCATGCTCCCGAGGATGCATTATCCCATCGCACCATCGTTTTTCTGTTTTCACTGGTTCTGGCATTATTCGTCGCCATAAGGTTGCGAGGCCTGACTGCTTCCTGTCTTTGGTTCGACGAGATCTTTAGTGTCCACGCCGCCCGTCATCCCTGGTCGCAAATCTTTTCCTTTGTCGCCGCGGACATAATTCATCCCCCTCTGTTCTATATTCTGTTAAAGGTTTGGATTGTCATTGGCGGTGAATCGCTGATGTGGTTGAGGCTTTTTCCGGCTCTAGCCAGCATTGCTGCGATTGTTCCATTCATTCTTCTTGGCCGGGAACTGCGGCTCAAGGCAGGTGAAAGGAATCTGGCCCTTGCGCTACTCGCGGTCAACGGTTTTTTGATCAAGTACGCGCAGGAAGTGCGCATGTACAGCCTGCTCTTTTTCTTAGCCGTCTGCTCACTATGGCTCTTCGTGAGATTCATCACCGGGGGAAACGCAAAACGACGAGCGCTCGCGCTGTTCGCCGTCAACCTCTTATTGGTATACACGCATTATTCCGGCTGGGTTGTAGTGGGTCTGCAGTTTCTGGTTTTACTTCTTTGGAGACACCGTCGCTCGCCCCTCTTCGCCGCGAGTATTGCAGCACTACTCGCGGCCTACGCTCCTTGGATTTATGAAGTTAGCAAAGCCGCTCCCGCTAATGGCCTGGCCCAAAACATCGGCTGGGTTACCCGGCCAGGTGTGCGGGACATCGTCGAAGCCGTCACGGTATTGAACAAGCCTCTTTCGTTTAGCCAGAGCAGTGCGGACGCTCTCTATGATCCCGTGAATACCACTCTGATAATCTTGCTGCTGATTCTGCCTTTGATGGTGTTGGCCTGGCAGTTATTTAGAAAGAACCCGAAGGTGGAAGCGGGGCGCGTCGATGGAATGCGGGCATTCTTTCTCTTTGCCTTTGCTCCTGCGTTTATCTTTTTCCTGATGAGCTGGGCCCTCCCGCATTCAATCTGGGGAACGCGACATCTGATTATTGCCGCTGTTCCTTATTCCATCCTCACGGCGATCGCCTTGAGGCGCCTGCGTCCATACTGGCTTAAAATATTCGTTTACACACTGCTCGGCTGTTGGTTTCTACTCGCGGGCATGTTTGCGCTCTTGCGACCGGCCCCGAATTTCATTTGGTGCGCCTGGGAACCTCTCGCGCAGGAAGTGGCTATGACTGAGGCTCAACCTTCTCCGGCGGTCCACGTCTACGCGTTCGAGGATCTAGTCGCCTATCACCTCTGGCATGGTTTGGATGCGACCGGGAACTCCGGATTCAAAGTCTCAGTTATCAAAAACGCGCCAGGCATGGTTGAAGATCCCGCTTACTTTCTTCCCAGAGAGTTCAGCGATATCGCAGTGCTGAATGAATCCATGCCCCAGGACGATTCTTTCTGGATTGCATTCCGCGCCACACAATGGGATGAGATGCGCGCTCCCTTGAACTTCTTCCTGAATAAGGGCTACCGCCTTGGTCCAGTTCTACGAAGACGGGCCCAGGGACAGGAAGCTTTTCTGGTGCGACTGCATCGTGAGTAAAGTAGGACAGGCATTCTTGCCTGTCTCTCGAGAGTCGCCACGCTCCAACTACGCATCGCCGAAGCCAAACCTTCACCAACTTTGCTGTCTGATTAGTCGTCCGGTAAGATTGCCCGGATTTAGAAACGCTGGCTGAGACTGAAGACAAATAATGATTAAGACTGTCGAATGGACCGATCAAGGCGTGGTTATGCTCGATCAACGCCTATTACCGAACGAAGAAAAATATCTGACTTTTCGCTCCTATGAAGAAGTCGCGGAAGCCATCAAGAAGATGGTGGTTCGCGGAGCGCCCGCAATCGGCGTCTCCGCCGCAATGGGCCTGGCCCTGGGCGCCAAGCAATCAGTCGGCACCAACGTCGCGGACCTTGAAGACGATTTCAAGTACGTGTGCAAGGCAATGGGCGAAACACGGCCCACAGCGGTAAATCTTTTTTGGGCCATCGAGCGCATGCGAATTGCATTCGCCGCTGCCAAATCTCGCACGCGCACTGTTGAAGACATCAAGCAGGCATTGGTGGAAGAAGCCCTGGCAATATTCCGCGATGACCTGGAATCAAATCGCTCGTTGGGGCGCTTTGGCGCTGAGCTAATACCGGATGGTGCGACAGTTTTGACGCATTGCAACGCGGGCGCGCTCGCAACGGCGGGTGATTACGGGACTGCGCTGGGAGTTATTAGAGGCGCGCGTGACGCGGGAAAACGAGTGGCGGTTATCGCTGATGAGACCCGTCCTTTCCTGCAGGGTTCGCGCTTAACTGCGTGGGAATTGGAAAAGGACAACATCCCGGTAACGGTGATCACCGACAACATGGCCGGTCACATCATGAAGAAAGGCAAAGTTGACGCCGTCGTTGTCGGCGCCGATCGGATTGCAGCCAACGGTGACACAGCGAACAAGATCGGAACCTACATGGTTGCAGTCTTAGCGAAACGGCACAACATTCCCTTTTATGTTGCTGCGCCAATCTCCACGATCGACTTGACTCTCAAAGGTGGGGATGAAATTCCAATCGAGGAGCGGGACGCGAGCGAAGTAACGCACATTCGAGAACAGCGCCTGGCACCTGAGGGCGTACCGGTCCATAACCCGGCGTTCGATATCACGCCGAACGACTTAATCGCCGCCATCATCACCGACAAGGGCGTGGCGCGCGAACCGTTTGTTGAGAGCTTGCGAAGTTTAGTTGAGGGAAAAGTCTTAACGGCTGGTTGAGTCGCCGGACGAGTTAGCCGCAAAACGACTCTGCAGCCACCAATCTATTGTGAGTTTTAGGCCCTCGCGTAACTGCATGCGCGGCTCGAAGTCTAAATACTCGCGCGCGCGTGAAATATCTGCCAGGCTGTGAAGCACGTCACCGGCGCGCGGCTGCAAATAGTTGGCCTGCACATCTTCCTTACCCGTCAATCGCTTCAGTTCCTCGAGCACCTGACTCAAAGTTGTGCGTTCGCCGTTGGCGACATTAATCACTTCGCCGATGCCGCGAGAGGTTTCGGCTGCACGCAGGTTCGCGTCCACTACGTTTGAGATGTACGTGAAATCCCGGGAGTGTTCGCCGTCCCCGTAAATAACCGGGCGCTCGCCTGTCATCAGGGCGCCGATGAAGCGTGAAATCACGCCTGAGTATTGGGAACTTGGATCTTGACGTGGTCCGAAGACATTGAAATAGCGCAGCGAGATCGTCTCCAGTCCATAAACACGGGTGAAGGTTTGGCAGTAATACTCGCCTACGAGTTTGGCCACGGCATACGGCGAAAGCGGTTCCGGCCGCATATCTTCTTTCTTAGGGAGTATCGGTTGATCGCCATAGGCGGAACTGGAAGCCGCGTAAATTATGCGCCGAACACCCTTTTCGCGAGCCGCCATTAATAACGACAAGGTTGCATCAACACAAGCGACGTGGGTTTCCATCGGGTCGCCTACCGAACGCGGAACGGACGGAATTGCGGCTTCGTGAAAGACGACTTCAACGTCCTCTAACGCGCGGCGGATGGCATCCTGATCATTCAGACTGGCTTCGATAAAGTCCACTTTGCCGCCGATTTCCTCGATGTTCTCGCGATGGCCGGTCGACAGATCGTCGATCACTCGGACTCGCGCTCCGCCGGCCTCCATAGCCGCCGCGATATGTGATCCGATGAAGCCGGCCCCTCCCGTTACCAGGGCCATTCCGGACAATTTCATGCTATTCCTTTTATGAGTCGTTTACTAAGGATGGCAGTAATCAATACTACTAAACAATCGAGTTAGCAAACGCGCTATCTGCCAACTCCCACATATTCAAAGCCGAGTTCCCGCATTGTTCCGGGTTCGTAGACATTTCGCAGGTCGGCAATCCGCGGAGCATTCATCGAATCGCGAATCCGCTTCATATCCAGAGCGCGAAACTGATTCCATTCGGTGATCAGGACTAAAACGTCCGAGCCCCGGGCGGCGTCGTATTCATCTGACGCGTATTCGATTTCCGGAAATATTTTCCCCGCTGCCGCCATGGCAACCGGATCATATGCTCTCACCCGCGCGCCACGAGCCAGCAGACCTTTGATAATCGCCATCGCCGGAGCATCGCGAACATCGTCGGTCTCCGGTTTGAAAGCAAGGCCCAGGACGGCGACTGTCTTACCGTTAAGATCTTGGACTAGACGCTCGATCTTGGGGATCATCGCCAGGCGCTGTTGTTCATTAACCGCAATTACGGATTCTACTATCAAAGATGGAGACCCCGCCTGTCGCGCAATGGAAGCGAGGGCCATTGTGTCCTTGGGAAAGCATGACCCTCCGAACCCGGGACCCGGGTGCAGAAACTTCGGTCCAATCCGCCGATCCATCCCGATGGCGCGGGCCACATCATGAACGTCGCAGCGGACTTTATCGCAAAGGTTCGCAATCTCGTTTATGAATGAAATCTTGGTGGCCAGAAAAGCGTTGGCGGCATACTTGATCATTTCAGCGCCTTCAAGCGACGTGATCACAAACGGGGCTTCAATCAAGTATAGCGGCCGGTAAAGGTCGCGCATGATTGCGATCGCTTCCTCATCCCGGCTTCCAATGACGACGCGATCCGGCCGCATGAAGTCGTTAATTGCAGCGCCCTCGCGTAGGAATTCAGGATTGGAAACGATGCCGAATCCAGTGGGAGTCTTTTGATTTTCTCTGATCAGTATCCGCAGCTTCTCGCCGGTTCCGATCGGAACGGTCGACTTTGTCACAATCACCTTGTAGCTGCTCATGTGTTCCGCAACGGACCGGGCAGCAGCCTCGATGTAACTGAGATCAGCGGATCCGTCGTCCCGCGGAGGAGTGCCAACGGCGAGAAAGATAACTAATCCTTCGTCAACTGCAGACTTGAGATCGGTGGTGAAGCGAAGGCGCCCGGCTTGAGTGTTCTTGGTGATTAGTTGTTCGAGGCCAGGCTCGTAGATGGGAATTTCGCCGGCCGACAAGCGAGCAATTTTATCTGCATCAACATCTACGCAGGTTACGTCCACACCGAACTCGGCGAAACAGGCGCCGGTGACCAAGCCGACATAGCCTGACCCAATTACCGCGATATGCATTATTAAATTCCAGACTAGTGGAAAAAGGCAGCCATTTAAGCAAAACCTTGCGGGTCACGCGCTAAGAAATCGCGTGACCCGCAAGGTCATAGCCCACCGACCATGTGCATTATCGGCACATGGCCCTGAAGATGGTCAGGAAATGGTTACCTCGTCGGACTGATTACTACAACAGTGCCGCCGAAGTTCAGGTCGTTGTTGTCGCTACGTCCGGCAAGAATAGCCGCCGCCACCGCGCCGCCGGCTGCCAGCAACAAAGCTGCCAACGCGCCGCCACTGAGGTGACCGAAGCTATCGGGTCTCGTCAAACGAGTGCAACGAGTTCCCGGCGCGGCTGTTCCAGCCGTGTCCTGGTTTCCTGCTGCAATCTGTTTGGTGTTGCCGCCAGCGTTCAACTGAACCGAGCCAGTCTGCGTTGCAACAATGATGTTTCCGCACTCGACATCGACAGTAAATGCTGCTGCCTGTGCCGAATCCGCCATCGCCGTACCGTCCTTGGTGGTCACTGTAGCAGCGACGCCCGCGGGGGTAGACAACCGGACTCGACCTGCGTCAAGTAAAGCAGCAATGCCTGAATCGGTGAAGCTGAGCTTCACACTAGAGCTTGGCAACAACTCTACGCGGCCCAGTTTCCCTAAACTCACTACGGCGCTGCTGTTGGCAGCTGTCGTAATTGTGCTGTCCGAAAAAACTGTAGCGCCGGAAATGGCAGTTTGGCCATTGACCGTAACCTGGCCTGAGACTGATAGCTCGCCGGACGGTCCTTTTTGCCCTGGCGCCGCCAGCACCACCATCGAGTAGACACTCAAGACGGCGACTGCTAAGCCGAACGCGATGGACTTACGGCTCAAATTTCTGCTGATCATTACTTTCCTCCCGTATACTGACTAAGTTTTAGAAGCGCTAACTTCTTAGAAAAAGGCATGATTCCCCACGACGGGGCTTAAATATCTCGCCCTTTTTACACGAATCGCAGCCCTGTGTCAACAAACAATCGCGCAAATTTGCGCCTAAATTCACTCTTAACCGGACTGTGCGCACAAGATAACACGCACCCCCTGACTAGTCCAGAAGTTTTTAATGGTAATTTGTGTCGATTATGAGTTGGGGCGGTCACGATTTCCTCCGCAAGGCCCTCTTCTGCCCTGGGCGGGATTGCTTAGGACTCTGCCACTTGTTTGAGCGATCGACCTGCCCTCA
The DNA here is from genome assembly GCA_034665305.1 of Blastocatellia bacterium. GTDB lineage: Bacteria > Acidobacteriota > Blastocatellia > Pyrinomonadales > Pyrinomonadaceae > DASXRU01. The sequence continues at coordinate 168,260 of JAXDFZ010000024.1, read as the reverse complement.
TCTGCGAGAAATTGCCCGGCGAGGTCTGGATGTACTATGCGGCGCGGTTTCCGATGAAGGCGGCACCGAATTCTCCTTTGCCTTCTGCATTAGATCCGCCTGTTCATAAGGATCGAGCCTTTCGAAGATATAGAAAACATCGCCAGTGCGCTCAACGCCCAGGAACCTGAATGTGTTATTGATCACCTGGTTTGCTTCGAGCGCGCTTAGCGCTGGAGGCCGCTCAAAAATATTTCGCATTTCATCCCGTGTCACAGCTTCCAGCTCGGGCACGTAATCATTTCCTGAGTTCCTAACAATGCGGAGAGCGATTTGCCGCAGGGCGCGAATACGGCTGGAGTTTCTGTGGTAGTACGCCCGGGTGATCTCGCGTTTGCTAACACGATCGTCAACCACCTCCTGCTCGTTCCGCAGGTATCCCAGATAAGCCCGCATCACAGGACCAAACTCGTCCTGGGATCTCGCGTAGTCCTGTGCCGGTGCGGAACCCGGAAAAAGTCCGGCCGCCAGTGTGAACAGAATGGCCAGCAGGCAACCCGGATGTGTCCTTGACGGATGCCCTTCAGAAAGTTTCATAGCAACTCTGGTAGAAAGTTAATCATACTCGAACGCGGGGCTTGAAAAGTGCCGGCATTATAAACCCAACTTTCCAAGAGTAATATTGCGCCCTCCATTCAGCAATGTTACATTTCTCTTGAATCGCCGAGTCATTACATGCCCGAAGAGTTAGATCCAATGCCGCACCCACAGCTGCGAGTAGCGCTCGCCGTCAGCGGCGGCATCGCTGCCTACAAAGCCGCCGAGATTCTCCGCGGCCTGCAACGCGCCGGTTGCGAGGTGCGGGTCGCGATGACCAGGCATGCCTGTGAATTCGTTCGTCCCCTCACCTTCCGGGCGCTTTCAGGGTCGTACGTCGTCGTTGACGATTATTCTCCCGACAATCCTGATCCCATTGCTCACATTACATTTTCCCAGACGGTGGATCTCTTTGTCGTCGCGCCGGCCACAGCCGATATCATCGCGAAATTTGCTAACGGCATTGCAGACGACTTCGTCACGTCGACATACCTGGCTTGTCCAGCGCCGGTGCTCGTCGCTCCCGCCATGAATACTGTAATGTGGAATCATCCGGCAACTCAACGCAACCTGCAACGACTGCGAAGCGACGGCGTGCACGTGATGGAGCCTGATGCAGGCGAGATGGCGTGCGGGACGATTGGCCCCGGACGCCTTAGCGATCCGGACCGCATCGTGAACTATGCGCTGGAAATCCTGCAAAGTTCGTCCTCCCGAGTGGTTCAGGATCTAGCCGGCGAGAAATTTCTGATTACTGCCGGTTCAACTCGCGAGGAGATCGATCCGGTCAGATTCATCTCCAATCGCTCTTCAGGTCGAATGGGCTATGCCCTCGCCGAAGCTGCGGCCGCCCGTGGCGCGGAAGTAACGATTGTTTCGGGTTCCACCTCGGTCGCGCCGCCTCGTGGAGCGCGCTTAATCAAAGCAGACTCGGCGGAAGAGATGCGCGCCGCGGTGATGAATCAATTGTCATCAACCTCCGTTTTCATCGGAGCGGCCGCGGTTTCCGACTATCGCCCCAAAACTCGTGCTTCGGAAAAACTCAAGAAATCCAGCAACTCCTTGACGCTTGAACTGGAGCGAGCGCCAGACATCCTTGGCGAAGTGTCGAAGCTCCGCGGGGACAATCAGCTGGTCATTGGTTTTGCTGCCGAAACTAACGATCTGCTAAAGAATGCGCGCGCTAAGTTGAAACAAAAAAATCTTGACGCGATAGTGGCTAACGACGTCTCGCGGCCGGGCGCAGGGTTTGATTCCGAGTTGAACGCCGCAACGTTTCTAAGCGCTGAGATAGAGCGAGACTTGCCGCTAATGTCCAAGATCGATATCGCGCACCGGATACTCGATGAGGTCGTCCGGATGCGGCAAACGAAGCGTGACGCGCCAAAATCAGAAACTGTAGCGGCTCGATGAAGGCTCGCTGAAATCTTCACTCGCTCATAGCTCCGTTAAGGCTCCGGGTAAACCGATCGAAATGTCATCCGACTCAACCGAACTGCTGAACATCGTTGAGGACACGCACGAGTACCTGTCTTACCTCGGCGAGCTTGGGGTTGCCGGCGTCGCGAGCGTACCGCAACACCAAACCGGGTCTTTCATTGACGAGGCACCTTCACCAATCGCGACTACGAAAGCGGTTTCGCCAGTTCGCGCTCATGAGCACCAACGAGACGAGGTGGTCAATTCCACCCCACAGGACTTGCTTTTTGGTGAACTCGTATCCGCCCCGGACGGTGGCCTGGCATCTTCCATTGAAACGTTCGAAGGAATACATGCAGAGATCGGAGATTGCACCCGTTGTCCCCTTCACGAGAGCCGGACCAACGTGGTGCACACACACGGAAATCAGCGGGCCCGGCTAATGTTTGTCGGTGAAGCGCCCGGGGCTGATGAGGACGAACAGGCGCGACCCTTTGTCGGACGCGCCGGTCAATTGCTAACGAAGATTATTGAAGCAATGGGCTTCAAGCGGGAAGACGTGATCATCGGGAATGTGAATCGCTGCCGGCCTCCGGGAAATCGCCAACCGACAGCGGAAGAGGCAGCGGTGTGCAAGCCATATCTGCTTCGCGAGATCGCGGTCGTCCGGCCGGAGGTCATCGTCGTGATGGGGAACACAGCGATGAAGAACCTGCTGAACACCCGCGAAGGCATCACGCGCGTGCGGGGAAAATTCCAGGACTATCGCGGCATTAAAGTGATGCCTACTTTTCATCCCGCTTATCTGCTGCGCGACCCTTCAAAAAAACGCGAGACCTGGGACGATATGAAGAAGGTGCGCGAGTACCTCAACGAGTCTACGCCGAAGTCCGGTGCGCCGTAACATGCCTGCACCCGATCGAGAATCTTCAGCGTCCGCTCGACCGCAATACGCCCTCGTTGCCGTTCCGCTTCATCTAAACCAGACCTTTACGTATCGGCTTCCGCCGGCGCTGCAGGGCGATGCACGCGTGGGCTCCCGCCTCCTTGTGCCCTTTGGCACAAAACCAATAACCGGTTACATCGTGGGGCTCCAGGATCGTTTGGATGCTTCGAGCGGCGGGCTACTCGAGAGCGAGATCAAGAACGCGCTGGCCTTACTTGATACCGAACCGCTGATTACTCCCGAAGTGCTGGAGATAACGAGATGGGTCGCCGATTACTACGCCGCTCCCTGGGGTGAAGTGTTGAAGGCAGCGTTGCCGGCGGGAATCAACGCAACCGTCGAGCAAATCGTTTCCATTACAACCGCCGGCCGCCAAAAGCTCGCCCAGCCCGACACCGCCGTCAAATCGCCCTCGAAGATCAAAGCTCTGCGCCTGCTCGCCGATGAAGGCGGTTTTGACATGAAGACTTTTTGCCTTCGTATGGGCGTTGCATCAGTCCCAGGATGGCTGCGAGAGATCGAACGCGAGGGTTTGGTGCAGCGAACTCACCGCAACCGCACCGAGAGCGCGGGCTCCAAAATCCAAAAGGTCGTGCGACTTGCAACATTGGACGAGGTCGCCGCGCCACTTGCGCGGAAAAAACTGACGGCGAAACAGCAGGACGTACTCAACGCCCTGCAGACGAGCGCAACCAAACAACAACCGTTGGCCCATCTACTGCGCGAAACCGGCGCTAATCTATCGACGGTTCGCAGTCTGGAAAAGAAAGCGCGAGTTGAGATCTTCGATCAGGAGCTGAGACGCGATCCGCTGCAGGCAGCAACTCTGCCGGCGATTGAAAACCTGACGCTAACTGCAAATCAGAAGATCGCGCTCGATTCAGTGTTAGCCCAAATGAACTCGGGTCGCTTCGCCACCTTCCTGCTTCATGGCGTGACCGGAAGCGGAAAAACCGAGATTTACATCCAGGCAATGCGCGCCGCATTACGAAAAGGCTATTCGGCGATGATGCTGGTGCCGGAGATCGCGCTGACACCGATTCTCTCGCGTCGACTGCGCGCCAGTTTCGGCGATCAGATCGCTTTGTTCCACTCGACGTTGACTAAGGGCGAGCGATTCGACGAATGGTCGCGACTTAGGCGCGGAGAGGCGCGCATCGTGATCGGCACACGCTCAGCGGTCTTTGCGCCAGCTGCAAAGTTAGGTCTCATCATTATTGACGAAGAGCACGACACCTCGTACCGGCAACAGGACTCGCCATACTACAACGCGCGTGACACCGCGATCGTTCGCGCCCGCAAAGAAGGTGCGGTGGTCGTACTTGGCTCCGCCACGCCTTCGCTGGAATCCTTTCATAACGCGCAGACAAAAAAGTATCGCTACTTGCAATTGCCGGAACGGATCGGCCAGCGTGCGATGGCCCAAACCGAAGTGGTGGACATGCGTGAAGTCTTCGCGGCGCATGGCAAGCCGGTCGTCTTTTCCGATCAACTGCTCGCGGCAATCCAGCGGACCCACGATCGCGGCGAACAGTCCATGGTCCTGCTTAATCGCCGCGGGTATTCCAGCTTCGTACTGTGCCGATCGTGTGGCGAGTCAATCCAATGTCCAAACTGTGACGTGACCCTGACGTATCACCGCAGCGAACGCACGCTCGTCTGTCACTATTGCAACTTTCGGCAACCCGCGCCGACCGCCTGTCCCACGTGTGAAGGAACGTTTATCTACTACGTCGGCGAAGGTACGGAGCAGATCGAAGAGCAACTACGCCAGCGCTTCCCTGCCCTGCGAATTGCGCGCATCGATCGCGACACGACTTCGCGGCGGCGTGTGTTTGAACAAGCATTGCTGGAATTTGGCGCGGGCAAACTTGATATGCTGGTCGGCACCCAGATGCTGGCAAAAGGCCATGACTTTCCGAACGTGACGCTCGTCGGCGTTGTTTCGGTTGATGCCGGACTGGCGCTGCCGGATTTTCGTTCAGCTGAACGAACGTTCCAGTTGCTGACTCAAGTTGCGGGTCGCGCGGGTCGCGGCAATCTGGCCGGCCGCGTGATCATTCAAACTTACCATCCCGACCACTACGTTCTGCGTCATGCGCGCGCTCAGGATTACGCCGGCTTTTACGCCGAAGAGATTCGCTACCGTCGCAATCACAGTTACCCACCGTTTGTCGTCCTGGGTTTAATACTTATCCACGATGAAGACCTGCGCCGCACGCAAGCAGCGGCGTTGGCACTTAAGAACGCACTGGACGCAGCGAACGTAGATCGCGCGTGTCGCATTCTTGGCCCGGCGCCTGCGCCCCTCGCACGTTTGCGCGGCGAACACCGTATGCAGATTCTGATCAAATCGCGCAGCCGTCCGGCGCTGCGGCGCATCGCCGACGCAGCTTTGGCGCAAGCGGAAGCGCTCGGACATGACCTGCGCTCGATCAATCTGGAAATCGATCCCGTGAGCATGATGTAGCGGGAATAGTCCAAAGTCTAAAGCCCAAGGTCCAAGGTCCGGGAAATCAAAGAGAGTGGAACATCGGCCTTTGGACGTGGGACTTTGGACTTCTGAGCCCTTAGCGAATGCGATAAACTCCGCACTATGAAACTTTCTGAACTGGCCACGGCAACGGGCGCGCGCGTAGATGGCAAGGGCGGCGAACTTGAAATCAATGGCGCCGCCGGCCTCGGCGAAGCGGCCGGCGGCGATGTCACCTTTCTGGCCAATCCGCGCTACACGCCACAGGTGAAGAACACGCTGGCTGCGGCCATCTATCTCGCCGAAGATACGCCGGTCGGGCGCGAGGATATTGCCGTCTTACGCGCCAAAGATCCGTATCTCGCATACACGCGGGCCTTGATCCTTTTCAATCCGGAGCCAGACTCCGCACCGTCTATCCATTCGTGGGCTGCCGTCGATCCCAGCGCGCGCCTGGCAGCGGGTGTTTCGATCGGTGCGTACGTGGCCATCGGCCGCGATGTGGAGATTGGTGAACGAGTTCGCATCCACCCTCACGCAACCATCTACGACGGCGCGCGCATCGGCGCAGATTCAGTCATTCACTCCGGCGTGGCAATCCGCGAACGCACGCAGATCGGCCAACGGGTTGTGATTCACAACAACGCGGTGATCGGTTGCGATGGATTTGGTTATGCGAAAGACGAGGCCCAGCATTGGCTGAAGATTCCACAAACTGGCCGGGTTGTGATTGAAGACGATGTAGAAATCGGCGCCGGCACCACGATCGATCGGGCGTCGGTCGGGGAGAGCCGAATTGGCCGCGGCACGAAGATCGACAACCTGGTCCAAATCGGACACTCCTGCACCGTCGGCGAAGACTCGCTGTTGTGCGCGCAGGTCGGCCTCGCGGGCAGTTCACATATTGGGAATCGAGTGATTCTTGCCGGACAAGCCGGAGTGGCGGGTCATCTGAAGATTGGCGACGACGCAGTGTTGACTGCGAAGAGCGCCACCAGTCACGACATTGAACCCGGCAAAATGATGTCCGGCAGCCCCGCGTTCGACAACCGCGATTGGCTTCGTTCGACGGCGGCATTCAGAAGACTGGGGGAGTTACAGAAGACAGTGAGAAAACTCGAAGCTAAGCTGAAGGAGCTGACCGGCGAGAAATCGTGACGCAGCTCCGGTTGTTTCCAGAGCCCGTGCAACGGGCGCCGATATTAGTAGCCCACGGCGCCAGCCGTGGGTTGAGCCGCATTTTGATCGTCAAGCCCGCAACGCGGGCGGCATAATCCTACATAAAATAAATGTCGCCCCTTGCGGGGCTCCGTGTCCTGTGGGGAATTGTTTACCCACAGCTCGCGCTGTGGGCTACTGTTATGTCGCCCGCATAAGCGGGCTTCGTTACGTAACCGCCCCGCCGTCCACGATCACAACCTCGCCATTCATGAAACTGTTGCGATCGCTGACCATAAACGCGGCGTATTCCGCCAGCTCTTCCGGCCGTCCCAATCTGCCACTCGAAGCCCAAAACGCGTGCATTTGGAGTAGTCGCTCAGGAAGTTGCTGGGCCAGTTCGGTATCAAAAATGCCCGCCGCGATCGCGTTGACGCTGATACCAAAAGTTCCCGCTTCACGTGACAAACACTTGGTAAAACCAATCATCGCCGCTTTGGAGGTCGCGTAGTGAACAGCGGTCGGCAACGCGCGGATAGCGCCAATGGAAGTGATGTTGAGGATGCTTCCCTTGCGTTTCCGAATCATCTGTTTGTAAATCGGTTTCGTGACTGCGAACAGGCTGCCAACGTTGGTGTCAATCACTTCGTCCCAGGCCCGATCGGTAGTCGTAGCGAAGTTGTCGCCGCGATTGATCGCCGCGTTGTTCACGAGGATATCTATCCCGCCCCACGCCTCAACCAACTCGCGCGTCATCTTCTTCAAACCCAGGCGATCAGTGACCGAAATTTTGAAAGATTGGGCCCGCCGGCCAAAGGCTTCAATCTTCGCCCGCACTGCATAAGCCAAGTCATCACGTGAGTTGTAGTTAAAAGCCACGTCGGCGCCTTCGCGCGCAAAGACTTCGCATAGCGCCGCACCGATACCGCGCGTGCCGCCGGAAATGAACGCTCGTTTTCCTTCGAGTAACAAACTCACTTGGTTACTGTCCCCCCAAAAATGCCCGCTCAGCAGCGGGCTTGCACAGAACGATCCGGTCCATCTTAGGGACGAATCTAATCGAGTTATGAACTAGGCGAAGGAGGATTAGAACGCGAAAGGATAAGCGGCGTCAAGAAGCGCTACTTTCAGGCGATCCTTTGTTCTGCCGCCAGCGGTTCGTCGGTAACCATCAACGGCGTGGGAATCAGGGCGGAGATTTCTTCGACGATGTAGCGGGTCGCGTTGGGGATGGCGATTCCCACCGTGGCGGCGCGCAAGGAGGCGTAATGCTTGGAATCGTCCAGCATGCGACGCACAACCGGTACAATGTCGGCGGCGCTTTTCAGCATCACGCCGGCACCGCGTTTGACGATCATGTTGCCGGCTCCCGCTTCCTGCGGCATCGGGGCTGTGGTCGCATCAGCGATAATGGGAACGTGACAAGCCAGCGCTTCGAATGTAGTCAGCCCACCGAGTTTCGAAATCATTACACTCGCAGCGCCCATCAACTGCTCGACGTGTTCGGAATAGCCAATAACCTTGATGGGAAAACGAGCGTGGGAAGCGATCTCTTCCGCTTCGCTGCGCAACTCTTCGTTCTTTCCGGCCAGGAAAATCGCCTGCACATCGAGTTCGCCGCGCACCAGTTCACGAAAAATCTGCGGAATGTTTCCGCCGCCTACCCAACCCGCATTTACGAAGACCGTAAACTTTTCCGGATCCAGACCCAACGCCGTGCGCGCCACCCGGGCCGTCTGTTCGTTAGGCAAATCAAACTTGGGGTGCACCGGCATACCGGAAATCTTGATGCGTTCGGGAGCGATTCCGTAATCGACTAACTGGCGGCGGGCATCGTCGCTGGCGACCAGATAGAGTTGCACGTCGTTGCAAGCCCAGCCTTTCCAAAAGCCATAACAAGGATCGGTAACAACTGTGACGAGCGGAATCTTGTCGGACAACTTCAGTTCCTTCAGCACGCGCGCGATGGCATGCTGCGTCAACGGATGCACACTGACGATGATGTGCGGACACCAACGTTCAAAGAGATCGCGCACATAACCCACGGTCCGGTTGTAAAAAAACTCGCGGGTCTCCGGACGAAAACGATTGACCGCCCAGTAAAGATATTTCATCCAGTGCTGCCGGTTTTGCAGCACCCAGTTGTAGACCCGGACCAGCTTTTCCGTAATCGCGTGAGACTCTTCGATCGCGCGCACGATTCGCACCGCATACGACTGTCCCGTCAGGAATTTCTGCACGCCCGCAGCAATCGCAGTCGCAGCCGAGCGATGCCCGCCGCCAGTGTCGGACGAGATGATCAAAATTTTTGGGACGGAAGTTGCCATCTGTCTAGTGCTGCGGATGATTAGCTTTCGATGTTGTTCGCTTACCAAAAATTTCTCGCGTGCGCGCGCTGAACCACTCCATCTGTTCCCCGTGTATCTTTTCCGTCAATTCCCCCACCCGGGAGGAATAGAGCTTGGCTTGAACTCCCATAACATCAGTTACGATACTGGAGCCAACTTGAGAGAGCTTCCGACCATACGCGGTCGCGAGGAACGTTTGTAACGCCTGGAGATCCTCAGCAGATACAGTCGCGGTGAAGGCCTTTCCGGTTTCAACAAAGACCTGGCCGAAAAGTAAACCCGGAGACTGCTTCATCTCCAGGGCGAAGCGATCTAGCTTGGCTGATTCAGCCTCAGGCGATCCCAACACATTGAAGAACCCTTTCGATCGTAAATGCGCGACCAGGGTGTCGGACAACGTGGCCGTGTAGTGGTCAAAAAGACTCTTGCCAGCCGGAGTTTCGGAGAATGAAGCTATGGCGCTCATGTCCGACTCTGAAAAGTACTTGTCGTAAATGGGCACCAACATCGCCGCGAGGCTCTCCCGAGTAATTACCTCTTTCGGTATCCTGGCTTGTAGTTCCAGCGACATTCTGCCGCCGAATTCCGTGATCAGCGCTTTCATTGCAGTCGCCTGCTTGGGTGACGCATTCTTGAATAAGCCCCCGGCCTCCATGTCGGCAATCACGGCCGGCGCCCAATTCTCCATATAGAGATCGACTTCACGCTTAAAGAAGGACGTCATCGCGCCCTGTATATCGGCGGCGCGGAAAAACCTGAGAATCGCCTCCCTCTTGGACGCTTCGATGCTTTGAGCCGAAGTTGTCGTGGACATTGCGAGGACGACGAGGAACGACGCAAGCAAGCCTGTGAGTTTGATGGGAAACCTCATTAGCCTTATTCAGTCCGTTCAGGCATTTATGGCAACACCAACCACGTCGTGGCCTGAATCCAATTGCTTCCGCGCCTTCTTCATCTCGCGCTCCAACTTCTTGATCTGAATCAAGTGTTTCGGGTTGAACGGCAGCGACGGGTAATAACAGTTGGACTCGTGCGTGCAGAAGCACCCATCAGCGGCCTGCTTGCGGCGCGCCTTCATTTCCGGTGATAGCCAAAGCTCCTGAAAGTTCCAATCGTGATCCCGCAGGTTGCCGATTGGCGCCAGATTCTCGCAAGACGAAATCGTGCCCTCGTCGTAAATCACCGCGCCGGCGGTACCGGCATAACAAGTCAATTGCGCTTGCTGTGTTTCCTGCGTCTTCGTGATCAGCCCGTGCATGTAGATATCGATCGCGGCCTTGAAAAAGCCGGCGTCACCGCCGTAGTTATTGCGGATCGCGGCATGACGCGAATCATCGTCAATCATCTGGGCCAGCTTCGCATAGCGGGAATGATCGATGTCCAACTCAATCGGATCGGCTGAGGGCGGACGGATGTAATTGAAGTTTACCTTGTCAGGTTTCAGTTCGTATTTCAGGAAGTCGTACCAGTCGAAAATCGTGTCCTGGTTCGAATGCATGAAGCAGGTGCAAGTTTGGATATCGAGCTTGGGCCGGTCCTTCTTAATCGCCTGCAACTGGCGCGCAGTATCAATCGCGATATCCCAGGAACCCGGTTTTTGGCGAATCTTTTCGTGTGGTCCCTTCAGGCCATCGATGCCCAGGGCCACTGTGACATTCAGGTTCGGACACTCGTCGAGAATGCGAACGATATCGGGGAAAATGCGCTTCTGAATCTGCCCGTTCGACATGACGTAGACAGACTCGAGATTGTTATTGCGGTAAAAGGAACCGACAATTTCCGGCAGGTCCTTCCGCGTAAACGGTTCGCCTCCGGCGAGGATCAGGACACCGAGATTTCCTCCCAGCGTCTGCGAGATTCGCTCGATCTCCTCCGTCTTCATCTGGAGCTTTTTGCGCGGGCGATCGTCCAGTTCTTCCGTGAAGAAGCAATGCGTGCAACGCATGTCGCAAACTGAAGTCACCAGGATGTTCAGTAAGACAGGTGCAAAAGGCTGGCCCAGCGCCAGTTTTGTATAACGTTTCAGAAGTTCCCGGGTCGTGTAATCCATAATGCCTCTATTCCCTCGCCAGACGTTTGATGCAAATTGGGCCCCGCGAGTTCATTGAAACAGATACGGTATTCAAACGCTGATGTCAACGAGGGCGGTGATAATTGGCCCCAAAAGCGCTTGACTGCCCGGCGTGCAGGTAATACAGTGCGGCGCAAATCTCAGCCAGGCTGAACTCACGAGCCGCCTTGCAAACTCGCCAGCCTGAACTCGAGGCTATTTACCTGGTGCCTGCATCTCTTTTCACCCGAAGAGGAGGGTAATTCATGTCTCCCAAAAATGATTCCGTCGCGCCAACCGGTGCTGATTCGGTCGCTACTGCAGTAACCGGAATTGAAGAAGAACTAGATTTCAAGCCCTATTTGGACGCCGTCAACGCCGGATCCAGTCGTACACGCTCAACCGTTTACGTACTGGTAGCAATGACGGTGATTATTTTGACGGGCTATCGCAACACAGCTAGCCCTGACTGGATCGATAAGCGGCTCGAGCAATTCCAAATCGCTTCTGCCTGCGCCCGACAAAACAATCCACCGGACTGTAATACCGTCGATCCGTCGATGAGCGCTCAATGCATAGATGCGGTCGGATATTCAAGGAAGTTCTTGTTTACCGACTCAAAGCACCCGGCGTTGGGGAACGACGAGTTTTGTCGTGAACTTGACGACCAGATAAATGCACTAATAAAGGTGAGAACCGAAGCTCTCTCCATCGAGCTGCCTTTCTTCGGTATGGTCATAGACGTGAACGACCTGGGATTAATAAGCGGCATCTTTCTCGCCTTCATTTTAACGGTGCTATATGTGGGAGTTGACCGCGAGATCAATAATCTGGGCCGCGCCATGGAAAGAGCCAAACGAGCAAAGACCCTGAAGCGGCATCATGAGAGCCTGGAGTTGCTATTGATGACCCAAGTCTTGGCGGAAAAACGAGGTCCTACCTATGGCATTCACATTCTGTTATTGGCTGTGGTCATAATTTACGGGTTTGTTTCCTGGACCGACTTGGACACATCGCACGTAGCCGTTTTACTGCAAGGCCGCTTCATGGGCCTGATGGAGACGGCGTTCGATGCGTTCTTTTTCCTGCTGGTCCTGTTTCTTTCCATAATGGTTTGGATCAAACAACGCAAACTTGATATCAAAGTCGACCACTTGATATATGACTTAAAGATGGCCGAAGGATTGTTAAATGCGCAGTCAACTATTAGCTAAGAGGAAGGTCGCTCGCTTCGGTTTTGGATTCCCAAGGCTCGCATGCGGCGATACAAGTGGCTGCGGTCGACGCCCATCATCTCAGCAGCGCGAGACACGTTGCCTTCCGCCTCCGCCAGTTTTCGCTGAATGAACTCGCGATGGTAGGCCTCGGTGGCGTTTTTGAATGAAGGAAAACGAAACGAAGCAGCCGGCGCTTCTTCGGCGCCAAATGGTGGCAAGTCCGCAGCGGAGACACGCTCACCCGGATTCATAATCACTACGCGCTCGACGGTGTTGCGCAATTCCCGCACGTTGCCGGGCCACGAATGGCTCTGCAGTGCTGTCATCGCCTTCTCGTCAAATCGTTTCGGTTTCTTTCCGTACGCGCCGCAGAATTTTTTGTTGAAGTGCTCGACCAGCAGGGGCACGTCTTCCAAACGCTCGCGCAGCGGCGGAATCTCAAACGGGATCACGTTCAACCTGAAAAAGAGGTCGCTGCGAAAACTTCCTAACTCCATTTCCATGTCCAGCCGCCGGTTGGTGGCGGCCAGGATTCGCACATCGACTGAAATCGGAGAATTGCTGCCGACCGGTTCAAAGCGCTGCTCTTCAAGCACGCGCAGGACCTTCGATTGTACCCGCGCGCTCATGTCAGCAATCTCGTCGAGGAACAGCGTCGCGCCGTCCGCTAGTTCGAACTTTCCTTTCTTCGCGACGGTGGCTCCGGTGAACGCGCCCTTCACATGGCCGAATAATTCGGACTCGACTAACTCTTCGGGAATCGCGGCTGAATTCAATTCGATGAACGGCGCGCCAGCGCGGCGCGATTGGCCATGAATTGCCCGGGCGACCAGCTCTTTTCCGGTTCCCGATTCACCGGAAATCAGCACGCGGCCATCTGTCGGCGCGACCACGGCGATTTGTTTTCGCAAGGCGCGCATGACAACGGATTCGCCGACCATCGCATACTCTTCATTTAGCTCCGCCGCTAATTGTTCGTTGACGCGTTGGAGTTGACGCTGCCGCAAAGCATTGCGCACCGTCAGCACGGTCTTCTCAATTGACAGCGGCTTTTCTATGAAATCGAAGGCACCGAGTTTCGTCGCGCGCACCGCAGTTTCGATGTTGCCGTGGCCGGAGATGATTATTACCGGCGCATCCGAGCCCGCCTCGCGCAACTGGCCCAAAGTTTCCAGTCCATCAATTCCGGGAAGCCAAACGTCGAGCAACACGCAGCCGAAGCTGCGGCGCTTCAGAGCGTCGAGGCACTCCTCACCCGAGGCTACCGCTTCGGTGCGGAATCCTTCGTCTTCAAGGACGGCCCGCAACGTGTCGCGAATGCCGCGCTCGTCGTCAACGATTAGGATGGATTCGGGCATCGGTTTTGGGTCTCAGGTCTCAGGTCTCAGGTCTCAGGTTTCGGGTTTCGGGTTTCAGGTTTCAGGTTTCAAATTTGGCTCGATTGTTCGGTAGCTAATCGTCGTTCTGGGCAGCTTTGGTTTGCATCTATCGAAACATCGACCAGTAAAACCTGAACTTGAATCTTGAGTCTTGAGACCTGAGACTAACCACCGTTCGCGGCCGCCGGCAACTCAATTACAAACTTCGCGCCTCGCGGATGGTTTGCTTCCGCGCGTATGCGTCCGCCGTGCTCTGTGATAATCCGCTGCACGATTGCCAGGCCCAGTCCCGTGCCGCGCTCGCGCGTCGAAAAGTACGGTTGAAACAGCCGCTTCAAATCAGCCGGCGCGATTCCCTCGCCGGTATCGGCGACTTCGGCGACGAGTGTGTCACGGACCATGTCGTGCGAAGTGCTGATCGTAATGCGCCGGCCGTTTCCGGAATTTGCAAATGCCTCCAGCGAGTTATCGATCAGGTTTACAAAGACGCGGCGCATCTGCTCCTGATCCAGCACGCCCTCTGGAAGCTCCCCGGCGAGATTCAACTGCAGCTCCGCGCCATCGGTTCGATCTTCGTAAAGCGCTGCCGACTGTCGCACCACTTCGTTCAAATCTCCCAACTCAAGCTGCGGATGCGGCAAGCGAGCGAACCGTGAAAACTCGTCAACCATGGCTTTCAGGCCGGCGACTTCGCGCGAGATGGTTGACGTGCACTCCTCGATCACTGTGTTTACGCGCGTAGCGTCTGCGCCCTTGGCGCCATTTTCATCATCTGAAGTCTTCGTTTTGAAGATGCGGGCGATACGTTCCGCGGAAAGTTGTATCGGCGTCAACGGATTCTTGATCTCGTGGGCCATGCGCCGCGCAACTTCGCTCCAAGCCGCTGCGCGTTGCGCGGCCAGCAACTCCGACAAGTCTTCCATCACCAGCACAACTCCGCGGCCTCCCTTTGCGGAAGAGCCCAGGGCCGTCGCCGTTAGCGCGACGGGCAGTGCGGGAACGTCCGGCGCCGCGCCGCGACTCAATTCCGTCTGTTCGGTGGCCCGACCAATCCGCCGCGCGCGCCGCAGCAAGCGTTCCAACAACACCCGATCGTCGGCGCTGATGACGTCGGCGAGACTTAGATTCTCGTTTGCAATCGGGGTTCGCCGCAGCATCGCCGCCGCCGCTGCATTGAGGGTCGTAACATGATCCTTTTCGTCAAGCGAGATGACGCCCGTCGACAACGAATCAAGCACGGTCTCAATGTAGTCCCGCCGTTCATGCAGGGCCAGATTCTTCTCGCGCAGTTCCGCGGCGCCGGTTTCAATGTGACTCCGGTTGTCCTCCAATTGCTTCGTCATTTGGTTGAACGACTCGGCCAGCAAAGCCAGTTCGTCGTCGGCCACGGTCGATACCCTGTGCGCCAGGTTTCCTCTGGCTACTTCATTCGCAGCTTCGGCGAGGGACTTGATCGGTGTCGCAATGCCGCGCGCCAAATGGATCGCCACCCACGTCGATGCAAATAGCAGCATCAGCGTCATCAAACCCAAAGTGGAAAGACCGAGCAAGCGCACTTTTCGCTGTCGGTTCACCAGGTGCTGGTATTCGCTCTGCGATCCCGAAATGGACTCAGCCAATCCCAATTCACCGCGGCGCGCCGGCACCAGCAAAAGGCTGTGACCCTCGTCGAGGGGCACGGAAACAAGATCGAAACCTTTGCCGTCGGCCAAACCGTCCTCATTGACTCCCGTCTTGCGCGCCAGTTCGAGCAGCAATGAGAGCTCTTTTTCGCCCGGCGCGGGCACTGCCGCACGCGCTTGCGCCACGGTGCTGCCTTCGGCATCGACGATTGCAATGGCCGCCAGCCGTCCGGTCGCAACGAGGCGATCGAGCGTTTGTTGGCGCACTTCCGGAGGTTGTTCGCGAATGACCGCCGCCATCAACGTGGCAGCGCCGCGCATGTCTTCCGTTTGGCGTAGGATCGCCTCAGATTGAAACTGTTTCGCCTCTTTAACCACTTCCTGGGGAAAGTTGTTGAACCATTTTTCGAGGGAACGATTCAGGAAGAGGTACGAGAAGGCCGCCATGGCCGTAATGGGAAGCAAACTGAGCGTGATGAAGTAGACCAGTAGCCGTGTTTTGATTTTCGATCCAAGTTGCCGCTCGCGACGCTCCCGGCGCAGTTTTAAGACGCTGCGCACGAGGATAAAACTGAAGACAATAAAAGCCGCGAAGTTCAGTGACGACAGGGCATACAGAAGTAAGGTATCGGAACCGGTATCAGGCGGTACGACGGCCCAAAGATTGAAGGCCTGTTGGGCCACGATCACGGCCAGCAGCAGGACCACGGTTCCGCCCAGAATCCACGGTGCGGACCGCCGCCGATGGGCCGGTTCCTGCAGCGGATTGCTTTCAGTCATGGGTGAAGCGTTATTCATTTCAGGTCAACGGGACACAGGGTAGCACTGTCAGAACCGCCTGCGATAGCTACCGATTTCGGATTGCAGAATGCCGATTGCGGATTGGCAGGTCACCGATCAGAGCGATGGCCGGTTCGTACTCAAATCCGCAATCCGAAATCTGCATTCCGCAATCGGCACGCTTGCCTGGCTGTCCTCGTTAATGCAACTATCCGGCTCACGCGAACTCCGACATGGAAACCTACAACTTCTTTCTGAATAAGGCGGGCCGTCTGCGCAGCGGATGGCGTTTGGGGATCTTCGTGGTTGCTTTCGCCATCGTGGCGAAGCTCGTGGAGATGATGACGCTTGTCGGGCTCTCACTTCTCCTGGGACGCTACTACCAGGATTTCCTCGCGGGGTATGCCGGCTTCGTGGTGCAGGCCTTCATTCTCTTCATCTCGGCGACAGTGGTGGGTGCGGCGTGCGGCACGGTGCTCGAGGACTTGCCGTTTCGGGCGCTCGGTTGGGCAGTGCATCCCGGTTGGCTGCGCGACTTCGTTGTAGGTTCCATCATTGGCGCAGCCTCGGTGTTGCTGGCTGCGTTGATCGGAATGATTGGCCAGGGCTTTCATTTTAAGTTTAACTCGCTGACCGTTAGCTCAGCGATGGGTAAGTCGCTCTTCTTTTCAGCGATGCTGTTTGTTTTTGCGGCGGCCGGAGAAGAAGTGCTGTTTCGTGGATACCCTTTGCAAACGCTCACGCGCGCTCGCCTTGCGTGGCTCGGCGTTCTATTAACGTCACTTCCGTTCGCGGCGGCGCATCTTGCTAACCCGAACGTTGTCCGCGGCGTGACGTTTGCGAACACGGCGCTGGCGGGACTCTGGTTGGCAGCGGCGTATCTTCGCACGCGAAGTTTGTGGTTGCCGCTCGGTATTCATTGGGCCTGGAATTGGACCATGGGTGCGGTCCTTGGTCTGCCGGTCAGCGGCATTACGAAGTTAGCGCCGACGCCTCTGCTGCGTTTAGTGGACACCGGGCCACAGTGGCTGACAGGAGGCGCGTATGGCCCGGAAGGCGGCGCCATCTGCACCATCGCGCTTCTAATTTCGATCGCTTTTGTATGGTGGGCGCCGTGGCTGAAAGCGACGGAAGAGCTGAAGAAGTTCACCGATGGCGAGAACGCGATTAGCCAGCAACCGCACCAGCAAGGTGAGTTGGATCAGCAAGGAGCGAGGACAAACCGCTCTTCCTGACTGCAAGTCTTCCCAGTGGAATCGCGGATTCAACGCCACCTACTCGCAGTCAGGAAGGGCGGCTTGCCCCCGCTCTTCTTACCAAACCCGCTCTAGGCGGCTGAAGCGAAACATTTACCGGCCCACTTCGTTAACACTTCTCCTTACTCTCCCGTCTTTAGCGGTGTCAGGCAATATGTAAAGCGCAGAACCGGCGCGTGCGGAATCCGGCATCCATCAAAAGGCGAGCGAGACTCAGCGATGTACGAAGTTCAGGCGATAGCGAATAATCTGACTATGACTCGCCCGCGGGAAAACGACTCCACGCCGCCAGTTGCGACTTCGCCGGAAGCAATCCTCGTTCAGGCGGTGCTGAATGGCGACCGCGAACAATATGCGCGGCTCTACGATCAATACGCCCGCATGGTCCACGGCATTCTGCTGGCCCGCGTGCCGCGCGACGAAGTTGACGATCTCGTTCAGGACATATTCCTTCACGCATTGAAGAAGTTGCACACGCTCCGCGACGGTGCGGCGTTTGGCGCCTGGATCGGCATGATTGCACGAAACCGGGCGATGGACTTTCATCGTCGCACGACGGCGACCATGCAACTGGAAGATGAAACTCCGGCGCGGCCGGAAACCGGCGGCACACTGGCCCGGCAAGTTTTGGAAATGATTCGCGCGTTGCCTGATGCCTATCGCGAAACTTTGGTGTTGCGACTGGTTGAAGGCATGACGGGACCGGAGATTGCGGCGCGCACCGGAATGACGGCCGCATCGGTTCGCGTCAATTTGCATCGCGGTATGAAACTGCTGCGAGAGAAGCTCGGCTTTAAGGAGGGCTTATGAGCGATTACTTGTGGGACCGATCCGGCGAACCGGACAAAGAGATACAGGAACTGGAAGAGTTGCTGGCACCGCTCGGCTATCAGCCCCGGCCGCTGCAGATTCCTGCGGAGGTGGCGCCCGAACGGCGACGCCGGCTCTATCCCGCGCTGGCCATCGCAGCGACGATTGCGATGGCGGTGCTGGCTCTCGCTCTGTGGCTGGCAGTAAACCACGATTCGAGCGTGCAACCGTCACAAGCAACGAGAACGCCGGTTCAAAGTCCCGGACCTAAGGCCGTGATCCCTCCAGCTCCGCTCCCCAAAGAGCCGGAGATAGTTGCCACACCTCCGAAGCGTCCCGTAAACCAATCGGTTCATTACTTCCCCGCTCGCCGAGCGGCAAAGCGCGGCGGCAATGTTTACCAGGCGCCGCAACCCGGCGCGGAATCAATCGCGAAGCGAACGGACGCCGAAGAGGGAGAGGCAGCCAAGGAACAGTTATTGACAGCGCTGCGCATCGTCAGTGTGAAGTTGAATCACGCACAGCAGCGGACGCAAGGCGGCAATTCCGGAAACCAGATTCGTTATCAACACAAAGTAGGCTGAAGGAGCAATTATGAAATCAATCTTCAAAACATCATTGAAATTTGCATCAGTGGCCCTGGTGCTGTTGCTGGGTATCGCCGCAAGTGCCCAGACACAGGGTGGCAAGATCGAGTTGACCCAACTGGATCAACTGGCGGCGAAAGCCAGTCAATCCGTTGACGTTAATCTCGACGAGCGCCTGATGCGTCTGACCCTGCCGTTTCTGTCGAGCAAGGATCCTGATAACGCAAAGATCCGCGAGGTAGTGACCGGTTTGAAAGGGATCTACGTCCGGAGCTTCGAGTTCGAGCAGGAAGGGCAATATTCAGCGGCCGACATTGAGGGGATTCGCGCTCAGCTCCGCAACCCCGCCTGGAACCGAATCGTGAACGTCAACAGCAAGAAAGAAGGCAGCATCGAAGTCTACTTGATGACCGTTGGCGCGCGCATCGAGGGACTCGCGGTGCTGGCGACCGACCCCAAAGAAGTTACGGTCGTGAACATCATCGGCCCGGTCGACCTCGAGAAATTGAGCCAACTCGAGGGCCAGTTTGGCATACCGGAATTGGGTATTGAATCAAAAACCAAGACGAAGAATTGAAAGGTCTCATCATGACTACCGCAAACAATTCTTCGCGTGGTGCAGTTGTCGCCGGTCTGCTGATAGCGGCAGCTATGACTGGTCTCCTGACGATTGCTCCGTATCGCGCGGCAGCGAAGGGCGACGACTTCGGCGCGGCCGTGAAACTGATCGAACAGTTCTATAACGTGAAGCACCAGAGCCTTCCGTTTCTGGCCCGCGCCGGTATGTCGGCGACGAAGACGGTGATGCGTATGAGCGGCGGCCAACGAAAACGCATCGCGGAGATGGGCAGTGTCAAAGTCGCTTTCTTTGAGGACCAGGACTTTAGCTCCCGGGGACGTATCGGAGCTTTCAAATCTTCAATCAACGGCGCCCTCGCTAACACCTGGTCGCCACTGGTTCAGACTGTGGCGGCGAAAGAGGAAGCGCAGACATACATCTACCTCCGCGAAGCGAATGCGAAGTTTCAAGTCCTGGTGATAACTATCGAACGCCGCGAGGCAGTAGTGGTCCAGGCAATGATAAATCCCCAAACGCTGGCGCTGTTGATGCAGAACCCCGACGAAATGGGCCGGGTAATTACTAACGATGCGACGACCAACGACAACGATTAGGAGTAACGAAATGAAAAGGCAATCCTACTTCACCGCTCAAGCAATTTCTCCCGACCACAGCACCGGTTTGCGTCTCAATGCGATATTGTTCCTGCTCTTCGCGCTGCTCGTTGGCAGTGCGATTGTCGCGCGGGCACAGGATGCGGCTGAGACGATTAAGGTTCACACGCGCGTCGTGTTTCTGGATGCCCTCGTGAAAGACAAGAAGACCGGCACACCCATTTCAAATCTGGCGCCGGAAAACTTCGAAGTGCTGGATGAAGGAAAAGCGCGGCCGATTTCTTACTTCACGCGCGAA
The DNA here is from genome assembly GCA_034665305.1 of Blastocatellia bacterium. Lineage (GTDB taxonomy): Bacteria > Acidobacteriota > Blastocatellia > Pyrinomonadales > Pyrinomonadaceae > DASXRU01. The sequence continues at coordinate 148,168 of JAXDFZ010000024.1, read as the reverse complement.
GGCCAGGCGCGCAAGCCGCTTTCAATCGTTCTGATCCTGGATTTGCGAGAGGATGGCGCCGGCCGTTTCCTCAAGCGCCCGGAGATTCTGCAAATCATGACCGACGCCTTAGCCAAACTGGGCCCCGGCGATGAAGTCGCCCTCATGGCCGTAAATATCGGCGAAGACGAAAAGCGCGTCTGGCTTTCCGGTTTCACTCGCGACCCGGCGCAACTAACGGCGGCCCTGGCCCGCGTGCCGGATTACATCGGCGAAAACGCAGACCACAACGCCAACGAGGCCGGGAAGCAGAACTCATCTGATCAAGGTAAAAGCAGCCTTTCGATCGGCAGCGTCGATCCGAAGAAAGTTGAAGCGGAAGCGAAGGAACAAGCGGCTGGCGGCGAACCCGTGAACGTCGAAATCGTTAAAGGTAAAAACGGTTCAGTCGTAACCCGCACTACAAACAAGGACGGCTCAGTTTCACTAAAGCGCGTCAGCGGCAGCGGCAATGTCACCGTCGAACTGGGCGAGGTCTATGACATGGTGGAAGCGGTGAAGGAGTCCTCGCGGAAATCGATGCAGGATCGGCCGAATTCGCAGCCGGCTTTGATTTGGGTTTCGGACGGCATCGTGCCCGTGTTCTTCGAGGACCGCGACGCGACGGAACAATTCCTGAATCGCTCAAACGTGATTTTCAATTCGCTTACTGTCGATATGAGGACGCTGTTCAAGTTTCTCATGCCGATCGGAAAGCCGGTCGCCGGCTGGATGGGTATCAGCGTCTACGGCGCGGCGAAGCGCATGGCCCAGCAGACGGGCGGCGAGGCAGTGCGCGTGAGCCGCGTGAAAGATTACGGCACGGGCCTGGCCACCATCATCGGAAACCTGACCGCTCGTTACAGCCTCGGCTTCGCGCTAGCGGAACAGGAAACCGACGACGGCCATTTGCACAACCTGGAAGTCAAGGTGAAAGCGCAGGACGAGAAAGGCAAGACACGAAAGCTGAACGTCAGCGCGCGCAAGGGTTACTACATGACCGTGCCGGCGGAAAAAGAAACCGCAGCGGTTAAGGCGCAGTAACAGGATCTATTCCGTTGCCGTTCTGAGTTGCTGAAGCAAGAGCGGGGGCAAGCCCGCCTTCCTGACTGCAGGTTCTCCTGGTTGAGTCTAATTCTTGCGATTGACGCAACACCATGAACTCGCAGTCAGGAAGGCGGGCTTGCCCCCGCTCTTATTCTGAATCGTTCAGCGCGAATCCAATCTAGCTGGAAGCAGCTGTCCCTAACGCTGATCGATCGGCACGTAGGGAACGTCGCGCGGGCCGATGTATTCGGCGCGCGGGCGAATCAGTTTGTTGTTCGCGTACTGCTCGAGGATATGCGCCGTCCAGCCGCTGATCCGGCTGACCGCAAATATCGGCGTGTAGAGATCGAGCGGCACTCCCATCATGTAATAGGTCGATGCCGAATAGGCGTCGACGTTTGGCAACAGACCTTTCTCACGTTTCATTACTTCTTCGAGCTTGGCAGTCATGTCGTACCACTTGCTGTCGCCTTTGCGCTGGCCCATCTCTTTTGAGAAACGCCGCAAGTGTGTCGCGCGCGGGTCTTCGGTTTTATAGACCGCGTGGCCAAAGCCCATGATCTTTTTCTTCTTCGCTAGCGCATCCTGCACGTAACTCTCAACATTATCGATGCTGCCGATTTCGAGCAGGATCTTCATGATCGCGGTATTCGCGCCACCGTGCAGAGGGCCGGAGAGCGCCCCGAGCGCCGCCGTCACCGCGCTGTACATGTCGGCAAGTGTTCCGGCTACGACGCGCGCCGTAAAAGTCGACGCATTCAATTCATGATCGGCTTGCAGAATCAGCGCCACGTCGAGTGCGTGCGCATCGAACTCGTCGGGCATTTCACCGTTCAGCATGTAAAGAAAATTGGTCGCGATGTTTAGTTCCGGCTTTGGCTTGACGGGTTCGCGATGATTCCTGGCGCGATCGATGGCGGCCACAATGGTGGGCAGGCGCGCCGTGAGCCGCGTCGCAACCCTGATACTTGCTTCGCGCGAGAGGTCTCGTGACTCTTCATCAAAGAACGACAAAGCGGACACGGCGGTTCGCAGCGTGTCCATCGGCTCAGCGTCGGTGGGAAAGTACTTGAATAGTTCCGCCACCCATTCCGGCAGTTCGTACGACGCGGCCAACTGCTGCCTCAACTCATCGAGCTCAGCGCGATTGGGTAGACGCCCGTTCCAGAGGAGAAAAACTACTTCTTCAAAAGTCGAATTATCGGCGAGGTCGTGGATGCTGAGGCCCTGGTAGATCAGTTCCCCCTTTTCGCCGTTGACGTCACCAATCGAAGAGCTGGCGGCGACAACGCCTCGCAACCCTTCTGAAACTACCGCCGCACCGGCCGGCTTACCATTGTTCATTTTCCGTGTCCTTTTCGAGTTTGATTGAAGATATCAAACAGCCTCAGGAGTGACAAGTTGAGAGCCCATGGTAGCGACGACCCAATAGAAGATCGTCCTACATTTCGGTCTTGGGAGAAGCAAGAGTTGCTTCAACACTTCAAGCCCCGGTCTTATGAAAGATGAAGCCGCGAAGCCTCTTACTGCCAGGATAGTTGGGAAGGATTATGAGAAAGTGAGGCAACGTTTTCGCCTGACATCAGGTCACGCGAAGTCTGCGGTGAATACCTTGAGCCACTGAACAAAGCGTTGCGAACTGAGAGTCTGCGCGCGCCAGCCAACCCCTTACAGGCCGGATTTCTTGTCGTTCGGCTCTGCTGCTGGTTTAACCTCAACCGCAACCGGCTTCACTTCAGCCGCAACCGCGACTGGCTGAACTTCTATTGGCTTAACTTCAACTGCGACGAGTTTAACGTCAACCGCGACCGGCCTAACTTCGACTGCAACCGGTTTAACTTCGACGGCTATGGCAATGGGCTTAACTTCGACTGGGGCTGCGGCCGTTTTATTTCCGGCCCCCGCGATCACGTCGCTTCTTGTAATCAGTGCCCTCTCCCCTTCAAAAAGAATGGCGAGCTGGGCCCGGCCCATGAGAAAGAAAACACTTAATATGCCGTAGATGAGCAGCAGGAGGATCATTCGTGGCATCGAGAACCCTACCTGGTACATCCACAGCATCAAGACGATCAAGCTGATCCACAACGCATATGCCATGTGAATGAAGAATTGCGCGAAATGCAGATAAAACTCCTGCAGATAATTCAAATTCGGAATTAGAGTGGGATCGATCTTGGCCGCATTCTCACCAACCGTGGCTTCGTCCAGTCCCTCTCTAGTGACCAGTACCAGGAGCTCGTAAATCATATTGAATGGTGCAGTCACAATTTGATCGAAGATGCACCACTTGTGGAAGGGAAACGTTCGCGGACCACCGCCATGATCCTTATACATACCTCCCAGCGCCATCCAGTCAAGGCCATGCAGTAGCACACCCGAGGCGATCGATAAAAAGAGAAATACTATGGTATTTCTCAACGAACCAAACCACATATCGCCGACGATCGCGAACAATCGCAGCAGACCCGTTTCAACCCCATTAACGAAGGTAACGAATCCGCAGCTAAGACTTAACACTACTGTAGCGCCGGGAAACAACTGGGCCATCAGGAAGCCAAAGGTGAAGGTAGGAAGAAATTCTTTCATGAGGACCTGATCTTTCGATCAGCGATTTACAGCGCCAATCTGCATTACTTTTGCCGGCCCGCAACCGCAGGAAGAACTACTTGGCGATAGTCGAGTGAGTCGTTGCGGGATGGGTCACAGTGAGAGTCACATCGCGCGGCACGTTCTCCATAGTTCGCATGATCAAGTGATCGACCACGGCGTTGAGATCGCCGGTCTCTTGATAAACGCGCAGTTGCTCGTCAGCGGAGGTGCCGCGGTCCAGAATCGTGTGAATGTGTTCGATCTCTTTCCGAGAGTCCAGTTCGTTTACGACCGGATCGACGAATTCGAGTAACTCGCGGACCAGGTCGCGCACGGGAACTTCTTTCTGCTTGCCGAAATCCACCATCTTTCCGTCCAGGCCATAACGCACGGCCCGCCACTTATTTTCCTGCACCAGGGCGCGGCGATAGAGACGGAAACCAAGGTTCTTATCAATCAGCCCGTTAAGGCGCGCGACAATCGCCTGGAAGAGCGCGGCGATGGCAATCGTATCGTCGACCCGCGTAGGTATATCGCAAACGCGAAACTCGAGGGTCGGAAACACTGGATGCGGGCGCACGTCCCACCAGATTTTGCGGCCGTTATCGATGCATTTCGTTTGGATCAGCAAATCGACATAACGCTGGAACGATCCGTACGAATCGAAGTGATCGGGGATATCCGTACGCGGGAATTGTTTGAAGACTTCTGAGCGATAAGATTTCAGACCCGTGTTATGGCCCACCCAGAAAGGCGAGGACGTCGAAAGCGCCAGCACGTGCGGCAGAAAGTATCGCGCCGCGTTCATGATGTGAATCCGTCGTTCGGGATCGGCGACGCCCACGTGGACATGCAGACCGAAAATCAACAGCGAACGCGCCACGGTCTGAAGTTCCTGGACCAGCAGCTCATAACGCTCGTCTTCGAAAATCTTCTGGTCCTGCCAGCGAGAGATAGGATGTGTTGACGCAGCGATGATTACCAGATCCGTTTTCTTAGCCAGCCCGGCGATGATGCCGCGCAGCCTCGTGATGTCAGCGCGGGCTTCCTGGATGTTTTTGCAGATGCCGGTCCCGACCTCGACCATCGACTGAATCATTTCCGGCTTAATCTGCTCGCCCAGAATCATCTTCCCTTCTTCAAGGAATTCCGAAACGTGCGAACGCAACTCCCGCGAGTGCGGATCAACTATTTGAAATTCTTCTTCAATGCCGAGTGTGAATTGTTCGAACATGATGAATGGTCCGTGAACCTGGAGTCTGAGTTACCGGTCCAACTGCTGGAAGTACGCGCTCATGGTGCGCCAATCCGGATGCCGCGCCAAAAACTTTTCGTTTAGCAGGTGCCGGGCCGTAGTGACCGGCGACCCCCACGGCCCGTATCGATCAAAATGCACATGCCATTGGCGCGCACTGTTATCGCTTCCCTGGTCAATGTAAAGAAAATGCAGCGTCGCATTCAACCGCGACTTCTCTAAAAAGCCGCCGGTGTTGTCTTTGTGCCGGGCAAAGCGTTGGGTGAAATCTTTGCGACGATCCAGCGTGGACCAAAGATAGGGCCAGGCCGTGAAGTAAATCCCAACGCCGCCTTCCCCGTACGCGTTGTTTATTATCCGGACCGCATCCCAAAGATTCAATGCTACCAACCGGCGCATCAAAAGCAGTATCGCCTGTTGCTTATCCAGCGCGATCAGGTCAAACGCCGCGGGCGTGGCCCCATAACCATAAAGTCCATCGAGCTTATCGCCCAGCGTGTCTCTCGTCGCCTGGTCCAGCTCGGCCCACTTAAGCGCTGCGGTTTGCAAATCCGGGCCGGCAGTCATGGCGCCGGCAGCTCGCGCTCCATCATCGCCCGCGTCTCTTCCGGCACGCGGTGGAACCTGACGCCGACGCCGTGCCCGGGATTGCTGTAAACGACATCGCCTTTCAGAACCACGTGGCCGGATTGCAGTGGAATACGCAACGTCAATGTCGATCCTTCGGGAATATGCTGCTGCGTACTCATATAGAGTCCACCGAGGCTGATGTCCTTGCTGCTGGCGACTCCTGTAGAATCCGACCCATCAAAGTGTACGTCCACAATCACACGCGAACGATCGTACTGGCGCCGTTCGTCGGTTCGGGTTTGCAGCTCATCCGCCACTGTCATTCTCCTAACCACAATCTCTGTCTAGAGTCGGGCTACTGCCCGATTGAGCGGACGGCAGCCCGCTCCTAAACGAATCGTCCACCTCTCATGCGCGGCGCATTGTACCTCTTTTTCGCCGTTACTTTTCGCTGATTATGAACGTTGGCACCATGCCGCCCCCGGAAGAAACGTTCGCCAGTTCCGTGTAGGACAGTCGCGTAAACGCCGAACCGACCTTCCCTAAAAACAGAAGCGGATCCAGATCGACCAGTTGCTCGGCAAAATCGATCGAGCCATCGTCAAGCAAAGCCGGGAAAACCTCGCGCGCGGTCGGCACGCGTTCCTGGACCAGATAGTCTCCGTCGGCCAGCGCATTATGCATCGCTTCATCCCAGGCGCTTTCGTCCGTGTTCCATCCGATGTAGATGCCGTGACCGCCGTAATCATCGTTAGGCTTCAGCACCAACCGGTCGCGATGCGCGCCGATGAACTCCAGCAAGTCGACCTTATCGCCGCGGTAATCGCTGTGACCGGCGCGCACCTGCCGCGTCCAGGGTACATGCGTGCGAATTGCCGCCAGTTCATCGGCGGAAAACAACGCTGCGTGCCTTTGGTCGGTAAGGACCGCAAACAATGCTTTCTTATGGATCAACTTCGAACGAAAACTGTTCACCATGCAGAAAGCCCTGGCCCGGTAAGCGTCGAGCAAGGCCGGATACTGCTCCGCTATCGGCAAATATTCGTTGACCAGCAGGCGTTTGTAAACGATGTCGATGCGAAAATCGCCGCTACGTAATTCTCCGTTGGCAAATTCAAGTTCATCCGGCGAACAGATGAGCGTGGGATAGCCGTTCGCTTCAAAGAATTCTTTGAACAGCTCAAACTCTTTCTGCGTGGGCATGCCTTTCAGATCAACGATGGCAATCTGCGGCTTTCGATCCGGACGTCGTCCCAGGAATTCCTCGTAAGCCCGCGCCAGGATGTCCAGCATCTGCTGCCGGCCTTCAAAGGTGCGCAGGTGATACTGCTCGGCGAAGCGTTTCATCACAGGTAGTGACGAGAAGATTTCGAAGGCCGTGTCGGCGTACGCGATGCCCGCCGGACTTTCTCCGTTTAGCTCGACGAAGCTGTACGCGTCTTCGGTTAGAAATGAGTCGAGCCGCGCCGTCGGCGAGACCGCGCGATAGCCTGGATCAATGCTGACGAGGTCGCGCTCGATCTCAGTCAATCCCAGCTCATTCAGCAGCGACGGATTCGCAATCGCGGCGTCCTTAACTTTCTCGATCGCGTTCCAAACGGTTTCGCAAACGCTCGTAATGCGGGCAAAGTCGGTCTCGGTAACGAAATGCGGTCGCAGGTAGGGAGACAAACGCCGGCCGCCGAAGATTAACTTCGTGCGCTCCAGGCCGTCATCAAGCATGGCGCGCGAAGTTTCTGCCAAATCGCCTTCGCTCAACAGGTCGTGATAACGGGAGACAGCTTCGCGCAGCATCGGTCCATCCTTAGAACGCAACGATTGGTGCGTTCATCTCGAGATTATGTAACTGGAATACCGGGCGCGTAGGGTAACACAACTGGGCCAAAACAAAAGGGATGGCCGAAGCCATCCCTCGCTTAGCTGCTCCGTGAAGGGAAAAGCTAATCGTTCTTTTGCTCTTTGATTTGTTCGTGTTTTTGCTCGTCCTTTTGAATTGTGATACGGGTCCGCTGCCCGTTGCGCACCACGCCGAGGACAATCCGTTGGCTGGACACGATCGGCGCTCCGCTGCCGGAGCCCCTCTGTGTGGAGATGCGGTTGTCGATAGTCTCAATTACGTCACCTTCGCGAACGCCGCTACGAAAACCGGCGCCTTCGGGATCTACCGCTACCACGACCAGGCCACTTTGCGCTCGTAGGCGCGCCGCGGCCGGGGAATCCACCGCGATCGTTTCGATACCCAAACCCACGAGCGGATCGCGCGTGAGAGCCTTTACGAGGCGACCACCCTTGGCAGCTTGCAAGGCCATAGCCTCGGGAAACTTAAACTCCATGTTGTATTTAAACTTCAAAGCATCCACGAGACTGACTGTCACTGCCTGCGGATTGGGCAGGCTGGGCCGGGCGACCCAAAATTTTATCGGAACCGAAGTTTCACACTGACCCAGTAGCACTGAGAATTCCTGCGCGCTCTTTATGTCCTTCTCATTAATGCTCAGGATCACATCGCCGGGATGAAGCTTTGCCAGCGCCGCCGGCGTGCCCGGCACCACCGCGGTCAACATTATTCCCTGGCGCTTATCCAGTAGCGCCGTCGCCGCCGGGACAGTCCACCCATTTGAGAGCAATTGTTCCCGCGGAACGAAACCGATTCCTTCGCCGCGGATGCCCAGAAAAGGCCGCGGCACACTGGCCTGACGTTCAATCACACGTTTCGCCGCCGCGCGTATCGTACTCAGCGGAATGATCGACGCTTCCATACCGGAAACACTTTCGATGATTCCTACGGTCAGCCCGGCGTCGTCAATCGCGATCCCGCCAACCACTTCGGGCGAAAGATTCGCGGCCCGCGCAACCAGACGCTGAACGCTTCCGGAGTCCAACTGCTGTATTTTCGCGACCGTTGCGTCACTCTCGCCGACCCTTACATAGACTTTTCCCGCCGCAGCAGTCGTTGTCGCCGTCGCACCCTGCGGCGCGAACAAGCGTAACTTCTGGCCCAGCACAACCGCCTTTTCAGTTTCAACGCTGGGGATGGCAAAGGCCAACCCGCTTATGCGCAAGACCGAAATTCCCGTCTTGCCGTCGAGCCCGACGTAACGAGCCCGCAACTCTTTACCGTCGCGACCGAAGACCGTCAGATGGGAAGCTCCGGGCGGCATAGGAGCGATACCCGGAATGGCCGGCGTTGCTACTCCGCTACCGGGAATCAGGTTCCCTGCAACCGGTGGCATCGTCATCATCGGGAAGTAGGACAGAGCTTCTAGTTCGGCCGCTGCCTGCGGCAACCAGGTCGCGATCGTGCGACCGTCATCAAGCGCCAGTCCTGCCAGAATATTGGTATGGACTTCTTCGTCGATCCCAAATGCGTTATTCAGAGCCGCTATGGTTTTCTTGTCGCCGGGTGCTCGCTGCAACAGCCGCAGGAACTTGATTCCGTTCAACCGATGCACAATGGTCACAACCTGCGGCGCTACGGTGCGCGACTCCGACACGATCGGTGCGACTGTCGGATGCGGTCGGGGCACCGGTGGCCGCGGCGGTTCTTGGCCCTGGCCATGACCCGGCTCGGGTTCGGGAAATGGCGTCTGCGCCGCCGCGCCCGCCGTCAGGCAAAGCAACACAGCGCCCGTCAATACAACTTCAGTAATACTTCTTTTCATAGAACTACCTGGGGCCTACCTGAATTACCACGCGCCTTTACCGCTCGATGCGAGGGAGACTGGCTGATAGGCGCTCTGAATAAGTTTTTGCGATCCAAAACTGACTGGCGGCAGCGAAATCGTGCGTTTGCCGCCGCGATCGTCGCGCATCGAAACAACCAACGGCTGCATGGGAGCACTCAGCGAGACCACCGGGGAAGCATCGGAGTTGCTAACCGTCACAGCGGGCATCAAGCTGTACTCGCGCGAGCCCGGGCTGGCCTTTTGATTTCCCGCCAGCTCGCTGCCGGCGCGCCGCGGGCGCGGCCCAGGCGTTGGAGGTGTGCCGGCCAGTGGTAGCGGCGCCGGCTGTATCCCATCACTGCCAGGACTCGGATTTGTCCGACCAGAACCGTTCAAGGCGGTCGTTGCGGTAAGCGGCTTTTCGGTCGTTGTTCCGTTTAGCGAAGCGGCTGGTGGAATTGTGCCCGCCACCTGCTCGCTGCCCCTCGGCCTAAGAAACACAACCACCCCGACCAAAAGGATTAGTGCAAAAGCCAGGGCGTATGCCGGGACGCCGTTGCCTTGCCGCCAGAAATTCATCCAGCCGCTGGCGGGCTGACGATCACGCGCCAAACGGGCCCGCAAACGCATATCAAAATTCTCGGGAGCGGTGACGTTCCCCAAGCTGGCCACCAAAGTTCGCAGCGACGCGCTCTGCTCAGCAACTTCCCGGCAGTCAGCGCAGTTCACCAAATGCGCACTGGCGTCATTGGTGAGCGCGTCATGCAGCTCCAGCAAATTGATTTCGCTTCTTACGTTTCGACAGTCCATGGTTTTCATCTCTGCTTCACCTATAGATAATCTCTCATCTTGTCGCGCAGAAAGCCCCGGGCGCGGCTAATACGCGATTTAACTGTCCCCTCGCTGGTGCTCAGAATGGAAGCGATCTCGTCATAGCTCTTGCCTTCCACGTCGCGCAGCACAAGCGGGGCGCGATACTTTTCCGGCAGCGTACTGATGGCCCGCTTTACTGCCGTGCGCCGTTCCGTATCAACCAGCGCCACATCCTGCAACGGGCGGCTGTCGGGCGGATTAAACTCGACTGGCTCCTGTCCATCGCGCGTATCGAAAAAGCCGGTCATCGAAACCAGCCTGCGCCTTTTTCTTTTGCGCAGCTCACTGATCGCCAGGTTCGTGGCGATGCGATAAATATAAGTCGAAAACGCATGCGTAGTTTGATAACGCGAGGCGGCCCGGTAAACGCGCACGAATGTTTCCTGCGCCAGATCAACCGCTCCCTCGTAATCATTCGTCATCCGGTAGATGTAGCTCGTAATCTGGTTTCGATACCTTCCTACCAACTCCGCAAACGCGTCTTCGTCACCGGCCTCGGCGGCCGCCAGCAAAGCGTGGTCGGACACGCGATCGACTACCGGCGCCGTTAGCACGGCGACAAAGTCGAGCTCGTTTAGAGACGTTACGGTGCTCATCAGGGAGGTAGGCTCTCTTTAGCTGGCACGTCCGGCGTGCCAGTTTCCGTATCGCAAGCTCAAGGCTTGCTAGAACATAACTAATAGGCTCCCGCTCTGCGACTCAGCGCGGCCGATCCTTCGGAAAAACGCATTATAACTCGACGGCCCGCCTCGAATACACGCGGCTGACGCTCAGGAGTTCCCTAATTATCAGTGGGACAGGCATTCCTGCCCGTCCAAAGCCTGGGCAATCTCGGAATCTGCAATTAAGAGGAGAGCCCCAATTTGTAACGCAAACTATTTGTTTGCGATGGTGAAGGCCATTCAATGCGCGCAAACTAACAGTTTGCGTTACAGAAAACCAACCAGGCGCGAACCCAATTAGAGGGAGTGGAGTGGAGAAGGCCCGAGTTAGGGAGTGGTCGACGATGCCTGCTTGTCGGGATGCTGGAACAGTGAGTCTTCCAACTTCGTGCCATAGGTAACTGTTTTCACCGTTATTTCCTGAGTCTGTTTGCCATCCTCGAAGATGATTGTGTGCTTGGGCACCAGGGTATTCTGCGCATAACGATAGTCGAAGAACTTCTTCTGGTGCTTGACGGGAGTTCCGTCGCTGCCGGGCTCGTCGTACTCCAAAAACAGCACGCGCAGTGTCTTGACGCTTACGTAAAATCGCGTCCGCAGTTTGTCTTTATCGGTGACTTCCACGACGTAGAGATCGATTCCCTTTTGCTTATCGCGCGGCAGCAACGTCAGGGTCGATCCGTTTTCCTTGTAGCGCAGCAGCGTATCCAGGCCGCGCCGCTGTTGGTCAAGAAAATCGTTGGTGGCCTCCTGACGCGGGACGAAGGCGGCGCCGTTGATGATGCCCCATGTCTGGCCGGCGTTGAATACCAGAGCGTATTCCAGCGTCGGCGATTTCTGGTCAACGCGAAACTTGTCTTTATCGGCGCTGGCTCCGCGAATGAAGCGCCAGGAATACTCGGCAGTCTCAGTACGACCGTCGGCAGCCACTCGCGTAATCTCGCCCCGCTCGGTGCCGTTGCGACGCACTTGGTCCAACACCGCCCGCCCAAAGCCGGCGCCGTATGTGGCGATGACCGACTCAGCAACAACCTCGCCAGTAACGTCCTTTGATACCACAGCCTTTTCCAGGGGCGGGACCTTTACCGGCGTCACCGGCGTCGGCACGGGAGTCGGCGAGGCTGCGGGAGTCGCAGTCTGTTGCTGGGCTGCAACCGGAAATATCGTGCCGGCGGCCAGCAGCGCAACTACTGCAAAAAGTTTTGTTAAGCGATAGGGCACAAAAAAGCTCCTAATGATTTTAGTAGGGCTGAGATTCCGGTTCGGCTTAGGTAGAAACTAGATCCGAGTCTGTGCGCCGCAAATTGTAGCACAGCACCCGTGAAGCAATGCGACGTCCCGCTGCCTGATCCACCTATATTGATGCGTATTCGGCTCAATGCGGATGCCCGAGGAAGTGTTCGGCGGCCCTCGTTTGACATCAGTTTGTTGAGCAGGGTAGATTGCAAAGTTTCCGAAGGGCAGAGCTAGGACTAGAGACTAGAGACTAGAGACTAGAGGCTAGAGACTAGGGACTAGGGATTGGATATGACGACTGGAGCGTAAGAGGATCTTACCTAGCCTCCAGCCTCCAGCCTCCAGCCTCTAGCCTCTATTTTGAAAGGAACAATTATGAAACGCGTAGGAATTCTGGTGGGTCGCGAAAAGACATTTCCAGAGGCACTTATCAAAAACATCAATGAAAGAGGAAAGGGCGAAGTCATCGCTGAGTACCTCACGCTCGGAGGCATCCGGCATGACGCGCCGCCGGCTTACGACTTAATCATCGACCGTATTTCGCATGAGGTCCCGTTTTATCGCGCGACTTTGAAGCGGTGTGCTTTGGAAGGGACGGTCGTCATCAACAACCCGTTCTGGTGGTCGGCTGACGACAAGTTTTTCAATTATTCGCTGGCCGCGAAATTGGGGGTTGCCACACCGAAAACCGTGCTACTGCCGCAGAAGGACTACATCAAAGGCATTGTCAGCGAGAGCCTTCGCAACCTGGAGTTTCCCCTCGACTGGCAGGGCATCATCGATTACGTGGGCCTCCCGGCGATCATGAAGCCGTTCGACGGCGGCGGTTGGAAGAACGTTTCGCGCGTGAACTCAATTGAAGAGTTGTGGCTGGAATACGATCAAACCGGCACCTTGTGCATGACGCTACAAGAATTCATCGACTTCGATCAGTTTGTGCGCTGCTACTGCATTGGCCAGGAAGAAGTGATGATCATGCCGTACGATCCGCGCAAGCCTTACCTCTCAGGAGAGCAGTACCTCCACAATCCTGATTACCTTGAGCCGGCATTGAAGCAGCGAGTCATGAACGACGTCCGGACGCTTTGCACGGCGCTGGGCTATGACATCAACACTGTTGAGTTTGCGATCAAGGATGGCATTCCCTACGCGATCGATTTCATGAATCCGGCGCCGGATGCCGAACTGCAATCGGTCGGTGAGTTCTATCACCATTGGGTAACGAATGCCGTCACTGATCTGGTTTTCAGGCGCTTGACGGAAACACGTGAGCGGCCGCGGTACCGTTGGGACGCGTTTTTAAGTCCACAACCGGCGAAACCGCTGGCCGCAGTTGCCTCGGCGGCCGAGCAAGCGGCGCGAACAATTATTCCGCAACCCGTGCGGGAAATTCCGATGGAAGTCGCCGGCGCAGTTACGAATCTGATGACGAAAGGGGCCGATGCGATCGCGCAGACTGCTAATGCGATCACCAGTGCCGATGCAGACGGTCAGGATAAGAAGTCCAAGTCAAAGAGTCGCGGCGGGGCAACCAAGAAAACAAAGAAGTAGAAAGACTATCGTTCCCGACGCGAGGGCGAATTCCGGGTACGCCGAAGGCGTTGAATAATTCAGCCCAGGGGTAACACCCTGGGAAACGGACATAGTAGTCGTTGGTCACCCTGAGAGGGTGACACAAACCCGGTCCATAACAACTATCCAACCCTTTCAGGGTAGGGACCGATGCGGCACCTTAACCCAGGGTGTTACCCTCGGCTGGGTTATTGGACGCCTTCGGCGTAATGATGAAGAGGTCGCCGGTACTTAACGGCGGCCTCTTTGTCATCCCTATCTACTTTTTTGATCAGGCGTCCTGAGGAAATCTTCGGCGGGGCTTCAGGAACTTCACGGCCAGCAACGTGCCTGCCCACGCCGCGACCGCCGAAGTTGCGAAGGCCAGCCCCATCGCGCCGGCGGCGGGACTTAATGAAGGACCAATCAATGCCACGAGGATGCTGGCAAAACTGGTGCGCGCTGCCAGTCTTTGCACCTTTTGCGAATTTTGCAGCCAGTTAATCCGCCGCAATTCACCCGCCAAATATTCTTCGTCGTCGTTCAAACGCGAATAGTAATCGGACTCCCTACGCGCAAACCTGCGTAACGATTCATCAGCAGCAATGCGGGCGGCATCATTGTAGTGATGAATGACGTGAGCGAGTTTCCCTTCGCGCAGCGCCACGTCCGCCAGGCCCAACTGGGCGCGAAAGGTTCGCGCGTTCACTTCCAATGCCTGGCGAAAAGCGCGCGCGGCGCGTTCAGGATCGCCAAACTCAAGAAACGTTTCGCCCATCCGCGCCAACAGGCTACCTGCCTGATAATCGTTCGAAGGATTACGATTTTCATAAAAGGCGGCCAGCCGCAATGCTGCCCGCGCGCGCGTTAACAGTTTCGCTTGGCCCAACGCGCTGGCCTGGGAACGCAGCAAGCGGGAAAAGTCATAGAGCAGCGCCACATCGTGCGGCGTAACCAACAAAGCGCGCCGAAAAGCTTCCGCCGATTCCCCCAACCGACCCGCTACCCGCAACTGGTTCGCCGCAACTCCCAACATCCGGGCGCGCTCGATATCGACAGCGGAGGCGTCTTCAGTAGTTGGGACTCGCTGGTGGCGAATCTTCCTAATCCCCTGGGCCGGCCCGGCGGCGACAGAGTTATCCAAAACTGTTCTGGACGCTATACGCAGGAGCGACAAAGTTTGCCGCAGCGATTTTGGATCCGTCAGGTAGTCGCGCAGTTCCCGCGTACGAGCGTCAAGCTTTTCTTCGACGATCGAACCGAAGGCGGATTTTACGAGTTCACGAAAGCCGCGCCCGGAAGCAAAGATGAAGCTGCCGCCCTTCCCCGCAAGTTCAGTGCGATAGCGATAACGAACACTGCCACCGCGCCGTACCGTGCGGACTGCCGTAGTTTCCGCGCGCTCAACATCGACCAGACGCAGGCGGATCGCTCTTCCCTTAACCAGCTTGGACCAGACGGCCAACAATCCCCGGCGCGCCAGCGTCTCGCCGTCGAAGCTGATTCGATCCGTAGCGATTAGGATGGGAACTAAGAGCCAGGTGCTGACTACAACGATCAAGGCGGCCAGATCGTGGCCGGTACGCAGGAGCATTAGAGAGGCAAACGTGAAGATAGCGGCGATCGCAAAGTAACCGCTCGGCGACGTGCGGACACTGGCCAGCACTGCGCGCCGCGCAGGTGGAACAATTCGCTCCCTGGTTGCTTCGACCAGCACCGCTGAGCTTTCCACTGGACCACTGTCATTCACTGATTTCATCTATTTACTTCAGGGCATGCAACCGGAACATCAAGGGAGAAAGTCCCCCGCTGTGCGCCGCCCGGCTCAGTGTAACGCAAGTCCGCAAATTGAACGACGGTCTGACTTATGCAATCAAGATCCTTAACCCGCGTCGCGGGAAAGCGCGCAAAATCGAGGAAGACTTTAGCGCGGTCATCGCCTGACGTTTTCGCAATCGCGGCCAACTCGCGCGGGTTCGGTTCCTCAAATCTTTCAAACTCTGACGAAGCCTGCGGCGAACCCAGCAGGCTAACCTTAAAACGATAAGTGGCGCGGTTTGTTTCCGATATACATTGCCAATGAAAAGGATCTGCCAGCATCGGCATGGCCGCAAATTGGATTACCGTTTCGTTTCGCGATCGTGCCAGTCCGTCTGCAAATCTACCTGCAGTGCCTAAGGCCCGTTGATGTGCCACTGCGAGCGCGAACCAGTAACCAACCACAACGGCGATTGCAATCAGCGCCAGCCGTTGACCGAAACGCTGTCCCCATCCCGCGCGACGGGCGGCAAGAAATCCGGCCAGGCTTATCACCCACACCGCGCGGAAGAGGCCGACGTGCGGGATCACCTCACGCTGCTGCGGCAGCAGAAAAAGCGCGAGGGTCAGAATGGCCCCCAGCGCACACCAAAAAATCAACTGTGCCCTTGCGCGTGAGGCGAGAAGAAAACTAGCGCCGCCGAGCGCAAACCACAGCAACGGATCCACGATGAAAACCAGGTCCCCGTAGAACCACTTGGCACTCCAGGGCAACAGGAAGCGAATCCCGTAGTTGTTCGTCCAATCCAACAGTGGGTGCGTGGCCGAGGCTATCAGCGAAGCCAGCAACAGCCCGCGATACCGGAAACGACGTTCACGCTTGCGGAAACGCGACCAAGCGAACTCAACGCTGTAGAAGATTGAGGGAACGAGGATGGCTAGTATCAGGACACCGAGAATTGAGTGTGTGATGCCGCGGTGGTTGTGTAGATAGGTCCAGCGCCCGCCGAGCAGAAAGGCGAGATCGAAGTCCGGCGCATTCGCGGCAACCACGCAGACTGCAGCAGCGCCGGGAGACAATCGCTCCAAACCGGCCTTGGCAATTACCAGGCCCGCCAGCGAATGGGTGAGATTGTCCATCTCAGAGCGCTAAGAGCTAAGGGCGAAGAGCCGAGGGCGAAGAGTTAAGAGGTAGATACAGGAAATTAGACACTTTGCCCTTCGCGCTTTGCCCTTCGCCTAGAGTGAGAGGTTGGTCGGGCGGGCGGCCGGCGTCAGTTGGGCGTAGCGAGCCGGGTCGATCTTTTGCAACTCCTGCGACGCCTCGCGCGCGGCGGCCGATTCCGGCAGCGGCTGGCCATCAGCATCCTTGGCCTTGCGGGCAGTCTCCACCAAGTTGAAGAGCAAGTCAGCGGCTTCTTTCTTTTTGCCTTGCTTCACGTAAACCATCGCTACATGCAGGTTCGCAGTGTCGGGAGTTACAACGGCTGCATTCTGTTTGACCAGTTCGCTGTAAAGAGCGATCGCTTCATCAAGGCTGTTGTCAGCTTCCTTCGCCTGCGCAAGCGCAAACTTTGCCAGGGCAGCCACTTCAGGATTGCCATTGCCGCGGAGCGCGGCCAGGTCGCCCAGGCCTTTGGGCCGATCGACCAGCAACTCATTAATAGCGATAAACAATTGCGCCTGCGAACGGTAGGGATCGCCATACTTCGCTTCGACTTTGCGAAACTCATCGATGGCCCGTTGGGCCCGTTCCTGTTCCGAAGTGAAGATCAGGTCCTTCGATCCGGCCGGCGGAGTGGCGTTAACTTCGGCGGTAGCTATCTTGATGCCTCGCCCCATCGCGCGTTCGGCTTCCTGGGCATGGCCTCGCCGCCAATTAACCCCGGCCCAAACCAGCAGCGCCAGCACAATCACGCCCGCCAGTCCATACAGGATCTGGCGACCCTTGCCCTCGAGACGATTGACCAGCCGATCGAGCACGGTCATCGTCGTGTCGCGAAAGCGATCGTGGTGTAGTTCGCGTGCGCGTTTCTTTTTGTAACCTGCCACTACTTTTTCCTTCGCAAGAACACACGGTGACGTGCGTTCCTTTTGGTGTATGATTAAAGAAAAAAGTCACTCTAGCGGTCGCTCTCAGATGTTGTCAAGCAAGGTCCAAACTGATTCGGTCGAACCAAACGGTCGCACGATCCGTTCGCGCGCGCGGCCCTCATCAAGTTGCGCAAACCCAAATCGCGCAATAATAAAGGGTAGGACAGACATTCCTGTCTGTCCTTCGGGAATGAAGGGGTGGGCCGATACGACGGTTTGGACAGACAGGAATGTCTGTCCTACTTCGAACAAACTTTTCAGGGAACAAATCACGGGCGAGCGGGTTCTAACTATGCGACTGTCCGGGAAACGACCGCTACGCTCTTCAATTGAGTTTCCTGGTCCCAGGGGTGCCAAGTGAGCTACGGAGAGCAGATAGCGCTCCGCGGGCATGGGAGCTTGGAACAGGTTGCAACGGCAGCCCCGGTCGAACTCCGGCCCACAGTCGACGAAGAGTTCCTTGAAAGCTTAAAGCGGGGGGAAGCGGCAGCGTTCGATCGCCTGGTGAAGGACCGTTCGGGCGATGTTTACGCTCTGCTCTATCGCCTGACGGAGGACGCCGAAGAGGCGCGCGACCTGACTCAGGAAACCTTTTTACGCGCCTTTCAAAGCATCAGCCGGTTCCGGGGCGATGCTGATCTGAAGACCTGGATCTATCGCATCGCAATTAATCAGGCGCGCAACCGCTGGCGTTGGTGGCGGAGACGCCGGCGCGATGTGCATGTTTCAATTGACTTCGCGCGCGATGATTCGGAACAACCGCTGAGCGCGAGGCTGGCGGCACCGGACGACGCCAATCCGGAAGCGGAGACCCTGGCGCATGAACGCGAGGCCGTGTTGCGGGCGGCGCTGAAGACGCTGGCCAGGTCATATCGCGAAACCGTCATCCTGCGAGATGTCGAAGGGTTTAGTTACGAGGAAATAGCCGCGACGCTGGAAATCAGTATCGGAACAGTAAAGTCCAGATTGTCGCGTGGCCGGTTGGAGTTGAGAAAAAAGCTAAGTGGTACCTTGTAATTAGCGTCGGATGGTTGGCCCGCCCCGGTTTCACAAAAACTCGGTGCCAAAAGGGTCGAAGTGACGGAGGACCTGGAATGATGAAGCCAGAAAGCGAGCGATGCGAACGATTTGAAAACGTGGCCAGCAACAACCCGTTTCAGATGGGTTCCCGATGGCGAAATGCCGGTGGGCTACCTGAAGTTTCGTTCACAAGACCGCGAGAAGGCCAGTCAGTGCCAAGCCAAAGTTGCTTCCTTTTCCAAAGGGAGCAGCCGGGGTCGGCCAACTATTCGGGGGGAGGTTAGAGGCTTGAGACTAGAGGCCAGGGATTTTACTAGTCTCTAGCGTCCAGTCTCCAGCCTCTATGAAAACCTTATGTCATGTGACGAAATTCAAATAGCTCTTTCGCTCTACGACGATGACGCGCTGCCGCTGTCCACCAGACTGGCGTGTGATGATCACCTGGGCCAGTGTCCCGTTTGTCGCGCTGAGTTGGCGGAACTGCGATCACTGACGCGTAATCTCGCACGGCTTAGCCCGCCGCCGCCGGCCAGAAATCTGGCGGGCGTAATTAGTTATGCCATCGCAATCGAAGCCGGCGCGCGCGTTCCCACTAAATCAATCGGCACGCAACTGGCCAACTGGTTGCGGCCGCGGGTAGTGCCTTACACGATCAGTTCGTTTGCTTCAGTAATGCTGTTCATTAGCATGTTTGCAGGTCTGCGTCCTCACCTCGTCGCCTTGCACGAAGCCCAGGTAGCCAATGAGGCATTCAACAACGCAAACTCTTCGCCTTTCTATGACATCAATCAACCGATAAGTTCGGAGAGTTATGCCGCGTTGCGCGCGCCCTTCTCCGGCCAATCGCCAAGCTTGAATCCGGGCGGAGCGTTGGCGGCAATGACTCGTTCGGCAATGTACACGCATGGCGCCAACGTCGAGTCCGACGACATGATCGTCGTCGCCGATGTTTACGGAAACGGCAGCGCTTCCCTGGCAGGCGTAGTCTATGCCCCGCGCGACAGCCGCATGCTCGATCAGTTCCAGGCCGCGCTGCGTCAGAATGCCGCGTTTGTGCCGGCTTCGCTCGACGGCCGCCCCTCAACGATGCGCGTGGTCTTCAGCCTGCAAAAGGTTGACGTGCCGGAACGCAACTTCTAACGTACGGCCCCATCGCAACTGCGAGACCCGCGCCTTTCTTCTTCAATCCGCAGTCCGCATTCTGCAGTCCGCAATCGCTAAACTTCCCGCTTGACGCTCCCGCGAACTGCGTGCTAGGTTGCCGCTTCAATACAATTTCGACTTTTGCTGCGAGTGATTCGTTGCGAGCGGATCAAAATCACTGATCAAGACGGCGGGCGGCGCCTGCCTTCAACGAAGAACTTTGAACGCGTGAACGCACCTGCCGTTAACTTAAAACGCACCACGCTGAACGACGCCCATCGTCGCATGGGCGGACGCATGGTCGACTTCGGTGGTTGGGACATGCCGGTGCAATATCCGGCCGGCACCGTTGCGGAACACCTGCGCACCCGCACGCGCGCCGGACTGTTCGACGTCTCGCACATGGGAGAGATCGATGTTCGTGGCGTCGAAGCTATCTCGTTCGTCAATGGTTTGGTTTCGAATGACGCGTCGAAGTTGGTCGATGGCCAGGCACAATATTCCGCGCTGACTACGCCGCAGGGAACAGTGATTGACGATCTGCTCGTCTATCGCATTGCCGCCGACCACCTGCTGCTGGTGGTGAATGCCGGTACCACGGAAAAAGACTGGGAGTGGATCAAATCGCATCACACCAACCAGCACGTGGAACTGCGAAACGTGAGCGCCGACTTTTGCCAGATTGCGCTGCAGGGCCCCGAGGCGTTGCGGATTTTGCAGTCGCTAAGCGACATTCCGTTGTCGGAGATTAAGTACTATCACTTTCAGAACGGCAAAGTAGATGGGATTTCGGGAATCATCTCGCGGACCGGTTATACAGGCGAAGATGGTTTTGAAGTTTACGCCGAAGCTGAAAAGGCCGAACAGCTTTGGAATAAAATCCTCGACGCCGGTGATTTCGGAACGGATGACGGCGTGCTGCCGTGCGGACTCGCCGCGCGCAACACTTTGCGACTGGAAGCAGGCATGGCCCTCTACGGCCACGAGATTGACGAAACTACCACGCTGCTGGAAGCGAACCTCGGTTGGATTTGCAAGTTGAACAAGGGCGACTTTATCGGGCGTGAGGCATTAGCGAAACAGAAAGAAGCGGGCGTCACAAAACGGCTCGCAGGTTTCGAAGTCACAGAGCGAGGCATCGCCCGCGACGATCAGGGAGTGCTGGTGGACGGACAACGCGTGGGACGCGTGACCTCAGGTAGTCCGGCGCCTTTCTTGAAGAAGAATATCGGCATGGCATATCTGCCCACCGAGTATGTGAACGAGGGCCGGGAGATCCATATCGATGTGCGCGGCCGCCTGGTCGGCGCGCGCATCGTGCCGACGCCCTTCTATAAACGAGCGAAGAAATAATTGACGACCCTGTTCGTGTGTTGTCGCGACCAGCGCGCTCAGGCTTAATCGCAGAGGAGAACTTTGATGGCGAATGTTCCGGAAGAGCTGCACTACAGTAAGGACCACGAATGGGTTCGCGTTGAGGGCGATGTCGGCGTAGTCGGCATCACGGACCATGCGCAGGAAGCGCTGGGCGATGTCGTCTACGTCGAGTTACCAAAAGCGGGTGACGATTTTGCTGCTCATGAAGCGTTCGGCTCAGTCGAATCGGTCAAGGCCGTGTCGGAAATCTTCACGCCGGTTTCAGGCGAAGTCACCGCCGTGAACGAAACGCTGCAGGATGCGCCGGAGAAAGTTAATACCGATCCCTACGGCGACGGCTGGATGATCAAGATCAAACTGAAAAGCGCCGGTGAAGTGGACAGCCTTTTGACGGCGGCCGAATACGAAGACTTTACGAAAGCCGAGACCGAGTAGAACTTTGCGTTACATTCCTAACTCGCCCGAAGAGCGCGAGGCCATGCTGCAGCAGATCGGCGTTGCCTCGATTGAAAAACTATTCGATTCGATTCCGGAAGACTTACGTCTGCCGCAGCACCTGAAAGTGCCGGCTGCTGTTTCGGAGATCGAACTGCTCGCCGACTTCGATCGCATGGCCGCTAAAAACCAGGCGGCGCAGCGCATAAGTTTCCTGGGCGGCGGTGCCTACTCTCATTACAGCCCCACGATCGTCGATCACTTGATCTCGCGCTCAGAATTTTTCACCGCCTACACTCCTTATCAACCGGAAATTTCGCAGGGCACGCTGCAAGCTATTTTTGAGTTTCAAACCATGGTGTGCCAACTGACCGGAATGGACGTGGCGAACGCTTCCATGTACGACGGGTCCACCGGTCTCGCAGAGGCCGTATTGATGGCTGAGCGGGTCACTAAACGTTCAAAGGTCATGGTGTCGCCCGCGGTCCATCCGCAATACCTGGAAGTCGTGCAGACGTACGTGCAACACGCCGGCATTGAACTGCAGTGGGCTCAGGCCGACACAGCGAGCGGACAAAGCGCAGCAGCGGCTTTTGACGCAATTGATGAGGAGACGGCTGCGATTGTGATTCAGTCGCCGAATTTCTTTGGCTGTGTCGAGGATCTGGCGCTACTGGCAGAGAAGGCGCATGCGGCGGGCGCGCTGCTGATCGTCACGGTAACTGAAGCGATGTCATTTGGTTTGCTGCGATCTCCAGGCGCTTGCGGCGCCGACATCGTAGTTGCCGAGGGACAATCGTTTGGCGTGCCGCTTTCATACGGCGGGCCTTACGTCGGACTTTTCGCTACTCGTGACAAGTATGCGCGTCAGATTCCCGGGCGACTGGTGGGTGAAGCTTTCGATAAACAGGGGCGCCGCGGATTCGTTCTGACGCTGGCAACGCGCGAACAACATATCCGTCGCGAGAAGGCCACTTCCAACATTTGCACGAACGAAGGCTTGATTGCCCTCGCCGCAACCATCTATCTGGAAACGATGGGGAAGAAAGGCGTGCAGGAAGTCGCCCTCCAGTGCGCCCAAAAAGCGCACTATGCCGCGCGAGCAATCGCCGGCGTGGAAGGCTTTTCGCTTCCCTACTCCGCCCCATTCTTCAATGAGTTCGTAGTGCGCGCGCCGGTTGCGGCCGACGGTTTGTTGGAGGCTCTCGCCCGTGAGAAGAGCATCGACGGCGGGATCGCGTTGTCGCGTTTTTATCCGGACCGGCCAAATGATTTCCTCGTTTGCGCGACGGAGACAAACACGCGCGCGCAGATTGATGCGCTGGTAGCGGGATTGAAAGCGATCGCAGCTAAAAATTCATGAAGTCAGAGATTACCAAAGTAACTACGCACATCAGTTCGAACGAGGCTTTGATCTTTGAGCGCTCGCAGCCGGGCCGCATCGGCTACAGTTTGCCGGCATTGGACGTCGACGAAGTTTCGCTTAATGAGATGATTCCGAAAGCACTGCAGCGCGACGACGATCTCGAGGGCATGCCGGAGGTCAGCGAGGTTGATGTGGTGCGGCACTTCACGCGCATCTCGACCTGGAACTATTCGATCGATCAGGGACTTTACCCGCTCGGCTCCTGCACCATGAAGTACAACTCGCGCCTGAATGAAAAGGTCGCGCGGATTGCCGGCTTCGCTAACCTGCACCCGTTAGCGCCGGAAGCGGAAGCGCAGGGCGCGTTGGAAGTAATTTACGAACTGCAGCAACATCTGGCGGAGATTACGGGCCTACCGGGAATTTCTTTGCAGCCGGCCGCCGGGGCCCACGGCGAAATGACAGGCGTCATGATTATCCGGGCTTTCATAGACGCGCGCGATGGCGAAGGAGCTTCAGCAAAACGCCGCACCATGCTGATTCCCGATTCCGCGCATGGCACTAATCCCGCTTCGGCGCACCTTTCCGGATTCACGGTCAAGACGATTCGTTCCACGACTGAGGGCCTGACCGACCTGGACCACCTGCGCGAATTGTGCGCGCATGGCGAGGTGGCCGGCCTGATGTTGACCAATCCGAACACCCTCGGGATGTTCGAGAAAAACATCAAAGAAATCTGCAGCATCGTGCACGACGCAGGTGGTTTGGTTTACATGGATGGCGCGAATATGAACGCCCTGGTCGGCGTTGCGCGACCCGGCGACATGGGCGTCGACGTGATCCATTTGAATCTGCACAAAACCTTTTCCACGCCACAC
Organism: Blastocatellia bacterium; assembly: GCA_034665305.1. Taxonomy (GTDB): domain Bacteria; phylum Acidobacteriota; class Blastocatellia; order Pyrinomonadales; family Pyrinomonadaceae; genus DASXRU01. Next base: position 124,631 of record JAXDFZ010000024.1, on the reverse strand, counting down.
GGCGGCGGCGGACCGGGCTCAGGTCCCTGCTGTTGCTCGAAAGAGTTGGAACCGTTTTTGCCCGTGCCGCGCATCAGTAGGACCGGCATTCCTGCCGGTCCCTCTTCATCCGAGACCTTCGCTTACAAACTCGACTCCGACTACCCCCAAACGATCGGCCGTGTGAAAGCGTTTCTGGGAAACTACGGCATGATGTTGCGGGCCCTCGCGTATACGTTGACGCATGGTTACGACGGATTGCGAGAGGCCACCGAAGCGGCGGTCCTGAACGCCCGCTACATTGCCCACGGCATGGCTGCTGATTACGACAAACCGTTTGCAGGCGATCCGATGCACGAGGTCGTGTTCACCGACAAACGCCAGTCGCGCAAAGGCGTTCACACGCTCGATATCGCAAAGCGGCTGATCGACTACGGCTTTCATCCGATGACGATCTATTTTCCCTTGATTGTTCCCGGCGCGATGTTGATTGAGCCAACGGAATCGGTCGGTCATCAGGAGTTGGACCAGTTCATCGACGCCATGCGATCGATCGCCCGCGAGGCAGTAGAAGATCCCGAGTTAGTCCTAAACGCCCCGCACACCACCCGCATCGGCCGCCTGGACGAAGCCACCGCCGCGCGCAAACCCGTCCTGCGCTGGAGGCCGAAGCAAGCGGCGACGTCTGCCTGAGAGGCGAGCGTGCGGGAGTGTTAATGGTCTCATCATGAAAGTCGATAAGGCCGTCGAAGATTACTTCCTCAATCCACCGCCCGGATCCGCCGCTGAGCGCGCCGTGGAATGCGGCATCGATCTGACGCTCACACTGGAAAACCTGCGACTGACGCCGGAAGAGCGAATCCGCAAACTCGACGACCACATAACTGGGATGGCCAGGTTGAAAGCGTCGGCGAGGATAATCGGACGACATGAAGAACGTGGCAAGTCCATCTGAGGAATTGACCCAGATTATCGCGAAGCAGATTACGCTTCTGGCCCGATTCGAAGTGGAGTGCGTTATTGTTGGTGGAGTCGCAGCCACCCTGCATGGCTCGGCCTTCCCCACGACGGATTTGGATGTTTGCTACGCCAGAACCTCCGGCAATCTTGAAAAACTGGCTCACGCTCTTCAATCAGTTCACGCTCGTCTGCGAAACGCTCCTGAGGACCTGCCATTTATTCTCGACGCCGAGACTTTGCGGCCCGGTTTGAATTTTACGTTTACCACTGACATTGGCGATTTGGATTTATTGGGTGAGGTACGTGGAGTTGGTTATTACGACGACGTCCTTTCAGGCTCCTTAATCTTCGAACTGCTGGGACACCGATTCGCTGTTATTGACATCAGCAAGCTGATTCTGGCCAAGCGCGCTGCCGGCCGCCTCAAAGATATGGTTACCGTCGCCGAGCTAGAAGCCCTTCGCGATGCTTCGGCAAACTGAACTGACTTTACAGACAATTGAATGGTTTGGAACCCGAAGACTAAGGAGATATTAATGTGACGCTTCGCAACTACACCCACTCGGCCCGTCGCCTCGTAGTAGTTCTCTTTATCTGCGGTCTCACAGCGTGCCCCGCATTCGCAGACGGCGTAACCAAAAAAGTCCGCTTCGCCAAAGGCACTTCATCGACAACTATCAGAAACGCAGTCATTCGCGGCGAGCGGGATCGTTATTTGGTGGGAGCGAAAGCCGGCCAGACACTGACGGTGAAGATTTCGTCGCTGGAAAAGAACGCCGTCTTTCAGATTTATTTGTCGGGCGAACAGGAATCATTGCCGGGCGCGGGTGAAGCCGACGATGCGACGAAATGGTCGGGCCGCCTGCCTGCCGACAATGAATATGTGATTGTTGTCGGGGGAACGCGCGGGAACGCATCGTATACGCTGACGATTTCGATCAATTAGATCACGCTTCCCAGCTACCGGATTCTACCTGCATTGCTGCTGCTGGTTCGTGCGTTCCCGCCGAAGGTATTTTCAATAAAGCTAGACGCTCAACTACGCGACCGTTGACCAGATGATCTTCCACAATCTGGGGGACATCTTGCGCGCGCACTTGCGCGTACCAGACGCCGTCCGGATAAATCATTACCGCAGCGCCAATCGCACAGAACCCGACCGAGGCGCATTCCGTCAGGACCACACTGCCACTCGGGTTTTTACCCTTCTTCTCTTTGCCGAATAGAATCCCGCGCGCTTTGAGTTCCCGCTCGAACGCATCGCGGACTTCGGCGCTGCCCACCGCGGAGCATGATTTGCCGCTGCAAACAAACACATGATGACGCAGCGGTGCGCAGGTCACGGGCGCCAGTTCGCACAGCTCTTCACGGTCTTCGATAAATACGGGCTCAGCCATAATCGCTACCTACCGATCGATTTCCAACATCCTAGCACGAAGACTTTCGGGGCCTAACGAGTGAGACAGGATCCGAGCACGAGAGAAGAATCCCGTAGCGGCGCCAGTCAACCCTTTGGAGTGCGGTGGCAGAGCGAAGCGGCGACACCGCTTTGGATTAACTGGCCCAAAGTCCAAGGTCCAATCTCCAAAGCCCAAGGCCCAAGGTCCAATGTCCAATGTCCAAAGTTCGGACGAAGCGTTGATGAAAGATTGGGCCTTGTATCAATCATTTATGGTGGGACTTTGGACATTGGACCTTTGACAAAGCCATCCAAAGCGCCGTCGCCGCTTCGCTCTGCCGGCGCACTCCAAGGAGTTGAAGGCCGCCGATCAGGCGCCGGGCTAATCCCAGCGCCTGGTGTGGCCCATACGGTTGTTCGCTCGGCTGCTTAGGAGCAAGCTGAGGAGCGAGATCAGCCAATAAAATGCGCGAAACATGTTTTGCTTGTGCGACGTTTGCGCGCGCGTCAATTCATTGTAAGATTGCGGCGCATGGGCGACCGTTACGACGACCGCGGCTGAATTAAGCGGTCCGATGCGGGCGCCTGATTTATTGTAAGGACATTGCAGCCCGGCCGCGCTCGTTAGCGCCGGGGAAAACAAATGGCAAGCGGACTGGTAATTCACATCGGCTCTGGCGGAAACAGATCGACTGAGGTCCTCACCCAGGATCGCATTCGCATCGGTAGTAGTGCCGATTGCGAACTACAGTTGCCCGCGGCTGAGGGGGCGATGGCCGCCGCTCCGGTCATTGAACTGACACGGGAGAATGGCTCGTATCATGTCGGTACCTTCGATGCCGCCAGCACCATTACCCATAATGGCCGCGCGATCAGGGCCGGCACGTCGATTCGCGATGGCGATGAAGTGCGGATCGATAGCACGGGGCTGCTGCTAACGTTCTTTCCGATTTCCGCACAGCCCGCACTGGTTCCCGGCAGCCGGCGGGGGACGCACGTGGCGCCGTTTATCGAACAGGCCGGCCTGGAATCAGCGGCCACAGCGCGCCGCGACGATGCCAAAGTCTTCCTGCGCGAGTTCACCCGCGAGTTGGTTCGTGAAATCCGACCCACGACGAAAATCGTTACTCTGGCTATCGCTCTGATCCTGGTGGGCGGAGTTCTTTACATCGGCTTTGCTCTGTTTGGCGAGGTACGCCGCAGCCGCCGCATCATCGCGGATCAAGCGGCGCAACTGGCCGCCACGAACCAACTGGTGGCGAAAACGAATCAACAACTCTCCGCGCTGGGCGAAGACAATAAGGAAATCCGGGACAGCCTTTCGCTAGCCGTCAAACTGCGCAGCGACTACGGCAATGGTGTTTGTCTGATCGCCGGCTCCTACGTATTTGTCGAGACCGGCACCGGCCGGCAACTGCGATATCCCGAGTCGCAGATGAACGAATCCGGCACCGCCGTACAGAATTCGAATGATCAGGCATTGACGCCGGACGGCCGCGGACCGGTTGCCGAGTATGAGTTCGTCGGGACCGGCTTCCTCGTAGGCGATGGTTACATCCTGACGAACCGGCACGTTGCCCAACCGTGGCTGGGGGACGAACGCGCGCAGAATCTGGCCAGCACCGTGAGCGGTCAGCCGCGTCTAAAGAAGTTGATTGCGTTCTTTCCCGGACAAACTAAGCCAGTGACTTTGAAGTTCAAACAAGCTGCGCAGCGCGAGGACCTTGCAGTCTGCACATTTGATGCAGCGGAGGCCGGACCGGATTTGCCGGTGTTGCCGCTGGAACGAGATGCCAACACGGTTGAAGTCGGCAAGACAGTCGTCATGATGGGTTATCCCAATGGCCCTGACCGGTTACTGGCGATCCTTGATGAAGACGAGGCGCGCAGCATTCAAGCGCGCTATGGAACGCTGGAGTTGATCCTCAGTCACTTGTCGGAAACGAAACACATTCAGCCTTTGACTACTCAGGGCAATATTACGGATTTTGCTGTACGGCGGATTTCCTATGACGCGCGCACTGCCGAAGGCGGATCCGGCGCCCCGCTCTTCGGGCCGTCGGGTCATGTTATCGGCGTGAACTTCGCAGTCTTTACTGAAAACACGGCATCAAACTTTGCGGTGCCAATCCGCTTCGGAATCGCACTCCTCGAACGCGCCGGCTGGACCGCCCCGGAAACGAAACCCGGCGATCAGGAAGATGCGAATGACACGCAAGCCAATGCCCGAAGTGCGACCGCGAATGCCAACAGTAAGTGATTGCGGAATTCAGATTGCGGATTGCGGATTTAAAGATCAATTATGAATCACATTCTTTCTCAGGTTCGGAGTTGGGTTGGCGTTCAAAGGCTGCTCCTGATTCCGCAGTCCGCCACCTGCAATCCGCAATCGACGCGATCCTGAAGGAGCAAGGATAGTATTGTCCGCTTTGGCAGCCCCCGTAACCACCGCACGCATTGCCCCCGAACTCTTCACCGGCAGCAGCTTACCAACTGGCAGTCGCGTGTCAGTCCTCCTGCTCTCGCTAATTCTTCTTACCGGTCTGGGATTTCGTTTGTATCAACTCGGCAGCGAAGGTTTGAGTGAGGATGAACTCAATAAGCTGGTCGCCGTCCAGGACTATCGCGCGCACGGACTGACTGCTGCCAATGGCGAACATCCGATGCTCATGAAAGCGATCATGACCGCCAGCATCCTGGCAGTCGAAAGTTGGAATTCCGCTCCCTGGTCAAAAAATCCATCTCGTCAAATCTCGACTGAGAGCGCGCTGCGCCTGCCTGGTGTGATACTTGGGTCGCTGGTCGCTTTGTTGCTTTTCCTGGTGACGGCGGAGTTGTTTGGCAGCCGCATCGGCTTGCTCGCGGCGGCGTTCTGGGCCCTCGACCCGAATGCGATTGCCTTTAGCCGGATCGCCAAGGAAGATATTTTTCTGCTTTTCTTTTTTCTGCTCGCGAACGTCTTCTGGCTAAAAGGTCAGCGCCGCGCGGAAACTGGCGTGGGCCGGCCGGAAGTTTGTTACTGGGCCGCGGCGGCGGCGTTCGGCGCAATGATGGCGTCGAAATACCTTTTCCATTTCCTGGCCATCAGCACCAGCTACTACTGGATTTACCAGGCAATCCCGGCCACTCGCTGGCGCCTGGGACGGCGCAAATGGATCGCATTCTTCGCCATCATGGGCGTTACTTTTCTGTTGTGTAATCCCGGTATTCTGCTTCCGGGAACATGGCGGGAAATCCTGAAATTCGCCGGCGAACATCGTATCGGGCACGACGCTTACGAATTCATGGGCAGGCTTTATCACAATCAGGCGACTCTTTGGCTGCGCGGTTCGCCCTGGTACTTTTACTTTGTTTTCATGGGCGTGAAACTTCCAATTCCAGAGTTGCTGGCCGTCATTCCCGGATTGGTTCTGCTGTTTCGCAAGCGGATGGGCGATGGGCGACTCTTCCTGCTGTTCTGGTTGATGTTGTGGTTCCTGCCGTTCACAGTCCTGGGAGGAAAATTCACGCGCTACTTCACCATGGCGTTGCCCGCGGTTTTGATCGCGGCGGCAATTGGCGCTCACTACATCGCACAGAAACTGTCGGAACTTACGCGGCGCGCACTGCACGCGACAGCGCCCTGGCAATCTCGAATTTCGGCGACGGTCCTGTCGATCGTGATTTTGTTTTCCGCGATCGCGGCGATTTCCGCGATGCCACATTACCGGCTTTATACGAACGCGGTCGGCGGTGGTCCGGCGAAGGCAGGCAATTATTTTCCGCACGACGAGTTTTATGATTCCAGTGTGCGCGACGCGGTCGCGTTCATCGCAACGCGGGCGCAAACCGGCTCACGGATCGCAAATGAGACGCCGACGCTGGTAAGGCATTACGCGGAACTTGCCGGGCGCAACGATCTGAATCCGGTTTCGCTTTCCGACCGGTCGGCGCTTAAGGAACTGAGACCCGGCGATTTCATCCTGATCGCTCGCGGCCGGCGTTATTTCAGCAACGACGCGTTGGTCCAGTGGCTGCCGCAGATAGCTTCCCCCATCGGCACTGTTAAACTCGGGAACGTGAACGCCATTGACATCTATTTGCTGGATGGCGACGTCGTTCGCCGGCTGGATACCGCCCTCAGCGGCTCAGCTGCTAACAGATCGGCTGGCCGGAACGTCTTATCACCACTGTGACACTGGATTTTCCGTAACAACATTCGCCGGCGAAAAGAATAGCCGGGATAGAATCGGCCGATTGCGGAATTCGGATTGCAGATTGCGGATTCAAGGCCCTGTTACAGAGCACACTTTTCAAAGGTGTCTAATTCCGCAACCCGCAACCCGCATTCCGCAATCGTCAAGCGGCATGCGTCTTGCCAGTGAATTCTTGTGTTAGAATTGCGCCTTCCCCGTGGGTCGAAAATCGGTGGCAGCTCATGAAAGACGCAGCAATTTCGCTCCTGACGGAGTATTTGGAAACAGGATGGAAACGCACTAACGAATGAACAGCGTTCCCGTTTGGCAAAATTTCCCGACGCGCGTTATTTCCCTTGTACTGCTGTTGGCCCTTTCACCGGCGTTGCGGCCAGCCTTGGCGCAAGGTCCGCCGGAAGTCCCTTCCACAAACAGTTCCGTTACGGCGGAATCGCAATTCCGACTCGAGCGCCGTCCGATCGCCGGCGGCGCTGAGTTGCTGACCATCTTCGGCAGGCTCGACGGCTTAGCGAACGAAAGCGGCGCCACGGCTGACACTCCGCTGGTTTCGGTTGTCCGGGACACGTTGGGCGACAGTAACCCGGAGAACGATCGTTTGCGCTACGTCTGGATGCTCACCTATACAAATCCGACGTTCAAACAGAAGGTGGCGGCCGCAGTTCCCTTCCTCTACCAGCGCGTTGGCAGCAAGCGTCAGGCATCGACACAGCCGCCGCCGCCGTTGATTGATCTTGCAGTGACCGATCAGCAGGTTTGGAACAACTTCTTCTGGATGGCCCTGCAAAATCTTTTCTTCGACAGTTACGGGCTTCCGATAAAGGCGTCCAGCCACACCTACCGCCGCAACCTTGCGGATTATCGCCGGGCGCACATTGTCGCTGCGATGGCGGTGCTGTCTCTTTATGAAGCGACGGAAAATGCACCGGCCGTTTTTACAGAAGCTGAACTTGCCGAAATTCGTGGCCGGCTGCTGCTTTCCGACAAAATGTTTGGCGGCATAGTTAGTCCCGATCGCCTGCCGCAAGTTGCCAGGACGAACGCCACCCTCGCACAGGACACGAGAGGCCATAATTGGGAACTCCTCCGCCAACGCGCGGAAGCAGAGGGACTCTATTTCGAACCGCTAACGATGCCGGACGGTTCGGCAACGCATGCGCTGTTGTGGGTTTCGCGCGCCGAACTCGCAGCCCACGCGGCCCGGCCATTCGAAGCAAGATTCCTGAATATCGACAGTCCCTGGTCTGACAAAAAGCTGCGCAACTGGGAAGGCTATCGGGAAACGCGATACTTCGACCCAGAGAACCGTCCGGTGCCCGCAGAGACTTCCGGCGCTCATCCGGTCGAAATGATCCCGCTCGCCCTTTACGGCCTGGACCATCCCAAGATACCAATTCTGCTGGTGGATTTCCGCGACACGCTAAATCCAAAGAAGCGCGAGATGTCGCGCCGCGTTTTGCAGGATGTCACGCGCGATGTGTTTTCCCTCTCAGCCTTCGGCGACCTGCCGTATTTCCTGGGCCGTTCGCTCTACGATTTCGTCACCGGCCGACGCGGGATGGACTTGAACCAGCCCTCCCGGGTGCAAAGCTATTCTCAGTTGAAACTGCTGCTGTCCCTGGACGCCTCGCTCGATTCGACGTTGCGGCAGGAAATAGCTGAGCGACTGGAGCGAATGCCAACGGATCCGCTTTTAAACGACACGGCGGCAGAAACCAGACTCGCGCGCGAGCAATATCAGGCGTTGATCAAATACGCGCAGGAGCCTGCCGGCCTGCCATCGCGTTTGCAACGCGATCGCCGCACAGAAATGGTGCCCCTGAAACACGGCCGTGCCGAGCAAATGCTGTTTCGCATGGCTAACGTTTTAAGTTTTGGCAGGTATCTTCACCGCGAAGACAACAGTCCGGAACTGCTGGCCCGGATGAATATGTCCCGCCGCATCGAATACCACTCGCGCTTTTTGCGGCAGGTAGCAACCTCCAGCCCGCGAGTTGAAATCACGTACAACATCGATGACGTGCGCCGCTCACTGCAGTTCCTGTCAGAGAACGGGACTGAAGCCGGCGGCAAGGCCGCGAAGGCCGCGGCGCGCATCTTTGCTCGCACTCAGGATTTGGAGACTCGGCGGCTGTGTCTTAACGCGCTCTACAAAATCACAGACAAGACTGCTAAGAACGAACTGCTGCACATTTATCGGCAAGAGCCGAACGCTGATTTCCGGCCGGCGATTGCCGAACATCTCCGCCAGGCGCTTCGCGATGACAAGAAACTCTCACGCACTGATGCGCGGGCCGTACTCAATGCCATCGGACAACCATGAGCATGCGGGAAGTGGTTATCAGGGGCGCAGGTTGCCGCAAGACGTTTCGCTTTTCCTTACCCTCAAGAACAGCGGGACTGTGGCTCGCATTCATCTTTTCCCTCCTCTTCCTCGCGCTGCCGGCTCACGTTTCAGCGCAGGTCAAGCGCGTAGTCATAATCAAAGTAGACGGCCTGCCCAATGACCTGGTGGACGAGTTTGCGCGCCAGCGCAACCCGCAAACCGGTAAGAGCCTGTTGCCCTGGATCGATCACGTCTTCTACAACGGCGGCACCCGCGTCACCAATTTTTACGTACGGGGGATGAGCCTTTCAGCGCCTTCATGGTCGCTGCTGGACACCGGTCAACACCTGCAAATCAAAGGGAATGTGGAGTTCGATCGCTTCACCCTTTACACCTATGACTACCTGAACTTTCTGCCGTTCTATTTCAAGAACGCCGGCGGCGCCAACGTCGATATGCCCGGCGTCGAGGTGCTCGATACACTCGGAGTGCCGCTGCTGATGGACGCGTATCCGCGCGTGCAACGGTTTCCCAGTTTTCAGCTTTATCAACGCGGGATGCGGTTCGTGACTTTGGCGCGGAGTGCCGAAGCCAAGTTCCTGCGAAATCCGATCGATCTGCTGGAGGAATGGACTGCGGGCCCTGAACTGCGTAATACGATCACCGATCAACTGGAGCGGGAGTTGATAGCGAAACTGCGCGACCCGCAGATCCAGTATTTCGATTTTTATTTGACGACGTTCGATCACGTTGCACATCACAATCGCGATCGTGAATCACATCTGCACGCGATTCAGGAAATCGATGCCGCGATCGGGAGAATCTGGTCGGCAATTCAAGCCACGCCCCAGGCGCGCGAGACTGCGATCGTGCTGGTCTCCGATCACGGCTTTAACACCGACGAGCGCGTCTACAGCCAGGGCTACAATCTGGTGAAACTGCTGGGCCGTCCTGAAGGCGGTGGACATCACGTGATCACCAAGCGCCGGCTGCTGATGGACTACGCGATCAAAGGTATCAACCCGCTCGTGGGATTGATCACGACGACGACCTCGCAGTCTTACTACCTCAAAGGCCAGAGCAGCGAATATCCCACAGCCATGGTGGATTTTGACGGTAACGAACGGGCGGCAATCCACCTACGTGACAGCGACGTCAACTTGCTGCACGTCCTGCTCCAACAACTGCAACAGCCCGACCTCGCGCAGGCCAAAAGAAAAGCGGCGACGCAGACTTTCTTCGACACCATCGATCGTCGCCGCGCGGAGTGGCAAAGTGATGTCGATCAATTGCAGGAAGAACTGCCGGCGCTGCAAAAACACATCGACAAGCTTCAGGGCGTTTGGGATGCGCGGCCAAAGAAATGGTCAAAAGAAGATATGGACGCCCGGCGGAATGAAGACGCCCGGCGTGTTTTTGTCGAGATGAGCCAGGCAATTGAGCAAAAGAAACGCTACACTGCCTACATCGCGGCGCAGCTCAAACTCCTGGCCCTCCGGCGCGAAACCTTCGACCCGACGTCAATCAAGATCGCGGATGTGATCTTTCCGGGCGCCATGGGTGAAGCCAACACGATCTACGAGATGCAGAACTACATAGCCGGCTTGTCTCCCGACGGACTGGTGCTGCGCGCCGATGGCTCGCTCGATCTTGAGCGCAGCTTCGTGCATATCGATTACTTTGCGTTGCTGCATGGCCTCTCCGTCCGCAACAACAGTCAGCCCGGCGTTTCCAACCGGCCCGTAGACTTTCTGGCTTCGCGTATTCGAGGAGAACTTTTGGGTGCTGCGTTGGGCGCGGAGGCAAACGGCATCGGCGACGCGGTTTGGCTTTATGGCGGGCCGCAGGACCAGGCGCTAATCCTCGGCCGAAAGGACAAGGGTGGGCAGCTAAGCCTGCGGTATCTTCCGATTGCAAAACTGCGACAGGATCAGCAAGGCCGGCTTCAATTCGATCGCGTCGAATGGCGTGGCGGATTGCCGCTTCACATCTTCGAAGATGCGAATCTCAACGTGCCGCAGCAGCGAAAAACCGAGTGGCTGAATGAGTGGCATAGTGATCTGGAATGGTTGCGTGCACTTCACAAAACCGCATACTCTAACGGCCTTGTCGGACTAAACGAACAGTTCACCTTGTTTACCTCTCGGGCAACGGATGTTGATGCGCCGGCCGCGTCGAATGATGAACGTCTGGTGCGACGATTACGCCGGGAACAGCGCCGCCTGGTAGAGACGGATCTTCTCATCATGGCAAACGATCATTGGAACTTTGACGTTCGTGGCTTCAATCCCGGGGGTAATCATGGCTCGTTCTTTCGCATCTCGACCCATGCGACGCTCATGTTTGCCGGCGGCGAAGCGACCGGCATTCCGCGCGGCGCTGTGGTCGAAGAGCCATACGATAGTTTGAGTTTTGTTCCTACCGTGCTACACCTGACCGGCAATCTCATGGAAGGCAACGTGCCCAGTCCGGCGCTTCAAACAAGAGGCTTCAGTGTATTCCCGGGTCGGGTCATCTCTTTCTCCGAGCAAAAACCGCCGGCGACGGGGACGCTTTCTCCGTTGGCGAAGTGAAAGCCTTGAGAACTTCAGAAGAACAAATAGCTGACGGCGCACTGCCAATTGACGCGGCGGTGAATGCTATCGCTGATGTGGAGAAGCCAAAGACCGGCGGCCGCCGATCTGTCGTATGGATGCAGGGCCTCGCGTTCCTCCTGGGATTGGCGTTGCTGGTCTACGTCATCAACCGCGTCGGCATGCAGCCGATCTTTGACGCGCTCAGCCGGATCGGTTTTGGTTTCTTTACCCTCCTGGCAATTAGCGGTTTGCGACACGTGCTGCGCACGATCGCCATGCGTACGGCAGTACCGCCGGAGCACCGCCGCTTCACTTTCTCGCAGGCGTTTGCGGCGCGCCTGGGCGGCGAATCCATTAGCTTCCTGACCTTTGCCGGACCGTTGCTGGGAGAGGCAACCAAGGTCGCGTTGTTGCGTAAGCGCGTGCCGCTGCTTCACGGTGTCCCTGCGTTGGTAGTGGATAATCTGCTCTACAACCTGTCGGTCGTGTTCTTCATCCTGAGCGGCGCCTGCGTGATGCTGGTCTCGTATCCGTTGCCGCGGTTCGTGCGTGAAATCCTGATCATCATTGCCGTATCGGCGCTGTTGGGAATACTGGCCGCCGCTTTTGCCGCCAGCCGGCGCGTGCTGGTACTGACCTGGACCATCGATCTCCTGGTGCGTCTGGGAATTCATCCCCGCGCCATCACGACGCGACGGCATCACATTCACCGTATCGAACTGACGGTTTACGGTTTCTATCGCCGGCATCCACGGTCGTTCATGGCAATGCTGGCGCTGGACTTTCTTTCACACGTCACCAGCGTCGTCGAAGTTTACGTAACGCTGAAGATGCTCGGGTTTTCTCCGGGCGTGGGCGCCTCGTATGTGATCGAATCACTGACCAAGGTCATCAACTTTGTCTTCGGGTTTGTGCCTGCTACGATCGGTGTCTACGAAGGCGGCACGGAAGTAATCCTGCAGACGCTCGGGTACGCGGCCGCAACCGGTGTGACGCTGGCCATCGTCCGTAAGGCCGGCATTGTTTTCTGGACCGTTGTAGGTTTGATAATACTGACCGGCCGGGCGCTGCCGAACGCGTGGGGGCGGATGGTGGATCGCAGTCCCCGCTTACGAAAAGTTATGGATAGCTTAGTCATTTCAAATATCGCACATCGGCCGGCGCGAACCGCGGTGACTATCGCCGGGATTGCCGTCGGCGTGCTGATGATCGTTTTCACCGTTGGCCTGGCCCACGGTGTGCTGCATGAACGCGGTCGCCGCGAGTCGAATATCGGCGCTGAGATTATGGTGCGCGCGTCAGGATCGGTTGGCCTGGGCGGCTCGCAACCGCTCGTAGTTCCCGTGTCTCATGCATCTGAGTTGGCGCGGATCGACGGAGTTAGATTGGCAGTACCAATTGCCCAGAGCTTCGATCGCAGCGACCGCGGTTTTGGCAGCCGGCTAATCGACGGCATCAATTTTGACGAGTACGCCGCCCTCAATGGCTTGACGATAAGGGAAGGTCGCAAACTTCAGGTTGGCGATGAAGCGATCATCGATCGCGAATGGCAGAAACAGCGGCAAGCCAAGGTGGGCGATACCGTACCACTGTACGAGCGGCCATTTCGCATCGTCGGTGTTTATGAACCGCCCGGCGGGGGACGGATAAAGATTCCCCTGGCGACGCTTCAGGAACAGTTAGGCGGAGAAGGCCGTTGCAGCGCCATCCTGGTAGCCTGCGTGGATCCGGCAAAGCAGGAAGAAGTGGCCGAGCGCATCAAAGCCGCTTTTCCTGACGATCAAATTATCTTCACGCGGGACTTGCCTGAGCTCTATGCTTCCGGCGTGCCGGCCCTGAATGTTTTTCTCAACGTCGTCGTCAGTGTGGCGGCAGCTATCAGCATGCTGGTGATCCTGCTCGCTATGTACACAACCGTTACTGAGCGCACGCGGCAGATTGGAATCCTCAAGTCGCTGGGAATGTCCCGGGCGGCAATTGCGTGGGCGATTCAAAAAGAAGCGATGCTCGTAAGCGTGCTGGGGGTAATCGCCGGCGTGGCGCTCACCTTCGTAACTCGCTTCGCCGTCATGCGTTCCACGTCGCTGACGGTTGAAATTGAGCCCAAATGGATCGCAGTTGCGCTCGGGGTGGGTTTGGTCGGAGGTACGCTGGGCGCGCTTTATCCCGCCTTGCGTGCCGCCAGTCAGGATCCTGTGGACGCGTTGAGTTACGAATAGCAGACCGCCTGCTCGAAAGTGGCCCACATAAGTCGGAAGAGGTAACACATGAGTGCCGCAGCCGCCATCGCTATCCTCGCAAACGCTATCAAAGCCAATGGCATTCTTGTCCGCGTCGAGCCTGAAGAGTTTCAAAAGATCGTCCGCCGCGCGAAAGATCCGCTGATCGTCAGCGCCAAGGGCGGAGTATTTTCCACCAACTATCAGTACCTGGTCAGTTACAAAGGCTTTGCCTTCTTTACTAAATCAGCAAGTCCCCTCGTCCTTCCGGGAAACACCGAAACAGTTAACGTAAAGAAGATTTGGATTCCAACCTAGTTGGTGTATGCTGCGCGCCGCAACCGTATCCGCCTGCTTTGCACGATGTCCGCCGGAGAAACCTGGCCGGACTTAGGCATTTTCAAACCGGCTCGCTTCCATTGTTAACTTAGTGGCTCTGCAGGATTGAGATTTCTCACTTCAAATAACCCCAGGAGGAAGATCATGAGATTCGATCCCATCAAATTTGGCGGTCGCGCGCTGATAGCGCTGGCCCTGCTTACGGTCGCGAGCGCCGGCGCCGCCGCGCCCCAACCAGTGCTGCCAAACCCTGTCCTGGTTCTGATGAATACTGAACCTTTCAGATCTAACAACAAGGACATGATCCGCTACAGCTTCGCGGTGGATAATTTCTCGGCATATCCCGACGCCATGTTTGCAGCGGCGCCGGCCTTGCCGCCCTGTGGCAAAAACGCGAAGTCCTCGCGCACCTGGGTCGACATCTACGACCAGCAAGGCAAAAGGCTGTACGGGTTTTGTGCCTTTGGCGCCGCCAAAGATTTGAACAGTCTCTGGTTTGCGTTGGAGGAGGATGCCATTCCCCCAAGCTGGGTCTACATCGAGTTGACTGACCGGCAAACCAGCACCAAGTACAAATCTAATTTAGCCGAGACGACGCCGTGACTATTGCCGAAAAACGGCGCGCGTGGTTGAATGCCCTCGCTTTTTAACTTTCAAAATGGAAAGCTTTGCCAAACATCCCCTGCGGGAAAACACTAAGGAGAAAACTGCAACGATATGAAACGTCTACCCCTGATCCTGATTCTGACCGTGTTCCTGTCGCTGATCGCGCTGGCAGCAAGCGGTTGCGGTACCACTGAAGTTAACGTCAACGCGAATACGCCGGCGGCCGCTACGACGCCTGCGGCCAAGGCGCCTGCGGCGGCGGCAACACCCGCGGCTGCGACCACCACCACAGCGGCCAATACCGGCGTTGCTTCGTGCGACGAGTACCTGGCGCAGGTGGAAAAGTGCTTGAAGAATCCACAAGTGCCCGATGCCGCCAAGGCCGCGTACCGGCAGAGCCTGGAGCAAAACCGCACCGCCTGGAAACAGGCAGCGGCAACGCCTCAGGGTAAAGCCAGCCTGGAAGCAAGTTGCAAGGCAGCATTGGATGGCGCGAAGTCATTCCTGGCCACTTGTAAGTAAGCGCTGAGATTACAAACAGCTGTAGCGGGAAAGCGGCGAGTCTTGCTTCGCCGCTTTTCCCGTTTCTGTGTGAATGCAAAAAGAATTCGATTCGTAAAGATTAAGGGGACGCGACGATGAGTTGGCTGGACGCACTGCAATGGCCGGCAATGATTGTCACGGTGATGGCGGCCTGGCTGGTGGCTTCCCAGAGAAAATTCAAGCGCAACTGGGGCTTCTGGATTTTTCTGCTCAGCAACGTTCTCTGGATCGTTTGGGGCCTGCACGATGGCGCGTACGCTTTGATCGCGCTTCAGCTTTGCCTCGCTTTTTTGAATATCCGTGGAACGATCAAGAACCGTACGGCTTAAGAGCGCTGTTCCAGCTTGGCACTGTCATCCTCGCGTAGGGTATTATTGGCGCTTCAACTACTTCTAGTTTTCCCTCAATCAGGAGCCGAATGGATCAGCAAACTTCTGACTTCAGCGACTTTGTCGGTGACTTTCGCCACACCGTCGAGGCGGCTGGCGAGAAACTGTTAAGAATATCGGAAGCGGAGAGCAGGATTCCGCGCGATACCGGCAAGTGGTCACCCAAACAGATCATCGGACACCTGATCGACTCCGCCTCGAACAATCACCAGCGTTTCGTGCGGGCGCAGCTGCGCGATGATTTGCACTTCCCCGGCTATCGCCAGGAGGAGTGGATCCAGGTGCAACGTTACGACGAGGCGTCATGGTCCGGGTTGGTCCAACTATGGAAGAGCTATAACCTGCACCTGGCCCACGTTATGGCGGCGACGCCGCAGGCGAAGCTGACAACGCTGCGCCGGATCCACAATCTTGACGAAATTGCGTCGGTTGGCGTCGCGCAGAGCGAACCGGCGACGCTGGAGTATTTCATGCGCGACTACGTGGTGCATTTGGAAAATCATCTGCGCCAGATATTCGAACCCCTGGCTGCAACAGCCGTCTAAGAATTAAGGAGAAACCTATGCCAAGCACTAAACCTATTCCCGAGGGTTATCATTCCGTCACCCCGTACTTGATCATTAACGGTGCGGCTGATGCCATTGAATATTACAAAAAGGCTTTTGGAGCGACTGAGCTGTTTCGCATGCCGCATGGAGGGAAAATCGGTCACGCGGAAATCAAAATTGGAGATTCACCCGTCATGCTGGCGGATGAATACCCGGAGATGAGTTTTACCAGTCCCAAGTCAATCGGGGGAACACCCGTCAGTCTGATGATTTACGTTGACGACGTCGATACCGTTTTTCCCAGAGCCATCGCCGAGGGTGGCGTCGAGATGAAGCCGCTGAAAGATCAGTTCTACGGCGATCGTTCCGGAACACTAACCGATCCGTTCGGGCATGTGTGGACCGTTGCCACACACATGGAAGACTTAACGCCTGAGGAAATGGGCAAGCGCGCGGCGGCGGCTCATGGCGGAAACTAAAGCGGAACGATCAGGAGAATCACGATGGCATACACACACCACGAACTAAAACACAAAACACTAGCCGAACTGCGCGACATCGCGAAAGACGTGGAACATGACGCGGTCAAAGGCTACACGCAACTTAACAAGGAACATTTAGTGACGGCGCTTTGTCAGGCGTTAGGCATCGACATACATGAGCACCACGAGGTGGTAGGCATCGACAAGGCTTCGATCAAAGCACGTATCAAGGAAGTGAAGAAGCTGCGCGACGAAGCGCTCGCAGCCCACGATCGCGCGAAACTCAAAACGGCGCGCCGCACGATCCACCGCCTGAAACGCCGAATTCACAAAGCAACGGTTACGGCGGCTCCGGCGAAGAGCTAGCGCTGTTTTCCCCTCCCCGCAAGCGGGGAGGGGTTGGGGGTGGGGTTCGCGTGCCTCGCCTCCTCTCCCCCAGCTCCTCTCCGCTTGCGGAGAGGAGCGGAAGGAGTCCATCCGCACTGATTTCGACCGTGGTGTTACCTCGCCTCGCCCCCCCCTCGTCCATCCTCCAATTAAGTTTAATAGTTGATTTCCGCACTGGTGGACAATAAAACTCCACAAAAAAATCGCGCCTACCAAAAATCTAACCGTGAGGTACCTTATCAAAAGAGCTGTCAGCGCACGCCTTCCCGCCGGGCTTTCGCAATGAAGCCTTCGATGTCTGCGATGCTGCGGGGCAGTGCCCCACTCAGCCACTTGCAACCTTCGCTGGTAACCAGCATGTCGTCTTCAATCCTGACGCCGATGCCCTTGTATTTTTCGAACGCGGGCCGGACTGCGGCGATGAACTTTTCATTAGCTTCCGTCTTCGGCAAGTTGTCCAACGCGTCAGGCCGAATATAGATTCCCGGCTCGTTAGTAAACACCATCCCCGCATCCAGCGTGGCGCTACCACCCACGTCATGCACATTCATTCCCAGCCAGTGAGACGTGCTATGCATGAACCAGATGCGATATTGAGTTATCGCATTCACGTCGGTGATCAATCCCAGTTTCAGCAGGCCATCCTTAATGGTCGACAGCGCGGCGGCGTGTACCTGGCCCAGTGACGAGCCTGGTCGAGTCGCGCGGGCGGCAGCCTCCTGCGCTTCGTAGACAATCTGGTAAACCTCAGCCTGTTCCTTACTAAACTTGCCGTTGACCGGAAACGTTCGCGTAACATCTGCGGTGTAGTGTCCATACTCCGCGCCGACATCCATCAACACCAACGAGCCGGCCGTCACCGGTCCCTGCGCTTCTTCATAGTGCAAGGTGGTGGCGTTTGGTCCGCAGCCAACGATATCGGGATAACCCCAGTTATCGGCGTTGCGTAATTTGAAAGTGTGCGCAACTTCGGCGTCGACCTCATACTCCCACTTAGCTTGTGACGCGAATACCTGCGCCCGTTGATGTGCCTCGATGCTGATATCGATTGCCTGCTGCAGTAGTGCTAACTCCCACGGCGATTTGCGCAAGCGCATCTCAGTAAAGATCGGCCATGCATCCCTTAAGGTAAAACCGTCCGGCGCCTTGGTGAACTCCTGCGCCAGCCTTTGCTCCTGACGATATTCCCGCGTGTCGCTGTTCGGTGCGTAAGAGCCCAGCAGATAGAGGCCCGCTTCGTTCTTTGCCAACGCCTCGAACAACGGCGCGTAACCATCGGCGGCCGGGCCCGACGGATTCGCGGAAAAGAAAATCTTCTCGGCCGGCGGCGTGTAAGGTTGGCGGGCACGAATGGCTTTGATAAAGGCCTCGAACTGACGGCCGGCGTCTGACGGCCGGCTCACATTCGCTTCCGCGTCCCAGATATCCTTGATGCCCGAAGTCTGCCGCGCTTCCTCCGCGCTGTACATGCGGCCGTTCCAGTTTTCGGCGACCGCGTTACGCCGCGGAAGGAACAGCAATTCCGGCATGCGGGGATTGCCGGGCATCAATACCAGTGTCGCGTCCTTCTGTTTCAGATTAGTTAAATAGTAAAAGTTGTTTTCCTGCCGGTACGGGTAATCGACATCCTTGGTGTAGACGCGTGGTTCGGCGCTGAACAAAATCAGGATCGCTTTCGGACCGATTGCGCGGGCAACGCGAGCGCGTCGCTCGGCTAACTCTGCCAGCCGCTTCGTGTCATCGATTACCGGCGCGGGCGGCGTTACCCGAATCGCAGAAGGCGTTTCCTTCATCCGCCGGGCCGAAGCTGTTGGCAGCGTCGCGTTAAGGCAAAGCAGCGCAAAAACAGTTGCCGCAAACACACTTGAATACCGGATGTTTCTTGTCATCACGTAATCTCCCTTAAGAGCAGATCGGAATTGATGGCGGTTGTCGGACGGGCGATAGAACGTTGTGGGCAAGTAGTGCCCTAATTTGTAATGCAAACTGTTAGTTTGCGATGGTCAAGCGAATTCAACATGCGCCGCAAACTAACAGTTTGCGTTACGGAAAAACAAACCGGGGCACTACCAAGTAGGCTTCTAGGGAAGTCTTCTGCGCAACGGCCGCTTCAGCGGGCGATTCCCCGGCGGGTATACGCGAGTGGCTCCGTTCGGACGCTTGACGATCGTGGTGCCGTCCGCTTGTGTCACAACCTGAGTGCCATCGGGCATCGTCCGGACTGAGCCGGCGCGCCGTAACCTCTCAATGTCTTCGGGTTTCATGTAGGGCACGTTGGGAGGAATGGTCTGGAAGACATTCGCGTTGGGAAAACCGCGCCAGGTCCGGGGATCGGTGCGCGGATCCGGTTGCGCTGGAGTTTCCGGAGTTTCCTTCGGCGGCTCATTAGTGCCGCGCGCCGATTGCTGCTTCGTGGGATCCTTGCCGATAATAATTCGCTTGACCGTGTTTTCCGTTAACGGCTTTGGTTCGCTGCCTTTCGGTGCAGCGGCCGTCACCGCAGGCTCGTTAGACGGTGCGGGATTAGGATTGGGATTCGCCTCCACCGGTTGCGCGGTTGTAGAACGATCAACTGCGGCTTCACGATTCGTGATCAGCCGATAGCCATAAAAGCCACCCGCACAGGCCAGCAGAATCGCGGCCGCAAGCGCGCCTTTCCAGAGAGCGCTGCCCTTTCGTGGTGCGACCGACTGCACTCGGGTAACGGTTTCCGCGGCAGACGTCTGTCGCTCAGTCGCCATCGCCGTCCTGCGCTCACCCACCAATGCGGTGGGTTGCTCGGAAGCCGCCGAGCCGACAGTTGCAGCCGCAGCACCGGATCCACCAAGCAGTACGGTCGCAGCCTCTCGATCAGTAACCGTCGCAGCGGATTCGCGCGCGGTATTCAGGGCTGCACGCATTTCGTCAGCGGTGCCGTAGCGCTGATCGCGATTCTGAGCCATCCCTTTTGCCAACACCGCGGCCACCGCTGGATTGATATGTCGTGCGACTTCACTTGCGGGCAATAAGGGATCAGGCTGTCCATTCACGATCGACGCTGCCCGACTGAGCGCGTCGGGCGGTTTCACACCCGTAGCCAGGTGATAAATCGTAGCCGCCAGCGAGTAAAGATCGCTGCGTGAGTCCGTTCCTAATCCCTGCACCTGTTCCAGCGGAGCATAGTTCGGCGTGTAGCCAAAAATACTCGCCGAGGTCGCGACCGACATCTGCCCCACTGAACCTTTTGCTAATCCAAAATCCAACAGAACGATCTGGCCGCGCGCAGTCAGCTTCAGGTTTTGCGGCTTAATGTCGCGATGGACGATTTGCGGTTCCTGCGTGTGCAAATAATCGAGCGCGTCTAAAAGCTGGTCGGCCCATTTAAGTACTTCGTCAGCCGGAAACGCGCCGCGCCGTTGATCGAGCTTCGCTGCCAGATCGTCGCCGGCGATGAACTGCATCACCAAAAACTCGCCATCGCCTTCGTTGAAATGATCGCTGACTCGCGGAAGCGCCGGGTGATGAAGACCAGCAAGCAAACGGGCCTCACGCTCAAATTGTTTGCGCAGGCGTTCGTCCGCAAAAAGCGTTTCCTTCAAGGCCACAATGGTTTCCAGGCGCTGGTCCATCGCTTCGTAGACGGAGCCCATTCCGCCCTGGCCGAGTTGGCCGATGATGCGGTAGCGCCCTTGCAAAATTGTTTCCGGTGCCAGCATGCGTCTATTTATTCTGCCTGCTCATTTCCAATGTCGGTGAGTCTAACATTTACGAATAGCCCTTCCAAGAGACAAGGAACCTTTCATTAGCGCCTGACTTCAGTCAGTTAGTTCAAGCGGGCAGATTAACCGTTTGAGCGGTTTACCAATTGAAACCGTTAAAACGGTTGGTCTGATGTCTGGCCCATAGATCACCGCACTGAAGTGTGGTGCTAATGAGACTCTGATCCAAATCCTCTCAATTGAACAATAATCGCAGGGAGAGTTTAGAGTCTGCATCCCGCGTGATTCTGCTTTGCGCCCGAACCGGCGTATGCTAGCCGCCATGAGCAATAGCAATCCCCCCGATCTGGACGATCAGATCATAGATATCGGTACGCCCGCTCGGCCGCAACGTCGTCGCTGGAAACGCTGGATCGTGCTCGCGATTATCCCGCTGCTGATTCTTGCGGGACGTTCGCTGTCCATTTACCTCTCAGCACTTTGGTTTGGCTCGCTCGGTTACGCGCCCGTCTACTGGTACATCTTCCGGCTCAAACTAATCCTGTTTGTTGTTTTCTTTGCGCTTACGGTTGCCATTCTGCGCCTCGGCCTGCGTTTGTTGGAACGCGCCTTCCAGTCATATGCGCTTGAACGGCGCACGATCATTTTGAACAACCAGCCGGTAACTATTTCGCCGGGCCGTTTCATGCGGCCGTTGGCCTGGGTGGTGGCGGTGATCTTTGGCCTGATGTACGGCTTGGAGATGCGGGCCAACTGGCGCAGCTTCGCCCTCTACGCGAACCAGGTGCAAACCGGTGCGCCCGATCCCATTTTCCAAAAGCCGCTCGGTTTTTATCTGTTCTCCTTCCCCGTTCATCAATTGGTTAGTTGGTGGGTCCTGGTGCTGGCTTTCGTAATCCTGTGTGCGGCGATTGTCTATACGGTCCTGGCAAATATGGAGCGGCCCGACGGCACGGCGGTGAAAACCGCCGCCCGCACTACCAGCATCGCCGCGGTTTCGTTTCCCCTCGCTGCGGTTTTGTTGTGTCTCGGCTGGCAGTGTTTCCTTTCGCGCTATCCCTACTTGTGGGAAGACCATCAGACATTTTCCGGCGTCACTTACATGGAGGCACATTTCCTCTTACCGGGCCTGTTGTTCGTCATTGGCGCCCTCGTCGTGGCCGCTGTGATCATTCTGGTGAATGGCCTGACGAAGCGGCGCTTGCGCCTGGTCCTTTTGGCCCTCGCCCTTCCGTTCGTCGTCTATGTGATCGCGATAGTTGTGATTCCCGGTTATGTCACGAACTTCATAGTGAAGCCGAATGAACTGGGACGTGAGACGCCCTACATCGAATACAACATCCAGGCAACCCGGAAAGCCTTTGGCATCGACAGCATCGAGTTGCGTGAATTTGAAGCGGAGAATTCGGTCGCGGCGCTGGATTTGGGAAATAACCGGCCCACGCTGGACAACATACGGCTGTGGGATTGGCGCGCGCTGCAGGACACCTTGAAACAAACGCAGGCGATTCGCACTTATTACGATTTTCCGGATGTCGATGTGGATCGGTACCGCGTTAAGGGACAGGCACGGCAGATGATGGTCGCAGCGCGCGAGATGGACACTGGGAAACTGCCGGAGTCTTCGCGCAATTGGATCAACGAAAAACTGATTTACACGCACGGCTACGGCGCGACGATGAACACGTCCAACGGGTTCACTCCGGAAGGCATGCCACAGTTTGTCCTTTCAAACATGCCCATCCTATCAACCGCTGAAGAGTTTAAGGTTCAGCGGCCGCAGATTTATTACGGGCAAAAAACGGATACCGACGTTTATGTAAAGACCAACCAGAAGGAATTTGATTTCCCGCAGGGAGAGGCGAACAGCTACACAAGTTATGAAGGCTCCGGCGGCATTCCAGTAGGCGGCGGCGTCAGGCGAATGCTACTGGCGTGGGCGCTCGGCGATCTTTCCAAACTTCCGTTCTCTGACGATGTTACCGCGGACAGCCGTGTGCTTATCAATCGCAACATCAAAGAGATCGTCAACGGCCTGGCACCTTTCCTGATCTACGACAACGATCCGTACCTGGTCGTCGGCGGCGACGGACAACTCTATTGGATGATCGATGCATTCACTGAGTCGTCGAACTATCCATACTCGCGGCACCATCCCGTTGGCGGCAACACAGTCAATTACGTCCGTAACAGCGTCAAGGTAGTCATCGATGCTTACAACGGCACCACGCGTTTCTATGTCTTTGATACGCAGGATCCGCTGATTGCAACCTACCGGGTCATGTTCCCGTCATTGTTCCACGATGCCGGCGAGATGCCGGCCGACCTCCGCGCGCACGTTCGATACCCGGAAACTTTGATTAAGACACAGGGCGAAGTCTACGGCCTGTATCACACACAGAGCTCAAAAATCTTTTTCCAACGGGAAGATGTCTGGAGTATTGCGCAGCAGGTAGGCATCGACGATCAGAACAAGAAGCAGGGCGCATCCATCGATCCTTATTATGTTTTGATGCAGTTGCCGGGAGAGGCGGCGGGTAATGAGTTCGTCATCATCCTGCCGTTTACACCGGCAAACCGAAACAACATGATCGGCTGGATGGCCGGCCGTTGCGACGGCGAAAATTACGGCAAGCTTGCGGTCTACAATTTTCCCAAATCGCGCCTGATAGACGGGCCGCTCCAAATCGAAGCGCGAATCGATCAGAATGCGCAACTGTCAGCCCAGTTCAGCCTTTGGAACCAGCAGGGCTCGCGAGTTTTGCGCGGTCACTTGCTGGTGATTCCGGTGGGCCGTTCGCTGCTTTACGTTGAACCGGTTTACTTGCAGGCGGAGCGCAGCCCGATGCCGGAGCTGCGGCTGGTGGTATTAGCAACTCAGGAGCGGCTCGGTTACGGGCAAACATTCGATGAGGCGATGGCCAGCCTGTTTGGCAATGCTGCTGCGAAACCCGAAGAGGCCAAGGCCGAGCCAACGACTGCGAATCCCGCCGGTCCACGACCGTCACCAACTCCGGCGCCCGCCCCAACGCCAACTCAGAACACGCAACAGTTGATTAACCGGGCGATCCAACAATTTGAGGAGTACCAGCGCTTAACTGCGCAGGGAAAACTCGGCGAAGCTGGCCAGAAGCTGGACGAGTGCCGGCGCACCCTGGAAGAATTAAAGAGAGCCGGCGCTACCACGCCCAGGCCGTAGTGTGATTCGGTACTGGGTGAACCATCTTCTCATTAGCACCTGACTTCAGTCAGGTGCTAATCGACGATAAATTCACCCTCGAACCGTTTCCAACGGTTTCCGCCGAAAAACCGTTAAAACGGTTATGCAAATATGGCCTATCTCGATCACCGCACTGAAGTGCGTGCTAATGAGATTCTTCAAACTGACCCACTACCGGTGATTCACATTTATGGACGGACGTTCAGGGCGAGTACTGGTTCTCGAGGACGATGAGGATCGCTGTCATTGGTTCCAGCAACAGTTTGCGGCGCGGGAACACGATCTGACGTGTGATATTGCTCAGGCAATCCGGTGGTTGGAAACTCGCGAATACGACACCATTCTTCTGGACCATGACTTAACCGAAGAGCACTACTATTCCGACGCTCACGATGATGAAGGCACCGGTTTCGCAATCGCTTCGTGGCTGGCAAAGCATCCTGAGAGTCAGCCCCACGCGACGATCGTGGTCCACTCGCTGAACTACGTTGGCGCCAAACGTATGGTCGATGTTCTCCGGGAGTCCGGGCGCCAGGCTGAGCACGTGCCGTTTCCCTACCTGCAGGCCGGCCTCGGGATTGCGAGCAAAGAGGAAAGAGCAAAAGGCAAAGGGTAATCGCTTCGCTCTTCGCGCTTGCTCTTTGCCCTTTGCCCTTCGCTAACGGCTTTGCCCGTTCAACTTGTCCCAGAGCTTGTGCCCTTCGTCGATCGCCTCTTTGTATTCGGGTTCGAAACCCTTTGCCGGCGTCATCGCAAACATCTCTGTCAAAGACTTGCGCGCATCCGCGTCTCGCTTTTGCGCATGGAAGGCTTCGGCCAGCCGCAGTCGCATCATCGCATTTGTCGGACCGAAGCGTTTCCCCTTCTCCAGCAACTCAACTGCTTTAGCCACATCACCGCCGAGCAATCGGGGCGCTTCCAGATAGAGTTGGCCCAACGCGAGGTACGCACTGCCGCCCTGAAATCCTTCATCGATTCTAATAACCGTCTCCATCTCTTCCCGTATGTCATCAATGTCGGTTAAGCCAGCGAGTGAGCTATCACGAGCGTTGCCGCCCATGTTGGCGCCGCGCCAGAAGTGGCCTTCCGGTTTGCCTGGCTGAAGCGTGACGGCGCGCTCGCCGGCCGCCACGCCATCGCGATAGCCTTTGTAGCGCTCGTCTTCATCGGTCGTATGCGCGGCGAGATAGTAGTTGAACTTCGACAAGCGCCACGCTACATCGTAGCTGTCTGAATCTGCGACTTCGGCGAGCCGGAGCAGCGCCAGAGCCTCGCGCACCCTCGAAATGTCTTCGCGCTGGTCGTAAAGAACATCCGCCTGTTGGACCTTCGTAATAGCCGATTGGGCGTCCGTGGCATCCTGCGCTTCCTGATTCACCACGGGCGTTTTACGACAACCGGCCTCCAGCAAACCAGCCAAAACCACCAGGACCCAAACAATCTTCCGCATTGAGTTCATCATTTTTTCTAAGCTTTTGGACGGTTTGACAGGCTATTGTATGGCGTTCTCATACAGCACTCGAGCGCCCTAACCAAAAAACGGCGAAATAGGTTAATATCGCGTCCCTGAAAGAACCGAACAACCGGCAAGACCCGCATAGCGTGAAGGAGTGACGCTTGGCTGCAGCCGTTTTCTACGATTTAGAGGGCACTCTCGTGAGCACAAACCTGGTGCACACCCTCGGCTACTATGCTCGCAATCAACCCGGGCTCTTTCGCAGTTTCAAAAAGAGCGCGGCAACGATTCTCAGCCTGCCACTGTTTGCAGTCACGGACCAGTATAGCCGAAAAGTTTTTAACGACCTCTTCTTTACCCGTTACAAGGGAGAGTCTGAGGACCGTCTGCGATTCTTTGCGGACGATCTGTTTGAGCAGGTCCTAAAGCCGGCGGTCTTTCCCGGCACGTTCGAATTAATTGAGAAGGCGCGCAGTTTAGGAATGCGCCAGGTAGTAGTCACAGGGGCGCTCGACCTATCGGTTAAGCCGCTGATGGAATATCTGGGCATTGAAGATTATGCCGCCAACAAATTGGAGTTTGTGAACGGGATTGCAACAGGCCGACTCTTGCCCCCGGTGTTGGCGGCGGCCACCAAGGCATCGTGGATCAGAATCTTTGCCGAGCGCGAAGGCATCAGTCTCAGCGATTCGTTTGCTTATTCCGACAGCATGAGCGATCTGCCTATGTTGTCGATAGTAGGTCACCCGGCGGCTGTAAATCCAGATATGCGTTTACGGCAAACGGCGCTGCATCACGATTGGCCGATTCTTAATTTGAAATGAATAGAACGAGAGGGAGTAAATGGTAAATGGTGAATAGTAAGTGGTAAGAGTCGGGCACAAGGTTTCTTGTAAAAGCGTTGGCCGCTGTGCGCCGGCCTTTGTGCCTTCTTGGTCTGAACTGAGCCTTAGAATGATGGGAATAGGCAGGATAATTTTTGTTTAAGGAGCTAGGAGCATGCGTCCCCATCAAAATCTACAGGCGTGGAGCCAATCCGTAGAACTAGTAACGACCATTTACAGAACCACCGAGCGTTTTCCGAAAGAAGAGCGCTATGGCCTTACATCTCAGATTCGCCGTGCTGCGGTCTCGATTCCAGCAAATATCGCAGAAGGGGCAGGGCGTCGGTCGCCAAAGGAATTCGCGTACTTTCTGTCGAATTCACAAGGCTCCGCCAGTGAGCTTGAAACGGAACTAATAATCGCGAACAATTTGGGTTACTTGGATGATACGAACTTCGCACAGCTGATCTCCGAATTGGAGCGAATTGGCCGGCTAATAACTGGCTTGTCGCGATCCGTGAGCGGGCCAAAACATTTACCTGTTTAAAGGACAAAGCACCGCTTTTTCTTAACCGTTTCCTATTTACCATTCACCATTTACCGATTCCTATGCCCTTACAACTACGACGCAAAACCCACGAGTCTATCGTCTACATCGATAGCGACAGCGCGCCGCGGATAATTCCGTCGGGCGAGGACTTTATCCTCGAGGACCTGCCGATCGGCACGCGCGTGTTGTACCCGAACGCGCCGATCAAGGGTCTGCCCAATCGCGAGGCGGCGATTCGCTACGCCTTGAATCATCCGCATGACAGCGATCCGTTGTTCGCGCAGCTTTATCCGGGCATGAAGGTGACGATTGCGGTGGATGACATCAGCCTGCCCCTCCCACCAATGGCGACGCCTGACATCAGGCAAACGATGCTGGAAATCGTTTGCGACATGTTGGCGGGACACGGCGTGGACGATGTCCACATCATTGTGGCGAATTCCCTGCACCGGAAGATGACGGAGTGGGAAATGAAGCGGATGGCCGGGCAGAGGATTTTCGACGCGTACTATCCCGATCGCTATTACAACCACGATGCCGAGTGGACCGAAGGGATGCTGAAGATCGGCGAGACGAAGCATAAAGAGCCGCTCTCACTGAACCGCCGCGCAGCTGAAAGCGATCTCCTGATTTACTGCAACATCAATCTTGTGCCGATGGACGGCGGCCACAAATCTGTGGCGGTGGGACTTTGCGACTACGAATCCTTGCGCGCCCATCACGAGCCGCAAACGATCCGCGATTCTGACAGTTACATGGATCCGGCGCGTTCGGAGTTAAACCGGAAGTGCTCGCGGCTGGGCAAGCTGGTTGATGAACATCTCAATGTCTTTCACATTGAAACTGCCATTAACAATCGGATGTACAAGGGGGACATGGACTTTCTGCTGAAGAACGAAGACGACTTCAGCGCCTTCGATCGCATGAAGTTTGAAGCCATGCGCTACACGATGAGTAAGCTTCCGCGTGGGGCGCGGCGCAAACTCCTGCACTCCCGCCCTTCGCAATACGAGATGATTGCCTGTCATGCCGGGAAAACGGAGCCGGTGCACGAAAAGATTATCGAAAAAGGGTTTGCCCAGTACGCGATTCCGGTGAGCGGGCAATGCGACATTCTGATTACCGGCATTCCCGACATTTCCCCGTACAACGTTTACTCCATTTTGAACCCGCTGCTGGTCCAGGTGATGGGGCTCGGCTATCACTTCAATTTTTATCGCAACAAGCCTTTGCTGAAAAAGGGCGGCGTACTGATCATTCACCATCCGTGCTACGACCAGTTCGATCACAATTTTCATCCCAGCTACATTGAGTTTTTCAACCGCCTGCTGCCGGAGACGCGGGACTCGTTCGTGCTGCGCGAGAAGTACGAGCGTGAATTCGCGAACAATCCCAGTTATGTAGAGATGTACCGGCGCGGCAATGCCTATCACGGCGCGCATCCGTTTTTCATGTGGTACTGGGGCGAGAACGGCCGGCAACACGTGGGCAAGGTAATCGCCGCCGGGGCCGAAAATGCTCACGTGCCGGCGATGCTGGGCTGGGACCGGGCCGACAATCTTACGGAAGCGATTGCTATGGCGCGGAGTTACATGGGCAACTCCGCCGAAATTACGATGTTGCATCAGCCGATAATCGGCATCGCCGACATGGAGTAACCGCGGACTGTGCACGAATTTGTAGCGCAAACTGTTAGTTTGCGGTTCGTGTCAAAATCGAAGTGACGCCTTTAGAAGGTTCGCAAACTAACAGTTTGCGCTACGAAAATTGCATGACCTTATCGCCGACTGAAATTTACAAGGATCGCAAGATCTTCATCATTGGGAGTACGGGCTTTCTCGGCAAAGTCTGTCTCAGCATGCTGCTGCACCGGTTTCCGAACGTCGGGCGGATTTATGTAACCGTGCGAGCTCGTTCGCAGGAAGAATCCGAAACGCGGTTTTGGAATAGCGTGATCACCGCGCCGCCTTTCAATCCGCTGCGCGAAAGATACGGCAGTGCCCTGGAAGGTTTCCTGAAGGACAAGGTTTCCATTCTCGGCGGGGACATCGGCGACGACAATTTAGGTTACACGGACGAGGAAGCGCAGCGCGTGGCAGATGACGTTGATGTGATTATCAACACTGCGGGCAACGTCACTTTTAATCCCACTCTCGAAAGCGGACTGCGCACAAACGTCGTCGGCACGCAGAATGTAATTGCGTTCGCGAAACGAATGAAACGGCCGGCGCTGATTCACGTCTCGACTTGTTTCGTGGCCGGCAACCGCTCCGGCGCAGTTTTTGAAAACGAGCCGGTGATTGGCTACTTCCCGCGGCGCGATGAGTTGAAAGACGTCGATTTCTCAGTCGAGCAGGAGATTAAGGACTGCGCCAAGCTGGCAGAACGCGCCCGCGACGAAGCAAAGGATTCGATGAGGATCGCTTATTTTCGCGATCAGGCGCGCAAACGTCTCACCGAAGAAATGCGCGACGCCGATGACCCCGACGCCCTGGGTCTGGCAGTAGCGCGCGAACGGAAGGTCTGGATCCGCAACCGCCTTACCGAACTTGGTATCGAGCGCGCGGACTGGTGGGGCTGGCCCAACATTTACACCTACACCAAAGCCCTGGGCGAACAGTTGGTCGCAGCCGAAGAGGGCATTGTCCGCAGCATCGTCAGGCCGAGCATCGTGGAATCCGCACTGGCTTATCCGTTTCCCGGTTGGAATGAAGGGTTCACTACGACGGCGCCGATTATTTTCATGGCGCTGAAGGGACAGAAGCAACTTCCCGCGAATCCGAAACTCATCCTCGACATCACTCCGGTGGATCAGGTTGCTTCGGTGATGCTGGCTGTAACTGCGCAGGCGTGCGTCGAAGAACCAGCGTTGGTCCATCAGGCAGCTACCGGCGATTCGAACCCCAATGACTTGAAACGCATCATCGGTCTGCTCGGTCTCTTCCGCCGTAAAGACATTCAGAACAAGGACGGCGGCTTCCGTATCTTCAAAGAGATTTCCGCGCGCCTCGAACCGCGCGGCGTTTCGCCGGAGCGCTTCCAGGCCACTTCCGTACCGATGATGAATACGGCAGCCCGAAAAGTCTCCTCGTTTCTCGACAAGGCCCGGCCTCGCTGGGGCGGCGGCCGCATCGTCGACGCGATCGAGATCGTTAAAGAGCGAGTGGATCGAGTTGAAGAACTGACTGGGGAAGCGAAGGAAGCATTCGAAATGTTTCGCCCGTTCACGATCGAGAATGCGTATGTCTTTCGTTCCGACAACGTGCGGGCGGTGTTTGAAAAGATACGCGCGGACGAGAAAGACCTTTTGCCCTGGCATCCGGAGAAATACGACTGGTACGACTACTGGCTGAACATTCACATGCCCGGGTTGCAGAAGTGGGTATTTCCGAAACTCGAAGAGGACATGCGCGCGCAACCGAAGCGCGTTTATACCTATCGCGATCTGCTGGAGTTGTTCGAAACGTCAACCAAGCGGCACGCGACGCGGGTGGCCATGCGCATTGAGCGCGACGGCCGCAAAGAGCAATACACGTACGCCGATTTGCGTGAACTGGCGACGCGCGCCGCCGGCTTCTTTGCACACGAAGGCATCAAGTCCGGCGATCGCGTGATGCTGCTGAGCGACAACGCGCCCGAATGGGGCATGACATATTTCGGCGTGCTGAAAGCCGGAGCCACCTGCATCCCGGTCGATCCGGAAAGCTCGACTGACGAAGTGGTTAACTTTGCGCGCGCCGGCGACGCTGCAGGCATCGTCTTGAGCGCAGCCATGGCCGAAGAGCATTCGGAGCTGGCAGAAAAACTAAAAGCCGCTGGCATAGCAACCACGAAGGTTTGGCAATTTGATGAAGTCTTCGCGATGCCTGATCAGGCAACCGAAGATCAACGCATTGCTCTGTTACCGGCGCGGGTGACGGCCCAGTCGGTGGCGTCGTTGATATTCACCTCCGGGACAACTGGCCGGCCAAAGGGCGTGATGCTTTCGCATCGGAACTTCACCAGCATGGTGTCTATGCTTTCGTCCGTCTTCGATATGAACACCGGTGATGGCGTGCTCTCAGTCTTGCCGCTGCATCACACTTTTGAATTCTCTACCGGGTTTTTGACCCCGCTCAGTCGGGGCGCGCAAATCACTTACCTGCCGGAACTCACCAGCGACGCACTCGCAAAGGCCGTCAAGAATGGCTACGTCACGGGAATGGTGGGCGTGCCGGCGCTCTGGGAGTTGCTGCACCGGCGCATCAAGAACCGTTTGAACGAGCAGCACAAACTGGTCGGTGACGCGGCGGAGTTGCTGATTAAGGCGAACAACTGGATCCGCGATCGCACGCCGCTGAACCTGGGTCAGATTTTCTTCTATCCGATTCATGAAGGATTGGGCGGGCGCATTCGCTACTTCATTAGCGGAGGCTCGGCGCTAAATGAAAAAGTGCAGCGGGATTTTCAGGGTCTCGGCTTCACGATTCTTGAAGGTTACGGCCTGACTGAAGCGTCGCCGGTACTGACGGTCACGAGGCCCCAAAACCGCATGCTGACGGGAAGTGTGGGGAAACCGCTGCCGGGCGTTGAAGTGAAAATCAAAGACGCTGATGCGAGCGGCGTGGGTGAGGTGATCGCGCGCGGCCCGAACGTGATGTTGGGTTACTACGACAACGAGTCTGCGACGCGGGAGGCGTTGATCAACCGCTGGTTGCAAACCGGCGACCTGGGCCGGCTGGATGAAGAAGGCAACCTCTATCTCGTCGGTCGCTCAAAAGAAATAATCGTCGATACTAACGGCAAGAATGTCTATCCCGACGAGATCGAAGAAGTTTACGCGAACTCGCCTTACATCAAGGAGCTGAGTGTTGTCGGCTTGCCTGATGGCATCGGCGAAAAGGTCGCGTGCCTGGTCGTCGCCGATGACGACTACGACATTGCGCTTTCTCGGGCCGAACTTCGCCGGCGCATTGAAGAGCATTTCCGCGAAATCTCTGCTTCCCTGCCCTACTACAAGCGCGTCAAGGTCCTGCACTTTTGGACTGAAGAACTGCCGCGCACCGCGACGCGAAAAATTAAGCGGCGCGAAGTAACGCGCATGTTGGAAACGCTGGAAGAGGGTTCAAAAAAAGGCTCAACTGCCGTAGCTCCCGAAGAGAACCGCCGCGATGCCGTTTGGCTGCTGGACATCGTGGCCACCGTTTCAAACCGGCCGCGCGCTGACGTTTCTTTGAATTCTCGTCTGGGCGATCTGGGTTTTGACAGTCTGATGTTTGTGGAGTTGGCCGGCGCGATTGAAAACGCCGGCGGTTCACTGGTGGCGCCCGAACGGCTCAACGAGGTGCAGGATGTGCGGGAATTGTTGGCGGCGGTCAACCGCACGGGAACAGTAACCGAAGTTTCGCCTTCGCGTGCGCGCAACGAAAAAGACGAGGACGAAATTCACGTTCCGTCACTGTTGCGCATCGTGGGCGGTAAGGGTTTAGAGGCGGTGCAGCACCTCTTCTACGAAAAGTTTTTGCGCACCAAATTCGAAGGTCAGACCAACATTCCGTACCACACAAACTTCATCGTCGCGGCCAATCACGCCTCGCACCTGGACATGGGCCTGGCGAAGATGGCGCTGGGCGATGCCGGCGAAGGTTTAGTTGCCCTGGCGGCGGCGGATTACTTTTTTGATAACAAGTACAAGCGCGCCTACATGGATAACTTTACGAACCTGGTGCCGATGGAACGCAGTGGCTCTTTGCGCCAATCGCTGCGCCACGCGCGCTCTTATCTTGACCGTGGTTACAACGCGCTGATTTTTCCTGAGGGGACGCGCTCAATGACCGGGAAGATGGATGAGTTCAAACCGGTGATTGGTTATCTGGCGCTGGCTGCGCGCGTGGGCATCCTGCCGATTTATCTGCAGGGAACCTATGACGCGATGCCCAAGGGTTCAAATTTCATCAAGAGCCGTGACGTCGGCGCGCGCATCGGGCGCTATCTGTCGATCGAAGAGTTGGAAAAAATGACCGAAGGAATGGCGCGGGCCGAAGCCTATCGCTTG
The DNA here is from genome assembly GCA_034665305.1 of Blastocatellia bacterium. Classification (GTDB taxonomy): domain Bacteria; phylum Acidobacteriota; class Blastocatellia; order Pyrinomonadales; family Pyrinomonadaceae; genus DASXRU01. The sequence continues at coordinate 91,903 of JAXDFZ010000024.1, read as the reverse complement.
ATTGCCGCCTACGTGCATCACGAAGTGGTTAACCTTCGGGATCGCACGAAAACGCCTTTTGACGTTGCGGCCATGCGAAAACAGTGGAAAGCGGAACGGCGCGCAATCGCCGCCGAGCGGAAGGAAAATAGCGCGGGGCACCTGGCTGGATAGTGGCCCAGTGCTCTCTACTGCGAAAGCAGGTACGCCTCCAGCCCAGGGTTGGCGTTTCGCCTAGGCTGGGAACCGCGAACGAATGGATTCAAACCCCAACGGGCTCCAGCCAACTGATGTCGCAACCCCGGCGGAGTTGGATTCATGATTTGAAACTCAAAGAGGAAAAGTCAGTTCCACCTGAATGACAACTTCAAAAAAACGAACTGCCCGCATGACGCCGGTGCGCACAGGCACGAAGCGCCGCGCGGCGATTGAAAAGCGCGAACGGCCGACAACACTGGTGACCGGCGGTACTGGCTTTCTTGGTTCTCATCTGGTGCGGCAACTGGTTGGCTCGGGCGCTAAAGACATTCGTGTCCTGGCGACCAACATTCCTGACTGGCTGACGGACCTGGGTGTTGACGCGGTGGCCGGATCAATCACGAATGCCGACGATGTGGCGCGCGCGGTCGAAGGAATCAGCGATATCTACCACCTCGCGGGAAAAGTTTCCCGCGAGCAGGAAGATTCCCGCGACATGTACGCGGTTCACGTTGATGGCACGCGCATTCTCTGCGATGCGGCAAAAGCCGCTGGGGCGAAAACTATGGTGCTCGCGTCCAGCAGCGGGACGATTGCCGTTACCGAGAAAGGCGATGCGGTTCCCGATGAATCGTTTCCGCAGCCGCTCGACATCATCGCCCGTTGGCCTTATTACGCAAGCAAGTCGTATCAGGAGCTGGCGGCGCTGGAACGTTTCAACGGCAAAGGGCTGCGCCTCGTCATCATGAATCCCAGTCTGCTGCTGGGGCCGGACGATGATCGTCTGAGTTCCACCAAAGTTGTGCTGGATTTTATGGCGCGGAAAATCGTGGCGGTTCCTTCGGGCGGTTTGAGCTTTGTTGATGTGCGCGACACGGCGGGGGCGTTCATGGCGGCGATGAAGAAGGGCCGGAATGGCGAGCGCTATCTGCTGGGCGCAGTTAATTGGACGTTCCAGAGATTTTTCGATCGCCTGGCACGTTTGACGAAAGTGTCGGCTCCGCGTCTGGCACTGCCGTCAAAGCTGGCAGTGACCGGAGCGCAGGTTATTGATTCACTCTTTCGCCAGTGGAACATGCGACCGCCGGTTGAGGCGGGCGCGATCGAAATGGCTGAGTACTACTGGTATCTGAATTCAAACAAGGCCAAACGCGAACTCGGCTTCGCACCGCGCGATCCTGCCGACACGCTGAACGACACCGTCAGCTACGTGCGCGAAAATTTTCTGGGTGGGGACGTGTTTCGGAAGTAGGTGGGACGGACTATTATCGCAGAGTCACTTCGGGATATCGCATACCTGACCCGGTTTGAGCGTTGGCAGAATCGCCAAGACCCTCGGCATTAAGGCAACCGTGTCGCGCAGTTGAGTGCTGGGCGCGAGCAGGACGATGACGGCCAGGTCTAATGTTTCAACCGATTGTTGGAAGCTGAGATTTCGGTCGCCGGTAATAAAAACATCAAACAGGCCCTCGGCCTTTTTCAATAACTCGCCGTTCTTCAAACCGCCCCAGCCCAACTTTTGTACCGATGAACAATAGTGACCAGCGAGGGCTCGGCACAGTCGCCAATCAAGGCATTCGTCAATCAGAATCCGCATCAATGAGACGCATCAGACAGTTTCAAGCATTTTCAGCTTACCGGCCTCGATTACCGCGATCACCTGCGCCCGTTTTACTGTGGGAAAGGCGTCAAGAAAGTCTTCAACTGATTCACCGCCTTCGAGAGAGTCAATGAGATTCTGAAGAGGAACACGCGTGCCCACAAACACCGGAGTGCCGCCCATGATGTCGCGATCGGAGTGAACGATGCCGGTTATTTCTTCCGCTTTCATAAGTGTCATCTTATCAAAGCCAATTTGCTGAGGGAAATGTTAGGGTGGGCGAGCATACAGATCACTTCCTCGCCAACGCATACAACCGTGGTGTGGGATATTCAAACTCGTATGGATCGCGCTCTTTGATTGTGGCTTCCGTGAAGCCGGCGGCGATCAGATAACCTAACATTTCATCGTGGGTCGTGAGGGTGACGTCGATGGAAACTGTATGGCCGTACCATTCATCGCGGTGCAATTCGCCTTCGCCGCCGTGAAACGAAAGCAGCAGGCGGCCTTCGGGCTGCAACACCCGCAGCATCTCCCGCAAGGCAGCGACAATCTGATCCCGTCGCAAATGAATGATGGCGTAGAAAGAGACGACTCCGGCAAATTGATCGTCGGGGAGATCCAATCCCAGCATATCGCCTTGCTCAAACGAAATGTCCGGATTCAAACGGCTCGCCGCGCTGACCATCTGGGGCGACAAGTCGATGCCGCGAATATTTATGCCGCGGTCCTTCAGGTAGCGCGCAATCTGGCCGGGGCCACACCCGATTTCGCAAACCTCGCAGCGGTCACTCAAGCCGGCAGCAAACTCGTCCAGCACCTCGCGGTCGAACGGTTTGCGCTCGAGTTCCGCAAAATATTCGTCCGCGTAAGATTGCGCCACACGATCGTAGCTGTCTTGCAATTCGCTATCTGACTTATTCATCCAATGCCCGCTACTCACCCAGCGCGGCATATTTGAACAGCCGAAAACGGTATCGCTGTTGCGCGCGTATGTTGCGCGCCACTACGCCGTGCAGGTTTTCGTCCCAGGTGGTGTACTGATCGATGAAGCGATCCGCGGCGGCCTTATCTCCCTGATACTGCACGTCCAGGACCTTCTTCAAAAGCTGGCCCACCACATCATGATACTTGTCATAGTGAATGCGCAGTTTGCCATCCTCAAAACTCAGCAGCCCTTTTTCCAAAAAGAAGTTCCACTGCATCAACTGCATGGTGTTGTAGGGCTGATCGCGCCGCGGCTTATTGTTTTGCAGCACGCGCAGGACGCCGCCGGCGTAAACGCTGCGCAGTTGCGCGTCGGTGTAGTAGCGTTGCTTGTGCAAAGCCTCCGCCACAAAGAGGGACACTAAATCTGCCTTCATCTCTTCCAGCGCGCTGGCGTCGTCGAGCAACGCTTCATCAAGATCCCGGTCCTCTCTGGTCCGGTCCACGCCGAGGTAATGACCCACTTCATGCCACAGCGTGCGATAGAAGTTTCCGTCAGGCGTCAGTGCTTTGGCTTGTTCCACGCCGATAGCCGCCTCGAGCGTTCCCGAAGTGCTGCTGAAGATGCTGGGCTCGCGCATGATATTCGCACGCAACAGAATCGTGCGGCCATACCGCCGTGCGAGATAGCTCTCGTTGGGCAGGATCGTTGCCGTATTGCCGCTACGCGACTGCGCGAAATCCGCCACCACGTCATACACGCCGACCGGGATGTCCTCGCGAATCTTCTTGTGGTGATCGTAGGGCAGCGACTCTTCCAGTGCTTGCAGACCCTTCATCGCCTCGCGCAAGGCTGTTGTCTCATCTTCCCGCCGGCTCAGAATATTGAAGGCGAAAAACGTCTTCACGCCGAAGAGCTCATCATCATAAGTCTCGTAAGATCCGATTTGCGCATTCAAATGTTTGAACCGCCCGGTGACCCAGGCCGCGTCGCCGGATTCGTAATCATCAGACAGTAGATCGCGCGAGCGGTTGCGCAGGTAGCGGGCAAATTCTTCGTCGTCTTTTTCGACTGCGTTCGCCGCCTCGTTCAGCAGCGCGTGCGCGCGAACCAGTTGATCGGCGTAAGCAACCGAATAAGGGACTGCGTAAAAGCCTTGCGTCACCATGTTTGCCGGCGCACCGCGCCGCGGTCGCGGTTGCGGGCGCGGTTTACTTAAGAATTCCAGTTGCGCTCTCAGGACCGGATGCAAAGCATCCAGCACGGGATACTTCCGCAGCTTTGCCAAATCGCTTTCAGCGTTCAATGAGTTAGCCAACCTAACCACGGTGCGCAAGCCCATGATTTCGTCGCGACGTTCCGGATGTGCCTGCAGAAAAGATTCAATCTCCTCTTTCTTAACGCCCCACGGATAGACGTTCTTGCCGGGCGCTGTCGGTTCGACGGGAAGGAACGCTTCGCGCTTGTTCTCCAGCGTCGTCGCAATCGGTCCCTGGTTCAGACGATAAAGCGCCAGCAGGTTCTGCGTCGCCGTCGAACTATTTGTTTTGTCGAGTTGTACCAGCTGCTGGAAGGATGAAAGCGCGTGCGGGTGGCGCTGCTCTTCGTAAAGCGACTGGAAAATCTTTCCCACTTCCAACAGCTTCGCTACCGCTAGACGCTCGCCCGCGGTCAGGTGCGATAGGTCGGGCGCCAGCCGCAGCGTCTGCGTCTTGTCGATGATTGGCTGGCTCTTTTCCAGCGGCCAATACCCTGCGGGTAGTGAATTGCGTGACGTCATTCGTGATCCAGTCTGCGCGAAGTTGGAAGCAAAGATCGTCAGCACGATCGCGAGTACCATTAGTTTCTTCATTTGTCGCCTCGGTAAAGTTTTAGCCATTTTGCAGCTTTCAGAAGTTTTCGTCCAGACGTGGTGCACTGCGACATCAATTTTGTCAAATGGAGTAAGTATGAGTCGATTTCCCGCTGAAGCGCGCTTCCTGAATCGGGGGAACGCTCCGCGTCCTACGTGTTTCTTGCTCCCCACGAGTGGGGAGGGATTGAGGGTGAGGTGAGGTCGGCGCGTTACCTCTCCCCTAACCCCTCCCCGCGAAGCGGAGAGGGGAAAAAGTTCGCGGCTTATGATTCTAAGATCAAAAGATAACAATCGTAACAACTGTCGGAAATACATTGCGGGCTACCGCGATGCAGGTCTGCGCGTGCGGTGTCCTTGCTTAACGATTATTGAGCAAAACCAACATACTCAATCCGGCACCGCGCTTGCTCTATGATCCATACGATGACTTCTGAACCTCTAGCTATGCTCGAACCAGCAGGGCCTTATGCGATCGGCAATTTATCTCGGCGCAGGCGCTTCACCGTAGTCGACTCAGTCAGGGAGTTACTTCACGGCGCACAGCGTCGCTGGCGGCGTGAACGGAGGCGCCGCAAAGTGGGACGCTCCTACGATATGGCATTGGAAATCGCGCGCTGCTTTCCGCGGCAATCGCGTGTCCTGGACGTAGGTTGCGGCAACGGTTTCATCGCCCATCATCTATCGGCAATGCTGGGCAAACCAGTGACGGGAATCGATCTGGCTCAGAAGAGCCAGGCGCCCATCGATTACCACCGTTTCGATGGCACGCATTTTCCCGTCGCTGACAATTCATTCGATGGAGTGCTGTTTTGTTACGTGCTGCATCACGCGCAGGACCTTGCCGCCCTCTTTGCAGAAGTGCGGCGCGTACTGCGCCCCGGCGGCCTGCTGGTCGTCTACGAAGACATTCCTCAGTTATGGTGGGACCGTTTTGTGTGTTGGTTACACAACGCGCAGTGGCAAGGGCGGACCGGCCCCTGTACGTTTCGCACAGAAACCGAGTGGCGAGCCACGTTCAATGCCGCCGGTTTTGAAGTGGTGGGCGATCGTTCATTGCGCCGGATGCGCAACCTGGCCCATCCCGTCTGCCGCTGGTTTTATTTCTTGCAGCTCAAGGCGGTGTGATGTTTCGGGCCAGGACCTTCAACACGATCCAGCTTCAACTCCCTTGGAGTTGAAGCTTTATTCATTGGTGCTTAATTTTCGCGGAGCACTTCATCCAATTTGCTGTAGTCAGCTTTTGGTTTCGTGCGGCAGTGATATGAAACGCTTTCCCGCGTCGGTGGAGTAACCGTCACGCCATACTGGATAACACGCGGTTTCTCTTCCCCGTTATACGCATCAAAGATTTGATACCGGTTGCCTTCAATCGAAAAGTTGATCTCGGTGAGGTCGACCTGATAGCGGAAGTAGTGCGTGTATTCAAACCGCTGCTGCGTCCCCTGCTGACCTTCGGGATACTCCAGCTCAATCCGCCCGGGCAACCCGAATCGATACTGCAAATATCCCTGCTCTCTTTGCAGATCCGGGGAAGCGCATAACGAAACAATCTTAACGGGACGTTTTAAGCGACAGCTAAAGATTATTTGCTCGTCAGTTCCACAAAGCGAGTTTGGCCGAAGAATGCGCTTCGCGGTTTTACCGGGAATCCGGACCGAATCTGCCTTGAAAGTGAGGACAGCGAGGCCGGCCGCGTACAGCCGCATGACGTCGCCCCTGATGAAAAAACTGCTCGCGCGTTCCAGGCCACTCAGAAAATCGTTTTCGACCTGTTGCAGTTTGGCGTCAGCGCAGGCCCGCTTCGTGCTCATGATGCGGGAAAACTTCACCGTCCTGCCTGTGACTTCGGCGCCGCCCGACATGCGATTGCAGCCACCGTCTCCTGAAAATCTCTTCAAGGCACCGTCGAGTTGGATGTAGGGCTTGGTAGTTTTCACGGCTACGCTAACAATGTGCGTCAGGCGCCACTTAGAACCGAAGATAGGAGCATCGTCAATGGCAAGCGGCGTCTCGTTATTGTCGAACACACGCACGCTCGACCCCGATAGTGAAATGGAAGACATGGCTACCAGTAACACGGCAGCAACCAGGAGCCTTGAATAGTTGAATAATGCCGGCTTCATGACAGTCGCCTCAAGACATTTGCAGTTGCTGACCGAGTTGCTGGTACATTTGCAGGAAGTCGAAATTGTTCCAAGCTTCCACAAACTTGCCTTCCTTCACCCGGATGATGCTCATGCCCGTGAAGTCAATCGGCGAGTGGGTCGCTTTGAAGCCTAAACTATCGCCGCTATGTTTACCGCGGACGGAACAGCGCGCCGCCACGAGGTCGCCTTCAGCAATCGTGTGTCAACCGTCACCGTCATCTCCGGAAAAGCCTCGCGAAACTGGGCGTGAAAGGCCCTGAACTCCGCCGGGCCGCGCAACTCTTTGCCACTCGCGTCCGCCAGACCGTGTATCACGCACTCTTCCGCCAACAGCTCTTCGATGGTTTCGACGCGACCCTGATTCCAAACTTCCTCGAACCAGCGCTGGATTAAGGTTTTGTTATCGACTGTCATGTTGTCTCACTTATTCTTCAACCAGGTCGGCTGAGATTTGTGCCGCGGGTCCCGCCTCTGCAGCGATTCTCAGTACCCAGTTGAGTTTCTCTTGCTGCTCATCATTCAGGTCGACGAACTGCACGCCAAATCCGGCGCCGGGTGTATGGTGACGAACTTCGCCTTCCAGATACAGCCAATCGTCATCCGGAAGCAACATGCGGAAGCCGACGATTTCTCCCGGCCGCACCTCGCCCACGGTATCCAAGTAACACCCACCAGTGGAAAGGTCCGTGACACGCGCGGTGTGTTTCTCGTCCCAGACGGCGTCCAGGCTCACATTCAGTCGGGGTTGGTTTCTTCGGTCCATGGTTCGCTAAGGGCAAAGCGCAAAGTGGCAAGGGCAAAGTGCTAAGAGCGAAGGGCAAGGTGTTGGTAAAGCTTGCGGCCCATATAGCCCGAGACAAATCGCCGGCGCCTTGCTCTTTGCGCGCTACGCCGCCGTGAATTGCGTTATCTCGCCCGGCTTTCGCAGCATCTTGTTAACTTCCCCCACGTGACGCTCTTCTTCGGCAATCATCTTTCTGGCGTACTCTTCCAATAAGACTGAGCGATCGCGCACGAGTTCGAGCAGGCGCTTGTAAAGCCCCAGCCCCGCCTTCTCAGCTTCCAAAGCTTCGAGCAGGATGTCGTTGATTCCGTGCTTATGAGTTTCAAGTAAACCGCCAATTTTCAGCGACGGATGCTCGCCGAAGTGTGTGACTAGCTCGCCCGCTTCGTTGGCGTGCGTCAGACTGGTAGTGGCCTCCGCGCGCAACCAACTCACGATCGGTATCCGGCTGTGGCCAAAAATCATTAGCGCGTAATGCGTGTAACGCACCACACCAGCAAGTTCGGTTTCCAGAATCTCATTCAGCAACGCAACCGCCGCCGCCTGATCAAAGGTTTGTTCGCTCATCATTTCCTCCGAGTCCTCTCAAGTTTTTGCTTTCGCCTTCTGCCGCAGGCCAAAGGCCAACCATGCTGAAGCCGCGGCGGCCTTCTCGTCCGCGCGCCACGGCTGGCCAATCGCGCGGCCTAAAGCTACCAAACGTTGCTCCAGATCTGCGACCGGAATTCTTAGCTCCGCCGCCGCCAACGTCTTAAGCTTCTGCGCCTCAAACGAGCGATAACGAATGCCGTTGTTTGCAGCCGCGAGCTCGAGCACATGACGAAAGAGGACGCCCTCGGCCGCATGCGCCCTGATGTGCGGACTGCCGATCTTTTCCAGCGCGCGCTCCGGCGCCGCAACGATGCCAATCTGGTTCGCGCGGTAATGTTGCGTCTGCAAATCCTTAATAAGCTGGGCCAGCGCCTTCGTCGCCATCTGCTCGATCACTCTGACCATCTTCCGCACCGCGACTTGCGCCTTCGCCCACGACAACTCCATAACTTCATGATAGGGCTGGCAGCTTTCAGGCATGCGTGGGTCGATTACGCTGAGTTCCCGCCGCTCCCACACCACGGGCGCGTCCGGCGCACCCACCAAGACCACAGCGATGGTCCGGCCGGTGCGGGCGCGTAGCCCAATGCTCGCCCGCCTGTCCTCGATTGACCCTTTCACAAGATTGTTAGCAAGATAATCCAGATAATGGCCGCTGTCTACGATTGAAGATTTTCAGCATCCTGATTCATTCAAGCTCTTCACTGGTAGCGCGGGCGTCCCGCCCGCAACTGAGCTCATAGCGCGAATGCAGTTCGCCTTAAATGTGAGCCGGTCGTGTGCGATGCGGGGGGAGGCCCGCGCTCCCAGTGAAGAGCTTGATCAAAACTCCGAACCGGCAGCCGGTTGGTGCAATTCTTCAGCAGGCTGCTGAAAAACTAATTTGGCGTGCGGCGGCAAGCGGAGCGCGACCCGCCTTGGATCCGCCCGGTGCAGAAACCAGGATATCCAAAGGGCCGCCGCAGTCGGCGCACTCCAAATGTGTTGTTCAGTTTTTGAGTTGAGCTTTTCAGCAGGCTGCTAAGGACAGCGGACCCGCAGGGCGCCGGGTACGATTTGGAAGGTCACGGGCAAGAGGCCAACCAGCTCGCCGTCCAGTTCGACGGCGAGTTTTTCGTTCTGATTTGCCGGCCGGGCAATGATCCGCTTAGCGAGGGTGTGGCCCACCTGGTCCATGCTGAGGTGCGATCCGAAATACAGTCGCGAGGCGCTGGTCAGGATCTTGACGGTTCCGATATCGCCGATAGTCACCACGTCGAACAACCCGTCATCCAGCTTTGCGTCCGGCGCAATCTTCATCGCGCCTCCAAAGTAACGGGCGTTAGCGACGCACAATTCGGTAACCTTCAAACGCCGCTCAGGTTCGTCATCAAACTGGACATAAACATCCTTAATCGACGCCGAAAGCGTGGCACTCACGGTGGACATCGCATACGAGAGCTTGCCGCGGATGCGATCGGCGCCCAGGGCGGCGGTCCACTTCCCGCCCTCGCCGGCGCTGCTGCGCTTCAGCACGTCGGGACTAAGCCCGAAAGACGCAACGTTAACAAAAAACCGGTTTTCATGTTTGCCGCTGTGGTTTACGAACCCCACCCGGCCGACGTCAATCAAACGCGAGCGGCCATCCTTCAATGCTCGCGCCGCTCCACGAGTGTTCGCGGGCAGTTTCAGCGTGCGGCGAAAGTCACCGCCGGTGCCGCTCGGCAAAATACCGAGTTCCGCAGGTTCGTTCGATTCCAAAATACCGTTGGCCACCTCGGATATCGTGCCGTCACCGCCACACGCGATAATTAGTTTCATCCCTTTGGCCGCTGCCTCCCGCGCCAGCCGCCGCCCGTCATCGCGGCCGGATGTGAACTCAACTGCAAACGCGCCGAAGTGCGTGCGCAGCTCGCTGGCCATGCGTGCCCATGCGGACCGCGTGTTGCCGGAGGCTGAGGCGGGATTGACGATGACTAAAGGCAGTGACGGATCAGCGGTCATGGATCAAGAAGAAGTTTCGAGTTCGGATTTCAAGGTTTCAAGGTCCAGACCTCGCGTCTCAGGACTCAGTCTCAGGCCTCAGTGTTTGAATCGAAACTCGAAACCCGAAACCTATTTCGCGCGCAAGTGTCGATCGTTCTCGCCCAGTTCAGCGATCTTACTCATCACTCGTTCAGCGATCTCTTTGTAGGTACGCACGCCATTTCTCTTATCACGAAATTCCGAAAAATCGATTGCCGGCCCAAAGTGTATCCGAATCACGTCTTCGCGGTTCCAATTGCGCGCCACCTGGCGTGGCAGGCTATTGGTCAGCCCGGCGGTAAACACCGGGATCACTTGAGGCTCAGCGTCCTTGATAATCTTGCCGACACCCGGCTTGGCCGCCAGCAACGAATATGGATCTGAACTCTTGTTCCTCGTCCCTTCGGGATGAAAACCGATCACGTTGCCCGCGCCTTGCCGGCAAAGATCGGTAAGCAACCGCAGCGAATACTGATCGAACTCACGTTTTCCCGGAACCGGATTGCTGCCCGCCGCAAAGAACGGTGGATACATGGACCACCAGCCCATGATCAGGTTCACCAGCAAGCCCAGCGGCGAATCATAAAAGAACCGGCCACGCACGGGGAAAAAGAGTTGTTTGCGCCAGGACGTGTTCCGAAACAGCACCGTCGAAACCGCGTACATGTCGAAGAAGGAACGATGATTTGAAACCAGCAGAATGGGCCGATCGCGCGCCACGGCCTCTACATTTTCCAGCCCGTACACATTCATGATGTTGTACGTCGACAGGTAAATCCAGCCCGCGCCCATAGTGCTCTGGCACCAGGTCCAGAAACGCTTCCAGCGTCCCTGATTCATGCGTCGGGTCAGCCGAAAGGCGAAACGTTCGAACCACGTGAGGGCGGCGAACTCTTCCGGCGTGGGCTCCGGCGTTTGTCCAACGTCCGTCCTATCCTGCCGTTCATGGTCAACCAGCTCGGTGTTTGGCCCCGGACTTTGGACTTTAGACATTGGACTTCGGACTGGCGGCTATTCGATCGAAAAATACTTCGCTTCCGGATGATGAATAATGATCGCCGAAGTGGACTGCTCCGGCTCCAGTTGAAACTCTTCGGTCAGCGAAACGTCGATCCGCGCCGGATCGATCAGCTCAAAGAGCTTGGTCTGATCTTCCAGGTTCGGGCAAGCCGGATAGCCAAAGCTGAAACGAGAACCCTGATAAGCCTGATGAAAGAGCTTCGTCAATTCAGGTGCGTCCTGACCCGCAATCCCGAGCTCTTCGCGAATGCGTTTGTGCCACATTTCCGCCAATGCCTCAGCACTCTCCACGCTTAGTCCGTGAAAGTAAAGATAGTCGGCATACTTGTCGCCCTTGAATAACTCCTGAGCGTATTCGCTGGCGCGCCGTCCGACGGTGACCAGATGAAAAGCTGCGACATCCATGCGGCCGGAGTCCTTCGCCGCGAAGAAATCCGCCAGGCAGAGGTGCTTCCCGGCGGGCTGCCGTGGAAACGTGAACCGCATTCTCTCGGTTTGCTTGTCCTCATGGTAAACGATCAAATCGTTCCCCTCGGATTGCGCCGGGAAATAGCCGTAAACAACTCGCGGAACCAGCAACTGCCTTGCTTTGCTTCGCTCTTTCAACTCCTCGTAAATCGGACGCACAGTCTCGCGCACGAGGGCTTGATACTCTTCGGGCGGTTTGCGTCCCTGTTTAAATTGCCACTGACCTTTGAAGAGCGCCGTCTCATTTACAAAGGCGAACACTTCATCCAGCGGAATGTCCTCAACCACTCGTGAACCATAAAACGGAGGTTGCGGAATTTCTGCGTTCGGACTGATATTCGATCTGGCCGTATGCGTTGTATCGCCGGCGATTTTTGTAGCAGCGCGCGGCCTCGCAGGTTTGCGGATACCCAGCTTCGCGTCTTCCCCGACTAGATCTTCGACGTCGTCAACCGTCGCATCGCTCTCAGCGCCGGCGGCTGCCGCGGCGGCCTTTCCTGCCCTCGCCGTTGCACCTTCGCCGTTGGTTCCGGTCAATGCGTCCATTGTGTGCAGGCCGTCGAATGCGTCTTTCGCGTAGAACAGCGTGCCCTGGTAGATCGACTTCAGGTCATCTTCCACATACCGTCTCGTCAGCGCCGCGCCCCCAAGCACAATCGGCACCTTGATACCGCGCTCGTTCAGGACCTCAAGGTTTTCTTTCATGATGAGCGTGGACTTCACCAGCAAGCCGCTCATCCCAATCGCGTCCGCACCCTGTTCGTGATACGCGTTAAGAATGTTTTCGATCGTCTGTTTAATTCCGAGGTTAACGACGCTATAGCCGTTATTCGTCAGAATAATGTCGACGAGGTTCTTGCCGATGTCATGAACGTCGCCCTTAACGGTTGCCAAGATCATCTTGCCCTTGGCAGTCGCGCCGCCCTTCTTCTCCATAAAGGGTTCGAGGAAACGCACTGACGCCTTCATCACTTCCGCAGATTGCAGCACGAACGGCAACTGCATCTGGCCGCTGCCGAAGAGATCACCGACCACCTTCATTCCGTCAAGCAGGATGTTGTTAATGATGTCGAGCGCGGGATGACTTTCGAGCGCGCGCTTCAACTGAGTTTCCAGGCCCTGCTTCTCGCCGTCGATAATATGCCGCTTCAAGCTTTCCTCGACGGGCAACGCGGCATCGTCCACATGGACTTTCTTGGTCGTTACTCCCGCGAAGAGTTTGGTGAATTCGCCGAGGGGATCGTAGATACAAATCTCGCCATCGAATTTACGTTGATCGTAGATGAGTTGGCGCGCAACTTCTGTTTCTCGCTCGCCAATGCGGTTGAGCGGGACAATCTTGCTGGCATTGACGATGGCCGCGTCGAGTCCGGCCTCGACAGCTTCATGCAGGAACACTGAGTTCAGCACGATGCGCGAAGCTGGATTCAAACCGAAAGAGATATTCGATACGCCCAGGATCGTAAAGCAGCCCGGCAGTTCGCGTTTGATTTGCCTGATACCCTCGATGGTTTCGGCGGCGTTGCGGCGGTCTTCTTCAATACCGGTAGAGATAGGCAAAGCCAGCGAATCAAAGAATATGTCGTGCGCCGGCAGACCTAGCTCTTTCGTCGCCTGTTCGTAGGCGCGCGTGGCGATTTTGATTTTACCTTCGGCGGTGCGCGCCATGCCGTCTTCGTCAATGGTACCGATGACAATGCCCGCGCCGAAGTTCTTGGCCAGTTCGATCACTTTCTTGAAGCGCGGCTCCCCGTCTTCGTAGTTGGTTGAGTTCAGGATGCATTTGCCGCCGGCGTGTTCGAGGCCCGCTTCCATCTTTTCCCACTCAGTGGAGTCGAACATTAGCGGAATGCGAATGTTGGTCACCAGCCGCGACGCGAGTTCGTGCATGTCCTTGACGCCGTCACGTCCGACAAAATCGACGTTCACGTCCAGCACGTGCGCGCCTTCGCGTTCCTGTTCCCGGGCCAGTGAAACGAGGCCGTCCCAGTCTTCCGCGTTCAGCAGGTCGCGCATCTTCTTGGAGCCGCTGGCGTTCACACGTTCGCCGACGATCAGAAAAGAATTGTCCTGCACATAAGGTTGCTGGCTGTAGATGGACGAAGCCGCCGGTAGCTGTTTGGTTTCGCGATGTTTCGGCGTCACGCCCTGCATGGCTGTGACGACCATGCGCAAGTGCTCCGGCGTCGTGCCGCAGCAGCCGCCGACAATGCTGACGCCAAAGTCCTTTACGAAATGCTCAATCTGGGCGGAGAACGTTTCCGGCGTTTCGTCGTAGTGCATCTTGCCGTCTTTGACCGACGGCAAACCTGCGTTGGGCAGAACCGATACAGGTATGGTCGCGTTCTCAACCAAATAACGAAGATGCGGCGGCATATCTTTGGGACCGGTGCCGCAGTTCATCCCGATCACATCGATCGGGAACGGTTCAAGCGCGGTGAGCGCGGCGCTGATTTCAGTTCCCGGCAACATGGTGCCGAAGTTCTCAATCGTCACTTGCGCGATCACGGGCAGTCGCCGCTTGATCTTTTCAAAGTATTCGAAGATGGCGGAGAGCGCCGCCTTGGTCTGCAGCAAATCCTGACAAGTTTCTACGACGAGGAGGTCAACGCCGCCGTCGATCAGGCCACGCGCCAACTCATAGTAAGCAGCTTTGATTTCGCGGAACGCGATGTGGCCCAGCGTAGGGGATTTTGTTCCCGGGCCCATTGAGCCGGCGACCCAGCGCCGATGATCTTTGGTTGAAAAGTCTGCGGCGATGCGCTTTGCGAGTTGCGCCGCCTTTACGTTCAAGTCATAGGCCATATGGCCGATGCCATACTCGTCCAGGACATAAGGGATTCCGCCGAAGGAATTCGTCTCGATCACGTCACAACCGACTTCCAGAAAAGCCGCGTGCACGTTCTCGACCGCCGCTGGTTTGCTGATGAGGAGATATTCGGGACAGCCTTCAAACTGCACCCCGCCGTAGTCATCGATGGTCAGGTTCTGCGTCTGCAGATTCGTGCCCATCGCGCCATCAAAGACAACGATGCGGTCATTTAGTGTTTCGAGAAAGCTGGCCATCGTTAGTGGGACAGACATTCTTGTCTGTCCATTCCCTCAGGACAGGCAAGAATGCCTGTCCTACAAAGTAAAGCCCCGCGCTTAAACAACGCGGGGCTTTCCAAATCTTGCGATCCGATTCGTCTTCCGGGAAAGACTCGCCGAGCTGTTTAGCGGATTATTTTTCGTGGCCGCAAGTCGCCTTAACTCACCACGTTCGCTACGCCACTTATTGAAACATCGCCACGAAACAGTGTCAAGACAGCACGAATATTGGTAGTGCCCTACTTTGGTTTTCGTAACGCAAACTGTTAGTTTGCGCGCCCGTTGAATACCTCTCACTATCGCAAACTAACAGTTTGCGTTACAAATTAGGGCACTACCCGAATATTCGCTCGCGATGTGTCCATCACCATTAGGGCGTTCGTCGCGAATCAGCCGGACCGCTTCGATCTACCGTTTACCATTTACCATTTACGATTCACCCGTTTCCCTTTACCATGCCTGCCATGCGACGCGCCATCTACCCCGGCTCATTCGATCCGGTCACTAACGGCCACCTCGATATCATTGAACGGGGTTGCAAGTTATTTGATGAAATCATTATTGCAATCCTGGTCAATCCGGATAAGCAACCGTTCTTCACGATGGAGGAACGGACCGAGATGCTCACTGAAGTTTTGCAGGAAATCGATCGTGGCGGTTGCGAAGTGCTCGTCGATTCCTTCCAGGGATTATTGGTGAGCTACGCCGTAGCTAAGAAAGCGGATGCGATTGTGCGAGGCATACGGGCCATTTCCGACTACGAGTACGAACTGCAGATGGCCCTGATGAACCGGCGGTTGGAGCCAAGCATTGAAACGGTTTTCATGATGCCAGCTGAGAGTTATTCGTACGTCAGCTCGCGCCTCGTGAAAGAAGTTTTTCTCCTCGGCGGGACATTGGATGGACTAGTTCCTGCGCAGGTAGAAGCGCGTATGAAACAAAAAATCGCCGCGTCATAGGCGGCCTTGTTTTCAAACTCTTCAGCGGGACCTCGGGCGACGAATGGCATTTCCTCGGAAGGTTCATCATTTATGTGAAATTCGGCTTTGCCGCCGGATGTGAGGCGGTGGCTGTGCCCCGCCGTTGCCCCGCCGTTGCTGTGCTATGTGCTCTCGGGCTATGCCCATGATACGGTTTTGGCCCCAGTAGAATTCAAGGGCTTAGCCCGAACCAAGGGCATAGCCCCGGCAATGATCTAGTTGCCAACGGCGGGGCCTAGCCACCGCCTCACATCCGATGGCAAAGCCAAAGTCACATAAGCTGTAAGCCTTTAGATCTGGACTGCAACGAATAGATTTTTTGGCGTGATATACTCGGATTTACGGAACAAGGTTGATTAGAAGGCTTACAAGGCCAGTTACAATATAGAATCTTCTCAATGACAACCGCTGCCCGCTCATCGTTTCCGGTTTCTACCAACGTTTCAAAAATGAAAGCCTCGTCGACCCTCGCTGCTATGCAAGCGGCGGTTGATATGCGCGCCGCCGGAGTCGACGTCGTTGATCTGGGCGCCGGCGAACCGGACTTTGATACTCCGGAAAACATCAAACGCGCTGCCGCTGAAGCAATGCGCGCCGGGAAAACCAAGTACACGCCTACCGCCGGCACGCGCGAACTGCAGCGGGCCATCATCAGTTTTTACGAACGCGAGTTCGGGGCTCACTACGAAATCAATGAGGTGATGGCCACGTCGGGTGGCAAGCAGGCGCTCTTCAACGCAGTCGTCTCATTAATCAATCCCGGCGACGAAGTGTTGGTGGTTAGACCTTACTGGGTAACGTTTCCTGAGATTGTTACCTTTGCGGGCGGAGCTCCGGTTCTGATCGACACGGAGGCAACGGGATTTGTGTTAACTGCCGAGCAGGTCAAGCCGGCAATAACGCCACGAACCAAGCTCATCATTCTTAACTCACCATCGAATCCTTCCGGACGCGTGATTCCGCCGGCAGAGTTTACCCGTATCATGGAAGTGGTTGCGGAACACGGCATCTATGCGATTTCTGACGAATGTTACCTGCGCTTTGTCTACGCGCCCGGAGAAGTCTTTAGCGCGGCAACGCTTAGCACTGAGTTGCGCCAGCAGTTATGTATCGCCGGTTCGTTTTCAAAAACGTATGCAATGACTGGATGGCGAATCGGTTATGCGTTGGCGAACCCGGATTGGACGCGCGCAATGCTGAAGGTGCAGGGTCACTCGACCAGTAATCCCAACTCGATTGCGCAGTGGGCGGCGACGGAGGCGTTAAACGGGCCACAGGAATCAGTCGGAATCATGCTGGCTGAATACGAGCAGCGGCGCGCCTGGTTGCTGTCGGCTTTGAACGACATCCCTGGTTTGAGTTCGGCAGAACCTGAAGGGGCTTTTTATGCGTTCCCCGATGTGCGAGAGTGTTTGCGGGGAAAACTCAAGACTTCTGCGGACTTCGTCGCAGCTCTTTTGCATGAAGAACAGACCGTGGTAACCGACGGCGCCGGATTTGGCGCTGAAGGATTCATAAGGATTTCCTACGCGACCTCGCTTGATCGATTGCAGGAAGGGATCAAGCGCATCCGCCGGATCGCAGAACGCTACGGCTGAGAGGAAAGAGCTAGGAGTTAAGGGCAAGCAGGCAAGCGCGGAGGGCATCCTCGAATACTTGCAGTTAGGAAGGGTGGCTTGCCCCCCCCGGTTGAGTGGCACTCGGTCAGCGGGGGCAAGCCACCCTTCCTGACTGCAGGTATGGGAAGTTAAGCATCAGAAAAGCGGCGTCGGGTTCGCATGAACTCGACGCCGCTTTGCATTAACGACCTGGAATCGCTTCCTCCTGCTTAGTAAATCGTAAACGTGTACTCCAGCTGGGCGTACATGGAAACGGTATGCCCGTCTTTCATCGCAGGAACAAACTTAATTTGATGGGCAGCGGCAATCGCCTTTTCCGTCAAACCGTTTGGCAGGCCACTGATGGCTCTGATGTTGGTCACCTGGCCATTGGATGAGAAGATCGCTTTCAGTACCACTGTACCCATGACCTGGTTTTTCCTTGCTTCCTCCGTGTACGGCGGATCAGGCTTCGATATTACGCGGGCCTTCGAAGAAACCTCGCTCGGGCGGAAGACCTTGTTGTAGTCGACTCCACCACCGCCGCCGCCCGGACCGCCACCACCTTCGTTTCGATCGCCGCCACCGGTATTGCCTCCGTTGCCGGGACCGTAGCCACCGCCCGAACCAGGACCAACACCGCCGCCAGTGCCGGAGCCAATTCCATTTCCTTTTCCCGATCCCGATGAAGGATCAGTGGAGGTGGATTTGGGCATACCGTAAGAAATGGGCCGCGTGTCAGGCGGAAACAAAACCGGATCAGCATCCAGAGTCGCCGGCACCGGCAATGATGGATTCTTAATCACTGGCGGATGCGGGTCAGGCGCAACCACTTGGGGAACGGTCAAACTTACTTGTGGCAACTTGCCGGCCGACGCGGGCTTTGCTTCCTCGCGGCCGCCACCACCACCACCGCCGGCCTTTTCCTTTTCCTTCTTGCTACCCCCGCCGCTGCCTTTGGCCATTCCGGCTGTGCCTTCGTCAGGCGTAGGCTGCTCATCCGGGATGTCAACCATCTGCTGCAGCTCCAAATCTTCCTGCAGCTTGGCTAACTCGTCCGCCCGACGCGAATGCATTCGATCCAGAACCAAGATTAGCAACACGAAACTAATCATCAGGAACAATGCTGTCGTCGCGCCGATGGCCACGTTTCGCTGGCTAAGGAAACGCCACCCGGCGGTGCTGTATGCGCCGACCGAGCGCTTCGTGAAACCAAATGGATCGCGCTTGAATTCCGGCCAGGTCAATTGTGAGTCCTGAGCCACGCCGCGCACCTCTGCCGAGAGGCGACTAAACAAGCCCGCATCTTCAATGATGGTCAGGTGATACTCATTGCTATAGGTGGGGATTGCCGAGGAGCCGTCACCGGTTAACAGGGCAGCTGCGACAGCGGCTGTAACAGGGGCTGTCGCCGGAGCACTCACTGGTTCCACCGGCGCGGAAACCGCCGCCAGCGGCGTACCATCAACAGGACAGAAACTGAATTTATCAGCAAACTCTTCCTGACAGGTTTTGCAGAATTTCATCTTTGCTACCTCGCTACGCGTTTGGGGATCGACCACTGGACTTAACGACTTGACTGCTTCGTTTACGGTGCTTCGATAGGCTGCAGTCATCCGCCTATCAAGCGAAGGGGACGGATCCGGTGGCGCCCAGCTTTCCAGCAGGCTTTTAAGATCCTCATCACTTATCAATTGAGCCTCATTATCACTCATTTCAGGCCCTCTCAACTGTAACAATTTCTCTGCCAATATTGAAATACTGGGCGAGATCTCGTCGCAGTCTTTCCCTGGCGCGGAAAAGTCTTCCCTTTACGGTTCCGACGTCTGCGCCCACAATCTCTGCAACTTCTATCAACGATAGCTCTTCATATTCAAAGAGAATCAGTGCTTCCCTTTGCAAGGGTGGCAGGTCCGCTACTGCCTGTTGTACCTGGACTGATAACTCGGCATCGAGAATTCTGTGTACCGGCTGTTGCCTTTCGGCGATCGCCGGTTCATTCGTTAACTCATCCAGCGAAGCTTCGCGCCCGGTGTGGCTGAAATACTTCAGCGACTGGTTACGGGCCGCAGCATAGAGATAAGTACGAAAGGACGCCCGCTGCGGATCGAACTTATTAGGCTGCCTGATCAGACTCAAAAAACAATCATGCGTTACGTCTTCAGCCGCAGCCCCCGACCCGATCAGTCTGTACGCGAAGCGAAAAATTGGATCGCGATACCGTAGATACAGAGTTTGGAAAGCCGCTTCGTCTCCGCCAGCTGCTTTTGCGAGCAACCGTTCGTCTGTGTCTGTATCAGGCAATCAAAGCACTCGATCCTGCAGGAACTTGCTTTCCTACTGCTTATTACCCTCAACCGGCGAAAGGATAGGCAAAGGTCGTGACTTTTTCTTGCCGTCCCAACCCGGCCGCCATAAATGCACTATACAATGACTGTTTCGGCATTTCGCCGGCAAAAGCTGGCGCAGTTGTTCGCCATTAGCGGCTTTGGTCAAACCTTTGATGCGTCTTTCGGCCAAACGGTTGACGCTCAGGTGATCGGCATCTAAACTGTTTTTTTTCGCATCACAGCCCGCTCTCCCAATGAATTGAAAACTCCCAATAACCATGGATTGCCACGGGCGCGAGTCAACTGTAGTCTCCATTTTTCCCAACGTTTTCACACATTTATGAACAGACTGGTTTCGTTTTCAGGCTTTGCCGGCACGCGGCTGCTCATCGTTGCCGTCCTCCTTTTGTCGACGGCGGCGGCTGGTTTGGCACAATCCGCACCGCCGGAGCCGGCCCGGCAGCAGCTCCTGAACGGTCTTCAGATTCTTTTATGGCCCAAACCCGGGGATGCCAACGTTGCGGTGAAAATGAGGATTCATAGCGGTGCGGCGTACGACTTGGCGGGCAAAGCGGGCCTGATGGCACTGCTGGGGGACGTTCTATTTCCCGAAGCAGAAACCCGACAGTATTTTACGGATGAACTGGGCGGACGACTGGACGTGACGACCGACTATGACGGGATGACCATCTCCATGTCAGGGCGAGCCGGCGAGTTTGAGCGCATGATCGAACTGCTCCGCAACGCCCTCGTATCGACTCCGTTGACGCCGGAAAACGTCGCTAAGCTTCGTGAGGCCCGCGTACAAATTTTGCGCGACACCAACGCCACGCCTGCTTCGATCGCGGACCGCGCTATCGCAACGCGATTGTTCGGAGAGTTTCCCTACGGCCGGCCAGCAGCGGGAGCGGCTGAGACGGTTAGCCGGATTGACCGTGGCGACCTGATGCTGGCGCGCGAGCGGTTTCTGAATGCCGATAATGCCACCCTGGTTGTTGCCGGCGGCGTAGACGAGCGCCGGGTGCTGCGAACACTGCGGCAGTTGTTAGGAAACTGGCGCAAAGGCGATCGACTAGTCCCGGCGACTTTTCGCCAACCGGAACCTCCGAACGAACAGATCCTGATCGTCAACCACGTCGGCGCCTCAGAGGCGGAAATCCGCCTCGCAACTCGCGGGTTGGCGCGCGCCGATCGCGATGCGGTTGCCGCAAGCCTGCTGGCTGTGGTCGGGCGTGACCGCTGGCAGGCGGCGCTGAGCAGTTCCGCAAAAGCGCCCGTCTTTGCGCGCCATGAGGCTCACATGGTCCCGGGACTTTTTGTGATGGGAACGTCAGTAAAGAATGCAGACGCGGCGAAAGCGATTGCGGCCGCGCGAACTGTAATTAAGTCTTTGATGACCACTCCGCCTTCCGCTGTCGAATTCGAAAAAGCGCGCAACGAAATCGCGGCAGAGATTGGCAAGCGTCTTTCTGATCCGGGCTCGTTGATCGATCTATGGCTCGACGTAGATACGTTCAAACTAAAACCTGTTGCTGACCAGGCGGCTGTACAGCGCAATCTGACACCGGCAAACATACAGGAAGTTGCGATCCGTCTATTCAAGGACCGGCCGCTGGCGACGGTGGTTCTGGGAAACAACAACGAGATCAAACAGAGTATGACCGGCGAAAAGGTCGAAATCCTGGGCGAGCCCGTAGCTAAGCCTGCCACCACACCTCAACCAGCCGCGAAAAAGCCCTGACAATTGCAAATTTTTTGCAAGGCGCCTGCAACCAAACGCCAAACCTTATGGGCTTAACTGAAGCCGATCAAACAACCGCAAAGCCCGCGGACCATGCTGCGCGCGTGCGTGAAATGTTTTCGCGCATAGCTGGACGGTATGATCTTTTGAATCATCTCTTGTCGGCGAATACCGACAAGCGCTGGCGCCGGCTGATAGCGGCGAGATTGCTCGCCAAGGTTGGTCGTGGCTGTAGCATCCTGGACGTTGCTTGCGGCACTGGCGATCTCAGTATTCAGATATTTGAAACGATTGGGGGATCCGTCGTCGGGCTGGATTTCTGTGCGCCAATGTTGGAAATAGCGCGCGGCAAAACAGCTAGCATTCCGTTTGTTGAAGCTGACGCCCTTCTGCTTCCGTTTTCCGACGGCGCCTTTGGCGCTGTGACGATTGCCTTTGGCTTGCGCAATGTAGCGGATACGGAACAGGGTTTGAAAGAACTGATGCGAGTGATAAAGCCCGGCGGTTGGTTGGCGATCCTTGAATTCTCGAAGCCTGAGTCACGAAGCTTTCGCCAGGCATTCGACTTTTACTTCAAGCGCCTGCTGCCGCAGATTGGCGGATTAATTAGCGGCGCGCGTAGCGCTTACCAGTATCTGCCGGACTCAGTTGTGAAATTCCCCGATCAGGCGGGACTTGCCGGGCTGATGCGAGACACGGGCCTGGTAAACGTGGAGTGGGAAAACCTGACCGGTGGAGTCGCGGCGATTCACATGGGGCAGCGCGGCGTTTAGGTATTGAGATTTCAAATTTCAAATTTGAGATTTGAGATTTGAGATTTGAGATTTGAGATTTGAGATCTCAGATTGAGATCGTAGCATTTTTGAGATCGTAGCTTTAAGCCGGGCACGTCTTCCCTCACCCGGCAATTGAGATTGGTTGCAGCGCAAACATCTTTGTGAGTAATGCAACCATAAAGGCGTAGTCCGAAGGATTCGTTGAAACGGGCATCGAGGGAGGTTGTCGGGGCCAAACTCGTAGCCAGTGAGATGAGTCTCCTCGGGCTACGCTTTTATTCGTCCCACTTCGGGCGCCGTCTCACTCGCTGCAACCATCCCGTGCGAAGTTAATCGTTAATATCCTGTCCCTCATCCAATCTGTTATTATCCGGCTCGCTTTCCCAGTCTTTCAGTATTAGCATTTTCACTGCCCGCTAACGATTACGATCGGCGCGCTGGATACGCCGCAGTTCCTGTTAACGGTAATGAAAAATTCCTATGAAGCATAAAGCCTTCGGCTTGCTACGCCGCCTCGCGATGCTGGTCCTTGTCGTATGGACCGTTGTGTCGCTGGTGACACTCCTTGTGGAACTGGTTCCCGGCGATCCCGCCGTGTCGGTACTCGGTGAGCAAGCGACTCCCGATCAACTACAGCAGTTCCGTCAGAAACACGGACTCGATCGACCGGCATTCTTTTTTTCTCTTCCTCAGGATCAGAATGGGCAGCGGCACTTTCGCTGGGACGGGAGCGACAACCGTTACGTGGATTACTGGCGCTCCCTGCTGCACGGTGATCTCGGTCGCAGTTTTCGGACCGATCGCCCGGTATGGGATCTGATTCTGGAACGCTACCCGGCCACGATTGAACTCGCCGTGGCCGCGCTACTGATCGCGGTCGCGATCGCAATCCCACTCGGCGTGCTGGCCGGCAAGAATCGTGGGACATTAACCGACAATGCTGCCTCCGTGTTTGCGTTACTCGGTATCAGTTTGCCGAGCTTTGTGATTGGCCCGATGCTGGTTTACGTCTTCGCCGTAAAGCTCGGATGGCTTTCGCCGTCCGGACGCTTTGACTGGAGCGACATAATCCTGCCCGCAGTCACGCTCGGTGCAGCGCTTTCGGCGATTCTGACCCGCATGGTGCGCTCCTCAGTAATTGAGGAATTGAGCGAGGATTACGTCCGCACCGCCCGCGCGAAGGGTTTGAGTGAAAGAAAAGTAGTTTACAAACATGTGCTGAAGAACGGCCTTATCCCCGTAGTTACAATCATCGGGTTGCAACTCGGTGTGCTTCTGGCCGGAGCCATCATCACGGAAAAGATTTTTGGCTGGCCCGGCTTGGGCCTGTTGCTGGTTGAAGACGGTATCGGTAAGCGCGACTACCGGATCGTACAGGGCTGCGTGCTCGCGATTAGCGTGACTTATATCGCCGCAAACTCTCTGACAGACATGATCTATCGCTGGCTGGATCCGAGGATACGAGTTTCATGAATCGTTTGGCCATCATCGGCATCGGCATCGTTGTGGTGATCCTGATCGTCGCAATCTTTGCGCCCTGGATTGCCACGCAGGATGTCGGCGCGACGAACCTTTCGATTCGTTACCTCGCGCCCAATGCGTCGCACTGGTTTGGCACCGACTCAACCGGGCGCGACATTTTTGCGCGGGTAGTTTTCGGCGCCCGCATTTCTCTCAGGGTCGGTATCATCGTGGTCACAGTTTCCGCGGTGGTTGGCACGTTGTTGGGGGCGCTCGCGGGATACTACGGCGGCTGGATCGATCGGATCCTTTCGGGCTACGTCTTCAATGTATTTCTGGCGTTTCCCGGTTTGCTGCTGGCGATTGCTCTGGTAGCGTTTTTGGGCGCAGGCTTGAACAAACTGATCTTCGCGCTTTGCATCATCGGCTGGGTCGGTTATGCGCGGTTGATTCGAGGACAGGTGCTGAAAGTTCGCGAATACGATTTTGTTCAAGCGGCAAGAGCGCTGGGCGCGGGTGACCTTCGCATTCTGTTTATTCACATTTTGCCGAATGCCATTCAACCACTAATCGTGCAGGCGAGCCTGGGCATGGCAGGCGCGGTTTTATCCGAAGCATCGCTGTCGTTTCTGGGTCTCGGTGTGCCACCGCCGGCCCCTTCGTGGGGAGTCATGATCGAAGAAGCTCGCGACTTATCCACGCTCCAGAACGCGCCGCACGCGCTTATCTTTCCGGGCATAGCCATCGCATTAACAGTGCTGGCTTTCAACTTTATCGGTGACGGGCTGCGTGAGTATCTCGATCCGCGACAGCGCAAACGATAAGGCAATCTGACCGCGCGTGCGCGCCGCCGCTTATGACTTTGACGGAACCGCCCGACACTATTGCCCTGTCACAAAAACCCGAGCGCAAGAGTGTCGTCTCCATCGATCACATTTCCAAGACCTACCCGGTTTCGTTCCTGCGCTTAAAAAAACTCTTCAGGAAACGCTTCAAACCACCAGTCGAAGCCCTGCGCGATGTTTCATTTGATATTCGCGAAGGCGAAATATTCGGGCTCATTGGACCAAATGGCGCGGGCAAAACCACGCTGACCAAAATCATCGCTACGCTCGTCCAGCCCACTTTGGGTTCCGTAACCGTGAAGGGTTACGACAGCGTGCGCAACGATGAAGAGGTTCGCCGGCAGGTGGGCCTCGCGACTGCCGAAGAACGAAGTTTCTATTGGCGGCTTAGCGCCGAAGAAAACCTGGTCTTTTTTGCCCGGCTCTATGGTCTATCTGAAATCGCCGCGAGCAAAAGAATTCGCGAACTAATGGAGCGCTTCGAACTTCAGGATCTGGCACGCCGCCGCTTTGGCGAACTTTCGACTGGCAACAAACAAAGGCTCGCGGTGGCGCGCGCAATGCTTGCCAATCCGCCGGTTCTGTTACTTGACGAGCCCACGCGCTCACTTGATCCATTGGCCGCGGCGCGGATGCGCTCACTCATAAAGTCACTGACAACCGAAGGCTCCCGCGTTACCGTGTTACTGACTTCGCACAATTTGCTGGAGGTGGAAGAGCTATGCGAGCGAGTCGCGATTATTGGCGGGGGCAGCATCCTGGCGCTCGATTCGCCGAAAAAGCTTCGGCAATTCCATAACGAAAGCGAGCACATCAAGATTACATTCGTTTCAGCCGACGGTAATGCTGTGGGCAGCGGGCTCCACAATGAAGAACTACAGTTCGAATTGTCGAACACGGATCGCGATGATGAATGGGTCGTGTCTCTGACCAGGAAAGCTGGAGATGAGACCCTGGATCAGGTGCTCAGATTCCTGCACGATCACAATGCGCTGATTCGCTCAATAGACACCGAACGTGCCACGTTATTCGACGTTCTTGAGAGTTATGAAAAAGAGAAAGACGCGACGAACAGCCAGGACAGCTAAAGTGGGAAAGCATGATCGGACCTGACTCATTCATACTTTTACTGCGACGGGTGCGGGCGTTTCTCGTGCGAGATATTCGGCTCACGCTCAGTTACCGTATGCAGTTCTTCCTGCGCATCCTTTCCATCTTGATCATCGTCACCACGTTCTTCTTCATATCCAAGATCTTTGTTGGATTTGCTGATCCGAGATTTTCGCAATGGCGAGACCCCCTGGCGGCGTGGCTGACCGGCCTGGCGGTCCTGAATTATTTCATGACGGGGTTTTCCAGTTTGGCCAACGCCATCCGTCAGGAACAGATGCAGGGCACGCTGGAAAGCGTACTCCTAACTCCAATCAGTTTGCCGACTGTGATCGTAGCCAGCTCCGCGTGGGATTTCGTGCAGGCAACGTTCTTTTCGTTTCTTTACCTGTTCTTTGGCTGGCTGTTCTTTGATGTGCACTATCAGGGCAGTTTCGTGCTGGCTTTGCTTTTTCTGTTATTGACGACCATGGTGCTCGCTTGTTTGGGAATACTTTCGGCGAGTTTCGCGATGGTGTTCAAGCGCGGCGACCCGTTTGGCGTTTTCCTGGGAACTGGTTCCGCACTCTTCTCTGGCGTATTTTTTCCGACGCAATTATTAACACAATACGCGGGCACTACGGTTAGCGGCATTTCGCGAGTCTTACCTTCGACCTACGGATTGGATGGGATTCGGCGCGTGCTTTTGGAGGGTCAGGGACTTTCTGAGGTGTGGAATCCCCTGATGATGCTGCTGATTTTTCTCGGCGTGTTGCTGCCCTTTTCGCTGTGGGTATTTGGCCGCGCCGTGCGGCGCGCTAAACGCGAAGGCAGCTTGATTCAATACTGATGCGCAGATGCGGGTGCTTAATACACGCCCGCGCTGGCTTTGGCAATTGGACCGCCGGCCACGTAGCTATCCCGCGCTCTCACGACCAAGTTCGGTTGCCGCACCCGCACCTTGATACTGCGTTGCCCTCCTGCAGTCGCTGCCACCTTCGGGTAGTAACCTAAACTGTACTGCATACCCAGCTCGCGGGTTATTGCTCCGAAGGCGTTTTGAACATCCGATAAATCCTCGGCACGATACGATCGCCCGCCTGTCTTGTCCGCAAGTTCCCGCATGTATGTGTCACTGACTGCATACTTCTTCATCATTCTTTCGCGGACGCGCTCTCTTGCTTTCTCATTGGCAATGCCTGCCAGACGGGCGGGCAGTTGCGGCAGCGTGTTGTATTTAACCGTGTAAATTAGCACGTCCTGCTCTTCCGCATCACGCACGTTGCGTTTGTAACTGGCCTTGCTGCTCATGTCTACGCCGTCCGTAAACAATATGATTGCCTTGCGACCTTGCACCTTTGCCAGGCGCGTATTCAGAACATAATCAACCGCGTCATAAAGGACGGTGCCATCAGAAACCTCAGGAATTTGGATCTTGGTTTTTCGTATGTTGCTCACGTCAGTCGGCTCTGCGAGAACGTGGATTGATCCGTCAAAGGTCATGATCAAGAGCCGGTCATTTGGCCTTAACTGACTTATGAAGGCGTTCGCAGCCGCTCGCAATTGGGCCAACTGCCCTTGAGTTGAACCACTGGCATCGAGCATTAGCGCGACTGTGAATGGTTTTTCCACTGGGGCGAAATAGGCGACCTCCTGCTCAACTCCGTCTTCGTAGATGCGGAAGTCTTCCTTTAACAAGTTCGGGATGTAACGGCCATTCCGATCTAAAACTACTGCGGGAACGCTGATGAGGCTGGTGGATGACTTGATAACGCTGTCCTCGTCGACATCCAATGCTTCGTCATCTGCCGCGGTTGTTGCCTCTTTCGGCGCGGTAACTGTTGGACTTGCAGGTTTCAAGACTGGGGGCGCTTTTTGCGTTTGGGCGTGAATGCTCAGCACTATGAGAAAGACTAAAGCAACGGCTGCAACGGTGTTTTTCATGTAGCGAGATCTCCTAAACCCAACCCAGAACTGTCTTAACAGGCGCACACGACCAGCAGCGAGGCTTACTTTCCTCATCCGGGGACAAGTTTGCCAAATTCAACAACTTCAGCTGGTAACTAACAGAAACCATTAAAGGCACGGTTCTCCCAGCCTCTTGCAGGTTTGCTGGGCCGCCGGTACTTTATCGGTGACGTCGAAGGATTGTGCGACGAGGATATTGGGTCGCCATACCGAGGGCTGAAGCGAAGTAATTTTCGAAACGTTTCCCTCGGGCGAATACGTGACGGACTACAACTGATAAGATTAGCGACGCAACACTTCGAAGCAACATGCTCCAGTTTCTTAAATACTTTTTCTTGAGTCTGATTGGAATCGCCATAGGCGCACTTATCTTTGAAGTTGCGACCTTCCCCGGCGTGTCAGTCCTAAAGAATCAGAATCCCGCGACAACATCGCTCATTGAAACTCGAGCCCGCGAAGCCGTCGCTCGCGGCGAACAACCTAAGCGTTGGCAAACCTGGGTTCCGCTTGAGAAGATCTCCCCGAATCTATGGCGTGCTGTGCTGGCGGGCGAGGATACTAATTTTTCAACTCATAACGGTTTCGACTACGGCGCGATTCAAAAAGCCTGGGAGCAAGCTCAGCGTGAGGCGGAAAAAGAAGCGAAACAGGAAGGCGATGATTCTTCCAGTTGGATTCCCCAGATGCCTGACTTCAAACGCGGCGCCTCTACGATTACTCAGCAGCTTGCCAAGAATCTCTACCTTTCTAACAAGCGATCTTTTGTGCGCAAAGCACGAGAAGCCGTGATCACATACTTCCTCGAGCGTGAATTATCGAAACGACGGATCCTCGAGCTCTATTTGAATGTGATTGAGTGGGGCGATGGGGTTTATGGCGCTGAAGCAGCTTCGCAATATTATTTTCACAAGTCGGCAGCTGGCCTTAATGCGCGCGAAGCCGCTTATCTCTCTGCGATGATTCCTAATCCCAGGACAGTCTTCAATCCGCAGTTGCATCAAAAGCGCGTTATCCGACGGCAACGCATAATCTTGCGTGGCATGCCTTATGTCCGCTTACCCGAGTGAGTCGGACTGAGCAGAACTGAAATCATCTTGCATAATGCAAAAGGCCGCCTTCAAAAGGCGGCCTTACTTGATTCGCATATGCCAACGTCCTTCCCTATTACCCCTTGAGCCGAAGAGAATTAAGGAACTCTGTACCGTCGGAGTCTCCGGCCGGACCATTCAGCACGAAAAGTACAAAGACCTTGCGTTTATCGCCGATGCGTTTCGATAAGACGCGGACCAAACCGGTCATCGGCCCACCGCGTAACTTGTACTGCCTTCCCGCGTACCCCGTCTGCTGAACGTCACGCACGACTTCCGCCTCAACCGCGAAGGCTCTGTCACGGCTACCGCCATTAAATCCGTGCAGCAATCCTTCGACGGCCTCAGTGGCGACCGAGGCGTCGGTATAATGATCGTTCGGAGCAACGGTCGATAAGAGTGCGTACAGCGTTTGTTTGACGGTCCCCACCAGATAATGAAATTCAACGGCCTGGCCTCGGTCATCCAAGACTGAATAAGTTACTTCGGTGCCGTCGCCGGGCGCCAGGATCGAGAAGTCCTTTCCCGGCGATTCAAAGCGGCGCCAGGAATCGGGCAAGCCTCCTGCAAATAGCTGTCTATAGATCGGTTGACCGGCAATAGATCCAGGTCCGATCGGCGTGCCAACGAGATCGTTACTTGAAAGAGTGGGGGCGTTCTCTCTACGCGCCATTCGCGACGGTGCTGGTGGTGGCGGCGCAACTGGGCCGACTACTTGGATGGCCTGGCTCTCGCGATATTGCCACGGAGCAACAGGCTGTTCGGCTTGCCACAGTCCGCGCCCTTCATTCCGGGCCATTTCTTCGCTCTTAGCATAAATCAGACGATCAGACTCATTCAGCGCCCACTCATTGGCGCGGTCATACCAGGCTACGCCGTCACGTACCAGTTGGGCCCCAATATCCAGGCCATTGCACGTCACCTTAGCGACCAGCCAGCCCTTTTCAAGTTGGGAGTATTCGACGCTAACAGTCTTGTTGAGTATGAGAGCGCTTAAGCGTTCCCGCGCTTCGTCCGTAAAAGGCTGGCCCTTCTCCGGTGAAGCGATGCCTTTTAGTTTCACGAGCAACGGCCGGTTAATGTTACTAACGACGATGCGATCGCCCGTCCGAACCTCATCAACCTGGGCCTGGAGCGTGACGGCACAGGCGAGTGCCGGCAAGCCCATTATCAAGGCAAGCAGCCGCGCGGAACTGCGCAAGATTCCAGTTGCGTTTCTAGACGATTTCATTAGGAGGATTGAATGGAGAAATGCGGTGCAGCGATCAAACGGTGAACTCTTTGGCAAGGGCCAGCTCGGCTTTGCGCATTTCGTACCGGCCGCGACCGAGATTACCGTCCGGTTTGATCGCCAGTACCAGGAAGTATTCGCGATTGAATAACCTTGCAACCAAAGTTACACCATCAAGAACCCACACTAACTCTCGCAGGTTTCCGAGTCCCAGGTCATCTCCCGACCGGTTCGCGTTTCGCACAAGCGAGGTTAGTTCGGTGGCGGCAACGTCGAGGTTCGCATCGCGGCCCCCAGTTGAGAAGACTGTTTCAACGGCAAGGCCGTCGGCGCCCATAATGAGGGCGCCGAGGCTTCCATCCGTTTTTGCCAAGATCGTTTCCAGTGTTTGTTTGAACATGCTCAGCACTCCTTCCAGCTGCTTGGTATTTCAGTTTTTATCAGCTTCGACGGAGCCTTTCAAAGGAAACGAACTATTGTTGTGGTTTAGTGGGAGGCGCAGGCGACGTCGTCGGCTCCTTAGCAGGAGCTTCTTTATCCGACGAGGGCTGCGTCTGGTTCGGAGTGTTGGTAGGCGGATTGCCCATCGGCACAGGCTGCGAAATCGTGTTGGTACGATTCCCCGTGCTTACCACCGGCGCCATCGGTCGACCCTGGTAGTCGGGTCGATAAATCCGCGGCGTAATGAAGAACAGAATCTCCGTCGACTGCCGCGTGACCAGTTTACGTTTGAAGAGATTTCCCAGAATGGGAATGCCGCCGAGGCCTGGTGTGCGGTTTTGGACCTCGTTTTCGTTAGAAGCCAGCACCCCACCTACTACTGTCGTACCTCCATCCGGCACGAGAACTTCAGATGACATTCGTTGAGTGTCAATTCCCGGAGTGCCATTGATGGCTACCGCGGTATTGACGCTGTTGTTTTCCGCTACGATGCGCAGTATGACTGTGCCGGCATCAGTGATTTGAGGCGTGACGGAGAGACGCAACGGGACAGACACAAAGGTGGTGGTAAAGATTAGCGCGCCACCAGTGTTACCAGCACCGCTTTGAGGTGTCACGACCGGAATCTGCTGACCACTCTCTATCTGGGCGGGACGGTTGTTGAGCGCCGTAACCCGCGGGGTCGCGACAATTTTAACCTGACCTCTGCTTTCGGCTGCCGTGATAAGCGCACTAATTTGAGCGGTGCCGATCACGCCGGTGGTCAAGCCAATAACTGTATTGGGGAGATTGGCTCCGAGGGCTCCTGATGGATTGACGATGCCCTGCGGGATGCCGGGAGGTCTTAGACCGATGGTGTTAGCACTGCCTCCCCCACCGGCGATTGGGGAACCAGGTGCGGTGCCGAAGCCGGCCGTGCCACCAGTGCCCATGTTAAGGGCGAGAGCGTTCAGCTGAACGCCCAGGTCGCGGCTAAAGCTGCGGTTGGCAATCACAATCCGTGTTTCGATCTCAACCTGAGGTTCCGGTTGATCGAGCAGCCCAACCAGTTGACGTATCGACTCAATGTTTTCGTGCACGTCTGTGATGATCAGGGTGTTGGTACGACCATCGACTTCGACACTGCCACGTCGTGACAGACGCCGTTGAATGATAGGTAAGATACCCAGGTTTGATCCATTTTCCTGAATCGTAAAAGCACCACCATTATATTGCTCCTGCATATACTGGGTGGTGGCGCCAACGCCTCCGGTGAACACCGCGGTTCCTCCGGATGCTCCGGAGAGAGTGCCCAAGGCGCGAGCATAATTTAAGCGGATTATTTCAGTTACGAGAGGAGAGTTATTGAGCCTGGCCGCTGAGACTTTCTCCTGCTTTGCGGCTTCGTCTGCCAACACTTCGATGGCGGCGACGCGCAGAATATTGCCGTTAACTTCAGCGCCCAGCCTTTGCGAGCGTAGGATTGATTCGAGGGCGATGTTCCACGGCACATCCGTGACGTTTACGGTCACGGGGACCCCCTGAACCGATTTATCCATCAAGAAGTTCACGCCGTACTGCTCAGTGATGTAGTTGAGGATGTCGCGAATGTCGGCGTTCACCACATTCAGATTTATCGGCTCCCCAACGAATCCCGGTTGACCATATCGCGCACCCTGATCGGATTGCGGCATCCTGTTGTCAGCGGCGGGTGAGATGCCGGTACGAATCGGTGTCGGCGAAGGCTGCTGTAGTGCCGGCAAGTCATCGGCATGCACTTCGCGGGCTACGGCCTCGCTGACGGCACCGGGCGGAAGAGCGCCAACGGCTGCGATCTGGACGCGTGACGGTGAGGCCGTCGCAGCGAACTTGGGCGCCTCGGCTGGAACCGCCGGTGCAAGGACAAATACGAGGTTGTTGCCAGCCATCTGTGATCGATCGATCACAGATGTTCGCAACGACACTCGGACGACGTTGATGCTCAGATTGTTCGCAGCCGCCATGCGTTCTATCGTTACGCCCTTGACCAGTGGAGTATCGATGGCATAAGCGTGCGCTAATCGAGATGTATTGACCCCCGGCAAATTGATAATCAAGGTCCGCGAATCCGGCTTCAGCACCGAATATGACATCGGAGACGTGCCTGCGATTGTTAGGAAGGTTGTCCCTCCCTCAGTAGTCACATCAATCCCGATCGCCATTGGCAACGGTCCTGCAACGGCCACGGCACTAAGCAAACAAACGAAGGAGAAGACGAGCGCTAGTCTCCTGATCGCCACAGAAAATGGGGGCATGTTGAACATTTTTCCCTCCTCGGGAGTCGTGAACCGATCGCCCACACGCTACGCTCGGATCAGGTTCTAAATCACCTGAAAAAGCGCGCGCCGCACTGCGCGAGCGTCCACATCTGGTTTTCAAGTAAAAGGCGGTCTTGACGTAGCAAGGTCGCCCAATCCACTACTTAGGTCTACACGTTTTTGCCAGTCGCGCGGATTCCACGCTTCCGGCTGAATTGATCGTTAGGGTTTATCCGGCACAACAGACTTGTCGTCCGGTTTTTTCTCAGGCTCGGGGGCCGGAGCTTCGGCAGGGGCCTTAATGGCCATCATGGAGTTAACAAGGCTGGCTTGGCGCAGGGGTTTAATCTCTACGACATAATCTCGCTTGCCACTGATCCACACGGTTTCGCGTCTGAACACGAGCCGGCTTTCCTCAATAGCCACAAGTTGGCCATCGAAAAACTTTTCGCCAGGATAAATCACGTAGGAGAGTTTGATTGGCAGGGCTTCCACCATCGCCGCGTATCCGCGGGGCGTGCGGAAGATTCCGGTTACCTGGACTTCACCCAGTAGCAGAGCGGTGGTGGGTTTGGGAGGTGCGATGCGGGCATTCATGGCAGCGATCTTCTGGGCTTTATAGCGATCAATCCGTTCCTGGATCGAGGGAACCGCCAAGATGGCACTCTTCACGACCTTCGGTGCGGGGACTTCATATTTCTTGAAGGGATCCCGTCCACCTTTGCCGCGGGAAACTGTCTTTTCCGCAACTGGGTCCTGATAGGGGGTAAACGGCGCAGCGCCGACTTGTTGCGCACCGAACGAGAGCAACAGTGCGACGAGACTTCCATGAATGATTTGTCTGTGATGCTTCATTGTTTTATTTCCAGTTGAGCGTTGATCCGAAGTTGGCAAGGTGTTACTGGGCTTTCGCTGGGGCAGGAACTGCCGGTGCGGGTGCTGGCGCGGCTGGAGCCTGACCGCCGGCTTGTTTTTGCAGTTTCTCAGCAGAAACGTAATAGGCGGTTAAATCAAACCTGGCTTCCACGGTTTTGCCAGGAGCCTGTCTATCCATTTGCTTAATTTCAAAGTTGGTGATTGAAACGATGCGCTGATAGTGGGCCATCTGATCAAAGAACGAGCGCAAACTTGCGAAGGAACTATTAACGCCTACATCGATCTTTTTGCCACTATAGAACTCCTGTTGGACGTCGTCCTTCGGGATAAACTTTCGCAATGAGAGTCCCGAGTTACGCGCTCTGTCCTGCACGCCCTGCAGTACCATCGTGATCTCGCGCTGCTCCGGAAGAAGCGCCTTCAGTTCGTCATACTCTTCCTGCCTGTTCTGGTAGGCAACCTTGAACTCATTCAAACGCTGAGAGGCGATTTGAGCTTGAGCATTCTTAGGCAAGAGTTCTGCGATCTTGTCATTGAGCTCTTTGGTTTCAGCGCGGGTACTACGGGTTACGAAGTACCAGAAGCCGGCATACATCAGGCCAGCCACGGCAGCGAACATGGCTGCCCGCAAGTACCAGGGAAGAGTTTGTATGTTTCCAATTTTCATGACGAAGGCCTTTCCAAAAGTTTCCCGTGATCTATTTCTTGGCAACCTGGTTAGCTGGGCTTGGCGACTGAGCGGCGGCCTGGGGCCCATTCGGCTGCGAGTAGTTGCATTTGATCGTGAAGGTCACGACCTCGGGCTTAAAGGCGTTTGGATCGTCAGCGGCTGCCGCCGATCCGCCTCCGGCGCTTGTCTTGACTTGAGCAACTTCCCTTTGCGTTTCTATGTTCAGATTGGTGAACACGCCTGATGAGAATTCCAGGCTTTGCCCAAAACGCGTTACAGCATTTTCGTTCGGCGATTCACCCTTGATAATCAACTCGCCTTCTTTTTGTTCGACGCTCTTCAGGTACAGCCCGGGAACACCATCAAATCGATCTTTGATTTCCCTCAGGACAAAACCCGGCCCCTGCTGGGAAGCCCTGAGCTTCTGAATCGCGTCGATTCTTACCTGAATATCTTTGATTTTCTTTTCAAGATCAGCGCGCTCTTTATTAACCGCGTTCATCTGCGCATTAATCTGCTGCTGCTTGTCCAGCTCCTTGCGCGCGATTTCATGCTGTGAGCGCGAACTGACAAGGTCGTATCCCATTCCCAGCACCGCCAACGCTCCCATCAGCAACGCTAACAGCAACGTCTGCGTCCACGGGCTCGCCACCCGGTCCTCAACAAGGCTGACGGCGCTCGGCCGATCAGTAACCGATTCCAGAAGGTTGATTCTAATCATCGGGCGTCCACTCCTCTCAGTGCCAAGCCAACGGCGATGGCCATTTCTGGCACAACGTCCCGCATGTAATCTGGGTCGAAACTTCTGGCGTCCACGCGAATCTCACGGAAGGGATCAAAAACCTCGACCGGAATCTCAAATCGATTAGCCAAGTATTCCATCAGGCCGCTCAGTTTGGAGCCGCCGCCTGAAATCAGAAACTTCTGGACAGCCGATTCGCCTTCTTCCGCTGTCGCTCGATAAAAGTCCATCGTTTTCTGAACCTCAAGCGCCAGGATGTCGGACACAGTTTCGAGAATCGGTTCGATGGCTCGTGCTTCAACTCCTTCGGGAAGCATCTGCCCGCGTTTGACCGCCTCTGCTTGCTCAAACGTCAATCCCAACTCCTTCTGGAGGAGCCCGGTGTATTGATTCCCTCCCACAGATGCATCACGC
The DNA here is from genome assembly GCA_034665305.1 of Blastocatellia bacterium. Classification (GTDB taxonomy): domain Bacteria; phylum Acidobacteriota; class Blastocatellia; order Pyrinomonadales; family Pyrinomonadaceae; genus DASXRU01. Next base: position 56,713 of record JAXDFZ010000024.1, on the reverse strand, counting down.
GTAAAGACCGATCGAGCACCATTAAGAATGTTGATGTTCGTGGTTGAGGCACCAACATTCAGGAGCGCGACGATCTGTCCCGGTTGTGGTTGGTAATTCAACTCGTAGCAATTCTGTAAGGCGAAGGCGTCTACATCGATCACCGCTGGCTGTTTGCCGGCGAGCTGTATTGCTTGCTTGACGTTCGCGATCTTGTCGCGTTTGCAAGCCGCCAACAGAACATGGAGGGCATCGGATGACTTGCCGGTAATTTGGTAGTCAAGATTAACGTCAGAGATATCGAACGGTATGTGCTCTTCTGCATGCCAGCTAAAAGACTCTTGCAACTCATCCTCACTCATCTGAGGGAGCACTATGTTCTTCACGATGACTGAGTGTCCGCTAACGCCTGCGGCTACTCTGGTCGTCGTAATCTTATGTTCGGTGAAGATGCTCGCTATTACGTTAGAAACGTTATTCAGCTCCATGATCTGGCCATCCACGATCGAGTCTGGCTGAAGATTCTCATAGCCGAGATTCATTAACTGAAAGCTCCCGTTCTTGCCTTGCAGCTCGACAGCTTTCACGGAACTTGAGCCTATATCCAGGCCCACCATATTTTTTTTGCTGATGCCACGTGTAAACATGTTTAGTGGTTCCTTGCCATTCGGAAACGAATGCGATGTTGGCGTCTCAATCGAGCGCGCACTCGGCGAGCACGCGACGTCCTTCTACGTAGTGCGTTCATCTGAAGAATTTCGGTGACGGCTTTCAACGTGATGAGTGATTGCGGTGTCAGATTTCTCTAACTACGAAAGCTGCATCCTTAGAGGCCTGATTTGTATTCGAAGAGGCTAAAGCTTCCGTAGATGCGGGGAAGGCGTATGTTCTGGAGGGCGGTTGGCGCGTAACTTCCGGTCAACCTGTGCAACCCAGCCGAGTCAATTTGACAATGACTCCCGTAGGCTTTGCGGCCTCCGCTCACGCGAAGTGTGCCCTTAGTTCAGTCAAAGAAGACGGTTCCTGTTCCAGCTCGAACAATTGGCTTACAACCGCCACGACAGAGGCTACAACACCGGCCCCTGCTTGTCAACCAGATTTTACAGCTTTTAACTTGCTGTGGGGTAAAGGAATATCGAACCTACCGTCAGTATCCGCACAGGCAAAGGGGACTTTTCTGGAACTGAATCTCCCTACTTCCAGCTTAATTATGGACAAAGCCGCGCTTCAATTCCGTTCGTGCGGTTTGGCATAACCAACCCTTGACCGTCTCACGTTCGTGTTGCTGGGGTGGTCAAGTTGACGTACCATGCGACGCTGATGAAAGCCGCTCGATTGCTAACACTGGCGTTCTTGCTCCTGGGATGCCTGGGCGCCTATCTTTGGTGGTCGCATCCAACCAAGGTTGATATGGCGGCTTATGCGCCGGGCGATGCCCTCGCCTACCTTGAGATTAACGATCTGCCAACAATCCTATCGGGAATTACCCAGACTCAAGCTTGGGAGACTCTTTACGCAAGCGGTTCATCGCCAAGACTGCAAAGGGTGAACTGGCTCAGTCGCGTCGCCTTCTGGACGGGCATAGGCAGCAGCGAGCAGGTCATCCTCTCGCGTGCGCAATTCGCCGTTGTGGTAGTTGGGCTGGAAGCCGTCGATAACGAACGCACGCTCCTGATTAGGCCTGCGGCCGCCCTCATCATCGAAACGCATACTAGCCCCGGCAGAATGATGCCGGTCATTGAGAAAAGTGTTGGTGACCTCGCGCACCGCATCTATCCACAATCGACGCACACTAGAAAGATAGTAGACGGCTTTTCATTCACCGAATGGATTTCCACGAATGACAATCGCAGCATCGTTTTGGGATTCTTCGACACTGAGGCAATTATAGGAAATAGTGAGAAAGCCGTTCTGGCTTGCATTGCAGCGAGGCGCGAAGGCGCAAAGAGCCTGATGGGTAATTCGGAACTGCAGTTAACGCGCTCGAAACTTCGGAGTGACACCGCCGTTGCCTTCGGCTATCTCTCAACCGACGGATTAGGGAAACTCGTAGCTGCTCTCGCACCCACGCACGTTGAAGGCCTGGCGACTAGTCCCCAGGCACAACAGATTCTTGCCGGGCTGACTGGCAAGCTGTTCAAAAGTGCAGGTTGGAGCCTTAGATTTCAAAACAGGATGTTCGAGGACAGCTACTTCGTAGCCGCGCCCCAAGATCTGACCACTGGTCTTCAGGAGTCGACTGGCGGTGGGACAGGCGCCTCTCCTGGCCCTTACCTCTTCTTGCCGCAAGAGGTCTACTCAGTTACTGAGTACAGGGTTGAAAACCCAAGCCTTGCTTGGCGTGGTTTGAACCGAGCATTGTCGTCACATTTGGACATCATCGGCGCCGTGTTAGTGACCCCGTTGCTCAAATCGACTTTGGCTCCTTATGGAATTGATCAGCCTGAAGTTTTTCTTGAGGCCATTGGCGGTGAGATATTAACCGCCCGGCTTGATGAGGATGGAGCGAATTCAGTGCTCATAGTGAAGGTCAAAGAAGAAAAGGCGTTGCGCGGTCTGGTCGCGCAACGGCTCGGCGTGAAATCGACTAAAGAGAATGTCAGCGGGTATGAGATGCTGGTTTCGGTGGGCGAGGATTCACTGGCGGCGAGTTTTGTGGATCAATACTTGGTCATGGGGTCATCGACGGCGGTGCGGAGTTGTCTTATCACTAAGTCCCGCGGGGAGTCTTTGTCATCGCAACCCGCCTTCAAGCACGCCATACCAGCCCCGGCACCGTCCAAGCCAGTAACCGTAACGTATACCCGTGACATTCAGTCAACGAGCGAATTGTTTTCATTGATAAGCAATTCTTCCAACCAACAGCTCACCTATGCCGACAGCTTCCGGGTGCTTCCTTATGCGGTGACAACCACCGCCATTGGGACTGAAGGTTTCGAGCGAGTCACTCGATCCTCCTCAGGTTTGCTAGGCACACTAGCCGGCCAAATCCAACGAGAGCTCTCTTCGAAATGATGAACCTTCCCACACTCGTCATTGCCACAACCAATCCTGGGAAGCTGCGAGAAGTTGCACAGATGCTGAAGCACCTGCCACTTACATTAAGATCGCTAGCTGAATTCGAAGACATTGTCACTGTGGAAGAAACCGGCCGAACGTATGCGGATAATGCTCAACTAAAAGCACGGGGATACGCGAGACAAATCAGTTTCCATGTAATCGCCGATGATTCCGGCTTGGAGGTAGATGCGCTTGAAGGTGCCCCCGGCGTACGTTCAGCGCGATATTCTGGAGAAAGCGCCTCCGATCAGGATCGCGTATCTCATTTGTTGGTAAATTTGGCTGGCGTGCCGGAGCCTAAACGGACGGCCCGATTTGTTTCCGCTATAGCCGTTGCGGAATCCGATGGCAGAATTATCCATACAGCTTCGGGAATCTGCGAGGGAATGATCACTTTGCAGCCGCGCGGCAGTGGAGGTTTTGGTTATGATCCGATATTTGTGCCGAGCGGGTATGACAAGACGCTGGCTGAGCTAAGTCCTGCCGTTAAGAATCGCATAAGCCATCGGGCTCAAGCGCTTTTGGCAACGCGCGCTTTCTTATTGTCTTGCCAGATTGACGACGCAAACTCCTCCTCGCAGATGGACGCGTCTTGACCGCTTCCAAACCCGTCGCTAGAATGCTCTCCTTGCTTGACGATTATAAGATCTCTTTGCGGGGCGTAGCACAGCCTGGTAGTGCGCTCGGTTTGGGACCGAGAGGTCGGAGGTTCGAATCCTCTCGCCCCGACCACATTCTCTAATGATCTGGTGGTCGCCATTTTCGGCGGCCATTTTCACAACAACCCTGCGATCTTCTCGATCGTTAACTACAATCAGTGAGCACAATCCCAAAACTCGCGGGACGGCTGCGGAGCATTGACGCTGTACGTGGTGCAGCCGCTATCGGCGTTGTTCTGTACCATGAGATAGGTTTCAAACCTCACTCGTATGGCGGAACTCTTTCCAGTTCATTGCTCTCGCCGTTATGGGCTGTTTCATCGCTCGGCTACGTCGGCGTCTTTTTGTTCTTCGTTATCTCCGGGTTCTGCATACATCTTCAGGTCGCCAGACGCAGCCTGGTTGAGATAAATCCGCGAGCCAACTTTAAGGTTTTTTGGAAAAGACGAATCAAGCGCCTATATCCTCCGTATCTTTGTGCGCTCGTCATTTACCTTGCTGTGGCTGGCTTCACAACTCCCTTCAAAGTTACTGCCCTGTACCTGTGGGATGTTCTTCTTCATCTCTTGATGCTCCATAACCTTGATGTCCGAACTACCTACAGCATCAATGGTGTCTTTTGGACGCTGGCCATTGAGGAGCAGCTATATCTTACTTATTTCTTACTGCTCTTTCTTCGTAAGCGCCTCGGATGGGTTTGGACGCTCTTAGTTTGCCTCGGAGCACGCGTGGCATGGTTGCTCGCAGCATTGACCGTTGAGCACTGGGCAGGGATTAGAATCCCTATACCTGAAGCAGCACTTTCACATTGGTTTACATGGGCTCTCGGCGCGCTTGCAGTTGAAGCCGCTCTCGGAATTGTGGTGCTTCCAAAATGGTGCAGCCGTACCGGCGTCGCCATCGCGGCAACACTGGTCGCGATAGGCCTAACTCAAACACTTCCCCTGTTGCAGCCCAACACACTCCCTCATCAGGGAGTGTGGCTTCTTTTGCATCCAGTTTGGGGAATCGCTTTCTTCGTTGTGGTTAATCGCCTGGTTATCGCTGAAAGTAAGTGGCGCTCGTTTGCCCCAGCGATCGTGCGCGTGCTGGCGCCAATTGGGCTTTTTTCATATTCGCTTTATTTGACCCACGAATTGGTGATCATGGAAGCCTACCGGTTCGAGTCACTCGGCCTGCCTGAATCTTTCGTGGCGGTTCTGATAATGACTCCGTTGACGCTCTTGTTCGCGTGGATATTCTTCCTGTGCTGTGAACGACCTTATTTAGGATCGGGCCACACGGGAGGAATTCGCTCTTACCTCCCAACGGTGTCAGTTGCGTCATACTTTCCGGTGCCCGTTCCCACGAGCAGCCCGCTAAGCCACGAACCTGAAGCGGAGTAGACGTAGGAGATTAACGAAAATAGCGTAAAAATAGCGTTTTTATGCAGACTTCTCGCTCTGTGTATGATATATGTTGCGGCATCAGCTTTTTCAATTATTAACATTTGACGGAGGTATCACACCACGCCATGGCGACCACAGCGGCATCAGGCAAACGACGGATGACTCAATCCGAGGTAATTAACCATTTCGCCGAGAAAACCGGCATGAAACGCGCTCAAGTGAAGGAATTCTTCGAAGAGCTTTCCAACCTCGCTTCTAACGAAGTGAAGTCCAATGGAGAGTTCGTACTCCCAGGATTCGGAAAACTCGTACGTTCTGAGCGCAAAGCCCGCGAAGGGCGCAACCCAGCAACCGGCGCTACCATTCAAATTCCGGCGAAAACGACCCTCAAGTTTCGCGTCGGAAAATCAATGAAAGATACGGTTCTGCCCAAGAAATAGCCGATTCGGTAATTTCGGACCAGCAGAGCCGATCAGCCAAGTGGTACCCCGGCATCAAAGGCTCTTACGGCACCGATCCCGCGCCTGCATGTAAGAATGCGAGGCTAAAGGTCGGTGCCGCAGTTTTTTGCCCGAAAATGCTTAAATTCCACTGAATTGCTGTGAAAGGCCCTCGTCGACCCTGAATCCTGCTGAAAGTTAGGCACCCTAAACTTTATTCTGGCTTTTGAAACTCCATCCAGTTATAATGTCCAGTTTTCCAAACAGTCCGGTATTTAACGGGAGAAGGCTAAGGAAGTCCCGTGTCAGAAACGGAGCAAAAACGCAACAAGTTTGCATCCGATTCGTTTGGGAAAGCATCTAAGATTTACTTAATAAATACTTCCGGATCTGGTAGCTGCGCTCGAGAGCGATGACAGGTTCGGTTCAAATGAAGGAGCGAGGAAACGTGATTTTTGATAGGCATCTACCGCTGAATGAGCGGTTACTCAGAATCGATCATATACAGGCACGGCGCTATTCGAAATTGATGGGAACGCCGTTGGATATCGCAACTGAAGGCATCCTGCGGCACCTCGGAGCGTGTGATCGAATGGATGTTAATCCTGATACTTCTGCGGTTCGCGAGATTATCGACGACGCCCTTAACGGCCGCCGTGTTTTCGCAGAAACAAGTGAGCACATCAAGGCTGCTTAGCGATTTGCTGCAAGTCCTTTTGAGAGACCGCTGGACTTAAGTACGGCGGCCTCTTTGTTTTAGATGAACGTAGATTACTTGATTCATTAGCTTGCGTGGTAACATCCCGTTCCTTGTGGATGCCCCTGTAGCTCAGCGGATAGAGCATCTGCCTTGTTGGAGCCTTAATGAGGAACGGAGAGTACTAACTCATTGAGTGGACGGCCCTGTATGCGAGAACGCCCTGAGAGCCTCTGATACTCGAACTTAACGAGTAACAATTCAGTAGGATTGGGTAACCCGCAGGAAACCGCGAGCTAGATCGAAGCGGGATCCTCAGAGACTATACGGGCCGGGGCTGCAATGCCTAAGATATAGTCCAGCCAGCAACTCCGAGATCCTCGGAAGGTCAGGGAAACTTGATGCTGGATGCTAAGCAGAGGGCCGCAGGTTCGAGTCCTGCCGGGGGCACATCAACCGCGTCGATCGCGGAACGTTTGTGGCGGCTATAGTTCAGTCGGTTAGAACGCCAGATTGTGGATCTGGAGGTCGTCGGTTCGAGCCCGACTAGCCGCCCATTTTCAAATATTCAGCTTGTCAGAAAAGCCAAGCCTGCCTTCAAATGAGCTAAAACCCGAACTATGCCGGAAGAACAGAGAACAGCAAACAATTCGCAAACGTACCTGGTAGATGCGGATGAATTCACTTTCGAGACGATGGAAAAGGAAAACGGGCAGGCGACAGTCATTCGCTTTAAGCTTGAGGATCCCCGCTATCATGCTGGGGATGTACTGCTCGTCTTATCGGGAACCGAGATTCATTTTCACGGCATGATTGCCAGTATCGCGGACGGATGGGCCACTGCATCCGACAGGCGCGGGTCTCTCTTGCCGGCTACCGTCCAATAACTCTCATCGCGCGGCTCAGCGCGTTCCCCATCTAATTTTTTCGATTATCGTTTCTGCTACCGAGTGTAGCCGGAGGGGTGTCGGACTTCTACGTCCGGTACCAGCGCCTTCACCTCAATGCGGTGAAAGCCTTTCTCGGGGTGCGTCGAAAGATAGGTGAGCGCTATCTGCCGACCCAGCGAGGCGTCGATGTCACGGAGGAATTGATCGAAACTCACGGGAGCCTGCATTCCCTGAAAGAAAGCGTGGCCGCCCGTATCATTTGAGAGCCGCTGCAGCGCACTCTGTGCACTCCCAATCAAAAGCGAATTACCACTGGAGGAAGTAACGACGCTCGGCGCGTAGATCGAGTAGATGGCAACACTTTTTCGCTGCGCCTCAGTTATTGCACGGTGCAAATCCAGGCTGTCGATAATAGACGTCGCTTCGGCTCCGCGAGACAAGTCCATGCCATCTGAGATGACGAGCATCGCGCGTCTTCCCAGCGGTTGGGATTCAAAACGTTTCAATCCTTCGCGGATCTGAACGTACGGATCGAGCGTCGCGGCGCTGGCCAGACCGTACGGCATTCGAAGAGATTTTGCCGCCCGATTCAAATCTGTAGTGAAGCGCTGCCGCACATTCAGCGCGCCGCCACGAATATAGCCAACGAGGACTCGTGACCCCGGAGGCAGATGCCGGATAAAGTCAGCGATCGTCTTAATCTCGTTACTTACGGATGAGACGAGATCGTCCTGCACGAGGACGGCGACGGAAAGCGGTGTGGTAGAAAGGCTGCGGATGGAAATCGAGGGCTGTTCGTCCCCGTCTTCCCGGACAATCAGATCCACGAGCTGGACTTCCTTTTGCGGGTTTGATTGCCTCACCCGAATGGTCACCGGGATAGTCACAGGTTTTTCAGGGGCGCGGCCTGGGGTCCTTACCGATATCCGCCCGCCCACCTCCTGTGGCAGAGACGCAGCCGTGCAAAGCAACAAGGTCAACCCGGCGAGTATGGCCATAACCAAGCGCCCGTAATTATTTCTGTTACAGCTCATCGTGTCTCCAGTACGTTCATCTTATTATACCGGATCGAAAGAACAAAGGAGATGAGGAAGCGAAACTGGCGGAGCAATCGCATAAGCAGTATGATCGATTCACACTAATTTCATTGAACGACTACGAGAGAATGACTAATAACGCGATCGGACAGCTTACCCGCAAGGAAGAAAGGATGCAGAAGCTGCTGCAATGGACACCGTGGTGTGCCTGGCTCCTGCTGACCATTGCGCCGCCGCTGTTTTTTCTTTTCTTCTATTTCACCGCGGTCGAGGACGCTGCCGTTTACATGTTACTTGCGCTGACCTCAATGGCCTTAGGTTCAGCAAGCGGACTAATCGTTGCCATCGCGCTCCTGTTTTATCGGCGGCAGTGGACGGCACGGTTGCGAGAGCGGTTGGCCGCCGACGGGATTACCGCCCGTGAAATTCCATTCTTTACATCGGAATTGACAGGGCTGGAGCGGCGCGTGCTCAAGCAAATGAAGTCGCATTCGCCTCTGCTGGCCGACGCTTACTGCGAAACTTTGGCACTACGTTTGAACGCAACTCGGATCGTGAGCAAAGCAAATCGCCAGCTCCAGACCGTGCGACAACAGATAAACCGAGCCTCGCGTATCACGGGTGCCGACGCCAGTACTTTGCTAAAGGAATTAGAACTGGATCAATCGCGCTTGCAAACTCTGCAGGATGCGGGCCGGCGAAACCTGGCTGAGGTCGAGACGCGTCTACAAACGATTGAAGCCGCGGCAACCCGTGGCGCCGGCTGGCCAGAAGCGAATCTCGTGCGTCAGCGTTTGGACGAAGGAACCAGTCACCCGCCCCTCGCGTTGGAAACAGCCCGCCTTGAACAGCAGGCCCGCGAGGATGTCGAAAGCGAGATGCGCGAAGTTAAAAGGCAGCCGTAAACCAAGCTCCCCACAGCGCAGTGCTTGATTGCCCGTCAACTAATCGTCAGTCTGCTTGCCTACGGGTTCATCATTCACAATCGCCCAATCCGCCTTGACGGATTCTCGGGATTGAGTCTCGCCGGTCGCCGCAACTTGCTTCGAATCCGCAGCGCCATCGGCAAGCGTGCGTCGATACGTCATCGCGCGGCTCACGCTATCTTCTACCTCTTCAAGCCGGAAGGGCTTCAGCAGATAGTCAAAAGCGCCCAGATCAATCAAACCCTGCGCATGTTCCTGATCACCGATACCTGAAATGACGATTACGGGGGTGCCGGGGTAGTTTTGCAGAACGTGGCCCAACAACTCCAAACCGCTTAATCCCGGCATGGAAATGTCAGTCAGGACTACGTCATAGATTTCGGACTGAAGCAACGTTAAAGCTCGTTCGGCAGTCTCGGCGGAATGACAGAGATACTGATCGGAGAAAAGTTCGTACAGCGTATCCCGGATCGCGTCATCGTCATCGACTACGAGAATAGAGGCCATCTTTGAATCCTCTCGTTATCGATCAAGTTACGATTGCGCTCAGTCGGGTGGGAGTTGTCTTAGTAATGGGAGGTTTACCGGTTGAGCCGGGGCCATGTTAACACAGCGTTTGTGTCGCTTGCATATAAAAGTTGCGGCGGTAGAGATGGAGATTTAGACCGTCTCCTTCGCTACCGCCGCGTTGTTACCGCTGCTACTGTTACCTCCGGCCGACCGATCCCGGGCCGGTCGAACGAATCGAAACTTCAGACCCACGTGACAATTCCAGATCATTGCGACCCTGGACATAAACGGATCCGGCGCCGCCGCCGGCGCCAATAATCGCGCCGATGGCCGCACCTTTGCCACCACCAGCGATGGCACCGATGATCGCACCAACTGCCGTGCCGATTGCTGCGCGTTCACCAGTTCTGTTCGTCTGACTATCGTCACGGACACTGCCTTCGTTATCGACGCGGACCGTTTCGCCGTTCAGCGTGCGAACGCTTTCAACCAGCCCGGCGAAACGATAGGAGCTCCCGTTCCGCAAACGGATGTTGTCGAAATCCAGGGTCATCACCGATCGTCCGGTCAATCGCCCGCTGCGCTCGACATGCGAAACGTGCCCCTCGATGGTGGCGCCCTCGAACTGAAATGGCTGCCGCACCGTCATAGAAAACCGGTCGCCTTCGCGCGTGGACATCGTGGAAAGCGAGTCATTCAAAGTAGCGACTACCAATTCACCGTTTGCCACTGCGAAATCGCCGCTTGGCGTCACCGAACCGGGATAGTTACCGGGTCCATTGTAAATATTGAACTGCGCAACGTCGGACGTTCGATTGTACGTGCTTTGCACGACGACCGGTTGCGTCAATCCTGTGACATACACTCGTCGGGTGACGCTCAAGCGCTGGCCGTTATCGATAGGATCGAAGGTGACGCTGAAATCGTTCCCCCGATCACCCGTTGAGCTGACCAGCAACTGATCGCCACTCAGAGTTGCGCGGGCCCTCGTGGTGCGACCGTTGCTGCCGGTCTCCACCCGCTCGCGACCATCCGCCTCAAACGTAATCTGAGGAGCGCGCGACGATGCAATTGTTACAGTTCGGCCGCGCAGATCGATGGCCAACTGATCCGGAGATTCAAGGCGCGCAGTGACAGCGTTAAGGACCCGGTCGCGATCATAACGCGGCAGCGTGCTGGTCGCCCGCTCGGCGGCGGCGCGCGAATCATCGCTTCGCGAGACATCCAGCCGGAAAGTCCCCGTCAGCCCGTTCACGCCGGGATACTGATTGCCAACTGGCGGATAGGTGCGGCCCGTTTGGGGCCACGCAAGTCCATAGGAGCGCGCAAGTTGATTTAAATCGGTTCGCAGCAGCGCCCACGAATTAGTTGTGCGCGTATCCAAAGTGCGCCGCCGCAGAAAGTTGTCAATCCGCGCGCCGGAGTTCAACACATCCTGAACGTCGTTCGTTGTCGCCTGACGGCTGTCAAAGCGAGCGCGCAAGCGTCGAACCGCAACGTCAAAGTCACTGGCAAATCCAGTGATGTTGTCTTCCGCCCGGTTGTTAATACCGTTGGTGTTTAAGTTTCCATTTAGGTTCGCGCTAAACCGGCCGGACCGAGTCTCCATCCTGACGATCAACTGACGCACGCTCTGAAACGTGCCGCGATAACTGCCCTGTATCTGGGCTTGAACGCTGAGTGTGCCAAGCATGACCAACAGGAACATTGGAATGATACGTTTTAGTGATTTCATAAATAGTGCCTCCACTTCCCTTCTTCGTTTTGCGACTTTTGGGAGAGCCGGCGATTACGCGCCGGGGGGCGAGATCCTTGAAACCATCAAGCCCTGTGCCGCTACCGCTGATAAGTAAGTTATCGTTTCTGTGACTAACAGACGGGCGTCAAACGTTGCCGCGTAACTATGGCGTTTCTCTGACTTGTGTTCTAATTCCGTAGTGATTTGTTGCGAATTGGCAATTATTCATACAGACACGCGAAACCCGTGCGACCGCCTGATTTGGTAACCAAAGGCCCGAAAAACGGCGCACTGCGCTGGGGAAACACAAGGACTGAATTGATGGATGGTTCCGAAATCAAGGCGAACGTAATTTTCTCTGGTGATGATTTTTTCATCGGCGTGACGCCGTCTGGCCACGCGCAGGTCATTGATGCGAACTCCCAACGCGCGAGTGCAGCTTCCCCGGTGGAACTCCTTCTGATCGCTTTAGGAAGTTGTACCGGCGTGGACGTAATTTCAATAATGAAAAAGAAACGGCAGGACGTGACTGACTACCGAATTGAAGTTTCCGGCGAACGGCGCACGGAGCATCCGCGAGCGTATACCAGGATGAACGTGCGCCACGTTGTGCGCGGCCGAAATCTTTCAGAGGCGGCTTTGGCCCAGGCGGTGGAACTCTCAGATGCAAAGTACTGCAGCGTCGCTGCTACCCTAAGGCCGACGGTTGAAATCGTTTCCAGTTTTGAAATCATCGAAGAGAGCAAGTAGATGAAAATCCATTCTCGATTACTTCACTCGTTAACACTCGCCACGTTGATTACCGGTGGCGCAGTCGTGGCAAACGCTCAAACAGCGAATGACGCCACGTTGAGTGCCGCACGGCGGGACGATCGCTCTGATCGCGCGAGCGGCGAGTTTACGCAACTAAGCGCCGCCGAGCACATGCGCCGGGCAAACGCGTACACGACGAACCGCGCTTTCGGTGAAGCCCGCGAGCATTGGCAAGCCGTTATCGAGAATTACCCGACAGATATCAATGTGCCTGCGGCATTGTTTGGACTGGGGCGGTCGAATTTTCAAGAGCGACACTATGAAGTGGCGCTGCGTTTCCTGGAGCGCGTCGCGCGGCAATTCCCGCAGACAAGGGATGGGCGCGAAGGCTTGAACGCGTCTGCTTCCGCGTTGCTGCGCCTGGGCCGCCCGGCCGAGGCTGCCAATAGATTTCGCGAATACATTGAGGCTTATCCGGAAGGTGAACGATTAGAAAGCGCTCATCTTAACGTGATTGACAGTCTGCGAGAGGCCGGGCAGCAACGTGAGGCGAAGACGTGGGTCAGCCGTACGCGCGAAAGATTCCCTGGAACAGTTACCGAGACCAACGCGTTATTCGGCGGTTTACGTCTACATATAGCCGAGGGCGAGTGGCGCAAGGCAGCGCAGATGGCTGATGAGCTTTTAGGTAAGCCCTTTCAAAAAAGTGTTTTGACAACTGTTGATGAGGTGGTCTATCTCAAAGCGTACAGCCTGGAGCGAGCGGGACGAATCGATGATGCGATACGCGCCTACATCACCATTCCGGCAACGGCGAGTTCTTACTACGGCGGCCTCGCAACTGAAAAACTAGCGGCGATGGACAACGTTAATGCGCGTTCGCTCGCTGCGGAGCGCGCCGCACGGGTTCGCACTCAAGTCGTCGCCGCCGCGGGCCTTTATCCCACGCCTTACCGCGCCGCAGTCTTGCGATTTGCGAAGGGTCGCGGCGTTGACCCGCGACTGGTGTTGGCGGTGATGCGCGAAGAGAGCCAGTTTAAGCCGCGAGCGAAATCTCCTGCCGCTGCGCGTGGCCTGCTGCAACTGACATTGGATACGGCAGCGAAATACGCACCGCGAGCGCGTGTGACTCAACTCAATGAAAACCTGCTCTACGAACCCGATGTGTCAATTGCTATCGGTAGCGTTTATTTGGCCGAGCTTAGCCAACTCTTTCCGAATCTGCCGGAAGCGGTCGCCGCGTCATACAACGGTGGCGAGGACAACGTTGCCCGTTGGGTGAAGCGCGCCCGGAACAATGACCACGGCATCTTCACTTCCGAAGTCGGCTTTGCCGAAACGAAGACCTATGTCTTCCGGGTCATCTCGAGTTATCGCGCCTACCAGCAACTGTACACAGCGGACCTTGTGCAACGCTAGCCGCATAGCGGGCGGCCATACCAGTAGCCCACAGCGCAAGCTGTGGGTACGCCCCACCGATTGAAACTAAGCTCGCGAAGCGAGCGGCATAATGGGAAAAGATATGTCGCTCCTCCGGGGCTCTAATCCTACGCTCGCGGACTACCCACAGCTTGCGCTGTAGGCTACGAATATTCAGTTGGCTCGCCAACTGGTTGAAAGCCAATCTGATTAGCGCCGATCCGATCGTTGGCGCCAATCAGCGATCCCACCACGGCAGCCTGTGCCACCCACTGCCTCTTTTTACGGCTCGGGACAGTAACCACCTTCAAAACCCTGCGCCCTCTCCCGGCGCCCCAGGACATCCGGACGTGGATAAGGCCGCGGCAGAATCCCAAGGCGGACCAGCGATGCGCGATATTCATATCGAATATTAACTGCGCCGGCTGGCCGTGGATCCAGATCAAGACTTACCCAACGTACATCGTTGCGGACTGAACGTCCGATCCCCGTAGCTGCGGATTCATCATCGGGCACGGGCATTGGTTGGCTGTTGGATCGGCCGAGCGTTCCCGCGCTCGGCGCCGCGGATGGAGCTTTTGTCTTAGCATCTTTATCTCGCTCTTCACGAACACCGTCGTCGCGATAGAGCGGTTCAACGCGCGGCGGCGTAATCGGAACTACAGTCCGCGTGCGCTCGCGAAAGAAGACCGCCGAAATCAAACCCAGGTTGGCCGTCTGGCCCAGTTTGGCCGCATAGGAATCTCGCTCAGTCGTGAAGTAAAAGCGGCGGGCTCGTTCCGAACTCATCTGCCAACCGCCGATGCGGATGGTTTGGTACGGCCCGATTACCCACTTGCTCGAGTCCCACGCTGTCGCGTGCTTGGCGTCGATACTGTTCAAACCATCGACTGACAAGGCAACGGCGACGCGCACGGGCAGCGTGTTGCGAAGACTTATCTCGTACTCAGCGCCCTCTAGCGCTTCAACGTACCGGCGGCCCCGCGCCAGGTATTCTTCAAGAGTTACCCCGTTAACTAACACCTGTACTTCCAATCCGTTCTCTGCCACGGCCGCAGGTTCAAAACCAGGCTCAATCGATGCTGCACCTGAGTCCAACCCGGCAAGACGTCCGGCGGCACTGAAACCGCGGGATATCGTCAACACAGCTGACGCCAAAAAAAGGGCGGTCAGACAGATGCCGATTCCTATCTTTCTTTTCATAGTTGCTGCTCCTTCAAGGGAATAGGACGCTGATTCGCTACTTCCAGAACGGCGGGCAATCGGTTTTCTTGCAAACTAAGGCCGTTTTCCGGCCCACGCGGGAATACTTATGTTTTAGGCGGTATTTGCGTTTGAGAAATCGGGGGTCTGCAGCTACAATTGCCCGACTCCTGATAGGCCCTAAGCGACCGTTGCTGCTAGTACATTATGAGCGCCTGAACAGCGTCCGCCGATAGACGGAGAAATTAGAATGGCAGAGTACGCATTAACCGCAACCAGCACAGAAGCGCCCGCAGGTACTTTTTACGACCGCATCGCGGGTCTGTATGATTTGACCTTCAAGGTCAACGGTTATGGACGTTCGCTGGATCAATACTTCCGCGATTATCCGCTGCCGATATTTCCGGGAGCGCGCATCCTGGACGCTGGCTGCGGAACAGGCCTGCTGACGCTGGCATTATTGCGGAACGTTTCAGTTCCAGTAACTATTGCCGCCCTCGATCTATCAGGCTCTTCAGTTGCTAAGGCAAAAAAGGCAGTGACCGAAGTTCACGATTTAAGCCAGAAGGTTAGCTTCACCCAGGGCAATGTGCTCAGCCTCCCATTCGCGGATGCGTCATTTGATTTGATAGTTACCAGCGGGATGCTGGAGTACCTACCGCTCGAGGCCGGACTCGATGAGCTGGCGCGCGTCATCGCGCCGCAAGGACATTTGCTTAATCTGCCCATCAGACCTTCGCTAGCCAGCACGGCGCTGGAGTTGATGTTTCGCTTCAAAGCCCACCCCCCATCGGAAGTGGATGAGAAGACCCGGCGCCATTTCCGGGTAGTCAATCACTATCGCTTTCCGCCTTTGCAATTGATCGGCTGGACCAAGACGGCAGTCCTGGCCCAAAAGTTCTAAGCCGCGTCTTCGATCGCAATTCCTGAAAATAAACCAATCGATTTACGCTGTGGCGGCCGAAGCCCGCATAGCGGGCGGACATAACCGTAGCCCACAGCGCCAGCTGTGGGTGCAAGCCACCGAATCAGGTTCAAGCTCGCGAAGCGAGCGACATAAATTCGCAAGCATCGCGGCCTTGAATGATGCCGGCCCGCCGGCGCTCAGGTTCGCCAGTCGCGACAATTTACAGAGCAGGCTTCGCCCTTGGAGTTGAGCCGTTATCAGGATGGGTTATTGAACCGGCGCGAGGCGCAGGATGCGATCATCATCAGCCGCAGGCGTACCACGGCCGTCTTTGTTCGACGTGGAGAAGTAGATTAAGCCGTCAGGGCCTTCGGCGATCTCGCGAATGCGGCCGTATTTTTTCTCGAGCAGGTTTTCCTCACTGACAACACGTCGGCCATCCAGGGCAACTCTGATGATTCGCTCGCCCCTCAGGCATCCAAAGAAGAAGTTGCCTTTGAACTGCGGAAACGATCCGCCACGATAAAACATGCCACTCGCCGGTGCGCAGGCCGGTGTGTATTCCAACAGCGGCGACTCCATCCCCTCATGAGTGGCGCGATGATGAATGACGGGCCAACCATAGTTCTTTCCTCGTTCGACAATATTCACTTCGTCGCCCCCGCCCGGCCCATCAAAGCCGCTTGGTCCATGTTCCGTTTCGAACAGCAGATTCGTTCCGGGCTGAAAATCAATTCCCTGCCCGTTACGATGGCCATAACTCCAGATCTCGCCGCGAACGTTTGGCTGACCCACAAAAGGATTGTCTGCGGGCGCGCCCCCATCGTCGTTCAACCGCAAAATCTTGCCCGCAAGTGAATCAAGTTTTTGCGCCAACTCCCGATTCGTGCTATCGCCGGTCGTTACATAAAGCTTTCCGTCGGGTCCAAACCGCAAACGGCAGCCGGCGTGAAACTGAGCTGCCGGAATATCTTCGATGATGACTTTCCGATCGGTTAGACCGTCAGGCGTTTCGCGAAAGCGCACCACGCGGACGCGTTGGCCGTCGCCTTTGTAAGCGTAAGAAAGATACAGAAGATGATTCGAAGAAAACTGCGGATGCAGCGCGATACTCATCAAGCCGCTTTCGCCCTTTTGCTCAACATCGGGAACAACGAACAAGGGCTCCGGCCGCAATTGTCCTTTCTCATACACGCGCACCCGACCCGCGCGCTCCGTGAAGATCATGCGGCCGTCCGGCGCCCAGACGATCGACCAGGGGACCTGCAGTCCGCTGATCACGGTTTCCACCCGAAAGGCGGTGGCGGTTGAGGTCTCAACTTCGCCGGCTCCTCTTCCGGGCGGCGCATGGCCACACGCCATAGCTATAAGCGTCATTAGCAGGACAGGCATTCCTGCCTGTCCCGTTGTTCGCAGAAGGATTCTGATTCGAAAGGGACAGGCAAGAATGCCTGTCCTACTGAGATAGATCGCTAGGCAGGAGCTTCGCTTCATCTTCAACTCGTAGAAACTAATGTTGAATGTACTCGTGCAGGAGCTTCAGCTCGTCGCCTTGCTCGCTGAGTTCCACCCGCAGCAGATCGCGCATCGACAGCATGCCTACCCAACCGTCGTCGTCAACTACCGGTAGGTGGCGACTGCCAATCTGCTCCATACGTTCGAGGGCCTGATGCGGAGTCTCGTCGCAGCGAATGACCGCGCGCAGATCGCTGATAACGTCGCCCAATCGCATCGCCGCCGGATCGTATCGGGGCACCACGACACGGTTCAACAGGTCGCGCTCTGAAAACACGCCAATCAAGCGACCGGCGTCGTCGAGGACGCAGACGGCCCCAATTCGCCGCTGGGCCATAAACTCGGCCGCCTCCAACACACTGGCCGAAGCCCGCAACGAATAAGGCTCTCGATCACGGATGACGTCCTTGATCATGATCATCGTTGATTCTCCCTGGAAGATCGGCGTGAACGTCCGGGCGCTCACGACAATTGAGTGGTGCGTTTTCTACGGTGAGTAAGTATAGATCAAACCTGCCACGGTCTGAATAGCTATCCGCAGAATTGTTTCGGAATCAGGCGAAGAGATCGCCCTGCGCGGAAGGACGGCGAAAAGTGCTCGCGAACTTTCTCTTTTCAGAGCCGACGGTGCGCTGATTGAAGCCAAGCCGCTGGCAATGGACCTGGAACAAGCGTTCCTGTGCTTCCCAATACTGTCCGTGCCCACGCATGCGATCGCCAAAAACGCTGGAGTTGAGTTTCCCGCCACGCGCATCGCGGATGCGATTGAGAATGCGATCCGCTTTCGTGGGAAGTTTCTCTCGCAGCCGCTGCTCGAAGTAGGGAGCCACGCTGCCCGGCAAGCGCAGCATGTTGATGAACGCGCGGGTCGCGCCCGCATCTTTTGCTCGAGTTAACAGTTCAGGTATTTCAGTGCTCAGGCCGGGAACCACCGGGGCGATGCCTATACCGACGTCAATGCCCGCGGCTGACAATTCCTTCATCGCCATGAAACGCGCAGCCGGCGACGGCGCGAACGGCTCAACCGCACGGGCCGTATCGTAATCGGCAAAAGGGATCGAAATGAACACCGAGAGACTGGCGTCACGTGCAATCTGCTGCAAAATATCGATGTCCCGTCGGATTAACGCCGACTTGGTGATTACTCCGATGGGATTGCGGAACTCCAGGCAGACTTCCAAACAGCGGCGCGTCAGTTTGTAGTTCGCCTCGAGCGGTATGTAAGGATCGGACGTGAACGAAAACATTATGAGGTCGCCCTTCCACGATCGCTTCGACAATTCCTCCCGCAGCAATTCCGGCGCGCGCACCTTCGCGATAATCTTCCGCTCAAAATCCGTCCCGGCGCCATAGCCGAGGTACTCGTGCGTCGGGCGGCTAAAACAATAGGTACACCCGTGGCTGCAACCGCGATAACAATTCACCGTGTAGTCGAAGCCCACGTCCGGACTGTCATTGTGCGTAATGATTGAGCGGGTAGCGGTTTCTTCGAAGACTTCGATCTTCGCGGCCGGCGGCTCGCCGATCCATTCCACTGAATGGGTTAGCCACGGGTTTGGCGGGTTTGCTACGTAATTCATAAGGCGGCCTATCTATGAAACAGTGTACCGCACCTATGACAGAGTGCCAAGTTGCAAGTGGATAAGGTTGAGTCCGAGGCAAACCTTCGCTATCAAAGTTCAACGATGAAGACCTGCAGTCAGGAAGGGCGGCTTGTCCCCGCTCTTTCAACTAACTCTACCCGGCGTCGCGAACTATTATGGATTCGATGCCGTGCAGCAGAATCGTAACGCTATCCACTTCTCCGCCCGCGCCTTTGATTTTCAGCGTCACATAATCATTGGTCACGTCGGCAATGACGCCTTCATACACACCGCCCGACAACGTCTTCACGTCGATGGACCGGCCGCGACAACGAATGAGAAGGTTTTCTATGTGTTGGAGACCTTGCATATGTATTTTATGGACCGACTTGTTCAACTCCAGGTTACAAAGAAAAGACGATAGCCGTCAGGATCCTGCAAACTAATAAACCGCCCGCCCCAACCTTCGTCCTGCGGAGCCGTGACTGTCACTCCTCCACCTCGCAAGCGTTCATGAAACGCATCAACATCGCCAACACCGATAACGAAGTGCACCCCCCGGCCACGTTTCAGCATCGTCTCCAATTGCTGCACCATCGTGATTCTTAGCGCCCCGCCGCGCACTGTAGCCATCGGCGGCTCAGAATCGAAGTTGTGCGACTCTACTTCAAATCCGAGGTTATCGCGATAAAAGCCGATTGATTCTTCGAGGCTGTTGACCTCCAGAAAAAGAAGATCGAGACCGCTGACTTCGGCGGATTTAGAATTATCAGGCTGCATTTAGAATAAGATAAATCGCGTACGCTCCGGCGCAGACTGCCGACCAGAATCCCACCTCCTGCGCCACCCGAAAACGCTTTGCGGAAGTTCCTCTGGTGAAAGAGTGGCGCGCAGTGTTGACGGCAGCATGGGCCATGAAAACTCCGAAAAGAATTACAAAGCCGGCGAGTATGGCCAAAGGCCAGAGAAACCAAATCCACTGAAAGCGCACCAGAAAGAGTAACAGCAAGCCGACCACCAAGCACAACAAGGCGCTTAAACCCTGCCCATAGGCGCCAACGTCCTGGGCCGTCGGCGTAAAGGCTATCGCTTCAGAATCATCAATGCGGGTCACCCGAGTGTGATCATAAGCTTTCCGAGTTGCGTCATCATGCAGCACTTGATACGCCTGGTTAAGTGCTTTCATTCCATCCTCGCTACCACCACGATCCGGATGCTGTTTGAACGCCTGTCGTTTATAGGCGCGCTCAATGTCGGCCCGAGACGCGTTTTCGTCCGCGTCAAGAATCTTGTAGTAGTCGCTCGAGGAATCGTAACCAGCCATTTTGGTTGCGATTCTAGTTTTGCGCTGACCTGTTTGCAATGTTCAGCACCCAGTCAGGCGCGCTTTACGCGAGCGGGGCAGTAGCCCGACCGTGAGGGAGGGCGCACGGTTGAAACCATCGATTGTTGGAGCCCTCCCTTACGGTCGGGCTACTGCCCCGCTCCGCGAATTCAACGCTGGCGCAAAAACAACAGTTCGCGTTACAGACACGGCATGGTCAAAAACTTCGAACTGCGGTAAAAGTTAACGGCATGGATCAACAACTGACGGCGGGCGATGATCTAATCTTCCAGCTCGAAAGTGGGTTTGGCCTGTTGCGCGTTCTGGCCGTCGATCGTGAGAAACGCGTCTGGCACCTAATGGCCTACGAAGAGTTATTTCCCGACGTTGACTCGGCCGAATTGGCATTGGCCGACGCGGATTCCTTGCACGTGCGAAAACCACATATGGCGTTAACAGATCGTGCGTTTGAAAGAACGCCGGCGGCCAGGCTCGGAAATCGCGCTGTTACCGAAGACGAGCTAGCTGCATACAAGTCATGGGTCGATACCGATGGAGGGGTCTCCGATCGCTCCGCATTGCTGATGCTGGGAATGCGCTAAGTCGGTTTAGGAATAGCTCTCGAAGGGCTTTGCACAAGAAGTTGGATTCTATTTTGTCTTCAAGCGCCAAGGGCGCGAAATGTAAAAGCCTGGGCCAGCGGCCCAGTTGCGATCGAGAGCAAGCGTCCCAGCGCTGAAAGAGCGAAATAGTGGGCGACGGAGGCAAGCGCTGCTCTATGCACACGAATCCGATTGCGCGCCTTCAGCGCTCAGAAAATGTGCCGGCACTACCACCCTAGCCGTTGGCCTGGGCTTTTACATTTCGCGCCCTCGGCGCTTACTGCAACCATCAACGACTTTTTCTGCGAAGGCCGCTCGAAATGAAATCTCCGTGCATCTTAGGTGCCGTCCAATATTGCCGGCGAATCCTTCTGATCTCGCTTCTGTGTGCCTTCCTTCCTCTGACCATCGCGGCCCAGCGGCACGAGCGTTTGATAGAAAACTGGAAACCTCTGCACTACAGCGTGGACATCCGCCTCAATGACCAATTGAGCGAGATCGCCAGCGCGACAACCACCATTCGCGCCACAATCTTGAGACCAAATGTCCGAGTGATCGATTTGGACTTCGGCGTGCTCCCGATTGATTCGGTGACAGTCAATAACGCGCCGGCGCAATTCGGGCGTGCGCCCAACCGTTTGAATGTTCGTCTCAACCTGACACCGCGACGCGGCGACCAGATAGATATCACGGTGAAGTATCACGGCAGGCCCGCGGATGGTTTGATGCTGACAACCGATCGAGATGGAAAACCGTCCGCTACCGGCGACAACTGGCCCGATCGCGTCCATCATTGGATTCCCTCTTTCGACCATCCTTCAGCAAAGGCAACGGTTTCATTCAAAGTCACGGCGCCCGCGCGCGATCTGGTTGTTGCGAATGGCGCGCCCGTTGGTTTCCGGGGCAACTTCGGCGGAACTACGACGTGGACGTTCAACGAAAGCCGGCCGATTCCACCCTACTGTATGGTGATCGTGGTTAACGAAGGTGCAAAATTCGATGTGCCCGGAACGTCGACGCCGCTTTCATACTACGTGCCTCAAGTCGATCGGCCCTACGCGATGAAAGGGTTCTCTCCCGCACCGGCCGCGTTAACTTACTTCAGCCAGCTCATTGCGCCGTATCCTTACGAGAAGCTGGCAATGATCGTCGGCGCAACTCGTTTCGGCGGCATGGAAAACTCAAGCGCGATTGTTTTTAGCAGCAACCTACTCGTTCCCAATCCGACAGCTCGAGTTAGCGAAAAGTTCGGCATACCGGTTGGCAACGTCGATGTGGTGGCGCATGAGATCGCGCACCAATGGTTTGGCGATTCGGTAACCGAGTCCACTTGGGCCGACCTTTGGTTGAGTGAAGGCTTTGCCACCTACTTCGCAGGGTTGTTTATCCAGAAGCATGAGGGCGAAGCTCGCTTCCGCGGCTACATGAAGCAGGCAGCAGAAACTGCTTTCGCTTACGAGAAGCAAACCCGCACGCCGCTGTACGATCGCAACACGGAAGACCTTTTCAAACTTCTGAATGGTAACAACTATCAGAAAGGCGCATGGGTTCTGCACATGTTGCGCGTCCGCCTGGGTGATGACGCGTTCTTTCGGGGCTTGAGGAATTACTACAACGCCCATCGAAATGGTATCGCATCCAGCGAAGACTTGCGCGCGGCACTGGAAAAGGCTTCGGGAAAGAAACTAAAAGATTTTTTTGCGCGGTGGGTATACGGCACCGGACATCCAATTTATGAGCTGAGTTGGAACAGGGCGGAACTCGCAGGCGCCGGCGGGAGCCTCGTCGTGAAACTGGATCAGAAGCAACCGGATCAGGCTTTTCTTGACCCGGTAACGATCGAGGTGGTCAGCGGCACGCTCAAGAAACGATTCGTGATTCAGCCGACAGGAAAACTGACTGTGAAGAGCTTCCCGTTTAGGCAACCACCTGGCGAGATTAGATTGGATCCGGACGAAACTCTCCTGAAGGAAGTTGTGCCGGCCCGGTAAAACGCTTCTTGGTTTTCCCGCGCGGGCAAACTGAAGTTTGAACTCTATAAACCTGTAGGGATAGCAAACTCTACGCGCGTGACAGGTGTCTGGAGTTCAAGTTAGCTTGCCGCTTAGCCCCGAATGCCGTCCCGCGTTAATGCACGCCGCTGCATTCAGCGTTTGTCCGAGTTACAACCGGGCTGAATCGCTGCTGATATTCCGCCGAAGTGATGAATGAGCAAACCATGCCGCGATAGTTGTTCGGCTCGCGACTGTTCAGGACGTTCAGCCAAAAAGCATAACCATCCGGATCGGGATCTCGCTTGAGGTACCCAAAGTATTCCATCGTAACGAAAGTTTCGTTGTGGAGGGCCTGCACCAGAACGTTGTAACGAATTACCTCTTCCACAACGCGCGCCCTGCAAAAGTCCAGCCATGCTACGGTTGTGACGCAATGGAACCATTCAGAATTGAGATGAGACTCTGCCGCAGAAAGATCAACCCCGGTATTCTCCTTAACCGCCAGTAGAAAAGCCTTTATGAACAGGCCGACCAGATCCGGCGGGTATTTGTTCGTGAATTCCGGTCGGGCCATAAAATCCAACAAGAAAACGCTTATGCCATCCACCACGTTCGGCCTACTGATAACTTTGCTGCGAGCTGCCGTAAATTCAGCATAGGTGGGCGGTCGGCCAAACGCTGCCCGATAAAATCGGTAAATAAACGCTCCGCTTAGCTGGAATTCGTCAGAGGCAAAAAACGCTGCCGAGACGTCGATGCGACGATTGTTGACACAGATCGTATCGCTACCGCACTTAGCAATCTCGTTGGTCCAATACGCCAGTCCATCGGGATCAGGTTCGCGATTCAGGAAATCGAGGTAATGTTGTCTGACAAAAAACGCCGGCACGTCGAGCGGATTCGAGCTTGGCGCTGCGGTGTCGTTATCGCCTATCGTCAAAGTTGCCGCGCCGACACTGCCGAGGAGCGCGCCGCCGCCTCGGGGGGATTGCAACGTCAGATTAACGGTTTCGCTCCCTTCCACATAGACGTCATCTCTCAACAGAATGGTGAACTTCTTCGAACTCTCGCCCGCAGCAAAGTGCAACGTTCCCACAGTTGCGACATAGTCAGTCCGTTCAGAGGCTGAGCCATTAGCGGTCGCATAGTCCACGTCGATAATGCCATCCGTGTTGGCCGTTCGCGTGACGGTGATTTTGACGGAGCCATCGCCCTCGTTAGCACTGAAGTTGCTGGCGCTAAACTGCAAGCTCGCTGCCGCGACATCCCAAATCTTCGCAACGAAGACGTCCTGCCCTCCGGCGTTAGCCGCCTGCAGCGGAGCAAACGTCGGAAAACTTGTAGAGGTCGTATAACCGGTAAGGTAAACGTTGCCATAGCCGTCCCGCGTTATCGGGTTCGTAGCGGTCGCGGTGCTCATCGAGTTTTCCAAACCACCCCCGCCGAGATAGGTGGAATAGAGCAATGAACTACCGCTTGCATTCAGTTTCGCTACGAAGGCATCGGTTCCGCCGCCGCTCGCCGGCTGAATAGCGTTGATGGCAGGGAAATTGACTGACGAAGTAAATCCGGTCAGATAAACCTCGCCCAGACCATTGAAAGTTATCCCGGTGCCGCGGTCGTCGCTGCTTCCGCCCAGATAGCTAGCGTATTCCTTAACGCCGGTCGGACTGATCTTCGCCACGAACGCGTCGAAGTTTCCACCGCTAACCGGTTGGGCCGCATTCAACACGGGAAAGTTGCTGGAAGAAGTTTGGCCCACAAGGTAAAAGCTGAAATTGGAACTTCGAGTCGCCGCGATGCCGTAAGCTTTATCATCGCCGGCGCCGCCCAGATAGCTGCAAAGCTCAAGAGAATTAGGGCCGCTTAGTTTCGTATCGATCTTCGCGAGAAAGGCATCGAAACCGCCACCAAAGACGTTCTGAAATGCATTCTGCGTGGGAAAATCCGACGACGCCGTGTATCCGTCAAGATAAGCATTACCGTCATCATCGGTCGCAACACCGCTGATGCGATCGGTGCCGCCGCCGCCGAGAAACGTGGCATACAAGAGCGTCGCGCCGGGCCAATCAAGCTTCACCAGAAAACCATCCGTGTCGCCGCTCTTGGTGGGCTGATACGCCGTTCCCGTCGTCGGAAATCCAGTTGAGCGCGTGCCTCCGGTGACATATGCGTTGCCGTTGTCATCTACCGCGACGCCTACGGCTGAATCGTTTTCTTCACCGCCCAGGAAAGTGGAGTAGAGAAAGTCATTGCCGGCGGAGTTCAACTTGAAAACCACGGCGTCGAAATCGCCGCCCCGGTAAGTCGGCGCGAAGGCGCCCGTCGTAGTTGGAAAGTTACTTGAGTTTGGATCGACGCGGCCCACCACAAATGCGTCGAGGAACTCATCGACCGCAATTCCGTCAGCCCGATCGAGTCCCGCGCCGCCGATGTAGGTCGAGTAAACCAGTGTCCCGCCCGCATCAATTTTGGTGACAAACATGTCACTCAACCCCGAATTAGTAGAAGCGAAAGGCCCCTTCGTAGGGAAAGTGGTCGAGCTCGTGGTGCCGGTTATGTAGATGTTGTTGTAAACATCGGCAGCGATGCTACTGCCGGAGTCATCACCCGATCCGCCCAGGTAAGTGGAGTAGACCAGCGTCGGGTCAATTATCAGCGGCCGGCTGTGATCATAGGGCGCGACCGCGAAGCCAAACTCGCGCGGGTTGTAGAGCACATAACGGACAGCGACCTCTTCTCGCTTACCTTCAATCTCCTGATAAGCGACCGGCTTGGGCTGGCGCAATTCGCCAAAGGATGTTTGCGCGATCAAATCCCCTGAATTAGAAACTCGTACATCAGCTTTCTCTGAAAGGCCTAAGTGAATAACGCCCGAATTTTTGCCGGGCGCGACGATAAAGTCATACTCGAGCTGTTGTTGGTTACCGTAGTAAATCAGATCAACCCCGGGATACACTTCGTGGTACACAACTCTCGCGAATCTCCCAACATTCGTGCGCCAACGCTTGCGATCATTTCCAATCAAATAATTGGTCTTGCCGGGAAGCTGATCGACTGCGGTCCCCTTCGCCTGCGCGTTACCGTGTAAGACTCTCAGCGAAACCGTTGACGGAACCGATGCGTCTGAGCTTGCGAGTACCAAGCTTGTGGCTTGCAGACGCAGATCGTAACCCTGGCCTCGCGTAAAAAACTCGTTTTCATTCACGCCTGATTCGAAGCCCAGAGGCAGATTGATTAGAGTTGCATTCAAAGCGGTCTGGGAGATAACCGGAGGGCTTGAAACACTTCCCTGGGTCGCTGTGCGGCTGGCTGAGGCTGCGGCAGGAAGAGAATGGGGTACCGAAGAGCGCCACGCCCCGGCCACAATCAAAGAGCCCGCCGCCGTCAACAAGCCTGCAACAAGTATCCAGACGCGAGCAAAGGACAGCTCGAACTTCAATTGAGATTTCGTAGCGTCTTGTCTAATCAAGAGTTCCGCACCAAACAGGTTTTAATCCAGGAGCATTATGGATCAATCAAACGAATGTCGGGAGCCAGCAAGAAGCCCACCGGAGTTGAGACAGTTTTTGACTCGCTCAACTGCGCTGGGCTTGGCCTGCCGAAATCATTCCGCGTTAGCTAGGGCGCCATGAAACCAAGATTGGCGAGCGCAAACTTTGAGAGATTGGGAAAGACTGACGCGACGTCAGCCGGCGCCAACCCATACCAGGTTGCCAGCGTCGCCGCGTATTGATCAATCGCCGTTGTCGGTATCCATTGACCCCGGTTACTGGTCGTGTCGTCCGGTCCACCGAGCTGCAACGAAGGATAGCCGTATGGCAGTCCGCTGTTGTCCGGCCGGCGGGAACCATAGAAGCTGCCGCCCTGTACCGCTCCACCCATGATGAAAGCGTGACTTCCCCACGCGTGATCGGTGCCGACAGACGCAGAACCTGACCCCGAAGGTTGCAGCGTTCGACCAAAATCCGAAAGCGTGAAGGTAGTGACGTTATTGCTGAGTCCCTGGACCACCATCTCGTCATAAAACGCGCGCATCGCCTGGCTGAGTTGCGCCATTAGCGCACCCTGCACGCCCGACGCGGTTCCGCCGGCGCCCACATTCGTGGGATCGCTGCCAGTCTCATTCGTATGGGTATCAAAACCACCGAGCACACAAAAGAAGATCTGACGCTTCATCGTGATCCCGGCAGCATCCTTTATTTTGATGAGCTTAGCGATTTGCTTCAGTTGATTCCCCAGCGAAGTATTGGGAAAGACAGTTGGGATTGTCGGCTCTGACTGGTTGAGGGCCGCATCGGCGGTCAGCGCTTGCGCGGTGGTATCGCTTGCGCCCTTGATGAGCGTTGAACCCTGATCGAATCCCAACAGCGTGCGGTAGCTACTCAACGGATTGGTAGTATTTGGATTGGCTGCGGATGGTCCATTCCAGTTCAAAACCAGAAGGTTCGCGAGGGTAGTGGGCGCCGGCGCGATCGCGAGTTGACGGGAGTTAATACCGGTAGAAAACAGGCTGGTCCCGGCCAGCGAAATATTCATCGGTAACGCCACCGACCCGTTTAGCGAATTCGTTTTATCAGCGACTCGCCCACCCCATCCGGTTTGGCCCACCGTGTTGGCAACGCAGGTTTGCTGCTGGGTCACCTGATCCGAATGGGAAAAGAGTTGATAAGGACGGCCTATGTTCGACCCATACTGTGCTCGGGTAATCGGCTGAACCAGCGATCCTACATTACAAAGCACGGCGAGTTTGCCGGCGGTCCAGACATCCATGAAGCCTTTAGCCTGTCCCGCGACCTGGCCAAATTCAGGTGAAAGGTTCGGATGGAATGCATAGGAAACGCCACTCGTGTTACTGGGTGTGATCTTCGTATTGGCGAGTGCCGACTTGGGAACTGCAAGGCCCGATCCGGTTCGAACGTTGTCGTATCCATTCGTGATTCCGCCGCCCGTGACGGTGTAGTCGTCGTAAGGGATGACCATGTTATTGCAGTCCGACCCGCCGCTCAGGAAAATACAGACCAGGGCCTTGTAGTCTGAGGCGACATCGGGTTGCTGCTGTTGGACCATCGCATTCACGAGGTGGAACCGGTCCATGCTGGCCGCCAGCGCCGCTCCGGTTAGCCCACAGACTGAGGTTTTCAGAAAGTTTCTTCGCTGTTCGTTCATTTCTTCTACCTCTCCACCTGATATTGCGATGAGGTCGCGACTAAGTAGATCGCTGTTTGCGTGCGCTGCTGGGCTTGCGTCGTAGCGTTGGCATTAGTTACCGCTGTTATTGCCGCAACGATATTTGCATTCATCGACGCAGACATAGTTCCGTGCATCATGCGCGTGTTGAGCGCGTCAACCAGCTGCTGCGGAGTAGTCGCCAGCGCCTGATAGGCTGAATAGTTTACCTGCGTGCCGGCCGGCCGGTTGGGATTGCTAATCGGAATCCCGTTGCCGTTGTTCGCCAGGAAAAGCGTGTTCACAAAGTTTGCGCGTTTATAAGTCGTCGAGGTGTCGAGCAGCCCAAACTCCGGTGCGAACAGGTTGGTACCGGGCAATCCGTAATCCGCCGGGTAGTAACTGAAGACCGTCGGCGGGTTAAAGAGAACCTGGCCCAGATCGCTGAGGTAGTTGGTAGGAGTGCTGGCCAGGACACCATCACTGGTCGCACTGAAAGTCCGGAGCAGGTCCGTCATGAACAACACCGGCTCCCGCAGATGTCCGTAGTTCGGATCATTCTTCACATCACCGCGGGCCTCGGGATCCAAAAGGATGGCCGTGATGACCGCCTTCATGTCGCCGCGCACGCCGGATCCGTTATTCGCAAAGGCCGCCGCGCAGCGACCGACATAAGGAGGCGTCGGGTTGCTGGTGACCAGTTGATGAATTAACTGACCGCAGATGTAAGGTCCCGCGTTTGGATGATTGAAGAGGTTGTCAATCGCCAGGTTTAGTTCATTGGCTTTGTAGGCTTGTGAGTTCGCGAGGTTCGTGGCTGCGTTCCCACCAGTGCAATTCGTACACGCCGGCAGCACTAAGGGCGTTGCATGGTTAATATCTGTCAGCAGAGTCTTCTGGGCGATATCGTAACGGTTGCTGTTACCGTTCAACGGCATCGGGTCGAGATAGTTCGTCACTGCCGTGTCGACGCCGTTTATGTTCGTCGTCTTGTTGGCAGCCAGATCCCATCCCGTAAACACCCGTGCCAGATTGGCAATCGTTGCCTGATCGTAGCTCGGAATGCGATTGCCCTGCGCATCCAGAACCGGAGTTCCATCCTGATTCAAAGTGTCCACACCGATGGAGAAGAGCTGCATAATCTCGCGGGCGTAGTTCTCATTCGGCGTCGGGTTTGAGCGACTTCCGACTGAGTTCCCTCTCATGTTCAGGTATTCGCCCATCCCCGGATTAAGCGTGACCTCGTAAAGCAACGTGCGGAAGTTGCCAAACGAATTACGATCTATTGTCTGCAGGTAAGGCACAAACCAGCTCGGCTCGTTGTTATTGAGTTCACGACCCCCAACCACGATGAGTTGATGAAGAGCAAACCCGATCCGCTGCCGCAGTTGATCCGGCTGCGTTAACGCATTAGTAAAAAACTGTTTCTGAATCGGATACAGCGTGTAGTTGTCTCGCACGCAGGTGGCATCGCAGGGCACCGGCTGATTGATGGGATAAAGCGGCAAAGACGGATAGTCGGATTGCACGCTCGGAAACACCGGCGCCATATTGAACTGCTCGGCTAGATACGCCTGCATACCGATATTGCGCAAGTGTTGTAAATCCGCATCCGTCGGCCCAAACGTGACTTGCTCCAGGAATCGCAGGCCGTCCGGGTATGCGCCTGATGCTGGTCCAGGATTTGAGAATTGTGATTGATACTGCGCGATGGTCTGCGGTGTCACCACACCTGGCGGCACCTCGGGCGCCGGCGTCGGAACGGCGCCCTGATCGTCTGCCGGCCCACCGCCAACATGTCCAATTCCAAGTCGGACGCGGTTGCTGCCAACTCCGTGCAGGTTCAAACGGATAAGGACGTCGCCCACATCGCCCATTGCATCATTCAGGCGCAGCACGATCATGTAGACGCCCCGGAAGTCCTTCGTGATCGCGCCATCCGGATAACTCAGATCGGGAGGGACCTGGCCCACATACTCGACGGTCATCGCATAGCGATTATGTGCGGCATCCTCGGCGTCGGCAGTTAGAGCGCTCGCTCCTTCACCAGTCAGAAAGTCCAGGTTGATCGCAAACAGCGTGATGCGCGTGCGCGAATCGGTGCCAAAAGGAACGGAGGCTGAGAGCGGCATTGGCTCAGGCCTCAGCGTGGTAAGTTCCAGCGCAATTGCCCGCGTCGAAGTTGAGTTGCTTATTAGAACAGGAGTGCTTTGGACCGCCTTCGCCGAAGCGAACCCGCCGATCATGAGTGCCAAAAGAAAAGCGAACCGCGGCCGCAGAACATTCCGCTGGGGAGTCATTAAACTTTCAGTCATAACGTACACGCTCTCAGTTGAAGACAAAGCGTTCAGGATCACTATGAGGTTGGTTAATCGGTGGAGGGGCCACCCGGAAAACTCACCCAGGTTCGATTGGAAATATTAGCACGCCAACCGTCGCGTCAGTACAATAACTTTAGACGTGTTGAACTGAAGATTAGCCGAGATATTACAGTTGTTTGGCGTTTGAGATTTTGTCGCCCGCAGGCTACTGCCCCGGCCAGTTCCCTAGTGAGGTGCGGCAGGACAAATTGAGCCGCAAAACACACGAATGGGCGCAAAGGGTCGTACTCAATAATGGTTGGGAACTTTAGAAAGGACTGGTCGGGGCGAGAGGATTCGAACCTCCGACCTCACGGTCCCGAACCGTGCGCTCTACCAGGCTGAGCCACGCCCCGACAAGAGAAGCGATAATAGGTGAGTAGCACGTAACTGTCAAAGTCACGGCTATGTCATTGACCCGGGTCTCTCAGACTCTCGCCTTTTCGGCGTCTTCTGCACGATCCTGCCTTAGATGTTTAATGTGCCGCCGAATCCACCAGACGGCTGCCAACACGATGATGATTCCAATCAGGAAATCGAAGCGGTGAAACCAGGTCTTCAGGGTTTCATCCTTGTTCCACTGTTCGCCCAGCTTTTGACCTATGAAGGCCAGGCCAATACACCAGGGCAGCGAACCGGCAAACGTGTAAAAGATGAAGCGCGGGATATTCATTCGAGCTATGCCGGCGGGAAACGCTATGAACGTTCGAATCACCGGCAGCAAACGCGCGGTGAAAACAATCGCCTCACCGTACCTGGCAAACAAACGATCGGCGATATCCAAATCGTGGCGCGAAACCAACACATAGCGCCCGTACTTTTCAACCAACGGCCGGCCGCCGTACATCCCCGCCCAGTAGGCGACCATTGATCCCAGAACACAGCCAGTAGCTCCCGCCACGCCCACCAGCCAAATATTCATCTGCCCGGTGAAAACCAGGTAACCCGCGAAAGGCATGATGATTTCCGACGGCAACGGGATGCAGGCGGACTCAATCGCCATCAGGAGAACTATCCCAAAGTAACCCAGCGCCGAGATCGTCGCGACGATGAAGATGGATAGAATCTCGATGATTTTGCCGATCATTCTTTGTGTCTCGCCGTTTTCTTATGCTGTCCAGCCGTGTGCTCCGATTAGCGGCACGAAGGCGCATGGGCCGTGTTCTTCCGTTCTAGATCCAGTCTCGTTCTTGATCACGCGGATAAGTACTTGCGCTTCTCGAGTTTTACCCACGGGCACCACCAGCCGCCCACCAATCTTAAGTTGGGCCACCAGCGGCTCTGGCACAACCGGCCCACCAGCCGCGACCAGGATGGCATCATAGGGCGCATTCGCATTCCACCCCATCGTCCCGTCGAAGCATTTAATCGTCGCGTTATGAATACCAATCTCCCGTATTCGCAGTTGGGCCTCGCGCGCCAAATCACCGATGCGCTCAATCGCATAGACTTGCGCAGCGATTTTCGCCAGCACTGCCGTTTGATATCCGGAGCCGGCTCCGATTTCCAACACTCGGCTGTGCTGATCCAACTCCAACAATTCGGTCATCCGAGCGACGATATAAGGCTGCGAGATCGTCTGGTTAGCGCTAATCGGCAAAGCGTGATCGCCGTAGGCGCGACCGCGCAGGGCTTCCGGCACAAAGTAATGCCGCGGCACAGTTCGCATTGCCTCCAGTACTGAAGCATCGCGAATGCCGTAATGATCGCGCAAACGTTCAACCATCCGCTCGCGCGGAATGCGATAATCCTGTGGTGTGGGAACAGAACGCGGTGGTGTGAAACTCAAAGGCTTCTTCGCTGATCGACGTTAAGAATTCAAAACTGCGAGCGTCGCTAACTCAGTCCACGAATCCAGTTGCGTTAGCGCGCCGTGGTCCGTCATGTCGCTCTTCAATGGTGTGACAGAAACATAGCCGAGCTCGATAGCTCGATAGTCGGTGCCGTCCTCGGCATTCGAGCGAAAGTATTCCTCGCCAATCCAAAAATATGGCTTACCGCGGGGATCAATGTGTTCTGTAATCACCGGCCGGGCGTTCTTTATGCCCTGACGCGTGATACGCACTCCCTTGATTTCGCCTTGCGGAATGTTGATGTTCAGCAATGTGCCATCGGGCAGACCGGCGTTTAGAACCTGGCGTGCCGCCACAATGGCAAAGCGGGCCGCCTCAGTAAAATCAAATTGCTCGCGAGCCACTAAACTCAGAGCGATTCCGGGAACACCCAGGATGGTCGCTTCCAAGGCACCGGCTACCGTCCCGGAGTAGGTCGCATCGTCGCCCAGGTTGCCCCCATGATTAATTCCCGAAACGCAGAGGTGGGGACGTTCTTCCTCCGGCAAGATCTTATGCAGCGCCAGCGTCACACAATCCGTCGGCGTGCCGTCAACAGTCCAATGCCGTTCATCTATTTGCCGAATTCGGAGCGGACGTGCCAGCGTTAAGCTATGGGAAGCACCGCTCATCTCCGCCGCCGGCGCAATCACGTACACGTCGCCTACTTCGCTTAAGGCGCTTTCCAATTTGATGAGGCCATCCGAGTGAATGCCGTCATCATTTGTTAGAAGAATCCGTGTCATGATTCCAACGAAAGAGCGAATCCCTACTGCCACACTGGGGCGCCCAACTCGTCGCGCCTGTTGAGCGCGCGGGAGTTTCCAGGGTTGTTCCGGAAGTAAAGGCGCTGGGTAGGAATCCGAGGCTGTGTCAGGAGTTGCGTAGAAGACCCCTTGGTAAAATTAGTCGCGCGGCGGTCGCGGGCGGCCCTTCTTCTTATTGCGTTTACGAGCCAAAGCGGATTTCAGCTTTGCCTTCTGGCCCGGCGGCATAAAGAAAGCGTGACGCTTTGCGTCTTTGATAATCTCTTCAGTCATTACCCTGCGCTTAAAACGCCGCAAAGCGCTCTCGATTGATTCGCCCTGATTAACGTTAACTATCGCCATTCAATTCTCCACTTCAAGTTAATTCAAATCACTCTGGCCCGGTTTCAGAACTGCCTATTTAACACGTCTTGAACCGTTGCGGTCAAGCGCACATGGAAACCCCGCGACGGCCTGGGCCTGTTCGCGGGGTTTTCACTTAATACCAACGGTGTTTTTAGACCGATACCGTCGCCGCCGGTTTGTTGCGGCTCAGGCTCTGAATCTGTACTGGCTTGTCAGCCGCCTTGTCTGTCTTGATTTCCTGTTGCTTGAGGACCATTTCCGAATAAAGCTTGCGCATCATGACAGCCTCTTCATGCGCAGTCTTCGGTCCCTCCATCTGTGGCTTGTTGGGACGCGCCAGATCCACATCATTCAGGATCAGGCTATGCTCTGTCTCATTCATCCCAACGTCTTTACCACCTGCGAAGACTTCATGACGGCCATGCTCCTTATACCACTTCGCAACGGTCGCGTTTTGGTGCATGTTTTCGATGATGTTCCGCCAGCCGATGCCGGTGTTATACGCGCAGAAGGAAATCTCGCCTTCCTGCGTGCCGTACGGGATGATGCACATCTCCGTGCGCCGGAAGTCATAGTTAAACAGATCCTGGAACCACATCCCGGCGATGAACAGGAAGTTCCAACGATCGGCCCGGCGCTTTTCGATGTCCGTCTTGGTCCGCTTGCCATCGACCTTGCCGTAATCCTTGCCGGTCAGACCGAATGACTTGTCGAACTTCTTGAATAACTCAGAGAGCGTGAACTGCGACGGCGACTTGTACGGATTGTAGTGCTTCAGCAAAGTCAGACCCATCATCAGGTTGGACATCCATTTGCCACGGGCGGCGTCCGTGATCTTCTGCATGTCCTTCACCAGACCCGGAATGTTCAGAAACTCCGGCACCGGACGCATCTCTTTCGTTTCCTTGTCAATCATGACGGCGGTACCGACGCCACAGTTCGGGTGGCAACCACACGAAACCTGGCCCCACTCGGCTTGCGGGCCGTGGACCAGATCCGCAAAGTCGGCGAAAGCGCCCATCAGCGAAAGTGGAAACCAGTCTCGCGTTGGTTCAGTAATGCCGACCTGGTCCTTCACGTCATGCGCCAGATGCGACAGCGTGTAGCGCTGTTGCAGGCGGCGTTCAGGGGTAATCTCTTCGTCGCGCCCGGTGAATGAAACGGGCTGGAACGAAAGGAAGGCAATCTTCTTGGGATTATCCAGCGCGAACCGGATGATCGAGCCGACCTGGTCGTTGTTAATGCCGTTAACCAATGTCGTAACCAAAACGATTTCGACGCCGGCTTCGTGCAGATTGTTAATCGCGCGGAGCTTCACATCAAAAAGGTTGCCGACCTGGCGATGGCTATTGGCATCGTTGCCGATACCGTCGAACTGCAGGTAGGCATAACGCAATCCGGCTTCGGCGGCTTCTTTGCAGAATTCCTTACTCTTGGCAAACTCAATCCCGTTGGTAGCGCACTGCACGCTGTTATAGCCGACCTTGCGCGAGTACCGAATCGCTTCCAGGAAGTAAGGCGAAATCGTGGGCTCACCACCCGAAAACTGCACCGACATTTGGCGGCGCGGCTTGATCGAGATGGCGTTGTCCAGGATTTCCTGCACATCTTCCATGCTCAGCTCGTGCACGAAGCCGACCTGATTGGCATCCATGAAGCACGGGTCGCACATCATGTTGCAACGATTGGTAAGGTCGACTGTAAGAACTGAACCACGGCCATACTTGATGGTGCTGGTCCCGTGATTGTGCAACTTCTCGTCGTTATGCGCCTGGATGTCGCGACCGGGAAACATCTTTTCGATGTGCGCCAGAAACTTTGAGTCCACCGCCATCATGTCTTCGATGTGGCCGTGCACCGGACAATCCTTGGTCATCCAGATTTCGCCATCACGTTCGATTATCTGGGCCTTGATCTCCCCGACATGCTCATTGATAAGCATGCTGACTTCTTTCTTGCCGGAGACAATGTCCTCGCGTGCCTGTATTACGCACTGCGGGCATAGCGAATCCGTGGTGCGCGGGAAGCCCAGCGTCGGTTTTGTTTTCTGCCATGATTTCAAGAGGGGTTTGTCCGACCACTTCGGCGTGAACGAGGGGTTGGGCTTGTACTTGTTGACGGTCTGAATCGTGTTGAAAATGCCGCCGGCTACCAGCGCCAAGCCTTTTTCAAAATGTTTTACAGGTCGCATCCGTTTTTTCTTCTCCGGTTTTTGAATAATTACTGTTAGCGATAAACGAACAAAGTTCCAGCCCGCATGTGCCTTGCTGAATTGTTCAAATTGAACTTCGCATGACCCTGCGAGGAGAAACGAGCACGATTACAACGGCAACGACCGTGCCAGCCGCGATAAGATTGCGTCAAGTGAAGTGCTGTAAGAGTTTAGCTAGTGACTAGAGGTAGTTCGGGTAGGGACGCAGCGCTATCCGTTGTATCGTAGTGTCACGAATTCGCTGCATCCAAGGGGGCGCGGGCCATTCTGACACCGCCCAACGGAACGTGTGCGATTTGACCAGCGCGGACTATCGGGACGGCGCGAAGTAGCCGATTCGAGTTGAAACCTTCAGCTCTGAACTTGCGGTTTCTACGCGGACGCGGCGAAACCGACCGTCACGCGCCTTATCGATCGGACTGTAATAGAGCGTGTACTGATGACGAAGTTCATCGGCCACTTCCGCGTAAGTCGAATCAAGCGCGTCGAAGCTCAGCGGCTTGTAGAGCCTGCCCCCCGTCGCAATCGCCAGTTGCTCCAACTGCTTCTCACTTTCATCCAGTACGCGCAAACCCTCGCGAAGATCGTCGAGCCGCAGCGCATTGAAGTTCCGCACCGATTGAGATTCCCGGCTCAAGCGATCAAGTTCAGCCAACTTGCTGGCCCGCTCAATTTCTGTATTGCTGACGACGTAAACGATCGCCTGCGCTTCCAGCAGTGACCGCAACGCGGCAGCGATACTTGCATATCCGCGCTGGCTGTCGATGCCATCGGTCAGAACGATCACCGCATGCCTGACGGAAGCTCCTTTGAACTGTTCCTTTGCAGCCAGCATGAGCGCGTCGTTGAAACGCGTGAACATCCCGGGAGTCACGCGATCCAATGAACGGCGCAACTGCAGGCGACTATGCGTCCAGTCCTGCAGCAATTCAATCCGGTCATCAAACTTGATAAGGCTGATCCGATCTTGCGGTGACAACTTCTCTGCAAAGCCAAGGGCCGCGCGGCGAAAGTCATCGAGGTTGCGAGCGACACTGGACGAAGCATCCACCATCAAAACTACATCGACCGGGGATTCACGCAGCGCCAGATCGCTCAGTGGCTGCTCTTTGCCATCTTCGAAGATATGGAAATCGCTTCGGGTGAGGGTCGTCATGAGCTTGCCGTTACGATCACGGACCGTAACGGGCAGCAACACTTCGGTTGTGCGAAAAGAAATAACTTCGCCTTCATCGACGTCCTGGCCCGCCGCCGGAGATTGCGTCTGCGTCGATTTGTTTTGCGCATTGGCGGCATAGCCTGCTACGAAAACGAAAAGGCTAAAAACGACAACCATCGCCCGACCCGGCATCGCGGCACGAGAACGCCGATCGAAACTTCTATCGCCGTTCTTCACCTTTACTTCTCCGGATTGTTGTTCGCAGGTTTGGAGGAGGTTGAGTCGTCGCCCATCGCAGCTTTCATGGCTGCGATCACGGGAGCGGAAACGCGGCGCTTATGCAGCTCATTCAGTTGTGCCGACGCCAAATTGAACTCGGCAGGAGATTGCTCGATGCGGCGAATGATCGTGCCTTCGCTGAATCCGGCCTCGACCATTTGAATAATTGATTCGTTTGTTAGTGTCGGTGTCTTCTCAAGCTTCGGCATCCCGCCTGGCTCAGTCGGTGGGCGCAAGATATGTACCAAGGCGCTGCCCGTCGTCACGCTGCTTCCTTCGTTCGCACCGTTTTCTCCACGTCCACCGGTCTCGCTGCGCGAGCCACCATTTGAGCCGAAGATATCCGCACCACTGTCGCCGCTCTGCGATCTTTTCTGTGAAGGTCCACCGCTCCGGTTCGATTTGAAATCATCGAACCCCAGGTCATCGCCGCCAAATTCCGAGTCGTCCTGCCCAATCATAGCGAGGATGATCCGTTCGCTGACTCCGCTGCGCTTTAACTCAATCAGGCGATCCGGCGTCAGATCAAACCTTCCCTCCCGCGAGTGGATGATGGCTATGACCGTTTTTTCCTTGAACCCCGCGCGCACCAGTTTCACGACCGCCGCGTTGGTCAGCGGCTGGCCGGCGCCCTGTTGCGCACTTGCGGCTCCAGACATCAAGGCTAACGCGAGAACAGTGACGGCGAGTTTATGCATGACTAGTTGGTTCCCGATTGACGATCTGGTCGCACGGCGGTTTGGGCAATTTCATTTCGGCGATAGCGGCCACCGATGCGCTTTACGTAATTTCGTGTCTCGCGGTAAGGCGGGACCCGATGGCCCCATTTGGCCACGGCGCCCTCGCCTGCGTTGTAGCTGGCCAGCACCAGATCAACTCGACCGTTGTAAGTCTGCAGGAGTTGCTTCAGGTAGCGAACGCCGCCGCTGATGTTCTCACCCGGGTTGAAGGGATTACGCACGCCAAACCGCGCGCCTGTTCCCGGCATCAGCTGCATCAACCCGCGCGCTCCTTTTGGCGAAACCACACGGGGATTAAAGTGAGATTCCTCTTCCATCACCAAAAAAATGAGATAGGGGTCAACGCCGTAACGCGCGCCATTCTGTTTGATGA
Source organism: Blastocatellia bacterium (assembly GCA_034665305.1). Classification (GTDB taxonomy): domain Bacteria; phylum Acidobacteriota; class Blastocatellia; order Pyrinomonadales; family Pyrinomonadaceae; genus DASXRU01. Next base: position 18,853 of record JAXDFZ010000024.1, on the reverse strand, counting down.
GAGCGTTAATGCCGGCACTTCCCGTACTCCAGCCTCGCACCGATTTAGGCTCGGCGGAATTGGCAATCGCTTCCCGCTCAATCCTTTCGATGCGCGAGCGATCGATGAAGACCGACAAACTGCCCCGGCGCAACCAGGCGCCCGCCGACGATTCAGTAACTTCATCGGCTTCAACTCGCGCGCCGCCATGCAAGTAAATCCAAACTGGTTCAGTCGTCGACTGAGCGACTGCAGCATCCATGCCGGGAGCTGGGCCTGCCGTATTATCAATCGCGGAATTCTCAACGGCGCCCTGCTCAATTCCTTTGACCTTCGCGCGCTCAACCAGCGAGGTCACGCCGTCCTTTCGATACCAGATTCCCTGCGGGCTTTCCCATGCCTCGTCAACCGCGATAAAAGTGTTATCGATCAGCTTCAAACGTGGCGTGGGATTTGATGAGGAAACTCCATCGCTTGGCTTGGCCGGTGCGTCTTTCGTATCCGCGGAATGGGATCGTCTGATATTCGAAGAACGCTTGCGCGGGCGCGCACTCGTTTCAACTGCGAGTGCCAGCAAAGCGCACACGGCCATCAGGAAGAAAGTCCAGCGCACTCGAGTTAGGTTGGTCGATGATCTTCGGTTCACGTCGTGCCCTTTCGCAGCTACAAACAGAATCAGAGCTCGAGCGGCTCGGCAAGCGCGGGCGCAGGTTCTCGGTAATTATCGCTCGCCAAAAACTTGTGCGACGCGCCAAAGTAATTCTTCCAGGCCACATCGATTAATTGCGGAGTCAGATGTAACGGCTGGCCCTCGAACATGCAGATGTCGGTGATGCGATCCAGCAGGTCACGCGGCTCACATCCCTTCATCTGTCTCTGCTCGGCAACGTACTTATGCAGAACGTAATCGAGCGCGGCGCTGTCATATGCGACGCTCCGAGCCCCGGCGGCCCGCGCAAAGATTTGCGAGTACGCAGCCGCCGTAGGTGGCTCAACCCGAGCGCGATAGCCCATGCGCCGGAGAAACGCCTGGTCCGCCAGATCGTTTTCATCGAGGTTAGTAGAGAAGACCACCAGTTGCTCGAACGGTACTTCGATCTTCTTGCCAGTGTGCAACGCGAGATAATCGACGCGCCGTTCAAGTGGAACGATCCAACGATTCAGCAGATGTTGCGGTGTTACTCGTTGCCGGCCAAAGTCGTCAATCACCAATGTCCCGCCGTTCGACTTCATCTGAAACGGTGCTTCATAGAATCGTGCTGCTTCACTCCACGTCAGGTCGGTATTCTCCAACGTCAGTTCGCCGCCCACGATCACCAGCGGTCGCGCAATCAGGACCCAGCGGCGATCGTAGTCAGCCGGCGTTTCATCTTCGGGAAGAGCGCGGTGGCAGTGTGAATCGAAGACGCGGATTATCTGGCCATCGATTTCAACCGCATAAGGAATCCAGATCGCTCCCGGCAAGGCCGCATTGATGCGTTCGGCAACCGCAGTCTTTCCGGTGCCCGGCAAGCCAGTCAAAAACAATGAGCGCCGCGAGTTGATCACACAACCGAGTGTCTGCAGGAGAGATTCCGGCAGGATCAGATCGCTAAACGCCGCACGTACGGTCTCCAATGATGCCGGTTCGGAAGGTATCGACTGCAAACGCATCATGTGCGTGTAGTCACTCAACGATACCGGGGCCGCACCGGTGTAACCGCACAGCGAAACCAAACGCGCGACGCGGTCCCAACCATGGTCCAACATCGAATATCTGGTTGAGCCAAGCGCGGTCTGTAGCCGCACCTCGATCAGCTTTTCGCGGTAAAGCCCCTGCAGAATTTCTTCTGTCAACGTACGCGGCAGGCGCAGCCGCTCCGCAACAGTTTCGGTAGTCGGCTCTGCCAGCATGGCCACGTGTTTTAGCGCGAGGTCGCTCAGAAACGCGGCGCCCACACCGGTATCAGCGAGTTCCTCCGGCATCGGTGGGCCCATGACTTCAACTTCGGCTCTGGTTAGGATAATTGTCTGGCTCATGAAGTGAACCTCGAGTGTTCGGTCGGAATTGGACAGACAGAAATGTCTGTCCTACGTCTATCGGGTGGCGGTGGCGTTACCGGAAGCCGCCATTTCGTTGGCCAGGTTCGTCAGCGCCTGGCGCGACGCCTGTGCGTCTGAAATCCTTCCGACTCTTTGGTAAAGTTCCGTGACGCGCCGCAGGACGACCGACGATTTTGGCTGTAGCCGCAGCGCCGCTTCATATTGCTTGATCGCTTCTTCGTCACGGCCGGCACGTTCCAGCATCGTCGCGACATTCAAGCGCCCGGTTAGTTCGCCGCCGGCGCGCGCAAAAGTCTTATACGCGTCGTCGTATTTACCCAGCCGGCTTTGCGCGAGGGCCAGGTTATTCAGGATCCGCTGATCGCCGGGAGCGAGTTTTGCCGCCCGTTTCAAACGATCGACCGCCGCTTTGTAGTTCCCGTTTTGATAGAGCGAAAACCCGAGGTTGTTTAAGGTCTGCGCATCCTCTTCAATATTCACGGCCTTCTCATAAGACTCTTTCGCGCGCTCGCCCATACCCTTCCGGTCGTACGCAAGCCCCAGAAGATTGTTGGCTTCGCCGAGGCGCGGATCGAGGGAAACCGCCAGCGACAATTCTGCAATCGCGTCGTTGACCCGTCCGGTCAGCAGCAACGCGCGGCCGGTCGCAAGATGATCACGCGCCGAACCCGTCGAACTGGGACCGGTTCCCTTCTCTTTGTCCGCCGAGCGGCTATCCGACACGCGCGTGACGGGAGCGCTTTCGAATTTCGCGGCGTCCTTCTCGGTCATACGCCTGGGCTTGTTGTCCTCATCTTTGCCGCGACCGAAGAGATGGCCCACGGCGCGGAATGGCGCCGTGAAAAAGCGAGCGACCCGGTTGCCGTTTTTCTTTTCCGGCGCGCTCGGACCAGCCTCAGAGCCGGCGTCCTCGAGTACGTTTGCGTCCGGGTCGCCCTCACGCGTAATTGTTTGCGCGCTCCAAAGTGCGGTGACGCCTATGCTCAGGACAAATGCGATGGCGACGGCGATGATGGTGCGTTTGCTCATGGGAAGCTCCTCATTGAATAAGACACCTACAACTTCTTAACAACATCGATCAGCGTAAGGGCAGCCGGCCCGAGGATGGCAATGAACAGTGTGGGAAAAAGAAAACAAGCGAGCGGTAGCAAAAGTTTTACCGCCGCCTTTTGCGCAGCTTGTTCAGCTCGTTGACGTCGTTTCGTCCGCAGCGAATCCGAAAAAGCGCGCACGGCGCGAGCGATCGAAGTTCCAAACCGATCGGCCTGGATCAGCATTGCTACCAGACTGCGCAGATCGTCGACGCCGGTCCGCTCTGCGAGGTTATGCAAAGCTTCATCACGTTCGCGGCCCACGCGAATTTCCAGATTGGCCAACTCAAACTCTTCGCTAATATCGCGATGAACGTCTTTCAGCTCCTCACTGACGCGCATCATCGCTGCATTCAGGCCCAGTCCGGCTTCGATTGAAATGACCATCAAATCAAGAGCGTCGGCCAGGCCCCAGCGGACGCGCAATTGCCGCGAGCGAATCATTTTTCCAAGAATGTAACGCGGCAGGAAAAAGCCTGTCACAAAGGCCATCAAAATCCAGAGCAGCGCATTGGTGAGCGGATAAGCCATCACTGCACAGCCCAGGGCGACAGCTCCGGGACATCCTGCCATCGCAGCCAGTTGAATGGCGCGATAAATTGCCGGCGCGTCAGGACCGCGGAAGCCGGCCTGCATCAGTTGCTTTTGCAGTTTGCGAACTTCCGCCGCCGAGGGCGGTAACAAACGATTGAATGGCGCGGCGACTCGTTCCGCGAATTCCGCAACGGGCCGTTCTTCAACCAGCGAGACTGCCGGCATATTGACGCTGGCGCTTCCTTCACCCAGTCGCCGTAAGCGCTCAGTCGCAGCGCTCTGCGGGCGGTAGACGAGCCAGTACAAGCCCATGACGCCGAGCGAGATGCAAACGAAGGTAAAGATGGATATTAGGAGCATGGCGTTTTTTGGGTATCGGTATCGGGTATCGGGTATCGGGTTTCAGGGTTCAGATCTCGGTTGACGGTTTACGGTTCACGGCCCTAAATTTTTATGTTCAGTATCTTTCTAACAATCAGCATTCCGGTGACCTGCAGAAACATCGCCACCGCGATCAGCACGTGACCGCGCGGATCTTTCCAAAGCACACTCATGTACTCCGGATTCATGACCGTCACTGCAATCGACACGAAGATCGGCAGACCGCAAAGTATCCATGCCGACATTCGCGAGCTGGTGGTCAGCGTCTTCAAGTCGCCCATGATGCGAAAGCGTTCGCGAATCGTGTAGGCCACTTTCTCCAGAATCTCGGCAAGGTTGCCGCCGGTTTCGCGCTGGATCATCACGGCTGTCACGCACATCCGCAGATCGAGGAGAGGAATCCGCTGGACCAGATTCTCCAGCGCCAGCTTCAGTGATAAGCCCAAATTTTGTTCTTCGTAAGTCTTGCGAAACTCAGTGGCAATCGGTTCGGGCATCTCGATCGAAACCATGTGCAGAGATTCTGAAAAAGCATGTCCAGCGGAAAGCGCCCGGCTCATCAGGTCGAGGGCGTCCGGCAAGTTTTCCAGGAAACGATCAAAGCGTTTCTTTCTTTTCCACCAGACGTGCAAAAACGGAACCGACGCCGCCACCACTCCCGCAAACGCAACCAGAATTACCGATCCCAGTACAACCGAAGCCGCGAGCGCAGCCAGAATCCCGGCCATCGCCGCGAACATCAGCAGGCGCGTGACCGTAATGTGCAGGTCGGCCTGATCGAGCATCCGCTTTAACCGCGTCGCAACTTGCAACCGAATGAACAGGCGGTTCAGCGTGGGGATTTCGCTCAGCAGTTCGTTACGGGCCAGCACCACTTCCGGATCGTCGGTGTGTGCCGAATGAAGCAGCGCCTCGGAGAGCCGTTGTCTCAAACGCGCACGCTTTGCGTCCGACCCCTGCGTGGCCAGCAGATAAGCGCCGAACACCAGGAACAAGGCGAAAAGAAAAACAAGAAATGAAATCAACATTGCGTTTTTTGGTGGCACAGACTTCGGTCTGTGGTGTGTTTCAAGTTACACAGGCTGAACCCTGCGCTACATGAAGGCGCTACACGTCTTCAAAGAAGATCCGCGGCAACTGCAAGCCACAGGCCTTCAACTTCTCGGCAAAACGCGGGCGAATGCCGGTGGCGCGGAAGCGTCCGACGACTGTTCCCTCGCGATCGACGCCGGTCCGCTCGTACTGGAAAATCTCCTGCATGGTGATCGTGTCGCCTTCCATTCCGGTGATTTCTGAAATGGAGGTTACGCGCCGCGAACCGTCGGACAGCCTGGCAACTTGCAGCACCATGTCGATCGCCGCCGCAACCTGCTGGCGCATCGCGCGTTCGCCCAAACGCATGCCGGTCATCTGAATCATGGTTTCCAAACGCGACAGAGCGTCGCGCGGAGTGTTGGCGTGAATGGTAGTCAAACTGCCGTCATGACCGGTGTTCATAGCCTGGAGCATGTCGATCGCCTCACCGCCGCGCACCTCGCCGATCACAATTCGATCGGGACGCATGCGCAAAGCGTTTCGCACTAAATCACGTTGCGTAACTTCACCGCGGCCTTCGATGTTTGGCGGCCGCGTTTCCAGCCGCACTACATGCGGCTGCTGTAGCTGCAACTCAGCGGAATCTTCGATCGTAACGATGCGTTCATTCTCCGGAATGTAGGCCGAGAGCGCATTCAACAAAGTCGTTTTGCCGGCGCCGGTACCGCCGGAAATTACAACGTTCAACCTGGCGCGCACGCACATCTCCAGCATGTCGGCAATTTCTTTGGTGAGCGCGCAATTCTCAATCAACGAACTCATGCGCAAAGGCTCGGCGCCGAAACGGCGGATCGAAAGGACTGGACCATCGATCGACAACGGCGGAATGATGGCGTTGACACGTGAACCATCTTGTAGTCGCGCATCGACCATAGGCGAAGATTCATCGATGCGCCGGCCGACTGAGGAAACAATGCGTTCAATCACCCGCATCAGGTGGTCGTTGTCCTTGAAGGCAACGTTCGTTACTTCCAGCTTGCCGCGCCGCTCGATGTAGATGCTGTCCGGCGCGTTTACCAAAATGTCTGAGATCGCCGGATCGGCCAGCAGAATCTCAAGCGGGCCGAGGCCGAATAACTCGTGCTGCACTTCATTGACCAGCTTGTCGCGTTCAGCCGCCGATAGCGGCATCGCTTCAGTGGCGAGTACGCTCTCGGCCAGGCGCGAAACTTCGGCATTCAATTGCTCCGGCGGCATGGACGTCAGCTTAGTCAGATCCATTCGATTGATCAGCGCCCGGTGCAAGCGCGATTTCATCTCCTGATAACTGACCTGGCCATTGCCGTTACCGTCGCCGTTGGCCACAACCGGACCAGCCGCCGTTTCCCTGATTAGTCGTTCACGAAGTGCCATGGTGTTCTCTTTGCAGCGCCGCTGTCAGCGCAGTGGTCGATTTTCCTAAGAGCCGAAACGACGCGCCATCACGAGGCCTGCAGTGCCGCTCTCAGCCACCGCGGTGGTGTTGTGCCCTTGCTCGCGCCGCCAAATAGACTTCCAGGAGCGCCGCCGTCTGGGTTGTAAATCCGTTACTCGCACCGGCTCGCCCACTATGGTCCGCGCGATGCGTTTGATCTCCAGCGCAATCTTCGAAGTGGAGTCAGACTGGACGAGTGGCTGGCCCAGGTTGATGGAGTTCACGGCCGTCTGATAGTCGCTGGGAATGAATCCCACCACCGGCTCGCCAAGAAACTTTTCGACTTGGCGAAGATCCAGATCGATTTGTTTGCTCCAACGATTGACGATCACGCGAATTTTTTGCCGCGGGTAACCAAGGCGGTCAAAGATTTCCAGCGATCGCTGCGCGCTGCGAATTGCCGGAATGTCCAAAGTCAATACGAGGACAATGTCATCGCACTGGTCCAGCGCCGCGAGCGTGATCGAATCAAAAGTGTGTTGCGGATCGATCACCACGTATTCATAGGACTCCCGCATTCTTTCCAGAACTTCAAAGACATGTTCCGGCTCGATCTCATCGGCGGAATCGGCTTCCTTCGGCGCTGCCAGCAGCGACAGATTTGGTGAACACGGCGTGATGTAGCTCTTGATTAGAGAGCTGTCCAAACGGGCCCGGCTCTCAACCATGTCGGCGATCGAATACTTCGGATCGACGCCCAGAAACAGCGGCAGGTCGCCTGCTTGCAAATTCAAATCGACCAGCACCGTCGGCGACGAAGTGGCGGCGGCGATGTTGGTCGCAACAAATGACGTTCCGCAACCGCCCTTGCTGGAGAACACCGCAATCATTCGGCCCTTTTGCGCCGGCGCGGCAACCTGGGCGCCGCAGAACTCCGCGGTGCGATCCAACACCGTTCGCAGTTCATCGCTGTTCACTGGCAAACGCAGAAAATCGCGAGCGCCCGCGCGCATACTGCGAAGAATAAGATCCGGTGAAGGATTCTCGGCGGCCGAGATCAAGGCGGTCGCCGGAGCTTCCGTGGCAAAACGCGCGATCAACGCCAGGGCTCCTTCTACGTTATGGCCAATCGTCACGATCGCCGCCGCGGGCTTCAGTCTGAGAAATTCGTCGTAGAGCTGCTCCGCGTCATCGCCACCCGCCAACAAACGAGTGCGGCTATCAGTGGAAAGCGCGGTGCGGATTTCCTTGAAACTTCCCAGGCTGGTGCTTAGCACTACGAATGTTATTGGTTGTGTCATTTGATTTAGTTGCAACCTTGATCTTCGAACTCTGGTGTTGGCAAAACTCTGCCGTTTCAAATATTGGGCGGCACCAGGCCCACACTTTCCCCGGTCAGGGTCGTGTGGTAATTCGGCATTTGAATCGTCGTGCCGATGATGGGAATGATTAAGCGGAATTGATATCCCGTAATACTCACCGACGCCGTTCCTGCGTCCAGGGAAAAACCTGTGTAAGTGACGCTGATATTGTCGGTCGTAAGATTCTCGACCAGTGGTTGCGTGCCGCCGGCCGGGTCGCCATAGACGACGACATTCTTCACCGCAGCCTGGCTGGAGGCAGGATTCATGACTGCATAACGCGCGCCTCTTCGCGCTGCATCGGACAGAGCGTTGTGCACCCAAAGCGCGCGGCCAAATTCCAGGACCGCGAACATTGCCGTCAGAAAGACCGTGGCGCCGATTGCAAACTCAACCAGCGTCGCGCCTCGTTCCCGGTTTTTATTCCTGATAACCATAACTTCACGAACAGAGCAATGGCGTAGTCAGCAGGTAACGCATGGTCGCGGCGGGAGCCAGATCAATATTCAGGTTCAACGACGGGCGGTTAATCATCGGGCCCATACCAAACATTGGCTCGTACTTGAATCCTGTGATTTCGATTGTCACGGTCCGGGGTACTCCCGCGGTCTGCACCACGCCGTCTTTGTCTTTCCTTACGACTCTGACGTTAGCTGAGCTAAGTCCGCTGATCACGGGATCGCCGGTTCCCGCCAGATTTCCGTAGACCACCAGGTTCTTCGCTTGAACATCCGAGGCGGGACAAACGGAAGTGGTGACTAAATAGCGAGCGCCGCCCCGTGCGGCCTTCGCCAACGTTGTGTACTCGTAAAAGAAGCGTCCGAACTCGGCCGTGGCGGCGAATAGGACCATCAGAATCGGAAGGACTATGGCGAGCTCAACGAGTTGGATGCCCCGTTGGTCACGAGCGAATACGCGCAACTTCGCGCAGCGCCGCAAGCGCCGGTGTAGACGAATTTTGCGAAGTCTGGTGCGCATAGGAATCATCCCGTAAAAAGTCGGGCGCTGCGGTTTCTACTTGTAGAGCACAGGAGCGGCCAACAGTGGATCGCCGGCCTCGCCGTTCGGGTTGTAACTGCCCTTCCCAACTGCGAAACGGTCCTCGATGTACTCCGCCTGTATGTCGCCGCCATTGCCGCTCCCGGCTTTGGTCTTAAGAAAAAACGCGCCGAAACGATTGAACTTCACGGTGTCGCGTCCCTGGTCGTACTCAGCAAGTTTTACGATCGGAATGAGAACCACGCGCCGGTCGGCTACACCCGGATGGGCAGGCGCCTGCCAGTATCGTGGGTCGTGATAAAAGGAGCTCTTGGGATCATTCGCCGCCATATATTCATCGTGAGTGATTCCCTGTTTGACGTTGGTGTCCGGCGGTTCGGCGACGGGGTCGAGTTGGCTGCCCTGGTAATCGTCAAACCGTGAGTTGATTCCGGTACGCACTTTGCCGGCGGTGACGCCCGGTTTCGTGTCGACGGAATACGTGGCGCCTTTTTCCGCGCATGCATCAACGCCGGCGCCAATGCCGAATCCGACGTCAACTCCGCCTGGCCCGGCGATAGCAAGAATTTGATAATTCCCTGGCGATGGAGAACCGCCAGTAGCGGCACGTATTGTGTACGTTTGGCCCGGCGTCATGGGAATGTCGTAATCGATTACGGACAGCGGAATGAAGTTGCAATAGACATTGATCGGAACGGAAAGACCCGCGGTAGCAGTCGCAGTAATATTACGGCTGCTGCCGAGTACCACAGAGGCCATCGTCATGCCCACCGGAGATTCTTGTGATGTCACCTTAACGAAACGTATGTTGGCAGCGATGCCCCGCGCCGTTAGTTCATCTACGTAGGCGCCATCGAGGTTGACGGCGAACTTAACTTGATCACCCGGGAAGGAGACATTGGGCGTGCCGCTCTTATTGAATTCGTAATTGTTCATCGCCGTCGTGGCCCGCGTTACCGCTTCGGTGATGCCACCGGGCGAAGAATTCAGGGCCGACGCTCCCGCCAGCGCCGCCGCGTCGGCTGCGTTTTGCAGATCGGTTTTGGCCAGGTAAAGGTGGCTGATGTCTACTCCCAAACCGACGGCGAGTAGCAACGCCATCATCCCGATGGCGGAGAGCGCAAGCACCGAGCCGCGCTCCCCTTTGCGGTCAGTCATCTTTGGTTTTAGTTGCCGGTCCATAGCTGAGCCTCCAAATGATCCGAAGAGACAAATCTCGGGGCTTTGCGTTCGACCTGAGGTATTGAGCTAGTTGCGGGCCCACTTCGCCGGCGGCGGCGGTGGCGGACCAAGTGGATTCTCCGGAACCAACAACGGCTTGGCGTTTAACGTGGAGGCAGTTGTGCCGGCGTCATCTTTAATCACTGCGAGGGGGACTTCTGCTTTCGTTACCGCCTTGGTTTCCGCTGCGCTGGTTGAAGTCTTTGCCGGCGTTACTTCCGGCGTACCGGGCGCTTTCGGGTCCGGCGTATTTTCGCCTTTGATGGAATAACCGGACTGACCCTGAATGCCTTCGCCCTTCGGCTCTACACCCAGCGGCGAGCCGTTCTTCAAACCATCCACTCCATGCGTCGCCGGCAGATCATCCGGGCTAACCGGTTTCACGAGATGCGCGGTTACGAAAAACATCAACTCGGTTTCATTCTTTTGGAAAGACTTCGACTTGAAGAGCGCACCTACAACAGGTATGTCGCTCACAATCGGAATCCGTGACAGCGTTTTCGTTTCTGAGTTGTCGAGCAGACCAGCCAGTGCAAACGACTGACCGTCGCGCAATTCGATCGCAGTCTTTGCGCGGCGCGTGCGCAACGCGGGGATCAGGAAGCCGCTGAATTTGACTCCGGTCGCAAAGTCGATGGTCGAAACTTCTGGTTCCAGCTCGAGCCGAATGTGATCTTCGTCAATAATGTTCGGTTTGAAGTTGAGACGAACGCCATACTCTTTGAACACTACTGTCATCCCGACGCTGCCATTCGACCCGCCACCGCCAGCCTGGACAACGGGAACGGGAAATTCGCCGCCGGCCAAAAAGCTTGCTTGCTGGCCATCCATCGCGATCAGGTTGGGCTCCGCTAGTTCGCGAAATGCGCCCTGGGTCCGCAATACCCGCAGCATCGCCGACGTGTTAATAGTGCGATTGAAAAGAAAGACATTGAGGGCCGGCGAAAGCAGACTCTCAAGCGTCGCTGCTATGGGGCTGGTGGCGGCTTCATTCAATGAACTCGGTCCGCCGCCGCTGTTCACATAACCCACCGTGCCGCCCGGCGGCAAAGCGCTGAATGACGTTCCGTAGTCGCGCAACTTTGTGCGATTCACTTCCGCGACCCGCACTTGCAGCTGCACCTGCTGAATGTTTTTCACGGGCGACTCCAACATGTTCACAGTCTTGAAACCGGCGGCTTCGATAACGGCTTGCGCCTGGCCCACCGTTTTCGCGTCGCGGACACTGCCGGACATGACGACGGAACCGTTCGCCTGGCTCAGCCGGATATCGTCTTTCGGAAACAGCGCGCGAATCTGCGAATCAATTAGCGAGAGGTTGGCGCGCACATAGACGTCGAACACCAGAAACTCGCCGCCAGTCTGTTCCCAGGCGATGAAGTTGACCTGGCCGAAGCCCTTTCCGTTCACCAGCACCTGATCCGGCGCCACCAGCACGGCTTCCGCAATTTCAGGATTCGAAACTGAAAAGCGTCCAATCGATTTATCAAAGTTGATAACGCGCGACTGGCCCACCAGCACGTTAATCGGAACCGCCTCTTTGTTATTTTTGAAGGATGCTTTGTAGGAAGTTTCCTGGGCCATGGCCGCGGGAACGAACGCTGCTATCGCTATCAGCGTTGCGACGAGGGCGCCAATGCGCTTTGGGGAACGGGTTTGCATGATTTCGGCTCCTTGTGTGGTGCTAACGGTATCGGTGTGCGGTCGACTTCTCTTGATGCAGTCGTCCGACTGCAACCGCAGAACTGCTGGTCCTGTTTCCTCGATGCGCGACGCGCTATGGGAAATCAACGCTGCGCTTTTTCGCGCCCTCGATCATTTCCACCGAGAACCTCGGAGGTTGGACCACGTCGTGTTTGGGAGCGACCGGGTTGAGCGCGGCAATGGGACGCGGTCGTCGGACAGGTTTTGTCTCAGCCGCCGGCTGATCGGTCTTAATCCCGGGCTCCGGCGCGGGCATCGCGTGCTCGCCGCTGAGCAGGCCGCGCTTGTTCACCCCGGAAGTCGGAGTGTCACCCTGGTCGACTGAATTGCGCATCACCAGCTGGAGCTTTCCTTCGGAGGCCGCCAGCGCCAGTTTCTCCGCCTGCTCGGGAGTGACCTGCAAAGTCACTGCCTTGACGCTGCTTGGCTCGCGCTCGTTTTTTGGCTGATCGATGTTCTGGCCATTCGCCAGCACCTTGATGTTCTGCAAAACGATTTTCGAGATTGGGTCCTGGGTAAATCCTTTGTCCGTCGGAACGATCACCACCACCACGTCCACCAATGCGCCCGGCATAATGAAGCCGGAGATACCCACAACGTCGTCAACCTTGACCGTCATTGCGCGGTAGCCGTCGGGAATCACAGCGGATAGGCCACCGGCGGTGCCGGCAACTGCCAACTTCACATTAGTGACGGGTTCACGGGCGGCAATGTTCACGACCGCCACGCGGCCAGTTAGTTTTTCGACTGAATCAAACGTGCCCTCCGGCATCGACTCGCCGGGAAATTGGACCATCATTATTTGTTCCGGGATGATCTTGGTCCCCAAAGGGATTGTCACCTTCGCGACCGCGACGTTGTTCAGGCTTTTCGTGTAGGCCTGCGCGCTGCTTAGGTAACGGCTGACCGAAACTGCGGCCAGCAGCCCAAAAACTAGCGCGCCGATTAGCACGAGGAAGAAGCGTTTATTTCGCATGGCTTTAATCTCCCGAAATTTTTCGATTCGCAGCGCGCGGTGGCGGCCGTCCGCGTTACGCGCTGAAGATTGTCAGGGAAATGAGACTTCCCAACATGATGGCTACGCCGTAAGGAATCGTCTGGCGACGGTCAGCCGGCACCGCGAAGCGCGGCATTTCCCATCCCGGCATGAGACCGGCGAAGATTTGAACGACGCGCTGCATCGTCGAGCGCACTGCACCGAGGCGAATCATCGAACACACCGCCAGGACGCCTCCGGTAAGTATCACCACCACAAAAGTGGGCAGTACGAGCGCACTGCCGATTACCGATCCGATGGCGGCAAAGAGCTTTACGTCGCCGGCGCCCATCGCGCCGAAAACGTGCAACGCAAACATAAGGATGAAAGCGAAGCCGCAGCCTTTTAGACTGGCAATCGCGCCCTGCACGCCGCCGAAGACAGCATTGATCGCAATCCCGCTCAAGAGCGTTGTCAGCACGACCGCATTCGGTATGCGGCGGTAACGCATGTCGTGATAGGCGATCATCACCGCGAGCGTTGAAAGCAAACAGATATTGGTGATTAGCAGCGACATCATCTTAAGTTGTCTTGATCAGAACGGTTTGTCTGACGGTGTTCATTTACCCGCCGTGATGTGGCCGGAAAGTTCGTTGATTCTGCCGGTGATCGTGTCACCCAACGCCATGAACACACCGGCCACGGCAATCGCGACCAGGGCTGCGGCCACGGCATACTCCGAAAGCTCGAGACCTGTTTCGTCTTTTAAGAATTTTTTGATCATGGTCTTACTCGCAGGGTGTGAAGTAACAGCTGCCACCCTTGATGAAAGTGGCAGCCGGCGCTGCGTATTTGCAGCCGGTGGCTACTTGCCCGTACTGATGTGTGTGCCCAGCTCGTTAATCTTGGTGCTGATCGATCCGCCGAGGGTGAAAAACGCTCCGACAACTGCGATGGCTACGAGTGCCGCCGCCACTGCATATTCCGAGAGCTCCAAACCACTTTCGTCTCGAATGAATCTCCTGATCATTGTCTTGACTCCTTACTTTGGTAGAGGAAGACAAGCGCGCCCCGCCGCCGCCGGCTAAAGCGCGCCTGCTTCAACCTGCAATCTATTTGCCGGTGCTGATATGCGTGCCCAGCTCGTTGATCTTCGTGCTGATCGTACCGCCGAGTGTGAAAAACGCTCCGACGACGGCAATCGCCACCAACGCCGCCGCAACGGCGTATTCTGACAACTCCAGACCTGTCTCATCGCGAAAGAAATTCTTAATCATGATCGTTGCTCCTTTGTAGGTTGGGTTAGGGTTAAGCGGATGCCCGAGTTCGAGCACTGCGTGTTGATTCACGAAGGTAATTAGTAGTTCAGATGGACCACCGATCGCGCGCGCCGGGAAACTTTCGGCTGACGCTGCGGAGCCCCGCTGACAACGGCCATTCTGCGACCGAGGCCATTCAATGCGCTGACTGCCGCCCCGCCAAAAGCCAGGGCGACCAGTAACAAATCGTTCCCATCACTCTGTGTTAGTTCAGCAACTCTAGCGCCGACAATTAACGCTGCCGCCGATAAGGGCGCTAACAGCGCGACTGCGATGACGGACCAGAGGAGCTTTTGAGAAACGTTCTTCATAGCGGTTTTTCTTTCTCTCTCTCTTGCAAAGACCGCGAGCACTTTCATGTGTCCTTGCTGCTGGCTCTCTTAACAAGGCCCGTGCCACATCGGCTTTGCCAGTGGCGACTGGAAACACGAGCGATTCTCATGGCGGGCGGGGTCGGTTTGTCGCCGCGAGTTAACAAGGAGGCCATGGGAAATTGCGAAGAGCGAGGCCTGCGCAAACTGAATAGTGAGCGCCCGCTTGCCGAATCGTGGTTGTCGCCGCACGGTTACTTCAACCAGCGAGGATCAACCTCGCAGTTCACATGGGGAATTACTGGAAGCCAGTAAACAAAAGAAAAAGCATTCGAGATCAAATCTCGAATGCTTGAAAGGCAGTTCGTGTTTGTTGTTAACGAGGCCTCAGCGTTGCGCTCGCAATTGCAGTCCGGGTTCGGTGTCTTCGTTGAGAAACTCCCCGACATCGATTGCCAGGCGTTTGAGTTTCTTGTAAAGCGTCTGCCGGGAACCTAAGCCCAGCGCCACGCTGGCGCGCGCTACATTGCAGTCATGCCTGCGCAGCGCTTCCGTGATTACGCGCCGTTCAAAATCTTCCAGTAAATGATCCAGGTTCGCCGGGGAATCCGAACGGTTTTCGCTGACTGAACCGGGCGGCAGAATACGAGGGCTGATGTCCTCGAGTGTAATGTAGTTGCCTTCGTCCGCGTACAAAACCAGTCGCTCAATTTCAGCGGCCAGCTCGCGCACATTACCGGGCCAACTGTAATCCTGGAGCGCCTGAATGGCTGCCGCGGTGATGCCCGCAATCTGACGATCATTGCGGCGAACATAATGAGTCAGGAAGTGGGAGATTAGAGTCGCTGTATCTTCCGGTCGCTCGCGCAGCGGGGGAATGTGAACTGACAGAGAGGCGACCCGGTAGTAGAGATCTTCCCGAAACAATCCCTCCCTGACGGCCTTTTCCAGATCTTTATGCGTGGCGGCAACCACGCGCACGTTCACTTTTCGCGGACTACTTTCGCCGAGCGGTTGAATCTCTCCTTCCTGGAGAAAGCGCAACAGCTTAGGTTGCAAGGAGAGCGGCAGATCGCCAATCTCATCCAGGAACAGTGTGCCGCCCTCAGCGGCGCGAATGAATCCCGCGTGCTCCGCGAAAGCGCCCGTGAACGCACCCTTGCGATGCCCAAAGAGCATGCTTTCAATTAACTCTGCCGAACCGGACGTGCAATTGAATGGGATGAAGTCTTTGTGGCTGCGACGGCTCAGACGATGAATGGCGCGGGCCACCAGCTCCTTACCCGTTCCGGAGTCGCCGGTGATCAAAACGCACGAGTCGGAATCTTTGATGCGCTCCACAGCCTTGGCAACTTCCGACATGGCCCTACTCTTGAAGACCATCTCCGGCAAGGTTGAACTCGGAATCAAATGCTTCGCAGCGCTCACTCCCTGTTCCTTCGATCGAAGGTGAACGTACGACTGCGCTAGCTCAGCTACTTCGCCCAGCGCCTCAAGTTCAGTCGCTTGTCTTCCAGTCAGCGGGCGCACGCAACGTCCATACAAAGCCGTCCCCTCGCGTCCGATCCCCGGGACGCTTAGCACCAAACAGATGGCCTCGTCGCCGGGCTTGAACCTTCTGCTCTTACGACCGTTTGATGCCAACGCATCACCGACTGCTTTTTCGCCCTCTGCGATTTCGTCACTGGTGAGACCTTCCGCCCACTTCAGATTTGGTCGCTCGCCAACCTGCTGGGCCCAGGTTCCCAAGCCGTAGGTGGGCGCAGTCATATCAACCATCAATGCCAGCTTGAGCATTGCTTCATACAACATCTCCGGGCCGGCGGACGCGGCCTCACAGATGGCGCGCACCATGGAGCCAAGCGGCAAGTGGTTTTCGCGTAGGGGGTTTTCTCCAACCAGATCGGACTCAATCGCAAACGCTCGATTAGACATATCAGCGATTCCTTCTGATGAACTTTAACGGTGGCTTTCAGATCCCTAGCAACGCTGGTTCCATCGTCGTTGCCAATGCTTCAGAGGAGGCCGCGGGGACAAAATTCAAAGGTATGAGGCTCAGGCCGGAGACAGTCTAGTTTGCAGATTTTAGAGTGTCAAACAATTTTTAACTGCCTGCGAGAGGTGATAGATCGACTGCGTTTCTTTCGTTCGCCAGCTGTACGCCGAATTAAGCGCTTAAAGCCGCTTACCTCAAGTGTATGTTGAACTTAGCTTGCGAAGTTGTTGCAAAGAAATGTCTTTACAGTGAAAATGGCCAATGTTACAGTCCGCCCACCCTAGCCCCTAAAGCATTGACTGGCAAGGGATTGAAATCGATGTGGGTACAGCTAATGGGCTCTTGTACCCTGTTGAACCAGTTATCTTGTGGTTAGGGACTCTTTAGACCCCTGAAACCCCCTGAAAATGGACATTCGCTTCGGCACATCAGGTTGGCGCGCAGTAATTGCAGACCAGTTCACCTTTTCACAGGTTCGAACCGTCTCGCAAGCGATTTGCGACCATTTCAAGGAAGAGCCCAATTCCGCCAACAATTCCTTTGTAATAGGCAACGACACTCGTTTCCTGGGTGAAAAATTCGCTGCCGAATGTGCCGCACAGGTTTCCGGCAACGGATTTCGGACCCTATTGTGCGATGAGTTCACTCCCACGCCCTGCATTTCGCATGCAATTCGCAGTGAAAAGGCCGCGGCCGGGATCAACTTTACCGCCTCGCACAATCCGCCTGAATACAACGGCATGAAGCTTTCAACGGCCGACGGCGCCCCGGCCTTGCCCGCGGTTACGCAGAACATCGAGCGCCGCATAAGTGAACTGCAAAAACTTCAGCAGCGCCCGGCCGCCAAAGGCGAATACATCTCGTTCGATGCCCGCCCCGGCTATCTTCAGGATTTGGCGACCAAGGTTCGCCTCGATGTCATCGCCAAAGCCGGCGGGACCTACGCTTACGACCCGATGTGGGGCACCGGGCGCGGATATCTGGACGGCCTGCTCCGCACGCACGGTATTGACGTTGAAACTATTCACGATTGGCGCGACGTCATGTTTGGCGGGCACGCCCCAGAACCGGAAATGAGCCATCTCGGTGAGTTGCGTTCGCTGGTTCTTAGCAAAGACTGTGTTCTCGGGTTAGCTACTGACGGAGATGCGGATCGTTTTGGAATCATTGATCGCGACGGAACATTCATAACACCAAATCAGTTGATCGCCATTCTCTTCGATTATCTCGCTGAGTCTCGTGGTTGGACGGGGGCTGTTGCTCGCTCCGTAGCAACTTCGCATCTGGTGGATCGCGTCGCGAAAGCGCGCGGTTGTGAAGTATTCGAAACGCCCGTAGGTTTCAAATACATTGGAGAGCTCATCAATGAAGACAAGATCATCCTTGGTGGTGAAGAGTCCGCCGGCCTCTCAATCAAAGGTCACTATCCGGAGAAAGATGGCATCCTTGCGTGTTTGCTTGCAGCGGAGGCAGTTGCGGCGCGCGGCGCGAGTCTGACGGAGCAGTTGAAGGAATTATATCAGCGAGTTGGAAAATTGGAGTCGGGGAGGATTGGCATACGCTTGACTCCGCAACTCATGGAATCGCTCGGGGCGAAGCTGAAGCAAGACCTCAAGGAGATTAGTGGGCGGCCTGTTGAGCGAACAAATCGAATGGATGGAGTTAAGTTTATTTTTGCGGACGGTTCATGGCTGTTAATGCGGCCTTCGGGGACCGAGCCGGTAGTTCGCATTTACGCGGAATCTGAATCAGCAAAGGACTTGGAGGTGCTTCTTGAGCAGGGTCATAAATTCTTACTGGGTTGATGAGCGGATTCGGGCGCAGCGGGTTGTTCCACGGGCAAGTACCTCGTTCGCTTCCGTCAGAGAGATATCACAGGACATTATCGGAACCCCAGCCGAGGTTCGCAGGCGCGGCGGAATAATACCGGCGTGGGTCATTTTTGGAATGATAATTCTGGCGACATTCTCCATATGCGTCGCGGTGACAATGCGCACCCGAACCAAAATGTCTCTCGCGTCGCAGCAATACGCTCGCCTCCAAAGCGACGTTGATGGACTGCGCAACAGCAACCAATCACTGCGCCAGGAAATTCAGCAACTGAGCACTGACCCGCGTACTATCGAAGCCGCCGCGAGAACCCGGCTAAACATGGTGCGAGCAAATGAAATTGTCATACCCGTTGAATGAGCAAAGGGGACGCTCTTCATAACGGACGGCGCCGAATTTGTTTTCCCTGCCGACTGCCCGCTAGTTCCCCTGCTTGAAAGCCACGCATCGAGAGTGCCTGCCGAGCTGCGCGGTTGTGACTGCCATCACAGCCGCGCTCCCCTCTTCAAAACTGGATAAACAGCGCAGTATAGCTGTGTTGACAGTCGAATACTGCTCCACTAATATCGAATTCTGCAGTCCACCTGAGAGCGATCGCGATCGTTATGTCTGAAACAAAAGAGATCAGTACCCCTGTTGAAGAAGAGGTCGAACGCTGG
>JAXDFZ010000023.1:0-129804 GCA_034665305.1 Blastocatellia bacterium | reverse complement strand
GGCCGTCAGCCAATAGCCGCGACCGTCAGGTCGTGGTTTGCGACGTTTGCAAATACGAAGAGGTCCGCAGGACCGGCACAAGATAAGAAGTGCCGGCCCTGCGGGCCTCTATTATTTGTCTGGCGCTCAGGCCCCGACCTGACGGTCGGGGCTACTCAATGACGGCCCTTCGGGCCTCTTTGCCCTTTGCCCTTACCCCTTCCCCCCCTACCGCTTCCGCAACCTCACATGCGTCGCCCGCTCGCCCTCGATCCGCTTAACGCATTCATATCCCAACGCCGGCAGATTCAGACCACCCCACAAGTGCTCGCCCTCACCCAGCAGCACCGGCGAGATTGCCAGATGTAACTCGTCAATCAGCCCCGCACTCAGATACTGCCTCACCGTAGAGACTCCGCCTCCGATGCGCACGTCCTTCTCGCTCGCCGCCTTCTTTGTCATGGGAGATGGCTGCATGTGCGTAGGCCAAGCAGGCGCGCAGGTCATCCGGCTCCAGATCGGGATAGTCGGCGAGAATAGTTTCCTCTTTCTCGCCTTGGGCCAGCAGACTCAGAATCATCTCGACTGAGATTCGCATCCCGCGAATAATTGGCTTGCCGCCAAAGATTTCCGGATTCGCAGTGATACGGCCGAGCAGTTTTTCGTCAATCATGTCGCCTGATGATACTCCTGCCATAGTCTACTGACCAGCTTGCATCCAGATAAACCATGCCCTCCTCAACGAAGGTCATGGCCGTTCAGAGAGTGATCGTTTTCGACATCGAGCTGGACTGAAATGATCGACCGGCTTGTTGTGCGCCTTGGCGAAGACGCTACCGCGGGGTGGTACTGACATCACCTCTCGGTCGTGTATCGGTTTCGGCGAAGTCGTACCACCACGGTGGGTCGTGTCGTTGACGTTGAATACCGTCAGTAACGAAGTGAAACGTGGTGCCGCCTTTCATCTCCAGCGGCGGTCCATGAGGTCAATATCCATACGCGGCAGAGGGTGAGTCTGCTCGGCTCTTAATTGTCTGAGAGGGACAGGCAGGAATGCCTGTCCTACTGCGGTTGTGAATGCCCGCTGTTGCGCTTAGCGTGTCTCCTGATGGAGAAGTGAATTGGATCTTCGCGCTCGGCGCTCAAGCGGGCTGTTCATCGCGGATGGAGCGACGGTTAAGTATCGCGCAACTCTTAGAAGCTGCGAGCGACCCACCCGCTACCGCGTGGTGGTACTGACTTCTTCGGGACCGATACACGACCGAGGGGTGAGCTCAGTACCACCACGCGGTAGCGGGTGGGTCTTCACGATTGGGGAATGCGGATTTCGGAATGCGATTAATAAACCGTTCCTCAATCCGCAATCTGAAATCTCTAATCTGCGATCGCCAGACCCACCCGTTACTGCGTGGTGGTACTGACTTCACCGGGGCCGCTACGCGACCGAGAGGTTAGTCAGTACCACCACTACCAGACCAGTACCAGACCACTTACTAGACTTTCGGCGTGGAGCTGAGTCCGCCGCCGGGTTTCTTGCGAGTCAGGCCGGTCTTGCGTTCGCTCTTGCGCGTGTAGCCGATGGCTTCGTACAGCGAGCTGTCGGGGCCTTCGGTGGGATCCGCGAGGATGCCGTTGACTGCCAGTTGCATTTTGGCGATCGAGACGTCGTCGGCAGCTTCGCGTTGATTAATGGCCTGCGTGAGCTGATCCTGCAGCGCCTCAATCTGTGCGCGGAGCGTCAGTGAAGGCGCGAGCGCTGCCTTGCACTGATCCAGCGTCATACCGCCAAAGGACTTTTGATCAGCGAGGTCTTCCCAGGCCGCTAAGAGCCGTTTGATTCTGTCTTCGGTTTTGCTTGGGGTTACTTTCGGCATGTGAGAATCCTTTCCATGCGCTTATGACGCGCATCATCAGAAGTTTGAAGGATCACGTGCGGGGCGAGGCACGCAGGATTTCGTATCCGGCGGCGCGAGCTTAAGGAGCCGGTTACGCATAGCGTTTCAACTGTCAAAACCACTGGTTTGCTGAGCAAAACAGCAATCATCTCGGTTGCGAGCCGGATTTTGCCACGGTCACCTGTAACTTTCAATAAGGGACTTCCAAGTGACCTTGAGTCACTTGCAGGTGACCGCATTTAAAGTTCCAAGTGACGTGGATATAGTTGCAAGTGACAGCGTGTCACTCGCATCTTCGAGTCAAGAAGACGCGAGTGACAGGCAGTTAGTTGTAAGTGAAGGGAAGTCACGTGGAGGTGGTAATGAGGGGAGTTGCAAGTGACTCGGCGTAACTTGCAGGTGACCAGAAGGGAATTGAGAGTGACGGGCGACCCGCCCGCTACCGCGTGGTGGTACTGAGTTCATCGGGACCGCCACACAACCAAGGGTGGGGTCCGTACCACATTCTTCCCGTGACGGGCCCATGAGGTCAGTACCACCACGCGGTAGCGGGTGGGTCGCTCGTCCGAGATCGAAATCGCATACCCTGATGCAAGAGGGTCTGTATTGTCGTACTGGGCGCGGTGGCGCTCGATAGTTGACGCTTGGTTGAGCTCGCGGCAGCATAAGCGTTTGGCCCATGTGGAATGATACCGACACTCCGCTTGCGTATCTTATTTCGTTTCGCAGCTGTGCAACCTGGTTGCACGGCGACAGACGCGGCTCGATCGATCGGTTTCAGAATCAGTATCGTGGGCCTTACATTTCTCCGATCGACTCCTGGCAACAATACAATCAGGGCCTCCTAAGAGCTCCACCTTTTATTCTAAGGGCCCGGCATCGCAAATCCGTCAAAGCGGCCATCAGTGAAACCTGCTCCAGACGCCAGTGGTTATTGCAGGCATTCAACGTCCGCACCAATCACGTCCATACCGTGGTATCGGCCAATCGGCGGGCTGGCCTGGTATTGAATGCTCTTAAAGCAAATGCGATGAGGCAGTTGAGACAGGACGGGTTGTGGACCTATCCGTTTAGTCCCTGGGCGGATAAAGGCAGTAAGAGAAAGCTATGGAACGAAGAGAGCGTCGCTCGGGCTATCGACTATGTGCTAAACGGGCAGGGCGGTGACTTGCCGGACTTTGATTGACGCCATTGTATGGACGGGCGACCCACCCGCTATCGCGGTACTGTCCTTATTGGTAGGCATTGCTACCTCATGGAGGATCTGGTCATTGGGGATGAAACGGGGCGACCCACCCGCTATCGCGTGGTGGTACTGACTTCATCGGGACTGGCAGACGAGCGAGGGGTGAGGTCCGAAGGACCGGCACTGGTTGTGGCGGCCCTTCGGGCCTCCCCTATTTTTGTTGGGGCTCTGACCCCGACCTGACGGGCGGGGCTATTTCATTTCGGCCCTTCGGGCCTGTGGTGGCTATCGCCTGCTTCGCAGGCTTTTCTTCTGCGCGGGGCGGCGTTTGGGTGTGGCTCTTGCAGATTTCTTCTGTGGCGGCGGCTCGTCGGCGCTGGTTTGTTTGGGAGGTGCGCCGGCTTCGTCTAATGACGCGGTGATTAAATTGTCGGCCGGGCGGACTCCGTCGATGAAGGCGAAGACGTGATAGTTGGCGCCGCGCTCGCGCAGGACCTCGATGCGGCCGGCTTGCTTCAAGCGCGCGAGTTCGGCCATCACGAAATTCTGTTCGGCGCCGCTCATGAAACGATAGTCAATGTCGAACGCTAGGCCCGTCGAGTGTGGCGGCGTATCAATCAACACGGCGTAGCGGTTAACTCTGCGCAAAGCGCGCTGGTATTGCTCGGGCCGAACCAGAGAACTTACCGGGAGCGGGCGATCGAACTTATCGTGATAGGCGGTCGCTATTTCTTCGAGGATCTTGAGGGCCGGCGGTCTGAGTGAACTAAGGAGGTAAACCTTCAATGTCTCGCGGTCGTTTGGATCCTCAAGGTTGAAAGAGCGCCCGCCAAAATTCTTTGCCAGCGTTTGCAGCGAATCGTAATCGCGGAACAGTCCCGACTGTCCCTGGGGCGAATAAGTAGAAGGGCCGGCATTTGACGCGTAATAGTTGTTGAGCGTCGCTTTGTCTCGAGCGTTCTGCTTCAACTCCTGCTGCCGCGCGGTGAGTTCGTTTACCAACTCGTCTTGCTTCTTGCCCGCACCATCTTTCTGCGAACTCAACTGTGACTCTAAGTTCGCAATGTCCTTTTGCAACTTGGTGTGCGCGGCTTCCAGGCGAGCGTTGACGGCGCGCAGTCCGGCTTCGTCATTGAGATCGAGATTCTCATTGGCAACGTAGCGGGTGAACGGGCTGCCATCGACGCGGGCGCCGACGCCGTAGAGGAGATACGTTTCGGTAGCGGCCGGAAGCGAAACTATTTCGCCGCGCTGAATCATGGCCGCGAGGTCGATAAAATCCTGCACCGGTTGCAGGTTATGTTTTTTTACTTCGGCGACCTGAGTTGCCAGGAACCAGCGCCGCTCATCGTAGTGCCGCAGCTCCGGCGGAATTTCAATCGCGACGTCGCCGACCCCGAAACGATCCGCCTTCACTTTTTCCATGCCGTGGCGCCACAGATCGGGATCGGTGATAACAGGGGCTGCAGCCGTAGCAGGGTCGACATTGGTGTCGCGATTCAGCGTGAAGCGAACGAAAGCCCACGCGGCGGCGGCGAGCGCGGTAAACGCAAATAGGACCAGTAAGAGATGGCGCCTTTTTCGATTTTTCATTGCATTACGAATTGATTATGCAAATTTGAGGGGGGACGAGCGTGATCTTTAGGGGGGATTCTATTGTAGTGGAATGGGGTCAGTACCACCACGCGGTAGCGGGTGGGTTTCCGCGAGCCAATCATTCGTCAAAGTCGGGGAGGTCATCCCCCTGCCCGTTCAAGACATAGTCGATAGCCCGGGCAACGCTTTGTTCATTCCATAGGTTCCTCTTGCTGCCTTTATCAGCCCACGGACTGAAATCATAAGACCAAAGGCCATCCTGCCTCAATTGCCTCGTCGCGTTGGCTTTGAAAGCATTTAATACCAACCCAGCCCGACGATTTGCCGACACCACCGAATGAATGTGATTTGTGCGCACGTTGATTGCCTGTAAAAACCAGTGCCGGATTTCGCAGGTTTCACGAATCGCCGCTTCGATAGATTTGCGATATCTAGCCTTAAGGATAAGCGGTTTAGCTCTTAGTAATTGCTCGTTGTGCTTCCGCCATTTATCGCTGCGCGGAATATAGGGCGCACGATAGCTATTGTGACACCGATCGATCGATCCTCGCTGGTCACCGTGCAACCACGTTGCGTAGCTCCGAAACGAAATAAAATAAGCAAGCGGAGTGTCGGTGTCGTTCCACATACTGTCCTGGTCTGCGCATGCTGCTGCCGAATTAGAGAGAGTGTCAATTAGATGAACTCGAATGGCCGCGATGAGAAGATGCCGAACTTTTGGTATCAGGTGGTGTTTGAGGGCATTAGGTCAGGACCACCACGCGGTTACACGCAGGGGGCTATTGAACAAGCCGGCTTTTGCCCACGACGGCAAACCCACCCGCTACCGCGTGGTGGTACTGACCTCAGTGGACCGACGACGATGTATTGCCTGCGATACGCTGTGATTGAGATGGACGTGTGAAGACCCACCTGTTAGCGCGTGGTAGTACAGACCCTGTTGCCTTAACCGGCACCGTCACGCTCGACCGGATTTCCTTCCAATGAATCGCCACATCGGCAAGCGGCACTGACAGCGCCAGGCAGGACCATATGATTGCCTGCACAATTTCCACGCCTTGAGTTTCCCAGCCGGTAATTCCCATCACGAAACGTCCGGCGATGAAGACTAGCGCGATGGCGTAACTGCGCGTGGCCCACTGGCGGTGCAGCGCGATTTTGCGTTTCACCGCGAAGAGGAATGCTAAGAACGTCGCGCCCATCAGCATCGCCGCGTCCACTACGCCCAGCACCGTGAACGAACGCGGCGCGCCAAACTGCTCCTGGAAATATTGTATGTAGGCTCCCATCGGCGCGAGCAGAATTGCTCCCACCACATACAACCGCCCCATCACGCGATGCCACTTGGTGAATCGCTGCCGGATGCGATCGGAAAACTGAAACGGCGCAAAGAGAAGTACGATCGCGCCGAAAATGCCGTGCGGCAGTAACCACCACTTGAATGGTGCGTAGTGTTGCCACGCCGGATGCTTGCCGTCGATTAGAAAACGTTCGTTGTGATAGAGCACATAGAGGCTCGCCACAGTGATTAGGGTAAAGACCAGATGCTTCGCTTTCAGCTTCATTGCAGACTCCTTCGATTGAATTCCGTTTGATGTTCTTTAGCGACCCACAGCCTTGCGGATGCGGGCGAGGTGATGCCAACTGTGGCGCAACGCATGGTCCTCGATCACGAACTGCGCCGTGACGGGTGCGCCGAAGCTAAGCGAAAACGGCGCCGTCTGATCTAGTTCGGCATCGGTGAACTTGCGCACGGCGGCAGATGCTGCGCGACTATTTCGCCGCAACAGTTCCAGGGTGGCAGCCTTGCTGGTCGCGCCTTGATCGATTGCGTGTTTGGCATTCATGTCTGCGACAGCTTCCCAGGTCACTTCGGTTACGGCGTTGCCGCCGGCGATCGCGCGCGCGATTTCGATCTCAACCGGATAGACGCTGGCAACGTGATTTACGATTAAGCCAACCGGACGACGATCTGTGACCGAAACGGGCAGGGCCCACTCCGCGTCGGTGAGTTGTTCAGCAAAGGAAGCCAATAGGGCGGCCCCTTCATCGATGCGGTCGGCCAATGCTGCGGCCCGATTAGAATTGGGGACTTCCTTGTAGTCATTTGTCGGAATGGTCTTTGCACTTGCGCTCATGTTTGCATTCGATCCTTTCAATATTTATGGTTTTTTGGGCTCTCAATTTGTTAACGCGCAAAAAGGACGCCGAAAGGGCCACTGGCGCTGGCCAAGGCCCGAAGGGCCGTAATTCAATAGCCGCGACCGTAAGGTCGTGGTGCCGAATGTTTGCGGAGCCGGCGAGGTCCGAAGGCCCGGCACCGGATGTGTCGGCCCTACCGGGCCTGAACTGTTTTTTGTAACTCTGTCCCCGACCTGACGGTCGGGGCTATTTCCTAACGCCCTGTCAGCGCCAGCTTCGGCTCTTGTCGCTGGCGGCTGATCGTTGTAATAGTGACGCCATGACTTTGCCTTACGATGACGACGCGCTGCATGGGCGCGTGGCGGTGGTTGCGGGTGCTACGCGCGGCGCCGGGAGAGGAATCGCGGCGGCGCTCGGCGAGGCGGGTGCCACTGTCATCTGCACCGGGCGAACCAGTAGTCAACGAGCGATTAAGTCCGACTATGATCGCAGTGAAACGATCGAGGAAACCGCGGAGCTCGTGACGAAGCTGGGCGGGAAGGGAATCGCCATACCCATCGATCATCTCGTGCCTGATGAAGTGAAGGGATTGGCTGAGCGAGTTCGGAACGAGTTCGGCAAAATCGACATCCTCGTGAATGACATCTGGGGCGCGGAAATTCTTAAGGGCGGCCCATCCGAATGGAACACGCCGGTCTGGGAACTCGACGTAGATAAAGGCCTGCGTATCCTGCGTCTGGCGATCGACACTCACATCATCACTTCAAAGTATCTGCTGCCTTTGCTCATTTCTCAGCCCGGCGGACTCCTGTGCGAAATCACCGATGGCACGACGAAGTACAACGCTTCGCATTACCGGATTTCGGTCTATTACGATCTCGCCAAAGTCGCGGTGAACCGGCTCGCGTTTTCACAGGGACATGAACTCGCGCCTTTTGGTGCGACGGCGGTCTGTATTAGTCCCGGCTGGTTGCGGTCGGAGATGATGCTGGAGAACTTTGGTGTTACCGAAAACAACTGGCGTGATGCGCTCGATCCGGAGCGCGCAGAAAGTAATCAGCCGGTGGCGCCGCCAGACTTCGCGCTGTCTGAGACGCCTCGGTACGTCGGTCGCGCGGTCGTTTCTCTCGGGTTGGATCCAAATCGCGCCCGCTGGAATCAACAGTCAGTCACGTCAGGTGAACTGGCGCGAGTGTATGGCTTCACCGATTTAGACGGTACCAGCCCGGACGTTTGGCAGCACATGGAAGACGCGGAGAAGAAATAGTTTCTCCGTACTTGTGACACCGCTGGCCCCATGAGGGACTGCAAGTTGATTTGTGGCGTCGCAAATCCGAGAACAAACAGCCTCAGTCTGACGTACTAAACGGCATGAACGTCCCCCAGACCGACCCGCCAACTACCCCCGAGATCGATCGACCCATTCCCCGGAGACAACTTCGACTGTGGCCAGGCATTGCTGCCGTTGCCCTGCAATGGTTGTTCTGGCTGGTGGTTCCCAAAGTCGCTAACGACGCCGCCATGGTGGCCATCATTGGGGCCATCGCCTGCGGGCTGTTGGTGCTGGTGTGGTGGCTGTTCTTCAGTCGGGCACCGTGGATCGAGCGCATCGGCGCTCTCGTGCTGATGGTCATCGCGGCCATCGTAACCAAGCGCCTCGTTCACCCGTCAATAGCGGGCGGCGCAATGGGGGCGTTGCTGTATCTCTATGCGATTCCGGCGATGAGCCTGGCGCTTGTCGCCTCGTTGGTTGCTGCTCGCGGGCTTTCCCGGAACCTGCGGCGGGCGACGATAGTGGCGGGTATCGTGATCGCGTGTGGAGCGCTAATGCTCCTGCGCACGGGCGGCATCAGTGGCGGCGGCGAGACGGATCTCCACTGGCGTTGGACCAGGACTCCTGAAGAACGACTCCTGGCCCAGGCGGCCGACGAGCCGACAGCTCCTGCGCCGATTCCGGCAGCAGTGGCCTCGCAAATAGGAACGGAAGCAAACACAGGTTGGCCCGGTTTTCGCGGACCGAAGCGGGACGGTGCCGCTCATGGTGTACGCATAGAAACGGACTGGACCAACAAGCCGCCGGTCGAAGTATGGCGCAAGCCGATCGGCCCGGCCTGGTCGTCCTTTGCAGTCGCGGGCAATCTCTTCTTCACCCAAGAGCAGCGTGGCAATGATGAAGTCGTCTCCTGTTACAACCTGACCAATGGCCAATCGGTTTGGCGGCATCGCGACGCGACCCGTTTTTGGGAGTCGAACGC
Organism: Blastocatellia bacterium; assembly: GCA_034665305.1. Lineage (GTDB taxonomy): Bacteria > Acidobacteriota > Blastocatellia > Pyrinomonadales > Pyrinomonadaceae > DASXRU01. The sequence goes on along the minus strand of JAXDFZ010000023.1, from coordinate 120,751 downwards.
GGGTGCAGGTCCGCGCGCCACGCCCACGCTGAGCAACGGTCGCGTGTACACATTCGGCGGTACCGGCATTCTGAACGCGCTCGATGCACGTGACGGTTCGGTGATTTGGTCGCGGAATCCCGGGTCGGACACTAAAACGAAAACACCCACCTGGGGTTTTGCCAGCTCGCCCCTTGTAGTCGGCGACCTTGTGATTATTGCGGCCGCTGGTACGCTCGCCGCATATGACATCGCCAACGGCAACCCGCGCTGGTCCGTACCGAGTGCTCGCGGCGGGTACAGCTCGCCACAGCTGGCAACTATCGGTGGCGTCGCGCAGGTCTTGCTCATAAATGGCGAGGGCGTGACAAGCGTCTCTCCGAATGACGGCAAGACACTTTGGAAACATGCCTGGTCTGGCGACAGCATCGTGCAACCGGCCATCACCGCCGATGGCGACGTCCTGTTGGGCAGCGGTTCCGGAATGGGATCCGAAGTCGGCGTGCAGCGCGTCGCGATCACAAATGGATCCGATGGATGGACCACCAAAGCGCGTTGGACTTCATACGAGATGAACCCGTACTTCAACGACATGGTAGTTCACAAGGACTATGTCTATGGCTTCGACGGCAGTACCCTCTCATGCATCGATCTAAAAACCGGCGAGGGCAAGTGGAAGGGTGGCCGCTATGGCAACGGCCAGATCGTCCTGTTAGCCGATCAGGACTTGCTGCTGGTGGTTTCCGAAAAGGGCGAGGTGGCGCTGGTCAAAGCGACGCCCGATCAATTCACAGAACTCGCGCGCTTCAAGGTGCTCGAGGGCAAAACGTGGAACCATCCGGTCCTCGTCGGCGACACACTGCTGGTGCGCAACAGCGAAGAGATGGCGGCATTTCGTTTGAACCTCATGCACTGAAAGCCCCTGGCGTGACTGGCTGTAGCTGCAGCCGATCACTTTTTCTTCTGATCCTCGTTTCGGTTCCCGAATACTGACCCAAACCCCACCGCTGGTCCTCAAGCATAGAACCGTCCGGTAGTGGCTCCGTTTGAAAATCTCATTAGCACCGCACTTCAGTGCGGTGATCGAGATAGGCGATATTTATTAACCGTTTTAACGGTTGGCCAGAGTAAACCGTTGAAACGGCTCGAGGCTGAATGTGTCGCCCATGCCCACCTGACTGAAGTCAGGTGCGAATGACAAGATGAAACTGCTCCAGTACCTACCACCGTCCTCCTCCTATTGACAGTCGATAGGTAGTGCCGTACTGTACCCCTCCTATTGGATGTCTAGAGGAAGAACATGAAAAAACAGAAGGCCGACCTGTTGCAAGGCACGCTGGAACTGCTGGTCCTGCGAATACTGCGTTCCGGCCGCATGCACGGTTGGGACATCATGCAGCGTCTGCAATTGGTGTCCGGCGAAGTGTTGAGCGTTACTCCCGGCGCCCTTTACCCGGCCCTGCATCGTCTGGAAGAGCGGGGTCTCATCTCTGCCGTATGGGAACCATCGGAAAACAATCGCCGCTCAAAGGTTTACGATCTAAAACCAGCGGGAAGAAAACAATTGGAAGCTGAACGCAAGCAATGGGAAAGGTTTAGTGGAGCAGTCGCACTTATCCTGCGCGATGCTTGAGGAAATTTCGTGAACTTTGAACGCATCGGGAAACGCTGGCGCGCGCTCTTTCATAGAGACGAGATGGAACATGAACTCGATGCCGAGCTGCGTTTCCACCTTGAACGGGATGTGGAAGAGAACCTGCAAAGCGGCATGGATCCGGAGGAGGCGCGATACGCCGCGCTGAGAGCCTTCGGCGGTATGGAACAATCGCGTGAAGAGTGCCGTGACGCGCGCGGCGTCAGCATACTCGAAGAGCTTTTGCAGGACCTGCGCTATAGCGCCCGAGTTCTATTAAAGCATCGTGGCTTTACCGCGATTGCGGTTATCACCCTTGCGTTGGGCATCGGCGCCAATACCGCAATCTTCAGCGTGATGAATGCGACGCTCCTGCGTCCGCTCCCTTATCACAATCCGGATCAGATCGTGATGGTGTGGGGGACGAACCCTGCGGGATTTGGCTGGCGCGGCAAAACCGGTTTCTCGGCGCCAAGTTTCCTGGATTACCAACAACAGAACCAGGTCTTCGCACGGATGGCGACCTTCAATGGAGTCGACTTCAACCTCGCCGGCGCCGACAACCCGGAACGAATTCGCAGCGGGATGGTGACTTCCGCGTTCTTCGATTTGCTCGCGGTCCCGCCCGTTCTGGGACGGACGTTTTTGGCGGAAGAATTTCAGGCCGGGCGGAATCACGTAACCGTGCTCAGCTACGGATTATGGCAGCGACGCTACGGATCGGACCGGAACATAGTCGGGCAAAACATCTATTTGGACGCTACGCCTTACACCGTGATCGGTGTCCTGCCGGAAGACTTTGATTTCACGATCCCCGGTTACTTTGAATCGCGGGGATTGTGGGTGCCTACCGTTCTGCCCCAGGACAATTCAAATTCAGAACGAGGGCATAAATATCTCAACGTCATCGCGCGCCTCAAACCAGGGGTTGCGATCCATCAAGCCGACCAGGATATGAGCGTTATCACGCAGCGTCTGGCCAGCGAATACCCGGGCACGATGAGTAAATTCGGCGTGAAGCTAACGCCGCTGCGTGAACAAGTCGTCGGGGATGTTCGTTCGCCGCTCCTGCTGTTGTTTGGCGCCGTCGGGTTCGTCTTGCTAATTGCCTGCGCCAACGTAGCCAATCTGCAACTGGCACGCGCCTCGACGCGACAAAAGGAGATGGCCATCCGCAAAGCGCTCGGGGCAAGCCGGGGACGACTGTTCCGACAATTGCTGACGGAAAGCGTGCTGCTATCACTGGTTGCAGGAGTGGCGAGTCTTGGTTTTGCGTTTGGCGGAATCAGGCTGCTGACACGGCTCGATCCGGCAAAGCTGCTTCAAGGCATTAATGTGACAGTGGATTTTGCGGTGCTCGCTTATTGCATGATCCTTTCGCTGGTCACCGGGATAATTTCAGGTCTCGCACCGGCCTTGCAGTACGCGCGAGCGAGGCAGAGCGAATCGCTCAAGGAGTCTGGGGGAAACTCAGCGGCAAAAGAAGGCGGTGTCCGACTTCGCAGATTAATCACAGTTTCCGAAGTCGCGTTATCCATGATCCTGTTGATCGGAGCGGGTCTCTTGATTCGCAGTTTCATCGAATTGCTCCAGGTGGATCCCGGCTTTGAGAGCAAGAACATCCTGACGGCTCGAGTCTCCCTGCCAAAATACTCTTATCCAGAAACTGCAAAACAGAGCGAGTTCTACAGACAGGCGATAGAACGAATCAAGGATCTTCCCGGCGTAGTCGCGGTTGGGGTGACTGGGGGACTTCCATCCGCGATGGGTAGTCATACGAGTTCATTCTCCATCGAAGGACGCGGGCCCATCGAGGACTCGGATCAAGCGCTCGCCGTTGAGGATGGCCTGGCAAGCGCTGACTACTTTAAGGCCCTGGGAATTCCGCTAATTGCGGGGCGCGCATTTTCCGACACTGACGACCGTTCGGCGATACCCGTCGCTTTGATTAATCAGAGTTTTGCCCGTCGCTTTTTCCCGGATCAGAACCCGGTAGGTCAGCACTTGCGATTCGAATCGAAGAGTCCATGGATAACGATTGTGGGCGTGGTGGGAGACGTCAGGGGCTTTGGCTTAGACAAAGAGGCTAAAAGCGAAATCTATTTGCCCTATGAGCAACAGGGTTTCCTGCCGTTCAACCCGTTGCCCCAGATGTACCTGGCTGTGCGCACGAGCGGCGATCCAAACGCAATTGCCCCGCCGGCGCTCGCGGCAATCAGAGATATTGATAAGGACCTGCCGAGTCCGCAAGTTCGGACGATGGAGACTTTGCTTGCAGCGTCCATGGCGGAGCGACGTTCGAACATGATCCTTCTCGCAGTATTCGCCATCATCGCGCTGATCCTGACGGGCGTAGGAATTTACGGAGTAATTTCGTATTCAGTAACGCAACGAACTCAGGAGATTGGAATTCGTATGGCGCTGGGCGCGCAGTCCCGTGATGTGATGACGCTCGTCATGAGAAATGGAATGCGGCTGGTGTTGTTGGGAATTGTCATCGGCTTCGCCGGTGCTCTGGTGCTCACCCGTTGGATGGCGGCCTTGTTGTTTGGAATCAGCACGACGGATGCAACAACATTTTTTTTGACTGCCTTACTGCTCGCCGGCATCGCACTTCTGGCCTGCTGGATTCCGGCCCGGCGAGCGACGAAAGTGGATCCCCTGGTCGCGTTGAAGTACGAATGACTGGCTCCGCCCTCTGACTAATCGTCGTAATCCCGGCGGGAACTCCGCGACGCGCCCTTTCAATAAATTCCTACAATATTCATCGCCGTCGTTCGTCTACAGTAGTGGATGAACCAGCCGTCGATCATTTTGATGAACGAGCAAGACCGTAAAATTTCCGGAATCGTCGCAGAAGAACGATCGCGGCTGCGCAATTTCATCCGCCGGCGCGTCCCTGACCCTGCGGACGTCGAAGACATCGTGCAGGAAGTCTTTTATGAACTAGTGGAAGCCAATCGCATGCTGATGCCGATTGACCACGTCAGCGGATGGCTGTTTCGAGTCGCGCGAAATCGCATCACGGATCTTTTCCGCAAACGCGAGAGAAGGGAAGCGACCTTCAGCGAAACGGAACTGGAGAACGCCGACAGCGAAATGCTTCGGCTCGAAGACTTGTTGCCTTCGCCGGAAGCCGGGCCGGAAGCACTCTACGTCCGCAGCGTGCTGCTCGAGGAGTTAGCGCTGGCTCTCGAAGAACTACCCGACGCGCAGCGTGAAGTGTTCGTCGCTCACGAACTGGAGGGCCGAAGCTTCAAAGAGTTGTCAGCGGAGAGCGGCGTGAACGTCAACACATTACTGTCGCGCAAGAGATATGCGGTGCTGCACCTGCGCGAACGGCTGCAGGACATTTACGACGAGTTTACGAAAAAGTGAGGAACATAAAATGAGAAGAATACCGAAATGGTTCTTTGTAGCGGCGCCCTTAGGGTTCGCGATCTTCATCGCCATCGGCGGCGAGGTAGTGATGCTCTTGTGGAACTCGCTGGCGCCGGCGTTGTTCGGCTTGCGGCTGATCAGCTTCTGGCAGGCCCTGGGACTACTGGCGCTTTGCCGGATTCTGTTCGGAGGCTTTGGTATGGGCGGCGGCGGTCGTCGGCATAATTCGCGCGGCCGGATGCACGCGAAAACGGCCAAGCGCTGGGATGACATGACGCCCGGCGAGCAGGAAGCGTTCCGCCAGGGGCTCAATGATCGCGGCGGCCCCACCGCGCCGCTGAATTCCCGTCCGACAACTGAGCGGGCTTAAACGCTTGTTTTTCCCTTCGCCAACCTGACAGTCGATGTTAGGGATGATTGCCATGTTCGTTTAGCCGGTCAGTTCGTTCTCAGAGTTTATCCGCACGCCATTTTGTAAGACCCGCTGAAACACCGCGGCGGCAGTGGCGATGATGGCAGAGACAAAAATAATAAAGGCCCCCATCATAACTCCGCCGGCAACATCGTCCGTGCCGCGTACAAAGATGAAAATGTAGGCTTCTGCTCCGACAATAAAGAGCGCCGTGGTCAAGGCGCAGTACTTGATGATTCGCAGAGCTCGCACAGAACGCTGGGAAAATATTTGGTTTCGCCGGGCATACCCTAATATCTTGAATGCCTGGTAAAGACCGACAAAAAACGGGACGAAGGCCAGGTAGATATACGCCAGGAAGGGATCCTTGAAGTAGATCTCAAATTGCGTGGCGTTCACGTTCCTGCCCTCGACTTGGGGTTCCCAAAGCAGCAAGGCAAGAACGCCTACGCCGAGAAGTGCAATTACTACCTGAAGGAAGATCGTCGAGCCTCGTTTCATATTTGATCCTTATGCCTGATTTACATTACGACTTTATTTCAAGGTTTATCATCTGCCGATAAATATTATCGTCATTCAGAAGAGTTCCTCGGCCTGCGCCCACTTTAGTCCGCTAAGCGTTGAAGAAAACATTTTCTTTGACGATTTGTCGAATTCCCGTCCGGCCGTTCGACTCTATCGTGAAGGCAGGGCGATCGGCCCGCCCAAAGACTTGAGATTAAAGACCGAACAGGAGAAAAGAGTCATGCCACAATATCTGGTTGCTAACTACCTCCCCGACGACTTCGACCCGTCCACCGTGACTGAAGCGATGATCGAGGACATCCACGCGCTTAACCGCGAAATGATTGCTGCCGGAGTGAGGAAGTTCGCTTGCGGAATTTCCCCGGCCAGCACCGCAAAGACGGTGCGGAAGCAAGCTGATGGTACGGTGCTCGTCACCGATGGGCCATACACCGAGACCAAGGAACACATAGGCGGTTTCTGGCTGGAAGCTGCCGATATGGACGAGGCCCTCGCGTGGGCGCGCAAGGGGGCCATCTCATGCGATGCAGTGGGCGAGGTGCGCGAGCTTCTTTTCTACCCGGCTCCGGAGGAAGCAACTGAGGGATAGTGGCAACGGGACATTGTTGCTCTTCGCCCCAATTAGGGGCGAGATGTTTATAGAAAAGCGCGACCTCTAAGAAAGTTTTCCTCGCTCCAGCGGACGAAACACAGTTTGGTCACCAAGTACCAATAACGCAAACATTGCGCTCCGCTGTAGGCGAGTATCGAGTTAGAAGCACTATCTATAAACATCTCGCTCCCCTGGAGCGAAAACTAATTCTGTTGTTGCACTTGAAAGTTGAATTCACCGAAGACAAAATCAGATACGACCCGAAGGAACTCAATCATGAGAAAAATTATTGTGCTTGAACACATCTCCCTCGATGGTGTCATACAGGCCCCGGGCGGGCCGGACGAAGATACGAGCGACGGCTTCGCGTATGGCGGGTGGGCAGCGCCTTATCACGATCAAGACGAGGCGATTGAAACGGCCCTGAATAAAATGTTGCATACGCCGCTCGACCTGTTGCTGGGGCGCAAAACGTTCGATATTTGGGAATCGTTCTGGCCGCAACATGGCGATATATGGCCCGGCGCCAACACGGCCACCAAGTATGTCGCCTCTAACACCAAGACATCGAGCGAATGGCAGCCGTCCGTTTTTTTTAACGGAGATGTTGCAGAAAAAGTCGCAGGGCTCAAGCAACAACAGGGGCCGGACCTACACGTTTGGGGAAGTGGCAATCTCGTGCAGACGCTGATGAAACATGATTTGGTCGACGTGTTCTGGCTGATGATATTTCCGATCACGTTGGGTGCGGGAAAGCGTCTGTTTGGGGCTGGAACGATCCCCGCGGCCTTCAAGGTGACGGAAAGCACAGTCGGTTCGAACGGCGTCATTATCGTTAGTTACGAGCGTGCAGGCGCGATCACAACCGGAAATCTATGAACATTCGGCGGGGTGACCCGGGAAAAGAATTCTCAAATCCCCACGCGCTATCAAGCAAAGCATCGTTTAGTAGCTCAAACCAGATAAAGGTCGCGGCCCGCGTTCTCAACCACCAGAGTCTCAGAGTCGGCTCTATAGTCTTCGAGGTTAAATCGCCGGTGATCGAGGAAGCCGAGGTTGACTCGAAGACAATCATCTTCGGTAACCTGGGAGGCGAGGGTTATTCGATAACGAGGCGTGAGTTGTCCGGCAGCATTGCGGGCGCTTCCGTAACTGACATGCGCCAGATGGGCGGCCACGCAAAGATTCGCGCGTAACTCATCCGAACCCGCGACCATTTCGCGCACTTGTTCGAGCGGGGCGTATCCATACTTCTCGATCAAGTGGCCGTGCGTGGCTGAGAGTTGCTTGAGCTGTGGCGCGTAGATGATTAGCTCGCCACCCGTTTCAATAATGCTGCCTAACTTATAACTTGCTTTGCCGCCGACCCAGAGTTCATCGTAGTGACGGTCGAGCAGCGCTACCACGCGCTGGTATTTCCTTCCAATATGCTTGATGTGGACTTCGCCGCTCACTTTTGCGGCGCGACGGAACGCTTCATACAAGTCTCCGGCAAAGAGCGCGTGCGTGCGCAACCCGTCGCTGTTCCGAGTTGAAACCGATGTAAAAGAGATTATCCGGGAAGAGACAAAAGCGGCGGCCGCTTCGATCACACGTCGTGTCGGGGTTTCGATGCGACCGATTACATTCTCGATTGTGGCCAGAGCGCCAAGCCAATGAGTCAGATGGGTTAATTCAGGACCCGCAACTCCGGGAAAGAAATACTTTGCACCACCGGCAAAGCCGGCGACCTCGTGCGGCATGGTGGCTCCAAAGACGAGCACCGTGTCATACCGTCCAGGCGCAAGCAAAGCATTAATGCGCACTGGCACTGCTTCGTGCATCAGTCCAACCGTTAAGTCAGCGACCTGGGCACTGCTTAATTCACCAAGCGTGATCAATTCATCATCGCGGTCCCATTGATGATCGAAGATGTTGCCGATATTGCCTGGCGCTATTTTGCTCCAGCCAGTTTTGGCACGCTTCTCGGCTTCATTCATTGGCCCGTGAGTGCCCTGCGCAATCAAAACATCGAACGGTTCGATCTTTTTCTGAGCCAGTATTTCCGCTGCCAAGGGAAGCAACTGATCGGTATTGTCATCGCGAGTTTTATCGGGAACAATCGCCAGCACGCGTTCGCCTGGTGCAATATCCGCGAGCGCTTCGGTGACGATCGCGCGCAACGCTGCCGCTGAAAGTGAAAACTTCGCACCGCCGCGTCCTACTACCGATTCAAGTGCTGCGCTGCTCATCCTGTCAGAACCGCCTGCGTTAGCGGGCGGGCATGCCGATTTCGGATTGCGGATTTCAGCTTTCAGATTAAAAGACAACTCGATTCTTCTTCCCAAGCTGCATTCCGCAATCGTCAAGCCGCCCGCTTCCGCACGCGGCTCTGACGTCGTGCGGCGGTGACAGCTATTGATTAACGCCGCTGGCGAGAAACCCGCCATCCACCACCAGCACTTCGCCCGTGATGAAGCTGGCCGCGTCCGAAGCGAGAAAGACTGCCGCGCCACACAACTCTTCCACGTTGCCAAAACGCTTCATCGGAGTGCGCAGCAGAAACTCCCGACCGCGCTCGGTGCCATCGAGCAACTTTTCATTCAGCGCCGTGCGAAACACTCCGGGAGCAATCGCATTGACGTTCACACCGCGCGCCGCCCATTCAATGGCCAGCGATTTTGTCAGCATTGCTACCGCAGCTTTGCTGGCCGAGTAGGCCGCAACTTCATAGAGCGCAACGAACGACGTAAGCGATGCGATGTTTACGATGCGACCATAGTTATTCTCCAGCATGTGTCGCCCAAAGATTTGGCAGGCGCGCAGGGTTCCGGTCAGATTTGTGTCGAGAATATCGGCCCACTCTTCATCGTTGACCTCGACCGTAGGTGTCCGTTTTGTCCTGCCCGCTGAATTGACAAGGATGTCCACCTTGCCAAACTCCGCAACGCACTTGTGCAGCAGCTGTTGCAGCGAGGCGCGATCGCCGACGTCAGAAACAGATTCCAACGAACGTCGGCCCAGCGCTCGAATTTCAGCGGCGGCTTCTTTCACCTGTTCGGGCCGCCGCGAACTCGGCACTACGTCCGCGCCAGCCTCTGCCAGCCCATGGGCAATAGCCCGTCCAATGCCGGAAGTGCCGCCGATGACCACTGCTGTTTTCCCACTTAGATCAAAAGCTTGAGGTAGCATTTTCTGATTGGGTCTCAATTTTCAGTTTTCAATCCGGACGATAGACGATTATCGAGCGCTGTTCAATCTGTTTCGTTGCAGTGTCATGAGGTCAGTACCACCGCGCGGTAGCGGGTGGGTCTCATGATTGCCGATTGTCGATCTCCGATTTCCGATTGCTTCAATCACTAGCCAATTTTTCAATCGGCAACTTGCAATAGGGCCGGGAAGACCCACCCGCTACCGCGTGGTGGTACTGACCTCATGCCACCAAGAGACTTGACCTAAGAGGTAAAATCGGAATTAACTGCCGATAATAATCTAAGGTGCTGATCCAGGGAATTTAATCTATTCCATGAAAATCATTCAACCGTTGTTCAGCTCATGCGTCGTCTCGCTCGCCCTCGTGGGACTGGGTTCGACAGCAAACAGCCAGGCGAAAATCGTAGCGCCGCGAGTGTTTCTAATTGATGCTCGAAAGTTGGTAGAAACAAAACACCGCATTAGATCGAACGATCAGACCTTCGCTGCCGCGTTGGCGAAACTTGAAAAAGACGCTAGCCGGGCCCTGCAGCAACAGCCTTCGTCGGTAATCAGCAAGGCGGTCACGCCGCCGAGCGGAGACAAGCATGACTACATGAGTCAGGCGCCGTACTTCTGGCCCAACCCGGATAAGCCTGACGGGCTGCCATACATCAATCGCGACGGCGAGCGGAATCCGGAAATCGCGAAGATTACAGATCACCTGGCTCTCGATCAGATGGAAAGCGCCGTGCAGACTCTTTCGCTGGCCTACTATTTCAAGAACAATGAAGAGTATGCGACGAAGGCGACCCAGTTATTGCGGGCCTGGTTCATTGATCCGGCTACTCGCATGAATCCAAACCTGGAGTATGCGCAATTCATTCCCGGCGTGAACACCGGTCGCGGGATTGGACTCATTGAAACGCGAGGGCTCGTGAACACTGTGGACGCTGTTGGCTTGCTGGCAGGATCAAAGTCGTGGAGCGCCGCAGACCAGAAGGCACTCGAAGCCTGGTTTAGCACCTTCCTGCAGTGGATGCAGGAAAGCCGGAACGGCCGCGAGGAGAGCGCAGCGAAAAATAATCACGGCACGTATTACGATGTCCAGGCGATGTCGTTCGCAATGTTTGTCCGCCGGGACGACCTGGCGAAAAAGATTGCCGAAGCTGCTAAAGAGAAACGGATTGCGTTGCAAATCGAACCGGACGGGCGCCAGCCACTTGAACTGCGACGTACCAAAGCATGGAGTTACAGCAACATGAACCTCGATGGACTCTTGCAGCTGGCCCGTCTGGCGGAAAATGTCGGCGTGAATTTATGGAAATACCAAACAAAAGATGGACGCAGCATTCGCGCCGCGCTTGATTATCTTTATCCCTACGCGATGGAAGATCAGAAGTGGAGCTACCCGCAGATTGGTGGTTTCGAAGCGAAGCCGTTCTATCCCTTAATGCGCCGGGCCGCCGCGCACTACCAGGATCAGAGGTTCAAAACTGCTGAGCTAAGAATTCCCAAATTGGAATCGACGGATCGAGAACATCTTCTATCCGGAAGGTGAATCAGCATATCGCTGCCCCAGCGGGGCGAGAGGTTTATAGCGTGATGGGCCGTTTCTTTCAGTCTTTGCTTGGGACTTTCGCTCCTACCGGAGCGACGATTCTTTATGCGTTCGGCTCTTGGCTATAAACATCTCGCTCCGCTGGAGCGAACAAATGAACATGTCGTGGAGAACTTTCTGAAATAATAACCTGGATCCTTCTCGCTATTGTGGAAACTGAAACGCTCCCGCAGATCATGAAAACAAAAACCACGCGCCGGCACTTCATCGAGTCATCAGCGCTTGCCGCCGGGTTTACTCTGCTGGCCCACGGAGTCGTTAACGATTTGGCCCTGGGTTCGACTGCGCCGAAAGGGAAACCGCCACTGCCCAAGCGATTATCGACGTTCGACGGCAGAGTTCGCGAATTGCTTGTCCGGATGACCCTCGAAGAAAAGATCGGCCAGATGACTCAGGCCGAGCAGGAAGCTCTAAAAGATCCCGGGGAAATTGAAAAGTATTTTCTTGGCTCACTCTTGAACGGCGGCAGTTCAGATCCCAAAGCGGGGAACAGTCTTGATGCCTGGACGGACATGTATGATGGCTACCAGACCCATGCTTTGAAAACTCGTTTGGCAATTCCTCTTCTGCACGGCGTCGATGCCGTGCACGGACACAACAATGTGCTGGGCGCGGTTGTATTTCCACACAATATCGGGCTGGGCTGCACGCGCAACCCGCGGTTGGTGGAGCAGGCGGCGCGCATAACGGCGGAAGAAGTTCGGGCGACCGGCATCAACTGGACCTTTGCTCCGTGCGTCACCGTTCCCCGCGATGAAAGATGGGGCAGAACCTACGAAGGTTTTGGCGAAGCGCCGGAACTCGTCGAAAGTATGGGGGCCGCGGCGGTCCGTGGTTTTCAGGGGAGCGATTTGAGCAACCCCTTGAGGGTGCTGGCTTGTGCCAAGCATTTTATCGGTGACGGTGGGACGACGATCGGGACCGCTGGTTTTCTTAACCGCGAGAAAAAACGTCTCCTGGACCAGGGCGATACCCGATTAAGCGAAGCCGAGTTAAGACGAATTCACATGCACGGCTACCTCAGCACCGTCAAAGCTGGAGTCGGTTCGATTATGCCGTCGTACAGCAGTTGGAATGGCGTTAAGGTTTCCGGCAGTAAGCGCCTGCTCACCGAGATTCTTAAAGACGAGTTGGGGTTTGAAGGTTTTCTAATTTCTGATTATCGGGCCATCGGTCAAATAACGCCTGACTTCAAACGTGCGATTGAGATATCGATCAACGCGGGCATGGATATGGCCATGGAGCCCACGGACTACGTCCGGTTCATTAATCTGCTGCTGGAACTTGTTAAGGAAAACAAAGTCCCTTTATCGCGAATCGACGATGCAGTGACGCGCATACTGCGAGTCAAATTCGCGTTGGGATTAATGGACCGGAACAGATCTCCTTTCGCCGACCGCCGTTTGCACCAGGCCTTTGGCTCGCCAGCTCATCGCGCGGTTGCGCGTGAGTGCGTGCGGCAATCGTTGGTTCTGCTGAAGAACGATAAAAATACTTTGCCACTTTCCAAGCGACTTGCACGCATTCACGTGGGAGGCAAAAGTGCTGACGATATTGGCAATCAATGCGGTGGTTGGACCATCGACTGGCAAGGAAAGAGTGGCGACATAACTACCGGCGGTACTACGATTCTCAAGGCAATTCGAGAGACCGTTTCGCGGGCAACGAAAGTGACATTCTCAAAAGATGCTACCGGCGCAAACGGCGCGGACATCGGGATCGTAGTAATCGGCGAAACGCCGTACGCCGAAGGTCGCGGAGACCAAGAGGAGCTGACGCTCAGCGCGGAAGATGTAACTGCAGTTAGTAATATGAAGCAGGCTGGAATTCCGGTTGTCGTGGTACTGCTCTCTGGCCGGCCAATGATCGTCAACGAAGCTTTGCATCAATGCGACAGTTTCATCGCTGCCTGGTTGCCGGGAACTGAAGGTGAGGGAGTTGCTGATGTATTGTTCGGCGATTATCGCCCGACGGGCAAACTCTCGTTCACCTGGCCGCGGTCGATGGCGCAGATTCCGATTAACGTTGGAGACCCAAACTATGATCCGCTCTTCAAGTACGGGTTCGGACTGACGTTTTCGCGGTAACGTCGCGTGGCTACCAGCCACAACGAGGCGGTGGTGTCGATTCCGCTACGGTAAGAAAGCGGTCTGCATAACTCCTGGCATACAAATCAACACTGCGTTTGATTCTGTTAAAGAGCACACAGCGAAAACCGTTGTGGGCGAATCGATCGCTGAGATAGAGCATGGCGTTCGTTTCGCCCCAGTATTCACGATCTTCCCAAATCTCCACGGGCGCGGCTCCCATCCTTCCGGCTAATTCGACCAAACGCGAATCGGTCGTATCGCGTCCATTATTCAAGAGAATCTGATTGTACTGAGGTATCAACTGGAGCTGGAGTTGATAGAGAACAGCGTCAGTCTTGGCGGTTCGGTTTACGTGGCCGAACTCGTGGGCAATCTTGGTCGCCGCCAAAGTTTCGCCTCCGATGGGATGACTTGTTGCGGTCGGCAACAGGGAATTCATCACCGGAAAATAAACTGGATTCGGAACGCCTTCATCAAGCCGGGCGCCAAGAGTAATGGTCGCGGCCACTAATTCTCCGTCTTCGTTCCATTGATAGTTGCTGGTATTTCCACCCTCAGGATTGTCGCGAGTAACTACGATGGTCAAGGTAAAATGCTGATTGTTTTGATAGAAAGCCCATTGCTGCTGGCCAGTCACCGTTCTAAGAAACTCCTGTTTCCATTGTTGGTAACGGGCGTTGTATTTTTCGGGAACTTGCTCGCGAATTCCCGCCGAGTTATTGGAATAGAGGTTCGCAGCCGGCCCGGCTGAATCCGCGCTGACGCCGTGATACTCGGCAACCAAAGCAGGAGAAGACGGTGACGAGACAACCGGCTGCGCGCTTTTGCGATCGGGTTGGTGGTACGCGGTGCGCCCGGTTAGAGAAAAAGTGCACGCAAGCGCGACCAGCAAAACCCAAATGAAAGCAATGCCTATCCGTCTGATCTGGCCCATTCTTACCACCCTCTTCTGTTAATGATTACCGGTTCAACTGAGGTACCGCAATTTGTGCCAGGGGACGAGTTTTTCTAAACCAATCTGGAAGGATAGTCAACAAATTACCGTCGGGAGAGAAAGAGGATTAGTCAGCAGCGAGACCGCCGCCGAGGACCGACGGCCGCTGTCGACCCCTGGCGATCTTCCCCCGCCCGTAGTTTTTCTAAAAAAAGTCTTGACAAGCATCTGGCTCAAGCATATTGTTCGCGCGCCGAACAATATGTCCCCCAACCATGCGGAAAATAAACACGACAAATTTTAGTATTGCCACCCGCACGACGGCGCGCGATATCAACCGCCGGATTGCGCTGAATGTCATCCGCGAACGTCAGCCTATTTCGCGGGCAGACTTGGCCCGGCATATGAAGATGACGCGCGGCGTCGTTAGCGTCCTGGTCCAGGAATTGATCGGACAGGGACTGATCTACGAGGGGGCGACTGGCGAGGCGGCGCGCGGACGCAAGCCTACTTTTTTACACGTTCGAACTCAGGATCGGCTGGCGGTCGCCGTAGATATCAGATTTACGAAAACCTATCTAATGCTGTGCGACTTTTCCGGGCGACAACTGGGTGTGGAAATTTACGATACGGTTTTTTCGGTACCGGAATTTACGAAGGATTTGGCCCGCCGCATTAAGAAAATGCTGAAAGGGCAGGGGCTCGGTGCGGTCTGCGAGGGTATTGGCGTCGTTGTTCCCGGCATGGTGGACCAGCGAACCGGCAAAGTTCTGAACGCGCCGGCATTGGGTTGGCGCGGAGTGGACATTCGCTCAAAGATCGCGGCCGCTACAAATTTGCCGGTACACGTAGAGAACTCGGGACGGGCCTGCGCGCTTGCCCAACTTTGGCTTGAAAAAGCGGAGACGGCAGGTCAAAGCTTTGTCTACGTGAGCGTGTCCGACGGCGTTGGCACTGGAATCGTAATGAACGGGGAACTGATTCGCGGCCGCGATCACATTGCCGGTGAGTTTGGACATATGCCTCTCGATCTCGATGGACCGCGCTGTATGTGCGGGGCCAATGGATGTTGGGAAGCTTACACCTCCAATCTTGCTACCCTGGCGCGTTACTTTGGATGGAATTTGTCCCAACTTAGTCCAAAACACCTGAAAGAGATGGAAAGCAACTCCTTCACCGTGCTGGATCTGATTGCACGCGCGCGAACCGGAGACGCGAAAGCTTTATCTGCTATTAAGGCGAGCAGTCGTTTCCTGGGCCTCGGACTGGCAACTATCGTCAACATCATCAATCCGGATGCGATCTACCTGGCGGGGGAAATTACCAACGCCTGGGACGTGATTGAAGAAACCGTGCGAGCGGCCATGCTCGAACGGACGCTGACGGAAGCGGCCGCACGCACGCCGCTGCGAATCACGCCGGCGCAGGAATACCCCCGATTGCGGGGAGCGGCGGCGCTCATTGCGGCGCCTACTTTTGCCGCGCCGCGGGTGGCTTGAGTTCGAAAGATTCAGAAAAAAAGTAGCAAGCGGGGCGCACGGCCGTTGCTGATCTCGGGATTGCCAGCGGTACAGATCAAAGCCTTTTCGTTTCGAAATCTAATTGGAGGTCGCTGACATGTTGAGCCTAAGAAACTTTGGTGTACGGAAGATTCAGTTTGCCGTCTTCGCATTGTTGCTTGCCATCCCCCTGACAGCCGCCGCGCAAGGCACCACTGCCACGATGGTTGGGACCATCACGGACCCGGGCGGGGCCACCATGCCAGGCGCCGAAGTCACTGCGCGCAATGTCGACACCGGCCTGACTCGAACGGTGACGTCCGGCGCCGATGGGGCGTACCGAATTGAATTTCTGCCGGTAGGCAACTACGTTCTTGAAGTCACCAGTGCCGGCTTTAAGAAGGCCTACCTTAATAACATCGTCCTGCAGATCAACGAGACGGCGCGCGTCGATGTGGCGCTGACAGTTGGGCAGGTCACCGAGACCGTGACCGTCACGGAGACGCAAGCTACGATCAATACAAGCACCGCCGAGATCGGCACCACCATTCAGTCCGCCGATATCGCGAGTCTGCCACTGGTTGAGCGCAATGTTTTCACGCTACTGGATCTGACACCTGGCGTGCAGTCCAACAATAACGGGGTAGCTACCGCGTCCACCGGCACCAGCACGTTCATCCTTGGTTATCCGGAACAGCGAACGCTGATCAATGGCGGCACCGACGGCGGCACCGGCTCAGTGAACTACTATCTGGACGGCGGCATAAACATGACCAACCTCCGCAACACGGGTAACATTTTGCCTAACCCGGATGCTATCCAGGAATTCCGGGTTCAGACCAACAGCTACAACGCGGAGTATGGGCGTTATGCCAGCGGCATCATCAACGTGATCACCAAGAACGGCACCAACAAGTTCCACGGGTCCCTCTTCGAGTTTGTCCGCAACACTGTTTTCAATGCGAATGACTGGGGCTCTCAACTTGCCCGCGCGCCCTTTCATCGCAACCAGTTTGGCGCCACGATCGGCGGGCCCATCAAGCAGGACAAGGCCTTCTTCTTCTTCTCCTACTCGGGACTGCGCCAGATAACGAGCTCATTTCTGAGCGGCGCCCGCGTTCCCACTGCGCTGGAACGCGCCGGCAATTTTACTGCCTCTGCGACCAAGCCAACCGATCCCGCCACTAACGCGGCCTTCGTCTGCAACGGAGTGACGAATGTGATTTGCCCTAACCGAATTGACCCGGTCGCGAGGAAGATCATCGATACCTATATTCCGCTGTCCAACGTTACCCTCCCCAATGGCAACGCAGGATGGCAGGGCAATATTCCTACCCCATTTAACTCCAACGAGTATCTGGGAAAGCTGGACTACCAGCTCAACGCTGCTCACCGCTTGAATGTCAGTTACTTTAATACCGGTGGAACCAGCACCACGAAGGGAGGCAGCCCCAACGTGCCCTGGAGCGTCCAGGATTCCACATGGCGGCAGCATAGTGTCAACGCCAGCGACGTTTGGCTCATCAGCGCAGCCAAGGTCAACCAGGTCTGGTTGACTTTCTCGCGGAATTTTGGCGGACGCATCAATAGCCCGGCGATCTCACTTACCGATCTGGGATCAGCGTTCACGATACAAGGCACGCCGAACCTGCCGCAGATTACCGTTACCGGATACTTTACCCTGGGACAACAAATCGGCGGCCCGGTGGCCGGGACCAGCTTCTACTCCGCACGCGATGTTTTGAGTTGGATCAAGGGAAATCACTCGCTCAAGTTGGGTGGAGAGATCTCGCTCAACAAGGACATCCAGCAGACACTGCTTAACAACTACGGGGTTTTCACGTTCAATGCCGGTTCAACGGCCAGGGTGGCGGCCCCAGGCGTGACAGCTGCGGCGGGAAACGCGTATGCCGATTTTCTGATCGGTATTCCGAGTGCGGTTTCGCAGGACGCCCCGGTAACGGGCTATACCAATAGCTGGTACACGGCATTCTTCGTGCAGGATGATTTCAAAGTTCGCCCCCGCCTCACTCTCAATCTTGGTCTGCGCTGGGACGTTCAAACGGCACCGACCGACCCGCTAAATCGGGTGGTCAATTACGTTCCCGGCCAGAAGTCCGTGGTTATCCCGACTGCACCTGTGGGGGCGTTATTCTACGGCGATCCCGGGGTCGAACGTGGCGGCATTCCGACCAGCTTCACCCATTTTTCGCCCCGTCTCGGTTTCGCGTGGGACATATTCGGTGATGGAAAGACTTCGCTCCGTGGTGCGTTCGGCGTGTTTTACGGCAGCATCTCAGGCAACGAGTGGAACACCATGACCAACTTCCAGCCATTCTCCACGCGATTGAGCTTTACCAATATCAATCAAAAGACAAATGCGGCCGGGGTACCTCTGGGAGCTTCGCTGAGCAATCCGTACAACGCCTTCGTGGGCGGCAATCCCTTCCCTTACAAGGGGACGTTCACCACTGGTGGCGGCCTCTTCCCGGTGGCATCGGATTTCAAGTGGCCGCGCACGTATCAGATGAATGTTTCCATACAGCGTCAGCTCACCAGGGACCTGGTCGTCGGAGCGGCGTATGTGGGGACGGAGAGCCGCAACCTCCCGTTTGCTCGTGATGTTAATTACCCGGTCCTGACGCCGACTGCCACGACTGCGGGAGCGAACATCCTTGCACGTCGGCCCAACCCGCTGTTCGGTGCCGTACTGCTCCTTCAGTCGGACCAGAGTGCCAATTACCATGGGCTGCAGCTGACCACCGCCATGCGGATGAGCCACCACGTTTCCTTTAACGCCTTCTACACCTATAGCAAGACGCTTAGCAGCGTGCAGCTTTACAACAGTACGACGCAGGGATTGGCGCAGAACTATAGCAATCTTTCTGAAGATAAGGGCGCAGGCGATACGGACCAGCGACACGTCTTCAGCATGAGCATGAACTTCAGGCCTGATTTCTACGGCGGCAAGAATCGGCTCGCGCGGGGGCTTCTCCGCGGCTGGAGCATCTCGCCGATCATTAAGCTGCGCAGCGGACTTCCGTTCACTATCACTAACGGCAACGTCGACGCCAACCTTGATGGTGTCAACACGGACCGGGCGCAGTTGGTAGGCGATCCACATCTTGCCAATCCGACGGCGGCAATGTGGTTCAACACGGCAGCCTTTGCCCAGAACCGGGTCGTGACCGGCGTTGCTACCGAGGGGAACTCGGCCCGCAACCTTCTCTACGGACCGAGTTATCACGTCGTCGATCTGGCTGTCACTCGTGACATTCGTCTGGGCGAAAGATACAAAGTTAGCCTTCGTGCGGAGGGTACTAATGTTTTCAATTTAGTGAACCTCGGAACGCCGGGCAACTCCGTTCCTGCTGCGGGCTCAACATCCGCAACCTTTGGCGTTATTACCAGCGCAGCGTCGATGCGTAAGCTCAACTTCGGCGTGCGTTTTACCTTCTGACACTGACGAGCATAAGTCCAAGGTCCAAAGTCGAATGTCCAAAGTCGGTGAGTAGTTATTGAGCGGCCCACTGCCGTGGCGTGGCGCTGGGAGTCTCCTCTCTTAAGACATCGGACGTTTGACCTTGGACTTTGGTCTTTGGGCTTTGGACTGAGTACATGCTGGACACTCAACCAATTGAAGCGAGCACAAGCGAGGCGGGATTCAAGCTCCGGGGATTGCGTTGGTGGATTGTCGGGCTGATCTTTCTCGCCACACTGATCAACTATATCGATCGGTTAACCATCTCCGTTCTGGCGCCGGTGATCACTCGCGACCTTGGCCTTACTAACACTCAATTCGGCGGCATCATCACCTGGTTTCTGCTGGCTTACACAATCAGCCAGAGCCTTTCGGGAAAACTTTACGATCGCGTCGGTACGAAGCGAGGTTTCGTTTGTTCGATCGTCCTGTGGTCCTTTGCCGCGATGGCCCATGCGTTCGCTCGTGGCCTGTCCAGTCTCAGCGCGCTTCGTTTTATCCTCGGGCTTGGCGAGGCAGGTAACTGGCCCGGCGCTGCCAAGACCGTGGCCGAGTGGTTTCCGATTCGCGAGCGTGCTTTTGGGATGGCGATCTTCAACAGTGGCGCTGCGATTGGTTCAGTCGTTTCGCCTCCGCTGATCGTTTGGCTGAGTCTGACGTATGGGTGGCA
Source organism: Blastocatellia bacterium (assembly GCA_034665305.1). Taxonomy (GTDB): domain Bacteria; phylum Acidobacteriota; class Blastocatellia; order Pyrinomonadales; family Pyrinomonadaceae; genus DASXRU01. The sequence continues at coordinate 100,763 of JAXDFZ010000023.1, read as the reverse complement.
AAAGACCTTCATCGTGACCGGATCGCTTGGCTTTGCCTGGTTGGCATTGTGGCTTCTCTTTTACCAGACACCAGATCGTCATAAATGGTTGGGCGAAAGGGAACGCCGGCTGATCCGTGAAGGACAACGAGCCGACGGCGCGACAGACCCTCTCGTAGCAGCTGAGGCCGCGCCGCTCGGGTGGCGCGAGTTGCTGCGTTATCGGCAGGTTTGGGCGATTGTCCTGGCGCGGTTTTTGACTGACCCAATCTGGTGGCTCTACATCAGTTGGTTACCGAAATATCTCGCCGATGCGCGCGGCTTTTCTCTGGTTAAAATCGGCCTGTTCGCCTGGGTGCCTTATGTTGCCGCCGACGCCGGCAGTCTTTCGGGTGGCTGGTTGTCGGGTTACCTAATCGGCCGCGGTTGGAGTGTGGACCGCGCACGCAAGGTCGTGATTGCTATAGCCGCGCTGTTGATGCCCGCTGGAATTTTTGCGGCGTTTGCGCGCGATGCGATGGTCGCACTGGCATTAATCGGAGTAGTGCTCTTCGGCTTTCAAGTTTGGATCAACAACGTGCAGACTTTGCCCAGCGATTTCTTCTCGGACAAGGCAGTCGCCTCCGTGGCGGGTTTGGGTGGCACAGGCGCGGGAATCGGGTCGATGATTTTCATTTTCGGAACCGGGTGGGCCGTGGACCACTTTTCGTACGTACCGGTGTTGGTGACGGCCGGTCTGCTCGCCCCTCTGGGGACTCTGGTTCTGTTTGCGCTTTCCGGTCGCATAGAGCGTGTGTCCCTAAAGCCGTCGCTAAGATTTGCGGCTGGTTGAAGTCGGTTAACCAAGGAGTTTGATTGTGAGCAGTTCGTTCGATCTGAATGGGAAAGTAGCGCTCGTGACTGGTTCCTCGTCGGGTATAGGCCGTGCCACGGCCGTGGCGTTGGCCGCGAATGGTGCCCGAGTAGCGATCAATTTTCATCGCAACCAAACGGGCGCCAGCGAAGCGCAGGCCCAAATCGCTGCTGCCGGCGGGAGCGCAATCGTCATTCAAGCGGACGTGACGCGAGCGAACGAGGTTCAGGCGCTGATCGAACAAACGGTCGCTGAATTCGGACCCATCGACATACTGGTGAACAATGCCGGATCGTTGGTTGAGCGTCTAAAGATTTTGGAGCTCAGCGAAGAACGCTGGGATGAAGTGGTCGATCTGAATCTCAAGAGCGCGTTTCTTTGCTGCCGGGCCGTGGCTGGTTCGATGATAGAGCGCCAGGCGGGCGCGATCATCAACGTCTCGTCGATTGCAGGGCGCAATGGCGGGGCACTGGGTTCGATCCATTACTCGACGGCTAAGGGCGGCGTGATCACGTTTACTAAAGGTCTGGCCAAGGAGCTGGGCCCTTTCGGCGTGCGCGTCAACGCGGTCTCGCCTGGAGTGATTGACACTCCTTACCACGAACAGTTTTCGTCGCCAGAGATGATGAAGACGTATGCCGGCATGATTCCGTTGGGCAGAATTGGCACTCCCCCCGAAGTAGCCAATGTCATTTGCTTCCTGGCGTCAGACGCAGCCAGCTACCTTGCCGGCGAGACGATCGAGATCAACGGTGGCATGTTCATGGATTGATCTGATTTGGAGCGCGGCGACCTGTCGCCGCTTTCGTCCCATTATGAATTCGAATTATTCCCTGAAAAGCGGACTGCTCCGGATCCAAAGCGGCGACTGGTCGCCGCACGCCAAATTTGTTGGGCGGCTGTTGGTGATCGCGCTGGCACTGGCCTCGATTGTACGGCCGGTAGTTCCGCTATTCGCCCAGGATGCGCGCGAGTTAGAGCAGGAGCGCACTGCCAGCGGGAAGCTCAAAGGCCCACACCCCTTGCTCGAGTTGATGCGAACGCGCACGTCTGTGCTGCGGCCTGAGTTGCTCGGCGTTCACCCGCGCGTTTACGTGACGGACAAAGAACTAGCTGAATTGCGCGAACGCGCTCGGACTTCGCACCGCGATTTGTGGCAGCGAGCGATCGAGAATGTGCGTGCGCTGCGCGCCGACCCGCCGGCTCCACCTGCAGAAAAGCGGCGCCAGCAAAACGACGTCGGCATTGCCATAGCTGAAGCCGCCTTCATCTACAAGATCGAAGGGGATAAGAAATATCTGGATGCCGCGCGGAAGTACATGGACGCGGCCGTCAGCTACGACATCTGGGGTTATGCGAGCAATAAGCCGAACGTGGATCTGGCTGCAGGTCATCTGCTTTACGGTTTGGGCTGGGGGTATGATTTGCTTTATCACGACCTTACGGAACAAGAGCGGACCCGGTATCGCGACAAGCTGATCAAACAAGCGCGGCTGATGGCTGAATATTTCAGACCAAAACCAGGCCGCACCTTCGCCTATAGTCAGAACCACACTTTCATTCCCCTCGCCGGACTCGGCGTTGCTGCATATGCGCTCTACGACGAGACCCTCGAGGCGCCCGGCTGGGCCAGCCTGACGCGGGCGTTTTACGATCGAGTATTGGCGACATACTCGCAGGACGGTTATTACTACGAAGGCTTTGAATACTGGATCTTCTCGACCCCGTGGCTGGTCCACTATCTCGACGCGCAGGCGCACGCGACCGGCGAAGATCTTTACGATCGTCCCGGTTTTCGGTTCATGCACCAGTACGTTGCGCATTCAATGCTGCCGACGGGAAATTACGTTTTTGATTTTGGCGACATCTTTGAAGGACCACTGACCCGCGCCGGCCGTGGCGAAGACTACAAGCGCACGCATCCGCAGGGTCACTTCAATACCAACTACAACCTGCTCTATCGCCTGGCGCAACGCTTTCAAAGCGGCGAGGCACAGGGTGTCGCCCAGTGGCTGAAGCGATTCGATCAAGTAAACGCGGAGGACTTCTGGTCGCTGGTTTGGTACGACGCGAAACTCAAGCCCGTGCCCGTCGAGCAGCAACCGGCGTGGCACTACTTTCCGGATCACGATGTTTTCTACTGGCGCAGCGATTGGTCGCGGCAGGCGACTGCCTTTGCGTTTAAGTGCGGCCCGCCCGAAGGCCATCACACCGAAGCGCTCCTGCAAAAGTTTCCCGACTGGCGTCTGTCTTCCGGACATGCGCATCCCGATGCAAACAGCTTCATCATTTTTGCGCGCGGCCAATATCTGACGGGCGACGCGGGCTATGCCGGGTTGCCCATGACAGAGCACCACAACACTTTGCTGGTCAACGGCAAGGGCCAGGCAAAAGAGGGCGCCGGTCACGACGTGTTTGCGGAAGTGCCGTACGAACTACTGAATCGCATACGCATCGGCGAAGTGAAGGTAGAAAAGGACCGAATCATGGTACGCGGCGACGCGACCGCGGCCTACAGTCCAGACCTTGGTGTGAAGAAGTTTGTGCGTGAATTTGTCTACCAGCCTGGTTCCGGGTTCACTGTTTCGGACGACGTTGAAACGACCCGGCCTGCTGTCCTGACTTTCGTGTTGCATGCGGACGACCACATTGAAAAAGGGCAGGGGTCCCTGTTCAGCATCACCGCAGGCCGAGTGAAACTGCTGATCGATCCAACCCTTGACGCGCCGGTTGAGCAGGCGTTGCAGTCTATTAAAGCTGCAATAGAAACCAATAACGTGACCGCCCCGGGTCCTCCCGGCGCGGTGGATAAGGGTGAGCGTCAGGACCGCGGTCAGAAGCTTTTGCTTTCTACCGCGGTGCCCACCACCAGGGCACGATTCAAAATGCAACTGCGAGTTGAAGAATAGATGGCGCATGGGCGGTGCCGGATTTTGAAAATTACGCTCTGGCTCCAGAGGAGCCAAATGTTTATAGACTCTGCAGCCAGCCCCTTTCTGGCGCTCCAGCGGAGCGCAACGTTCTGGTGGATGAGGACATTGAACTATACATTTCGCTCCGCTGGAGCGAAGCAGAGGCTTACGGACTCGATAGTCTAAAAACATTCGGTCCCTCCGATACTGGGCGATTTGGTCCGAAACAAGAAGATGACCAAATACATTCTGATCATCCTGTTATTAGTTGGCAGCCTGCTTTGGAGCGGTAAGCCGGTGGCTGCGGCGCCGCGCGTAAAGGTACTGAAGATATCGATCACCAATCCGACCGACGACCTGCGTCTGCACGAGAACATAGTCGTCAGCGTCTCGGATCTAAAACGCATCGCTCCCGACTTCAAAGCCGGCGATTGCGTTGTAACCACCAGCGACGCCGCCACGCTTGAAGAAGACGCGCGGACCTTGCAAACGATGGAATTGCCGTCGCAAGCCGACGATTTGGACGGTGATAACCAATACGACGAGTTGGTTTTTCAGATCGAACTCAAACCCCGGCAGACGCGCATCGTGACGATCGCCTATGGCGATACGGCCACCGTGCAACGGTTGCGCAGTGAATATCCGAAACGCACTGCCGCAAAATTCACGATGAAGTTTGATGGGCTCGCCTGGGAATCGGAAATGAACGCGTGGCGAATATATTTTGATAAGCGTAACGCGATCGACATCTTCGGTAAGCGCCGTCCTGGTCTCTATCTCGAAACGTTCGGCGCGCCGGAGTATGTCTATCACTATGAGTCGCCTTTGGGCCGCGATATTTACCGGATTGGCGATGCGATTGGAATCGGCGCGGTGGCCGCGCTGGTTGAGGGGAAGGTCGTAAGGGTTGCCGAGGTAGCCGAACGCAAGTGGCGAATCATCAGTGCCGGCCCGTTACGCGCGATCGTCGAGTTGAACTACAAAGGGTGGAAAGTCGCCGGGCGCGAAGTGAATCTTACCAGCCGCATAACGCAATGGGCCGGGAAACATGGCTTTGAACATCGCATTACAGCAGAGGGCGCAAATGGTTTGACTCTGGTAACCGGAGTTGTGCGTCATCCGGGTCTCAAGGAAGAGGTATTAAAGCCCACTAGTACACAACCCGCACTCGCGCGCCTTTGGTGGGGACCGCAGGTTGAAGAGGAAGGACCACCAGCGACGGCGATACACAATCTCGCCGATCAGAACCTGGGGCTGGCGATCATCGCGACGGGCGCGGAAAGCAAAGTTCCCGACAATGCTTCAGTTAGGGATTCGCTCAACTTACTCGTCCAACCGCAGCTCACGAATGGGCAGGCGAGTTGGTATGTTCTCGCAGTATGGGACCAGGAAAACACTGACAATCTGCTGACCCTGGCGCAGGGTGCTGAAAACAAAGCCCGGCAGGGCTCGTTGGTTTTGGCGCCAAATGCGGCCGGGACGCTTTCTGCCTTTACCGATCTCGTGCGCCAGGCGGTCCGGCGGATTACTCAGCCCGCCGGTGTTGCGATTCTTTCGCGAGTTCCTACTTCCCAATCAGCGCCTCCCGACACGTTGCAACCTGTCCGGACTAAGACCTACGCCGAAGCGATCGCCCTCTTAAAACAATCGGCTGAACGTACGGCGACAAAATGGGAGCCCATTGTTACGCGCACCGGTGCGGCTGCGTTAACTCGGGATCAGGGACTGGGCTTTTTCACTGAGGGTGATAATCAAACGGGTGATTGGAAAGAGCAGAATGGGTTTTACTGGACCGGAAACTTCTGGGTCGCCGAGTTGTGGCTACTCTATGGCAAAACAAAGGACGAACGGTTCCGTCGCTGGGCGGAACTTTGGAATGCGCCGTTGCTTGGCAAAGAGATGACGGAAAACCATGACACGGGTTTTCTTAATTACTATGCATCGGTTTTTGGCTACCGATCGACGAAGGCGCCGCAATATCGCGAGGGTGGTTTGCGCGGAGCCGAACGCTTGAAGCAACTTTACAATCCCGTGACCGAGTTGGTAGCGGCGTGGGAAGTGGGCGGCGACGACACCATCGTCGATACGATGATGAACCTGCAAATCTGGTGGTGGGCCACGCGCGAAACGAACGATCCCCAATGGCGCGCGTTGGGTTTGAAACACGCCCTCAGAGCCGCCGATTGGCTGGTGCGTGCTGACGGCTCAGTGGCCCAGTCAGTGCATTACAACCCGGGGGACAATCGACAGGAATTCAACTCGGGGACTTCACCAGCGACGGCCGTGAAGCTACCGAACAACGCCGGTCCCGGTGAAAGAGTTTTCACGCACACTCATCAGGGGTTTGCCGCCGACACCACCTGGTCGCGCGGCGCAGCCTGGGGCCTGTACGGCTTCGCGGTGGCCGCTAAGGAAACCAACGATCCGCGACTGTTGGCTACGGCGGAACGAATCGCACAATACCTGATCGATCGTCTCCCCGAAGATGGCGTCGCCTGGTATGACATGGTCGACGAAGGCGTTCACTTTCGCAATCGCGATACGGCCGCCGCAGCGATCATGGCGGGCGGGTTGTTGCGTCTGTCAGAAGTGACTAAGGACAAGGCCAGGGCGGTTGAGTATCGGCGGCAAGGCGAGCGGATTGTGCAGTCACTAATCGACCGCTACCTGACGCCAGTGGGCGCGGGCGATGGGACACCAGCGGGTGTGTTGCGACACGGGTCGGTGACCCGGCCGAACGATGTCGCGCTGATCTATGGTCATTATTATTTATTGGAGGATCTGCTCTGGCTTGAGGAACGAGGCAACGGCAAGCAGTAGGCAGGAGCAGATGGCACGAAGAAAGAGGACTTCCGAGTAACGAGAAAGAAGGCGAATCATGAGTACGCAGATGAAAGATGCAAAAGATCAACGAATATTCAGGCAGACCAACAAGCAGAAAGGTCGACACAGATCAGTGACACCGGCGAATAGCGCAATGAAGTATCTGGTTTACGGGCGCGTCATCCTCGACAGCGAAGTCCCCTCGGCGACGTTTGCAACGGGAGCGCTCGAGTCGGGGCTAATCTGTTTGGCAGGCGAATGCAAGGTCATTGCAGATGGCGAGTCAAACACGATCGGCCAATACGATTCGATCTATTTACCGCGCGACACCAAGGTAGAGATCACCACCAATAGTTCTGTCGACCTGGTGGAATGTGCGGCGGAAGTTGAGAACAAATATCCACTTCAGGTGGTCAGGTATGCCGACATAGAAAAAGATGCGTCGCTTAAGTTTAAGACTGGCGGACCCTCGACTACTCGCACCGTGAACATCACGCTGGGAAAGAATGTTCAAGCGGGTCGTATTCTCGCTGGGTTCACCACTTCCGAGCCGGGTCATTGGACCAGTTGGCCGCCGCACGAACACGCAGCGATCCTTGAGGAGCTTTACGTTTATTACGACATGCCGGCGCCAGCTTTCGGCGTGCAATTTGTTTACACGAATCCCGATGAACCAGAGTTCGTTGGCATTGTCCGGGATGGCGATGCGGTGATCATGCCGAAAGGTTTTCACCCAAACGTTTCTGTGCCCGGTCATCCGATCAACTTCGTATGGATGATGGCCGCTCATCGTGAGGTTGAAGATCGGCAATTCGGAGTGGTGACTGTGCAACCCGGATTTGATCAAGGCGGCAGCGGTCTCGAAGCGAGCCGGAAGTAAGCTATTTGGAGTGCGCCGCCAGAGCGAAGCGGCGACGGCGCTTTGGAGAGGCCCCTTATCCATCATTAAGTCCGGATTCAAATGGGCATTTACCTCGGTGCTGTGTGTTGTGTGAGATGTGGAGGTGTAGCTGGACATGAAGACAATGCTCACTGCCCAATCCAAAGCGGCGTCGCGCATCGCACTCCAAATGGGAGACGCGGTATGAAAGCGATTCGTCAAATAATAGGGAGTGTTTTGGTTCTTCCCGCTATTTGTATTTTTGTCTCCGCGCAAGGCCCGCAACGCAAACCGTCGGAAGCAACGCGCCCGATTATTTTCATGCCGGCCCAATCGCTGAACGGTCTGAAAGAAAAACTAAAACCCGGCAATAAGACTGAAGAGCTGATCGACAGCGCCGGCATGGAACTGCGCGTGGCGGTGCAGCATGAGAATAACAAGACCGGCGCGGCGGCCGAACTGCACGACGCTTCGGACGATGTCTATTACGTGCTGGAAGGATCGGCCACGCTGGTGCTCGGCGGCAAACTGGACGCACCCAAAGAGATCGAGCCGGGCGAATGGCGCAGTTCAACAATCATTGACGGCAAAACTTTGGAAATCACCAAAGGCGATCTAATAGTCGTGCCGCGCGGCACGCCGCACCAGCGCAGCACCGCCAACCAAGACTTCACCATGATCCTGATAAAGGTTTATGAGGATCCGCTAAAGCCGGGGGCGCCAAAGCCTGGTGTGCTGAGCCAGAAACCATGAAAGAACAAACCGCTGAACCAGCTGCATCGTCTGCCGGCTCTCTGCGTAACGTGGGACCGCAAATCCCGGCGGGTGCCAACGGCTCCAGAGGCGCCGTCGCAGTTTTGGAAAATGTGAATGCCCGCATCGGCCGGTATCGCTGGACGATCTGCGCGCTGCTCTTCTTCGCTGCCACTATTAACTATGTTGACCGCCAGGTAATCGGCATTCTCAAGCCGACTCTAAAGACCGAACTTGGCTGGGACGAGATTGCTTACAGCAACATCGTTTTCTGGTTTCAAGCGGCGTATGCGTTGGGCTTCATCCTGATGGGTCGCCTGATGGATCGCTTTGGCACGCGCAAAGGTTTCTCGTTTGCGGTCCTTTTCTGGAGTTTAGCGGCGATGGCCCACTCGTTGGCGAGTTCGGTCATGGGCTTTGGCGCCGCCCGGTTTGCTCTCGGTCTGGGCGAGTCAGGAAACTTTCCGGCCTCGATAAAAACGGTAGCCGAGTGGTTTCCAAAGAAGGAGCGGGCGCTGGCGACGGGCATCTTTAACGCTGGCACGAATGTGGGCGCGATCGTTACTCCGCTGAGCGTCCCGTTTATCGCCGGGCACTTTGGTTGGCGCTGGGCGTTCATCATCACCGGGGCGCTCGGGTTCATTTGGCTGGTCGCGTGGATTGCGCTCTACCGTAAACCGCATGAACATCGGCGGGTGAAAAAGCCGGAACTGGATCATATCAATAGCGATCCTGCTGAGCCGGCAACAAGGATTCCATGGTTGCGACTAATCCCTCATCGTCAAACCTGGGCCTTCGCGGTGGCTAAGTTCATGACCGATCCGGTCTGGTGGTTTTATTTGTTCTGGATCCCCGGTTTCCTGCACGATCAATATCACGTTCCTGCGGACAGCATTACCAGTTTCGGTTTGCCCCTGGTCGTGATTTATCTCGCGGCTGACATTGGTAGCGTCGGCGGCGGGTGGCTGTCTTCGACGCTGATCAAGCGCGGCTGGACCATCAACGCAGCGCGTAAGACTGCGATGTTGATTTGCGCACTTTGCGTAGTGCCGATCGTATTTGTTTCGCAGACCTCGAATATTTGGGTTGCGGTCGCGCTCATTGGACTGGCCGCCTCGGCGCACCAGGGCTGGTCGGCTAATGTCTTTACGATGACGTCCGATCTATTTCCGCGCCGTGCCGTGGGCTCTGTTGTCGGCATTGGCGGAATGGCAGGGGCGGTTGGCGGTATGTTAATCGCCAAGGTGGTCGGTTACGTGCTGGAATGGACCGGAAGTTATCTGCCGATTTTCATCATTGCGGGTTCAGCCTACCTGATCGCGTTGCTGGTGGTCCATCTGTTGGTGCCGCGGTTTGCACCGGCAAGAGTTGAACAACAAGGAGCGGCTTGATCCTCGAAGCCTTCAAACTAAACGGCAGGGTGGCGTTGGTGACCGGCGCTTCGACCGGACTCGGACGAGCCATCGCGATCGGACTGGCGGAAGCCGGCGCGGACGTTGCTTGCCATGGCAATACGCATGCGCCGGAAGGCACTTGCGCCGCGGTAATCAAAGCCGGTCGAAAAGCATTTGCGCTGACCGGTGATCTGAGCGACAGCGGCACACCGCGACGTTTGATTGAAAGTACTATCGACCACTTCGGCCAACTCGACATTCTGGTTAACAATGCCGGGACGATACGCCGCGCTCCGGCGACCGAGTATTCAGAGGAAGATTGGGCGACGGTAATCGAAGTTAATCTCTCCAGTGTCTTCAGGATGGCCCAGCTGGCAGGCCGGCATATGATCCAGAGGGGTGGCGGAAAGATCCTTAACATTGCTTCACTACTCTCGTTTCAAGGGGGACTTACAGTTCCGGCTTATGCAGCCTCGAAAGGCGGCGTGGCGCAATTGACTAAGGCACTGGCAAACGAATGGGCCGCTAAGAATATTAACGTGAATGCGATCGCTCCCGGCTATATGCGGACCGATAATACGAAAGCCTTGCAAGAGGACGAGACGCGCAACCGGCAGATACTCGAACGAATCCCGGCGGGGCGTTGGGGTGAGCCTGAGGACCTGGTCGGTGCGGCTGTGTTTCTGTGTTCAGCGGCGAGCGACTATATCAATGGACACGTGCTGTTGGTTGACGGTGGTTGGATGGGAAGGTGAGGGAAGTTTCCGTCATGGCCTCAGCGCCAAAGGCGCGGAATGTTTCAGCCTGGGGGCAACGCCCCAGGTGAGGATTCAATGGGTTCTGAAGCGCTGAAGGCGCGAAATAGAACTGTCGATCAAATACGTAATGGTTAAATTATCTCTAAGATCATTTCGCCCCTTCAGCGCTCGGAAGGTTCAACCGGTCCTACCTGGGCCGATGGCCCAGGCTATTAAATTTCGCGCCTTTGGCGCTGCGTCGCCTGCTGGCGCGGGCTCGTTGAGTGCGGTCCTCCTACTGGCTCTATTCTTTCTTTTACTCACTACGCGCGCAGCAACCGCGCAACCTTCGCGCTCATCCGCACCCCCCAGGGTTGATACATCATCGTTCGACAAGGAAGTCACTGACTTCTTCACCCAGGAAATGACCGCCCATCTGAACGAAATCAAATCGTACGAACCTGCGCCCGATAAGGTCTTTAGCGCCGGCACGACGGGAGAATACACCTGGGGCAGTTTTATGAACTCAATTGGGGCCTTTGCCGCGATGACTGATAGAAGCAAGCTCGGCGATCACGACCTCGCTCGCGAGGTCGGCCAAGTGGGTCTACTGGAATACCGCCTGAAGAGCACTCGTTTCTCCCAATTGTATGGAGTGTTGGCGCTGAGATATTTCGGCGCGAAGCTCGACACCAATCCGGTTTGGCAGAGCCTCAACGGGGAGCAACGAGAACAATGGCGGCGCTTCCTCGACGTTTCCGCCTTTTATGATCCAAAGACACAGCAAGTTATTAAGCTGCCCGAAAACTATCTGGGAGTGGCGGCGCGTATCGCCAGTGTCAGTTATCAACTTGGCCTGCTCAAAGATCGGGCGTTAGTTGACAGTGTCATCACGCGGGCGGCGCGACCCTTCCTTAACCAGGGCCTCTATGCCGACGATGGACCGCCGACGGGCCGTTTCGATCGCTACTCAAACGAATACGCGCGGTTCGTCTGGGAAGCGGCGGAGAGCGCCGATCGGAAAGATATTCTCGCAGCGGTTCGACCTTCTCTAAAAGAGCAGATGCGTTTGTGGTGGGACCTGGTTCTGCCCGACGGCTATGGCTACGCGTGGGGTCGAAGTATGGGTGTCGTTAGTTACATGGACACGCTCGAGATCGTGGGCTTTCTCGCCGAGCATCCTGAATTCCGCCCGGCGCCGCTCGAGCAACTGGCTGGGGCTTATTATCAGGCATGGGAATGGCTACGGCGCGATTACAATGATAAGACGCACGTGCTTTCTGTTTTCGCTTTCGGGCGTGGTAACTATTCGTACATTAGTCGCGACCGCGAATGGCAACAGACAATAAATTTTTTTGGCAAAGGCTCGTTGGCCCATGCGCGATTCGTGAAAGGGCTCAAACGCGAGCAAGTCGCAACCTTTCCGGCTGAGATTGTGCGCCCGGATGTGGCTCGCTTTGTGTTCTTTCGTCAGGGTGAGCGACCGGCCGGAGTCTGGCTGGTGCGCCAGGGGCCGCTGTATTTCACTTTGCCCATCACTACCGGCACTAAGCCGGGCGTCGCCGACTATCTGCCGGCGCCGCATGGCTTGGCCGGATTCGCGAATCCAGTCGAACAGGTTTATGCCTCGCTCGTACCCTTCCTGCAACTGGCTGATGGAAGGACTCTGGTTGCAGCCGATGGCGCCGACGAAATCACACCGGGTGCCGATGGCAAGTCCCTGCGTGTGGTTTGGCGACGCTGGGCACAACTCGGTACCAAGTCGGGAGAATTGGTCGATCCGCACATCACCAGCGAAGTGATTTGGCGTATCGATGGTGCCACGTTGACGCGTGATGAAACAATCAGATCAGAGGAAGATATTACCTTGGACCGGTGGTGGGTTGCCTTACCCAGCACGCTCAATCGCAACCGGCTGCAAGGGGGCTCGGAGCGTCAAGATATCCTGATGGATGAAACGTCGGGTCTCTTAATAAACGTCAAGGCCGACTGGCCCGTCGGCATTTCGGCCTGGACGCCAGGCGATAGCGCGCTTGGCCGAGGCGCCCGTCGCGGAGTACCGCTTCATTTGATTTACGAGTCGCCAGGTTTACATCTGGCCGCCAAACAGGGTATGCATTGGCGCATGACGATCAAACTCCAGAAGATTTCTGGGACCGTTTGATTAATGACATTCATATCCTGGGATACTTTAAACCTGGAAAAAACGACTATGTCAGCCATTGAACAGATAAAAGCAAAACACACAAATTGGGACAATGTTCCGGTCGAACAATTGGAGCCGGGCATCGAGCGGCAAATGATCGTTGGGGAAAACCTGATGATCTGCCGGCTGCGCATCGGACCAAACATCGTTACGCCCGCGCATGATCATCCACATGAACAAATGACCATAGTCGAACGCGGCCGGGTGCTTTTTACGATTGGCGACGAACAACGAACCGCTCAAGCCGGTGATGTGCTTCATTTTCCTCCAGGCGCGTGGCATGGAGCGACGATGCTGGACGAAGAAGTGATCCTGATAGACATCTTCTCCCCGATACGAGAAGACTTTTTGGGTTAGCAGCTGAATTGCGACGTTAATCCGCCGATTACGCCGATTACGCAAAAAGCAGTTAGGCGGGAGGGAAGGCATTAGGCAGTAACTCGTAGCTTCATCATTTATTGTTACGTAATCAGCGTAATCGGCGGATAAATCAGAGAGGTTCCGTGAGTCTCAATATCAAATCGAAAGATAAATGCCGCTGGGACCTTCTCAGTCTGGGCGAAGTCATGCTGCGTTTGGATCCCGGCGAAGGTCGCATCCATACCTCGCGTAATTTTCAGGTCTGGGAAGGTGGCGGCGAATACAACGTAGCTCGCGGCCTGCGTCGTTGTTTCGGAATGGAGACTACCATTGTGACCGCGCTCGCGGAGAATCCCGTCGGCCGGCTGGTACAGGATCTCATATATCAGGGCGGCGTCGATCAATCACACATCAAATGGCTCGGCTTTGATGGCGTCGGACGCCGGATTCGCAATGGCTTGAATTTTACCGAGCGTGGTTACGGTCTGCGGGCCGCTGTCGGTTGTTCCGACCGGGGCCACACCGCCGTGTCGCAATTGAAGGCCGGCGACATCGACTGGGAAAGAATTTTCGGCGACGAAGGAGTTCGCTGGTTTCATACCGGTGGAATCTTCTGCGCGTTGTCGGAAACTACGCCGCAGGTGGCCCTCGAAGCGATGACAGCGGCACGGAGACGCGGCACAATCATTTCCTATGATCTGAACTATCGCGCTTCACTTTGGAAAGACATCGGTGGATCGGAGCAGGCACGCGCAGTCAACCGCGAACTAGCACCGCTGATAGATGTCATGCTGGGAAACGAAGAAGACTTCACCGCAGCTCTTGGTTTCGAAGTGGCAGAGCTGGATTCGCAACACTCAAAACTCGAGGTCGTTAACTTTCAGAAAATGATAGAGCGAGCCGTTCGCGAGTTTCCTAATTTTCAAATAGTCGCCACCACCTTGCGCCGTGCCCGAACGGCGACGCTGAACGATTGGGGCGCGATCTGTTTCGCCGACAGCCAGTTTTATCAAGCGCCCACGCGCGAGAACCTGGAAATTCTTGATCGCATTGGCGGCGGAGACTCTTTCGCTTCCGGATTGATTTATGGTTTGCTCGCCGGCAGGGGACCGCAGTGGGCTGTCGATTGCGGCGCTGCGCACGGTGCGCTCGCCATGACGACTCCAGGGGACACGACAATGGCCACGCTTACCGAAGTAGAGAAAGTGATGAAAGGCGGCACCGCGCGGGTCGATCGATAACCTTTTGGAGTGCGCCGGCAGAGCGAAGCGGCGACGGCGCTTTGGATATTTGTCGCTGGTCGCGTCCTGAATACGTCTAACATCCAAAGCGGTGTCGCGCATCGCTTGCCCCCCGCACTCCAAATCTCGCTTGCTAGCGCACTCCAAATTATGGATAAGCCCGAAGTTCTAAAACGCATTCGTTCCACCGGCTTAATACCGGTCGTGCGCGCCGAGTCTTCTGATCAGGCGATGCGCGCGGTGGCAGCTTTGAAGGACGGTGGCCTCGATGTACTCGAAATAACAATGACCGTGCCCGGCGCGGTTGAGGTGATTCGGATCTTGGCCGCCGAATACGGCGATGAAACGTTGATTGGCGCCGGCACCGTTCTCGATCCGGAAACAGCGCGAGCGTGCATCGAGGCCGGCGCAAAATTCATTGTTAGCCCCGCGCTTAACGAAGAAACGATCAGGTTCTGCCGCGATCGGGGCGTCGCAGTTTTCCCCGGCGCTCTGACGCCGACGGAGGTGGTGCGTGCCTGGAAAGCTGGGGCTGACGCGGTGAAGGTTTTTCCGGCCGGCGCGGTTGGTGGCGCCAGTTACCTAAGAGCGTTGAAAGCCCCGCTGCCACAGATTGAATTAATCCCTACCGGCGGTGTTTCCCTGAGAACTGCATCCGACTTCATCAAGGCCGGTGCGATGGCCCTCGGCGTCGGCGCCGATCTCGTCGACCCCCAAGCCCTGCGGGAAGGTAACAGCACATTGATCACGGAGCGCGCGCGCCAGTTTGTCGCAATTGTGCAACTAACTCGGGACTCTTGCGGGTAAGTTCGATTTGGTTTTCTGTTACGAGGCAGATCGGTTTCTTCGCATTCGGCAGCCCAAGCCACGCCAAGTGAAAACCTCGTTTCTTCAGTCCTTTGAATTTCCTTTATGATCGCAGGGTCTTATCCTGGACAGGCCCCAGCCGTTTCGTAAGCCTTCGCCCTTCTCCAATCTTTTCGGCCGCCGTTCTCCTGCCCCTGATCGACACCATCAGGCGACTTGACAGCTATCTCGACTTCACGTATCTTGATATCAAGCTAACTAGGCAAGTTCGTGCCGCGGGGCAGGGAAGGGGTAGCAGTGGCCAAACTCGAATCATTATCGGGCGGCAGCGGGGTTCACGTCTTTCTAGTTCTCTGGAAGGCTGCGCGGTCCGTTGAAGCCTATGCGGAAAAGAGCATCACGGACTTGGAGATGTGCGGTAGCGACTTTGCCGTACTCGAAGCGTTGCTGCACAAAGGGCCGCTTCCGGTAAACGAAATAGGGAAAAAGATCCTGCTAACGAGCGGCTCGATCACAGTGGCAGTTGACCGCCTGGAAAAGAGGGAACTGGTCGAGCGGCGCGCGCACGGCACTGATCGTCGGGCGAAGATCGTTCACTTAACGATCGCAGGAAGGAAGCTAATCACGCGTATTTACGGAGAGCACGCCGGCGACATGGAGACACTTGCGGCTGCTTCCCTGACAAAAGCAGAGCGCAAGACGCTGATCAACCTGTTGAAAAAGATCGGTTACCGCGCGGCAGCGCTGGGTGAAGAGGACGCTGAGTGATTCGAAATAAGATACTAGTTTTAGAGAGGTGATGTTTATGTCGCTGGTGAGAGAAGCATTGCGAACTGAAGAGACGCAAGTTAATAAAGGACGTACGGTCGCGGGGATCGTGAACAGCATTGAGACTTTAGAAGGCGGTGGATTCCTGGTGCGCCGCCCATTCCCGAAAGCATCATTTTCGGATTTCGATCCGTTTCTGTTGCTTGATGAGATGGGTCCGATGGATGTGGCTCCCGGTGAAGCGAAAGGCGCGCCCGACCATCCGCATCGCGGCTTCGAGACGGTGACCTACATGTTGGCAGGTGAGATGGAGCATAAAGACTCTGCCGGTCATGCGGGTCGGCTCAAATCCGGTGACGTGCAGTGGATGACCGCGGGCGCGGGAGTCGTTCATGGCGAGATGCCCAGTCCGGAATTCCTGCGTGCCGGTGGACGAATGCACGGATTTCAACTCTGGGTGAACCTGCCGCAGCGGGACAAGATGATCAAGCCGCGCTATCAGGAAATTCCAGGCGCGAAAATCCCTAAAGCAAATTCAGCCGACGGCCTGGTAAGTGTCAGCGTGATCGCCGGCGAAGCGTTGGGAGAAAAGGCCGTCATCGAGACGCACACGCCAATCATTTATCTGCATTACCGAATTAAGCCGGGCGGTGTGGTGAATCAACAAGTACCGCATGACTACAACGCCTTCGCTTACCTCGTTGACGGGACAGGATTGTTTGGAGCAGAGGGCGAGCGCGGCGCCGACGGACAAATGGTGATGTTTGCGCCCGACGGCGACGAAGTGAGAATCGAGAATTCGGCAGACGCGAAGACTACGCTGGAAGTGTTGCTAATCGCTGGTAAGCCGTTGAATGAACCAATCGCGCGCTACGGACCGTTCGTCATGAACACCGAAACGGAAATTCATCAGGCATTTGAAGATTATCGTCGCGGCCGGATGGGCACGATTAACTCTTGATGACCGAATTGGAGAGGGAAGGAGTGGTAAGAATGTTATCCGACGACAAAAAACTGATCGCCGTGATCGGCGCAACGGGACAGCAGGGTGGCGGAGTCGTACGTGCATTGCAGGCCGGCGGCCAATTCAAGGTGCGAGCTTTAACCCGCGATCCAGGCCAGCATCGCGACCTCGCCGACGAAGTCATCGAAGCAGATTTGAACCGCCCCGAAACCCTCGCCGCTGCATTCAAAGGGGCACATGGCGTATTTCTTGTCACCGCTTCTTCATTAGAAGGAACCGACGAGCGCAAGCAGGGAACCGTTGCGGTTAAGGCTGCCAGTGACGCCGGCGTCAAACACGTAGTCTGGTCCACGCTGCCTGACGTCGAAGCGATCAGCGGCAACAGGTTCCCCGTTCCGCACTTTACGAACAAGGCCAAGGTCGATCGGATAGTCAAGGAAGCGGGGTTTGCGAATCATACGTTCGTCATCGCGCCGTTCTTCTACCAGAACCTCACAGGCGCCATGGCTCCGCAACAGCAGGCAGACGGATCCATGGGTTGGGCGCTCCCGCTCGATCCGAGTGTGCGTTGCATTCACATGGGTGACATTCGCGAACTCGGCGCCATCGTCGCTGGGGCCTTCGCGCAACCGGATCAGGCCGGCCATGGCGAGTACCTGCCCCTCGTCGGTGATTTCATGAGCTTCAATGAAATCGTGGACGTGCTTAATCGACAGGGTCATAACTTCTCCTTCACGCAGGTCCCGGCCGACGTCTTCGCGACTCTCTTCCCTGGAGCTGCGGAGATCGCCGCGATGTTCAGGTACTTCGAGGCGCATACCTATCTGGGTTCGGATTCGTCCGATCAAATTGCTCTCGCAAACAAAGTAGCAGGCAGGGAACCGACCCGGTTTTCGCCCTGGGCTCAGAAGAATTTTTCCCAACAGCTCAACGCCACTGACGGCGCATTACACTGAAATTGGCAACGCTTTTGAAACTATCGAAAGGAACGCAAAATGAAAATCGTAACCTTGATTGCACGTCTTCTACTTGGGCTGATCTTTGTTGTCTTCGGCCTTAATGGTTTCTTGAATTTCATCAAGGGGCCCATGCCGACGGGACTGGCTGGCCAGTTTGTCGGCGCGCTGGTCCTGTCTCACTATTTTTGGGTTGTCGGAGCGCTCCAAATCGCAGGCGGCGCCCTGTTGCTCGTGAACCGGTTCGTACCCCTGGCGCTGGTGCTGCTGGGGCCGGTAATCGTCAACATCATTTGTTATCACGTGTTCCTGAATCCCAGCGGAGCAGTTCCGGCAGCGGTGGTAACAGTCCTGTGGTTGATTGTTTTCTACGGTAAGCGTCAATATTTCTCCGGAATATTCGCGCAACGCACTTGAGATTTCGAAGCAAAGTGAATGATGGCTAAATGGGCTTTTGACCCGCGTCACACGGCGGCAGACTTTCGCGCCCGGCAAATGATGGTGACCTACGTCCGAGGGCCGATTGGTGCCGAGGGCGGGATTCGAACCCGCACCCTCTTTCGAGGAACGAATTTCCAGCCCCTTGCAATCGGTATTACCTAGTCTTATTAAACCCGACTTATGAGGCAGAGCCCGTCTAACGGTCTAACCGTCTAACGTGTCTAACAGAGTTTGCAGCCAAATTCTCGAATCCCACAATAATTCGCTGGACCTGCACAAGAATTGCGGGGCGAGTTCGCACGGATCGCTATTCCAATCCCCACAGAGCAATCACCGGCCAGGGAATTTAATGCCGCGCTTTCCGGCCTGCTCGGCGTGATATTTTTGTGAAGAAACGGGTGTTAGAATGGGCAGGTAAAACGATTTCTCTTTATAGTCTGTTTTCAACGTCGCGTACTCAGCGCGCGGGGTGCAGACAATACACCAACGATCCTCCGAGAAAGTCGCTAAAATATGAGCAGGTCCCGACATCTGCTGCTGGCTGCTACGCTCCTTTGTGGTTTCTCGTGTGCGGGCAGCCTGCGGGCGCAGCGGCCGCGCGCAACTCCCACACCAGCTCCGAATTCCATTAAGCGGTCCACCCCGGATCCGCAGAGGATTGTGGTTCAGGGCGTTGAAGTCGAGTTCACCATTGAGCCGCTAGCCACCGGCAAAATACAGCCAGGCGAGTTGATTGAAGAGCAGGATGCGCGTCTTCGCTTTCGCGTTGGTGATACCAAAACCAGGACGCCATGGGCCGGCGCCAAACCGGCCGTCTGGCTGACTCGGCGCGAAGGCGCCGCCGCCGACCCGAAGCGCTGCAAGGAAAAAATCGAATCCTTTCTACAGGGAACGCTGCGGGCGCGACCGGACGTGGATTTGAACGCCTATTACCTGCTGGCTCTTAACCAGGAAGCGAACATCTCGGTTATCGATCCTTTGCTCGGCTTCGGCGGCAGCAAGCTGGTCACCCTGGTCTTCCTGCGAAGCCCGGGCGAGGATTGGGTTCTCACGGCCGATCAGGCGCGGCTCTTTGTCAGCATGCCCGCGGTCAACCAGGTGGCTGTGGTTGACACGACGACGTGGAAGGTCATCGCCAACATTGACACGGGCGCGAAACCCGTTGCTCTTGCTCTGCAGCCGGACCAAAAATACCTTTGGGTGGGTACGGACGAGGGGCCCGAGAGCGGCGTAGCGGTGTTAGATACGTCCACTTTGAAGGTCGCAGCTCGTCTAGCCACCGGTGCGGGCCACCACGAAGTTGCCGTGAGCGATGACAATAGGTTTGCCTATGTGACGAACAGGATCGCGGGGACGGTTACCGTCATCAACGTGCAGAAGCTGAGCAAAGCCGGCGAAGTCAAGGTAGGCGCATCCGCTGTAACCTACTCGCCGCTTAGCAAGGCCGCCTACATCAGTGATGAGGCTGGCGGGCAGATCATCGTGCTCGACGGCCGGACGCGCCAGATCCGGACCAGAATCGCTGTTCAACCCGGCGTCGGCAGGGTCCGCTTTGCACCCGGCGGGCGCTACGGTTTCGCGCCCAACCCGGCCGCCGCGACAGTCTATATTTTCGACACCGCCACTAACCGTTTGCTGCACACCGTTCCGGTCGGTAAGGGACCCGATCAGATCGCGTTCACGGAAGGCTTCGCCTACGTGCGGCTGGCCGGCGCCGTCGAGGTGACGGTGATTCGCCTGAGCACTATCGGCAAGGAATTGCATATCGTTACGTTCCCTGGGGGGCAGAACCCTTCGGCGGAGTCGCGCACGCCCCTGAGTGTCGCTAATGCAATTGTGCCTACGCCCGAAGGAAACTCCGTAATCGTGGCCAACACTTCCGACCAGCAACTTTATTACTACACCGAAGGCATGGCAGCGCCCATGGGCAATTTCCAAAACTACCGGCGTGATCCGCGCGCGGTGCTGGTGGCCGACCGCTCGCTGCGTGAGATCCGGTCGGGCGTTTACGAGACGGTGGCGCGCCTGCCCGGCGCAGGCACCTATGATGTAGCCTTTCTGCTGGACGCGCCGCGCGTCACTCACTGCTTCGAGGCGACGGCGAGCGTTAATCCCGCTATTAATCACAAGCCTGAGGTGGCCGTGCGCGTCGAATATCTCGACCGCGACAAGCGGTTGCGGATCGGAACTGACTACAAGTTGCGTTTCCGACTCTTCGACACGACAACGAACCAGCCAAAGATCGGTCTGACGGACGTGCGGGTCCTTACGTTTCTGGCGCCGGGCGTATGGCAGAAGCGCGATTTCGCGCGGGATGTTGGCGGCGGCCTCTACGAATTGATCATCAACGTGCCTCGGCCGGGTGTCTACATGATTTTCGTCGAGAGTAGGTCGCAGGGCGTTACGTTCCAGCAGCTTCCGTCAATGACGTTGCAGGCGGCGCAGGACGACGGGCCAACGGCCAAGCCGGGAAAGACTCAGTAGGCTCGGTCTGGGATTAATGTCCATTATTAGCACGAGATGGAAGGGTATAAAGGGAGGTGGGTTTATGAGCAGTAGAACGAGCAAGGTTTTAATCACCCTCGCTTGGATCGTGCTTCTCGGCACGGTCATCTTTGTGCCCGGCGCCGATGCCCAGACGCGGACGGGGAGCAGAGCCAAGCCGATCAAGCGAACCCGTGCGTTACAGCCCGGCGAGTATTTCACCTGCCTGATGCATCCGGAAGTGAAGCAGGCGAAAGCCGGGCATTGTCCGAAGTGCGGCATGGACCTGCGCCTGACACGCGCCGATCCGCCAGCTGCTGCTGCCGATAATACTGAACCCGCCGCCGCCATCCCGGCTGGTGAGAAGATGATCATCCCGGATGTAGAGCTACTCGATCAGGACGGCCGCAAAATTCATTTCTACAGTGACCTGATCCGGGGACGAGTGGTAGTTATTAATTTTATCTTTACCACCTGTACAACAATTTGCCCACCGCTCGGGGCGACCTTCGCGCGAGTGCAAACAGAATTGGGCGAGCGCGCGGGCCGCGACGTGAGTTTCATATCGATCTCTGTCGATCCGGTCACCGACACTCCAGAACGCCTGAAGGCGTGGGGCGCGAAATTCCACGCCGGCCCGGCGTGGACTTTTGTCACGGGCCAGCGGCCCCTCATCAATGAATTGTTGCGCGCCCTCGGCGCGGCTACGGCCAGCCCCCAGGATCACTCGCCCACCGTGCTCATCGGCAACGATGCGCGCGACCAATGGACCCGTACCTACGGTCTGGCGCGGCCGAGTCAACTCGTGCAGCTTATCGACGAGGCCATCGCCGGACGGCTTGGCACAGCCAGGCAGGAGGTTATTAAGCAATGAAGAAATTATTAATTGCCATACTAGTCTGGGGTGCGGGCGCGGCTGTCACCACCGCCCAGACGCCTACCCGGGCCGTGGCGCCCCCGGATCCGCATGCGGGCCACAAGATGTCTGAACCAACTGCGGCGGGCGCTTCGCCCGCGCAGAGATACTTCAGCGAGGTGGAGTTGGTCGATCAGAATGGCCGGACGCTGCGCTTTTACAGCGATATGCTCAAAGGCAAGACTGTGATCGTGAATGCTTTTTTCACCACCTGCACCAGCGTCTGTCCTCCTATGAACCGGAACCTGGAGATGGTGCAGCAGGCACTGGGCGATCGTCTTGGGCGCGATGTATTCATTGTTTCCATTTCGGTGGATCCGCTTACCGATACGCCGCCGCGACTGAAGGAGTACGCCAAACGGTTCCATGCAAAACCAGGCTGGATTTTCCTTACCGGGAAGAAGGAGAACGTCGACTGGGCCCTGTACAAGCTTGGCCAGTATGTTCAAGCTAAAGACGATCACACGACTATCATTATCATCGGCAATGAGGCGACGGGTTTGTGGAAGAAAGCTTTCGGGCTGGCGAAAGCCGATGAGTTGATCCGACTGGTCAATGAGGTAGCGAACGATAAGGGGGCGCCCGCGGCGCCATAGGCCGGCGGCGCGCGGGCAAACCCTAATGGTTCAACGGTTCAAACTCATAGTTCTGTTCTGCGGGGTCGCTCTGTTGGCGGCCGCTTTGCATGTTCGTGAGCCGGCGGCGGCGCAAACATCCGGGGCAGGCCAACAGCCGGCACCAGTAGCGACCCCTGCACCTGCGCGCGGTCTGACACTGCCGGAAAAGCACGGCCGCGCCATTTATTTGCGCGGCGAGAGTGCGGCAGGACGGCAGATCACTGCCACAGTCGGCGAGTTGGATGTGCCCTCGAACTCAGTTCCATGTGCCGGTTGTCACGGGCGCAAGGGGGAAGGTAAGAGCGAGGGCGGCGTCACTGCTGGCAACCTCACTTGGTCCAATCTCACGAAATCCTATGGCCACACGCATCCCAGCGGGCGCAAGCATGGACCGTTCACAGATTCGTCATTCATCACGGCCGTTGCGCGCGGCATCGATCCGGCACGGAACAATCTTGCAGCCGCCATGCCGCGCTACCGAATGGCCCCGGAGGACATGGCCGACCTCCTTGCCTATCTGAAGCAGATTGAGTTCGAACGCGATCCCGGTCTGACATCGGAGAGCATTGATGTCGGAATAATCCTACCGACGACGGGTTTCCTGGCCGAAACCGGAACCGCGATGCGCGAAATACTCGCGGCCTACTTCGCCGACGTCAACGCCCGCGGCGGCATCTACAATCGCAAACTCAAATTACACGTTGTTGAAAGCGGCGGCGCGGCAACGACTTTGGCGAACTTGCGCGCTCTGGCGCAACGGGGCCAGACCTTTGCCTTCGTCGGCGGATTGAGCGCGGGCGCGGACAGGGAAGTCGCGGCGTTCGCGCTCGACGAAGAAGTTCCCGTGATCGGTTCTTCAACGCTACTCCCAGCGGCGAGTGAGCCGCCGAATCGTTATATGTTCTATCTCATGCCCGGCGTAGCCGAAGAAGCTCGAGCGCTGGTCAACTTCGCGGGCACAGCGCTTAGTTTGAAGCAGGCCCGGGCCGTCGTTCTGTATCCTGAAGAGGAATTGGCGACGGCTGCAGCCAACGGCGCCGCCTCGCAAGCTCAGCAACAGGGTTGGCGTGTAGTCGGCAAAAGGACTTACCAGTCTGGCAGTTTCGACGCAGCGCGACTCGCGCAGGAATTAAAGGCTCAGGGGACAGAGTCCATCTTCTTCTTTGGCAGCGGAGAGCAATCTGCGGCCCTCATTAGCGCCCTGGACACGCTCAACTGGAAGCCTCATCTCTTCCTGCTGGGCGCGCTCGCGAGCAAAGAGATCGCAGGCACCATCACCGTCGCCTTCAAACAAAAAATCTTCCTCGCCTTCCCAACTGTGCCGGCCGACGTGACGGCTGAGGGAGGCGCCGAGTATCGCGCGCTCCGCGAAAAGTACAAGCTGTCCCCACAACACCCGGCCGCACAACTCTCGGCCCTGGCGGCGGGGAAGATCTTCGTGGAAGGCCTCAAGCGGGGCGGCGCGGATTTAAGCCGCGAGCAACTCATAAACGCGCTCGAAGGACTTTACGATTACGACACGGGATTGACGCCGCGGATCACCTTCGGTCCGAACCGGCGCATCGGGGCGGCGGGCGCTTATATGGTGACCATCGATCCCGAGACGAAGGGGTTCGTTTCCGCGAGCGGCTGGGTGACAGTCAATTAACGATCAAAGCAAGGAGGCGTTCAATGCGCAAGTTAAAGTACCAACTACTCGTGATGGTCATGCTCGCCATCCCGACCGCCGGCCAGACGGCCGGGCCAGCGGCGACGACAAAAACCTCCTCGAATGCCACTGCGTCCCCAACCTCGACTGTAGATTGCGGTTGCGAGACTGCTCCGCTACCGGAGGTGCTGGCGGTTCTTAACGGCGTAAAGATTACGAAGCATGATTTAAGCCCTGACACGCAGGCACGCGTTGCCAAAGCACAGGAGCAAGTCGTTGAAGCGCGGCAGCGGGAACTGGACTTGCAAATCAACAGCTTACTGCTTGAGAGCGAAGCCAAACGGCTCAATATCTCCACGCAAAAGTTACTGGAGAACGAGATCATCGCTAAGGCGCAGGAGCCAACCGAGGCTGAGGCACAGAAGTTCTATGACGAAAACAAGACGCGCATTTCCGGTGAATTCGCGGCGGTGAAGAACGATATCATTACCTATCTGCGCGACGCGCGCCAACGGGAACTGGCCGGCAAACTCGCTGCGCGACTGCGTGCTGCCGCCAACGTACAGATTCTGGTCAAAGACGTAGCGCCTCCCGCCAGGCCAGCGGAGCGCGAGCGCGTGTTCGCGACCGTCAACAACCAGCGCATCACTTCCGCGGACATTGAGGACAGCCTGGCTCCTCTCATTTTTAACGTGCAGGAGCAGGCTTACCTGCTGCGCAAACGCGATCTCGATCTCAAGATCAATGACATCCTGCTTGCCGGCGAGGCGCAGAAACGTAAAGTGACGACGCGCGCGCTACTTGAGAGCGAAGTAGACACGAAAGTGCAGCCGATTACAGAAGCGCAGGCGCAAACTTTTTACAACGAAAACAAGGCGCGCATTAGCGTAGAGTTTGCGCAGGCAAAGGAAGAGATCATCAAGTACCTGCAGGAAACTGAGGCGCAACGGCTGGGACTGGAGCTCGCCAAGCGACTGCAACTTGCCGCCGCCATTCAGTTCTTCATTAACCCGCCGCCGGCGCCGGTGATCAAGATCGCCACCGATAATCAGCCGATGAAAGGTAGTCCGAGCGCGGCGGTTACGCTCGTCGAGTTTACAGATTTTCAATGCCCGGCTTGCGGGCAAACTCAAAGCGTTTTGGAAAAGCTACTCGGCGAGTACGGTGATCGAGTGCGACTAGTCGTGCGCGACTTCCCACTGAATGAGCATGCGCACGCGTTCAAGGCAGCCGAGGCCGCGGAAGCAGCGCGAGCGCAAAACAAATATTGGGAATATGCGGCATTGCTATTTGCCAACCAGGCGGCGCTGGAATTGGGCCAACTGAAGGAGTATGCCAGCCGGCTCGGGCTCGATCGCACAAAGTTCGACACCGCTTTGGACGGCGGCACTTTTGCCGATAACGTTCGCCGCGACCAGCTCGACGGCGAGCGGGCCGGCGTCTTCAGCACTCCAACTATTTTCGTCAACGGCCGGCGGGCCGGCGAACGCACCTATGAAGGACTGAAGGCGGCCATCGAGGCCGCGCTGAAGGCCCCGCCCGCACCTTGATGATTTCGCCGCGGTTGCTGAAAGTGAAAAGGGCGAGCCGGTTTGGCTCGCCCCTTTCTTCGTAACGCAAGCTGTCAGCTTGCGCCCGCGGATTGACTGTCGTTCAGCGAACGCAGACTAACAGTTTGCGTTACGCTATTGCACCCGGAAGATGCCCCAGACACCTCCGTCGAAAGTGAAGGAAGAACGGTCGCGATAGAGATAGTCGCCGATAATTCTGAACCGCCCTCCGGCGCCATAGAAGATATCCACGTCAAAGTGGTTCGACGGTCCATGCCCGTGTTGTACCCCTTTCCATTCGGAGAACGGGTTGTTGCCGATCTTCGTCGAGTTGTTGATGTATGGTTCCTCCTGCCACTCGTGGCCATGAAGGATAAAGCCCTGATTGCGTGAGTGTCCGCCGGGATGCAACACGCGGAAGCGCACCAGATTACCTCGGTTGGGCCAAAAGACGGTCGTCTTCGGATCACCACCTACCTTGCTGTTGGCGAGTGAGTCAGTGAAGTCCTTCTTGCGCGTCTCGCTGAAGGCTAGATCCGGTTCATAACCAAGCCGCTTCCACATCGGTTCGGTCCTATAGTTGAGGGCCTTCTGCCCGGTGTCTTCCGGATCGTCATCATCGCCGAGGTTGGGCACCGACTTGAGGTGGCCAAACTCGCTAATCGACCCAAACCGCAGGTTCACGTCGTTCTGGTAGATGACAACGTTCTCGTAGATCGGCGTGCGATAAGGAGTGAAACTTAGAGAGACCTGCGCGTGTTGTAGTTTGCCCGTCGATTGAGTGGAAATGTCGCTTACCTGCGAAGTGTCCTGCGGTTCAATAATCAACGCGCCGATCGCACCCTTGTTCGTATGCTTGATCGGATCGGCGGGTGACAGGTTGGTCGCCCCGAACTCAATCGGCGTGTATACCGGCTGCTGTGTAAACGGATCGATCTTAACGTCGCCGGCATACCAGACGTAGGTGCGGGTTTGACCTGGATTCACGGTTTGCACCGGATTAAAGCCGACGTTCATGCCGTCGCTCTTCGTTACATCATAAAAGAGCATTTGCGGATGCAGCCCGACTTTGGCCGATGGCATGAGTTGGTTGGCATTGAAGTTTTCGACAAGCATCGGCAGCGTGTTATGGCCCTCGAGGTCGAGCACTCCGTTTAGCCGATTCGTCAGGTTGACGGTGATGCAATCTCCTGCATTAGCGCGCAGGATGAGTGGTTCCACTTCTAAAAACGTCTTGAGTTTTCCGGTCGACGGATTTATGTCGTCGTCGCGGACGTACATTATTGCGGTGGGATCTTCCAGTCGCCCACCAAAGGTTGTGCGTGAGTTATAGATCAAAGTGCCAGCAGTCAGGACGTCG
This sequence comes from Blastocatellia bacterium, assembly GCA_034665305.1. Taxonomy (GTDB): domain Bacteria; phylum Acidobacteriota; class Blastocatellia; order Pyrinomonadales; family Pyrinomonadaceae; genus DASXRU01. Next base: position 74,114 of record JAXDFZ010000023.1, on the reverse strand, counting down.
CGGGCCAGGTATGCTGATACGTTCCATGTGGCCGGGTTGGCGCCGCTGGGACAGACGGCTATTCCCGAGGTCGAAGCGAGGCCTGTGCTTAGGCCACTACCAGAAGTGTTGACTGTGGCCTTTCCGTCGGGATTACTTGGTAACGTCAGCAGCGGGGCAGCCAAATTAGCGGTGACGCTTTGCCCAGGCAGGACTTCTGCGTTGGGTGGCTGAGAACCGCGATAAGCACGCAGGATTCCCCACATGCCATTCCATTGATCGTCCACCGCCACGCCCGGAGCGTAGCGGAAATCATAGAATGGTGGCGGCGTTTCGATGCAGGTCTGACAAGGCAGCGGCAGCACCGGCACGTGGAATTCAAAGTGTTCACTGATGCCCATCATTTGCGAGTTGCGGTAACCGCTATTATTCACGGCTGCCGGATCTTCGGGCGTGCCCGGTTCGAATAACCACTTGATGCCGTTGACCGTGAAGTTATGTCCCTCTTCATGCGCTCCGACGAGAATGCGAATCTGCACCGGGTCGTCCTCGTAAGCACGCATGAGCGGTGTGAACGGATCTCCCGGCTGAACGCCCAGCGTTAAGTCAGGATAGAAGGGCGCCTTCACATTCATGCGCTGGTCCGTGCGCACAATATTGGAAAGATAGACGTTCGCCAGATCGCCCGCTTCACCCGCGGACTGCTGCGGGAAATCATTCGGGCCCGGTTCCGCCCCTACGCCGTTGAAATTCCAGATGCGATGCGGGATCGGTTCATTTCGATAATTGGTAACCATCGTGCCGACATCTGCCGCGGCGATGGCTTCGGGACATGGCGGCGCGAAGTTAGTCCCCGGGCAGACTTGCATCTTCTGTAACAAGACGAAAGGCGGCTGGAACGCGGCCTCCATTTTGGCTGGCGGGTTGACGACTTTTTCCGGATCGGGCACGGGCGCCTCTGCGGTCCCGCCTCCTCCGGCGCGGTAAGCGTGTTGGAAGTCGGCGAATTCGACTAGGAATTCGCGAAAGCTTTCCTCGGGCACTGGGGTAAGGATGTCAGCGCGCCAACTGGTCGGCCCGCCATCGAAGCGGGTGCGGAACATTACTCCTGTTTCCGGGTCGCGCCAATCCGAACCCTGCTTTTCCGCCACCAGTCCGGCGTAGAGACCGGTCTGCTGATGAGTTGAGGGACCGAAGTGATCGTGCGTGAACACAGTCCGTAGCGTGCGATCCCGGCCGTGGTTGTTCAGCACATCGTCGGCAAACCAACGTTGGATGGTGATCTGCGCGCCGAGTGTGCCGAAGAACGGATGGGGCCTGGCCTCCAACTGCACGATGGGCTTGCCTTCTTCGAACGGCAGGATGCCGCCGTTTGGCCCATGGTTGATGGCGTTTATCCGTCCGATCACTTCGTCGGGACTGAAGGAGGCATCCTCATAATTCCACCCGTTGCCGGAGCCGTCCGACGAGGTCACGTCGAACTTAACCAAGTGTATATGCTGCCCCACCACGTCGGTTGGAGTGCGCACCTCAAAGTCGTCGAGCTGATAGACGCGCGGGATGAGATTGGTGTGCTTGAAGACTACACAGTCGTTCGTGTTAGCACGGAAGAAGAGCGGTTCCGGTGGCCGAATGCCATCGAGCGTTGGTTGCACATCGGCCCACAAAGCTAGAATTCGCTGCTGCGGAAAGTGCCAACCAGCCTTGTTCAACTTAATGTCAAACTGGAATGCTGCCGCCGAGTATTCGATCAAACGATTAAAGGACGGGTTGCCGTTGTCATCCACGCATGGATCCGCATACGGCGCTCCCGGTTGCGGCGGCGCACCATTGAGAATAAAAGTGGAAGCTGTGCCTTCGGGCGTCAGCGTCGGATGGTTTCGCACGGCATGGTAAGCCATGGCCGCCAACTCCAACGGCGTGCCCTCTTCAGGTATCTCCTGCGCCACCGCCGTCTCCAACTCTTTATCGAAATCGAGGCGGGCTTTATTCAAATCAAACGCCGGCAGCTTCTCCTTATGGAAGACGGCGACGCCGCCCAGGATGAGGTGGCGCGGAAGCCCCCCGTCAAATTCCGTGTCTTTCGGCGGGTGGGTAACGCGATGCCCGGCCTTGCCCGCGACGAAGAACGGATACCCCGGCACGTTGGCCGTCGGCATCGGGGCCATTGCGTAATGAGGGATCGGGACGAGGGCGGGAATCGGCGTCCCGGCTGCGATTTCGCCATCCGGTAATGCTCGAGCGCCGTTGATCGGAACGCCGCCGTCGAGTTGGGTGCCTTCCTCGAAAACGTCATGCGAGCGCCACAACTCCCACATACCTTGCGCAAAATGCGGATAGAAGTGGCAGTGGAAGATTGAGTCGCCGACTACTTTGTTACGGTTGCCACTGCCGTTGTAGGTAATCTCCAGGGTGAAGGTGCTGCCCGGAGAGATCGCCTGACTATCGAGGTAGGTGGAGTTGTCGTCATTGGGTGTGTGTAACCACTGGTGCGCGTGCAGGTGATGGATGTGGTGCTCTTTCGGCCCGGCATGCACGATCCGAAACTTCGTATGATCGTTGATGTAGCTGTGGTGTACGTTCGTCGGGTCTTCAGGGAAGAAAGCCTTTGTCGCCTTGGGCCCGGTGATCAAGTTGCCATTCTGGTCCCGCGTGTTCGCAGGCACGTCCACGATCATGGCCGGATCGCCGACCGTCCAGGCACTCAAAAAGAATTCCTCGAAGTTGCACTCCGGACAATCGTGCATGGGGCCAACGTTAAAGCGATTAGCGAGAATTTCCGCGCCTATGCCGCCCGTCCCGTAGTTGATAGCGAAGCCGTCGCGCACGCTGTGCAGTGTGTGGGCCAACGGGTTGCCGGGAGTGTCTTCCATTTGTGGGAAGGCCTGCACGGCAACGATTTCATCGTGATAGACGACAGAGAATTCGCGAAATGCCCGGTTGCGCTGCGGCTCTGTCGGATTCGTCGGATAGGTGCCGGCTGGGAAGTCACCACGGTTTGGCCCCGTGATGATCGCGTTCAAATCGGTGTGAAAGATTTCGTCGCCGACTGTCATCCTGAGGATGGGCTTTCCGGCAAACGGATGCCCGGCCGGATAGACCGCGTCGTAGTTGATTTTTGGTTGACCGCCAATCTGAGGATTCTGCGGATCAACCGGCCAACGCTCTCCGTTCGAAGCCCACTGCATCTCCTCGCGGGTTAACTGGCTGCGGTAATATTCCGCGCCCGCGGGCTCGACGTTAACCACTCCGAACAACCCATTGGCAAGCGAGCCGCCGTCGCCTTCCCCACCGGTAGTCGCAGCGGTCGAGTAGAGCAGGTTCGCGCCTTCTTTATCGGCATAGTAGGTGTAGGTTGCCGTGCCGCCCGGCGCGACCAGGCTACTTGGGTTTTTGCCCACAAACGATCCGTCATCGAGGATGCTGCTGACAAGTTGTAACCCCTGGACGTGTGCTGATGCAGTGCGGGTGCGCGGCTGATCGCAGCGCCGTTTCTGCTCCGGAGTCGTGGCGTTAGCACAATCGCCTTCATCGGCGTTGTCGTCGCCTTCATCGGGCGCCAACAGGTTTTGGAAGGAGATGCGCAGACAATCGCCGATGTTCATGCGCAGGACGATGGGTCGCGCACGCTTACCGTCGCGCAACCGCACATTGCCGGGCGTCAGGCCCTTGTTCGCATCGATGGGTACTACGTCGCGGTTCAGCGCGTAGATCATGCCGCCCGGGTTCACCGCGCCGAGCCGGTTATAAAAGAAGACCTGATCGAAAGCTACGATCTTGGCGACCTTGCACGTCGCCGGCGGCGGCGGGCCTCCCGTTGACCAGATTGGCTGCACGAGTATCGATAAAGGATCGGAGGTATAGGTGGGGCCGGCCGTACTGAAGGCTTTGGCCGTCACCGAGTAGGTGGTATTCACTGTGATACCCCCACCGGCATTAGTCCAGACGATCGAGTAGGGGGCAGTGAGATCCGTGCCAATCAAATCACCATCGGCATAGAACTCGACGCGATATACGGTTCCGACCGACCCGGCCACCGTTGCTGAAACAGGAATGTCCGCCGGAACGCGCCATCCGCCCGCCGGTGGTGCAGGTGAGCTGATTACGACCTCACCAACCAGGTTCGGAGATGTCGTCGCGCTGGTGGATGGGATCGTTGTCAGACTCCCGGTCCCGGATATATCACTGGCGCTCACCGGAATCGCGGTCAGCGCTTCTAGAGCTTTATCGGCATCGACTGGTTCCGAGGGCTTCAGGTCGCCATCTCGATCGATCCGGTTCGCAGGGTTCAAAGGCGCGGTCGACACACTGGTTGTCGTTCCGGTCTTGTGAACCGGCGGAAACTCCGCCGCCGTGGTGCCACTCAAACGGTAAAGGTCGGCGCGCAAGAAGCGAGGCACTTCCGTCCTGGCGACTTGTCCGCGCGCACTCTGCATATGAACAAAAGTTAGTACGAAAAGAACTAGCAGGAAACGAAACGAACCGGACTTCATGAGGCTCCTCCTTGGTACCTGGTGGTGAAGGGAACTACATCAGAGGGTTAAGACTTCCACTATCACGAGGGGTGAAGTAACAGGTAGTAACTCGGTGGCGTTAGCGGCTCTATTGCCACACGCACTTCCTCGAGTGTACCTGTTCGTCTGTCAAAAGAAGCTTGAGGTGTAAGGCTAAGTTACTTGCGTCACTACCCATTGCAACCTGCTTCTTACGTTGGCTCAACCTCATCAAGGAACCTTACCGAGATCCATCATTCGAAGTGCCGGCACCCGGTAAAATCAAAAATGGAAGAGCCCCACTTTGGGGACCTGCGCACCTTAGAGGGGGAGGAAGGGGCGCGGGGAAAGAACACTGCAACCGACTCACAAGACAATTGAAACGTAAGCGGAGATTATTGCGGGTGGATGACAAAGTCAATACACAACATAAATTCTTGACAATAAGAAAACAAGCAGACAACAACAGAACGGTAATCCATTAGTTTCGAAAAACTTTTGTTACGCGAAGCTGTCAGTTTGCTTGCACGTTGATGCCCACTGACGGTCGCAAATTCATCGTTTGGGCAGCCATGAATTATTTGAATTGAAGTAGCCGAAGAAATTTTGTAAACTGCGGCGCCAATCCCTCAGATAGCAATTCCCCTGACATGTCCGGCTTTGCGCATCGCCTTCTCGCAATGTGTTTATGAACTGAGCCGCCCCCGCAGGACTTTAAGTCCCCAGAGTTCAACGGTTCCCTGATTCGGATCCCTCGAAGCTTTTGCGCGCTGACCATCTTCGTCGGGCTCTCGAACAAGGGGAAAGGGCATCATGGCTAGACTCCTCAACCGGCACTCTACTTTGAAAGTCTTCTCCACTTTGATCCGCGTTTTGGGGAATCGAAAGTTCCTGGCTTTAACTCTTTTCATCGCGCTCACTGTGACAGGCGGGATTATCACCGTACATTCCTCCGGTTCATTAGGGCCCGCGGGTGCGCCTATGATCAGCAATCTGTCAGTTTCGACTGTGACGCGCAGCGGCCGCTTTGTAATCAACGGATCGAATTTCGGCCCCAACCAGGGCGCAAGTCAGGTGTTGGTTGATAATCAACCTGCAATCGCCACCCTGTGGTCGGATACTTCAATCGCGGCTTACGTGCCAGAGGGCGCGAACGTAGGCAGCGACCCCGTGGTGGTTCAGACAAGCGGGGGCACAAGCAACGGGGCCACGCTTAACGTCACGACGCGCCAAGCCGAGGGGCGGATCAAGTGGCGTTTTATTACGAATAGCTATGCGGCTCACCGAGCGGGCGTTGGTCCGGACGGGACAGTCTATGTTAACGACGCAATTGGATTCGTCTATGCGCTGGCGCCCGACGGCGCGTTGAAGTGGGTCACCAGGGTGGGCGATACCGGATCTGATGGCCCGGTGACGGTCGGGGCGGATGGCTCGATCTACGTACCTACCACCGCGCCTACCGGTGTCGCTTCATATCATGACGGCGCGATTGTGGCATTGAATCCGGACGGGACGCAGAAATGGAAGTTTATTGCGGCCAATACCATCACTGTCAGGGCCGGGCCAAACGTGGGGCCGGACGGAAAGATATATTTCATCTTCAGGCCGGAGAATGGTGAACCAGGTACTATCAACCTAGCCGCACTCGCACCCGAAGATGGCCACCTGGTCTGGAACTACAACGACCTCTACTACTATTACGGTCACACGGGGAAGGAGCTTTTCTTCGGCGCAGCGGCGGGCCTTACTTATTTCGATTTTGAGTCGGCAACTTTCCCGCACGGCGGCTTCTACGCGCACCGTTTGAATGACGGCGCGCGCGTTCGCGCTATAGGCGACTTCGCTACAGACGGCGTCGTGGTCGTGGCTCCGGACCAGACCGTGCATACATCGGTACCGCAGATAAGGTCATATTCACCGACGCTGGACAGCGTCAACTGGACATTCCCAATCTTCGGCCAGGGGCCGACACCTGGTCGGCAACCAATCAATTACCCCGAAGTCGGAGCTGACAGCGTCCATTACCAAGTGCAGAACTATTATCGCCTGTATGCGATTAATCCCAACGGTGCTGAGAAGTGGCATTACGACGATTCCGACACGGTCAATGGTTTCCACATTCTTCATGAGCTGGCTGCCAGCCCTGCTAACCAGATAATCTTCGTGCCCGGGATCATCGGCTATGGAAAGCCCGGCTTCTTCCTGGGGCTCGATCCTCAGACCGGCGCGCGTTTGTGGCGGGTCCCGCTGCCGACAGAACCCGGCTTCGCAGAGTACGGACAAGTGCGCCCATGGAATCGACCAATTTTTTCGCCGGACGGGCAAACAGGCTATATCTCTGCCGACGTGGCGGGGAACTACAGCTACGACTACTTCTATGCAGTGGACACCTCGAACACAACACCCTGTTCATCTTCTCTCTCGCCGCAAGGCCGGACGATTCCGTACAACGGCGGCGCCTTTACCGTCGATGTGACGTCGACATATGAAAATTGCGGCTGGACGGCGGCGAGCAATGCAAGTTGGATGACGATTGATTCGGGCGCTAGCGAGGCGGGCAACGGGATAGTTAAATTCACAGCGGCTGCTAACACGACTACCGGCGAGCGCACTGGAACTCTGACCATTGCTGGTAATACTTTCACTGTCACGCAACCCGGCGTGCCGCCCGGCTCGCCCACAATCAACATCACCTATCCGGCCAACACTGCGACCTTTACGCTGCCAACCAGCATCTTCGTCGCAGCGGATGCGGCTGCATCCGATGGCCGCAACCTGACCCGCGTGGATTTCTATTACGATGGCTCGAACCTGATCGGCTCAGACGCTTCGGCCCCGTATCAGGTCGCCTGGGACAACCCGGCGGGCGGCAGCCGGGTTTTAACGGCGGTGGCGGTGGATAATCTCGGAGCTACGACGATATCCGCTCCAGTTAACCTTCAAATCAATTCTGGCAACCTCTTGCCGTTGCCGATAGGGAAACCGACACTCGACAGTCCCACCCAGGGCCAGTCATTCACGGAGCCCGCGATTATCGAGTTGAGCGCCACCAGGGCTGCAGGCAACTACACGGTCTCGCGCATGGAGTTCTACGCCGGGACGACCCTGCTGGGCTTTGATTCCGACGCGCCGTACACTTTCAGTTGGAAGAACGTTCCGGCTGGACGCTACACCATCTCAGCTCGGACCGTCTCAACCAATGGCGCCCGCGCCACTTCAACCCTGGCCGATATCACCGTCAATCCGAGGGAGGGAATTAACGGGGTGATCACAGGAAATGGCTTGCCGCTTTCGGGTGTGACGGTAGCTTTGACGGGGACGCAGTCCGGCAGCACCTCGACGGACATCAATGGTCACTACAGCTTCCCGGATTTACAAGCCGGCGGCGCCTACAGCGTAACGCCCGCCGACACGGCTCTTTATAGCTTCACTGAGCAGACCATAAAGAAACTCCAGGGCGTAACCGCGGTTGATTTCTCGGGAACGGTGCGCACATACAATATTTCGGGTCATGTGATTTACACGGCCAGCGATGCCGGTGTCGGAGACGCGCAGGTAACTCTGAGCGGTGCTTCAGGATTCCCCACACAAACTGCGACCACGCTCGCCGACGGCAGCTATACTTTCAGCAACGTGCCTGCTGGGGGCAATTACACAATCGCACCCTCGAAGGCCAGCAGCGAGGCGGGCGGGGTCAGCGCTTTTGACGCTTCGCTTACCGCCCGTTATGCGCTCAATCTCATTTCGCTTAATTCTGAGCAACAGATTGCTGCCGATGCGAGTAACAACAACGGCGTCTCCGCTTTTGATGCTTCATTGATAGCGCGCTCGGCCCTGAGCATCCCCAATGAAAGCATCGTCGGCAGTTGGAAGTTCAAACAGGCCAGCCGCACGGTTACCAATCTCGACGGAGATCAGACAGGACAGGACTTTGCCGCCGTCCTCGTGGGAGATGTATCCGCAAGCTGGACGCCGCCGGCGCCTGCATTTGCTTTCAAAAGTTTTTCCACGCTGGCTGTCAGCATCCCGGTGTCATTGCCTAACCGTTCAGACCCTGCAGGTGGGCCGAGCATCATCCTCGTCAATACGGGAGATCTAACTAACCAAAACGTGTTTGCTTATGAGTTTGATTTCACGTTCGATCCCAACGTCTTGCAACCGCAAAGCACGGCCTATGATGCGACAAGCACTTTGAGCGAGGGCATGTCCATAAACGCCAACACTGCCACACCGGGCCATATGAAGATCAACGCCTTCAGTAGTAACAACCCGCTATCGGGGCAGGGAGTGCTTTTGAAGTTGGCGTTCAATGTTGTCGGGTCGCAAGGTGCGCAGACGCCACTCACATGGCAGAGTTTCAGATTCAACGAGGGCAACCCCTCATCCGGTACGAGCAATGGGCAGTTTTCCGTGGCCGGGCCTACCGCCGCGGACGCTACCATCAGCGGGAGCATCACTACCGCTGATGGCCAGCCGCTCGGAGGCGTAGTGTTGACGCTCGACGGTACGCGCGCCAGCCGTACGATCACAGACAGCAAGGGCAACTACATTTTTGAGAACCTGGGGACGGCGGGCCTTTACACCGTTGTGCCTTCGCGCGCCAACTATTCGTTCAGCCCACAGATCCGCTCCTTCTCGCTGACAGGAAATAATACGCAGGCTGTTTTTACGGCTGCCCCCGATTCTGCGCAGACAGCGAATCCGCTCGACACGCCGATGTACTTTGTACGCCAGCAATACCTGGATTTCCTCCATCGTGAACCAGACGCGGGTGGACTGAATTATTGGACCGCTGAGATTGAAAAGTGCGGTGCCGATGGCGCCTGTGTTAATAGCCGGCGGATCGGAGTGAGTGCGGCCTTTTTCGTCGAGGCTGAGTTCCAGCAGACTGGCTCTTTTATCTTCCGCTTGTACCAGGCAGGATTGGGTCGGCAGCTGACCTACCGGGAGTTTTCGACCGATCAAACTCATCTGGTTGGGGGAAACAATCTGGATGTGGCCCGGAGAACTTTCGCGGACGCTTTTGTGCAGCGCCCGGAGTTTGTGCAGAGATACAGCAGCGGCACCTCCGCCGCGAGCTTTGTTGAAACCTTAATGCAAACGATACAGCAGACGAGCGGAATCGATCTGTCTTCGCGACGCAGCGCGCTCATCTCGACGTACAATTCCGGCGCCAGCCTTAATGAAAGCCGCAGCTTGACCATTCGAGAGGCGATAGAGGACGCCTCCTTTAAGCAAGCGGAATACAACAAGTCATTCGTCTTGATGGAATACTTCGGCTATCTCAGACGGGATCAGGATCAGGATGGCTATGACTTCTGGTTGGATGTATTGAATAACCGAGAGCCCGGAAACCTGCGCGGCATGGCCTGTTCGTTCCTGACCAGCTCCGAGTACCAGCAGAGATTTAGTTATATTGTGACCCACCACAACGCTGAATGTGGTCGATGAGGAAACCTCGCCACGCCGAGGGTTGTGATAGCGCCTCGTAAGCACCCACGCGCGCAGCCTCGATTCAAACCGGCGGCGCAGTTCATTATTTCGCGTCCTCAACCCGTAAACGCACCGTGCGCAACGCCTCAACGAGTGTTCAGTGAAGCGCGGATGGCTTGTCTTTTTGCAGGAGAAAGGATTCAAAATGCAGTGCCGAGAAGGGCGACGAGCCCGGTTACTTTTTCCAGGGATGGTCCAATATTTCTTTCGCTATTCCTAGCCGGTGGTCACTATGTGGGGGCCCAGCAGACTGTTACGTCCGCGACAGTCAGTGGCCGCGTCGCGGACGCCACCGGCGCGGCAGTCAGCGGTGCGAGTCTGACCACAACTAATCTTGAAACCAATCAGAGACAGACGGCGATTTAGGATTACGACGGTCGCTATCGTTTTCCCTATCTTCAGGTCGGCGGCCATGACCTTTCAATCGCAGTCCAAGGTTTCGCGCCCTTAAGTAAGAAAAGCGATCCTTGGGCTTGAAAGCCTGCGCTAAGGCACTCGAGGAAACTGATTATTTCGTTCGGACCATTAATGCGAATTTTATCCCTTTGGATCGGGTACCGAACCGTTGGTTGCCTAGTACATACGGAGAATGGTTCGATGGTTTTCGTGGCGTCTGGAGATTGCTGGAAGGGAAGATTGAGACGCTGCCGAAAAAAGAAACAAACCGGGCAGCGCGCATTTTGCGAGGTAGTGCATACGGACTGGGTAAGATCCCGGCTGTGTCTGAGATGGTCATGCGACTATTAGAGACCTCTTGAAAAAAGGGCATCTCGATCAATTCGCAGTGATCGAATTCCCCACTCAGTTTCTACACAAGAAATCCCGCACAGAGATGCCAGAGGAGCTTCGGCGGAGTTGGGAAAGTCTCAGAGACGACATTGCGCCACGCGACTATCCGTCATTGATGAAGAGGTATGTTGCTCTCGACTTATTATTTGATAAGTTCGACGATGAAGAAAGGTACGTCGACCAGGCACAACCAAGAATTGCGGAACTTGCCCGGCGCGCGGTGGAAGCGCCGGATCTGCTTGGCCCAGAACTGCACTGGCTAACAACCGTCGAGGCGAAGAGGGGTTATGATTTTGGCTATGCGTTAGGGGTTGCTGACCGATCGAAAGGTTTCTTACTGCTTCCAACCCTTATTCAAGCACAACGAGAGTCCCTGGGCAGGGAAAATGAGAGCGTGTTTTTTCTCGGTGGCTACTTTCGCGCGTTGCATCACACTGATGAAAGTTCGTTTGAACAAGTTCTGGCCTACGGTTACGTAAATCTGATCCGGGATCCCTCCATCCAAGTTGTTGATTTGATTGAATCGGCATATTTCTATTACGTGCGGTGACTTTCCGTTCCATTGCGTAAAGTTGATTTAATCCCGACGTATTACGTAAATTCTGTTACTAACCCGCGACGCAATCCATTTTAAGTTTTTTGCTGGGAAATTCGGAAAAAGCAGTCCTCAGATAATCTGGCCCCGACCTCACCGGATAGCCAAACATTCGTAAAACTTGCCGGCCAACCTAATGTTGCAATTCCAACCTTTTCTTTTAGCACCGCTTCGTGAATCCATGGCATAAGTCTTCCGGCTGCCCAACGCTCGAATTAACCCCCCGCGAGCGAGCGGCAACATGATCGTAGCAAAAGAGCATGAAAGAAATGCTATCGAACAGTCGGATTGATGAGTTCTTAGGCGGTGTGTTCCCCTACTGACACAATGTACTCTGTGAGCACCGACCGACGCTGTCGCGCCCGCTTAGCCGATTCAAGCAGTTCCCACATGGGGACTGTAATTTCAGTCGACTATTTCCGGCGTAAACGATGCCGGGAGCTTTTTGCGCGGCTCGCTTGAGCGTAATGTTAGGCATTTGATTTAACCCTGAACCCCTCGCATTTGTTGAATCTGGAATCTAGTTTCAGGAAGCGTCAACGCCCAGCGTGGTGACTTCGGTGATGGCTGCCTTTACCATGATGCCGATAACAGGCAAGGCACTTCCCGAATCCAAATCGGATTCGATCGTCAGAATATCGCTGGCAAGAATATCAACCGAGATTCTAACCCCTGCAAGTTTTGTGACCACCCCTTGAAAATCGAGTCCCATTAGCCGACAGGCCTCTTTCATTGCGTTGAACAAATTGATTTGAGCATTCAAGGAACTGATCTGGCTCTCATAACCGTTCACATCAGATTTCCATCTAAAATATAGACCCAATGCGACAGCCAGCCCGGGTAGGCCAAAGGGCCCCAATGCAAGCAAATAATAGTATCTCTTCTGGGCGGCATCTTCTTCGCCTTGGGCATCGCCTAAGTGGCCTTGCAGTGTCGTCATCTGCGCGGTTAAACCAGATTCGGTTGTAGCCAGTTGACCGAAATAACCAAGCACCTGCGATGAGGCTGTGTTGATTTGGCCCGATGTTCCATCCACGCTGGATCTTAAGGCGGTCGCTTCGTTCTGCACGTTCGCCATCGCCGCCTTAATCTGGGGTAACGGTTGATTGCCCCACACCATTGTTTCGATAGTATTTAACTGTGGAATTGCAATCTGCACGAAGCTACTGACTGCTTTTTGCATTGTCTGGATTTGCGATATCGTCGGTGAAATGACAGCCGATGACTCTGACTGGATTTCCTGGGCTGCGGGTGGTAGACCAGAAAGAGCCGTGATTTGCTGCTCAGCAGCTATTAGATTCGCTACAGCTTGAGATAAGTAACCACTCATTTGTTGTGCCTCCGAAATTTTTGTGAGAAGTCAGCCACGAGAGCTTGCTCGCTCTTCGTGGCTCTTTGCTAAGACACTCTAGGCTGCCACGCTTTGTCGGGCCGCAGCAACGAGTGCTTCACCCACGGTCTGTCCTGGTTGGGCCACAATCGTGGTTACGCCGGCCATCTGACCTTTGATAGTGTTGATATCTGTAATCACGGTTTGCACCTCAGTATTGGCAGCGGTCAAAAAGAGCGTGCGGATTTGTCCAGCATTCTGGACGCCGTTTTGTAAGTCGCTGATCATGTTTCCGAGATCGCTACGCAAAAATTCCCAGGCACTTTCCATTTGGGTTGCGGCTTCAACCGCGCTTTTCACCTGAGTCAGCAGACTTTGGTAGCCGTTGCTGATCCCCGTCGCCAGCTTAACTTCCGCTTTAAGCGTGGATTCTTCAGTAAGCAATTTAGCTTTTTGGTCATTGAGGGATTTCAACGTGATGGCTGATGCAACCTCACCTCCGGCACCAGCGAGAACTATGCCAATTCCGCCTACCACTACCGGGGTTGTGGTTCCTGCGGTGACGAAATCAGCAATACCACCAACGGCAATCATGAAACCACCTCCAATGATAGCCAGTCCGCTCGTAACGATACCCGCAATTGCACCGTCGATTTTTCCCTGGATGGAACTCAGTTCTTTGTCGTCTGATGCGAGAATACCGTTGTCACCGTTAACGGCTGAGTTGAGCTCGCTTACAGTTGCCGCAAATGAGGCCGTATCACCAGTCAGGTTGTCGTGCAAGGTTTTCAACGAAGTTATCACACCGTTGGCAGCGGTTTTATAGCTGGTAGACTGGAGCTGAAGTGCCGTCAAGCTCTCTATCCACTGTGCCTCGGTTGATCCTTCAGGAAGTGTTGTCGCAACCGCGTTATTGAGAGCATAGTAATTCCCAATGTTGGCGATGTTCTGAATGATATTGGGCTGAATGACGTTCAGGTAATTATTTGCGTGGGTCTGAGCGGTGGCCAGTCCGGTGTTGATCTGTGTTTGATACGTTGCCAGATTTGGCTCACCTGAAAAGTCGACGGCCGGCTGCTCGTCAATGCTATTTGCATAAACCTGAATGATCAGAGCTTGGGATGATTGTGCCTTGTTGGCGGTGTTGATACCTTGTGCTGCTTTTGTTGGATCAGACATTTCTAGTTCTCCTTAAGGCCTCTATCGTTAATTATTAGATTTCCCAAGATTAGATTCGTTTAGCTATTAATCGTTATGAAGTTTTAGCGAGGAATATTTCGCGGACACGATCCTTGAAGCATGATGGGCGCTCCTGTTTCAAACCAAGGTATAAAGCCACGCTGGGCGTGAGGTGTTTTGCGAGTCGCACGTAAGCGAGAGGCTTCGCAGGTATTTAGCGGGCGCAATCTACCCCAGTGATAAACACCCTGTCAATGTTGAGTTGTCGGCGGTAGTGTCTTAATTTGAGTTTTCCGGAGCGGGCGGTAATTCTAGGCTTCCTTGCACTAGACGAACATGCAAGCAGCGTCACTCGGAAACATTTAATACATTGCTTCTATGTCCATTTTCGACCGTTGTTTAACGCCTCATGAAGTCCGCAACTTTTTCTTTTCGAGTCCGGGACTTTCTTTTCGCTTATTATGATCCCGTTAACGATCGTGTGATTACTTGCTATTGCCGCGACCAGTGTGGGGAAGAAAGTCTATCTAGACATCGAGATCCAATGTTACCCAAGTTCCCAGGAGATGCTTAATGAGTTTGACTGTTCAATTTCCTGATCAAATCTATCTGGAACAAATTCGGCAACGCCTATGGGGTGCGCGCGAGTTTGGCCGCGCCGCAGTAATGGTCGGCGCGGGATTCAGCCGGAATGCTCAGAAGACTACAGCTAGCATTCCTGAATTTCCTTTATGGATAGACATTGCAGAAAATATGTTTGATGCGCTCTATCCCGCGGGAAGTGTTGATGAGGACAAGCGGCAAAGATCGAAAATCACTATGACTTCGGGAACGCCTCTGAGATTGGCAAGTGAATACGAAGCAGCCTTTACGCGAGCGGCATTGGATGACCTTCTTCTAAACTCGATCGCTGATAATGGTTACCAGCCAGGTAACCTTCACCGCATGTTGCTCTCCCTTCCTTGGGCAGACGTTTTCACAACAAACTATGACACTCTCTTGGAGCGTACTCGGCCGTTCATTCACGATCGCAAATACGATCTTATTCTCGATGCGTCTGACATTCCGGTAGCCAGTCGTCCCCGAATTGTAAAACTGCATGGTTCTTTCCCTTCCCAGCGACCATTCGTTATTACCGAAAAGGATTTTAGAACTTACCCGCGTCGGTTTTCCCCATTGGTAAACCTTGTTCAGCAGAGCGTTATGGAAAACGTTTTCTGTCTGCTCGGTTTCTCTGGTGATGATCCAAACTTCCTAAACTGGACCGGCTGGGTTCGTGATCATCTGGGCAATCACACTCAGCCTATCTACCTTTGTGGCATTCTGAATCTCTCACGTTTCAGAGAAGGTTGCTCGAAGGACGTAATGTTATACCGATTGACCTTTCACCGCTTTTCCCTCAATCGTCGTGGTTTGATTCAGCAATACGTCATGCCAAGGCCCTGGAATGGTTGCTGTTAACTCTGTTACATGGCGCGCCTCCGAATCTTGTTCACTGGCCGAAAACAATAAGCGGAAATACGTGGACGCTTGCAGCAGACCTGCCCTCACTATCGCCTGGTCCCCGTCCGCTTTCGCCCTTGGGCGAACGATCTCCCAAGGGAATGACCCGAAGCTTGAGCGCTGCGGAATTGGGAGATGTGCATGACGTTTGGACCCAGAATCGGAAAGAATATCCAGGCTGGGTGGTGCTCCCTGAGGACAATCGAGAGCACCTTTGGGATTTCACGAAATACTGGTTTGAGCCGATCCTTAATTCAATCGACCAACTGTCGGCACCCAGAGACCTTCTTCTGCTAGGGGAACTAAATTGGCGGATTGAAAAGACTCTTTCGCACTATCCACCGCCGCATGCCGACATAATTCTGCAAGTACTCAATCAGTACAATCCTTTTCCCACTACTTACGGAAACTCAGGGCAATTTCGTCCTGGCAATAGCGACTGCGCTTCCTGGCCTTGGTCTGAAATCAGCGATCGCTGGCTCGAACTTCACTTTGCCATTGTCAGGCACTGGCGGGAGACGCTGAACGCTCAGCGATTCCTCACGACGATGGAGCAATTGAGAGAATCGGTTAAGCAAAAAGGGGACTGGGAGTCGCGCTGGTATTACGAGTATTGCCTTTTCTTCTTAGCCCAGTCTGATTTTAGTCGGCTACGCCCGTTTCTGGCTGACTGGAACATGGATTCTGTAGGGCCTTTTTGGAAGACGAGGAAAGCTGGAGTTATGGCCGAACTGGGCCAGATTAATGAAGCTCGCCAACTTGCTGAGGATGCATTGGCAACCATCAGGTCGCAATTCGTGCCAGGCGAAACAGATTATGCTCTGCTGTCGCAAGAAGGCTGGACCATGCTGCTCCTGCGCAGCATAAGGATGAATCAAATTGCCCAGGACTCAGGTTATCTGGATCAATTTACCGACCGCTGGGAGAAACTGACAAGTCACCGCTGTAATCCTTGGATAGATATTGAGGCATTGGAAAGAGTCGTTAATGGAATGACGCCGCCCACAGATCGTCAAAAATCAATCAAGCGTGGCTACCACCCAAAGACTGAGCGTGTGACTTACCACATGATGGGTGAAACAGCCTACTCACAGCTGCAACCAGCGTTCAATTTCTTGCGAATGTTTGAAGAGGGTGGCATCCCAATTAGGGCGGGAGCGACGGCGCTGTTTACAGATGCAGTACTTAACGCCGCCAAGTGCGTTCAGGAATTTGCGCCGGCATTGTCGCTGAGCTTCAAGCTCCGAGCAGCTAATTCACCCGAGGACGACAACTGGCTGGACTTGGCCATGGTGGGTGGACTAAGCGATGAAGAAGTTGGTTCGCTGTATCAGGTCTTTCGAAGCTCGTTCATCGAAGCCTTGAATCATCTTACTCGGCATCCGGAAGAAGTCGGCGGTTTTCTCGCCTCAACTGCTTTCAGAAGGGCGCAGACGTTTTCGGAATTGCTGTCTCGGCTAGCGGCGCGCTTAGCGGAAGGACAAATTGAAGAGGTTCTGCAATTGGCGGCCAGTGTTTACATGGCTCCAGTGGTTCGTAGCCACCACAGCCTGCACAATTGTCAAAAGGTTCTCTTCGCGCGTGCGTTACGCGCCGCCAGCACGGAGCATCAGATCCGCATCTTGCCGCAGCTGTTATCCCTGCCGTTGCCCGGCGAATCTGGATTTGAAGTTAGCAGCGCGGAACTCTGGCACGAACCCTTTGCCGATTTTCAGATGCGTCTCAACTCGCGCAATTTCAGGGTCAGCGATAGCATCTCAAGTCATGAGTCTCGGTTCATATCCTGGTGAAGTTTATTGTCACAAATACAGTGATTGACTCACTCCCGTAAGGCCAACGTGCAAGTCCGTGCTCCTCGCCAAGATGAAGCATCGTCCGTGAACCCTTGGTGTAACCAACTTCTAGCGGGACTGTTCGCGGGGCGACGGAAACCGGTCGAGGCTTGCGCACCTTCTTAGCGGCCCCATCGTAACGATGGACGTTAAATTCAACGTTGGATTTCCAAGTAAAACTACCGTCCTGGTCGGCGAGACCGCCGTAGAAGGTGCCAAAGAACATATAACTTGGCGAGTCGGCGAGAATGGCATTGTGATAATCGACCTCCTTGTCTCCTCGTGGTGTCGCACCTACATTCACTAGAATAATCGCGACTTCTCCCGTAAGAATTTGCGCGTGCACTTGGCTGAACGCATAAGCGTCATAATATCGTAGCGGTGCCGCCACCAATTGCGCTGTCACATCAGCTGATGAGGCAGCAAGCTGGATAACTCGCGCCCGTGAGGCCGGCCCAGCGGCCGAGCGTCCCAATAACGTCTGGAACGTTTCAACCCACAAGCCGCTGGCGTTATTCACCGCAGCCCAGCACGTAGTGCTCACCGGATTGAAGGAACTGACGTAACGATCGATATCAATACAGTTTTTGACCAAGTCGAAGAGACCGAGAATGCATTATCCCTCTTGGCGCTCGAAGCCGATCAAAAGATCCAATCAAGGCTAAAGCAACTAGATGCCTTTTTTTACGGCACCCAGATTCGCTAAGGCGCTCCGACTCTGCTGATGGCGGAACCATGGCCACCAAAACCAAGAAAAGCCTGGTCGCATAAGAGTCCTGACACAATAGAAGTGTTAACCCGTCGCGGTCGCCGCGGGACACCGAAGCGGTTTTGTGCAAAGCCCGACCAATGGGAAACTGCCGTCGCTCAGTTGGACCAAAGCCTCTTCGGGTATATGTCTGTAGTGTTGGATGATGCTTTAGTTCCGATTGAAGAGTTTGACCACGGAACGAAACGCAAGTCCACGAGCTGTGAATCGATAAGGACTCATAGGAGAATATTCTTTGAAAAGTCAACGTTAAGGTCCTCCTTCGTAAGGGTGGCACTATAGTCATGAAACCTGTTTCGACTTGCTATTATGAAGTCCGCAATGTGTTCATAAAACGATTCAAGGTCTTCACCTCTACAACTTCGCTCAACCAATTGCCAGAGAATCGAAGAATTCACAAACGGCTTAACTTCACGAATGTCAATCTCCTCCAGATCGGGCACAAGACTATACTCGCTAATTACTGGTGCCAACCGCTGTAGTAGGCTCCGAGAGTATTGATCGCTTGGATGATTCACCGCATAGCAGAGTGCAGAGGCGAACACGTCTGCCAACTGAACTCCAGCACAGTTATGAGAGTCGGCGAACTGCACTCGCCTTAGAAGATTGAAGCCAATCCTTCCTTGCACTGTACCAACCGTGACGTCAATCTTCTCTTGCCGACCAATCCATTCATCAAGATCTGTGAGCTGATCTTCAAGGGGCGTTGACTTATCACAGTAGACATCCACTGAGTCATGCCTTTGAGCCCAGTACGTTAAATGGTTAAAGATCGCCATATACGACAAATCAAGCAACCACTTGCTACCACTCGGATCGTTCAAAAGGGGATCGACCGCAGACCGAATCCTTTCGTTGTTCAGACGGCAAAAGAGAATGATCGCTTCGAAGAGATTGGCCGAAAACGCTGCATTGGAAAGGGAGAAGATCTGATCCGGAACCCCTCCAGATTTCTGTCTCATTAGCGACTGAAAATCAGAGACAGCGGCCCTCGCTAAAGGATTGTCCGTCACGAGTCCTAGATATATCGCATTGGCAATAAATCTGTTAAAATCCAACGCAAAAAATATACCGTTGTTCTCTCCAAAGATCTCCCCAAACGTCTGACTATACAATTCACAGGCAATGGCGTACTTCTTGTTGTAAAAGCTTAGATGAATGTGATCGAGGCAACTCGCAACCAGCGCATCGATGGCTCTTTGTCCAGCAGCTCCTTTAACCAGTTGGCTTCCCTTTAACTCACTGCCTTGCAGGCGATGATCCTGGATAATTTGTGCAACCAACTCTTTAGCCCTAGCATCAGCAACGTTCACACTAGCAAACGCAAAATGCCGTTGCTCTGGATCGAGCAGGTTATTTCCAGTTATGCCGGCCTCGTCACAGAAGATCGTATTACTCATGCTCTCCGTCTTACCCTCTGCTAAAAGCCCTATCCGCTACTCCCCAACCGAGCAGCGCCAGAGTTTGACGATCTTAAATACGCTTGATAGTACTTCGACGACTTCAACATGTAGCTTCTCCCTTCAACAACAAAGCCGTCCAAATTGTGCTCTAGCGTGTAGGTGGAGAGATCCGCTATGTTGTTTATGAATCCTCTTCCTTTGAAATTCAGGGAGGTATTGCACAAGACACCGTAGCCAGTACGTGCTTTGAATGCCATAAGCAGCTCATGCAAATGGCCGTTAGTCACAGAGGACACCGTTTGAATGCGCGCCGTCCCATTGACATGTGTCACGGCAGCTAGCGCATCCGTAGAAACCAGCTGCGTGTAAAGCATAAATGGGCTCGGCTGATTGCAACCAAACCATTTTGCAGCATCTTCTTCGAGGCATACTGGCGCAATCGGACGAAACTGTTCGCGCTGCTTAATTTCATTCAGCCGCACCCTAGTGCTATCTTGGAATGGCGAAGCAAGAATCGAACGATTTCCCAGCGCACGTGGTCCGATTTCGTATTTTCCATTTACCCATCCGATGATCAGGTTGCTAGCCAGCAAGTCAGCGATCATTGAGTAGTTCGTTTCGTACTCATCAAATGAAGATGCATCGAATGAGTCATTGCCTATAAACTCGAGACCAGAGTAGACATTCCAATCAATCTTAGGGTTCCCTGTAAAATGGAACTGCGCGTCAATCGCCGTGCCGATCGCTGAGCCTGAATCGTTGGCAACAGGCGGCACGAATACCTCGGAGAAGAGATTGGTCTCCCTCCATTTCGTGTTCCAGTCACAATTTAGTCCGCACCCGCCAGTAATCAGCAAAGGCATACCTTTCTTCATCTTCGACTTGGCAAATTGATAAAAACGATCGAATATTCTGTTGCTGACAATACCTGCGAAGTTACGAAACTCCGCATCATCCAGCCCTACGTTGTAGTATCGGCAATACCTTAAAACCTCACACTCCTTCGGCTTGAGGTGAACGCAATCCTGCATTAGAAACGCTATTATTTTCTCCTCCTCATCCAAAGGCTTGCTTCGCTTCGAAAATGACGCCAAAGCCATGAGCTTTCCAGCGTCAGAAAAGCGGGAGAATTCTGCAACACTCTTATCAAATGTCGGATCCGCCAAACCGTAGAGCAGGGCATAACGATGTCCAGGTTCAGGCATGACATCGGCGAGCTTTGTCACGTTCAACTCGGAATCGATTTTGTAGAATGAGCCGATCACTCCTTCCCAAAGTAGCGCATAGCACGGAGTCCCCTTGGGCAGATTCGACATGCCAAAGGCACAGAGAAGATGGGAACGTTCATGGGAAGATGAGAAGTATTTAACCGTCTTCGCCAATAGGCGTGTTTGACCAACTACAATGTTGCTCTTATGGACGCCATGGTATCCAGCTAGAACTTGCTGCCCAGACAGATGAGTGTCGCTAGGCCACCAGCCACCTCTACAAAGCACGTCGGGAACTTCATTGAGTTCACCGAGAACGCTGAACACATCCGGAACGGACAGTGCTGAATGTCGATAATGGGAGTGTTTCTCAGCCTCAATCGAGACTACTAAATGTCCGTCCTCAAGATAAGCGAATGTGCCATCATGGCCCGGATTGTAGGAGAGTATATTCATTGTGCTAGCTGATCGAGTAAAACAACCCAGCCTAACTTGACCGTTGTAGATTGTCAGATCCGAGCGAGGAGATAACGGAATTCGCCTCCAGCACGATCGATCCGACTATTGTTGTTGCTGGGAGCCGTCGGTTGTTGATTCGTCCGGCAAGTTGGGTAGAACGAGATAGCCAACTGTTGACGTGGAGCGCCATTGGAAGGTGCGGGATTGGCGTCGGATCCCAGATCGCGCGCCTATGGATCAGACGATCGTCAACCAACCAGCGGATCTCGCAGGGGCTCCATTCAATTGCAAAGCGGTGGCTTGCTTTGGATGCGTCAAACCCGAGCTCGATATAGCTTGGAGCACCTCTATAACCATAGTCGAAGTTTGCTCCCTCGCCACCTGGGTTGTAGAAGACATTGACCAATAGGCGGTCTGGTCGACTCCCCGCGATCTCTATATCTATTTCCTGTCGTGGCGAGTTGCGGTGGAGGAAGAATCCGGTGACCACCCCGGGCACATTTGAAGCTTGGATGATCGCTTCGAATCTTCCGAACAAGTATTGGTCCTGACTGCATAACGAAGCGGCGGTATAGTCTCGAACGCCTAGGGGCTCCCTTCTGACAGAAAGCGCAGCTCCGATTCCAGAACTGAACGCGACGTTTGAGGGGCGAAACAAGGCCAAATTGTCCGTGAAAGTGTCGCTTCTTAGAAGCCAGCGTCTCTCGTCGAGAAATTCCAGACAGTCGTTGATTCTAACGAACGTTCCAGTGCCCGTTTGCTCATTCTTTGTCGGGACGGAGCGAATGCCTTGCCACCACTTACGGGGCTCAATGATCCAGGGCGACTTATCACGCCTAGGCGTTTTGCATTTTGGGGCCTGGTCAGCTTCATTGGTTCCGTCGAGAATTGGTCTTTGACCAAGGTCCTTCAGGGTAGGGAAGGAGCAAGTGGGCGGCGCACATCTGAGGTGTTCGCAAACCACTTGCCATCTATTCGGTTCCTCCGAATGAAGCACAGCGATGTCGGCACCGTTGAGGTCGTCCTCAACACTAAGGAAAGTATCATCTGCAGTGATGCCCTCGGCTGCGGCAAGAATAAACTTTGCCTTCGGGTAACGACTCCGGAGTTCCCTGACGTTTGTGTTCAACGATCCGATGTTTACATAAGCGTCAAAAACTCGATCGCCTCTTCCCTCAAGAAGCCGTTCTAGTTCAGGAGCTGGTAATGCTTGAAGATCACTGCAGCATCTGTATCCGAGCATGGACAAAGCCATTGCAAGCGATGAGTGGCCGGAGCCTTCAGGCCCAAAAGCAAACACTGGTTGCTCAATTGGTCGGATGTTAAATTGGGATGCTCCTTCACTAGTGATCGCCCCAATTGTAGTGAGGGTGGGAAGGATTGAATATGAGTTGGTGGATTCAGCGTCGCGCCGTTGGCTAATAAGTGGCCGTTTAGTCGCGCGTACATCCAGAACTTCGAACTGGTGATTTATCCAGAGGTCAATGGGGCCACGACAAGGAAGTAATCGAAGGAGTTTCTCAGCACCCTCGCGGGAAAGAACATATCCGGACAGATGCCACAGCCCGCGCACTGGGCGGAATACGTTACTTGACAGAAAGGTTTTTGGCGCACCGTGCTTCACTTCGAGATACGACACATAAAGAACGTCGAATCTTCCCGTCTTATCACATTCGGTCACGACTTCGTCCCACGCCTGGTTGAAATATCGTGTAAACCCGGAATGAAACCATACGTCGTCCTCAAGGATAAGTACATACGCATGATTGCTCGCCGCAACCTGCCTCCAAACATTGATGTGCGATCGAGCGACTGCAATCTCCGCTCGACTCATTTGAATCGGAGTATTTAGTTCGAGCCGAGTGGGAAGAACTAACGGTTGGGGTTCTACAAAAAGCTGATCTCCAAGCGTATAAAACGGATCAACGTCGGCATCCTTGGATGGCTCCTGCGAGAATGCCCTAGCATCGACGGCGACATGCCGCTCAGTCAGCCTCAAGAGGTCACTTCCCGACCAGTCCAATATGTGCCTGAGCTCTCGCTCCATATTGGACCAGCGGCCCGGTTCACGATCGAGGTTGATGACATAGACCTTCTCAATCCCAGGGCCTTTCTCCGCTCCTTGGACACCGAATGTTCGACACTTCCGCCTCGGCAGGAGCCTCCGAAGAGTCAGCCAGAATCGAAATGCTTGACTGACAACTGCTAGTGGAGGGCGCGCCAAGTTCATAGCCCCTCCGCGCGCCGTGAGGTTCGATACGCTTGCTGATTCGAAAGTCTCCAGTTTCTCTTATCACTCCGGTAACTGAGTGGCCACTTACTAGTGGACGTCTTCTCCCAATCGTGCACAACGAGCAGGGCTTCCTCCGGGCAGGTTTCATTAGCAACCACTTCGAATACGGATCTGGTGAGGTTACCGGGGCCAGTGGTTGCCTGGACTTCGGGCAACCCGCCTTCCGGTTCTTGCTCAAGGGATGTCGTAGCGTTCAGCAGTGCACGCTCTACAATAGGATGATTGCGAACCGCGATCAAAGGCGTAGTGTTGAAGTAGAAAATCCAACTTAACTGGTTGGCTCCGGGATTGACAAAAACTGAGGGCGGAACCATCTGAGCTGTCGCAATGTCGTAGCAGAAAGGTTGAAGCTTCAATCGCCCATCTGTAAAGAGATGATCGATTGTCGTTCCGTGATAGACATCGTCAGCGTCAACGTAGAATCCCCCCTCCACAAAGATGTAGGAGTAACGGAAGTAGTCTGACTTCATTGACGGGTGATAGCACTTGTCAAAGGCTTTTTCATATCTCGCACCCAAGTGGATCCGGATAAATTCCCTCGCAGTGCTCTCGTCGAAAACCTGAAGCTCGAATCCGGACCGTTCGAGTTTCTTCCACGACTCCATGCACTCTCTAACATCCAGGGGCAATCGGCCAAGATCATCCCAAAACTGCACTATGCGTCTGGGAGCCGAGGCTAGGTGCCCCGCAGGCACCCGGGCTGGCTCATTGGGATGTTGGACTAACCTCCGGACGAAATTGGAGCGATGACGATCGTCGTTTTCGAGGGGATCTTCTTCACAGGACTCGTGCACATTCATGATGTTTTCATCTAAATAGCAAGCTGTTGTTTCTCACGTGCTGTCATGAAGCGGCGTTTGCTTGCTGGAAGCTTATCTGCGTCCACCAACTTCCACCAACCTCTGTTGGGCTATGCGCGGAGTCATATGTAAGTACATGCTAAATAACAGCCCTTCGACACATATCGTTTTCCTGGAAATGCAAGCAGGAACGCTCTCTCAGTAAGAAATGCAGCTAGTCTAAAGATCGTAACGCGATTTAAGGTCGCGCGTTACTACGGCTAACCTTTTTACTCCTGTGGTTTCTAATATTTCTAATACAAAAAATTTTGCATACACTCGTTTTTCAGGATCTTAGCCTTTTTTATTGACAGAACATTTACTTCAGGAATAAAGTCCGCCCGTTTCGAGTCCCCATTACGCTCGGCCGTAAGCGCTTTCTCATTATGCGCAGTACCTCTCAACTATCGATCGTACTCCAAGAGCACACTCTTCTGCCCCGACGCCTGCGCAGATCACGATCAACGAAGGAGATCTCATGCCAGCTCACTTCTCACTACATTTTCATTTGGTTAGAAATACACACCTCCCTGCGTATCGTTTCAGTGTCGCTGTACGAAGCTTAGTCGCTGTCTCTTTGATCATGGCGATGTTGACGGTAGCTGTGCCGCCTGCTGCGGCCAGTGTGTTAGTTCAAGAAGCTATTGCAACCTCACACGACCTGGCCGGCCGAGCTCGACCTTTCTCCCTACGGAACGCCTTGTCGACCAGTGTGATCCAGGGAAACGGCCAAGGCCGAGGAATGCCGCCTCCCCCGCCAACTCCGAAGCGAGCTCAGCCGCAACGGCCTCCCACAAAAGCCGAACGGGAAGCGCGGGTATTCAAAATTCAACTCAATGTTGAAACCGAGCAGTGGGTTGCTCCAGAACAGAAGTTTGCAATTGGCGGCGTGCCGTTCGATAAAGACGGAAGACCGGTTCACGGCCTGACAGTCGAATGGAGTACTAGCGATAGGGAGATCGTTTTTGTTACCAAAGACGGGAGAGCGATCGCCGGCCGTCATGGAAGCGCGCGCTTGATTGCCCGTGCAGGTAAGAAGCAGGCGTCGGTAAAGGTCAATGTCTACGACAACAATCAAGGTAGGTCAGAGAACGCCGGTTCAGGCAGCATTCCGAGAAATCGAAAGAAGGAATTTATCGCGCGAGCCGGAAAGAGCAAGATCCTTTTTGCCCATCCATTCATGCCTAGTGGTACAGACGACCGGCTACCTGATTCTGACACAAGCAGCCTTTATCAACCGATAAACCAGGTGGGGACGCCCGAGGGTAAAACCGAGGCCCCAGCTACTACTCCGCCAGCGGCGACCGGCGGCACTGAAACTCCGGGAAGCGCCAACTACAGCTTTGCCGTTCCCTTGTTGGATCTGCCAGGTAGGCAACTCAATACCGGCCTTTCACTGAACTATAACAGTCGACTCTGGCATAAGGTCGATAACGGCTCGACCACTAAGATGTATTACGACGTGGACTATGGCTGGCCGGCACCCGGGTTTCGCGTAGGGTTCGGACAGCTCGAGCATCAGGGTAGCTCCGGCTTCACTCTGACCGAGGCGAATGGTACCCGACGTCAAATGACGAGCATTGGATCCTCCGCCTACCGCACAACCGACGGATCGCTTATCACTTACTACAGCGCTCTAGGGGGCGGCACCATGACATATCCCGACGGGACGCATGTTTCGTACGGGGCTACCAACGGTCCGCGGTTCTATCCAACACGCGTTACGGATCGTCAAGGCAACATTATAGAGATCGATTACGTGGGTGGAACGGGGCCGAAAATCTCGACCATCACAGACACTCTAGGCAGATACATTCTTTTTCATTATTCCGGAAATGACCTGATTGCGATCACGTCGCCAGGTTATGACGGGGGAGCAGATCGACAGGTTGCCAGGTTCTACTACGAAACGATTTCGCTGCCGATCTGCTGCGACACCTACACGCTTTTCGCGTATGGCATTCAAGTCAATTCTGCCTCGACCGCGCGCGTACTTCGCTATGTCTACCTGCCGGGAACTCAGAACGGTTATCGTTATGACTATTCCTCATACGGAATGATTTACAAAGTTTTTGAACTGCGCGGGATGACGGTAGATAACAACTTGCTTACTTCCATGGGCGCGGTAACCTCTGACGGCGATATCGGCGCTACCAGCGAGTATAACTATCCATTTAGTCCCGGCGGTCTTAGCGACGTGCCGCAATATACCACCCGCATGGACACTTGGGCGGGAAGCACCGTCGACACTCCGCCCGTGTGGACATTCGCATCCAACCCCGCTACCGGGATTTCTACTGTGACTAGTCCGGGGCCGGAAAACACCGTAACTGAAACCCAGTCCGATCCGACGACCGGGCTGGTACAGAGTGTCACAGTCAAATATCAGAGCAGTGTTTTATCTAAGAATGTGTACACATGGGAATCCAGCACAGGTGGTCCGCGCATGCAAAAGGTTGAGACAACCAATGAGGCACAGCAAACGAGAGCTACAACACTTACCTATGACCCGAATACAATTTTCAACAATGTCTCAGTGGTTAGCGAAAGAGATTTTGCTGCTGCGGGGACCTTGGGCGCCGAATTAAGGCGCGTGGAAACGACCTACGAAAACAGCCAAAGTTACGCCGACCGAGGTCTCATACACTTGCCCCTGACGATCAAAGTTTTTGCCGGCGGCTCGTCCGCCCCGGCTTCCTACGCGGCCTATACTTATGACCAGGGCACGTTGCTGGACCGCCCGAACATCGTGATGTTTGATCCTGCCTACAATCCCAATTCGGAATGGAGTTGCACTTGGGAATGTAGGGAATGGGACTACTGGCAAATTGATTGTGTTAGCTGGAACGAACATTGCGAGCCAGTCTATGATCGTTCCACTTCTTTACGCGGGAACGCAACGACAATCACTTCCTATGCTGATGCCGCCAATTCCGGCGGAGCCACAAGTAACACAATGAGCTATGACATTGCGGGCAATATGGTAGAGGCGACGGTGAACTGTTGCCGCCGCAAGACCTTCGCGTATTCAGACGACTATTCCAACTCCTATGTCACTTCTCAAAGCCGAGGCGAGACCGGCCAACTCTCGACCAGCGCCACCTACGACTTCAATACGGGTCTGCCCCGCACTGCGGTAAACGAGAATGATCGGACCACCACTATTCATTACGATCCGGTTTCGTTACGGACGTCGGCGATTGACCGTCCTCAAGGGAGCACTACGTTCGCTTACGTCGATCAGTTACTACCCGATCCGGACGCGGCTCACAAACATAGCTACGTCTTGACTACTACCCAGCGTGATGGGAGCACTTCCATTTCCAGTTACCAGCGTTTTGATGGCAGGGGAGCACTAGTACGCTCGTTTAGCGGCTTTACGCCTGCCCAGGGGTGGGTCACTCAGGACGTTGAATACGATGAAGTGGGAAGAGCTAAGCGAAGCAGTCAACCCTATTATTCAGACGGCTCAGCAAGCGCCATAAATCCGTCAGGTTTGTGGGCCACCAACGTATATGACAGGCTGAACCGCATGACGTCAGCCTCGTCGCCTTCCGGCGATGCTCAGAACCCGACCACAAGCACTGCTTCGGTCACTTATGCCGGCACGGTAATTACAACCTCCGACGCTGCGCAGCGGCAGGGTCGCCAAATCCTGGACGCCCTAGGCCGCTTGATTTACGTGGATGAACCGGATCTTGACGGAAACCTGGGAACAGTAACATCTCCCGCACAACGGACTGCTTATGAATATGACGCGCTGAACAACCTAACCAAGATCACTCAGGGATCGCAGGTACGCCAGTTTAAGTATGATTCGCTATCCCAGCTGACTCATGAAAAACAGATTGAGCGCGATGCCAAATTGAATGACAACGGTGTTTACATTTCAGGAGGCAGCCTATGGACTGGAGTTTATGCATATAACTCATCCGGGCTGATGACTGATGCCTACGACGCCAAAGGAATACATACTCAGTTCACATACGATACGTTAAATCGCCGCAAGACGGTCTCCCGTTCCGGAGAGAGTACTCAGACACCGACGACTTCTTACACCTATGGCGACGAGCTAAATCCTGTCCCGGCCGATAGCAAAGATCGGGTAGCGAAAATCGAAACAGCAGCCGGGGGTTCGACTCCGACAACCGCGCAGGAGTTTGATTACGATCTTCTGGGAAGACCCAATACGCAAAGACAGAAAATCGGTTCAACAACTTACACCCTAGGGTATACCTACAATTATTTGGGTCAGTTGAAGACTTCTACCCAACCTTCTGGTCGAGTAATTACTTATGACTACGATGTGGCGGCCCGACTTGTCGGCGTGAGTGACAGCGCAAATCGAATCTCTGCGTCAGGCCTGACATATGCGGCCCATAGCGGTCTAACGACGGAGACGTGGGGAAATAGCGGAATTCAGAACATCTCGTATAACCGCGGCTTGCAACCACAAACCTTGTCCCTCAGCCGTAGCGGCTCCGAAGTCCAACGTTTTGACTACAAGTACGGCGTGGCAAACATAAGCTCGGGCACGGTCGACGAGAGCAAGAATACCGGTCAGGTGGCTCGGATTGAGGGTTTTATCGGGGGCGTCAAGCAGTGGCAGCAGCGATATACCTACGACTCAGTTAATCGTCTGAGCAAGGCCAGCGAAGTCCGCGGTGATGATAGCCAGCAGGTTTGGCAAACAGCTTATACCTACGACCGCTGGGGCAACCGTTTTCAATCTGGCTCGGACAATTCCGGTGCCGTTTACGAACCGGTTGTTGGTTCCGACATTAACCCGGCTAACAATCGGTTCATTTCCACGGGCCAGAAGCCAATCAACTATGACGACGCGGGACAGATAATCAGCGACAGCAGGTTTCGCTCCATGCAATATCAGTACGAGGCTGACGGCAGAATGCGTTGGGCGGCGCGACTGGACGGAACAGGCGCCATCACCGCTACATTTGACGGCAGTGGCCAACGTGTACAGACGATCCTGAACGGCAGTACCCGTAACTTTGTCTATAACCTCTTCGGTCAGCTTGTTGCAGAATACCGATCAGGAGTATTGGACCGTGAATACATTTACCAGGCCGGGGGGCTCCTGGCTACGGATGAGCAGCCGAGAAGTTGCTCAGTACCCACTGACACATTTGTTAGCAACTTCTTTTCCGGGGCCCTGAACCCACAGACCATAGGTTCACAATCTCAGTGGGAGACCAGTTTGAATCAGGCGATGTCGCAAGGGTTCAACCCGCTGCTGACGCAAGCTCAGAGTTTAGGAACCGCCCTCTTCAACTCAACCGATTATGTCAATCAAGGACGCAGCAATACTCAGTTTGTTACCGATCTCTATTCGGCGTACCTGCAACGGGGGCCTGATCAGGAAGGCTTGGATTTCTGGGTTTACCAACTGACTAACAACGGTGCTTCGCGCGAAGTTATCCGAGGAGAATTCGCTCGCAGCCTGGAATTCCAATATAAGGTGAAGGGAGTGTGTTCAACTCTGGGTAGTGTAGCGGCAGTGAAGTACGTCTTCATGGATCAGCAGGGGTCGACACGAGCGCTCATGGATGGAAATGGTAGTGTTCTTTCCCGCCACGATTATCTGCCTTTTGGGGAGGAGCTGTGGGCGAACACGGGAATGAGGACTACCACACAACAGTTTGGCGCCATGGATCAGAGCCGTGCACGATATGCCCTCACCTACAAAGATGAAGCGACGGGCTTAGATCACACATGGTTTAGAAAGTATGAGAACGCTTCGGGGCGCTGGACGGGCCCTGATCCGCTCGCCGGCAACGCCGCCTACCCGCAGAGCCTTAATGCCTACACTTACGGTAATAACGATCCCGTAAATCTGACGGATCCGACCGGCCTTGAACCCGCCTTATGTATCGTCGATGGCTTCGTAACCAATTGCAACACCGCCGGCATGTTTGTAAATGCTGGTATTGGAGCTCGTGCTCCACTCACTACCACCCGATTCAATCCCGACGCTAACGGGGGACAGGGCGAAATGCAGTTACTCCGTTTTGTAGGGCAAAACTTAGGCTGGTATAACTCGGAAGGACACACCATCACCGCAATGGCTTGGCTCGAAGGCGACGGCGTCTTCAACTTTGCCGGTGGCGCTACATGGAAGGTCAGTTACGATAACCCCTACGATCCGGTTAACGTCATACAGGCTGGCTTATCAGACCGATGGCCTCCCTCGTGGCCACCGCCAGGGGACAATTTTGGCTGGAAGCCCCCCAGCCCACCTACGGTGCGTCCTCCAGTGATGCAAAACCCCAACCTGGATAATGCAAAGAACCGTGTCGGGGCTCCTCCCAATCTCGAGGACGAAATGAACAAGGTGAAACCCGGAAGATTTCGACCTAAGGGTGCCGGAGGCGGCCTTCTCCGAGCAGTTGGAGAAATCTTAGATCTATTCAAATTTGGAGCTGGAGGCTGCCTTGTGCCCCCGGTGGTTTGGACGCCTGAGATGGAATGCGCCGTCTTGCGCAAGTGCGGAATTCAAAACTAAGATTCTTTGGGTTTTCAATCAGTAACTCAGCTTCTAATGCCTACTCAAGAATCTACCGCCGCGAAGCCAATGAATGTGAGGTGTTCGGAGGGTTTCATTCCGCCTTCCGGACTCGTCCGGCGTATCCGCTCAGCGCTTCGCTGGATCGATCCAGCGGACTTAGAGGGAATTGATTTTGTTTTCCTCTTTGACGACGTTCCGCCTGTTACGCCGGGAAAGAATCGCGAGGCGGAGGAAGCGATTCGGGATGGGCTCTTGTTATTCGCTGCCTACAAAGCTAGGAATGAACGCTGGCCTGCTCACATCATGCTCATTACGCGAACTCTATACAAACCTGTTCCGCGGTTCCTTCAACATTCCCCGGCCCTGACATTATGGATTGCCGAAAACATCGCGCATGAAGTGGGCCATCATGTAATTGCCGAAAGAAGGTTTACATTTCGCCCAAAAACCGATGGCAGTGGGACTGAGACTGAAGAGGAGTTTGCAGACCATTATGCGGACTCAATAATTTCTAAAATGAAATCCAGCCCGGTATATAAGTTCGGAAGCATGCTGCTCAAAGTAGCTGCCCAGCTAAATTACTATAAAGGCGCTCGCAGTTGGAAGAAGGGTGCGTATCAGACTGCGGCTGGTTACTTTTATTTGGCAACTCAGCTCCAACAGAATCATAGAAAAGCGAGCTACTGGTATTGGCGGGCCACAGCAAAAGCTTCAGAACAGAGCGCTGCACACTCACCAACAATCACTAAGGAAGTTGCAGCGGTATAGACTGGGCGGCTGACCAGAAACAGTCCGAGGCTTTCGGTAAATCACCTTCAGCCACCGCGACACCGGATAGCCAGGCCATGTGAAAGTGTTCCCCAGAGTCGGATAGCAGCTCATGCTCCGTGAATGTGTTGCCCGATTCAAAGTTGATTAAGCTAATGTGGGACGTCAACGAGGCGAACCATCGGCACGTTAGCGGGGCCGATCACTTCCATTTGTACTGGTAGAAACGCCTTGTGCCCGTGGAATAGCTTAATTCGCACGGAATAGAGAAAGTCGAGCACTGGTATCTGCGCATTGAATTGCCCTTGGCCCTTCACAACCGCACAACCTCAAATCATTTTCGCGGCAAATCCTTCATGTCGTCAACAAGCACATCTATCGAGGCGTGGGCGAGCTTCGCGTAGCGCAACAGCACCAAAAGATCGGGTTCCCTTGCACCTCGCTCGTAAGCGGAGACAGCCGTATACGCCTTTTTCAGACGCAGAAGCTTCGCCATCTGGGTCTGACTAACTCCTAGCTCCAGCCGAATCGCTAACAACTTCCGAGCCAAGCGTTTCGGTTTTTGACGCTTCGTGCGCCCCATCAGGATGGTCCTCCTGATGGGTTGGTTCTTTGGGACTTGCCTCTATACCTATTTGTATATAGACTGTGCGCCGCTTGAAAGGATTGCCAGACAGCCCGCATCGAACGGGCGCGACGCATCAGCCAGTAGAGCCTTGCAGCTTAGGAAGCATAACTCTGTAACGTTCCTTTGCCTGTTAAGAAGCAGAATCGTACGATTTGTTATACCAGAGCATCTTTAACCCAGTCACCACTTTTGTAAAGGAACCGGGAGATGAATGTGCTCCTCACAAGAGCTATCGCGGTCTGCGTATTCCTTGCACCGCTCAACATATACACCGGCTGCAGCTTGGCGCCGGGCCCCTCCAGGACAGTTGAAACTCTCTATCGCACTGTCGAGCACGGCGATACGGATAGCGCTGCTACATTCTTCTCCACGGGGTTCATCAGCAGACAAGGTATCGACTCGCTGAAGCGCGACCTTTCAAACAGTTCACTCGAAATCAAAGAGCATGGTGGAATCAAGTCCTTCAGAAGTCTGAAAGAGGATGTGGTCGGAAATGTCGCAGAAGTTTCCGTCGAGATAACTAGAGGCAACGGAAACGTCCTTAGTGTTCAATACAAGTTGATAAAAGAGCAAGGTGCTTGGAAAATCGATGACCTAGAGCTGAGTTCGCCAGCAACCATTGATCCATCGCACCCTGAAACCGCCGTCGCGGACGTTGTGAAATGGGCTCATGAAGCCAATTCGAGGAAGCTCCAAGACTGGTTGAAGAGCCAGCCCTCACCGGCCGTTTGCACAGTGCCAGCAATCGACCGAAATAAGTTGCCAGACGAGGTCAGGTATCACGACGTTGACGATTCCTCCACGAGAGCGAAGCTCACGATCGCTTTGCAACCTGTGCTCAAACTGGTCGGATGCACCAATACCAATGGCGTTGTTCTTTACCGCGGTTTGAATATGTACGCAGGAAGCATCGATGGTGGATGGATTGCTATAACTTCGGGGGAGAGCTACTTTACCGCGGCGGCGCCTGACGAAAGAATCTTTCACGAACTGGGCAAGCTCCGCATCTTCTTTGCCCGCGAAGTCTTCCGACAAATCGTTCCGATTGATGCGCCAGACACCACGTTAAACCAAGCCGACATGTTGTTGCGGCGCGATCTTAAGCTTAGCTATCTTGCGGCCCTTGCAAGTCTGGAAATTGACCGCGACCCTGCGATTTTGGATCGCGTTGCGTTGGATCTAGATTTATTTGCAAAACCTGTTGGCATGAAGTCCGGAGCTCGCGGAGTGCCAACTCTAAACCAAATCCAGAACATTCTGGGAGCGGCCAAGCAAGATCACAGGGCGCCGTAATTAGCTTAGTTTGCCCCGACGCAAAAACTGAGTTTTCAGACCTTAAGCAGATGAACAACTCTTCGGGCTGGACGGCACTTGACTGCGGATTAGGCCGTTACGACATCCGAACTACTCCCTGTTTCGGCTCCGATCCATAGTCAAGAATCTGGTTAGTTCTTCGTCCGTAATGAGTAAGTGATACTGCCCCATATCATCCAGCGATCGAATTTCATATAATCCTCCACGAGATCTTGCCTCTATGCGCTTAATCCTCTCCAGCTCAGAGTCGATCTCTTCAATCAATCTACACGCATCAATCCGCTCCTTTGGCAGCTCCGTAACCGGGGTTCTTTGGATGAGTTCAGCAGCAAGGCGAAGTTGTTGTGGTCGGGTGAGGTTTTGTTGGATAGCGAGAAGAATCTGAATGAACCCTAAATCCATAAAAATCCGTCGGTACTTTTCGTCCTCCCCCGGCTTAAACATTAGCCAGATTCCGAGCATGCCAAACAGGAATTGCGCAGCTGAAGTCGATTCATCCCAGGCGGCGAGGAAATCGCGTATGAGTTTTTTCCGGGTATCAATCTGAAAATCGATGGGGACGTCATAACCCGCACGTTTGAAGAGTCGTACGGGATCTACTTCTAGTGTCTCTGCGATTGCAGGAATATTAACTGGATCTGGAAGCTGTTTACCGTTTTCGATTCGATTCCAGTTCTCCCGCCTAAGTCCTATTTTCCTAGCGAACTCCACTTGCGACAGCCTCGGATTCCTCAGCGCTTTACGTCTCATTGAAACGAATTCGCCGAACTGCTGTCGTAACTGCTTGGGCGTATTTGCCAACTCACGCAAATCTTCCTGGGGTTCGACCTCGGTCTCCATCTGTCCTTGATTCGTTTTCTTGCGCGGATCCGTCATTTTAAGACCCACATCCTTTCATCATCACCGAAATCAGAAGCCCGTCACAGGGGTCGTCACACTGGTTTTGTTAGTGTGAAGCAACGACCGATCCCAAAGCTAGTAGTGGGCGGCCGTACAAAGTGGTTCGAAAAACTCTGACGCATACGTTGAGTTTCAGTCTTTGATAATCGGGGGTATTTCTTCGATGTAGGCTCGTGAGATCAAAAAGGGCTGACGATCGCGAAATCGTCAGCCCGATTCAAAATTGCTGCGGCGTCAACCCTGGAAAAGTTATGCCGCTAAATCAAAATTCTTAAGGCCGCCACAGGCGCGAACCGTCCAGTAGTGTATAAAAAGGAGGACGGTTTTGCAAGCCTCAAGTTTGGCGTGCCGGAAAGTGGACAATCCCAGATGTTTGAGGCAATCGTCGACTCGCCAAAATTCTACCGCCGGCTGCTGTCCGGCAAAAAGAAAGCGTTCGAGTTTCTTTGGAAGCAAGGAATCGAGAATGTTGTTCCGTTACTTCGATCACTGGATGTGCATGATTCAGAGGACGTGTGGCAAGACACTTGGATTGATCTAAAACTCACCAGATGTTCCGGATACGAGCCACGCCGAGGCAAGTTATCGAAATGGATATTGGTATACAGTACAAGTCGAGCGCGCGATCGTCAGCGTAAGAGGCTTCGCGAGCGGACGAAATCCATTGGTGACTTATCGGACATCGATAAGCTGTCGGAGATCGATAAGATATCGGTCCTAGCGTGGAAGGAAGCGGACGCAGAGGAAAATAAGAGCGGAGATCAGGAAAAGAAACAATTGTTGAAGCGGGCCCTTCGAGCACTCGAAGCGGATGAACGCAAGATCCTGTGGCTTAGATACGGACAAGGTCAAAAGTCTACAGCAATTGCTAAATCCTCTGGTACTTCAACGACCGCAATTCGCCAGCAGATCTCACGCGCGCGTCGGCGATTAAAAGAAGAAATAGAGAGGCTGAGAAAGAATGAACTACGACGATCAATTAAGAAACCTGGGAGAGCAGATTCGTCGCGACCAGGAAAGAGAAGACAGCCTCCCACTGCGACCCGCATTGGTCTTTGAAACTACACACGACCTTGTCTCTTTCCTTAGAAAACGTCCGATTACAAAATCTGTGGAAGTAACAACCCTGCCTTCATTTCTGCGCCGATTCAGAACCAGTTTAGCGTTAAGGATTGATGATGTTTCAAGCGCTCTGGGCTTAGCGCCTGAGGATCTCGCGAAGTTGGAACGAATTGATTGTCTTCCCTGGACTATCTCGACTCACTCGGTTGCTTTAATCCTTAGCGCATACAGGATCCACATTGACGCCCTACATTTCCTGACGCAGAATTCTTACGAAATCGCCCGGGTCTCCCGAAAGCTTTCTTATCCGAACTCAGCAGCAAGGGTAGTTCAAACTTGGCTCGGCGAGGTTCGGGCCGAACTCGAAGTCCTCGAGGAAAGAGCTCT
Source organism: Blastocatellia bacterium (assembly GCA_034665305.1). GTDB lineage: Bacteria > Acidobacteriota > Blastocatellia > Pyrinomonadales > Pyrinomonadaceae > DASXRU01. The sequence goes on along the minus strand of JAXDFZ010000023.1, from coordinate 38,368 downwards.
TTTGCACGACTCGTAACGTCTAACGTCGCTTATACTTACATAGCAGTAAGTCTACCTACATAATTCCTCCCGCCTGTCACACTTTCAGCATTTTCTGCCTATTGTCTATGGAGGACGCTGGAAGCCTCGGAGGACGCTGGAAGCCTCTGTGGGAATTCCGCGATTCTCTTGCCCATCCTCAAAAACGTTTTCTCAGGGGGAAGAGAATGAGAGCCAATACAAATGAACCGGTTCGCAGTCCGTATCGTCCCGTCTGCGATCTTCTCGCTAGTAGATTCGGCAACAACCGCTGGATCGTCTTTAGCCTTCGTCTGTGGCGGTTAGTTATTTTGTTTTCCGACCTGGAATTCGACCATTGGATCCTCATTGAGGCGAACTTCAGGATTGTTTCCTACTGCGAGCAGCCACTCCGTATGCGGGCCAAAATTGCCGGCGCACTAGTAACAACTGTTCCCGACATGTGGCTTCTTTTTGAGTCAGGTCAGGAGCAATTTCGTGAAGTGAAATTTCGTTCGCAACTCACCGAACCGAGGGTCATACGTCAGTTACAAGCCCAAAAGACCTGGTGCGGAATTGAATCCACACCTCATGATGTATTTGATGAATATCGGATCAGACGCAATCCTCGGTACATTCGTAGCTGGAAATTCATACTGCGTGTTCTAGCTGCTACCCACAAAACAAATCTTCATCCGATCTGTCAGAAGGTGTCTCACCTCTTGCGCAACGGACCACTGACCCTACGACACCTGGAAGCGAATTGTGTGGGGGCTGAACGAGGTCTCCTGCGCCCCGCCGTTTTCAAAATGCTCCACGCGGGCCAGGTTAAAGCTCCGCTTGGATCTCAGGAAATCACGAATGATCTTCCTGTGGAGTTGAGACAATGATCACGAAACTGCGCATTGACCGCGATTGTCTCGATGCCGAACTAAAGGACTTGACGAATTGGGCCACCGTTAAGACAGACGGGTGGACGGACGCAAAGCGTGTTCGTTTTGAAAAATTTGAGGGTGCGATCCACAAGTACTTTGCTGGCGCCTGCGTAAAAGATATTTGCCTCGAGTTCGGAATCTCACGGCAGGAATTGCATCGCGCTGTACGCCGCTGTCTTAAACACCACCAGGACGGCAGAGTATGGGGTTGGCGGGGACTCACTCACTACGCGCGTCAAAAGCAATATGTGCGAACCAAAGCGGTGATCCCGCATCCTCGTGCAAAGAAGGGTGGTGACACCGGCGCCTTTAGACAATTCTTAGACCAAAACCCAGACATCGAGGAAGGAATCCAAAAGCGATTCTACAGGGAGATGGGAGACGAAATGGTCGATGAGCCTCGTATTCCTGTCACCGCGATTTTGATGTGGGTAATCGCCGCATGCAAGCGAAAGGGTCTTACTGGGCGCGACTATCCGCTCTGCACGCAATCGTTGGGACGTACTGCACTGTGGCGTTACTTGAACGACCTCATAGCTAGCGATACGCAAAGAGCTGCAGATGCCAGATTCGGAAAGCACGCAGCCCGGCGCTGGCGCCACACGGGTCATGGTCCCTCAACAGTGAAAGCGACGCGGCCTTATGAAAGAATTGAGTTTGACGGACATCGTATCGATCAGTCTTGCATTCTTCTTATTCCACACATTCTCGGTGGTTATGTGAAGCGCCACTTAGAACGCCTTTGGCTTCTTATCATTATTGACGTTTTCACGAGAGCAATTCTCGGTTATCACATCTCATTAAACTCTGAATACAACGCCGATGATGTATTGCTGTGCGTAAAGCACGCGCTCACCCCGTGGACACCAAAAACGATCACTCTTTCTGGATTGTCATACGCCACAGGGGCTGGCTTTCCGTCCGGGATAGAGAATCTTAACTGGGTCGCGTTCGAAGAATTCTCGTACGATAATGCCAAAGCGAACCTTGCGCAAAAAGTTCTGAATAAGATTACGAGAGTGGCTGGCGCCAGCATTAATCCAGGCCCCGTTGAAATGCCTGAACGAAGACCAATCATCGAGCGATTTAATCAGACTCTCGAAGAAGCAGGTTATCACCGGGTACCATCGACTACCGGCAGCGGTCCAAATGACCCGCGACGACGTGATCCTAAGAAGGCAGCTGAAGCGTTTGAGATCACATCCGATCACGTCCGTGAAATTGCCGAATTGGTAATCACACGCTACAACGCAACGCCTCATTCGGGACTCGGATTCAAATCGCCGCTTGACGTAATGACAGCATTTGCGGCCGATGAAAACGGCCTGCGCAACACTATCCCAGAGCATCGACGCAACAAGCTCGGGCTACTAGACATTGAGTTCACTAAGACCGTAAGGGGTAACGTAGCTCAAGGTCGACGGCCATACGTTGACTGCGAACATGCTCGTTATCGAAACGATGTGTTAGCTCGGAACGTGGACCTGATCGGAACAAAGCTCCAACTGGTTATGGATCCCGAAGATCCCCGCTCGGTTACCGCCTTCCTACCGAACGGCGCCGAATTCGGCGTATTGACGGCTAACAACTTTTGGGGGATTACGCCCCATACGCTCGAAATGCGAAAAGCGATCCATCTTCTCAAAAAGAACAGACTTCTGTTCCTAAGTGACAATGAGGACCCAATCCCTACCTATATGAAATATCTTGCAGAATCAGCCAATAACAAGAAAAACACACAAGCCTACGCTAAGGCTCGCGATTATTTGAGACGGCATGAAAGCTCGAAAAAGACGTTTCTACCAAGAAAGGTGAAGTCGAAACAATCGTTGGCTGATCCTGAGACTCCCCTCGTCAAACGGACCATTACGTACTAGGAGCTGCATGGCTAAGAAGAAGCATACAGTGACGTCAATTCTCCGCCCGAAAGTGCTGCCAAGGGCGCATCCGATTGAATCTCATCGATACTTAATCTTCACTCCCGCTGTGTATTTGTTCTTCCGCATCGTACTCCAATGGATCCAGAGCGGAGCATCCGGTGGAATGATTTACGGTAAACCCCGCCACGGGAAGACGTGCGCCATCAGGTGCGTCGCTATGCTGTTGGTCGAAGAGTTGAAGGTACAACTCCCAATAGTCACCGTTCGCTGCCGGGACCATCAGCACCCCGGAGAGGCACGCTTTTTTGAAGATCTTCTGAAGGATGTAGGTCATGTTCTATGGTCAAGCGGTAAGACATCTGCGAAACGGCACCGACTCACAGAGTACTTAACTGAGTTAGTTGAAAGGAGTGGACAGGACCGCTTAGTCCTTTTCGTCGATGAGGCACAGAAACTTCACGAACAACACTACAAGTGGCTAATCGATCTACACAACGAGCTTGAGTGCCGCAATATTGTCTTGATAGTTCTATTAGTGGGCCAGGACGAACTACTCCATCAATTTTCGGCTTTTCAGATGACCAAGAAGACCCAGATTATCGGCCGTTTCATGGTTCGACAGTTGCGATTCTCAGGGATCACTAAGGAAGAGGACCTGCGTAAGTGCCTTGCAAATTATGATACCGGCTCTGAATATCCGCCTGGAACCGGCTATTCCTTCACGCGTTATTTTTTCCCAGCCGCGTTTGAGTCAAATCTCCGTCTAGAAAACTATGCGCCAACGTTATGGCAGGCCTTCAAAGAGATAAGGGAGGAGGCTCAATTGCCATTAACCCGCGAAATTCCAATGCAGTACTTCTGCCGCAGCGTTGAATACGTTCTAACGCGGTTCGGCAAGCTTGATGAGTTAGCAGAAGACTTGTCTCTAGCTCAATGGAAAGAAGCTATTAGGCAATCGGGTTACGCAGACGCTGAACAGTACGTGGTTGATGCTGAAGCACATGACTAACCATCAATACAAGATATGCTGGCGCCCTGACTGGCACCGCCGGTTTGAATCGCTGTGGTGCCTGCTAAGCAAGGTTCGGTACCTAAACGCGGCCACTGGTACGGATATTCGAACTCTTGTTAAACGATCCGCGGAATATGACGTCCCTCAACGAAAACCCTACCTGCGCCGCGACCTCAATAGCCTCGTCGAGGTTGATGAACTCGAAATATCTAAACTGCTTTCACTCAATCCCTCAGTTCTCATTAAGTCCACAGCCATCGCATACATTAGACAGGAGGAAGTGCCACTATTGACGAGTAGTCAGGTGAGATACTGTCCTGATTGCGTTGGGACTGGGTTTCATAGTGCGATCCATCAATTATTATTCGTTTCCCATTGCCCGATTCATCAGATTCCGCTCGTTACACGCTGTCCAAAATGTGGCGCGGTTTCGCCGCGCTATACTTTGTCATCGCTCACATATCGCACGTCCAACTGCAACCAGTGCTTAAACTCATTCGCCGATAATTTCGTGCGCTCCTGCCAATCGCAAAATTACAGCCAGAGCAGGGAACTCGACTATCTCGCACAATGGCTCGATCAACGGAAGTCTGCGAATTGGATTGACCACTATATATTTGCCGGCTCGTTCTTCGGCCGCCGATCGAAATGTCCCCATAAAAAACTGCTACGATTGCCGCGATACTGGTCTTTCTCTCTACCGTTTTCTTCATCCGAAGTTGGTCTACGACTTCCAGATCGCGAGCATCACCACAGCGTTACGACCGAGAAGAACTTAACCAGCGAGCCACCCATAGTGGACAAATACGGTCGGCTTTTACCGGATTTCGAAAAGCTGCTCCAAACCGATTTTCGGGCGATGAGCAGAAACCTCAGACGACGTGTTCTTGTAAATCACAAACAATGCATTCGCCGCCTGCAAAAGCATGTCTGTTGGATCGTTCCAACTCGTTATTGGCGCGGTCGCATCTGTGTCGGTGCAAACGCATTTCTCCTGTGGCTAATGAGATGTCAAAACATCGACGATCCTACTCAGCTCTCTTACAACAACAGACTTCGAATCCTTCCGCCTCACACCTTCATCCAGCGGAACACTAACTTATCTCGACAAACATTTCGGCGTATTGTCGCTTTGAACTGGTCCTCTTTGTTTTACGAGGCGCTGCTCGTGTCCTATGGCCTCAATCGAAAAGGTTTGTATTCACTATGCCCAGGACTGGTCGAAGGCGTGCGCAGACCCTACTGGCTTCTCGAATGGTCTTCAAGCGAAAGTCAGATTCTTCATTGGTGGATGAGCAACCGCTTCACTGGCCGAATTGTCTCCGATAGAAAATTGTGTCCGGGCCCCGATTTGAAAGCGCTGACCAATGTTTGGAGAACCAATCCATGCACGTGTCTAACATAAAAGCTGAGACGCCCGCTGAGGTATTAAGAACAATATTGTGCGGATCCAACCCGATCATGCTTCGTCTTGATGAGGAAATGACACGTGTGGCGCATTCGAATCATTCAGTGCTAATCACAGGCGAATCCGGAACTGGTAAGACTACTGTCGCCCAAATCATTCATCAGCGCAGCCCACGCGCGAACGCCTGCCTAGTCGATATTAATTGCGCCGCCCTTCCAGATACTTTAATTGAAAGCGAACTCTTCGGCTTTGAAAGAGGCGCTTTCACGGGCGCCACGAGACGCAAGGAAGGTCTGTTCGAAGTCGCGGAGAAGGGCACGCTCTTTCTCGATGAAATCGGCGAGCTCAGGCCTGAAGTCCAAGCCAAACTTCTCAAAGCCATTGAGCAACAGAAGATACGTCGGCTTGGAGGCACAAGAGACATTTACTGCGACGTCCGCGTCGTGGCTGCCTCGTCTCGCAACCTTCAACGAATGGTAAGGGCAGGCACTTTTCGCGAAGATCTCTATTATCGGATTTCGGTATTCGAGCTTGAAATCCCAGCCTTACGCGAACGACCTGACGACATACGGGAACTCATCAACCGGCAGCTTGCCACCGAGCAAACCAAGTCTGCCTCATCCGAACCAGTGCAGATAGAAGAACGGGCCCTTAGCGCACTTTCCTCCTATAGCTGGCCTGGAAACATTCGCCAGCTCCACAACGTTCTGGCGCGCCTCGCTTGTTTAACTGACGGCCAGCCTATCAGCCAAGCCGATGTCCTCGCAGTGCTGGTCCGCTTTAAGGTCCTCGACGCTGATACGATTATTCTTCCTCATTCCTGCAGCACACTTCTCGCCGGCGAGTGCCTCGAGGATTTTTCTCACCGGGTCCGCGGGCAGGTAATTGACGCAGTCAAGAATCGTATGAATGGGAATTTAAGTAGAGCAGCGCAACGCCTAAAAGTTGATCGTTCATCACTTCACAAAATAATCCAAAGAATAAACACCCGCGCTAAGTCAAAAAGCGTCAGCTAAAATGAAATGAGCGCCTAAGACACTTCGAACCGCGGCCTGGAGCCCCTCGTTGCACCTATCTGCAAGAGGTCGTCTATAGAAGCTTCTCTAAAAGGAATAATACTTTACCTACGACAAGGTTTTCGTGGTATAGTAAGGGCGTGCAGCAGACGTTAGATGATCTTCTGTCCACCGCAGAAGTGGCGACCAAGCTGGGCGTCACACGCCAGCGTGTGTTGGAGTTCATAAACACAGACAGATTACGCGCGAAAAAAGTGGGCCGCTCGTATGTAGTGCATTCGAAGGACGTGTTGTCACTTTCGCGATTTAGGGTTGGTCGACCGCCAAAAGGCAATGGACCTAATCGCGAGAAGACTCAGAGGACGAAACTAATCAAGCGTTGATTGAGCCCTGATATTCACCACGATCCGTTAACGCACGGAGACCACATGCCAAAACAGAGCGGATTCGAAGCTTACACGAAGCAATTAGAAACATTAGCGATTGACAGGTTAAGGGCAGAGACTCCCGGTGAGAATCTGAAGAACGCGGTTACCGTCGCATTGGATGGGGGCTCTAGTGCGGCGCTGAGGCGGAGTGTCAGCATCGACAAACGACGAGAGCTCGGCGCGTATTTCACGCCCTCGTCATTGGCAAATGAAACCGTGCAACTCTTCGAAGAACATGTTCCAACCAGCGTGACGTTCATGGATTCTTCCTGCGGCGCCGGCGATCTGCTTCTAGCTGCAGCTCGCCTACTACCGGTCCGACGAACCTTATCTGAGACCTTGGCCGTGTGGAACACACAACTGGTCGGCTTCGATCTTCAAGAAGAGTTCGTTCGAGCTGCAAAAGTGCGCCTATTCCTATTGGCAATAGAGCGTGGTTGCACAGTCGACCTGAAATCTATTCCGCCGAACACAAAATTCTTCCCATTGCTTACTAACGGTAACGGCCTCGACGATGCCGTGAATTACACGGGCGTAACCCATATCACAATCAATCCGTCTTTCTCCAAGCAACAGGCTCCAGAAGGTTGTACGTGGGCAACAGAAAGAGTTTCTTCCGCGGCGGTCTTTCTCTACGACTGTGTGTCAAGGGCACTAGAGGGCACCAAAATTGTGGCAATCCTTCCCGATGTTCTTCGATCCGGAAGCAATTACAGCAAGTGGCGAAGTGAGATTGTAAAAAGGGCAACGATTGAAGAGGTGAAGATTATTGGCAAGTTTGACCGCTGGACGGATGTCGATGTTTTTCTAATTCGCTTGACGGTTGGTAAAGCAAGAGCCGAAGCCAGCACGCAATGGTGGAACGGCGTAAGAAATTCGCAGGATATAATGATAGGGGACAGATTCGAAATTGAGGTAGGCCGTGTTGTACCTCATCGTGATTCAATGAAGGGCCCGTGGTGGCCCTATATCTATTCTAGGGTCGTGCCCCAGTGGCAGACCGTGAGAGAATTCCCCAATCATCGCCGATTCGCAGGCAAGGTTTTTAAACCGCCGTTTGTGGCAGTACGACGAACATCTCGGACGGGGGACCAGTATCGCGCGGTCGGCTCCGTGATATGCGGCAAAAAGAAAGTTGCCGTCGAAAATCATTTAATGGTGCTGACACCCAAAGATGGCTTGGTCAGGACGTGCCATGAATTACTTGACGTATTACGTGCGGCGCAAACAAACGATTGGCTAAATGAGCGCATCCGATGCCGGCACCTCACCGTTCCCGCGCTTAAAGAAGTGCTATATCAAAGCTAACTATGAGTAAAGTCCATCTCAGGTTTGCCACTGACATCTTGCGACGGTTTGGCGAAGAGCTAAACCCCAATCCGGACCAGGGTATTCTTGAGCTGGTAAAGAATGCTTATGACGCGGATGCTCGGAACTGCTCGATTGAATTGACGGGAGCAGGCGCTCCAGGCGGAACGATTACCGTAAGCGACGACGGTGACGGCATGGAGGGAGGAGATATTGAAGACGGATGGCTTGTACTGGGCCGTTCACCTAAGATCACAACCGAAAGAACTCGCTTGGGCCGAATACCCGCCGGAAACAAGGGCTTGGGCCGCCTTGCGGCTCTTCGTATGGGCAAGACAGCCTCACTCATAACGTACCCCAGGAATGACCCTCAACGCGAATACCAGCTAGCGATCGATTGGGTCAAATTTGATGCCGCCGATGTTGTGGAAGATGTAACTCTAAATCTGCTCTCCCGAAGTCGCAGCCACCAATTACACCATGGCAGTGTTATAACGATTTCGGACGTTTCGATTCCCTTAACGCGCACGGACGTAAAACGATTGGCCAGGGGAATCTTGCTTTTAGCTGATCCTTTCGGAGACGACGAAAGCGGATTCCATCCAGTTCTCAAAGCCCCGGAATTCAAGGATCTCGAACTACTTGTCAAAGCGAAGTACTTTAACGATGCGGAGTTCCATTTGCGCGTTGACGTTGACGCAAACGGCCACGCTTCTGCTGTAATAACCGATTATCGCGGTCAAGCGCTATTCAGCGCCGATCACAAGGAATTAAGTTCCGATTCCAGTTATCAGTGCCCGCCAGCGGAGTTCGATCTGTGGGTTTTCATACTTGATAACACGGCTTTCAGCGCGCGGCCAACTAGTATAGAAGAAGTCAAAAGATGGCTCCGCGAATTTGGCGGCGTCCACTTATATATTAACGGTCTCCGAGTCGCGCCCTATGGGAATCCGGGGAATGACTGGCTAGACATGAATTTGCAGCGGGTCAAGCATCCTGAGCTGCGACCAGGCACCAATACTTCAATTGGCCGTTTTTCAGTAACAGATCTTGATGACATACTCCGACAAAAAACAGATCGATCGGGAGTTGTCGAAAACGAGGCATTCAACGAACTAAAGAGAGCCGCCCAAGATGCGTTGCGATGGATGGCGCGTGAACGGCTGCGCGCAAGAGAAATCAAGCGGACAAAGGAAAGAACAGAAGCACCGAAAGACGTCGAGCAGGCAAAAGAGAACTTAGAGAAAACAGTAAACTCACTACCGGCGAGATCCCGCAATAAAGTCAAGAAACAACTGGAACAGTACGAGCAAGTTAGAGAAAAGGAAACTCAAGTACTACGTAAAGAGGTACAGCTTTATCGAACCTTGGGGACCGCTGGCATCACCGCCTCAGTATTCGCGCACGAATCCCGCAATCCGATTCGTCTAATAATTAGCAATGCAAAGTTGTTAATCAAACGGGCAAAGGACGGGTTGTTTAAGAAAAAAGATGCGACAGCGCTCGAGCAGCCTCTTGAGCGGGTTCTTCGTCAGGGTCAAACCTTGCAGTCTTTCACAAATTTGACGTTGACATTGATTGATCATGAAAAGCGTCGGGTCGGGAAGGTTGAAGTCCACGAGCGAGTGAGGGAAGTATTGAAAGCGTTTGACTCGCTCGCGAACGAACGAAAGGTGGAGGTTGTTGCAAACTACGCTGCTGGAAACCCATATTTTCGTGGAAGTGACGCCGCCTTCGAATCAATTCTAACGAACCTTATTGTGAATAGCCTAAAGGCTTTCGAGGTAATTCCGCCTGGCCCGCGCACAATCTCAATCTCGACCGAGTTGGTCGGCGAAACGGTTATTCTCCGCGTTTCTGACAATGGACCAGGCATCAAAGGCATCAGTGTTAGGAACATTTGGCTACCGGGCGAAACTACCTATCCCAACGGAACAGGTCTGGGGCTCACGATCGTCCAGGATTCGGTAAGAGATCTTGGAGGCAGTGTCGAAGTAATTCCGAAGGGCGCGTTGGGTGGAGCAGAATTCGTCATTGAGATACCTATCTTGGGAGCTTAATCATGGCATTGGTGTTAAGTGGAACCAATATTCAGCGAGTTGGTGTGGTCGACGACAGCGAAGACACAAGGGATACAATAAGCGACGAATTGCAGGATGCGCATGTAGAGCCCAGAGCCTTCGACGGCCCATTCGGGACATTGAATGAATTGATCGATACAGTGGTTGCCGGAGTCGACGCTGTCATTTGCGATCATCATCTTACTCCAAGAAATTATGCGCCGTGTACCGGCGCCGAAGCTGTGGCCAATTGGTACGCAAACCATTTTCCTGCCGTACTGGTTACTAGATGGGAAAAGGCCGAGGTCGACGGCATCCGGCCGTTCCGGCGAAACATTCCATCGTTAATACCCAGCGATGAAGCAAACCCAGATGCAATCGTAAAGGGCCTTGAGATCTGCATTGAAGAATTCAATGGACGTTTCATACCCCCAAGAAAACCTTGGGCCAACATGTTTCGCGTCGAGGAAGTCGATGAGAGCGCAAAGCCCGTCCAGGTTTATGTTGTTATACCTGGCTGGCAGTCCGACGAAGTAATAAGACTCCTGCTTGATTTGTTTCCGGAACCGTTACGAGGACACGTCAAACCCGAGGAACGATTTTTCGCGGTCATGAATTTGGGCGCCCAGACCCAAGAGGATTTGTATTTTAATGACATTGAATATCGCGGGAAATAGCATTGCCACCCACCGAATCAACACTATCCATTATTGATGTCGGGCACGGTAACTGCGCCGTGTTGGTTGATACCAATGGTGTTGTAGTAATTGATACCGGACCCGGTACAGCTCTCTTAGAGTTCCTCGAACAAGAGGGAATCGAGAGAATTGATGTCGTGCTTATCTCACACGCAGATCAGGATCACATAAAGGGGCTTGTCGCACTCATCGCCTCCCAAAAGTACGAGGTGGATGTCATCCGCATCAATTCAGACGCTCTCAAAGAAAGCAAGTTGTGGGACGACCTGCTTTTCACTCTAAACAAAGCATTTTTTGAGGGAGCCGTTCAGTTTAATACGTCGCTAACTGTAGCTGATTCCGGTGGCTTTGACCGAGGAGAGGTCCACATTGAGATATTAGCACCGGACCTTTATATCGCGGGCCGGGGGCCAGGATCCACGGATCGCGATGGGCGTCCGTTAACATCCAATTCTATAAGTGCCGTTATTCGACTCGTAAAGGGCCAAACGCCGATCGCGGTACTAACTGGCGATCTCGATGAAGTGGGTTTAGACAACCTGATAAGCAATAACCTCAATTGCACCGCGCCAGTGCTTGTATTTCCTCATCATGGCGGAAAGCCTGGCTCGGCAGATATGGCAACTTTCACAAAGAAGCTTGTGGACCTAATCCAACCGCAAACCGTAATTTTCTCGCTACGCAGGGGCGGGAACAACAATCCGCAGCCGGAGATCGTTCGCACAGTACGCGAGAATCTTCCGGATGTTCGCATCGCCTGTACGCAATTATCTAAGCGGTGCGCAGCAGCTCTACCAACGAACCAACCCATTCACTTGGCAGCCAAATACGCCCAAGGGCGCCAAAGCAATCGCTGTTGCGCCGGGACCTTCGTAATCAATCTCAGTGAAGCTGCCAGGCCGCTCCTACCAGTAATGCAGGCACATGCTGACTTTATTTCGGCGAACGCTGAAACTGCGCTGTGCCAAACACCTCTGAACGCAGGCCACCCGTAAACTCGCGTAGCCCTCAACTATCACAGGTGACTGGCACTTACGAATACTCCGACGGCCGCGCAGGCCATTACCTAAAAGTCATGTCAGAGCAACCAACAGCACTTGTCATGACTTTTACGTAACAACTGTCATGACTTTTACGTAACCGGACTCGTCTGTACAGAAAGTCGGACTATTCGGGCAAAGCTCGTCTAACATAATATATATTATCAGACGCAGAAGCTAAGGCGCTTTCTAGATAAAAGAACCGGCCGCTATCCGGTCAAGTAAAACTACAAACAGTCGTCAAGTAAAAGTGCCAACTTCCCTGTTTGTGCGCGAAGTTGGCAGTTTTACTTGATCAGGTGCGCTCTCAGAGAGGTTTTCGAGTGGCTAGGCAGGCTGAGGTATTCGCCATAGGACACGCGCCGCGACATAGCGCCTCCGTCCGGCAAAACCTCAGGTTGGGTGCTATAGGCATACCACGTCCATTTACTGGACGGTTGGCCTAACTGAGGCCTACATGAACCTGCAGCCGAACGAATAGTTGAGGCGCAGGATTAACGACCCCGACCGATTATCTGACGAGAATCGCTATCTTGTAGAGCCACCAAGGCAGTAGGCGCAATTGTCGTAGCCTGCCGCATTCGCCGTGGACTGTGAGCTATAAGCCTTATCGTGTCCAGCCTTGATTATTTCATCGATCTGGCAATTGGTCTTTTCATTATCCAAATCATGAACTTCCATTTTGCTGGGACTCGTATTTGCCAGATACCTTTCTCCGTTCATATTTCCTGTGTACCTTCTCATGTGAATTTCCTTTCTAGGCTGAAGTTTTTGCTCTCGCACCGGCGCCCGCCTTGGCATCTGAAGTCCAGTTATCACCCTTGTGAGTTGTTTACCTCTTTAGAGCTGGTGCGCTGTTGTTGCGGGCTGTCATTCCGCGATCTAGCCATTCGTTCAACCACCGGTGGTATCAAATCTGTGGCCTCCGACTCCCACGGTTGATCAATAAAATACCTCTCATCACCAGCCGGGAGACAGGCGTATCTCTTCCCTTTCCAAGTCATCGTTGCATCTCGATATCCAGGAACGAGATCCCCCTTCATAATCTGAGCCAGGTGAATCGACTCATGAATCAGCGCATCAATATCTTGTTCAAGCGTAAACGACGTTGCCAGAACCATCACCGGCGTCGAGCCATCCACTGTAGCGGCCGCGCGACACCCCTCTCGCGACAATCGTCCGCTGTCCCGCCGAAGAAGCCAACTGGTAACAGTTGGTATGCTCTGAAAATAATCCAGGGTCCATGAGAGCCTGGAACGCCCGTTTGACGACTCTTTCAATGACTCCGTCAGATTCCATGACTACCAACGCTGTGATTCTAACCGGGCGACTTTGATGGATCTGCGGAGCCCGGGTAGGTGCGCTCTTCCTGAATTCGACCGTTTTGCTTCTGAATCTTTACCGAGCCACCCTGGGGTCCCACAGCCTTTTCAAGGACGCCGCCCTTCGTTGCTTTCTCCTTGGTCGGAAACGTCTTCACTACCCGATTCGTCGAATCCTTCCTAAGATCCCATTTGTCTTTTCTTTCGTTGTAGTCCAACGTGAATTTCGGCAGTCTTCGCATTTCATTCCTCCTTTAGAAATCGATAGCGCGAGTTTTTATCGGCGCTGGTTCACGCAATCAGGAACAATCGGGTAATTTCAGCAAATTGTCTGTCGGTCTGCCGTCCGCTTCGGTTTGCACATAAGGATTTTCGGCGCGAGAAATCTTGCTACCAGGTATACGACGCCCAAGGAATCCTGCACATAGGCCCTACCGCCCTCTTTGACCCAGTTGTATATCTCCAGACGAGAATTGCGGCCAGTTTTTCCCGTCCCATCCTCGATCCATCCCAGAATGCTAATTGCAACGTGAGGGTCCTCATGATTCCCGCCGGCCTTATTAATGCACGTTATCCTTATTGACATCTCTTTCTCCTCCAGCCCGCAACTTCGTTTGCGGACGCCATCAAGCCAGATTCCTGCGTGGCTTTTTGACTATCTGAATTATTTTTCCGTTGATGCTAAAATCGTCTGATTCGTGAATGTAAATCGGTGGAAAGTCTAAAGTTGAGTCCGCGGCCAATGCGATCTGACGGTTTTTCCTGTCCAGATGAAAGCGCTTGATGTTGACCATTCCGTCGATAATCGACAAGACAATGTCTCCGTCCTTAGGCACGCGGTCGTCGGAGTCAACTATCACATAGTCCCCATCCTCAATACGCTTATTATCGATTGTGGCGCGGTTCATTGATGGACCGCTAACACGCAGGGCGAATAATTTATGGCTTGCTCTCCTGCCAACAAAAGTGCTCGAAATCTTTAAGTAGCCCTCAAGATTGCTTTCCGCGTAGATCGTAGCGGGGCCTGCGTTCGCTGAACCGAGAATCGGTACGCTCAATAGCCTTCCCTTGGTCAGGAGTCCGGAAACTGAACCTCCCGAGATTTTCTCGATAAGCCGCTTCGAGCGATCAACGCGGATCAGGCCTCGCTTTTCCAGCTGGTTGAGATGGTGCTTGATCTTTTGCGGCGACTCCTCATCAACCATTCTGCCAACTACCCGCAGCGAAAGCTCGCCAAGATTGAACTGCCCTGCCAACCGCAAGAGTTGTTCTTGGATTCGATGCACGATTAATTCTCCGCCGGTCGCTTCTAAAAGTCAAGCATAAGACTTGACACTCTTGACTCCCCGCGAGTAGTCTAGCCGCCCGTAGGGGCGTTCGAAGCCGCACCCGTGGATTCATCCTTTAAAGTGATGTGTCGGCCGCTTCGGCTTGGTTCCGCGCCGTTCGTGATTTTCGATCCAACTCACGAATGGCGATGAGAACGCGCTCGAGGTCTTTGGAGGTCAGCGTAGTGAGGGCCGCCCGAAGTGTAATGGAAACGGTGATCGGGATATGCCACTCGTCATCACTTTTCAGTGACTCCTTTTCGAGCGCATTTCTTAGTTTAAGCAGGTCCTTATACTCACCGGCCGATAGATCCACCGAAAGCTTGAATCTCTCGGGCGACTGGTTTTTGCGTAGGCGGGCCATTTTTTAGCAGACGAATAATATTATAATATTATATTATTGCCTCTGCCGCCAACTGCCGGGAGTTGGTGATCGCTGATTGCCCGGAAAAGGGTTCGCTGGTCGGCAGAAAACGCAACATGTTGGGGTTGACATGTGATATATACTCAACCGCTAGTTCAGTCAGGTATGGTGTACCTGCCCTCTTCGTCGGGGAGGGTGTGTTTGAGTCTGCACAGGTCAATCCACTTTCAAAGGAAATTCTGGGGCTGGCTCCAGAACTGCAAATAGAGTGTACATCCCGACCGTCTTCACCATAGGGAGTTGGCTATGGGTGTAAAGAATCCCGAGTACCTGACCGTAATGGAGCAGGCTGGGTTTTACTTTGACGGGAAACCAATACCGACCATCATTGAAGCCGAGTCTCTGGAGGGTGAAGGCCAACTCGAGCACCACATCAAGTATCGCCAGGTACTTAGCGACGAAAACTCCCGCACGGTTTCAATTTTCGAATTATCCGGCTCGCCGTGCATATACTTCTCCCAGCTCGAAGATGCACATCCGACTGCAGCCCAGATAAGCCAGCTCAGGCGTTCCGCATGGAACCGCGGGGGCGCGCCGCTGCTGTGGATTATTACTCCCGCAGAGGTGCTGATATATAATTGTTACTCCAAACCGCTTGAGGATCCCCAATTAGATGCCGCGGCTAACCTGATGCGGCTGTTTGAGCTGACAGCGAACGGCTTGAAGCTGCTCAATGAGTTCGCTGGTCGCGTAGAAATCGAGACGGGCCGATTCTGGCAACGTGAGGAAGCAAAGAAAATCGACCGCAGCCAACGCGTCGATATGTCGCTATTAAAGGATTTGGCTGATGCCGAACTCGAGCTGAGGAAACAGAGACTGCCTGCTACGATCGCCCATGCACTCTTGGGCCGGTCGATCTTCGTTGCTTACCTCCAGGACCGCGACATTCTCAAGCCGCAATTCTTTCGTACAAACTATTCCGTGGAAAATCTCGCCGAGCTGCTGGGGAGCAAGACCAAGACCTATCACCTCTTCCGTTGGATCAGGCGAACCTTCAATGGCGATTTGTTTCCCCTCACCAGGAAAAAGAAGAGCCGTGCGAATAGCGGTAGCCGGACACTGCGCGAAGAGGATCGCGTAAAGCCCGATCACCTAAAGATCGTCCAACGGCTGATGAGCAGTACGGAAGTCGCCACCGGGCAGGAGCGACTGTGGCCTTACGATTTCAGTCTCATTCCGGTTGAGCTGATTAGCTCGATTTACGAAAGCTTTGCGTACAGCGGCGACAGCAAAGTCGCACGTCAGCGCAGCACCCATTACACACCCTATCCATTGGTGGATCTCGTTTTGGCGCAAGTACTTGGCGGCGTTTCGGGCCAAACAAAAGCCCTCGACATGGCGTGCGGTTCTGGTGTGTTTCTCGTCGAAAGTTTTCGTCGGCTGGTTATTAAACAGGTTCTGGCTGGAGAAAAATTGACCAGAAAACTGATCAGGCAAACCCTGCAGGATCAGATTTTCGGGATTGATATCAGCAAGGAAGCTATTCAGATCGCAGCATTCAGTTTATATCTCACGGCGCTCGAGCTTGATCCCAAACCCCAGCCTCCGAGCGAACTGAAGTTCAAGCGGCTAATCGGCGAAAATCTCTTTGCCGCTGATGCGTTCGACCAGCAGGCTCCCTTCAATAGCAGAGAACCATTTGTCGAAAGATCGTTTGGCGCGATCGTGGGAAATCCGCCGTGGAAATCCGGCAGAAAAACCGATCACAAACTCCTGCTCAAGTACTGCAAAGAGCGTAAGTATCCGCTGGCGCGCAACACACCGGATCAGGCATTCCTCTGGCGAATGGGTGATTGGGCGGCCGAGGATGCGATGATTGGGATGGTGCTGCATGGTAAACCTTTTTTTGCGCCTACCAAGACTGCGCGCGAAGCGAAGAAGCAACTCTTTCGCCGTTTCAGACCTAGAGTACTCATCAATCTCTCGGATCTGCGAACAGAAAAAATATTTCCTCACTCCACTGCCCCGGCGCTGGTGTTTATTGCCGCCAACACGACTAAGACAGTGCAGGAGGAGACCGTTGCCTTCGTTGTTCCCAAGAGAAATACCGGCTTTAAGAAACATGGAATAATTGAAATTGGTCCAGAGGACATCAAAACACTTCGCCTCTTGGATCTGGAATCTGATGCGGATCTCATGAAAATTGCTTCCTGGGGAAGCGCGCGCGACTTCGCCTTGATTCGACGTTTGCGTAGTTCATATCCGACGCTGCTGGAGTTTGTGCGAGAGAACGGTGGCGTACTGGGCCAAGGCTTCCAAAAAGCTGGCGGTACCAAGGAGGCCTCGCATATGTACGGCATGCCTTATTTGCCGGCGAAAGAGTTAAGACCCTTTGAAGTCCATGTAGCAAATTTACCGCTGTTTGAAGAGCAAGGTTTGCACCGACCGAGAGACGCTTCAATTTACAAGGGACCACTGATTATCAGCGGACGCGGTCTAACTGCGGGGAACTTTGTGGCTGCCTTCTGCGACGACGATGTTGTATATCCCGATTCCTATCTGGGCATTTCCTTTCCCAGATCCAGGGTTAATATGGCTCACCTCCTGAATGGCGTGGCCAATTCCACCCTTACAAATTATTTTTTGTTTCTTACGTCCTCGGTCTGGGGTGTGGAACGTGATGAAGTTAAGCCCAAGGATGTGCTCAGAATCCCCCTTCCCTCTTACGACGAGCAGCATGTAAACCGCATAGTTGACTTGGAGGGTCGCTTGCGAGCTGCGCTGGGAAGCTCGGCAATTCGCCCACTGCGAAACGAGCTTAATGAGGCCGTTTACGACCTCTACCAACTGGATGAGTCCGAAAGAATTCTGGTCAATGACATGGTTCAGGTTACCGTTAGTCTTAAGACTAAGAGATATGCGTCGCCAGCAGCGCGAAAGCCCACTCCGAAAGAGCTTAACGCTTATGCCAAACAGAGTATCGCCGTGATACAGCCCTTTCTGAACAGCATTGATGGTCAGGTTATCTCCGCCTCGGTTTTGGAGGTCGGAGATGCACCGCTTCGTGTGGTCAAATTCACTCCTCACGGCGCCGGAACACAGACCATATTGGATGAACCGGAGTCTGGGCAGGAATTGAAATCAGTTTTGGCAAGCATCGCTCATGAACTACCGGCTAAGATCGCAAATCAGATCTATGCTACACGTTTGCTGCGAATCTACTCCGGCGAGTCCCTCTACGTGGTGAAGCCTGCCGAGTATCGCTATTGGACGCTGGCGGCCGCATTGAATGATGCTGATGCTATCCTCGCCGAGCACCAGGAAGAGGACGATGATTCAGATTACCTCGAGCCGGATATCGCGGGTCGGCCGCCCCGCCCTCATGAAGCGGTACACACGGCGTGACATTATCCCAATAACGCTGGATCTGATAGCCGCCGCCTGGCCCAAGGTATGCCGGGGCGGCTTGGTAACCTGTGCCAGCCATGAACCCGCTATTGCCGGGGCGCTGTACCAGCAGTTGTGGAAACTGAAAAAGAGTCGTCGTATGACGGGCCCTCCACATATCGAGTGCGAGGCAGCCACCTGGTCCGACACCGAACTCCTGGTCCCAGACGGACGCATCGACTTCAAGCTATTGTACGGGTTCGAGCGGGAAGACTATTTTAGCATCGAGTGTAAGAGAGTCAGTTCAACCGATAGCCATCTGGCCACCGAATATGTCCGGGAAGGCGTAGGCAGGTTTACTTCCGGCAAGTATGCTAGGGGACATGAATGGGCCGCTATGCTCGCCTTTGTAATAGATCAGGATTTGGTGGCTAGCGCCACTTTTGTAAACGCCCGGCTTAGGACCTTGGGGTCTGAGACTTTTCTTGTTGGCCATGTCGTCGAAGAAAAATCCTTCGGGGCCAGAGATAATCTTTTTCGCTCTGGCCATCACCCGCCCCACCAACGTCGACATCTCAACATCCTGCATCTATACGTTAGTTTCAACTGACTTGGCCTCATGTGGTCTTCAAACTACTACCATGTATTTGCGGATTACTGCGGCGGGGATATTTCTCTACTTCAGTACCTTGCATCGCGGTTCGTCCGTGTTCGACGTCAACGCCCTAGGTATTCAACCGCAAAGTACGCGCGCATTACATTGCAGAGCGTTGACTAAACCAATGCGATTCTTTGAGATGCTTCCGATTCGATCGTGGGAGATCTTCACACGTGAAGCTCAACCTTAATAAGACTCCTGACAAGCTTACGGTAGCCATTATTGACGGCTGCGGCCAACTTGTGCCCGGTGGTAAGCCAGTGTTCGTTCGCCGCCATGCGGCGCCTGGGGCGCTAGTCAACAAGTGCACGTTGAACGTCCGACAATACCTAGTCGACCATCCAGGCACCATGCTTTTAGGTTGGGATGTGGCGGTTTGGGACCACGTGCTGCTCGATTGTATCGGCCACGCGGTGGTAGAGACCGATGGGGATATTCTGTGCGTCTCGCCTTCGAAATATGGCGAGACTTCCCTCCTCTTCGTGCCTGATGAGCGCATTAGGTTTGACTTTGACAATCCGATGGCAAGGATGCCGTCAAAGCAAATTGCCCTTACGCACAAGCCCGAAGTCCAGCGGTTTATCGATATCGCAGCAACAGAAAGTGCAATTAAAATCAAGTATCCCGTTTCAGCCGGGCAGATCGCGATACGGGGAGAAGACGCAATCAATCTGCAGGAACTCGCGCGTGAGAAGCAGCCACTCCTATTAAGAATCCTGTTGAGTACCACCTCACCGGGAGGCGCATGTTTTTGCGGTAGCGGTAAGAAGTTTCGAACATGCTGCAAAACAAATCTCGAGCGGACAGTGAGTGGAAGCAGTTCCCTATGATCTTGATGAAGGTCGAACTCTAGCCAGCGTGTGCTCAAGTCCTTCTTTTGAAACAATGGTCCAACCAGATAAAGTACTCAGAACCTTCTTAAGCTGCAGCATTCGTCCCAGCGATTGGCCGCTGGTGGATGCTATGGAGAGGTATCTTCACAGGTGCGGCTTCCGCTGTCACACGGTTGGCAGAAATCTTTCCTATCCTGAACAAACCGATGACGCAATTCGCAGAGCCGTTGACTCCTGCGACTGTTTGATAGGAGTTGCTACTGAGAGGTTCGACGCGATCGACCAAGACTATCCTACGACAACACTGAAGATCGCAACTCCTTACCTGCTGCAGGAGACAACGATGGCCTTTCAGTCAGGTTTGCCGTTTTTGATATTCAAAACTTCTGATGTGACGCTTCAAGGAATCACCAGCCGAAACCTTTGGATTGGAATCGACGGGCAATTGCACAATGGCCTATTACGGTTTAAGCGCCCACAAGCGCTGGTCACTTCGGCACTTGCCGACCTTCGTCAGAAGGCTTTGGATCGGCGCACTAAGATAACGCGCGAAAATACAATCAATGGCTTGGGCCGGCTATCACTCATCGGCGTGACGGGCTATGGTGCTTACCGTATCCTAGATTTGTTAGGCAGACCAGATTGCTTTGGACAGTTTTACTATAAAGATACTGTCTGCCAGGCCTGTGGCTACAAGGAGAAATGCAAAATAAAGAAAGCTGAATTGTCCAGGCAATAGCAGGGGAGCCATATTAATCGCGCCGAAACACAGTGATTGATTAGGACTTTGCTACCTAAACGAAATCAAAGGGGCAAGGATGTTTTCTGGCGGTAGTTGATCTATGGGAAGAATTGGCATTCGCAGGTCTTTGCAAGTAGTCCCATTTCCCTCGAGAAATCCGCAGTCTGCGCTGCGGTTTTGTTTTTCATCGCACATAATGGACAGCGCAAGCCATCGCTTATGTTGTGCCGCCGAATCACCTATGCCGATCTTCTGGTGCAACCGGACTAAACTTAGTCCGGTTGCGACAACATCGCTAACCAAGATTATGGTCGCAGCTTTTTGAATTTCACTAAAACAAGCGCTAGTGAGGGTCTCGGACGGAAGGTAATGCTGGCCGCCTCCTCGTTCTGCAACACAGATGTTTGGTAAACCCGTTAGCACCGATAGTTGACTGGCTATTACAGATCCCCAACAATCCATACCGATCAACAAACTGTGAGATTGAGACTCACTCTGGTTGTCACCAAGCTTACCGTTCAACCATTCGGACATTGAACTCAAAATTGACGGCAGGATTCCCTCTTTGTTTAGTAACAGCCCCATTGATATCCAAGCCAGCGAGACTTCAACGTCGGCTGTGTCGAATCTGCCAAAATGATAGAGCCCAGAGTCTCGTATTGTCTGAAGAAGTTCTTCTTGAAGCTCGGCATTTATTAATTCAACATCGAAGCCCCGAGTTGTCGCAATACCGATTCCTTTGCGAGAGGCTACCTCGGCTGCATTAACCGGCGCTACAACTGACGGAGTCAGAAGCTTAATCGGTACGGGCTCGCTAGCTGCCTCAGATTTCGAACTAGCAGTAATGACATCTGGAACGATGACAGGCGACTCGGATAAGAAATCAGACGTCTGGGCACTGGTCTGTTCCTCCGACGTCTTTTTCCAACGTCCTAAGTGCGACTGCGAGGAATGGCCGATGGGGACGAACTCCATGAGCCATGTTTCAGGTGGGGTCCGGGCGCCATTCATGTTGATGATCCGAGCGTGACGTCGCACCTGTGAATCAGCAATAGCCGTCATGGTGCCTAATCTCCCTGTTGCCATGAAGCGTTGACCATTATGCGACACATTAAACGATTTATGAATATCGCCGCAGAGCCAGATTATCTGAGGACGCTCCTCCCTTAGCCGGATCCGTTCCTTCAGTATCTCGCCTTTACCCCACATGTGACGCTTGCTCCATAGAGGGTCCTCTTCGTCGAAGACTGCCCCTTCTGCCATAATGTTATGAACTGGGTAATGCGCACCGATCACTAGCAAGTCGTCCAAGGGCACGGACTTAATCCATCCCATTAATTCGTCGGCTTCATTCGACTCGAGATTTCCCGGGTGATCCTCGCCATTGCTGCCAAGCGTCGCATCGATCATTAAGCACCACAGCTTCTCAAGAGGGTTTAACAGCACAGCTCTCTTGGTTTCGTGGATCGCCGTTCCATTGCCAAACTGAGATGCGAAATCCTTAAAAGGTTTCCGCGCGGCCACGAGATCCCCCGTCGTTTCATAAGCTCGAAGGATGTCGTGATTGCCGTTGCAAACGACCACTTGATCGTAGGGCATTTTGAGTTTGTCGGCCAAATATCGGATAACGGTGCTGGCATGATCGAAATTATTGGCATTTCCTCTGTCAATAAAGTCCCCGGTCACGATCAAGCATTTCGGCTCTTTGGTCAGCAAGGGCCTTGCAGTCACGACCAACGAATCCAAATACTCATCGAAGAAACCTATCCTTAAGTACTCCTCAGAACCATGAGGGTCACGAATGTGGAGATCGGTTATATGAAGTATGCTAAACATAGGATTGAATCAGTAGTCTAGAAAAACGAACCTCTCGTTTGGGGAACATTCATGCAGGTTTACTAGACTGGTGATGTCGAAATCGAGGTTGTATTCCGCCGTTTCAAGCATTCGCCCTATTACTACAGCGTGTTTTATCCTGCTACCTTTACTGCGAGCATAGGCCTGCGCGATCCTCAACTCCGTTCCCCCGATAACAAAGTCTCCCACATAAATGTAATCCTCCTCTACAGCAGTAGAGCGGAGAGATGGCTCCTCAAGGATTTTATATTTTGGCCCCATGTGGTCGACTATCTCTATCGTCTTATGTCGCCCAGACAGTAGTCCCACTGCGGCCGCCAGCGGACTTCCTCTTAAACTCACCGCCAATAAGCGGAAATGCCGGGTAGGTTTATTGGCTTCGTCAGCAGATTGAGGTTGTTCGAGCGGCCTATCAAGAAAGTCTTCCAAGCCGTCCGCCATGAGCAGGCTGATCCAAACAAATTTCAACGGGTCGGAAATCAACGGCCGCGCGTCAAATACACCGGAAGCGAGTAGTGGAGTAGAGGCCATTCGTTGCCGTCCTCCTTCGTACTTCTGGAAGCATTCCTTAACGTGCGTGGCAACGTACGCATCAACGATTTCTTTGGCTTGCTGAATAAAGCGGCTGGCAATGCCGCGATCAATCGTGTCGTCGCCCAAGATATATACCGGCATTCCGCCGATTAATATGAGGCTATATTCTCCGAGTTCCCTCTTTATGGAGGCGTCGATCGCCCCGGCGTTCAGTAGCACCAGAGGACGCTGCTGATTCTGTAGTAAGGTTCTAGCATTCTCAAGTGCATGGTCGTCTACTTCCCCGATCCCTTTGCAATCCAGTACTAAGGGCTTTGTCGGCTCATCGTGCTCGATTATGTGGGCTACTGCTCGACCCGCATTTGCCTGAAGGAGTGTAGGCAGTCCGGTGCCGTTGGTGACCCAAGCTAGAGCCTTTAGACGGGAATAGACAAAATCATCGTGACGAAGAACTGGTAGGGGGCGCATTGTGAGGATTAGCGGAATTGTTCCTCCCGTCGGAGTGGAATCTCAAACGCGATGCGAACTCCACGCAGCCCATAATTCCATAGCCGGCAGAAACCATCGCGGCGATCTTCATCTGTTGGAGAGCCCGTGACAGGCGAACCAATAGTCTGGGTGAGCATGCCGAGATCGACTGGGCGACCTTCGGTCTCGATTGTGGCTTGTTGAATTCGCATCCAAAGGGGCTCCTTCCAGTGGAGTTCGGAATCATAAGAGGACATTAAGACTTTACCACCGTTTTGGATAACCGTATTTATGACTCGACGGAGCCCATACTCGCGCGTGTTAATCAACGAACCAATTACTAGGGCTTCAAGATTATTCTGCGGATACACCTTCTGCTTCGACGATTCCTGGGCATATAGCGAATGGAAAAACCCGTGTCCGCTGTCGCAGACTGCGACGGTGATCCCATTACTTGTTCTCTGGAGGCCGACAAATGCGGCTGATCCGCCCCACAGAATCGAGTTGACAACCAATTCGGCGCTCGCCACCGCTACTTGATCCTTGAGCTTCTCCGGAAAATCTATGCTCCGCCAAGTGGATTCAAAGAGTCGACCGCATCTCAACAGAAGGAGATCCTTGAATTTCTGTCTGACAGTGTCTTTCCACGTTTTCCAATAATCTAAGTTATCCGATCGATCAGGCACATGTTCCTTATACTCGAACATGAGTAGTTCGGTGTTCGGATTTGTATCACCAAACCAAGAGCCGCCGGTCACCGCGTCCGGCCAGCGAAAAATGTCGTGCTCACTTACAATTCGAAACAAGGATATGTCTTCCCAAAAGGAGAAGACCTGAGGGTTCCAGCTCACCTGCACGCTGGGCGCGTTCGTCGTAAATTTCCGAAGTCGATAGGCCGTAGCCAGGAAGGCAGTTAAGCCGGCCATGCTCATGTGGCGTGGTTGCACGTTCCTAAGATCCCAAACGACCTTGGGCACGTGGCCCTCTCTGTAGAGATCACTAAAGTGACTCAAGGTCTTGGCGGCGTGGAAGCACAGGGAACCAAGACCATTAAGCGGACCCACATTGATGGGAAGAATCGTTTTTTCAGCGGTTGCAGACATGGACCCTGACGCTTTGAGGGGACTCCTATCTAAGTTGGCCAATGGCAAGGATCATTGCCAGTAGTGGGGGAGGATTCTAAGGCCAAAAGCGATCTCACGCAATGAGCGAACGGCCATAAAACACCCCTCATCTGACCGGGGGTCATCGGATGATCCTATGCGCTATCGCTAGCGGGTCAGATCCTGCATATTTTAGCACTTTTCGGCCGATTCTGCTCGCTCGGGAGCCACGCGCCGCGCGTTCTGGTACCTTAGCTCGGACCTAAGCTTGTCGGCCTTTGAGTCAATTTAGCCTTTGTTGTCGGTGGTCCAACTGAACGAGTGTAGCGGTCGAGCCTCCCTCGAGGCCGAAGACTAGGTGATGGATTGCATGCTTAATGGTGGGCTTTTTCTCCTCCTCGTTGCGAGAGCCTTCGGTACCGGCATTGAAGGCTCTTGCGCCATCCGAGACTGACGCCGACCATCAAACTGGCGTTCCAGCAAACGAGCGTGCTCGTGATCGCACTTGGTTCCTTTACTGAAAGGGCCGGAAGCCCCAGGGAAATTAATCAGCCTCCATGAAGCAAGCGTCGATGTATGTTTCCAAACGTGAAGCCGCAGGCCGTAATCCGGCCGCCGTTCCACAAGCCAATGTGGCATGTGCTTGCCGCCTATTTCACTAATAAAGGCGGAAGAGAACGTGTGCTGATCTTTGCGGCGATATTTCCTGACCAGCAGGGCGCATTTCTCCAATAGTGCCAGGCACTCCATGGCGAAGATCCGATGTAGCAATGGGGGCGGGAGATAGGGATGAGGAGGATACCAATGTATGGGCACGTCGAACTTGTAATGGGCTCGAGCGCGATGTTGGCGCAGTAGCTGATGCAATTTATCGAAACCCTCCAAATGAAGTCGCCAGAGCAGAAGCGTATTCGCGTAAGGACAGCGAGTACCTCGCTGCACCCGGTGGAACATCGTTTCATTGCGTGCTAAACTGAAAACACACCTTCGATGCTGGCCTAACCATAACTTCTCTAATCGTCGCCGAATTGCTTTGAGAATGGAGAAGAGTTCGGCAGTAAGACGCGGCCGTTGATTTTCTTTCTCGGTCCATCTTGGAACGCGGAGGGCTGTTTTTTCCCTACTACGATAATCGAAACGAGTATAGGTTTGATTAGCGACAGCATTGTCAGTCTCGGGAATGCCATCGGGCATCTGCGCCCAATTGACAGCGACGCGGACAACCCGTCGCCTCGAAGCTCCAGTCAGACTACTCGAGATGAGCCACTGACTGCTCCGGCAGACGGGCTGTCGCGTTTCAAGGTGGCGCAGTAAAAACAGACTCGCCAGGTGAAGCTTCCCCTCCCTCTCAGAGGAGACATAGCTGAATATTCTTCTTACTTGAGACTTATCTGCTGGCAGTTGCAGACACTGGGGGCAGCCAACGCTTTTCGAGAAGGGCACGGACCTCACCGTATATTCAACTTGAGTCCCGCACCGAAGACAACGGTCTCTCAGGGGCTCGCCATGCACTGGGCAATTCTTCAGTGGCATGGCCTGATGCAGCGAAGAATGAAAACCCTCTTTAAGACACGAGACACAGAACCTGAGATACGCGCCGATTAGAAGATCGTGCTCCCCCTGAGAAAGGAAATGGCTTGTCGTGCTTTCATCCAAGGTCAATCGATCGACCCCAAATAAATGAGCGAGCCGAGCCGGATCTAACTTCCCGTACCCTCGCAGATCAACGCTCTTCCGCGACGGCCACGGGTACACTACCGCCGTTCCCTTTCCCAGGAAGTCCTGCATCTGTTTGTAAGTGGCTCCGTTGAAGTAGGAAAACTTCCGCAACAGGTTCCACAGACTTTCGTACCGGTTGAACCATATTCGCCGCCAGCAATATGATTCCGGGCTGAGGTTATCCTTCATCTTCGCCAAGGTCGGGAACAAGATAGTGTTCGGCATCGAGGTACCCGGAAGTGCTAGCAGCCGCTTTCCACATGGCCGGCGAAATTGTCGGCGTCATATCAAAAGTCTTGCGAGTCTTTAAGATGTACTCTACGGTGCGACAGAAGTACTGCATGGGGATTTCCTTCCCCGCAGGTAGTGATTTCTCCTCCTTCAATTGTTTGAATGCCTGCCAGACATCGCCGGCATAATTCTTCAAACGGAATCCTGACAATTGGTAGGCATCAGGAAAAAAATATGAGGTGAACGAGACACCGCTTCCCGCGGGAAACTCGGTCGCTTCGTCGTAAGCCTGAAGACAGGAGGCAACATCCACTCGGCTGGTCACCCCCTTAAATTGGAACTGCTCCACCATAAATCGCCCGAGGATCTGTGTTTTGCCGCTGGTTCGGAAAGTATTGATTTGGCCGAGGAGCTGATGCTGTCCCACCAAGACAAACATTGGGACGACGCCGCGAGCATCTAATTCGTTGTGGATATTGATTAGCGTGTTGTATTCAGGTTCGTGAACATTTTGGGCCTCGTCCAGAAACCAAATGAGTCGAGGCTGACCGCTTTCCTCAACTTTGGCCACCAAATACTCGATTAGACGGTGCAGCTTAACTGTAGCATTCCCAGCTTCCCAAAGACTGTGCCCGCCCGCTCGCAAAAGCTGTTGCAGGAAGTTCTGCTCCGAAGGCCGGTTCATGTCACGGCAAAGCATGGTGAGCATGGGAACAGCGCCCAGGTTTTCCTTGAGTAGTTCATAAAGAAACCGGATCGCCCTTGTCTTCCCTGTCCGCGGGGGACTGTGAACGCAACCGCCTGGGGCGCGGCGATCAATCCACCGCAGCAGAGTCTTGAGCAATATTGTGATGGCGGGAGTCGAAATCACATATCTCCCGGTTTCGACAGGGTGTGTACCCGGCGCCACCTGCGGCCGAACCAGTTGTGAACGAGTTGTAGTTGAGTTTCTTTTGGTCATTACTAATACACCAGTCCTTTCTGAATTATTGCGGGCGACGACGACGAATCCGACTCAAGCAGGTCCTCTTTTTGCCGCTCCACTGAAGTGAGTTGCTTTGGCTCGCGGGCAAGCGCATCGTGCGCGCGCCGGGTCTTAGTGTATTCACGCGCCGCGGCTTTACTCTTCTGAGCCTTCTGCGCCAGGTAATCGAGGTACACATGGATCGGATCTTCATGTTCCACGTATCGGAGTAGCTTCCGGCGGCGTAAAGCAAAAATCGCCTTACGGGCTTCCAGGGTGTGGGGTGTGCGGCCCCAAATACCATGGGCGGTGAGGATGCCAAGTTCGGCGCCGTTCGGAAGAAAGGCCCGCAGCGAACTGGCATTCTCGGGATCGACCCTTAGGCGCAGCCGTTTGCCAATTAGCTCCGGGCTGCGCGCCAGCAGCGGACTTGTGTAGCGGACGCTTTGGAATTCAATGTAACAGCGGCGCCCCGCCTTCACATCGCCTTGAACGTCCCTGCTGACTTCCAGGTCGAGCAGGCGCAGATTATTTCGGGTCACTTCAGGCAATTTCCTAATCATTTGTTTAGTCTCCTCGTCTTGAAGTAGCATGCTCAGATGTTCCAGCGGCGAGCGGTTTCCGATCCCCGAGTGTGGGTCGTTGTTGTAATCGGCAATGACGACGCTGGTGATCTGCTCGATCTCCTCGAACCAAATCTCGTGTTTCAGCGCTGCTTTTTCGGGGTCCCTGCGTTTTGGATCCTTGGGGTGGCTGCCAGTGGTCGAAGGTAAACGGCTGAAGCCGTTTGCCTCAAAGGTATGGAACCAGCGTTCAATGAACGGTCGCCGGTTGGGGTTTGCAACCGGACCGGGATTAGGAATGCAGCCAATCGTTCCGCAGAGGCGGTCCAGCGTTTTGTCTGCCAAGTGCGCTTTGGCGTTATCCCACTTGAATTCCTCCCAAACGGCCCATCGCAGATCGGGGTCGCTGTCGGAATGAAAGCAGCCACCTGTCGGGTAGTTCAAACCATCGATTGTGAGCTTCATCGGCTGCCACGGTGTGACGGCGTTCTTTACGCAACGAAGCACATCGTCCTGGTTGTACTCCCGGTTCAAGGTAATCACGTATCCGAGGATTAGCCTTGTGACGGGGTCGATGATCGCCAGAATCCAGAAGCGTTCGATCACCTTTCTCTCGTACCCTCCGAATGGTGAAGGAATCAGTACCGTGCACAGCAGATCGATCCGGTGGCCGTCAAACTCAACTTGCTGAAGCGGTCGCAGCACGCGCTCTGTTGCGAACTCGCTTAGGTCGGTGACGAAATTTCGAGCCGCCGCCTCGCCACATCTCGCGGCAATTGCCGCCGGCGTGTTCATGAGGCTTTGCACATAGCGGTGAAGCGCCGCACGACCCAGATACTTTTGGTTCAAGGGGTAATCCCTGACGGTTAACCCCAGTTTGCGGCAAGCCTTGAGCAGGCGCTTGTGAAGGGATTTCAGGGGAATGCGCGCCTCGTGAACCGTGTCTGTCGAATGTCTTTTGAGAAACTCGTCCAGCACCAGCTCAGCCAGCTGCGGAAACTTGTCAAACAATTGCGTCAGGGCTCCCGCGCGCCCGCCTCGCCCAGACCCGATTGCTACGGCCACGACTTTTAGGCGGACGTATCCGGTCTGGTGAATGTGGGAAATGAGTGCGCGGAAGCCCCAAAGTTGCCCATCACTGTGGGCGGTCAGACAGCGTTTAACCACACGGAGCAATTCACTCCTGGAGACGCCGTAGATCCGACAGATGTCGGCTACCTTGCCGCCGGCGAGATATGCGCCAACCGCCGGCTGCAGTCGTGCAAGGCGCTTGCGTTTCATTACTCAGTTGGAATGGGTCGGCCATCGGCCAGGTTGTGACGTCGCGCTCTTTATCAGTGAGCGTAGTCCGATCAAAGCGAGTAGTGCAGCTCATTCGACCACCTCCAGATAAAGTGATGGCCCGAGGACCTCGTTTTTCAGATCTGCCGTCGCCTCCCTGCGATGGATCAACGTGTACATCGCCGCTCTCACCAGAACCGGATCGAACGCCGCAAGCGCGGATTCGAGCGTCGACATCCGGCAGCGGCGGACAGTCCTCAAGAGCCGTACCAATCTCTTCGTGATCGGCCGGAGATCAATCGTCGATGTCATGCCAAGGTGGGTGAGGATCCGTTTCCAATTGTCGAGATACAGCGGGTTGGCGCGGATTGTCTTTTCGGTTGCCACGGTATGCTTGAAACCGTGCAGACGACAGAAGGTTTTCTGGGCTTCGATCTGTACCAAAGCGCGAGATCCCGGCACCAGATCCGATGTGAGCTTGACCTCACGGTACTCCTCGCTACCGTCGGGCCAGTGGATCCAGAAATCAAAGACAGTCCTGACCAGCCCATCGCGCAGAAGCACCTGGACCCGGCGGGGCTGTTCACAATAGTGTTTCTTATGGGTGGCTTCGATCTCGACGCATGCATCCCACTCAATTCCACTACCGAGTATCAATCGCCTTCCCAGGGTTGGACTGTAGAAAATAAAACGGTTGTTCCCGTAGCGGCTGGCCGGAGGTTTGCTAACTGGCAGGCTGTGGCGGGGTTTTTCTTCGTCTTGGGTACGCATTTTTTTGCTCCTTCGTTAATTTCGGACTTGCACACCGCCGCCGTTTTTTGGTATAAAGACAGACGGGCAGCGTCCGGCCAATATGGCCGGGGTTGACTGGGTTGACGTGCCGCGAAAAGTTTTGGAGAACTGGCGGCCCATCAATTGCGAAACTTTGGAGAACCTAGCGAGTAACGTCGCTAGGTTTTTCAATTTTTACACGGCCTTATCCCTCCCTTGCGTAAATCACCATTAAATTCCAATTTTGGGCTTCAAATCGGGGCGCAAATCCCCTATTTAGACCTTACAATAGGAGCATGGGAAGCAGCATGGGAAGGCCACTTTAAATAATGACCGCTAAGGATTTAAGCGCGAGTAAGGAACCGCGATGGTTTCACCGAGTCTGGACCGAAGACTGGGCTGCCAGGTTATACGCTTGCCAGAAGGCCGGTGACGATAAGGGCGCACGAAAAATCAAGTTTGGGCGATTTCTCAAACAGATGAGGCTCGCATGTGGACTGACCCAGGCCGAAGCTGAACTAAAGGCCAAAGAATTGCGCGCCGCCGAGGAAAGGCGGCTCGGAATACGTCGGCGCCCGCCTCGGCGCGCCCGTAAGAAGAAGAATCATAAACTGGTTCGAGCCGGGGAGGAGTGGAGCGACTGGGAAAACGCAAGACACTTACCGGAAAGAGAAAACCTGCGTTGGGTTGCCGCGGCTCTTCAGATGAATGAGGCCGCTTTTCTTCGCATACTCCGGCTGCCCATACCTCAGGAGCTGCTGGTGCACGATGAGCAGGAGCTGGCCAACGACTGCCTGTTGATTCTTCAAAACTCCCACAGCTTCATTCAACTAATCGGTGAACTGCTGCCCCTATGGCAACAGTTTGTGTTTGAGCAGATTGGCGCGCGCCCCACCTTTAAGATTGATTTTGGATATGTCGACACACTTGAGTCGGTTTACCTTTATCTCGACCGGAAACAGCAAGTCACGCTCGCCTGTCAGCTGCTCGAAAATGCTCCCGTTAAGGAACTCAGAAAACGAGTCCAAGACCTCGGAAAGTTTTTCACTGAGATGGAGGAGCAGATGAAAGGTCCAAACCGATTTGGACTATCCGAAACTCTTAGCGCAGACCTGGAAAAGCTCGGCGTGGCGGGGCACCAATTCACACGCTTCTCCCCCCATGTAAGCGCACTGATTGAAAGGGTGCAAAAGCGCCATGAGGAGCCAATCGACGACCCGGATGGTTTCGCAATTGAGTTGGCGCAGAATTTTGAAGTGCTCAGGAAATACCTACAGGAGTATCTGGACCTGAGCAGGACCTGTATGGACCCTCTCGCGCGCCTTGACACTCTGCTCCCAAGATTCGAAGAGGCGAGATTAACGGCGTTTGAAAACTTCTGCCAGGCTTTTGAGATGCTGACAAAAATCCAGCACTTGGCTGCTGCAATTCTCAACCCACCTCAGCAAGCACTCAGCAAAGCAGAGGACATATATAAACAGAAAAAGGAATCCTAGGCCTCGCTACCTTAAGTTTGATCTTGGAATGATATTCTTTACAGCATTCTATCTGATATACGACGAGCAAGAAGTGAGTAAAAGTGAAGCGAAAACACGTCGGAGAGTTTTCATGGTGAGTCTCCTTTTGAGGTAAGAGCGATCGAACGAATCTGGCCGATCACCTAGATAGATATTGGCGAACAATCCATCCTTCTGTCTGACCATCGGGAGTTGCGGCACGGACCCATAGGTATCCATCTGCTTTCTGTTGCGCCCCGAGGGAAATAATCTCGTCGCCCCGATGAAGTATTCTAACGATTGGATATTGCGTGCCAGGTCCCGATCGAAGGTTCAATTCGTTAGCATTGATGTGGTGAGCCGTTCGTTCGCTGGTCGCGTGAGTGCTCATTTTCCAGTCTATCGGCCCGAGGTAGTAGATAACAAAACATATTATGAACAGTAGGGCGCAAAGCTTTAAAGCCGCATCCCAGGGACTTGAGTCAGTGGAAGTGGAACTCTAAACGGTTGACGCACGTTCGCGTTGCCTCTTGCCTCTTCTCCCTTCGTGATATCCGGCGTCATGGGATTTGTCATAAGTATTACGCTTTCCAAACAACGGTTGGCCATGCTTGAAATCGTGAACAACATCAGCGAACCATCGACTTTTAGACCCGTCGCTTGCGCCTCGACCGTACGCTTTTTCATGTGTCCTTTTTTTATTTTCGAAAATATCGAATACACCCATTTCGTAAGGTCTCCAGGATGTGTGGATAACTGATGGTTGACGGCTTATATCAGCTAGCCGCGCTTAAAGTAAAGGTCGATTTATCCTAACGACAACAGTTGGTGGTTTTACTTGATTCGGTGGACTCTGTGAGCGGTTGTTGAGGCCCGAGACGGGCTTAGGGTATCGATTTCGGGAGTGGTCGGTAGTTAGTTATGGATGCGTCAGGCGGGGACAATCCAAACTGCCGCTTTCAAAGACTACTTGGAAACGAAGTTTAGAGGCACCAGCCCTTCGACTTTCATGTCGGCTATTGTTCAGACTAAAACTCCTTTGACGTGTACGCCTTTGGCCGTAGGTGAACTGACGTCGAGATATTGAAACCGTCCGCCATAGCGCAGCGCCCGTCATGTCCAGTTGTTTCTTGTCGTTCATTATTTTGCTGGGCTGTTGTAGTCGGCGGACGTCCGTCGCAAGCCGGCTACGATCGAATCACGGTTGCCATTCTTGAGGGCGGAAAACAGTTGCAAGAGCCATTTACGTTTCGCTGCCAGCGGCTTGCTCCGCGAGATGAAGCGGGTTGTGCCGTCAAACCACCAGGTCAAAGTAAAGTCAGCCGGTTGCTCTTCTGTGGTCCTGATCAAGGCATTGAGCCTCTCAGGAATTTGCGCGGTTTGACCGAGGGGCACGGCATTGGTGATTTCCAGCGCCTGTAGCGGGATTCTTGTGGACACGCTGAGGTCGGAGCGGTCCAGTAGTTTTGTTAGTAACTGATCCGCCTCAAGGAACGCATTGGCAGAAAGATAGAACTCCGCTAGGGAGGCCTGGTTGTCGAGATGGGTAGGGTCGCGATCAACCAGCTGCCGTTGTAGTCGTAGCGCTTCCACGAAGTCAAAGATTAACTCATGGTTAAGCGCCGCGAGGCCGGTGAGAGCTCGGGGGTCCTGATCATCTAAGGCCCGTGCTGCCTCGTAGGATTTCTTGGATTCAGTTGCCTGCCTAAGCTGAAAATACGTGTCGCCTAAGCCGATTAGCGCGTCAATGCGATCGTTTTTAAGGCTGTCAACCTGGAAGATGTAAAGTGCATTTTGAAAACTTCTCAGTGCCGCGTTCAGATTGCGATTGCGTTCCTGACCTGGCGTAAGTGCTAACGCAAATTGGATGCTGCCAAGTTGGCCCTGCGCCCTGGCCCATCGTATCGCCGTGTCGCCACTCCGTTTGAGAACTACAACCGCCTCAGTCAAAACTTCAAGCGCCTCTTTCCACCGCGCAAGGCGTTCACTCTCTGTGCCTATCCAGCCGGCGAAACTCAAAGCGTCCCCCAGATCAGCCTTCGTGAAAGCCCCTTTCGTTGGATCCGCCTTGCTATCAAAGGGCAGAGCTTTTTTGTAGGCCTCAATCGCCGCTGCAACGCTCTCGCGCTGATTGTCACGACCGAAGCGAGCGACTAGATAGTGCGCGTATCCTAATTCTGACTGGGCTGTGGACCAGGGTTCTTCCCCCGGCGGAAACACCTCGATCGCGTGTTGAAAAGCCTCAATGGCCTTCATGAGTCCGTCATAACCATCCTTACCCTGGAATTCCGCGAGGTCCTTGAGTGCGTGGCCGAGTCTGGCTTGTGTGAATGCGTGCGGAAGTGGCGCCATTGTCGGTGGCTTGATAGCAATGGCTTTTTCAAAAGCTCCCACCGCTGCGAGCTGCTTGATTTTTGCTTCATCTGTTCCCACTAGCGGAGCAGTTTCTACCAACACTTGTCCATATTCATCCTCTGCCGTGGCCCATGAGGTCGGAGCATTCGAAGAATCCAATTTGGTAAGTGCTAGTTCAAATGCCTTGGCAGCTTCCTGTAGTTTCTGCAATCTGGCCTCGCCTTCCAGTAGGGACGCAGAGAGGAAAAGAAAATGACCTAAACCAGCCTGGGCGTGAGCCCACTCCATTGGGTAGTCGTTGGCGTCTAGACTGGCTATGGTTTCTTTTTGCAGTTCTCGTGCGGTTTGGCGCTTCTTTTCACCTTGCTCAGGGCCAAGCTGCATTCCCAAATCGAATAAGGATCCACTGAGGTCAGCCCTCGTCCGGGCCCAATCACTCGGTGAATTCGCTAGTTTGATAACAGTCAGGGAGCGTTCAAAAGCCTGGCTGGCATCGTTGGCCTTTGATATCGCTTGATCCCGGGGAAGCCATGATGCCTGTGCCAAATATGTGTAACCCAGGGCGAGGTTTGCGGAAGCCCAATCACTGGTTCCCGGTGTCAGGGACTTCAGTGCATCATTGACGTGCTTCACAGCGAGTTCGAGTTTAGACTTTGCTTCGTCCCCCTTCAGCTCTTTCGCCAAATTTCGCAGGTAGACGGAAAGGTAAAGTTTCGCACCTACCCAAACCGTTTTTGCTTGCCATTGCTCAGGATCGCGCAGAAGGAAATCAATGGTCGCCAGGGTGCTGTTAATTTTCGGAGCGCTTTTATCAAAACCGACTTTATTACCCAGTGCAAACTGGGCCTGCAACATTGCGACTAGCAACCAGCTCCGTTGTTGCAGCTCTTTCTCAGGAGTCTCACGAAGAGCTTGATCGACGACTTCAATACTTTGGTTGAGTTCCGCGACTCCCTCCTTTCCCGGCTTTATACTGCCAAGCGCGATGAGCGTACGCCCCAATGAGGTTAGCGCGCGTAGCCGAAATTCGTTGTTAGATTCGCGTGGCAGTATTTCCAGCCACTTTCGCAAAATGGAAACGAAACGAATAGCGGCCGCCGTTGCCTCAGCGGGCTGGCCCTTGCTGAGCAAAACGCCGATCGCGACCTGCATTCCCTGTTCGGCCCAATGACAAGTGTTTCCGGGAGTTGGTTTACAGGCTTTTATGAAACTCTCGAATTGAGCGATCGCTAACCTGGCGTATTTAACGGTTTCTTGTCCGCCGCTTTGCTCTGCGAGGCCGATATAGATCATTCCCACCAACTCATCAGCAAACTCCACGCTAGCTTGCGGTAGTTTTCTTGCCGGATCAGCGCGCAAATGTTCGACATGTTTTCTAGCAAGCTCAAAGTGGACTTTGGCTTTCTTACCGGTTGCCTGTTCTGCAAGGGCGTAGTGGGTTCCCGCAATCAAGAGTTCGAGCATCGGCTGCTCTGCGGTTGATTCGTTCCCGAGTGCGCTAAGAGTCCCCTCCAGCGATTTGGAGCCTTCAGTCATGAGGCGGGCTCCCTCGTCTCCCTCGACTAGGCTACCGCCTACGGTTGCGACAAGTCCTATCGCGGCCCGGAACATCAGCAGACACTTCTTAGGGCACTGCTGGTTGGAAATCGCAACTTTTTCAACCTGAAGGGCCAGGTAAAGGTGTTTTCCTGCTTCTCGAACTGTTTGTTCCCGCTCGAGACCCCGCTGGTTCTGAGACAACAGAAAGTGTGCGCCAGCCGTTAAGAACTGAAGTACGCCCCACTGTAACGGATCAGTGTCTTGCTTGTAGACCGTGAGTCCATCGTTACAGTGCTTTAGAGTTTCGCGGGCGAGTTTGTCTCGCTCGTCAGGCGGAGCGTCGCGTGCCAGACTAGATGTAGCTAGTGCGAGGGATAACCTGATTGACGACCATTCACTGCGAAAGACCTCCTTGAAATTTCTTTGCTGGGTGATTTGCTTGTCGACCTTGTCATAGATCTCGATTGACTTCCTCATGTCACCAAGTTCTCGATAGGAATCCGCTGAGACCTGCGCGTCCTTGAAAGCATCGAGGATTGCTTTGTTTTGTTCCTGTTCGACTCGTTCCCCTTCTTTGCGAAGGCGGTCGACGTCTCGAAGCTTCTTATCCATGGACCCTTCCGCCAGTTTGGCTGACACGCTCCAGTCTTTGCGAAGTGATAGCTGAATCGCCTCATCTTCCTCCTTGTACCCTTCATAGTGAGTATTGACCCAATGTACAAACGCCTCTTCAACTTTTTCCATTGGAAAGCCGACTCGTTCCGCAAACTCCTGCATGACCTCCCATTCAATGAGTTGGGTTTGTAGCGCTGACATGAATTGGTTAGTCCCGTCGAGTTGCAACGTTAACCCCTGTTTTTCGGTCGTCAGGCGTTTAACGATTCGGCTCAAGCCAAAGATCCGATTCGACTTCCTTTTTATTACTTCTCTGGCCATCGCCAGCATGCTTTCAGGCGAGGTGGCCCCAAGAGAATCTCTGGGCTGAACCTGGATTGTTATCTCCGCCTTGTTATCGAAGCGTTGGGTGTTGGTCACTCCTCCGAAGGGGCTGATGATGACCCAGTTGCCGTCCAACGTGAGGGTGGTGGGATCTCCAGGAGCGACCTTGCCATGAAACTTGATTACAAAAGTTCCGTCTGGGTTCGTGAAAACGGGGTCACCATTAGACGGGATCACTTGCACGCCTCGCACAGGTTTTTTGCCGACTGTGACTCTGCCGATCAACTGTGAGGAGCTTGATTGAGCGGCAGCCGAAACCCACAACAGGAGACTGATGCTTAATGTGAGGGTGAGAGATTTCATATTATTTCCTCCCGAGTTTGACTACCTTCGGACTATCGTTCAACACGAACTTGGTCCTTTCTTCCCCGTATCCTTCCTTCCTAATCTTGAGAACAATCCAGTCACCCGGTTTGCCAGTAAAATCGAGGCTAAAGCGACCCGTGCTATCGGTTTCGTCAGCACTGGCAGGGAAGCCCTCAATCTCAACTAACGCTCGAGCGATTGGGACTTTGTCAGCGTCAAACACAAAACCAGTAACGATGAGATCTCGCACACCGGTTGGTGGGGTGGCCGCATGCTGCAGCGGCTTCCAAATCAAAAGATAGGCAGCGCCTATAAGCAGCAACACGAAAGCCGCGAGCAACAGTGCCTTTCCACGAGCCGTGATCGTTCTGCGGTGCGGTGGGCTCATTTCCCCCCGCGCCGCCTCAACGCCTACTTGTGAGATTGCCTGCCTGATTCCAGCGACCACGTTGTGATAAGCCGTATCCTGATCCGGCCAACTGCTGATGGGCTCGCCGTCTGTCGGTAAGGCCTGGAGCTTGGCAAACGGCGCTGAGAACCAGTCACAGGCACGCAGGATGATCGGAATTACTCGAGCCTCGCCGGCGAGGTGGCGTTGCATGGCTCTCTCCATCTCTATTTCGTAACAATAGGTTGACGCGAGAAAGTCCGAGCTAACGAGTAAGAGTATGAGGTCAGCCTTTTCGAGGTTGGTGTCGATGCAGTTTTTCCAATTATCACCGGCCGTGATTTTTCGATCGTGCCAAGCGTCGATCTCGCCTTTTCGTCGCATCACGCTGAGATGTTTTTCAAGTTCGTCCCGATAAGTCTCATCTTTGTGGGAATAGGAATAGAAGACACTGACTGCTCGCGGCAATGAGGTGTTGACGCTAGGTAAAGTGTAAGGTTCGCGCATCTGACACCACTATGGGCTGTGAGAAGTCCCGCGGATTGTGAGCTGATTCTAACACGCGACAAACGGCGCCGCTATTCAAGACCTCTGAAAGTTTTCTGCAATCGTAACCTCTTGAACGGACTCTTCCAGAACGCGTACCCCAAGCATCGACTTTACTTGATCAGCGGTTTCAGCCCGGATTCTAATGGCCTTTTCAAAATGGGGCTTTTCCCACTGAGGTTTGAATCAACACCTGGGTTTGAAAGAAGGTCTTATTAACAGACCGGAGGTCCAGCCAGCGTGAGGCCACCTGTAACCCAGCTCGGCTATCACCAGAATAGGCCGGCAAGTTATTCGCCGAGAATAATCAGATATCAGCGCACAAAGAATAAAGAGAAGCTGGAGCTTCCTAGCGCATTCAACTTATGGCTGTTGTCCTAGTAAATTCGCGTTTTTCGGCGCACTGTACCCTCTGAAAGCAGTTTTATTTGATCCGGAACCGCTGTTCGCACTTTTACTTGATAGATTGTTTCACCATTAGTGTGAACGGTCTTCCGTTTTCACGGGTTTTGAGGCGATTCCGGCATTTCTTCTTGTTTGGAGTTTTAGTTGATCGTACGGCCGCCCTCGGTCCAGTAGAACTACAACTAGTTATCAAGTAGAGTGCGAACTCCCCTGTTTGAACATGAAGTTGCCAGGTCTGGTGATTAAGGTGCCCCTCAGAAGGGTTTTTAAGCGACGAGGCTGGCTAAGGTATTGGTATTCGGTGGATTCAACCTGAAGTGCAACTTTGAGATTGGTGATTAAGAGCAAGCTGCGATAGCGTCAGGGTGCTTTTCTAACCGCCAAGCCAAAGAAGCACTCCAATGAACTATACGCAGCTTACCCGGGA
>JAXDFZ010000022.1:0-6773 GCA_034665305.1 Blastocatellia bacterium | reverse complement strand
TTCTGGCTGAACGTGGTAACGAACGGGGATGTGGGGAACTATCGCGGGATGGTGTGTTCGTTCATCACTTCGACGGAATACCAGCAGCGGTTCAGCACCGTAGTCAGCCACAGCAACGCCGAATGCGCTCAGTAGTCAGAACCGCCTGCGGTAGCGGGCGGGCCTGGTGATTGCGGATTGCGGATTGCAGAATGCGGATTGCGGATTGAAGGCGGGAGCTTTTAATCCGCAGTCCGAAATCCGCATTCCGCAATCGGCTGGTCCGCATTCCCCAATCGAAAGTGTCTTGCCTTGCATAGTTACCGGATGTGCGATAAAACTTCCTTGATTCGCACACGGAGGGAGGAGTGCAGACCCTTCTCTTTCTCTTTCCCTTTACAAGTGATTTACCGCTAAGAGTTGTATTGCATGAGGCGCATTAGGCTGAGCAGGAAGACCAAAGCAGTCCTCATGGCATTGGGACTTTCTGTCTTTGTCTTCGCCCAGCAAGCGACCCTTCCCGCTGCGGCCCACAACGGGCAAACTCTCCCACCAAACGAAACTGCCAGAGTCGTTGCCATGAAGGCGATTGCCGGCGAAAGCGGTGTGCTCATCGAGTGGCGCACCAGCTACGAGCTGAATAATGTCGGCTTCATTCTCTATCGCGAGCAAGGCGGCCGGCGCGTTCAGGTAAACAAGTCAATCGTGCCGGGCGCGGTCCTGATGGTCGGCGATGGAGTACCTCTGCTCGAAGGCTATGCGTACTCTGCTTTCGATGCGGAAGGAACGCCCGACGCGAAGTATTACCTGGAAAGCATTGCGCTTCACGGTTCGATTACGCGCCATGGAGTGATTCCCGTTCTGAGTCCTCCAGGACTGAAGCGTCAACCGAAGAGTCTGTCCCAAGAACTCAAAAATGCGTCAGGCGATCCGCAGTCGATCGCCGGGCAGACCCAGTCGTCATGGCCCGCCTCATTCGCGAATGAGGCGCAGACTGCGGGAAGCGTTCAGGACCAATGGCAGATCGCCGCGCAGCCCGGTTTGAAAATCGGTGTCCGACAGGATGACTGGTATCGGCTGACGCAAGCCCAACTGGTGGCGGCTGGATTGGATGCCAACACCGACGCGCGCAATTTGCGCCTTTTCGTCAACGCCCAAGAGGTTGCGATCCGGGTGACCCGCGAAAGTGGCCCGCTCTCGCCTTCAGATTTCATTGAGTTCTACGGCGTTGGTCTGGACGTTCCGTGGAGCGACAAACAGGTTTATTGGTTGACGGGGGGCACGCAGCCCGGCAAACGCATTTCTATCTTTGGTGACGTGCGGCACGATGGTCCGGTGATGGTTCCGATCAATCCGCCGCCAGCGATCATTCCCCCTGCTACACCTGGTTCCGCTACCAATCCTGCGCGGCCTTCGACTGCGCTTCCCAGCCTGCCGGGTGCATGGTCGATGCCCGGATCGGAATCGGTTCGTAATCCGCTTTCATCGCGGCAGGAGCTAAAAGTTGCAAATGAATCTGATGGCGGGGACGCGAGCCCAGCGACCGGGACCGCTGTTGCAGAGGTGTCCGCCAGAGAAAACGTAAACAGAGCTTCCGTTGACACGAAAAACGCGGGCGACGCGACCCGCGCTAAGAAAGTTTCCGAAGAACAACCGAAAACCAGTCCTCCCTCAGCGGTAAGCAAACCCGCGGCACCAATTCCCAGCGCTCAGGTTTCGAAAAAGCGCGGGCGTCGCAAGGCACGCCGGTCAAAGCGCCGCCGGCCGTTAATGAGAAAGAACCACGCGGAAACTGTTGCGTCACCCGCAGCGAGTTTTCTGCAGACGGTCGCAAGACAGGATCGGGTCAATTACTTTGCCGCCCTGCAAAACGGTGAAGCTGAAAATTATTTCGGGCAGATACTCGGATCGGGTGGCCCC
This sequence comes from Blastocatellia bacterium, assembly GCA_034665305.1. Taxonomy (GTDB): domain Bacteria; phylum Acidobacteriota; class Blastocatellia; order Pyrinomonadales; family Pyrinomonadaceae; genus DASXRU01. The sequence goes on along the minus strand of JAXDFZ010000022.1, from coordinate 4,874 downwards.
ACGATCCAAAAGCTTTTGTTGACCAATATAGAAACTGCAGCCGCGGGCCCGGCTCAATTGGAAGTCGCTTTGCAGGGAATAGGTTCTCCCGCGCAGTACGATATTGTTTTCAATGAGGTACCACTCGGAACAATGAATATCTTCTACCGGGAACATCCGGTAGCGACATATCCGATTCCTATGACTTTGCTTAGGGAATGGGATCATCAACCGTGCCTGGACCCTGAAAGGCCTACTTACAAGAACCTCACATGCAACGATGTCAAATTTGTCCCCACGAGCGGCAGCGGAATAAGTTTTGTTGATTATGTGCGGCTGACCTATCCGCACAATTATCGCGCGGAGAATAACGCGCTTCGCTTCACTGCCAGGTTTACCCAAACGGTTAGGGTGGACGGATTCACCACGCCTAACGTGCGAGTGCTCGATCTGACTGACCCGGCGCTGATACAAGAAGTGCGGCCAATCGTCGAAAGCAGTGCCTCCGGGTATGCGATTACGATCCCGGCGTCTGGTGAGCGGGCGAAGGGCAGCCGCAAGTTATTCGCTTTTGCTGATACCCAATTTCAGCAACCCGCGAGCGTCGCATTTAATACGCCGTCAAACCTGAACGCCACGATTAACGGCGCCGACCTGGTAATCATTGGGTACGCAGATTTCATTCATAGCGCGGATGCTTTGGTTTCACAAAGAGTGGGCCAGGGTTTATCCGTGTCGCAAGTTGACGTCGAGGATGTCTTTGATGAGTTCGCTTTCGGCCGGCATACGCCTTATGCGTTGCGAGACTTCCTGTCATGGACGGCCGGGAATTGGGCCAAAGGACCGCAGTACGCAATTCTTCTGGGTGATGCCAGCGCCGACCCGCGCAACTACCAGGCGATTGGGAGTTTCGATTTCGTTCCCACGAAGTTAGTAGACACGGCCTATCTCGAAACAGCTTCCGACGACTGGCTCGCGGATTTTGACGATGATGGTCTCGGTGAAATGGCCCTGGGTCGTTTGCCGGCGCGCACGCTCACCGAAGCCAACACGATGATTTCGAAGATCGTAAACTTTCAACCGGCAACTGTACCGCAGAGCGCGCTCCTGGTCGCCGATGCTCAGGGGAGTTACTATTTCAATTTCGAAGAAGCTAACGATGCCGTCGCTGAACTGCTGCCGCCGACGATGACCGTGCAGACGGTCAACCGGCGGACCGAGCCTTCAGACGCGGCGGCCAAAGCGAATATCATCAGCAAGTTGAATTCAGGACAGGCCCTGGTGAACTATTCAGGGCACGGCAATATCAACGCGTGGGCCGGTTCGATACTTACGTCCAGCGACGCCCTGGCACTGACCAACGGCACCGACAAACTCTCGTTCGTGGTGGTAATGGATTGTTTGAACGGTTACTTCATTGAGCCGCGGCCTTTGGGAGAAGGACTGGCTGAATCTTTGCTGAAGGCGCAAAACGGTGGCGCGGTCGCGGCCTTTGCTTCTTCAGGCGAGACGCTGCCGGACGGGCAGCATCAGATGAGCCAACTGCTTTACCAGCTTCTGTACAGCGGCCCCGTGATTCCGCTGGGCGACGCCATCAAGCAGGCGAAGAGCGCCACCAGCGATATGGACGTGCGTCGCACATGGATCTTCTTCGGCGATCCAACGATGAAAATCCGGTAGTTTAATTCAGATAGTACTGAATTCGAGGTCAACGGCTCTGGTCAGAATTCGGGCGTGTACTTCTGCGCTCAGCGAACAGTCGGCCGCGCACGCGGCAATTTGCATTCAAAATCAAACGAATACCGAGGGTAGCTTTCTATGTCGTCTCGTCCAAAATTGTCTTTCCACCGCTTCAGGTTTCTGGTCTGCGCTGTTCTATTAGTGGGCACAATAGCGCTAACGCAGAATCCTCTGCGAGATCTGCTGGTGCGTGGCAGTTTCGCAAAAGCGGCTGACGGAAAAATCAACCAACCGTTTTTCGCCAATCCTTCGAGCACTGTTTTCATAAACGAGATTCACTATGACAACACCGGCACGGATGTAAACGAATTTATCGAGGTGGCAGCACCGGCCGGCACAAACATGGCCAACTACTCCCTCGTGCTTTACAACGGCAGTGGCGGCGCTTCTTACGACACCGACGCTTTGGTTGGCACTGCCACCAACCAACAGAACGGCTACGGCACGGTATCGATCACTTATGCGGTTAACGGAGTGCAGAATGGCTCGCCCGATGGCGTCGCGCTGATCAATACCTCGACCAATACATTGGTCCAATTCCTCTGCTATGAGGGCACCTTCACCGCCACCAACGGGCTGGCCAACGGCGTCACTTGTACAGACATCGGCGCCTCGGAGGTCGGAACTGAAGCCGCTGGGTTGTCGCTGCAACTTCAAGGCAGTGGCTCAACCTATGGCAGCTTTACCTGGAGTTCGCCGATTACACAAACTCAGAATCTGCCGAATACCGGTCAAACCTTCGCGGCTGCCTCGCCGACCCCGACACCTTCGCCCACGCCCACGCCGACTCCGACAATCTCAATCAACGACGTAACCCAGGCCGAGGGCAACGCCGGCGTGACTACGTTTACTTTCACGATCAGCCTGAGCTCGCCGGCAACCAACACTGTTACTTTCGACATAGCCACGCAGGACGGTACGGCCCAGGACGACACGCCGGCAACCGAGGACAACGACTATGTCCTGAAGAGCCTGACGGGGCAAACAATTCTAGCGGGCAACTCGAGCACGACGTTCACCGTGAACGTAAATGGCGACACCACGACGGAGGCGAACGAAACCTTCCTGGTCAACCTAAGCAACATCACCGGCAACGTGATCGTGGGCGACACTCAGGGGCAGGGAACTATAACCAACGACGATTTTTCCCTCGTGGCAATTCACACGATTCAGGGAAGCGGGAGCACTTCGCCCTTTGTCGGCAGTGCTCTCAGTACTCGAGGAATTGTGACGTTGAAAAAGGCGGACGGCTTTTTCCTGCAGGAACCCGACGCGACGGTGGATGCGGATTCAAACACGTCAGAAGGAATTTACGTTTTCACTTCGACTACGCCGACCGTTGGGGTGGGAGATGATGTCAGCGTTTCAGGCACAGTGACGGAGTTTGGCACCGGCGGCACTAACACTGAGATGACCAGCGTCACTGGCATCGTGGTTAACAGCACCGGCAGCGGATTGCCGACTGCGGTTACGTTGACCACGACGATCCTCGATCCCACGGCCGCGCCAACACAGCCGCAGTTGGAGAAGTATGAGGATATGCGCATGACCGGGGCGTTGAAGACGGTCGCGCCCAACGACGGCTTCTTCGATGTCTACACCGTGCTTTCGACTGTTGCCCGGCCAATGCGCGAACCGGGGATCGAAGTTTCGCTGCCGATTCCGCCAGATCCCACAACGGGCCTGCCCGATTGTTGTATTCCGCTTTGGGACGAAAATCCTGAGCGGCTGAGCGTTGATACAAATGGCCGCCAGGGCTCAACCGGATTGACCATCACTTCGAACGTCTCGCTCGGGACGGTTACTGGCCCATTGGATTTTGCCTTCGGTGAATATCACCTTATTCCCGATGTCGATCCGGCATTTACCAACATCAGCGCGGTGCCGTTGCCGACGCCGACAGCCACCGAATTCACGGTGGCCTGTCTTAATATCGAAAACTACAATGGCGGCGCCACGCAGAAGACCAAAGCGTCTCTCGGCATCCGGACCATCATGCGTTACCCGGATATCATCGGCCACGAGGAAATTGCGAGCTTGTCGGCCTTGCAGGCCCTCGCGACTCAGGTTAACAGTGATGCAGTCACCGCCGGTGATCCCAACCCGAACTATGTGGCGTATCTGATTCCGGCACCTACTGGCGGGACCCAGCACGTGGGCTTCCTGGTGAAATCGACCCGGGTCACAGTCACTAGCGTCACTCAGGAACGCGCCGGCGATACGTACATCGATCCGGCTACCAACACGTCGGACAACACGCACGATCGTCCGCCACTTGTATTGCGCGCGACGGTCTCGGCAGTGCCAACTCCGATCCCGGTGATCGTCGTCGTGAATCACCCGCGCTCTTTCATCAACATTGATGTCGTTGGCGCCCCGGGCCCGAGTGTGCGGGCCAAGCGCAAAGCGCAATCGGAGTCTATCGCCGACCTGCTGGATGATTTGCAGGATGCTAATCCCACAGCCAGCGTGATGACGGTCGGTGATTTCAATGCTTATCAGTTTAACGACGGCTACACTGATCCCATCGCCACCATCAAGGGTATTCCGACTCCCGACGATCAAATGGTTGTGGATGCAAGTCCTGATTTGGTCGATCCGAATTTCTTGAATTTGATGGAGCTGGTGCCGGCGAGCGAACGGTACACGTTCGTTTTTGAAGGCACTCCGCAACTTCTGGATCACATTATTGTTAACCGCAACGCGGCGGCGCGCTTCAACCGCATTTCGATCGCGCACATGGACTCAGATTTCCCGGAGGTTTCGGCTGCGACTTACGCGACCAACACGTCACGCCCGGAGCGGGCCTCGGACCACGACGCGCCGGTTGCCTATTTCAATACGACCCTTGCGCCAACGGCGGCGAATGGAATTGTCACCGGGACGATAACTGACGGTCAGGGCCATGCCGTGGAAGGTGCAGTAGTAAACCTGAGCGGAACCGAGAATCGCAAGACGATCACAAACGCAAAGGGCTTCTATCAATTCGACAACGTGGAGACTAGCGGCTTCTACAATGTGTCGGCTGCGCGGGCTAATTACACGTTCAGCCCGGCCAGCCGCTCGTTTAGTGCTTTAGGCAGTCACACGGATGCAGGCTTCACCGGTTCAAGCACCGGAGACAGTGCGAATCCGCTGGACACTGCGGAATACTT
>JAXDFZ010000021.1:0-9228 GCA_034665305.1 Blastocatellia bacterium | reverse complement strand
GAAAGGTTTGATAGCGCTTTCCTCGTGTTTGTCAGGCATTCCCTCCGCCGCCCTCGCCCGGGATGACTTCGATGGCGCCGCCGCGGCTGCTATTGAGTTTGAAGAGATCATGGGGAAGGGCAACTATTTCCTCGAGATTCAAGAGCACGGACTCGAGGCGCAACAAAGAATTCGTAAACCCCTGGTCGAGCTTTCCAAGAAGACCGGCGTCCCGCTCGTAGCCACTAACGACGCTCATTACCTCATGCCCGATGATGCCCGCGCTCACGACGTGCTGCTTTGCATAGGCTCGGGCAAGACCGTAAACGATACCAACCGGCTTCGCTACGCCAGCCCAAACTTCTATGTTCGCTCTCCGGAAGAGATGTGGCGCATCTTCGGCGACGAGTTGCCCGAGGTCCTGACCCGCACCGTCGAGATTGCGGAACGATGCGATCTAAAACTGCCCGAAAACATCAACCACCTTCCAAACTATCCGATCCCGGAAGGCGAAGGATCCTCTGCCGACGACTACTTTGAGAAGGTAGTAAGAGAAGGGTTCGAGCGGCGGCGTCAGAGTGTCTGGGACCGGCAACAAGGACGCGGCGAACTGAGGCACGACCTCTCAGATTATCAGACTCGACTCGTTAATGAGATTGCGATGATTAAGCAGATGGGCTTCGCCGGTTACTTCCTCATCGTTTGGGACTTCGTGCGTTACGCAAAGGAAAATTCAATTCCGGTAGGCCCCGGCCGCGGTTCGTCCGCGGGTTCTTTGGTGGCTTACTGCCTCGAGATAACTGATGTAGATCCTTTACAGTATGACCTTATCTTCGAGCGATTCCTTAACCCCGAGCGAGTGTCCATGCCGGACATAGATATCGATTTCTGTGTGCGCGGCCGGGGTGAAGTAATTAATCACGTCTCCAATCTTTATGGCCGCGATTCTGTTTGCCAGATCATAACGTTCGGGACCCTGGCGTCCAGAGCGGCCATTAAGGACGTCGGCCGGGCTCTGAACATGCCTTACGCAGAGGTTGAACGTGTGTCAAAGCTTATTCCGCCTCCCGTGCGAGGCAGGAACGTAACCATCGCCCAGGCGTTGGAGCAGGTCCCCGAACTACGGCAGGCAATGGATACCAACCCACAGGTCAACGATCTAATCGACCTGGCCCAGCGCTTGGAGGGTTGTGCCCGTCACGCCTCGGTTCACGCGGCCGGAGTAGTGATCTCGCCAAAGCCGCTGCAGGAACTAATCCCAATTGCTGTTTCGTCCAAGGATGAAATCACGACGCAGTATGAAATGTCGGACCTGGAGAAGACGGGAATCCTTAAGATGGACTTCCTGGCGCTCACGGCCTTAACGGTAATAAGCGAGTGCTTAAGCAGCATAAAGCGAGCGCTTAACGTTGAGTTTGACTGGGCGGGCATAGCGCTTAACGACGAAAAGACTATGCAACTGTTTGCCGATGGGCGGACGGAAGCGGTATTTCAGTTCGAATCTCAGGGGATGCGCGAGATCTGCCGCAAGCTTAAGCCCAAGGGTCTGGAGGATCTGGCGGCCTTAAACGCCCTCTACCGGCCGGGCCCGCTGGACGGCGGGATGGTTGACGACTTTATCGACCGGCATCGCGGGAAGAAGAGCGTGCGCTACATCCTGCCCGAGATGAAAGAGATACTTGGGAACACTTTCGGAGTGCTGGTTTACCAGGAACAGATCATGCAGCTGGCGCAGAAATTAGCCGGCTACAGCCTGGGGGAAGCAGACCTGATGCGCCGCGCCATGGGTAAGAAGAAGCGCGAGGAAATGGCGCTGCATGAGCAGAAGTTCGTCGACGGCGCCGTGGCGCGGGGAATCAAAAAAGAGAAGGCGCAACAGATATTCTCGCTGATGGCCAAGTTCGCCGACTACGGTTTTCCTCGTAGCCACAGTGTCGCGTATGCCTACCTCGCTTTCCAGACTGCGTATTTGAAGGCCCATTATCCCGAGCACTTTTATGCGGCGGTGCTCACCAATGAGCTGGAAGACACCAGCAAGGTTTTCAAGTATTCGAAAGAGCTTCGAGCCACCGGGATTAAGCTGCTGCCACCTGACGTGAATGAAAGTGAAGCCGGCTTTACACCTTCAGTCGGGGCGATCAGGTATGGTTTAGCCGCGATCAAGGGAATCGGTCATGCGAGTGTTCATTCGATTATGAAAACCCGCGAGGCCGGAGCCTTTCGTTCTTTTTATGACTTTGCCGAGCGAGTGGATCCCTCAGCGCTTAACCGGCGCGTGCTGGAAGGATTAGTTTGCGGCGGAGCCTTTGATTCGCTCAAAGCCGAACCGCGCGATCTGTTTTCGTGGAGGGCATGCTGCTTTCAAGCTCTCGATGCGGCCCTCGGGCAATCCGCGCGAGCGAAGCGCAGTAAGGCGCACGGGCAGGATGATTTGTTTGGCGCGGTCGAAGAGAGTTCGAACGGTCATGCACAAGATCTTCCCTCAGCGACGCCGTGGACACGGATTGAACTGCTGGCCGCCGAGAAGAAGGCGCTCGGCTTTTACATAACCGGTCATCCTCTGGATAAGCATGCGGACATCCTGACAAAACTAAGTGCAGCGACGATTGCCGAAGCGCTTGAAAGAGGCGCAGTACCCAAAGCCAACATCGCCGGAATTGTCACCGGTCTGCAAATACGCACGACGAAGAAAGGCGATCGCTTCGCTATTCTTAATCTGGAAGATCAAACCGGTAACATTAAGTGTGTCCTTTGGCCCGAGATATTCAATAAGTTCGGCCAGCTCGTAAAGGACGACTGTCCGATTGTCGTTAGCGGCCGGCTCGAAGTGAGTGAAGAGAACCAGGCCACAGTTATTACCGACAAAATTATTCCCCTCGAAGATGCGCTCCAGCGCAAAGCCCGACAAGTGGTGGTTACAATTCCGGTAGCCAACGATTTGGAAGGATTGTGTCAGCGCGTCTACTCAATCCTCGACGGCCACAAGGGAAACTGCGATGTCGTGCTAGAGTGCTTTCCGGAGAAAGATGTACTCGTCCGGGTGCGGCCGCATTCGACCATTCGCGTCGAAGGTACGACGGAGCTGGAAGGAAACCTGATCAGCCTCGGCTGTCAGGTAGCCTGGAAGAACGCGAGTCTGTAACGCGTAGACCTTTGCGGCCAACCAGACAATCGAAGATGGAAAAACCCATATCCCCTGATCACGAAAACAAGACCGCGTTCGAGCGCGTGCAACTGGCGCGACACTCGGACCGCCTGTATACCCTCGACATTATCGAGCGTCTGTTTGAGAACTTTGTCGAAGTTCACGGGGATCGCCGGTTCGCAGATGATCCGGCAATCGTTTGTGGTTACGCGCGCTTCCACGGCTTGCCGGTGGTTGTGATTGGCCATCAAAAGGGAAGGGACACCAAGCAGCGCAAGTTTCGGAATTTCGGAATGCCGAAACCGGAAGGCTATCGGAAGGCGATCCGCGTGATGAAGACCGCGGAAAAGTTTGAGCGCCCGATCTTCTGCTTCATCGATACCCCCGGCGCCTACCCGGGTATCGATGCTGAAGAACGCGGCCAGGCGGAAGCTATCGCCTACAACTTGCGCGAGATGGCCAAGCTCAAAGTGCCGGTGATCGTTGTCGTGTTAGGCGAGGGCGGTTCGGGTGGAGCGCTGGCGATCGGCGTAGGCGATCAACTTCTGATGATGGAGAACGCCATCTACTCGGTAATTTCGCCAGAAGGTTGCGCGGCAATCTTGTGGAAAGACTCGGCCCAGGCCGATCGCGCCGCTGAGGGGTTGCGGCTTACGGCGCAGGAACTTTACAAAGAGGGAATTGTGGACCAAATCGTCGCCGAACCCGAAGGCGGCATTCATCTCGCCCCCGATCAAGCGGTGCAACTGCTGGATGCGGCTTTATGTCAGAAACTGGCTGAGGCCGCCAGCCATGGAACTGCTGAACGACTCGCACGCCGCCACGCCAAGCTCCGTCAACTAGGCAAGTGGGCCACCGATGCAACTCCGCAGTCTTCCTCGTAGTAAAAAACTATCGCAAGTTAGAACGGAATGTCGTCGTCGGTTATTTCCGGCTCGTCGGCGTGTGGCGCGCCGGGGGCTTGAGTTCGCGCGGGTGCGGCCATGCCTTCATCGCCCCTGCCACCGCCGCCGATAAACTGCATGTCGGTAGCATGCACCTCAAGGGTGTGGCGCTGCTTGCCGTCGCGGTCAGTCCATTCCTCCACGCGTAGTCGGCCTTCGATATAAACCGGTCGGCCCTTGGTCAGGTACTGCGAGGCAGTTTCGGCCTGACGTCCCCAAAGGGTCACCCGAAACCACGTCGTCACATCCTGTTGCTCGCCAGTCTTATCTTTCCGCTTTTCGTTCGTCGCCAGAGAGAAACTGCAAACCGGAGTGCCCTGCGTCGTATAGCGAAGTTCAGGATCGCGCCCCAGATTGCCCACCAGTATTATTTTGTTGAATGACATTTTGTTCTCCGATTAGTGCTCTCAAATTTGGAGCGAGGGATTGCGAATGACGCGCGATACTACTCGTACTGGCGTAACGTGGTCAAGCGCAACCCGGAGCGAGATTAGTCGCAACTAAGAAAGGAATTCTGCTACACTTCAAACTTCGCAGCAGAGTAGTTTTAATGGAATGAATACTAAGGTTTATCTGGAGACTTTAGGCTGTCAGATGAACGTCGCCGACACTGAGCGCGCGCGTACCGGTCTGCTTTCAGCCGGCTATGAGCTTGCCGAATCAGAGGCCGGCGCCGACGTCGTGATGTTCAATTCCTGCTCAGTGCGGGCGCGCGCTACCCAGAAGCTTCTGACGCGGATCGGCGAGATTCGCTACCAGCACCTCGGCGGATCGCAACCGGTAATCGGCGTGATGGGCTGCGTGGCGCAACTTGAAGGGGCGACCCTTTTCGATAACCCTTCCGTCAAACTCGTCGTGGGTACACGCGCGACGGATCGTTTGCCAGGTCTGATAGCTAATGCGCTTGATGGGCGCCAGCGCGTAATTGATCTGGGGGAGCGGGCCGAGGGCGAGGTCTGGAACGTTCCTACTGCCCAGCGTCATTCAAAGTACGTTGCCTTCGTGCCGATTATCGAAGGCTGTAACAAGTTTTGTTCGTATTGCATCGTTCCGTTCTCGCGGGGCCGGGAGAGCAGTCGCACTGCGGACGACATCATCAACGAAGTAAGGTGCCTGCGCGAACACGGTTATCGCGAAGTTCATCTGATCGGCCAGAACGTGAACAGTTACCGGCCGAAGTCGGATGCGGGACTGGAGGACTTCAAAGGGGCGACTCCGTTTTGCCGGCTGCTGCGCGCGGTTGCAGCGACGGGCATGGAGCGCATTAAGTTCACGACGTCTTTCCCGCGCGACTTTCATCCCGATATCATTTCCGCAATCGAAGAGAACGAGAACCTGTGTGACTGGATCCATTTGCCGGCCCAATCCGGCAGTGATCGAATTCTGAAGGCGATGCGGCGCGGACATAACAGCGACGACTACCGCCGTCGCGTGCAGACGATCAAAAACGCGCAGCGAAAGTTATCCTTAACCAGTGATATCATCGTCGGGTTTCCGGGCGAAACTGAGGCAGATTTTGAGCAGACGATGAAGTTGATCGCCGATTGCGAATATGACGGCCTGTACATCTTCAAATACTCCGAGCGTCCGGGTACGCCGGCGTATCAGCTAGCCGATGATGTATCACCAGCGGAAAGGACCGCGCGCTTTCTAGCCCTCGAACGACTGCAGCGTCAAATTCAGAGCCGGCTCTACCAGGAATATTTGGGTCGAACCGTGCAAGTGCTGGTCGAACGGGAAAGCTCCAGATCGGAACTGGATAAGACCGGACACTCAACCTGTCACAAGGTCGTTAATTTTCCCGGGGCCGCGGTGGCGCTGGGCCAGGTTGCCAGTGTGCAAATCCGTTCCGCGAACCCCAATAGTCTGTATGGCGATTTACTCGATGTGGCGTGAAGGTGCCGAGTGAGGTTTACCTATGGAAATAGAAGTTAAGATCCGGGCTTTGATGATGGATCCGAACAGTGGCACGCCGATCATCATTCTCAAGGACGTCAACAGCGATACCATGCTGCCGATTTGGGTTGGCGCTTACGAAGCTAACGCGATCGCCCTGGAGATTGAAAAAATTGCGCCGCCGCGGCCGATGACTCACGATCTCTTGCGAAACCTGATTGTCGAACTGGGGCTGACGGTGGACAGGGTAGTGGTCACCGAGCTGCGTGATAATACTTTTTTTGCCGTGATCGAAATGCAAACCAGCGAAGGCGCCGCAATGATGCTTGATTCACGTCCTTCCGATGCAATCGCGCTCGCGCTTCGCGCCGACTGCCCGATCTTTGTCGATGCCGAAGTAATCAAACAATCGCGCAATACAGTCGGAGCGGAAGGTGACGAAGGCGAAGCGATGGCAGCGACGGAACCGGAAGAATGGCCTGATGTAATTGGTGAGGCAGGCGACCTGCCGATGTAGTAGTCTGTACGCGAACGGTAGCGACCTCCTGGAGACTCGATCTGATTGATATGGCTGATGCGCCCCTAGTAATCGCAATTGCGAACCAAAAAGGCGGTGTGGGTAAAACCACCACAGCAATAAACCTGGCCGCAGCCTTTGCCCGCCGCGGAACGAAGACGCTTCTCCTCGATCTCGACCCACAGGCGAATAGCTCTATCTCGTTTCTCGATCCGCTGACCGTCGATCTGTCCGCTTACGATCTCCTGACTGATGGTTTGGGTGCGCCGGAAACCCCCGTTTATCAGACCCCGATCGAAGGCCTTGAGATCATTCCCGCGCGCATTAACCTGGCTAAAGTGGAGGCGAAGCTGGTTGGCGACTTCGACGCTCCTTTCCGTCTGAAAGATCGCATCAAGCCTTTGCGCGATCGTTATTCGGTCATCGTCATCGACACGCCGCCGGCACTGGGACTGATAACCGTGAATGCGTTGGTGGCGGCGAGCTACGTGTTAATCCCGATCCAATCGTCTTACTTTGCACTCGAGGGTACGGACGATTTGCTGGAAACGATTGAGAAAGTTAAGGCCAGACCAAACCCCGATCTGCAGATCGTGGGCGTGCTGGTGACGCTTCATGACAAGCGAACAACTTTAGGCAAGGAAGTCTTTGAGCAGATCAAGCGCGTCTTCGGCAGCAAGTTGTTTGAGACCGTGATAACCAAGAGCGTGAGACTGGAAGAGTCTCCGGCTTACAAGGAATCTATTTTTACTTTCGCGCCGCTCTCGTCGGGCGCCATTGAATACGCAAAACTTTGCGAAGAGGTGATGAGCCGTGTCCAGTAGAAGAGGTCTGCCAACCGGATTAAGCATGCGTCACGACGCGCACTACGTTGAGGAGTTGGCCCAGAGCCGGCCGGCGCCGATCGGCCGCTTGATTGCGATCGACAAACTCGATCCCAATCCGGATCAGCCGCGACGTGAAATCGGTGATCTGACCGAGTTGACTGACTCGATCAGGGAACGTGGCGTGCTCGAGCCGCTCCTGGTTAAGCCCGGACCAGACACTGGCCGTTGGCTAATCATCGCCGGCGAGCGACGCTGGCGCGCGGCCGGACAGGCAGGATTACATGAAGTGCCCTGCATCGAAATGAACGTTGACGATCAGGCCGTTGCCGAAATCGCGCTGATTGAAAACATGCAGCGCAAGGACCTGACACCCTGGGAAGAGGCCGACGGCCTGCGGGCGCTTTGCGAGCGATACGGCTACACGCACGAGGACGTGGCAAAGAAGGTGGGCAAGAGCCGCAGCACTGTGACTGAGGCACTGTCGATCGCCGCCTTGCCGGAATCAATCCGTGAAACCTGCCGGCGTCACGGCATAAATGCGAAATCAGTGTTGTTGGAAATTGTGCGACAGCCGGATGAAGAGTCGATGCGCAACATGGCTCGCGACATTGCCGAACGGGGTTTGACTCGTGAAGGCGCCCGGCAGGCGCGGCGCGCGCAGGTCGATCCGGCGGCCGCCGCAGCGCAACCCTTCATCTACCGTTTTGAATCGCCGGACAAGGAATACAAAGTCGAGGTGAAGTTCCGCAACTCGCACGCGACCGAAGAGGATATCTGGAACGCGCTGCGTGACGCTGCCGAATCGATGGAACAGTAGACCAGGCGGCAGGAGATCAGTCGGCAGACGGCAGGAGCAGACGGCAGGAGCAGTCGGCAGGAGAACAGACGGCAGTCGGCAGGAGCAGTCGGCAGTATTAGAGCAGGGAACTCGGCAGTATGTATTTTCCAGCTACCATCCTTCTTTACCCTATCTCCTGCCGACTGCCCCTGCCGACTATCCCTATCCCTTCCTCTTCCGCTCAGCCTCCGCCCGCTTCTGCAGCGTCTTTCCCCAACGCTCAAGTGTTGGCTGAATCGGCTTGAACATCTTTGCCCTGAAAGAGTGTTGCTGTTCGTTCCAGCTCTTGAGCTGCTTTTCGACGTAGGTGCGGACCGCAGGCTCAAGCTGGCCCCGCTTCACCGAATGCCGCAACGTCAGGTAGTAATGCTGGCCCACGAGCGAGAAAATCACCGCCGCCAAATTTCCTTTGAAAGAAAGACGCGGAACGATCTGCTTAAGCATTGGCTTATCGCGGGGAATTAGTGCTCCCAACGCGACCTCCAGCCAGGGCTGCTGCGTGCCTTGGCGCGGATGATAAAGCCCGGGTAGTTGCGTAAGCTTTGCTGGCAGGCGCGCCCGGCTGTCAGTGATGTATTCGACCAGGCGCACGCGGTCGATTCCGCGCAAATGTTCCTTGGGGACGCTCTTCAGTATTTTCTCGACATTAGTGATGGTATTCCGCGGCAGTTTTCCGTCCGACTTATCCTCAATCTTTATGGCCATAGCGAGTTCGTGTTGTGATCTCTAATCCGCCGCCGTCCCGGATATCACTTAGATTCTCGATAACTTCACGGAAGTTTCAGAAACGCGGCGATCAATTCCAAAATTTAGCTTTCGTCGCACTGTAGGTGATGCCAAACGCATCGTCAAGCCGTCATAGGAGTGGCGCCCAGCGGCACGCCAACGCCTGTCGAGCGGGATGCCAACCAATCTGAAGAGAAGTTATAACTACACCAATCTGGAAAGCCGCGAACGCAGATTCAACTTGGAAGTGCAACAGATCGTTGTTTGAAAAATACTTCGTTAGGGGTCCGGTACCCGAGCGTCTTGCGCGGGCGGTTGTTCAGTAGGTCTTCCACCCGTTGCAGCTCTGGGTTAGT
>JAXDFZ010000020.1:0-82806 GCA_034665305.1 Blastocatellia bacterium | reverse complement strand
CCACGTTCTGCGAGGGTGGGAACGTGACATTGACTTCGAGCAGCGCGACTGGCAATCAGTGGCGACTGAACGGGAGTCCCATCAGCGGCGCGACGAGCCAGGGCTACAGCGCCAGTTCCACGGGCGAGTACACGGTTACAGAAACAGCCAGCGGTTGCAGCAGCTCCGCTTCAAGTGCGACCACGGTTACGGTGAATCCGATCCCGGCCACGCCGACAATTACACCCGATGGCCCGACGACTTTCTGCGAGGCCGGCAGCGTTACGTTGACGTCGAGCAGCGCGACTGGCAATCAATGGTATCTGAACGGAAACCCGATCGGCGGCGCCACTAATCAGACCTATGTGGCAAATGCTTCCGGGGACTATACCAACGCGATCACGATAAATGACTGCGCCAGTGCCTCTTCAGCCGCGACGACAGTGACGGTAAATCCGATCCCGGCAACTCCCACCATCACTCCTGGCGGCCCAACAACTTTTTGTGCGGGCGGCAGTGTCACCTTGACCTCCAGTGGCGCGGGCGGCAATCAGTGGTATCTCAACGGCAATCCAATCGGCGGCGCGTCGAACCCCACGTACATCGTTACTGCTTCAGGCAACTACACCGTTACGGACTCTGCGACAGCCTGTATCAGCAATCCTTCAGCGGCGACCACGGTAGTTGTGAATCCGATTCCCGCCACCCCGATCATCACGTCCGGTGGGCCGACAACATTCTGCGAGGGCGGCAGCGTTACGCTGACATCGGGCAGCGCGACCGGCAATCAGTGGTACCTGAACGGCAGTCCCATCGGCGGGGCTACGAATCCGACGTACATCGCGATAGCGTCCGGTGACTACACTAATACGGTCACGGAGACTGGCTGTGCCAGTGCAGTCTCAACCGCCACGACGGTGATAGTGAATCCGATCCCCGCCACCCCGTCCATCACGCCTGGCGGTCCGACTACGTTCTGCGAGGGCGGCAGCGTTACGCTGACGTCAAGTGGCGCCAGCGGCAATCTGTGGTACTTGAATGGCAATCCAATTGGCGGCGCCTCGAACCAGACTTACATCGCTACTACTTCGGGCGACTACACCAACACGGTCACAGATACTGGTTGTGCCAGTGGTCAATCCGCAGCGACTACGGTTACTGTAAATGCGATCCCCGCACCACCCACAATTTCGGCTGATGCTCCGACAACTTTCTGTGCGGGTGGCGGCGTGACGCTGACGTCGAGCAGCGCCAGCGGCAATCAGTGGTACTTGAATGGTACTCCCATCGGGGGCGCTACGAATCAGGCGT
This sequence comes from Blastocatellia bacterium, assembly GCA_034665305.1. Classification (GTDB taxonomy): domain Bacteria; phylum Acidobacteriota; class Blastocatellia; order Pyrinomonadales; family Pyrinomonadaceae; genus DASXRU01. The sequence goes on along the minus strand of JAXDFZ010000020.1, from coordinate 81,516 downwards.
ACATCGCAGGTGCCACCGGTGACTACACGGTCACGGACACGATTAGCGGGTGCACCAGTGCCCCTTCAACCGCGACCACGGTTACGGTGAATCCGATCCCCGCAGTACCGACAATCACGCCTGATGGCCCGACTACTTTCTGCATGGGCGGCATGGTCACGCTGACATCAAGCAGTGTGAGCGGCAATCAGTGGTACTTGAACGGTAGTCCCATCGACGGCGCGTCGAATCAGGCGTACATCGCTGGTTCCACCGGTGACTACACTGTCACGGACACGACCAGCGGCTGCAGCAGTTCTCCTTCCAGCGCGTCAACGGTGACGGTGAACCCGATCCCGGCGACTCCGACAATCACGCCCGATGGCCCGACGACTTTCTGCGAGGGCGGGACCGTTACGTTGGCGTCGAGCAGCGCGACTGGGAATCAATGGTATCTGAACGGAAACCCGATCGGGGGCGCATCGAATCAGGCGTACATCGCTACGGCCACGGGCGACTACACCAACACGATCACGACGAGTGACTGCGCCAGTGCTCCTTCAACCGCAACGACCGTGACGGTAACTCCGATCCCGGCAATGCCGACAATTACGCCTGATGGTCCAACAACTTTCTGCACTGGCGGCAGCGTTACGTTAAAGTCGAGCAGCGCGACTGGCAATCAGTGGTATCTGAACGGAAACCCGATCGGTGGTGCATCGAATCAAACGCACATCGCTACGGCCACGGGCGACTACACCAACACGATCACGACTAGTGGCTGCGCCAGCTCTCCTTCAGTCGCGACGACCGTGACGGTGAACCCGATTCCGGCGACTCCGACAATCACGCCTGATGGCCCGACGACTTTCTGCGAGGGCGGCAGCGTTACGTTGACGTCGAGCAACGCGACGGGCAATCAGTGGTATCTGAACGGAAACCCGATCGGTGGCGCATCGAATCAGACTTACCTCGCCACGGCTTCCGGCGATTACACCAACACCGTCACGGCCAGTGACTGCACCAGTGTTCCTTCCACTGCCACGACCGTGAAGGTGAACCCGATTCCGGCGACTCCGACCATCACGCCTGGAGGTCCGACCACGTTCTGTGAGGGCGGTAGCGTGACACTGACGTCAAGTAGCGCGAGCGGCAATCAGTGGTACTTGAATGGCAATCCCATCGGCGGCGCTACCAATCAGACTTACATCGGCACGGGCGCCGGCGATTACACCAACACAGTCGCGACAGATGGCTGCGTCAGTGCGTCTTCCGCCTCCACGACCGTGACGGTAAACCCGATCCCCGGAGCACCGACCATCACACCCGATGGCCCGACCACCTTCTGCAATGGCGGCAGCGTTACACTCACGTCGAACAGTGCGAATAATAATCAGTGGTACTTGAATGGGAATCCCATCGGTGGGGCGACGAATCAAGCATATCTCGCCAGTGCTTCCGGCGATTACACCAACATCGTAACCACCAGTGGCTGCAGCAGCACACCTGCAACAGCAACTACGGTAACGGTCAATCCGATACCCGCAACTCCAACCACTACCCCCGACGGCCCGACGACATTCTGCGTTGGCGGCAGCGTCACGCTGACGTCGAGCAGCGCCAGCAACAATCAGTGGTCCTTGAACGGTAATCCGATCGGTGGTGCGATAAATCAATCATATACGGCTACTGCGTCTGGCGATTACACCAACACGGTGACGGCCCTCAGTTGCAGCAGCGCAACTTCAACTGCGACGACGGTGACGATAAATCCCATTCCCACCACACCAACCATCACGCCGGCCGGCCCGGCAACGTTCTGCGAGGGCAGCACCGTTACGCTGACTTCCAGCAGCGCGAGCGGCAATCAATGGTATCTGAACGGGAACCCTATTGGTGGCGCGAGCAATCAAACCTATCTCGCCGCCGCGGCCGGCGACTATACCGTCACCTTAACGACCAGCGGCTGCGGCAGTGCTCAATCCGCGGCGACAACCGTGACCGCGAACGTCGCTCCCACGCTGACTTACGCAAGTCCCCAATCCCTGGCGTTCGCTGGCTCTTTGACGGTCACTCCAACATCAGCCGGCGCTTCCCTCGTCGGCTACGCGGTGCACAGCGTCGTCCCCGCCTTAATGACCGTGCCGGTGGTCGATGCCAGTGGAGTCGTTTCGATCACGAACGCCCAGGCTGGGGGTCCGCACAACATCACCATTCGCGCCACCGATAGCTGCGGCGCAACTGTTGATGCGAGTTTCACCTTGAACGTGTCGGTCAGCACGACGTATTCCGACTCCTCAGGCAACTGTGGGGGAAGCACGCCTTGCTACACAACTCTCCAGGCAGCCATCGATGCCTTAACCACCAGTGGCACAGTAAATGTGACTGGCGGCACCTTTAATGAAGACTTGAATCTGAGTACCGACGCGGTCCTTAACTTCAATGGCCCAACCACCATCAATAGTCTGACCATCTCCGCAGGGGTTTTGCATGCCAGCAACGGCGGCAGCTTTAGCCTGACTCTGGCCAGCGGCAACTGGACCAATAACGGCGGCACCTTCGATCCGGGCACCGGCACGATCAACTTCGCCGGTACTGGCCAATCGATAGGTGGCACGAACCCTACGACCTTTAACAATCTGACCATCGGGGCCAGCGGCGCGGTTGTGAATAGCGCCCTGGCGGGCAAACCCAACCCGCAGACCAACGGCCCGGTCGTCACGGTTAACGAAAAGGTGACGGGCCTACTCACGCTTAACGGCGATCTGGAAGTTGCCAGTCCCGCCAAGCTGATCATGCCCGCAAGCGCCAGTTCGACGGGCACCGGCGACGTGATCGGAAAACTTGAGCGGCTGGGATTTATGACCGGCAGCTGTGTCACCGCCCCCTGCGTCAACACGCTCAGCCTGGGAAATCGCGACAACCAGATCACAATCACTGCGGGCACCGCGCCGGCCAGCATATTGGTCACGCTGGCGAAGTCCGCGCCGGCAACCTACGCGGCCGCGGTGCAGCGAAACTACATCATCGCGGACACCGGAGGCAGTGCCTTCACCGCAACTTTGCGCCTGCATTATCTGGATTCAGAGTTGAACGGAAATACGCCTGACTCAAACTTGAATCTGCGGCGCTGGAGCGGCACCGCGTGGACCGCAGTGGTCCGCTCGAGACCGGTGGACACCAACGCGAACTGGGTGGAAAGCAATGCGGTCACAAGTCTTTCTCAGTTTACCTTTGCGGTGCTGACCCCAACCGCGGCAGGCGGAAGCATCAGTGGCCGCATCCTCAGCGATGGGCATCCCGTCGAAGGCGCTGTGGTCAGCCTGAGCGGCACCCAAACACGCAAACTGATCACCGACGCCAACGGCAACTACCGGTTCGACGACGTTGCGACCGGAGGCTTTTACATGGTGACGCCGGCGCGCGCCAACTTTGACTTTGCGCCGGCCCAACGCTCCTTCAGCCAGTTGGAGAACAACACGGAGGCAACCTTTACCGGCTTCTCGAACGGCGACGCCAGGAACCCGTTGGACACGGCGGAATACTTTGTGCGCCAGCAATACGTCGATTTGATGGGCCGCGAACCGGAAGAAGATGGTTTCAACTACTGGAGCGATCGCCTCCTCGAATGCGGCAACGCGGAGCTTTGCATTAACACCCGCCGAGTGGCAGTGGCGGCGGCGTTCTTCATGTCTCGGGAGTACCAGGAAAGCGGCTCGTACTTCTACGACATTTACAAGGGAGCGCTGGAACGCGATCCGTCCTACGCGGAGTTCAGCGTTGACCGCCGGCGGGTGGTTGGCGGTTCCACTCTCGGAGCGCAAAAGGCGGCGTTTGCCGCAAGCTTTGTCATGCGCGACGAGTTTGTAAATAAGTATCAGAACAACACGAGCGCCGCATCCTTCATCGATGCCTTGCTGACGAACGTACAGCAGGTTGCGGGCGTGGATCTTAGCAGCCAGCGCGACGCCATCGTCGTTACCTACGACAGTGGCGGGACTATGACCGAAGGCCGCGCTCTCGTGCTACAGGCAATGGCGGACAATGCCGAGTTCAAGCAAGCTTTGTTCAATCGCGCGTTTGTGATCACGGAGTACTTCGGCTATCTCAGACGCAATCCGGAACCGGCAGGGTACGCATTCTGGCTTTACGTAATCGACAACCACGAAACAGGGAACTATCGCGGTCTGGTCTGCGGATTCATTACGTCGGCAGAATATCAGCGACGCTTTGGCGCAGTCCTAAATCACTTCAACGCCGAGTGCGGAAATTAGTCTGCTTACTTTCTATTTTTGCGATCGGTGGCCTTTTGTTTTGTAGAAATTTGGTGGAGCCGAGGGGGATCGAACCCCTGACCTCATGACTGCCAGTCATGCGCTCTCCCAGCTGAGCTACGGCCCCGAATTTCCTAACGCCCTCTGGAGACAGCGGCGTAGTTGATGTGAAAGCAGAGTAGCCGAGGCGCAAAACGAGGTCAAGCGAGCGAGAGTTTCGAGTTTCAGGTTTCAGGTTTCGGGTTTCAGGTTCAGAAGGATTGTGCTACTGCCCACCGCCACTGCTTTTAACTCCGCAACCTGCGGGCGCCGACGAACGCAAGCATTCCACCTACGATCAACATGGCGAAGCCGCCCGCGACGCGCAGAGTATTTGGAAGTTCGCGCACTTCGGTTTGCGTTAGCAGAACCGCGGCTGATGGTTCCACAAACAAGGCGCGATAAGCGATGACGCCGCCCGCCGCCGCGATTGCCATGCCCACTATTAGCAAGATTATCTTCACAGGTTTTTTTCGCTCTGAATCGCAAACTACGTATGCGTTACACACAGTTACTTGCCCTTAAAGCTCGGCTTCCTTTTCTCCAGAAACGCACTCACGCCTTCCGCCTTATCTTCGCTGGAAAAACAAAGTGCGAAGAGATCGACTTCGCGGCGCAGGCCTTCGTCGAGGTTTGAGCGCGACGCGAGTTTCACCGCTTCCTTAGCCATGCGCAGCGCAATGGGACTCTTTTCGGCGATGCGATTCGCGATCTCCATTGTTTTTGTTTCAAGTTGATCCGGCGGCACGACGTGATTCACTAAGCCAAGGCTAAACGCGGTTTCGGCATTGATGATCTCGCCGGTCAGGATCATTTCCATCGATTTGCCTTCGCCGATCAAACGGGTCAGGCGTTGGGTGCCGCCACCCCCGGGAATGATTCCGAGATTGATTTCGGGCTGGCCAAACGATGCGGTCGCGCTCGCAATCCGGAGATCGCACGCCAGCGCCAGTTCGCAGCCGCCACCCAAACAGTAGCCATTGATCATAGCGATCACTGGCTTCGGGAAAACGTCTATGGCGGTAAACAGCGACCGCCCCAGCATCACGTCGCGTTGCGTCAAGGCGGTGCGGCCGGCGAACTCGCCAATGTCAGCACCGGCGATGAATGCTTTGTCGCCGGCGCCGGTGATGACGACGACGCGGATCTCTTCATCATCCTGTAGTTGTTCGAACGCGGCGGCGCCTTCTTCCCGCGTTTTGATATTCAGAGCGTTTCTTTTATCAGGTCGATTAATGGTGACAATCGCGACCGGGCCCCGGCGTTCGACCAGGAGCGTTTCGAACGCAGCTATTGCTTGAGACATTTATGCAATCTCCAGAAAAAGTTATTTAATTATGGCGGGGGAATCGTAAAGGCTGAGCGAAGAATCGTCAAACCGACCCGGTAGGACAGGCATTCCTGCCTGTCATCGCTGGATCTGCTCAACTGAGGTGGAAATGGACAGGCAGGAATGCCTGTCCTACTTAGTGGGGTTGGGCAGCTTGCAGCATTTCGGCGGACGGGTTGTCCAGATGGGTCACAATTTCCGGGCAGCGAAAACAAGCCGCCTTGCCTTCCTGCTGATACCAACGACATTCAGGGCGAATACTGCAGGGCGGCAGTACCTCAACCGCGCGCGGCAAGATCTGCACGATACGCGTGGCCAGATTGCAGTCGTTGCCGTCGAAGTGAACACACTTTCGTTCCTCGCACTGCGCCGAAAAGCGAAAGATGTTGCGCGGATCGGTTTCCCCGGTTAGCGAAAGCAATTCCGGCGTTACCGGTTGTGGCTTCTCCAACCAGGCAAGCCGCGGCCCCTCCGGCGTGGGTTCCAACACGCCGAGAACCATGCTGCCTTCCATTTCCGGTTGGGCGCTCGGGCACAGTAAGGGCTTACGAGCGCCACCACCGTTTCCAGCTTCGCTCATGATGCGGAGGTTATCCCGGAAGATTCAGGTCGATCTCGCGAGCGATGAAGCCCATGGTAGTGATACCGCCGGCGGTGATCACTTTGGGTGTCAATTTGAAGCCCGGCATCGAAGAGGCCATGTCTTTGGTTATGCTTTTGGCGGCGGCATTCGTGTCGATCTGCTTCGCCAGGGATTCCCGAATCATGCGACCCATGATCCAATCACCCGGAAGCTTTTTGCCGGTTAGCGAGACCGCCCGATCGATTGCAGTGGAAAGGTCTTTGATTTTGATACTGCTTGCTCTGGTAGCCATGGTGTAAACCTCCAGGTAAGGGGAACTGATTGAGAAAGCTTTGCGCGGACTGTGAGACGCGCAGCACTCTAAGCCCTATCCAAAAAGCTGTCAATAGGATTTTTAAGAATGAGAGGAGGTCGACGGGGCCGCCGGAGTTTAGCCGTTAAGCTAAATCGTCGTCCTCATCTGGAGGAGGTGCGGGCTGCTCATCTGCGACCCAGGAGACAAAGAGGCGCAGCCAGTTGTCCGCGGGTTCGACAATCTGCACGCCGACGCGCGCCGTGCCGTAAACTGCCGGAGCAAGTCTAATGACGGTTGCCGACGCTTCAATCGCTGCGCCGTCCGGCTTATGGGCCCGCAGGTGCAGGTGCTCGCCGCGCGTCACTTTCTGATTAAGATGAAAGAGGGCGCCGGCGGTGGAAATATCATCCGTCACCGTGGGCTCGCTCCACGAAGCGCCGTCTTCGGCGCGGCCCGAGACGACGATGTCCAGTTTGACGGCCATCCGCAAAGCAAACCGTTTTTCTTCGTTGTTGTAGTTTTCTGGTCCCATGAAGGCTTTATTAACTTTTGAGTCCATCTCTGACCGCAATCAGCCAGTGGTCTCACCCCATTTGTAGAATCCCTCGCCCGATTTCTTTCCTAATTTTCCTTCGCTCACCATACGTTTGAGAATCTCCGGCGGGCGAAAGGTCTCGGAATCGAGGGCCGTGTAAAGATATTCGGCAATGTTCAGACGCACATCCAGCCCAACCACATCAGTCAACCGCAGCGGCCCCATAGGATGGTTATAGCCTAATTCCATCGCCGTATCTATATCTTTTGCGCTGGCCACCCCCTGCTCGACCATGCGCATTGCTTCTAAACCCAGCGTCACGCCCAGCCTGCTGGAAGCGAAACCCGGCACATCGCGCACTGTGATTGGCTCTTTTCGCAGGCGACGCGCCACCCCGGCGACCGTTTGCGCTGTGGCTTCCGAAGTACGTGGGCCCACTACGATTTCGACCAAACGCATGAGGTGAACGGGATTGAAGAAATGCATCCCGACCACTCTTTCCGGTCGCGTCGAAACGGAAGCAATATCGCCGATGGAAAGCGAAGAGGTATTTGACGCGAAGATAGCGTTGGGCGAAGTCAGCGATTCAACTTCGCGCAGCAAGCTTTGTTTCAGATCCAGCTTTTCCGGAACGGCTTCAATAATCAAATCGGCGCCGGAGATTTCCGGAAGTTCAATAGTGCCGCGAATTCTTTGCCTGATGTTGTCGCGATCTTCTTCAGTGAGTTTCGCGAGTTGAATGCCTTTGGCGAGATTGCGCTCGATGGCCGCTACGCCCCGGGCCAGCGCTTCTCTGTTTACTTCAAAAAGAATTACGGGATAGTTGGCGGCAGCAGCGACTTGAGCAATGCCGTGGCCCATCGTTCCTGCACCCAGGATCGCGATGGAGTTAATCGACGTCTCAGCAGAGCGGTCTGTGGAGAGTGTGCTCAAAGGTTTCGCGACACTGGAACGACTGCTTAGTGCCCGCTGCTTTCCGCTTTACGACTTGCGTTGTTCGACTACTATTGCGGCAGTAGTTATACTATACGGGCAACAGAAAACGCTATACCTTGGTCGATAACAGCGGGGAATTCCCCCAACTTTTACAGGAGAGAATCGCGCGCGATGGGCAAAAAAAAGCTTCACCGGGATGTAGTGATTATCGGGTCAGGACCGGCCGGTCTAACGGCAGCAATTTATACTGCCCGCGCGAATCTAAAGCCGCTGCTAGTTGACGCTCCGGCCGACACCGAAAAGCAAACTGCGCCCGGCGGACAATTAATGATCACCACAGATGTCGAGAACTATCCCGGGTTCTCAGAAGGAATTGAGGGACCGGATCTGATGGTGGAATTCCGCAAGCAGGCGGAACGCTTTGGTACAGAGTTTCTCGAAGGATGGATTGAGAACGTAGATCTTAGCCGGCGGCCTTTCACGCTGGAGCTGGCTGATACAGATATCGAAGCAGAGACATTGATAATCGCCTCGGGCGCGTCGGCCCAATGGCTGGGAATTCCAGGTGAGGCAAAAGTGCCGGACGGCTTTGGCGGCAACGGCGTCTCGGCGTGCGCCACCTGCGATGGACCACTGCCGGCCTTTCGCGGCAAACACCTGGTGGTGGTGGGTGGTGGCGACACGGCGATGGAAGAAGCGACTTTTCTGACGCGCTATGCTTCGCGAGTTTTTGTCGTGCATCGCCGCGACAAACTGCGCGCCTCAAAGATCATGCAGGACAAGGCCCTCCATAACGACAAGATCGAGTTCATCTGGAATTCGGGTGTCGAGGAAATTCTGGGCAATCCGGAACAAGGTGTGACGGGCGTGCGGTTAAAGAATTTGCAAAACAACCAGGAACGTATTTTTAACTGTGAAGGCGTTTTTGTAGCGATTGGCCACAAACCGAATACCGAGCTTTTCAAGGGCCAACTGGACATGGACACGATGGGGTATCTGAAAACTTCCGGACATTCGACGGCGACAAACATTCCCGGAGTGTTCGCTTGCGGCGATGTTCAGGACTCAGTCTATCGCCAAGCCGTCACCGCAGCGGGCACGGGCTGCATGGCGGCAATTGACGCGGAACGCTTTCTCGATCACCTGCCAGTGGCAATGCCGAGTGGTGAAGAGGTGACTATCGAAGGCGAGCACGTGACTCCCGATCACGAGGCGATCATCATGCCTGACGGCAACATCGTGCCAAATAAACCGGAAGTGGCCAGAGACTAAGGGCTGGAGACAAGAGGTTAGGTTGTAGGGGCGGCACTCCGTGGCCGCCCCTCTTTCTTTCCGCCAAACTTTAATTTCACGAAAATGGGGTGGCCACGGAGTTCCAGCCCTACAACAATTTCCCTACAACAACACGATCTGATCGTCGAGTTCGCGGCGCGGAGGTTTCGGAGCTCGCTCAGGTTCGGCTACGAAGGTTTTAGGCAGCGGCGTGAGGGGGCAAAACTCGCAGTAGAAACCGAGGCGTTCGCGGCGATCTTCACACTCGTTACAATCCAGCGCCTGGCCGAGTTTGCGCAGGACATCCAGCAACGGGAAGAGGGCTTCGGCCTTCGCGGTTAATGCGTATTCAACTCGTGGTGGGTTCTCATGAAAATCCTCGCGCGTTACCAGTTCGTCTTGCTCCATATCGCGCAAGCGTCCCAGCAGGGTGCGACTGCTGATGGGATGGAGCGCGGCCAGCAGATCGGTAGTCCGCTTCGGGCCGTTGGCGAGGTCGCGCACGACAAGCATGGTCCACTTATCGCCGACAAGTTGCAGCGCCCCCGCGATCGGACAACCATCACCTTCACGTCGTCGCATGCTTGGAAGTTTCGAGTTTCGGGTTTCGAGTTTCGAGTTTCGAGTTTCGAGTTTCGAGTTCGGAGATCTGCAGTTCAGGTTCAGTTCGAGCCGTTGCGAAGTTTTCACTCACCGCGAGGCATTCGAACTCGAAACTCGAGACCCGAAACTCGAAACTAATCCTTAGGGCCTGAGATTAATGTTGTACGTCTTAATCTTTGAATTAAGCGTAGTGGGATTCATTCCCAGCAGCCGCGCCGCGCGCGACTGATGGCCGACGGTCTGTTCCAGAGCACGCCGAATCAAGTCGATTTCAAACCGGCGCACTTCATCGTAGAAATTAACGCCACGGCCAATGTCCAACGCGGCAGCGCTGCCGGCTGAGGCGCGAGCGACCGCAAGTGCGGCTTCGGGATCGCTAACTTCGGTGCGCAGGCATTCGCGCGTAATCTCGTCTCCGGGCGCGATGACCACTGCGCGCTCGATGGCGTTCTCCAGTTCGCGCACATTTCCCGGCCACGAATAAGCCTCCAGCAGCGCCAGTACCTCCGGCGCGATCTGCTCAGACACTTTGCGCCCGTTCTCTTCGTTGTACTTGCGTATGAAATGCTGGGCCAGCGGGAGAATGTCTTCGCGACGATCGCGTAGGGGCGGCAACTCAATCGGCACTACGGAAAGACGATAGTAGAGATCCTCGCGGAACGTGCCCTGCTTCACTGCCTCTCGCAACTCAATATTCGTGGCTGCGATGATGCGTACATCGACGCGCCTCGGGTTGGTGTCGCCCAGCGGTGTGAATTCCCTCTCCTGAATCACGCGCAACAAGCGCGCCTGCGTTTCCGGTGGGATGTCACCAATCTCATCAAGAAAAATCGATCCGTTGTCCGCAACTTCAAACAGACCCTTTTTCGCCGCGACCGCGCCGGTGAACGCGCCCCGCGTGTGGCCGAACAGTTCCGACTCCAAAAGCTCTGAAGGAATGTTGGAGCTGTTAACGGTAACAAATGGTTTTCCGGCGCGCGGACTTGCTTCATGGATTGCCTGGGCAATCAGTTCTTTACCGGTGCCGCTTTCGCCAGTGATCAGAATGGTGGAACGGGCCGGCGCCACCTGTTCAACCAGGCGAAAGACTTCCTGCATGATGTCCGAGCGGCCCACGATTGCGCCGCGATCGACAGCACGGCTCATGGCCCGGCGCAACGTGCGGCGTTCTTCTTCTTTGCGCCTTCGCTTGATGCCGGCGGCGGCGGTAGCAATGATTTGCTCGTTTTGAAACGGCTTGCGGATACAACCAAACGCTCCCCGTTCCCACGCGGCAATCGCGGTATCAAAGGTCGCGTAGGCGGTGATCATCACGACGACCGCGTCGGCATCGAGTTTCAAAAAGCCCTCGAGCGCGCGCAAGCCCCCAATGCCAGGCATGGAAACGTCCAGCAGGACTACGTCGTAAGAGCGGCGGCCGTAGGCGTCCAGACCTTCCTCGCCGGTTTTCGCAAGATCGACGCGGTAACCCTCTGCCGAAAGCAGCGTCTCCAGCACGTCGCGCATGATTTCTTCATCATCCACGACCAGGACTGAGCCTTTTTTGGCGGTGCGTCTTTCAGCCTTCACTTTTGCGGGTGCACTATCGGAAATCATCGTTTCAGCCTTAGAAAGTATCCGGGGAAAAGTGAGATTACCATCAGAGAGAAGCAAAAAGCCATTTGCAGGAACGCCATCTTCAGCCCGCGAAGCGGCCGGCAGCATAAAGCCTGGGGTGAAGCGAAGCGGAACCCCAGGGAACCAACGTTGGAAAGATGGAGAGTCCGCGAAGCGGCCGACAGCCGAATCATCACCCTTGACACCTGTAACTACGGCGGCCATCGCCCGCTTCGCGGGCTCACGTCATAATTGGTGTCTGGATCCTGGGGCTCCGCTACGCTTCACCCCAGGCTTTATGCTGCCGGCCGCTCCGCGGCTACTGGGCCTCACAAAACGCAAGTCGCTGGCTTCCTCGCGCCCAGCCTCTAAAGTTTACTTATTGCGCGACCGCCTGCAGGCGCTGTCGTGAATGTGCTGTTGGAAGAGTGATGCGGAAGGTCGTACCGCGACCGGGAGCGCTGCTAACGGAGATGCGGCCGGAATGTTCCTGCACGATCCCATAAGAAACTGCCAGCCCCAAACCGGTTCCCTGGCCTACGCCCTTCGTGGTGTAGAAGGGATCGTAGATCTTGGCAACGTTTGCCGGATCGATACCGACTCCGGTGTCTGAAATCTGGACCACCATCGCCTCGTCGTGTCCGTTGGAAGTCGTGGCCAGCGTAATGCGGCCGCCGCCGACAATCGAATCGCGCGCATTCAATAAAAGGTTCGTGAAGACCTGCTGCAACTTTCCGGCGTTACCGAACACTTTCGGACTCTCCGGGTCGTAACGGCGCACGATTTCGATCTGGCTGCTTCGCAATTGCGGCTCCAGCAACTGCAACGTGTCGTCCAGTACGCGATGGACGTCTACCTCGGTGAATTCCGTTGCGCTGCCCGTGCGGGAAAAGTTCAAGAGGTTGTTGACGATATCGGTAGCGCGGTCGGCCTGGCGCCGGACCTTTTGCAACAAAGCGTGCTTCGGATCGGTTTCGGGAAACATGCCCAAAAGCATCTGCGTGTATGAAGAAACTCCGGTCAAGGGCGTATTCACTTCGTGGGCTACCCCGGCCGCGAGCAAGCCAATTGAGGAAAGCTTCTCGCGCTGCTGCAGCTGTTCTTCCAAACGGATGCGCGAAGTCACATCTTCCATTACGACGAGAGCGCCGGTTCGTTCGTGAGAATTGACGCGCAGTGGCGCAATGGCGATATTCAGCACGAGCGAGCGTCCGGCCTTCACCGAAGTGTGCAGCTTGTAGATATTCCGCAAGCCCGTCAGGCGCCAGCGATCCGGGCCCAACACCTGATTCAATGTCTCGGCGAAGTCTTCCGTGAACAGATCCTCGACCCGCTTGCCAATGGCTTCCTCGCGGCTGGTGGATACCATTTCTTCGAGCGCAGAGTTCAAACGGGTCACACAACCGTCGAGATCGACAGCCATCAGGCCGACGTTGATTGATTCAACTATCGACTCATTGAACTCCTTCAGCATTTCGAGTTCTTCGGCCCGCTGCTCTTGCTCGCGGTAGAGCAGGCTGTTCTCAATCGCCACCGCCACATAGCCGGAGACTGTACGGAGAATCTCAACATCTTCGGACGACAACAAGGCACCATCGGCTGAGCGGCCCAGGCCAATGACTGCGACCATCCGGCCCCGCACCACGCAGGGAACGTAGTAATGCAACGCCCGGCGCACAAAACCGGTGGTGTTCGGGACCAGATCCAGATCGTCAGCGCGCACTACGCCGGTTTCGGCTGAGCGCGTGCGGATCATCTCGCGAAAATCCGGCGGCACAATCATCACCGACGAGAGGCCAGCGGCGCGCGCTACTCGATAGCCCGCGGCTTCCTTTTCGTCTTCCACAAAAATCGCGACCCGTTCAACGTTCATTACCTGCTGCAGCCGGCTGATGAGTCCATCAAGCAGCGGTTCGAGCGCCGTAGTCGCCGACAGCGTGCGGCCAAAATCCAAAAGGCTGTTGCGCATGTCATAGCGCTCACCATAAAACAGTCGATCCGTTCGCTCCTGCAGAAAATTCTTTACCGGGGCGGCGATGATCACGATTATTGCCATGACTACGACGGCGACCACCACGCGAAGCGTGAGTTCACCGGAAGTGATCAACTCTCCGTTCAGAGCGTAAATGCCGGCCAGGTAGACTACGGACCCGATCATCAGCGCAATCGCTGCTGTGGTCAGCGCGTAAACCGCGACCCGGCGCACGACCAGCTCCACGTCCATCAGGCGATATCGCACCACCGAATATCCGAAGGCCAACGGGATCAACACCAGCGGCAGCACTGCCACATCTGTTACCCAGCTCTCGCTCTCTGCTCCCAGGATGAAACCCACGGCATAAAGAAAGGTGAACGGGGCGATTGCCAGAATCGAACCCCAAACCACCCACTTCAGTTGCTGGCGAATGACTGTGTTCTTGCTCTTAACAAACCTGCGGATTAAGAGACCGGCGCTCAACAACAGGGCGGCCGCGAAATGAATGAAGCTGACGCGATAGAAAACGTTGAAAAAGTTAGCCGGCGCATGGACCCACGGCGAATAGATCAACGCCGCTACCACCAGCAGTATGAGAGCAGGAATGTATAGAGCGATTGCCCGCCAGCTCTTCTTTTCAAACAAGTGATAGCGGGCCGGATAGATGGCGCAGAAGTGCAAAAACAAAGGCGCGAATAGAATGAAGGCGGAGTTTCTCAGGAACGCTATTACGAGATCGAGATCTTCGTAACTCCCCACTGGGGTAAAGAAGTGAAAAACAAAGGCGGCCAGACAAACAGAGGCAAAATGCAGGACAAAGGGTGAACGGCCTCCCTGTTTGAAAATCACAAAGAAGCCGATGAACAACCAAATCAAACCAATCACATTTAAGTAGATATCTCGGGGCAGCCAGTTTGCCCGTATTCCCAGATTGCTGAGGTCGGCAAAGTAATAACGACTGTCTTCGGGATAAGAAGGTTTGTAAATCAGGTAGTGGATATTGCCGCCGGCCCGGGCTTCTTCGAGGACAATCTGGACATCCTTGGCGTCATCAATCGTCTCGTACTTGCGATCGTCTTTGCTGATCGCAATCAAGCGATCCCCAGCAGTGAGACGGGCCAAACTGCCGGCCGAACCGGGCTCTACCCTGGTTGCCGTGATTCCGTCTTTGGTATCCGACCAGGTGACGCCGTCCCACGGTGGCGGCTGTTTCCTCAGTCGCTGGCCAAAGTTCAAGATCCCGGCAACGATCAACAAGGAGATCGCAATCAACAGCAACCAAGTCCTTGTTGTTAGCACCGAATCTTTCACAACACCTCGCCCTTTTTTAGAAGTTCGTCAAATAGTCACACCGCGACGCAGTATGAGAAGCAAGCAATGTTCCAAGCTGGTTGGACGTTCGCTCTAAAAACTCGAGTCGATCTGGCGTGGTTCCGTAAGAGAGATTGCATGGTTTTAACCAGATTCCACAGAAATGGCGGCAAATCAGCGGATCGACCTGCCGCTGGCCTGAGAAACTTCATCCGAGTTTTCGTACTTGTTCCGAGATTTTGGAGAAAGCATTGGGGGTAAGACAGAGTTTGCGATCTGCCTGCAAGGGCAAATCGGGCCTTCCTGTTTTCGTAAGGACTGGGAGACCTTTCCCTTGGCTAGAACCTGAGAGAAATACCACCGCGGAGCGAACGCCGCGAAAATCCCACCTGCGTTAGCGTGTCGCCATTGTCAGTCTGGGGCTGAAAGTCCAGCAGGTTGCGCGCATCGATTATGGCTTCGGCACGGACCGGCAATCCGAAAGTCGGCAAGTCCTGCGTGACCTGTATGCTCAAAGAAGGATCGTAAACCGCCAGCCGTCCGGCAAACGGATCAATTGCGAACACGGTAGCCTGCGGCGAGAAGCGAAACACAGTCCGCACGTTGGTTCCCGTCGGCAACCCGGCATCCAATTGAATTGCGCCGGTCTGGAAAAATCCATTATCGAAAAGATCGGCCGGGTTCGTGATGCCGTTCGACGAGAGTCGCTGACCGCGGCCGAAAGAGTAGCCTGCGGAGGCACTCCAGACGCTGCTGATACGACGCGCATAGACGACGCGCAGGCCGCGCGCGGCACCCTGCTGTTGAGCCACACTCATCAACGCCGCGCCACTCTCGCCGGAGAACGCCGATAGCGGCGTACTCAATAAACCCAACCCGCGGCCAGTGGTGGTGTCAAAAAACGCGGTCGCTTCAACGCTTGATTCATTGTCCAGCACCCGTTCGATGCCAACCTCGAAACGGCGGCTGCGTTCCATCACTGCCTGGCCATCAACCAGCATTACCGGTTGCATTTCCGGACGCTTGAACTCTATCTGACCCTCTTCAAACGTGACGGTGCTTGGCGCGCCCATGTCGTTCCCGCCGGGCGCATACGCCGCTTTCAAACGCGTGCGCGCATTGGCATCAAACTGCAGTCCGATACGCGGACTGATCGAAGTCGCGCCGCCGGCGCCCAGAAAGCGCGAATAATCAAGCCCGAGCACAACGACCACGCCGTCGCGCACGATCCATTCGTCGATGGCGCGGACGGAAAACTGACTCAGCGGACGTTCGGACGTCGCCGCTGAAGAAAAATTCTTCTCGCCGGGAAGCCGCACCACACCCGCACTCAAATTCAGCACATGATGACTGTTGGCACGGACGCGCGCTGAAGTTTCCAGTCGCTGCGGAGCACCGGGGCCGATACCAGTCTGGCCCGCGAAGATCAGTTCGACGCGATCGCCGGCGGGCGAATCAAAGGCAAAGTTAACGCCCGAGTAGCCATTTGCGTACGGTGTGGCGCTGCTGAAATAGGTTTCGACTACGCCGCGCGTCAGGTTGCGACGTTTTTCATCCACACCTGCTGGTTGAGTTTCATCACTAGCCCCGTTCGCTTCAGCCACATCGGCGGCGTCTGCGATTTCGCCGTTCTCGCCCTCACCGGCCTGAAAAATCGAGCGCTGCCCGTGCGCCGACCGGAGCCGCCATTTCACATCGTCGCGGTCACGACGCTGCTCGACAGTGGTGCGGCCTGAACCTGTGGGTTCCAGATTAAAGCGATAGATGATTTCGTCGGAAGGTCTAACCTGTACGGAGGCGAACAGAACTTCGTTGAACCCAGCGGCCACTGCCTTCAGCGAGTAGACGCCGGGCGCAATCCTGGCTGAGAAACTACCGTCCGCGGTGCTGCGGACCTGTTTAGTGACGCTACCGGCGCCTTCGCGGATAAGGGAAATCAGAACCCCGGCCACCGGCATTCCTTTGTGGTCACGAACTGAGCCGGCAATCGTGCCGAGGGTTCGAGCGGGTTTGGCATCAGCCTGGGAATTCAGCAATCCGCCAAATCCCATTGCCAGCCACAGGGCCAACGCTGTTCGAAAAACTTTTCTCATCGCGGTTGAGCCTCCTGGCGAACGCTCACTGAAAGTGCCCACGCTTCCTACGCACAACTGATCTGGTCCGGTAAAGTCGGGAAGGTTCGCTTGTGGTTCATCAGATGCCAAAGCTACAGGGTTATGGTTGCCCTCTGCTTCAAATAAGGCCGATGCCTCGGGCGCACGCTCTGGCGAGGAGACTAAGTTTAAACCCACTTGAATGGAATTATTCTCAGTCAGAAGTGAAGGACTGTCAAGCTTCTGGTGGCCGTGAATGCTCGTGCAACGGTATCGGGCCCACCGGAAATGTGCCGGTTTTGTAGTCACTTGGAGCCATGTTAGGATATCGCGTTACCGAAACTGATCACGGGCGCCTTCCGATTCCTTAACTATGACCAATCAGGTGCAGTCAACCCAACTCGCAAATGGCCTGACCGTTTTGACCGAGTACATGGCAGGGCTGCGGTCCGTCACCGCAGGCATCTGGTTGCGTCACGGGTCGCGCAATGAAAGTCCGGCGTTGAACGGTATTTCGCACTTCATCGAACATACGGTGTTCAAAGGCACGCAGCGCCGCACGGCGCGCGAGATTGCCAACGAATCGGACCGGCTGGGCGGACATATCGATGCGTATACCAGTCATGAAATGACCGGGTTTGCCATGAAAGTGGTGGACACGATGTTACCGCAGGCGTTCGATTTACTTTCGGACATGCTCTGTCACCCGCGCTTTGACGAGGAAGATTTACAGCGCGAGCAGAAGGTGATCATCGAAGAAATGAAGATGATCGAAGACACTCCGGAAGAGTTTCTCGCGGAAAGATTCCACTCAGCTTATTTCCCCAATCATTCGCTGGGGCGACCTATCGAGGGAACCGCAGAAACTGTCGCTTCTTTTGACCAGGCAAAGACCGTTGCGTTTCACAAACAGCGTTATGCGCCTGCGAATCTGGTGATTGCGGCGGCCGGAAATGTCGCCCACGATAGCCTGGTTGAGATGGCGGTTGCTGCATTCGGCGAAACGTCAGCTGGTGCAATTCAAGCGATTGAGCCGGAGGCGGATCCACTCGCGGCCGCTCCCATCCTGGTCGAGAGAAAAACCGAGTTGGAACAGGCCCACCTGATCCTGGCGACCCCCTGGCCTTCAGCGAAAAGTGAAGATCGCTACGCGGCCAGCATGCTTGCTTCGCTGATGGGCGGCGGCACGTCCAGTCGCCTGTGGCAGTCCGTTCGGGAAGAACGCGGCCTGGCTTATTCAATTGGCGCCGGCGGAAACACTTATACGGACGTCGGCATCTTCAATATCTATGCCGGCGCCTCGCCTTCTCAAATCGATGAAGTGCTGGAACTGTCGCTGGCTGAGTTGCGCCGCATCGTGCGCGAGACGGTGGCCAAAGAGGAACTGGATCTCGTCAAGCAACAAGCGATCGCTTCGATTCTGTTGAGCCTGGAATCTACCAGCTCGCGCGCCGGAGCCTTAGCGCGTCAGGAAATAATTCATGGCCGGCGAATTCCATCCGATGAGATCATACGCAAGGTTGAGGCAGTAACTCCGGAAGACGTCCGCCGCATAGCGCAGCAAAGTTTTAGCAGTGACAGCATTGCCCTGGGAGCTTTGGGAAACCTGAATGGCTTTCATGTCGATCGAGCGCGCCTGGAAATCTAAAAGATGAAATTGACCGTACTTGGCAGCGGCTCAACCGGCAACTCGGTTTTGATTGTTGCCAATGGCACCCGCGTCCTGGTCGACGCGGGTCTGAGTGCGCGCGAAACCGCGCGGAGACTGGCGGCGGCCGGCGAAGACATTACCCGCCTCGACGCGATTCTAATTACTCATGAACATGGCGATCATGTCGGCGGTTTGCGCGTCTTGCTGAAACTGGTGGATTGTCCGGTTTATATTTCGCAGCAAACCCTGGCGGCCTACTGCTGCGAGAAAAGCGCCGGCAATGAAGAACCGCGCCGCCGGCAGGACGCGTTGCGCAATCGCACCGTCGAGATTGAATCCAGCCGCGATTTCCGCATTGGCGCCATCGACTTTCATCCTTTCACGGTGCCGCATGATGCCGTTGATAACTTCGGCTTTACCGCCACCCACCAGGGCGTAAAAATTGCGACGCTCATGGATTTCGGGCACATCACGACGCTGATTACGGAACAGCTTCGCGGCTGTGCGGCCATCATTATCGAATCAAATCACAGCCGCGACATGTTGAAGGCTTGCGTGTATCCATGGGAGTTGAAGCAGCGCATACTTTCGCGGCTCGGCCACATCTCGAACGAGGACATCGCGGACTGGTTGCGCGACGGATTCGATGGCCAGGCGGACCATGTGGTGTTGGCCCATCTTTCACAGCGCGCCAACAATCCGTTTCTGGCCCGCATCTGCGCGGAGAGCGCGCTGCAGGAGCGTTCACCGTTATTTCATAGCGACACGCAATTCAGCCTTTCGTTTCCCTCGGAACCAACGCCGTGGATCGAAGTCTGAAAGCCAGGCTATAAACATCTCGCTCCGCTGGGGCGAGGCGACAAACAATGTTCTCTTGCACCTCCAAATTGAATTCGCGCGTTATTCTCTCGCTCGGGCTTTTTTCTCTTGCCTTCGCCGGCTGCGCCCTGAAAGCAAATCGCGAAGGCGTGCCGGCTGACGTACAGACCACGATCAACAGTGTCGGCGAAGACATCGCGGCCGACCGATACGAAAAGATTTACCGCGAGGCGGCTGATGAGTGGCGGCGGGATTCGACTCTGGATCAGTCCACAACGGTCTTCGAAGCGGTGAAGACCAAGCTGGGCCGGGTTCAGAGTCGCGCGTTGCATACGGCTGCCGAGGAACAGAACAGTGGCGGGAAGTTGACGGGGCGTTCGTTTGTCGTTAGTTACCAGACCAAGTTCGAAAGAGGTGAAGGAATGGAAACGTTCACCCTCGTCGAGCGCGACGGCCGTTGGTTGCTGGCCGGATACTTTGTAAACTCGACCGCGCTGAAGTAGGACAGGCATTCCTGCCTGTCCATTTTGCAAGGCGGCTCTTTCGCAAGCCGGACAGACAGGAATGTCTGTCCCACACCCATCATGATCGAACGTTACACATTGCCTGAAATGGGCGCGCTTTGGTCCGAAGAGACCAGGTTCGAAAAATGGCTCGACGTGGAGTTGGCCGTTTGTGAAGTGCACGCGCAAATGGGCACTATTCCCATCGACGCCGTGGCGGAGATAAAACAACGCGCGAAGTTCTCAGTCGTGCGCATCAACGAAATTGAGAAGACTACCGACCATGACGTTATCGCCTTCACCACAAACCTCGCCGAAAACATTGGTCCGGCCGCGCGCTTTGTTCATTACGGACTGACGTCCTCCGACGTGGTCGACACCGCCAACGCGCTGCTGCTGCGCGATGCTTGCGATCTAATCCTGCAGAAGATTGATGCGCTGATGCCGGTCCTGAAGTCACGCGCTTATGAATTCAAGGACACACCGCAAATTGGGCGCACGCATGGCATCCACGCTGAGCCGACTTCTTTTGGATTGACGTTTGCGCTGTGGCATGACGAGATGCGCCGCAATCGGCAGCGACTGGTCCAGGCGCGTGCGTCGGTTGCCGTCGGAAAGATTAGCGGCGCGGTGGGCGCCTTCGCGCACCTCGACCCGGCGGTCGAGGAAGCGGTTTGCGCGAAACTCGGCTTGCAGCCGGCGCCCGTCTCGACGCAAATCATCCAGCGCGATCGGTATGCGGAGTTTCTTTGCACGCTCGCAATCATCGCTTCGTCGCTCGATAAGTTTGCACTGCAAATCCGGCATTGGCAGCGCACCGAAGTGCGCGAGGCCCAGGAGCGATTCAAGAAAGGCCAGAAAGGATCGAGCGCCATGCCGCACAAGCGCAACCCGATCCTTTCAGAAAGAATCTGCGGCATGGCCCGTGTAGTCAGGGCCAACAGTCTGGTCGGTCTTGAGAACGTGGCGCTGTGGCATGAGCGCGATATTTCGCATTCATCCGCAGAGCGCGTGGTCTTGCCTGACTCCAGCATCGCCCTGGATTACATGTTGCAAAAAATGACTTCGCTGGTTTCGGGCTTAGTAGTTTATCCGGATCGCATGCTGGCGAACCTGAACGCCACTCGCGGTCTGGTATTCAGCGGCCAGTTGTTGTTGGCGCTAACGCAAGCCGGCGTGTCACGAGAGCAGGCTTATGAGTGGGTGCAGCGTCACGCGATGAAAGCATGGGACGAAGGCGGGGACCTGCGGGAACTAGTTTCGGCGGACCAGGAAATTCTCGCGCATCTCTCAACGGAACAGATCGATCGCGCTTTCTCGCTGGCAACTTACCTGCGCAACGTTGACGCGATTTTTGCGCGGGTATTTGGAGAGAGCTTGTAGGGGCGTCCCTCGGTGGCACAGACTTTAGTCGGTGATGAGTCTGTGAACTAAGAATTCAACACAGCCTGAAGTCGGGTCACTAAGACGGACGCCCCCACAACCTAGTTCGAGTACTGATCGGCAAAGTTCCCAATAATTGGGAGCTTGAAGATCTGGCCCTGGAAACCCTTGACGGCAGCGAAAATCGCGCCAATGAAGAGCACCAGGAAAAGGAGCCAAACCAACAAAGGAAATGCGAAAACAAAGAGCCCGATTCCCAAGGCGTGGTCGATTACAGCCCCGACGATTATCAGGATGAAGTAAAGGATGATGAGAACGATCCAAATCACGCTGAGAAAAATAGATTGAAAAGCGTGAAAGCGAGCCAGCTTGTTGGTCTTGTCGGTGGCAACTGTGATAATGCTCAGAATCAGACCGAGCGCGCAGACCAGATTGCCTACGTAACAAAGTCCGGCAACGACGTTGGCATCGAGTCCGAGGGCGGATTTGCCAGGTGACATGTTTTGCATAATGGTTTCTTTCTGATCTCCTTCGAAGGGTTTGGTTGATTTTTTTTGTTAGCGCTGCGGTCCAGTCTCAATCACGGTCGAATCAAACCGTGCGGAGCGGCCCGAATGCCGTTTATCGCAAGCGCAGCCGCAACGCGACTCGGTGTGCTTCAAGGGCGCAAATCTTAAGGCATAGACCGCGAGCATGCAATGTTTTACCGTAAGATTCACAAGGAGCAGTTAAAGTCTCGATGAAAGCCAGAGTCTATGTGACCCTCAAAGCCGGCGTTCTGGATCCACAGGGCAAGGCAATTCACCATTCGGTCGAGTTGCTCGGCTTCAACGGCGTAGCCGACGTGCGCCAGGGAAAGTACTTTGAAATCGCGATCGACGGCTCCTTGAACGAAGCCGAGGCCCGGGAGTCGGCCACCCGCATGGCGCGCGAAGTACTTTCAAATCCTATTATCGAAGATTATCGCGTGGAGATAGACGGGTGAAATTTGGCGTTATTGTATTTCCCGGATCGAACTGCGATCACGATGCTTATCACGTGATTTCCAAACACGTGGGCCAACCGGTGGACTTCATCTGGCACCGCGATACGGATCTTAGTTCCTACGATGCGGTGATCATCCCCGGCGGGTTTTCCTACGGCGACTATTTACGCGCGGGCGCGCTGGCGCGTTTCTCCCCCGTGATGACGTCCCTGCAAACCTTCGCAGCGCAGGGCAAATTCGTCCTCGGCGTTTGCAACGGCTTTCAAATTCTGTGCGAAGCCGGATTGCTGCCCGGCGCCTTGATCCGGAATCGCGATCTCCATTTCATTTGCGATTACGTACGCGTGCGCGTGGAAAGTTCCGAGACTCCTTATACTCATGAATTGCGACGCGGGAGCGTGTTGCGCATGCCCATCGCCCATGCCGAGGGCAACTATGTTTGCGATGACGCAACCCTGGCGGAACTACAGCGCAACGATCAGATCATCTTTCGTTACTGCGATGAAAAAGGGGCCATCACCGAAGCCGCGAACCCGAACGGCGCGCGCGATAATATTGCCGGCATCTGCAACCGGGCTCGCAACGTGCTGGGATTGATGCCCCACCCGGAACGTGCGTGCGAAGATCTTTTGGGTTCCAGCGATGGTCGTGATATTTTTCGCTCGCTCGCGGGCACTCTTGCTCTGGCCACGGCTTAAAACGATTTTCTATTACTCCCTGGAGGACATTCAATGAAACCCCATGCAGCATGGTTAGCCTGTGCCCTCGTCCTAACGGCGGTCCTGGCGTGCAAGTATTCCAGCAACTCGAACTCCAACAGCAATACCAACACGGGCTCGGGCGCCATCTCCAAGATCACAATGGCCAAAGACAATGGCAACGGCGATCCTGGCGATGAAACCAATACCTTCCGGGCCAGCGACCACACGGTACATTGCCTGGCCACGCTCAGGAACCCCAAGGAAGGAACGCAGATCAAGTTTTCCTGGTGGATAGTGGATGCTCAGGGCAGCAAGAACGAACTGATCAAAGAAATTGATTACACCACTGGTCCCAACAATAACGTGGTCCACGGCCATCTCAGCCTGCCGCGCGACTGGCCCAAAGGCAAATACAAGTGCGACGTCTATGTCGACGGCAAGTTGGAAAAAACCGTTGAGTACTACGTCTCATGACGAAGCGCTTTCTTCCCTTCGCCATTATCGCGGTCGTCCTTCTGCTAGCGCTCTTGCTGGCTTGGACACTGTTCCGCTGGCTGGAGCCGTCGCAGGCTACCGGCAATTTGGCAGCGACCCCGGAGGCGTCAGGACCTAAGATGCCTCCGGGCGCCTTGCCGCCTCATGTGCGCGGAGAAGCTAACGCCGCGGTGACCCTCGAGGAGTTTGGCGACTTTCAGTGTCCGCCGTGCGGTGCGCTCTATCCGGAACTGAAGAAACTCGAAGGCGAGTTTGGTTCGCAACTGCGCGTCATTTTTCGTGAGCGTCCCCTGATGCCCATGCACAAGCATGCGCTGTTGGCGGCGAGCTTTGCTGAAGCCGCGGGCTTTCAGGGCAAGTTCTGGGAGATGCACGACAAGCTTTACGAAAACCAGACCACCTGGATAGAACTCGACGACGCGCGGCCCAAGTTCATCGAATACGCCCGCTCGCTGGGCCTGGACATGGACCGCCTCGCGCGCGACATCGATGGTCCGGCAGTGGAAGCGCGGATTTTTCTTGATGGAAATCGGGCGCACGCCCTGGGGATCGATGGCACCCCGACAGTCCTGCTCAATAATCGTGAGGTTCCGTTCGATACTTTGAAACAGCCGAACGGCTTGCGTGGAGCAATCAACGCCGCGTTGAGCGGTAAGGCGCCATGACCGCTGTCAACAGGAATTCATGATGGCGGGAACTTCTGCATCACGCGGCCGCTTGCTGTATTGGATCATGGCGGCCGTTTCGCTCGTCGGGCTCGGCGATTCAATCTACCTGACGGTCCAGCATCTGACCGGCGAGACTCTCCGCTGCACACTAATTTCCGGTTGCTCTGAAGTCCTGGGCAGTTCCTACGCCGTAATCGCCGGCATGCCGCTCGCCATCATCGGCGCCGCCGCGTACTTTACCGTTTTCAGCCTCGCCATCCTTGCGGCTTTCGGTTATCGACTGGCCGGCACTCTCCTGCTTGCGCTGATCGGCGTCATGTTTCTGATGACGCTTTGGCTAACTTTTCTGCAAGCCTTCGTCATTCATCACTTCTGCCAATTCTGTCTGCTGTCGGCGCTCACGACTTTGATTTTGACGGTACTCGTGATGGCACAGAGACGAGTAGTGCCCTAATTTGGATTTCGTAACGCAAACTGTTAGTTTGCGCCGCCCATTGATTGCCACTCAACATCGCAAACTAACAGTTTGCGTTACAAATTAGGGCCACTACCCAGAGACGTGCACAGAAACCACGTAGCCGGCCTTTCATAAGAAAAAGAGCGGCAGAGCCCGCGCAGCGGGCGTAGATATCCGTAGCCCACAGCGCGAGCTGTGGGTCAGCGATAGCATTTATCTCCCAGAGCCCGCAGACCGGGCGGCATAACCAATCATCGATGTCTTGAGGACGCGCGCAGTGTATGTCGCCCTTCCGGGGCTCACCCCTTTGGTGGATCGCTTACCCACAGCTCGCGCTGTGGGCTTAGGGATATTACCGCCCGCTGCGCGGGCTGGCATGTGCTGTGGCGGCCGGAATGCGATTCCATTTAACGCTAGAAGCAGAATCCAAAGCGGTGTCGCGCTGCGCTTGCCACCGCACTCCAAATTTCGCCTTTCGCCCTTCGCCCGCCTAAGGCGTCATGCCCAACTGCCAGAACAGAAAGCTCATCGTGTCAGTCTGGTCGTCAATCTGCTTGCTGACCGGCAAGCCTCCGGAGTGGCCGGCCTTCGTGTCGTAGTGCAGAATAATTGGCCGATCAGATGCGTTGGCGGCCTGCAACAGCGCCGTCATTTTGCGTGCATGCAACGGCGCCACGCGGGTGTCGGAATCGCCGGTGATGAACAGCACCGCCGGATATTTAGTTCCGGGCCGCACGTTGTGGTAGGGCGAATATTTATAGATGTATGGGAACTGCGTAGCCTCTTCCGCCGAGCCGTATTCGGTGGTCCAGAATTTGGCGACCAGGAACTTGTCGTAGCGCACCATATCCAGGAGCGGATACGAACAGACGACTGCCTGGAACAGATCCGGTCGTTGCGTTAGCGCGGCACCGACCAGCAATCCACCGTTAGATCCGCCGGAGATCGCAAGCTTCGACGGTTTCGTATACTTGTTCTGAATTAGCCATTCGGCCGCGCCAATGAAGTCGTCGAAAACATTTTGCTTGTTCTCAAACATTCCCGCCTTGTGCCACTTCTCGCCAAACTCACCGCCGCCGCGCAGGTTCGGCAGCGCGAACACGCCACCGTGTTCTGCCCAGAATGCGGCGGTCGAAGAAAACCCGGGTGTCTGTCTCAAGTTAAACCCGCCATACCCGGTGAGAAATGTCGGCCGGTTGCCGTCCAGTACCGTTCCCTTTTTGTAAACCAGGAACATCGGAATCTTCGTGCCGTCTTTGGATGGATACCAGACCTGTTTCGTTTCGATCTCCGCACCGTTCACTGGAACATTCAGCTGGGCCCACACTTCCTGTTTTCCGCTAGAAGGGATGTAGCGATAGATCGTGGACGGTTGGCCAAAGGAACTAAAAGAGTAAAAACCTTCATCCCTGTCCGGGCGTCCGCTCATCCCGCCTGACGAACCAAGGACGGGAAACTTAATATCGCGCAACCACTTTCCGGAAGTCTCAAATACCTTCGCGCGCGTGGTAACGTTTTCCAAATAGTTAACAAACAGTTTCCCACCGACAATGGAGCTGCCGGTGATGACGTTAGTACCTTCGGGAACTACCACCCGCCAATTTTCAAACGCCGGGTTGCGCAGATCGATATCGACGATGCGGCGGTTAGGCGCCTGGTAATTCGTGTTTGAGTAAATGTGGTCACCAATGATCTGAGCGCCGAACGAGGCTTTCATGTCTTTGACGATTGTCGTGATGGGACCATCGTTTTTTAAGTCCTTCACGTAGAGGTCAACATTGTCACCGCTCGAACCATGGGAAACTGAGATAACGAGGTAATGGCCGTCGGGGGAAACATTAGGGCTCACAGTGTCCGTAAAGCCGTAACCCTCTCCGAAGATCATTTTGTCGTCCGACTGCGGCGTGCCCATCACGTGGTAGTAGAGGCGGGACACAGTACGCTTTTCACCGGCGGGATAAATGGCTTTGGAATAGTAAACGCCGCGCTTGTCCGGCAGCATTTCGAATCCCGAGTAACGCGCCTCCGCCATTTGGTCCGGCAGTTCCTTGCGCGAATCGATGTCCAGAATGCGAATCGTGTTTTCGTCCTTGCCGCCTTGGCGCACGCTGTAGATTAGCCACTTTCCGTCTTCGGTAACATCGACGATGCCGACGGAGGTAGTTTGATCGGCGCTCATCTTGTTCGGATCGATCAGGACTTCGTCTGGGCCTTTCAAGCCCTGGCGCATATAAATGACGGATTGGTTTTGGTCCACCTTCCGTTTCGAAAAGAAGTAACGAGCGCCGCGCACCGTGGGGATGCCCATGGTCTCGATCTTTAGCAACTGTTCGAGTCGTTTATGAATGGCCTCGCGTCCGGGCAGCGATCCGACGACCGATTGGGTATAGCGATTCTGTTCGTCAATCCACGCGCGGGTGGCCGGGCTGTCCTGATCTTCAAGCCACCGGTAAGGGTCGGCGACCGTCACGCCATGCAGCGTCTCGGCAATGTTTTCGACGCGCGTCTTCGGCGGCGGCGGCGGTTTAATCAGTCTCAGTTGCGCCGAAGCGACGGAACCGAATTGGTTAGCGAGGCCGATTACTAAAGAAAGCAGGGCTACAAAGATCAGGGAACGTATGGATCGCATGAGTGTGTCCTCCGGCTAAAACAGATTGTCATTAGGATGGCGCGGGCGATGAACTGACAAAATACATCAAGATCTTAATCTTGGAAAGAACTGGAGTCGAGTTGCAAATATGCGGAAAACAGGAAACCGGCCGCCGATTTACGCGGATAAACACCGATCAGAAAGGCAGAACAAAATTAGAAGTTAGCGCCGTCGGAATGTTTGATCTGATCTGCGTTTATCTGCGCAAATCTGCGGCTAAAGTTCGTTTGTTTGAGCCTTTTCATTTCACAGTCGCAGGCCGCAGGCTTATCACGACTGACTTCGATGCGGGCGTGTTGCTCTTGTCGGCGACGCTGCCGATCGGGACCAGCACATTGGTCTCAGGGAAATAGGTGGCGGCGCAACGGCGTGGGATGTTGTAAGCCACGACCGTAAAGTTCCGCGCCCAGCGCTCGCCGTCGGCAAAATGGCTAACCAGGTCGACTGCCTGCCCCGCCGTCAATCCCGCTTCACGAATATCGCCTTCATTCAGCAGCACGACACGGCGGCCGCCCCGTATGCCACGGTAACGATCGTCGAGTCCGTAAATCGTAGTGTTGAACTGATCATGACTGCGCATCGTCAACATCAAAAACTGGCCGGGCAACAATTCATGTCGCGGCAGTTCGTGAACGGTAAACTGCGCTCGTCCGTCGGAAGTGCGAAACTTTCGCTCACGCGCTTCGTTCGGCAAATAAAAGCCGGCCGGGTGACGGACTCGCTGATTGTAGTCATCGAATCCCTGGATCACTCGTTCGATAAGATCCCGAATGCGATCGTAGTCGCCCGTCAGACTTTCCCAATCCACCGTCGTGCGCTCACTCAACGTCGCCCTCGCTAAGCGCGCAACAATCGCCGGCTCGCTCAATAACTCGGGGGACGCCGGTTCCAACCTGCCTTGCGAAGTTTGTACAACTCCCATTGAGTTTTCCGTAGTAACAAACTGTGGCCCGCCGGCCTGCACATCAATCTCAGTCCGGCCCAGGCACGGAAGAATCAAGGCCTGGCGCCCGGTAATCAAGTGCGCGCGATTTAACTTGGTCGAAACGTGAACGGTTAAGCGGCAGCGTCGCAATGCGTCCGCCGTGAATTCCGTATCAGGCGTCGCGGAAAGGAAGTTTCCTCCCAGCGCAAAGAAGACTTTCCCGCGCCCGTCATGCATTGCCTGAATCGATTGAACAGTATCGAAGCCGTGTTTGCGCGGCGGTTCAAAGTCCAGCTGCGCGCCCAGTCGATCCAGAAAATCTTCCTTCGGCCTTTCCCAGACTCCCATCGTGCGATCGCCCTGCACATTGCTGTGTCCGCGCACGGGACAAAATCCGGCGCCCGGCTTGCCCACCTGGCCCCGCATCAACATCAGGTTTACGATTTCCTGAATATTGGCGACGGCGTTTTTGTGTTGCGTCAATCCCATGGCCCAACAAAAAATCGTGCGCTCCGACGCGATGAAAATATTGGCGGCCTCTTCGATTGCGTCAATGGTCACGCCGCTTTGATCCAGAAGCTCGCCCCAACTCGCTTGTTCTAATGCCGCCTTGAACTCTGCAAAGCCGCTGGTGTGTTCGGCGATGAACTGTTGGTCGAGGACCTTTCCCGGATACCGCTCTTCCGCCTCCAGGACCTTCTTCATAATGCCCTTCAGCAGCGCCACATCGCCGTTAATGCAAACCTGTAAAAACAGATCGGCCAGCGTCGTGCCTTTGCCCAACATGCCGACTACATCCTGCGGATGTTTGAAACGCGTCATGCCGGTTTCCGGCAGCGGGTTGATATGGACCAACTTGCAGCCGCGGCGTTTGGCCCGCTGCAAACTCGTCAGCATGCGCGGGTGATTAGTGCCCGGGTTTTGCCCGATCACAAAAATCGCATCGGCCAGATCGAAATCCTCCAGCGTTACCGTTCCCTTGCCGACACCGATAGTTTCCACGAGGCCCGTGCCGCTGGATTCATGACACATGTTCGAACAATCCGGCAGGTTATTGGTGCCGAACTGGCGCACGAATAGTTGATACAGAAAGGCCGCTTCGTTGCTGGTCCGGCCAGAGGTGTAGAAGATGGCCTCGTCAGGAGCGGCGAGCCCATTCAGTTCACCGGCAATCAGCGAAAACGCTTCATCCCAACCGATCTGCTCGTAATGAGCGCTGCCCTCGCGCAGCAGCATCGGATTAGTGAGCCGGCCCTGCGCGTTCAGCCAGTAATCGGATTGAGCGGAAAGATCCTGGACGCTCCACTTTTGAAAAAATTCGGGCGTGACTCGGCTGGTGGTTGCTTCGTCGGCGACGTGTTTGGCGCCTTCTTCGCAAAACTCGAAATGCGAACGTTCACCGTCGGGTTCGGGCCACGCGCATCCGGGACAGTCAAACTCGCCCTTTTGATTCATCCGCAGCAGCGTGCGCGCGCCGCGTACCGGTCCCATCTCTTTCCACGCATGCTTGACGGTGGCCGCGATGGAAGGAATGCCGCCCGCGACTTTGCTGATCGGTTTGATCTGTGGGGGTGCGGATTCTTCCGGCGGTTGCGCGCTGGCTTCGCTATTTTCTTGCTTCGTTACCATGTTCAAAAGCTGGGAATAGGGTCCTGTTAATCTAAAACGTTCACCCGTTGACCAACCGCGAGCCGTCCGGTTTGCAGCACGCGCGCATACACACGCGACCAGCCGGGATTAACTTTTTGCGAGATGCGTACGAACCTGCCATCACCAAATGAGTCGGCGACAGAATCGCACGGCGAAGTATAGGAAGCGATCTCCACCAAGACATCCTCTCCGAAACTAAGTCGCACGCCGGGCTCAATGCCGGCCCAATCCAGTCCCATCAGAGTTACGTTCTCGCCCACCGCTCCGGTAAAGATTGGATGACCTTCGTTCTGTAGTTCCAGAATTCGTTCAAGGGAGTAAAGACAGAGCGCTCGCTCCGGTCCACCATGAATGTTCATGTGGGTCTGCACATCATCAGCCAGGCCGGTCCGGGTGAGCATCGCTTCGCGCACCGCCAGCTTGGGCACACCACCACGCGACGTGTTCAGTTGAAATATTCGTCCCTGCATGGCTCAGTCTTACCTAAAGTCTCGGGCTAATGCAATTTCTGAGCAATGAGTGATGAGTAGTGGGTGATGAGTGGAATAGAACGGCGCTTCACTCATCACTCATTACTGAAACATTATCACTCCGCGGCGGCGTAATACGATTAGAGGAATCCGATAATGTTTTGCCCTGAATGCGCGACTCAGAATCTTAGCGAGGCCAAGTTTTGTCGCGCCTGTGGCACCAACCTCGAGGTATTCCGCTGGCGCTGGCTGCGGATGGCGGATCGCCTGTCAAATCTGAAGACACTGCGAACAATACTGATCGATTCTCTGGCAAAACGCCGGGCCGGCATGCGTAATGTGGTCCACGGAAGTATTCTCCTAATCATTTCAGCTCTCGTCGGGTTGGTTGGTTTTCTCATCTCAACAGAGCCCTCCAGCTGGCTTCCGATCTGGTCGGTCTTCTTCGGCTGGATGGCAGGTTGGGGCGCGGTCACGCGCGCGATAGGTTCCAGTAAGCTGCTTGAAGCGAAACTAACCCCTCCGAAAAGCAGCGCATCGGATCGTGTTAGCGCGCTACCTCCGGCCAACCCAGCCGCTTCACTTCCGCCGCTCAGCATACCGGAACGCACCACGAGGCATTTAGAGGAAAGAAAATAATCCGACTGCCAATGCCCTGACAAACTATTTGACTTACCCTTCTCCTTAGCTTAAAAGCTTCTTCTCCCTATTCCGTAACGTTGATCGTCGTCGGGCTGTACCTACACACAATATGATCACCTTCAAGCTTTTCGCGCGCATGCTCTTTGCGGCGATTCTGGTTGCTATCTTCGCGCCGCATTATCACGCGCAGACAAAACTCGCACGCGATCCGTCACAGGCGATCGACGAGGACTACACCAAAAAGATTCGCGAGTACACTACCGAACCTTTTTTCAACTCGCCGCTTACAGATTATCTGCCGGCATCGCCCAGCGTGCCGACGCCGAAATCCATTCTGGGCGATGTTGCGGGCGCGCCGGGCAAGCTGCCTTACTCCGCGGAGGTCTATCGCTACATGCGCGCCCTGGAAAAGGCCAGCCCGCGCGTCAAAGTGTTTTCCATCGGTATGACGGAAGAAGGCCGCGAGATGATTGCGGTCGCGGTCGCGTCCGAGACATTGCTGGCGAAACTTGATGAAAACCGCGCGCGACTCACGAAACTCGCTGACCCGCGGCTGATCAATATGGATGACGCCGAAGCGGATCGCCTCGCCGCAGCTTCGTTTCCGATTTACTACATCACAGGCACGATTCACTCGACGGAAAGCGGCTCGCCCACGGCGCTCATGGAACTGGCCTACCGCCTGGCCGTCGACGAAAGCCCTTACATAAAGAACATTCGTGAAAGTATGGTCACGTTGATCACGCCGGTCGTCGAAGTCGACGGCCGCGATCGCATGGTCGATGTTTACAACTGGCATCTGGCCCATCCGAAGGAAAGTTGGCCGCCGCTGGTCTACTGGGGCCACTATGTCGCGCATGACAACAATCGCGATGCGATGGGCCTGTCGCTGAAACTGAGCCGCAACGTCCTGAATACCTTCACCGGTTGGAAAGCCCAGGTGCTGCACGATCTGCATGAATCTGTGCCGTACCTCTATGACAACACGATCGGCGATGGTCCATACAACGCGTGGCTTGATCCGATCCTGACTGATGAATGGCAATTGATTGGCTGGAACAACGTTTCAGAGATGACGAAGTTCGGCATGCCCGGTGTGTTTGCGCACGGCACTTTCGACACCTGGTCGCCCGGCTATTTGATGTTCATCGCGGCGACGCATAACGGCATCAGCCGTCTTTACGAAACGTTCGGCAACGGCGGCGCCGACACTGTGACACGCACGCTTTCGCCTGATGATTACTCGCGCACGTGGTATCGCCAGAATCCGCCGCTGCCGCGCACCGTTTGGTCGCAGCGCAATAACAATAACTACCAACAGACGGCGCTGCTGATCTCGCTGAACTATTTCAGCCAGAACAGCAAACTCTTTCTCAAGAACTTTTACCTGAAGAGCAAGCGCTCGGTCGAAAAACCGAAAAAGGAAGGTCCAGCGGCATACGTTTTTCCTGGCGACGACCGCCGCCCCGGCGGACAGGCCGAGTTGCTGCGTCTGATGCAGGCCCAAGGTTGCGAAGTTCATCGCGCCACCGCGCCGTTCACCGTCACAGTCAGGAAGAAATCAGATCGTAATGACAAGAAGTCAGAATCGGGAACGGTAGCGGCCCCGCCGGCAACGCCAACCACAACGCCGTCGGACACTACGCCCCGCGCAACCCCCACTCCGGCGCCGGCCACATCACCGGCAACATCCAGCGCGTCTCCTGAAAAGAAAGAAACGACAGGAACGCAAACGTTCCCCGCCGGCAGCTACATCGTGCGCATGGACCAACCCTACAGCCGTATCGCCGATGCCCTGCTGGATTACCAGTATTGGAGCCCGCGCGATCCGCAGCAGAATGTTTACGACGATACGGGTTGGACGTTTGGCGAGTTAGGAAATGTTCAGGTGGTCCGTGTCACCGACGTCAAAGTGCTGGACGCGGCAATGGAAAAAGTCGCCGGCGAGGTGCGCGCTCCCGGTGGCATCACCGGTTCCGGCCCGATCCTGCTGGTAAACAATAATGCGGACAACAAACTGATTACGCTGCGCTATGGCTTGAAGAATGCTTCGGTCGCGCTCAGCGAAGAATCATTTACCGTCGCGGGACGTTCGTTCAATCGCGGCTCTTTCATCATCAGGAACGCGCCCGCGGACAGCGCGCGCTTGCTGGCCGATCTCGGTCTACAGGGATATGCGGTCGCAGAGGTTCCCCTCGTCCGATCCCACCCCACGAAACTTCCGCGCGTGGCTATCATGCATACGTGGATCGACACGCAAGACGAAGGTTGGTGGCGCCTGGCTTTTGATCAGATGCAGGTTCCCTACTCCTACATCAGCACGCAGGATGTCGCCACCGATCCCGATTTGAATAAGAAGTACGACGTAATTGTTTTTGGACCAGTGGGCCGCGATGCACGCTCCGTCATCAACGGCATGCCCATGTTCGGGAATCCCTTGCCCTGGAAAACGACGACGCTAACGCCGAACATCGGGAAGATCGATTCAACTGACGACATGCGTCCCGGTTTGGGATGGTCGGGCCTTACTAACCTGCAAAACTTTGCGCGCCGCGGCGGCGTTTTGATTGGCTCAATGGATACGGCCGATCTCGCGGTGTCGAATGGATTCACGCCGGGCGTGGCCATCGCGCGCCCCACACGTTTGCGAGCCATCGGCGCAGTGTTGCGTGCGAAGTTTGTCGATGCCGCAAGTCCGATCGCATATGGCTATGCCGACTCGCTTTCGATCTATTGTTTCAACGGACCGATCTTTAACTTAACGAACATCGCCGGGGGCAGCGGGGCCCGCCGCCGCCGTGACGATCGTGTAACCGGACGCGGCACGCCCGACGATCCGGACACTGTTCAGGGCCGTCCGCCGGTCGAAACACCAACCCCGGTCACCGCGGAAACGTGGGAAGCTCTGCCGCTGACCGAAGAGCAACGCCGCAACGGCACGTACATCATTCCGCCGGAGGCACGGCCACGCGTGGTGCTTCGTTATGCCGACGCCCGCGATCTTTTAGTTTCCGGTCTGCTGGACGGCGGCGACGAAATCGCACAACACGCAGCCATCATCGATTCGCCACTCGGCAGCGGCCACATCGTGCTCTTTTCGAATAATCCGATGTGGCGCGGGCAGACATCCGGGAGCTACGCCCTGGTCTTCAACGCGATCATGAACTTTGAGAATTTGAATGCCGGCAGGAAATTCGACGAGAGGTAAGGGCCGGCGAATCTTCGTCAACGATCAAACGTACAGGTCGACGGCGCTATGCCACTCGTGAGCGATGTTCCTCATGATGAGCGCGTGGTCAAACTCAATGCTGCCGGCGGGAAACTTCGCCTCGTCGCCAAAGTAACTCGAATAGACTCGGCTGGTTTCCAGAGGCTCGACGCGCCACTCGTTTGTCTCCAGCTTCAATCCATCCAGGCGCCCCGGATCACTCGTGACGGAATAGCCAAGTGCTCCCGCCTCGAAAAATGCCGAGGCTTCAGGAACTGAGGCAAACATCGATGATTCCGGCAAAGCCGTCGCCGTCGCACCATCGATTTCCACCGCGACTGACTCGTCCGCCGACTTCATTGAAAACTTTATCTCGTCGCCTGCTTCCAACACATTGAACGCCGCCTCGTGATGTTCCCCCGGAAAAACCCTTCCGCCCAAAAGCAGATTCAGTTGGGAATTCGTATCGCGGCGCGAAATGAAAACTCCTTCGCGGGTAACGCCATCCTCGTCCCAAAGCACTGCCACGCGATGCGCTGCGTTTTCGCTGTTCAGACCCAGTATTTGCGGCGCCATTAATGGACGAATGTGCTCCAGGCGGATCAGGCAGATGCCGCCAACCGCAAAACCCTTGTGGAGTTTAGGTCGAAAGCGATCCGGTATTTGCCGCTGCATAACCACAGGATCGACGCGAAAGTTTGCGAGGATGCGCCGCCGGATAATGCCTCGGACTGTTGGTAGTCTCATCTCTTCACATCAAGTAGCAAGTCGGCCACGGCCGTTTCACCAGTCTTATCCTCGGACGCGCAGCATACCGGCTAACATTTCAAACGAATCATGCAGCGCGCTGAACGATGTTTTCAATTGGTCGTCGGTGCCCTTCAAGGCATGGGCGTGAAACTGCCGCAGCGCAGTCCTGAACTTACCGAGTTCCGCAGCAAATTCCTTCCGCTCGTTCTTAGGCGTACCTCGTGGAATGCCAAGCGCGACAATCGCGTTGCCGCGTTTCACCAGCAATCGGGATCCGGCGCGCATGCTTTTGAAATCATTGTTAGGCAACGCCTCATGTTGCAACGGATGCAGCGCGTCATGAAATTGTTCGTATTGCTTCAGCCCGAACTCATGTTGCGCCGCCGCATTCGTTACGCCGGAAGAAACCAGAAACATAGATCCGAACAACAGCGCGGACAGCGCCGGCGTGAATCTTGAGTACGATCGTAGTCTTAACATTAGTCCTCCAAAAATCTCGCAGAATTAATTGCCGCCATCTTACCACTCACCTCCTTGGAGTGCGGCGGCTTGACGCCGCTTTGGCCGCTTCTTGCTTGGTCGGCACTCATCTCCTGGAGTCCCGGTGGCAGAGCGCAGCGGCGACACCGCTTTGGACCGTTTGAGAAAACTTGTGCTTTAGGGAAAACCAACCAAAGCGCCGTCGCCGCTGCGTTCTGCCGGCGCACTCCAAAGAGTTGACCTTTTCGCCAGCCGCCGCCCTAACCGCGCCGGGGAAGAATTCGCCCCAATCCACGGCCCGTTGGTCACAAATTCATCGCCTAACTGTCCGGCACCGGTATAAAAGCAGCCTCGTAAAGCGCTCCATCAATGGCCAGACAAAGGGTCTGTTCCGCCAGGTCTGAACGCCACGACCGCGCGCTTGGTCTTTTCTGTTCACGGTTCACTGTTTACGGTTTACGGCTTTCAAAAACCCTGGAGATACGCCATGTCCCTGAAGAATCTTTTCATTCTACTTGCCACAGCCAGCGCAGTTGTCACGTTTGGTTTGAATTCACCGGCGGTGCGCATCGTCACATCGACTTTTGCAGTTTCGGACGGCGGCAAGATTCCGGTGACCACTGAATCGAGCGAAGCGAAAAAGGAATTCGCACTTGGTCAGAGTCTGGCAGACAAACTCCTGATTCAGGATTCGATCCAGCATTTCGACAGAGCGCTGGCGCTCGACCCCAACTTCGCCCTTGCCGAATTGAATCGCGCCAACACCAGCCCGACGGCGAAAGAGTTTTTCGAACACCTGAAAAAGGCCGTAACGCTTTCGGAAAAAGCTTCGCCGGGCGAGCGGCTGTTGATTCTGGCCACCGAAGCCGGCGCGAACGGAAATCCCACCAAGCAAAAAGAGTATCTGGATCAGCTGGTCGCGGATTATCCGAATGACGAGCGCGCGCAGTTCAACCTGGGTGGTTACCATTTTGGACAGCAGGAGTTTTCGGAGGCCATCGAGCACTACAAGAAGGCGACCGAGTTAAATCCCAACTTCTCCAACGCTTTTAATCTGCTCGGCTACGCTTACCGGCAGAACGAGGACTACGCCAGTGCGGAAGAAGCGTTCAAGAAATACATCGTTCTGATTCCCAAAGACCCGAATCCCTACGATTCGTATGCCGAGCTACTTTTGAAGATGGGGCGGTTCGGCGAATCGATCCGGCAGTATCAGAAGGCCCTGGCAGTGGAACCGAATTTCATCAATTCCCACCAGGGCATCGCGGCGAATCTGATGTATCAGGGCAAGGCGGCATTGGCCGCAGCTGAGTTGCAAAAGATCACAACCAAAGCGCGCAGCGATGCGGAGCGGCGAACCGCGCTGTTTGGCAGGTCGGTCGTTTACGCTGACAGTGGCGATATGGCAAAAGCGCTCGCCGAGGTCGACCAGCAATACCAGCTCGGAGAAAAAACAAATGATGTTCCGGCGATGGTTGGCGACCTCCAGCTAAAGGGAAATATTCTGCTGGAGATAGGTAAGTATGCCGAGGCGGCGGAAAGTTTTGCGCACACGCTGAAGTTAACGGAAGCATCAAACTTGTCCGATCAGATTAAGAACAACACCCGCCGCTTCAATCATTACAATCGGACGCGGGTCGCCCTCGGCCAGAAAGATATGGCCGCTGCGAAAGCGGAGGCGCAGGAATTCTGGAAACTGGCGGAAGCGTCACGGAACCCGGCGCAAATAAAACTGGCCCACGAATTGGCGGGGATAGTGGCGCTGCAGGCGAAGGACGTGGACCAGGCCATCGATCAGTTGCAACAAGCGAACCTGCAGAATCCTTACAACCTCTATCGCCTGTGCGTAGCTTATGGAGACAAGGGCGACCGCGCCAAAGCGGGAGAGTTTTGCCGCAAGGCCGCTAGCGTCAACTCGCTGCCGCAAATGAATCTGGCGTTTGTAAGAGCGAAGGCCCGAAAGATGACGGCGGGAACAAAAGGGTGAGATCTCCGACCTGGGATATATCTTAGAAGGGGTCGAAAGGAGGAGTGTCCTTTCGACCCTTTCATCATAATTCGCCTTGGCGAGTCAAGCCGCCTCAAGCAAGGCTCGTTCTATCTCCTGAGGAAGATTGAGGACGATAAAATATTTTGCAGGGTAAAGGTAACCTTCGCCCTCATTATCTACCACCCGGACGTAATTGGACTTAGCCGCGCTTTCATCAGGAAGTATTCGATAGATCATGCGCGGCGTAAGCAGATCCGCATCATCACTTTGAATGCAGACCGCGAACTTCAATAGACTGTCCTGATTTTTCATAGCCTTTAGTCGAGAAAGCGTTTAATCCTCATTTTCCTCTTGCCAATTCCATGAGCCTCAAACCAATGTACCTCGGCAAAACGAATCGTACCATCATCGAGCCGAACATTGGCAACCCCTTTTAGCTTTCGCCACCTACCTTTCCCGTATCGTTTTTGGAGCACAGGAAGAATGTGAATCTCGCGATTGACCGCGATGGTTTCGATTTCCGCAATACTGCTGGCGAGTTCAAAATACATCAGGAACCTGGCAGGATCTTGACTTCAGCTTTTAATTGGCCCCGATTATAATTTCCAAAGCCAATTTCATCCCAGGCTTCACATCACAATTGCAACTCGCCCTCTTAATGAATCTCTTTCATGCCATCTTCTCGAACCGGGCGGCGGAAACAGCAGTGCTGTTTGAGGGGCAAGAGATTTCGTATGACGAACTCCGTATGCGAACCCTCGCCGTGACGGAGATGTTGTCCGGTTTGGATCTGGGGCGTGATGAACGAGTCGGCATATTGCTAAACGATTCGCCCGAGTTCATCGCCACGTTTATTGGAGTTGTCGCGGCCGCCGCCATCGCGGTTCCGATCAACATGGCGTTGCGGCTGGATGAGCAACTTGCGATTCTGAATGATTGCACCGCCGCGTTAGTCATCGCTGAATCCGATTGGTGCCGTGCTCTGCCGGTTGACGCGCATGAACGTCTGCCATTCATGCGAAAACTGTTGCAGGTCATTCGCAACGACGCCAGCGGAACCAAAACGGCGACGTCCTTAACCAGGTACGCAGGCATAAAGATCTACTCATTCAAAGAGCTCACCGGTACGGATCCAGATCGCGAAGCCACGACCGGCACCAACGGATCGACGCCCTCAAAAGATCAACCCGCGTTTATCCTCTACACATCCGGCAGTACTGGCGAACCGAAGGGTGCGGTCCACCGCCAGTCAGATATCCTGTCAACGAATGAAACTTTTTGTCGCGAAGTCCTGCGTGTCACAGCCAACGATCGTGTGTTTTCGTCTTCACGTCTGCCGTTCGCTTACGGTCTGGGAAATAGCCTTACGTTCCCTTTATTGAATGGCGCTACTGCCATTCTTTGCCGCGAAAAACCGGCGCCGGAAATCATCAGCCAAATCTTCAAAGAGTACAAACCGACGATCTTTTTCGGTGTGCCGGTCGTCTACAACCTGCTGCTGGACCATCATCAACATGTTGCGGCGCTTGATTGTTCGAGCCTGCGCCTCTGTGTCTCGGCAGGCGAGGCCCTGCCTGCAAAAATCGGCGAAGACTGGGAGCGGGCCTTCGGCGTTCCCGTGCTTGACGGAATCGGTTCCACCGAAATGCTGCACATGTTTATCGCGAACCAAGAGAGCGCCCTTCGTTACGGCAGCAGCGGACAGGTCTTGTCAGGATACGAAGCGCGGTTGTGGGATGAACACAATGCTCCGGTAGCGGCAGGGCGTGAGGGCAATCTCTGGGTGAAAGGCGAAAGCGCCGCGATTGGTTACTGGCAGCGTCATGAGGCAAGCGCGCAGACTTTCGTCGATGGTTGGGTCCGCACCGGTGATCTCTATCGTTGCGATGAAGACGGCTACTACTTTCACATGGGGCGTTCGGACGATTGTTTCAAGTCCAGCGGGCAATGGGTTTCACCGGTCGAAGTGGAAGGATTGTTGTTGCGGCATGAGGACGTGCAAAGCGCTGCAGTCGTTGAAGACTTCAGCGGGGACGGTTTACCTTGCGCGTGCGCGTTCATCGTGCCGCGAGTTGCCAGTGACGCACAAAATGTAACCGCCCCCGAGGGCTCCCTGACAAACGCGTTGCGGGCACTCGCACGTGAACACTTGCCGCGCTTCAAACAGCCGCAACGGTATGTGTTTGTCGCCGAGTTGCCCTACACTGCGACTGGAAAGATTCAGCGATTTAAGTTGCGAGCGAAACTGAAAGCGTCTAAACATGACTGAAAAAAGTATCCAGGAAACTTACGCGCCGCACTTGAAATGTTTTGGCTGCGGCCCGGCGAATGATAAGGGCTTGCGTATCCGAAGTTTCCCGGCTGGAGACGAAGTTATGGCCGAATGGCAGCCGGAGACTTTTCAC
This sequence comes from Blastocatellia bacterium, assembly GCA_034665305.1. GTDB lineage: Bacteria > Acidobacteriota > Blastocatellia > Pyrinomonadales > Pyrinomonadaceae > DASXRU01. The sequence goes on along the minus strand of JAXDFZ010000020.1, from coordinate 41,863 downwards.
GAATCTTTTGAGGGCATGTTGAGCGGCGGCATTATCGGCACGCTCCTGGATTGTCATTGCAATTGGACCGCGGCGTACGGCCTGATGAAACGTGCGGGCGCGGAAAAGCCGCCCTGCACGGTGACGGCGGATTATCACATCAAACTGCTGCGACCGACGCCGACTGATCTGCCGGTACGTCTGGTCGCCCGCATTGTCGAAGCGACCGCGGATCGCGCCATAGTCGAAGGCGAGCTGATTGCGCACGACAAAGTCTGCGCCACCTGCCGCGGCACCTTCGTCGCCGTCAAGCCAGGACATCCCGCCTATCACCGCTGGTAAGTAGGACAGGCATTCCTGCCGGTCCATATCTTTTCAAAATCGCACCACAATCAAACCGGACAGACGTGTCTGTCCTACCGTGAACCCCACAGGCTTGCGCTGTGGGCTGCGCACATGAAAGTGTTGCTCTTCCCGATTACTCTTGCTAACGAATAGAATTCGTCGGGGCCTTTTCATTCACGCGCATGCTTACACAAATCCGTTTGGAACTTTGGAAACTGGTTCGCTCGAAGGGTTTCGCGCTTTCCTTTATGGCTTTGCTGGGATTCGTGCTGCTGATGCTCTGGGGCTTCTACTCCTATGCCCAGCGTAAGACGAGCGGGCTGGCCGGCGAACAGTTCAAGTACACCTATGAGTCGAAGAGTTATTTCAATGGCCTCACTTTCACGCTCTACTCCCTAATCTTCGCCTTCAGTTTGCTGATCCCGATTTTCGTTGCGATGAGCGCCGGAGGTCAGATCGCCGGTGAGCGGCGCGCGGGCACTTTGCGGACGATTTGCATTCGTCCCATCACGCGCTCGTCGATCATTCTTTCAAAGTTTGTGGTTGTCGCCTTTCACACCTGGCTGCTGCTGGCGTTCTTTATCGGAGTCAATCTTTTGATAGGACTCCTGTTCGTCGGTTGGGGCGATCTGGAATTATATCCGGGCGCGCTGAACCTGGTGGACGAACCGAGCCGCATGCTCCGCGACGATGCGCTTTGGCGTTTCTTCTATGCCAGCTTCTCCGGGACGTGGGCGCTGCTGGTCATTGCCGCCCTCGCCATCTTGCTGTCGGTCGTGTTCGAAAACCCGGTGACGGCGGTGGCTGCCACTCTGGCAATCTACCTGATGCTTTACATTGTCGGGCGCATTGAATTCTTCGCGACCTTGCGGCCCTATTTCTTTACCACCGACATGGATTTTTGGCGGGACGTATTGAAACCGGGAATCCCGCTGCACAGCTTCTACCACTACGCCATGACGTGTGGCGCCTATACGTTCGGTTCGCTGCTGCTGGCAGTCATAATCTTTGAACGGAAGGACATCACCAGCTGAATGTGGATTAAGCTTCTGCTCGCAGTCTGCTTCACGTTGATGCTCGCTGGTGCGTTCCTGATGCCGGCGCCGCGCCCGCGCTCCCTCCTGGGCGCGCGCGCTCAGGGCGGCGCGACTCTACGTCTCATGACCTGGAACATTGGTTACGGCGATTTGGAGTCAGACACACGCGCGCGGAACGAGGATTTGGCGGCAGTAGCGCAGGTAATACTTAGCAACGATCCCGACGCGGTCGCCCTGCAGGAGTTGACCGGCGCCGAGCAATTGAAACTTCTGCTGAAGCACTTGAAGAACCGTTATCGCGGATCGACCAGCAGTTTTGGAAGCGCCGACCGGCTCGCGGCGGTGTTGGTAAAAGATCGTAGCGCACATTTTAATGAAGTCAGCGCCGACGACCGGTTTGCAGCCGCAGCTGCGTTTCATTTGAAAGAAGGGTCGCCCGAGATTCTTTTGGTCAGTTCGCATGCCGATGCTTTCAGCGCATCGCGGCGCCGCGCATTTGCAGCCGATGTCGTTGACTGGACGCGCGAACACGGCAAGAACGCTGTTTCGTTTATCGCCGGCGATTTCAACCTGGAGGTCAGCGTCAGAAACAAGTCGAACCTTTTCACCGACGACGCAAAACACGACAGCGAATCGTACGGTTATCTCTTGAAATACTTTCGCGATCTCGGCCGCGATGCCGGCGAAACTTCAATCAATGACCGGCGCATCGATTACGTTTTTGGACCTCAGGAAACCGTGACACTACGCCGGGCAGAAGTCTTGCGCGGTACGGCGATCGGCCGCATGGACCATTGGCCGCTGCTGGTTGAAGTAACGTTGTGACTGCTATGAGTCAATTCCTTGAAGTGCGCCGGCCTGACGGCGCTTTGGCCATCCTGGCGTCTTAGAATACTTAGTGAAGAGGGTCGACGTAAGGTGGGCCAAAGCGGCGTAAGGCCGCCGCACTCCAAGGAGTTGAATACCTTAAACCGTTGGACATTCTTATGAGTGACTCGATTCTTCAGGCTGATGGTTTGTCTAAAAAGTACGGCCGGCGTTTGGTCGTCGACAACCTTTCGTTCAGCGTTAACCGGGGCGACATCTTTGGTTTCCTGGGCCAGAACGGTGCGGGAAAATCTACGGTTATCCGGATGGCTGTCGCGCTGGTTCGCCCCACGGGCGGCCGCGTGACGTTGTTCGGACACGACATGGCAAAGCATCCGCTGCAGGCGCTCGGCCGCGTCGGCGCCATGGTCGAAGCACCGGCGTTTTATGAGAACTTCTCCGGCTGGGACAATCTCCGCATTCTTTCCGCGATGTCGGGCGGCGCTGACAAAAAACAAATCCAGACAACCCTGGCCCTCGTGGACTTGACGGATCGCGCTCACGATCCGGTGCGCAATTACTCGCATGGCATGCGTCAGCGGCTGGGCATTGCGCAAGCACTCTTGCCGGAACCAGAGTTCATAATTCTGGACGAGCCGACGGATGGTCTCGATCCGCAGGGGATTCGCGAAGTTCGTTTGTTGCTGCCGCGCTTGCGAGATGAACTGGGCCTGACAATCATGCTTTCCAGCCATCTGCTGAACGAAGTCGAACACGTCTGCAGCCGGGTCGGAATCATAAACGAGGGCCGCCTGCTCTATCAGGGCACGATCGATGGTCTCATCGCGAAAGATACTTGCGTAAAAATCACGGCCGATCCGCTCGAATCAGCTTACAAACTCCTCGCCGCCGACCCGTCAGTTTCAGTGAGCCGGAATGGTACGCAATCGCTGTACGTAACGATGGCGCCCGAATGCATTCCTCGCGTCAACGCGATGCTCGTGGCGGAAGGTATTCGCGTCATGGAACTTTCGCCGCAGCGTGCGACGCTCGAGGATGTATTTATGACCCTGACGGGTCGAGGCTAGAGGCTGGAGACTAGAGGCTAGGACGTCGTGAGGTCAGTACCACCACGCCGTAGCGGGTGGGTCCCTCGATCGCAGATTAGAGATTTCAGATGCGGATTGAGAATACTTGGGCGGGCGGCCTATTAATCCGCTCCGAAATCCGCATTGACCGATCGTGCCATCCATCCGCTACCGTGTGGTGGTTGTGACGCCATCACGTTCCCAGCCTCTAGCCTCCAGTCTCTAGCCTCTGTATTATCCCCGTATGCCCCAACTTCTTAATCGGCCTCGCCGGCTCAGGAAAACTGAAAACCTGCGTGCCCTCGTGCGCGAAGCTCGCCTGGCGCCTGAAGATTTCATCCTCCCGTTGTTTGCCTGCGCCGGAGACAACGTGCGCCGCGAGATTTCTTCCATGCCGGGCGTGCACAATTTGTCGGTGGATGAAATCGCGCGCGAGGCTGAAAGTGCGTATGAAGTCGGCGTGCGTGGGGTCATCCTTTTCGGCTTGCCGGAAAGCAAAGATGAAATGGCAACTGGCGCGTACGCCGAGGATGGCGTAGTGCAGAACGCAATCCGGGCCGTGCGCCAGAGCGCGCCGGACATGATTATTATCGCGGACACTTGTCTCTGCGAATACACCTCGCACGGACATTGCGGCGTGGTGCACGAAGGCGAAGTTCTGAACGATCCTTCATTGGAACTGTTGGCGCGGACCGCTGTCAGCCAGGCGGACGCCGGTGCAGACATCGTCGCGCCCTCGGCCATGATGGATGGCCAGGTCGGAGCCATTCGCGAAGCCCTCGACGATACCGGCTTTCAACAGGTGGCGATCATGGCTTACGCGGTGAAGTACGCCTCCGCTTTTTATGGTCCATTCCGCGAGGCCGCCGACAGCGCGCCGGCCTTCGGCGATCGCCGTGCTTATCAAATGGATGCCGCGAATGCGCGGGAAGCGATGCGCGAGGCTGAGCTTGATTATTCCGAAGGCGCAGACTTTTTGATGGTCAAACCCGCCACCTGTTATCTCGACATTTTGAAAGCGCTGCGCGATCGCTTTGACTTACCACTCGCCGCTTACCATGTCTCCGGCGAATACGCGATGATCAAGGCCGCGGCGCAAAATGGTTGGATCGACGAGCAGCGCGTGATGATGGAAACTCTAACCAGCATCAAACGCGCCGGCGCCGATGTGATTCTCACCTACTACGCCCGCGAAGCTGCAAAACTTCTGGCATCGAACCGCTAACCCCTTTAACTATACGGAGAAATCATTAAATGAGTGGGAAGCTCACGCAAGCCGCGCCGCGAACCGGGCAAAAACCGTGACGTTCCGGATGCGATTACCGAACCTCGACCTCCATGGGCGTCGCATCATGCGCGTCGTAGCCTTCAGGCCAGTTGGCAATGTTGATGCCATAGAGCCAATCTGAATCTACGGTAACGGCAAAACGGATGGACAGCGGCAGCCCGCGAGCGGCGCGCAGTCGAATCGTAAACTCATCAACCAGCCACTCCTGAATCAAAGGCTGCTTCGGATCCTCAACCGGAATCAATCGCGAGCCGCAATCAGTTCCGTTCACAAACAGGGTAACTCGCGTCTTCACAAAACTGGTTGCCGCATCAACCGGCAATACGGGTTGCAAGTGCGCGCGCACGATCAAATGGCCCACGCGGCGCCGGTCGGCGCGCTCCGGAACGACATAATCAAACAACCCGACGCCCGATCCCCAGACGAAACCTGGGCCCTCGCCCAGTTTTTCGAAACGGCCGGCGACCGCCATCTCTGGTTGGAAACGGTAAAGCAGCGAGCCGTCGTCGCGATTTATCTGCTGTGGCCGCAGACCGGATTCCGTGGGCGAACGCGTAAAAACAAATTGGTGCGGAACGAGGTGCTGGCCCGCTGCGAGCACTTGTTTCGGGGGTTTGGCATTCTGCTGCGCTGCGAAAGTTTGCCCGGCACGATTCACTTCAGCTAAAACGGCCGCATCCTGAGGTGCGTTGTAGGTCACGCTATAACCTCGCTGCGGCGCCGAGGTGAGGATCCAAAACATTGCGCCGGCCGCGCCGTTCTCAATCGCGCTGTCAAAGTAGGCTCGAAACCAGGCCTCGCGCGTAATCCCGCCGTAGCCTTCCGGCTGCATGCCGAACTCTCCCAGCACGAGCGGCTTTCCTACAAAGAACGATGCTGCCGCGCGATCTTCTACAAAGTGGTTCAGCGCTTCAGTCGAATCCACATAAACGTCCTTGTCGTCGCGAGGGTAGTTGTGCACGTCGCAATAATCGATCGTAGCCAACTGGTGATCCAGCAGCCACTCGCGACGCTCCGCGGCCGAGCGATAACCCCAATCGCCGGGCGCCACGATGTGCTGCGGATCGAGTGATTTCAAGTACGCACTCATCTCCGCGATCCACGCCCGGCGCTCTGACCAGCGGCCGGTAATCGCCTGCGCTTCGTTGATCAACTCATAACCGAAGATGGCCGGATCCTCGCGATAGAGCTTGCCGTTGACCGTGTTCCGCCGGGCCACGATCTTTTCGACGTGTGCTCGATAAAGCCGGCGCGCCGTTTCGTTCGTGTAGAACAACATTGCTTTTTCGTTGTTAATCCCAAAAGGATATTTGTCGTCATCCGCACCATTGATTCCGGCCCAACGCATGTATTGGGTCACGCCGCCGGTGTCGCGCCACCAGTTGGCGAGGCACAGTTGCACGCGTAAACCGTTGCGCGCGGCTTCGGCGACGATCTGATCCAGAAAGACAAACTCTTCCTCGTTCCACTCCTCCGGTTTCAGACGGAACCAGCGATCGCGTTTCCAGTTGTTCGCCGGTTGCACGTCGGCTAATCCGCCTTCGCCCGTGGCCCACACGCGCACCACGGTCATTCCCTGGTCGGCCGCAAAGCGCATCATGTTCGGCATGTGCGCGCGGGTTTCTTTCTGAAACATGAGGTCGAGGTTCGCTCCCACAAAGCGAAACGGTTTTCCATCGACTACCAGGCGGATGCCATCGGCCTGGACGAAGCCCGCCGGACCGCGCGTCGAATTCCTCCCCGGCAGGCCGCCACTCAAAAAAAGAATTGCCGCGCTCACGACAATTACGAGCGCGGCAACGAGTATTAGTCTCTTTCCCATCAGCCAAATTCTCAGCAGGCCCCGGCGGCTAAATCTCGGTGATTATTTAACGCGGACTGGTCAGGCGAACAAACCCCATGATGGCGCAGAAAGCTCCGAGCACCACGAATCCATTGAAGAAAGTAAGAATCGCAAATGCCATTTTCATGTCTTTTAGAATCAGGCCAAAAGCCAGTCCCAGGAACTGCAAGTGGAACAGCAAAAGACAAAGAGAGACAAAGGAAAACCATCGGGCCGAAGCTCCGAAAGCGCGGGCCCGGGCAAATCCCAGGACCGTGGCCACCAGCCAGCCAAGAGCTCCGATTACCAACAGTGAAATGACGACGGGGAAAAAATACGACGGCTCTTGAAACGTGGTCTCGGTTTCCTGCAGCATCAAAAAAAGCGGAAAGGGCATCAGTTGACTCCTCTAAACAAATTACGACTACGTTGACAAACTAAGCGCCGTTTGCGCCCCAAGCTTAAGGTAGCAGCGCAAACGGCGTCCATACCGAGATCCGGTTGTAACCCAACAGCAGGCATGACGACGTACACGTCGCCAGGATTACCAGGGTCTCACGTTATTGAAAAGCACGGGCCGATCTCGCTATTGAGTGATGTGGATTTCTTCTTCTTTATTTACGTGGCCCAGGAAGTAGACCAGCGCACAAATAAAGAACACCACTCCGCAGCCAATCGCCCACCACATGTTGTGGGTCCCTCCCGTGTCACCGCTGTTCACGAAGAGGTAAAACCTGTAAATCCCATATCCCAGCGCGCCTAAGCCCACGACTATAGCCAGCACGTCTTTCATATTGAACCTCCGGCCAACGAGTTGTTATGAAGGTTGCGATAAAGCCGGGCCCATCAATTGGGCTGCATGTTAACGCCAGCACATAGATATGGCAAGGCAAAACCGGAGCAGACCGGCGCTGCGACGCCAACCTCCCGCGTCACAGAATTACGCGACGATCACCCGCCCGCCGGGTTACATGTTCGCGATCCATGAACTCCAGCAGGGGAATTGCATACTTGCGGGAAACCCCGGCGAGTTCTTTGAACGCGGCCACGTCGATGGCCCGTTCAGGATGCTGCTCGGCGTAGGCGCGCAACCGGGCGATTAATTTGTCCACGGCCGGCCGGTGAAAAAACAGTTGCGGTTGCACCTGGACCAGCAGGCCGGCATCGATAAGTAACTGCAAAACTTTTCTCGCGTGGGCCCGCGCGCCCGGCGCAGTCCCGGAATCCGCGAGGGCTTGATCGAGGGTCGGCGCTTCCAATCCCGCCGTTTCATAAATCTGTTCGAGTCGATCGCGAAGCTGCGCATCCGCGGGCGAGAGCTCGCGGCTATGCGTCCGCGCGCGAATCGTATCTTTCTCAGCAAACACGTCGCCAGTCTGCTCCAGGTCAGCAATCACGGCGCGAAACAGTTCCGGCGCCGCATGCGCAAAGTGACGCTCGCGCAAAGTCTCGCGCGATAAACCTCGAGCCAAGGGCTCACGGCGATGATGCTCGTCGAGCGCAGTTCGCACCAAATCTTTCAGGCTGGCAAACGCTGCCTGAGTCAGGAAGATTCCGTCTGCCTCCACGATGGCGCCGCCTGCCTGGGCCTCTTTGACTGCCGCCTCAACCACGTCGTCGACCCAGCCAGTCCGGGCCGCCAGGTCGCGTTTTGTCAGGCCTGCGATTCCCGCCAATTCGATGAAGACGGCGACCTTGCTGCGCCGGGATTGGATTAAGGACTCCAGACGCAAAACTGCGTCCGCCAAATCGCGACCGCGATGTTTGTTTGCGAAGGGATCGAGGACCTCACCTCCGGCGATCGTTTGCGAGGGCGAATAAGAACGCACCACAAATCGATCGCCGTGCACCGCGACCACCGGCAGTTCGAAACGAAGTTGCGCCATGCCGCTCGCGCCCGGCGGAATCTCGCCACCTGGTTCCAGGATTCGCACGCGTGCGAGCAACTCGGCCGCACCCAGATGGACACGGACGCGCGCGCGCGATCGCAGTGCGCGGGGTGCAGTCTTTAATAGTTCCAGCCGGGCGTCGATGATCTGAGTTGTTTGCAAACAGCCCGCGGCGGCCAGCATCATGCCGCGTTCAATGGCTGCGGCGTCGACGCCGCCAAGGTTCACCGCGGTGCGCTGCCCGGCGAGTGCCTGGTTCACTGCTGCACCGTGTACTTGCAGGCCGCGCACGCGAACACGCGCGGCAGCAGGCAACAACTCCAGCTCGCTGCCTTCCGTAATCTCTCCGGCGATCAGCGTCCCGGTGACGACGGCGCCAAAGCCCTTCATCGTGAAGGCGCGATCGATCGGCAAGCGCGTAATAAATCCCGGCGGCCGCGGCGGAATGTTGACGGCCATTTCCCGCAGCAGTTGTTTCAGGTCGTTAATGCCTTCGCCGGTCCGCGCACTGACAGCGACGATGGGCGCGTCTTTCAGGAATGACTCGTTGACCAATTCGCCGGCCTCGTTGATCACCAGCGATAGCAACTCATCGTCGACCATATCTTTCTTGGTGATGACTACCAGGCCCTGTTTCACCCCGAGCAAGCGGCAGATATCAAAGTGCTCGCGGGTTTGCGGCATTACGCCCTCGTCAGCGGCTATGACCAGCGCCACGAGATCGATGCCATGCGCGCCCGCCAGCATATTTTTCACAAAGCGCTCGTGCCCTGGAACGTCGACGAAGCCGGCCCGCACATCACCCAGATCCAGATCGGCAAAACCAAGATCTATGGTGATACCCCGGCGTTTCTCCTCAGGAAGGCGGTCGGCATCAATGCCAGTCAAAGCGCGGACCAAAGCCGTCTTTCCATGATCGATGTGGCCGGCAGTACCGATGATGATTGAGCGCATGGCGCGGGTGTCGGGCATCAGGTGTCGGGTGCCAGGTATTTAGTGTCCGGTCTACTTGCGCGCCAGGGAATTGCGCAAAGCATAGAGCTGGCGTCCTAGAGAACTTGTGTAAACCAGAATTTGCTTCAGTTCGTCTAGCGATGCGTAGTTCAGTCTTGTAGCGATCTCAAACTGGGTTTCAACTTCAGCGAGCGACGCCTGGGCCATGGAAAGATGGTGCAGATATTCTTTAAGGTGTTCCCTTGTATGACCCTCTGCTATGTTGGAAGGAATTGATACCACTGCTCGACGAATCTGACTGGTCAGTCCGTACAACTCCTCTCTTGGAAATCTTTGAGTGTGCTTATAAACTTTCTCGACCAAATCCATTGCTGATTGCCAGACACGTAGTTCCCGAAAGCTCTTCATTATCATCTCCTTTGAGTGTGAGATACATAATTGGCAGAACTGGGAAGTTTGAAACTTGGCCCCGACACCTGACACCTGGCACTATTTAATGATTTCAAAATCGATCCATTGCGTGGCCACGTTGTATTTACTACTAGCCAGGCGGTCAATGACGTTCACTTGCAGAACGTATTCACCGGGTACCATCGCGGTCCCCAGTTGTACCACGCCTCCGCCTGTTAGTCGTTTCATGTCAGCCTGGTCCGTCATATCAAACGGCGTTTCCCGACCGGTGTATGTTAAGACGCCGTCGCGGAAGAGCTTGATTTGCGTGAACAGCTCGGGCCGCAGCGTCGCCTTATCCATCCGGGCGTTGTAGACGAAAAACCCATAACTCAACGTTTGTCCGGGGCGGAACTCTCGCAATGCTGCGCTGGAGGTAGGATCGGTTTCGGGTATTTGCTGTCCTTCAGTCGCGCCGGCCACGCCGGCATTCCCCACGCTTTGATTCTTAAACTCAGAAGGATCGATCCTGGTGAGCAAAATACCGGAAACGCTCAAGCGATTCTTCTTGAGGTCCGGCACTTCAATGAATTGACTGACGGAGCCGACACGGGACGAATCTTGATCGCGCAACGCAGTGCGCAGTTGATAAGCTCCCGGCTTCTTCACCGGCACGGTAACGAAGTAGACAAACCCGCGGTTGAGGACGCGTTCATATTCCGCGCCGCGCACACGCATTTCGTGTTTGTGACTCAGTTGATCCACCACCACGCCATTGTCGCCGAAGGTGACCGCCAGGATGTCGAAGGTTGCCCTATGCCACCCATCAGGCTCATCAGTAAAAGTCAGATCAGCCGCGTTGATGTGAAGCAGCGAGCGCATGATGGTTCCGCGTTTTGCGTCGTTGGCAAAGAGTGTAGTCAGGCGCAGCCGCACACCAGCCGATCCGAAAGGCGATGATAGCGCCCCCACCAGTTGTTGGGCCGGGGTTTGGGCCGCCGTATGCGCTTCCGAATCCGGCACGCCGGTAAAGCCATTGCGCATTCGCACATTGAATTTCCCCGGGCGCAAAACCTTTAGACTCAGATGGTGAAACTGACGGCGGCCGCGCGTGTCGAAGGTAGCTTCATCGGGCCGGTAACCAATCAGGTAGTAGCCCCGCTGATCTTCCAAAATACGTTTGACGCCATTGCTTAGATCGTTGTTATTGCGGATCGCAATGCCGCCGGTTTCTTGCGCCAGGTAATTCAATCCGTTCTGGGATTCAAAGAATGCCGTGCGCTCATCGCCTGCCTGGTCCCGAATATCTCCGTCGGAAGAAGTTTGAAGATTCGGCACGCACAGACATTCCAGACCGCTCGCGTGCATCGTGTAGATAACCACCGATGCCCGGTTCGCCTGTTCGACCAAACCGTGGAGGGCATCCATAACGCGATTATTGGATCTGGGTGGTTCGGAACGCGCGTTGTCACGATTCGTACTCGAGGGACTGAAGAGACTGATGCCATCAGAGATCAGTAGGATCGACTTTCGCCCCGGCAGCTCTTTCAGTCCTTTCACTACGTACTGCACAGCGCCCAGCGTGCCCACCGACAATACGTCATCGCGAAACTGATCCAGGTCTTCATGAAATTCGCCGATGGGATCCGATTTGGGAGGCGCCTGGTTACCGGCCGGTTGAATTCCAAAAGCTGCAACCCGCCCGCTGGGATACCACTTAACGCGTTCGATAGCGGCAGCGAGTTGCCGCTTATCTGAAGTGAATTGCTGCAACGCTCCCATGCCACCCGCCGTGCGAATAATGGCCACCAGATCGCCGGGCTGCATTTGTTCGTCGACGAACTTCTTGAGAGCGCGCCGGACCTTGTAAGTGCTTTCAAAAGATAGACCCAGATCGTCGACGACGAGCGCAATCGTGCGCCGCACTTGATCCGGCCTTAGCCGATTAGTAGGCACCGGCACATTGCCGGGATCCGCATCGCGCGTTCGAACCGCCGACGGGGACGGAATCGCCGGGGCCAGGTAAAACGAAAAGTTTGTAATCGCCTGCGGCTTTCCATCTTCGGAGATTTGCAGCTCTTCCGGTTTCAGGTCGGCTACTAATTTGCCGTTCTTGTCGGTGACTACCGCATCCACCTGCACCAGATTAGTGGTAATGCGGACCACCTCATCCTCCTGGCCCGGAGGTTCAGCCGGCTCGGGTTTTTGAGTGGTTGGTTCGCGTGTCGGTGATGTCGGTCGCGTCGTAGGCTGTTGGCCCAACGCAGTAACGAGCGGCAACGAAGCGATCAGCAGAAAGATGCAAATCGGATACTTCATTGGTGTGTGATTAGTAAATGGTAAATAGTGAATAGTGAATAGTGAATAGTGAATCCGCTTGAGTGGATAATTGCAGCTTAGAGTTCAATCGCACTGCTCGATCAGTGACTAAGCCTCACTTGACGATTTCAAAATCGATCCACTGGGTAGCGGTGCGGTGCTTATCCTTCGCCTGCGTATCGTTCACGATCACTTGCAGCACATATTCGCCCGGCGTCATCTTCGCACCAAGTTGGATCGCTCCGCCGTGCACGAGTCGCTTAAGATCGCCCTGCCCTTCAGGGGCATAAGGATTTTCATTTCCTGAAAAGACCGGTTGGCCATCGCGAAAAATACGCACCTGTGTGGTCAAACGCGGCGGCAGGCCCTTATCAGCTTTAGCGTTGTAGATAACAAAGCCGTACTCCAAAATCCCACCACCACGAAAGCGTCTGACCGCCGCGCTGTTACTTGGATTGGCTCGATCTTCCTGCTGCTCAGCGGCGCTTTGCACGGCCAGACTCTTCGCGTCGGACTTGCCGTTTGCTTTGTTTTCCGACCCGGTTTCCGAACTGGTAACGATTATTCCCGAAATCGTTAGGCGATTCTTTTTCAGATCCGGAACTTCTACAAACTGGCTCGCTGAACCCACACGTTCTGATCCGTGATCGCGCAGCGCGGCGCGCAGTTGATAAGCGCCAGGCTTCTTAACGAAAACAGTCACAAAGTAAACAAAGCCTTCGTTCAACATCCGCCGATACGATTTGTCGGGCAGGCGCACGGAATAGGTCTTACTAACCTGGTTAACGACGGACCCGTTGTCCCCAAACGTGACGGCCATCACGTCGAATTCGGCCTGGTGGAAACCGCCGGGTTGATCGGTAAAGGTCAGATCTCCCGCATCCACATGCAGCAGAGAGCGCATGAAGGAGCCAAGTTTCGCGTCATGGCCAAATAACGAGGTCACACGAAGGTGCACGCCCTCGGCACCGAACGGCGAAGTTAACGCGCGGAGAATTTGTTGTTGCGGTGTCGCGACTACCTGCGGCTTAGCTTCATCATCAGTAATTCCAAAAAAGCCTTTTCGCATGCGCACCAGGAATCTACCGGGACGCGTTACTTTAAGATTCAGTTTGTGAAACGTGCGCCGCCCGGTTTTTTGATCGAAGGTCGATTCGTCAGGCCGGTAGCCAATGAGGTAATAGCTTGTCTGATCTTCCAGTACTCGCTTGATACCGCCGCTGAGATCGTTCGAGTTCCTGAACGCAATACCGCCGGTTTGCTCCGCTAGATGCATCAGGCCGCTTTGCGACTCAAAGATCATACTGGCCCGTTGCGTTGAAGCGTTTCTCATCGCCTCATCTGACATCCCGGTCGTATTGTCTTCCGCGGTCAGGCCGGTGGTCTGCAACCCGCGGGCGTCCAGCGTGTAGATAACGACGGAAGCGCGGTTGGCGAGATCTATCAAACTGGTAAGGGCCTGCTGCGTGCGAAAATTCGTCGCCCGGCTTAGCGAATCGAACATTTGAATACCGTCGGAAACCAGCAACACTGATTTTCGTCCCGGCAACTCGCGCAACCCCGTGACCACATAATTCAGCGCGCCCAACGTTCCCACGGTAAACGTTTCTTCACGCAGCCGGTCCAATTCCGCGGCGGCGTCGGAAGGTGGTTCACCATCGTCAGTCGCCATGGTCACGTTGGTTTGGGCGCCGGTAAGCGGAGCAAAAGCGCCGATGCCGCCGCGGCCCAGCGGGTTCCATTTGATCCGTTCCATCGCGGCGTACAGCATGCGCTTGTCGGACGTAAATTGTTGCAACGCGCCGATACCGGCGCCGGTGCGAATGATCGCCACCAGATCGCCTTCCTGCATCTGCTCGTCAATAAATTTCTTCACGGCGCGCCGGACATAGTAGGTACTGTTGAACGACAGACCCAAATCGTCCACCACCAGGGCTATGGTGCGGCGCACCTGTTCCGGCCGCAGCCGCGTGGGTGGCAGGGACAGAGCGTTCTTGTCCGCGATGGCAGACTTTCCGGGAACAGTAGCAGGCGTTTTTGATCCTGAGTTTACGAAAGAAAAGTTGCTGATCTTTTGCGGCTTCCCGTCTTCCAGAATCTGTAGCTCATCGGCCGTGAGATCGGTAACTTGTTTTCCGTTCCTGTCGGTCACAACCGCATCCACCTGGACCAGGTTGGTGCTAATGCGGACCACCTCATCGTCCGGCTCTTGTCTCTGCGGCGCCGGTTGAGTTTGACTTGCGGGTTGTGTTTTTGGCGGCGGTGAAGTATTGGGCTGCTGCGCCAGGGAGGAGACCGAGAGTGGGACCAGAAGCGTTACCGCCAGTAGTGATTTTCCGGTCATCTCAAATTCCTCCTCGTTATTGCCGGGCTCGCGGAAGCATCCTCTCGGGATTAGGTCGAGTCATTTGTGTTCGGCACCTCGATGCACAGTTACTGAAGTCTCACTTCGTGATCTCAAAATCAATCCACTGCGTTGCCAGGGAGTCCTTACTCTTGGCTAAGGGATCGATAACAATCACCTGCAGGACATATTCGCCGGGCGCCATTTGGGTTCCCAATTGGATTGCGCCGCCTGCCTCCAGTCGCTTTAGATCAACCTGATTCCCCGGATCAAATGCGATTTGCTGACCGGCATATACCAGCTTCCCTTCCTTGAAAAGACGAGTCTGTATCAACAGGTTGGGTTTGCCAGTCGCCTTATCAACCTGGGCATTGTAGATACCCAATCCATAGTTCATGACTGTTCCGGGTTGAAACTGTCGCCGGGCCATCGCCGCGAGCGGATCAGAATCTTCCACTTGCACACCCACGTTCTGACCCTGTGGAGGTGGTGGATTCGGCCCACCGCTGCCGACTCGCGGCGATTCTGCGCGAATCAATAATCCGGAAAGCGCCAGACGCTTCTTTTTGACGTCCGGGACTTCGACGAACTGGGAGGCCGAGCCTACGCGGTCTGAATCTACGTCCCGTAAAGCGGTGCGAAGTTGATAAGCTCCGGGCCGTTTGATGGGAACGTTGATGCTATAGGTCAAACCGTCAATGAGCGCCCTTTTATAGGCTGCGCCCTTCAGCCGCAGCGTGTGCGTCAGGCTGAGTTGATCCACTACCAGTCCATTATCGCCAAAAGTCATAGCGATCATATTAATGACTGACTGGTGCCAGTCGCCCGGTTGATCCGTAAAGGTCAGGTCGCTGGCCTTTATGTGAAGCAGGGACCGCATCGATAAGCCGCCCTTGGGATCGCTGAAGAAAAGCGAAGTCAATCTCAATTCCACCCCCGCTGAGCCGAAAGGCGAAGTCAATGCGCCGATCAACCGGTCCCGCGGTGTTTCAGCGGTCGGAGTCTCTATATCGGGTATGCCATAAAACCCACTTCGTATTCTGACGTTGAACTTTCCTGGCCGCTTGATCCGCAGAGAAAACTTGTGAAACTTTCCCCGGCGGGAGCTGTCGAAGGTTGAGTCATCCGGGCGGTAACCGATCAGGTAGTAGCCCTTCTGATCTTCCATCACCTTACGGATTCCGCCCGGCAGGTCATTGGTGTTGGCAATAGCGAAACCACCCGTCTGCTCTACGAGATCATCGAAAGCGTGCGACGTTTCGAAGGCGGCGCCCCGCATGCTGCTGAGGATCGGTCCAATCTCATGTGGCATGAGACCGCCGCCGGAGTCAGCTGCAGTCAGGTTAAGCGTTTGCAGCCCTCGCGGATCCATCGCATAAACCACGACCGAAGCCCGGCTGGCTAAATCAGTCAAACGCGTCATGGCATTTCCAATCCGGGAGACGTGCGAGAGGTCGGCCGGGTCAATAGTTAGAAAACCCTCCGATACCACCAACACCGATTTGCGGCCGGGAAGATCTTTCAGACCGCGAATAATGAAGTTCAGGGCCCCCAGGGTACCCACCGTAAACAGATCTTCGCGAAGCTTATCTATATCCTGGCTCCGGTCCCGGTCCGCATCGGCGGGCTTTGGCAGGGCGAGTGCCGGGTCTTGTGCCAGCTCAAGAGGATCGGTTGGAATCGGGGCAAAAGCACCGATGCTCCTACGAGCCGGGAGCCATTTTATTTTCTCGATCGCCGCATACAGCAGGCGTTTATCTGTGGTGAATTGTTGTAAGGCACCCATGCCACCGCCGGTACGAATAATGGCTACCAGATCGTTCGGCTCCATCTGTTCGTCCACAAACTTTTTTAGCGCGCGGCGTACGTAGTAAACGTTTTCGGGCGCCAAACTGAGGTCGTCTACCACCAGGGCCATCGTCCGACGCACTTGCTCTGGTCGCAGCCGCACCGGGGGAACCGGCGCCATCGGCGGCGCATTCTTAGCCACCGGAAGCTTGATACGCGGCGCAGCAGGCTCGTCGGACTTGGTCAGAATGTATGAAAAGTTTGTGACCCTTTGCGGCTTTCCGTCTTCGAACATCTCGATTTCATCGGGTTGCAGATCGGTGACCTGCTTTCCGTTCTTATCAGTCACAACCGCATCAACCTGGACCAGGTTGGTGGTAATGCGGACCACTTCATCGTCCGGCTCTGGTTTTTGTGGCGCCGGTGTTGGCTGACTTGGAGGTGGTGTTTTGGCGGGCCGCGCCGGCTGTTGCGCCAACGACGGCAGCACCATCATGGGGATAAGAACGAGAACCAGCGGAAATCGGTATGTCATATGTGGATCCCCCTGAAGACGACTCTGAGCTTGTGATGCGCCGAAGGTTAATATGAAAGACGTCACAAAGCAACGATGTGCCGGTAAACCATTTGCGGCCAGCGTTAGCTTTGTCGAGTGCGGAACTTTAGTTTGGGGAGACGGGCCTGACTGTTATTAAGATCGTATCTCGTGCGGCTTACTGTGCTGCCAACACTCGCTGATAGAACTCTACGTATTGCGGAATGATAAGGTCGGTGCTGTATCGGGAAGTGGCCGATTCTCGCGCTCGTTGGCCCATGGTGCGACGCAGCGCTTCGTCATTTACCAGCCGCGCGGCGTCGTCTCCCATCTTTTCAATATCGCCGACCGGGCTGAGGTAACCGGTTTCGCCGTCATCAACTACTTCCGGCACGCCGCCGACATTGGTGGCCACCACTGGCACTTCGCACGCCATTGCCTCCAGCGCTGCTAAGCCAAACGATTCCTGTTCCGATGGCAACAGCAGCACATCAGCAACCGAAAGATACTCGCGGATGTTGGGCTGCTTGCCGACAAACACGCAGCGATCCGCAATCCCCAGGCAACGCGCGCGATGCTCCGCGTTGGGACGCTCGCTGCCATCTCCGACCATCACCAGCCGCGCATCCACCTGCTGCAGCACCCGGGCAAAAATGTCTACGCAATCCACCGGTCGCTTGACCGGACGAAAGTTTGAAACATGGACCAGCAGAGGCACGCCGTCCGGCGAAAGCTGCGCGCGCATTTCCGGCGCCGGATGACGCTGGTAATCGGTAGCGCAGATGAAGTTGGGAATCACGGTGATGTCTTCAAACTGAAAAGCTTCGATCGTCGCCCGCTTCAGATAATGCGAAATCGCAGTCACGCCATCCGACTGCTTGATACCGTAGCGAGTGATCGGCAGATATGATCGGTCTGCGCCGACGAGCGTGATGTCTGTGCCGTGCAGCGTTGTAATCACCGGCAGGCGACGTTGCGGCTTCAAAGACTCCCGCGCGAGGATGGCGCTAATCGAATGCGGAATCGCGTAGTGCACGTGAAGCAAATCCAGGTTTTCGGTTTCCGCCACTGTGGCCATCTTCGTCGCCAGCGCGAGGGTGTAAGGCTGGTGTTCAAAAAGCGGATACGACATCATTTCAACTTCATGAAAGTGTACGCGCTCATTCAATTGCGTCAGCCGGGTGGGCAGAGCCGACGCGATGAAGTGCACCGTGTGACCGCGGGCGGCCAGCTCCTTCCCCAATTCAGAACCGACTATGCCGCTGCCGCCATACGTGGGATAGACTGTGATGCCGATGTTCATTGATTGGTCTGTGGTTAGTGTTTGTGGTTAGTAGTCAGTAGTCAGTTGGTGCTTTGTACTTGGGCTTTGTACTTGGTGCTTAGTACTTCGTGCTTTGGTGATTTACGAACGAAGAGCTGAACTCGCTGCCAAGCGTACGAAGTACAAAGCACTAAGTACAAAGCACCAACTCACCACTGACTACTAATAACTGACCGTCCTAAAAAGAGCAGAGGCAGGACGACCCTCGCAATCGCCTGCCTCTTTTCTCAACTTGTCTCACCTTTTGGAAAGGGGGTCAAGTGAGGCGTCGGAGTATATGCCCACCTATGGTTTTTGGCAACACTTTCTGCCCCGGATTTCTTCGGTAAATCCTGACACTTTTTACACAGTCCGGCCGTCGTCGTCAGCCGGCCCCGACCGCGCTAATCACAGCAGCGCGCGTTCGGTCATATCGCCTTTAACCTGTATAATAAGGACACATTATTAGTCAGCAAAGAAAGAAGCATTAATGCCCAAGATTAGCGATATCGAAGAGACCCCAAATCCAAATGCGGTGAAGTTTATCCTCCGCGAGCCAGTAACTAACGGCGTCGCGCGCCAATTCGATTCGGCCGCCAAGGCGGAGGATGATCCGCTGGCCAAAGCCCTATTTGAAGTGGGGAACGTCGTTTCCGTTTTCTACATGGACCGCATGGTTACCATCGAGAAGGAAGACTCTGCTGACTGGGATGATTTGCTGCCGACGCTGGCCGTGCCGATTCGCGCGGCGGAAGCTGCAGTCAACAATGGCGCACCTGCCGCGGAAGCGATTGGTGGGGCAATCGGCGCTGTGCTCAGCGGCGATCCGCGCCTGGTTCGCATCAATGAAATCCTCGATGAAAAAGTGCGCCCGGCTCTCGCCGGCGACGGTGGCTACCTGGAAATCCTGGGGCTAAAGGAACACACGCTTAGCATCCGCTATCAAGGCGCGTGCGGTAGTTGTCCCAGTTCCCTGACCGGAACACTGATGGCCATCGAGGGAATGTTGAAGCAGGAAGTTGATCCCGATTTGGAAGTCATCGCGGTTTAGCATCTGCCGGATCTCGCTACGATTTACTTCCCACCCACGTCGACGGCAGCCAAAAATTTTGGAACAAACCCACGCGCGCTGCGTTCCAGCCGCTAAGCTCTCGCAGCTGTAGGAATCGTTCGCCTCCGGAGACATTTAATGAATCCTTTAATGCGTCTTTCCCCTGTAGTGGTCTGCTTGCTTTTGTTCGCCGCAACCGTCGTTTCCCAATCCAACAAGCCAGCAGCAGAAACTACAGCGAAAACAACCTCCAGCAATAGGGCCGCCGCCGACCGCGCTGCCAAAGAGCGCCGCGCCACCGCCGTGTCTCTGCTGGTTACGTTGGCCGACGACGTACGAAATTTCACCGATCAAAAACTGCGCGCGCGCACACAAGCCCGGATTGCCGACGCGCTTTGGGACGCAGACCCCGATCAGGGTCGCGCGTTGTTTCGTAAAGCCTGGGATGCTGCTGAGCTGGCCGATCAGGAATCCGCGCGACTCATGGCTGAAGAGCGCCAGCGCCAACAGGGCAATGCTCCAAGTCCCGTCTTAATGCTGCCTCCCGATCTGCGTTTGGAAGTATTGCGCCTGGCAGCGAAACGTGATCGCGCCATGGGCGAGGAGCTACTTGACAAGTTAAAGGACGCCAAAAAGCAGGAGGCGGAAAATGCCAACTCCGCCGCGCCGAGCGCTTTCGACACTCCGACGGCTGTCAAACAACGGCTGCGCCTGGCGAACCAACTGCTGGATACAGACGTTGAGCGGGCCATGCAATTTGCCGATCCTGCCCTGGGCACAGTGACGATGGAAGGTTTGAACTTTCTTTCCTTCCTGCGTGAAAAAAATCCAACGGCCGCTGATTTACGCTACGGCCGAATGTTGGCGGGCGCCGAAGCCAACCTGCAATCCGATGCGAATACCGTTTCGCTCCTGTCTTCATATCTTTTCACACCGCATCTGTTTGTTACTTTCCTGCGCTCCGGCGGACAGGAAAGTTCGCAGATGAACCGGCCCACACCACCGCCCGAAGTGGCGCCGGAATTGCGCTCCGCTTTTTTGCGAGGGGCCGCTGCGGTCCTGCTGCGCCCGTTACCCCCGCCCGAACAAGACCAGAGCACTTCGGGTATTCAGGGAAAGTTCCTGGCCATCAAGCGTATGTTGCCGCTCTTCGAACAATACGCTCCGAAAGCGACGGCGGACCAACTACGCGGCGAACTGGCATCGTTGGGCCAGGGCTCTGGGAGAGACGTTGCCGATAACGATGGCGACGGCGACGACTTTGGCCTACGACGAGGAATCACTCCGGATCCGGATCCCGCTGACCGCGAAAAGGCCCTGCTGGATCGAGTCGATCGCGCCAAAACTCCCGCGGAGCGCAACGCGATCTATTTACAACTGGCAAACATAAACGCGAACAAGGGTGATTTGCGGGCGCGCGACTTCGTGGAAAAGATTGATGAAATGGAGATGCGCAACAAAGTCCGGCCCTACATCGACGTAACGCTGGCACTCAATGTGGTTGAGAAGAAGGACATTGAAAAAACGCTGGCCATCGCGCGCACGGGAGAGTTGTCACACATTCAAAGGGTTTGGGTTTTGACCCAGGCCGCGAAACTGCTGCCTAAGACCGACCGTGAGAAGGCGCTCGAGATAATCGGCGAGGCCGCCACCGAAGCGCGCCGCATCGATCCTTCCGATCCCGATCGGCCGCGAGCTTTGATAGCCGTGGCAAATGCGTTGCTGCTCAGCGATGCGCCGCGCGCCTGGGAGAGCGTACCGGAGATTGCCAGGGCCGCAAATTCCGCCGAGGGCTTCACGGGAGAAGACGGGCGCTTAACGATTCGGCTGCAGACGCCAACCATGACGTCGATGCGTAGCAGTACCGTCGATGACTTTAATCTGACGGGGATCTTTAAAACGCTCACGCAGGAGAATTACACTGAGGCAGTAGCCCTCTCGCGGAACTTTGAAGGTCAGGCGCCGCGCGCCACCGCCGTGATTTCGATCGCGCGCACTATCCTGAGTGAGAAAAAGCCGTGAACCATAAACAGTAAAACTAAGAGAAGGCCGTCGGTTCACAGTTTACGGTTCACGGTTTACGGTTCACGGTTCACGGTTCACGAATAAATGTTCATTGGTTGCGTTAACAGCGCCAACGGGTCAGCAACGTTCAAAGCCTCCCGCACGTAGAAAGCCTCTCCCGCGGCCACTCCAATCAGTGATCCGTAATAGCGCATCCGCCATTCCATTTGCTGTAGGAAACCCTTATCGCTGATTCGCGTCGTGGGCTCCGCGGAAGCCGGGTCGAAGAACTGCGAAGCGTGCGCCCTGATCGCCCGCATCTTTTCTTCTACAAAATCGGAAACGTCGACAATGAACGACGGCAGGACCAGGCGCGAAGAAACAGCGTGCGCGATAGCGGGCATTTGCACTGCGCCGAGGCCGGCCTCTTCGTCGTAGCGGCGCATGGTGGCGAGGCGAGCGGCGTCCCGCACAATCCGGCTGGTCGCGGCATGATCCGGATGCGGGTCGTCCCAGTGCGCAGTCAGAACCACCTTCGGCCGGTGCGTTCGGAACACTCGCACCATCGCCGTCCGGGATTCTTCATTCAGCGACACGCGCCCATCGGGCTGATCCAGGTTCAAGCGCGCATCCAGTTTCATGATGGCAGCTGCATCCAACGCTTCCCGCGCGCGAATGTCCGGCGTACCGCGCGTGCCCATCTCGCCGCGAGTCATATCCAACACCCCGGTGCGATAACCCTGCGCTTTCAACTTCAGCAGCGTCCCGGCCGCAGTCAACTCGGCATCGTCAGGATGGGAAAACACCGCCAGCACATCGAGAGTCTGTGAATCGGTCATGGCTGATGAGCATTAACCAACCTTTCAGTTTGGTCAAGTCATAGTAGTAATTGTTGGTCGCGCGGAAGCGCGGGGGCAAGCCAACCCTTCCCAACTGCAGGTGCCCACAGTTACTACCTCCGCGAGACCGCTTCATTGCCAGTTTTTGCATGGATCTTCACGGCTGAACGTCGGAGTGCTTTGCACAAACACTACTGAAACATGTCTTCTCCCCCCTCTCCGCAAGCGGAGAGGGGGTTGGGGGAGAGGTTTGCTCGCACGGAACCCCACCCTCAACCCCTCCCCGTTTACGGGGCGGGGCAGAACAAGATTGAATCTGAGTTTTTATGCAAAGCTACGTCGGAGTGCTGACTCGACGCTCCCTGCTCACAGTCAGGAAAGGCGGCTTGCCCCGGCTCTTAGTTTTCGGTAGTAAATTGACTATCCCTGAGCACTTCAGTAGCCTCGCGAACGAAATGGAACTCGTTATTCTTGGTTCCGGCACATCGGTGCCGCATCCGCAACGTGCCGCGCCGTCCCACTGGCTGGAGACCACCGCCGCGTCTTTGCTTTTGGACTGCGGGCCTGATAGCGCGCACCGGATGGCGGAAGAGAGATTGGACTGGCCGAACCTGGACGCAATCTGGATCAGCCATTTTCACCTGGATCATGTCGGCGGCCTGGCGACTTTTCTGTTCGGTACCAAGTGGGCGCCGCAAACACACACGCGAAGCAAGCCTCTAACTATCTTCGGCCCTGCCGGATTGAAGGTGTTGTTCGATAAGTTTGATGAAGCGAATGATTACAAACTGATGCAACAGTCTTTCCCGATTCTGTTCCAGGAAGTGGGGCCGGATGAGACCTTCGAAATTGTGCCGGAGCTGCAGGCGCAAACCTTCGCAACACCGCACACACGTGAAAGTCTCGCTCTTCGTCTTACTGACGAGCATGGCAAGATGATTCTCTACACGTCCGATACCGGCTATGCGGATGAGTTAGGTGAATTCGCGAGGGGCGTTGATTTACTGGTTATGGAATGCTCGTTCCGGCGCAATAAACCTATGTCGACACACTTGGAATTGAGTGATGCGATGCGGATCGCAAGCATTGCCGAACCACGCAAAGTCGTTCTGACGCATCTCTATCCTGAATGGGACAACGTTAACCTCGAGTTCGAAGCGGCGCGGCATTGGAGTGGCGAGGTGGTAGCAGCCAAGGACGGCTTAAGATTGGACGTTTAGCGGACCATGAACAAAAGACCGTTACTGAATCGCGGCTCGACCGCTTCATTTGGGTTGTACCTACTGCTGGTGCTTTTGTATTTTCTGACTCCGCCTTCCACTGCCCAACGAACCACTGAGTCAGATTCGAACCTGTTTGAAGTTGGCGGCGCCGCAAAGTCTGCCAAACTTCCTACATCCGAATTCAAAGTCGTCTCCTACAACATTCGCTGGCGGAGCGGCGATGAGTTGCACGACATCATAGAACGCCTGCAGGGCGATGCGGGAATTGGCGGCGCGCCCATCGTCGGTCTACAGGAAGTTGACCGCAATAAGAAACGTAGCGGTAACACAAATAACGCGCGCGTGCTCGCCGAAGCCCTGGGAATGAATTACGCGTGGGCCGCGCCGCCGGCAGCGAAAGCCGGGGACGAAGAGGTAACCGGCGTGGCGATCTTGAGCGCCTACCCACTCTCGAATGCGAAACGCATCGTGCTGCCGCACGAGGGTCCGGAAGGAAAACGACGCGCCGCCATCGGTGCTACGGTCACGATTGGGAAAGTCGACGTGCGCGTTTATTCCGTCCACGCTGAAACCCGTCTCACGCTGGGTAAGAAGTTGGACCAGTTTCGGGCGGTGCTGGAGGACTTGGGGCAGTTTCCGGCGAACATGCCGGCAATTGTGCTGGGCGATTTCAACACCTGGGAAGGCAACGCCTACGATGAAACTACAAAAGTGTTTACCGGGGCAGGTTTCACGACACCGTTCGCGGAAAAGGATCCAACGTTCAGAACCAAGGTGTTAATTAGTATCGAGTTAAAGCTGGATTGGATCTGGCTGCGAGGTTTACAGCCTGATAGTTACGGCATCGATCGTTCGATCGAAGTTTCCGATCACTGGCCGCTGTGGACGGTGGTGAAGCTAAAGAAGTAGGACAGACATTCCTTGTCTGTCCAATTGATCCAAACTATCAGTTTGCCTTACGAACATGGGACAGGCAGGAATGCCTGTCCTACCGGACGCCCCACTCCCAAATGCCGTACTGAATCTTCTTGTCGACCGGATGGCCGGCCTGTTTTAGCGCCAACATAATCTGGCCGCGATGATGTGACTCGTGCGAAATCAAATAACCGAGAAACGCGGTCGCATGCGGCTTGAATCCTTTGATTTTTCCGCCCGTGGCCAAACTCTGTCCCAGCAGGGTAGCGATCGCCTGGGCCGAATCAGCGAGCGACTTTTGCAGTAGCTTCTTGTCTTTTGCCTGGGGATTCTCAATCTTCGCCAGACCTTTCAAAAGCTCGGGCGCGGCTGCTTTCAACCACATCAAACGCACGTTGTGAATGTGTGCGAACTGTTCACCGACGCTACGGCCTTTCGATGCCGAATACGTCAGGAGCGCTGGGGGCGCAATTGAATCCAGGAGATAAAGATTTATCCGCGCGTCAATATTCCAGGTTTCGAGGACTTGATCGTCGGACATGGATTGTTGCTCCCTATCAAGACGCGTTCTGGTTGTTGAGCTGAAGCAGAGGGCGACGCGGCAAGCTGCCTACAATGCCAGAAAGCTCTAACGCACCTTCACGGTGACGTTGTTAGCGCTGAGCGCATTCCCGGTAGCCCGCTGCAGTTCGGCGATTGCCTTGTTCAGATCCGTTTGCGCGCGCAACTCGTTAGCGCGCGCCGTCGCCAGCATGGTCTGACGCTCGAGCACCAGAAACACTGTTGACTGTCCCGTATCAAACTTGCGCTGTTCGCTCGCATATTGCTTTTCGGCCGCATCGCGCGCGGTGGCAGCAGCACGCAAACGCGCCTCGGTCGACCGCATCGTCTGTAGTGCGTTGCGCACATCGACCTGTATCAGTTGCTCCAATTGCTGGCGCTGGGTGGCGATCCGGTTTCCCTCGACAAGCGATCGGCCCAGGTTTGCTTCCGCGGTGCGATTGCGGAGTGGCAAACTGATCGTCACGCCAACCCGGTAATTATTAAACTGGTCGGAGAAGAGATTGCGCAGCGATTGGGGGTAACTCCCAACTAAATCCGGCGGCAAAGTGCTTGCGGGTGGCGCCGCGAGCGGATCCAATCCGTTTAGAACCGATAACTCATTGACGCGTTCGCGCACTGCGTTGTTCGAACTGGTAAAAGGATTGGTCGTCGAAACCACCGTACCCGCCGTTCCCACCACGCCATAACTTCCCACCAAATCCACTTGCGGCGTTGTCTGATCGCGATAGAGGCGCTGGTCCAACTGGTTTATCTCGCGCACCAGATCGGACTGTTGCAGCTCCGGGCGATTTTGCAGTGCTGCAGTCATAGCGAACGGCAAGGACACCACCGGCACGGTTAAATCGACGTTGTCGATCGGAACCAGCGATGTATTCCAGAAGGGTGACTGGCGATTTTCGGCAATCAGGTTCTTCAAATTGTTTTCTGAACGAGATACGTCTTCGAGCGCGACAAATTCCGCTTGCTCGAAAGTAGCTACCTGCGTCTCCACTGCGACGATATCGATCGGCGCCAGCGTTCCCTGTTCGACCAGCCGCCGGTTGTGCTCCAGTTGCGTGCGCGCATCGCGCACCGCGTCCCGTTGCACCTGCAGGTTGCGCAGGGCGAACACGAGGTCCCAGTAAGCCCGCTGCACGTTCGTAATCGTTTCGATCGCCCGCTGGCGAAACTGCGCGTCGGTGATGGAAAGGTTCTTCTTCGCCACCTCGATCTGCCGCCGCGGCAAATCGAAGCGCAGACCGCGCCAGAGCGGTTGCGTGTAAGTAAATGTCAGGGCCGTGGGATATTGCGGATTCAACGCAGCAAACTGGCTGTTACTCGTAAGCCGAATCGACGAAAACTCAACCTTGTAGTTGCCGCCATACTTCGGCGCGAGTCCTTCGATCCGCGCGGAGCCGGTGAAGTCGCTCTGCTCCACCGCTTCCGACGCGCCGCTGAGAAAACTGGCGGCCGGAGTCTTGATTCGCTCGTAATAAGTCTGCGTATTGAGTTTCGGATCATAGGCGCCGCGCGCACCCAGCAAATCAAACTCCGCAATCGCCACATTGTCGCGTCCGATCTCGATGTCTTTGTTATTAGCCAGGGCCATCTCCAACGCTTCGCGCATGGTCAGCGGCCGTTGTTGACTTGAATCAACGCCGACGCGATCAAGGTTGGGCAAAGGCTTGGTGAGGCTGGCACGAAAGTCTGTCGCCACTACGGGCATGTCTACCGCCGGAGCGAATGTGGGTGTCGGCGATGCAGCGGGATCCTGCGCTGCGGCCAGTGGCACGAGTACCAGCATCAAAGCTGAAACGACAAAGACTCGCATTGCGCAACTCGCGGCTTTGCCGCCGCACAGTGCGGAAAGCCTAAGGCTTTCCGAGACGACTCCTTGTAAGAATTGGGAGG
This sequence comes from Blastocatellia bacterium, assembly GCA_034665305.1. GTDB lineage: Bacteria > Acidobacteriota > Blastocatellia > Pyrinomonadales > Pyrinomonadaceae > DASXRU01. Next base: position 15,489 of record JAXDFZ010000020.1, on the reverse strand, counting down.
CTACGCCTCCAGCGCGAGGCGCAGCCTCGCTTAAACGGTGGGTGGCAGTTGCCGGAAAGGCAGAGCCTTTCCGCACTGTGCGGCGGCAAAGCCGCAACGACAGGCCCGCGCCAACAAAGCTAGTACTAACTGATCGCGATCTCATTGCTTTACTTCGTTATGCCAAACAGTGACGACGTCGCGGTGACAGCTTTGCGCTTGGCCCAACTCATCGCGCCGGAAAAGCGTCCGCCGATGCGGCCCCAAACACGGCTCTTCGCGAAGTCGTCAAACAAAGAATAGAACACCGGCACCGCCAGCAGCGTGAGCAACAAACAGAGCGACTGACCGCCAACCACCAGCACGCCGATTGAACGATTCGTCCCGGCGCCGGGTCCGCTGGAAATAACCAGCGGCATCATTCCGGCAACGAGCGCAATCGTAGTCATCAGAATTGGACGCAGCCGATCGCGGTTGGCGCGGATGATCGCTTCGTGACGCTCCATGCCCTTCGCGCGCAAACCATTCGTGTGATCGATTTGCAGAATCGCGTTCTTCTTCACTACGCCGAACAACAACAGCAGTCCCAGTCCGGAAAAGATATTGACGGTCTGGCCCGTGACCAGCAGCGACAGGATGCCAAATGGAATCGCCAGCGGCAGTGTCAACAAAATGGTGATCGGATGGATGAAGGATTCAAACTGCGCCGCCAGCACCATGTACATAAAGACGAAAGACAAAAGGAAGGCGAGCATGAAGTAGTAACCGGCTCGCCCCAACTCCTTCGAACGTCCGGCCAGCCCGCTCTTGTAGGTCGACTCCATCCGTTCTTCGTTGGCGAACTGATTCATCTTGCTAATCACCGCCGCCTGCGACCCGCCGGGCTTTACGTTAGCGAGCAGCATCACCTGGCGCTGGCGATTGAGCCGATCAATTGCCGAAGGGCCGGTGCCTTCTTCCAAACGTACCAGGTTATCCAGACTGACCCAGCCAACTTTCGACGAAGCGACAATCATGCGTTTCAGCGCGTCAACGCTGGCGCGAAACTGGCCGACAGCCCGCACGCGAACGTCATACTGATCAGTGCCGGCGTTGAAAGTGGATACCTTCTGACCGGCGACCATAGTGTTCAATGCCTGGGCCACGTCGCCGATGCGTACGCCTAAATCGCCGGCCCGCGCCCGATCAATCACCACGCGCACCTCCGGTTTTCCAATCACCAGCGTCGAGTCGGCGTCGACGACGTCCGGCACAGTCTTCATTTTCGCCAGCAGGTCCTCGGAATACTTCGTCAACTTCTGCAGATCGGGCCCGCCGATCACGAATTGAATATCGGCGTTGCGAAATCCGCCGCCGGAAATAGCGGCCACCTGTTGCACACTGGTCCGCAGTTGATTGGGATTCTCTTTCAGATATCTGGCCAGCACTTCGGTGCGCGCGCGCGTCATCACTTGAATTTGACTAACGCTCCGCTCTTCGATCGGCTGCATCTTCACGTAAATCGAGGCCACGTTAACCAGCTGCTGCTGACCGCTGCCGATGGTCACGAGGGTGTCAGTGACGCCCGGCAATTGCCGCAGGTCCGTGGCAATGTGCTCAGTCAAAGTGGAAGTTGCCGCCAGGGTGGATCCCTCCGGCGTACGCACGGTGATTTCAAACTGTGACTGGTCGTCTACCGGCAAAAAGTTTTTACCGACGAACATAAACAGCGGCACGATGCTGACGGTCACCAGCACGCAGGCGAGCACGATTAACCAGCGATGCGCCATCGACCAGCGCAACATCGCCGTGTAGCCCCGATCGATGGGCCGGTAAAAACGCGATTCCTTGGAACCTTTGTCGGCTGGCTCAGTGGCCCGCTCAAAGGGGCCTTCGCGCGAATCATCACTTCGCCTGATCAGCCGGGCCGCGAGCATCGGCGTGAGGGTGAACGAAACCAGCAGCGACACCGCAATCGCGAATGCAGACGTTAAGCCGAACGAAGACATGAAGCGGCCCACGATTCCGCCCATGAACCCTACCGGCAGGAAAACTGCCAGCAGGGAAAGCGTCGTCGCGCTGACGGCGAGTCCGATTTCCTTTGTCCCTTCGATGGCCGCCTGGAATGGCGGTATTCCCTTCTCTTCAATGAATCGAAAAATGTTTTCCAGCACGACGATGGCGTCGTCAATCACGATGCCTACCATCAACGTGAGGGCCAGCATCGTGATGTTGTTAAGCGTGAAACCCATCGCCGCCATCAAGCCAAAAGTCGCCACGATGGAAGTAGGAATCGCGAGGGCAGCAATCAGAGTGGAACGAAAACTCCAAAGGAAGACGAAAACTACAATTGCCGCCAGGATGCTGCCTTCAACCAGATGCAAATAAATTGAGTGCAGTGAAGCCTTGATAAAAACGGATTGGTCGCCGACCACTTCGGCTTTCACGCCGGGCGGCAGCGTCGGAGCAATCTCCGCCAAACGCTCTTTAACTGCGTCCGCAACAGCGACAGTGTTCTGCCCGGATTGTTTGGAAACAGTCAGCGTCACTGCCGGCTGTCCATTCAAGCGCGCCTCGGTGCGTTGCTCTTCGGCACCGTCTTCGACATAACCGATATCGCTTAGTTTTACCGAGTACGGACCGCGGCTGCCGACAATCAGATCGTTGAAGTTGGCTGGATCGGTGATCCGGCCCATGGTCCGCACCGTCAGTTCGCGCGCGCCCTCTTCGACGCGGCCACCGGGCACTTCCATGTTCTGTGCGCGCACGGCATTCGCGACGTCGGCTGCCGTAACATTGAAAGCGCGCATTTTATCCGGATCGATCCAGACCTGAATCTCGCGTTTGCGCCCGCCGATGATTTCCACCTGGCCCACGCCGCTGATCGCTTCGATGCGTTGCTTGATTTGCTTGTCGGCAATGTCCGTTACTTCGCGCAACGAGCGCGGTGAGGAAACGGCTATGCGCAGGACCGGCGCGGCATCGGTATCCAGTTTTTGAACAATCGGTTGTTCCGCCGTAACCGGCAGCTCGTTAACAATCAGGTCGACCTTGTTGCGCACTTCCTGGGCCGCGATGTCGGCGTTCTTTTCCAACAGGAAGGTTATGAAAACCTGGGACACACCCTCCACTGAGGTGGAGCGCAACTCGTCGATGCCACTGATGGTGTTGACCGCGCCTTCGACTTTGTCCGTGATTTCCGTTTCGATTTCCTGCGGCGAGGCGCCGGGATTTACGACCGTCACGGTGATCGTCGGCAAGTCGATCTTGGGAAAGAGATCCACGCCCAGGGAGTTGAACGAGAAGATGCCCACAACCGTGAGACTCAAAATGAGCATGGTTGCGAACACCGGCCGCCGGACACAAATTTCAGCTAATTTCTGCATGGACTCGGTAAGTTTCGAGTTTCGAGTTTCGAGTTTCGAGTTCGGATTCGTAGTCTCAGGTCTCAGGTCTCAACGTCTGACCTCGAAACCCGAAACTCGAAACTCATTGCTTTATAGCAATCCCATCACTCAACGCTTCAACATTACTGGTCGCCACCAGCTCGCCGGCGGCGACGCCGCCCTTGATCTCGATCAGGTCGCCTTCGGTTTGGCCCAGTTGCACCAGACGCTGTTCGGCGTGGCCGTTCTTAATAACGAAAACGCGGCTGCTGCCGGCTTCGGTGTGCACGGCGCGGGCCGGCACCAGCACGGCCGGCGACGATTGTGGTTGCAGGATTTTTACGGTCGCGAATTGTCCCGGCTTCAACACACCGTCATCGTTGTTGACTTCAGCTTCTACCGTCAACGTGCGCGAAGTCGCGGTCACGTTCGGTGAAATGCGCGCGATGCGGCCGGCGAAGGCCCGATCCGTGAAGGCGCTCACAGTCACTGAGACACTTTCGCCGACGCGAATGATGCCGATTGCCTGCTCCGGAATATCGATGCGCGCGCGCAACGGATTGATGCTGACGACTGTCGCCACTTTGGTCGTCGGCGAAACATATTCGCCCAGGTCGACCGAGCGATCCGAAACGTAGCCATTGATCGGAGAGTAGACCAGCGCGTACGAGAGGCTGCGTTGCGCCAACCCCACCTGAGCCTGCGCGTTGGCTACGTTGGTGCGCGCCACCTGAACGGCCGCAAAATTCTGCCGGGCCTGCGAAAGCGCTACTTCATACTGTTCCCGCAAACTGTCGCGCTGCGCTTTGAACTGATCATACGACGAACGGGAAACGTCACCCGACTCAACCAGCTTTTCGGCCCGCTGCAATTGTTTTTCGGCTAGCTCTAACGCCACCCGCGCCGCGGAAACTTCGGGCACGCGCGTGGGATCGAAATTCTGTCCCGGGCGAATGCCAATCTTCGCTTCCGCCTGCCGCACCGCCGCCTGCGTCTGGGCCAATTGCGCTTGCGCCTGTTCCAGCCGTAGTTGCGAATCCACCGGGTCCAGCCGCACGATCATTTGCCCGCGCTTTACGAAGCTTCCCAGATCGACGCCGATCGCGACGACTTTTCCGGCAATGGAAGGCGCGACATCGGTCTGCTCGTTGGCAGCGAGGCTGCCGGAAGCTTCAAAGAAACGCGGCAAGTCGCGCAGTATCGCAGGCACAGTGCTGACCTCAATAATTACGGCCGGCGTTGCCGCTGCGGTCTCAGTCTTTTTTGTGGCGGCCGACCGCCCGCACCCCAACTCTGAAACGCTCGCCAATGCCAGCAGGAATAACAGGAAAAAAGTGAGGAGGTTCGGTTTTGAAAAGCCTCGGGAGATCATCGTAATGTTTTGCTCTGCTTAATTTTTCGCTCTGCGCCCGGGGCGCGTTTTAGCGGCCACGGACTTCTTCTTGTCTTTGGTTTGACTCGCGACCGGACTGGTAATGCCGTACAGCAGGATGTTAGTGAATTCCTTCGCCGCTCGCTCATTCGAGATATTCAAAATCCGGCGCTGCTTGTCCCACAATGTATTGTTCAGGGAATGATGAATAATCATGCCCACAAATGAACGCACCACAATTGCCGTATCCACCTCCGCAAACACGCCGTCGTGCTGCCGCTCGCGAATGTACGCCCCCAGGAAGTTGTACATGCCGCGCACCGTCGTCTCCCAAAACATGTCAGCCAGCTGGTGCTCTTCCAGTGCGGAGTGGGTCAGCAGCCGGAGAAACTCGGTATCGTTCTGGTGATGACACATCAGACCGTGGGCCAATCCCTCAAAGACCGCGCGATCGTCCTTCACGCGAATTGCGTCGGCTACCAGGTCGCGGGGATTTTGCATGCCGCTGGCGCAGGCTTTGTAATCGAGGATAGCGGTGTAGAGATCTTCCTTCGTGGCAAAGTGGCGGAAGACCATGGCCTCCGAAACGCCGGCGGCGGCGGCGATCTCCTTGGTGGTGGTGCCGCGAAATCCGCGGTGCGAAAAAAGCCTCATCGCCACTTTAAGGATCTGCAGGCGCCGCTCCTCGCCGGGCATACGCCGGCCCACAGGTGACGTTGCGACAGCAGTCGTGGCTGGGATTGGTTTGCTCAAAAAGTTTGGTCTCGCTCCTCGAAGTAAGTGCTTACTTACCATCTTTTCGAAAAGGCTGTCAAGCGGGTGAAAGGCAGTTTCGAGTTTCGAGTTTCGGGTTTCGAGTTCGGATAGCGATAGGGACCCTCTCCGGGGTCACCTGCTGACTGAGAAATGCGAACTTAAAGCCCTACTCGAAATCTGAGCCTGTCGCGCTCTCCGAACACGAAACTCGAAACTTCCTCGCCCCTGTATCGTTCCCGACCCTTAATCCGCAATTTCACGTACTTTTTCGCAACAAACTCACAACCTCCCTCGCTTTCTATGAGCCGATAATGTTGGTCGTTACGAATAATACAGGCGGCAATGCGTGTCGGCACAAGGTTTGCTCGTTAGTCCACAGCTAACGTGTAATTTCATAGATGCAGCACTCGGATTCAATTCAAAAGGAGATTAGGAATGTCACAAAACAGAGATAACGAAAATTCATTTGGCACGGGCGCCAGCGCGCCACGAACCTTTGGCGGCGCCTCGACTGGCGCAACTGATGCCGGCACCACCCGTGAGACAAATACGGGCGGCGGCACCCTGGGTCAGAACCTGACTCCATCGACGACCGGCACCGGTGGTGGTACCGGAGCGGCGACTGCTCCACGCCTCGCGCAGAGCGCGCAGGAATATGGACAGAAGATTGCTGACGCTGCGACCACGGCTAAGGACTACGTCGTAGACAAGGCTTCCGTTGTAACCGACAAGATCAAGGAGCTGAAGGACGTTGACCCGAGTGAGCTCGTCGACAGCGCGAAGCAATACACGCGTCAGAATCCAGGCCAGGCGATTCTCATCTCAGCCGCGGCGGGCTTAATCCTGGGGCTGGTCCTGCGCGGTTCGCGGCGCTAAGAATCGTCGCGCCGCTTTAACAATCTGCCGCAAACGATAAGGAGGTATTTCCATGGCGGACAATGCCAGAGGCGCGGGCGTGGCGATGGCCACCGCTCGCGAACCGCGGAACGATCTGGAGCACATACCCGGATTGCTTTCGCGTTTGGGTGACGACGTTACTGAGTTACTCGACACGAAGCTGAGTCTCTTGAAGGTCGAAGTAAAAGAGGACGTCCAGGCTTATGTGCGCGGCGCAGTAACAATTGCCATCGGCGGCATTATTGCGGCGCTGGGATTTGCATTATTGAATATCGCCGTGGCTTTCGGGGTCTCATTACTTTTCGAAGGGACCCTGGGGCCCACGGCGCGCTACGCGGCGGGATTCGCGATCACCGGGGCCGTCTACCTGGTGGTCGGAGGAATCCTGGTGCTGGCCATGAAGGGGCGTCTGGCCAAGCAGGACATAGTGCCTAACCGCAGCCTTGACGAGCTCAGAAAGGACAAGCAATGGCTGAAGAACGAACTTTAGGACTTGCGCGCGCGCGTGACTTTTCGGATGAAGAGCCGTCCAAGGAAGAGCTTCAGCGGCGGATGGATGAAGCGCGCGATTCGATTTCCAATACCGTGACGGAGATAAAGGACACCGTGGTAAATCAATATCAATCCGTAAAGGAAACTATTAACGAAACGCTCGATTGGCGCGAGCAATTCCGCAAACGTCCGCTGGTGTGGAGCGCCGGCGCGCTCGGGCTCGGGGTTTGGACCGGCTACTGTATTGCGGGCGCCCTCAAGGGCGACGATACCGAGGACGTCCGTTTCGAGAATATGAAACGTGCCAACCCGGAACCGCGGCGGTCTCCGGCGGCAAGGTTCGCCAATACGCCGGACGCGGAAAGTTCGGAGAATGGGCGCACCGCGCCGGCTGAACCCGAAGGCCCGGGACTGTTCGAACGTTTCAGAGAAACAGCCGCCTACGATCGGTTGGAACGTGAAGTGTCATCACTGGGCAATCGCGTGGTGGAAGAACTTTCGCGGACCGCGCATGAAGTGGTGCTGCCCGCTTTGCTGTTAAAGCTAAAAGACTTTATCGGCATGGATCTTTCTCCGCGGGAGCCAAAAGACGTTCGCTCGCTGAGTGATAAAACTCAAAGCGGCGGCGATAGAGAAGTGTATGGCGCTCGTTCCACTGCAACTCAGTCGGCTGCGGCCGGCGCCGGCACGGCTCGCACCTTTGATGCTCAACAGGGAAAAGCTGATCGCGGCAGCGGTGGTAGCGCGTTGCCCCGGCCGAGCGAAGCAGGCGCGTAACTGAGCACGACGGCATTAGCGGACTTGTCGATTGCGAATGCGGATTTCGGATTGCAGATTGAAAGAATGGCTCGTCTATTCTTCGATCGCAAACCGTAATCCGCATTCGGCATTGTGGACGTGCTCCCATCCGCAATCTGCAATCTGAAATCCGCAATCGACGCTATGGCCCAACCCGCAATCATCATCAACGCCGCATCGGGAGCGGATGACAAGGAACGATTCCGCGACGAGTTGGTTGCCATGTTTTCCGCGCGTGGTCTGGATCCCCAAATCCTACTCGTAAAGGACGGCGATCGACTGCAGGCGCTGGCTCAGCAAATGCTTAAACAGGGGCATAGTCCAATCGTTGCCGGAGGCGGCGACGGCACGATCAGCGCGGTCGCTTCGGTACTCGCAGGCAGCAATACGCCACTCGGAGTCTTGCCTTTTGGGACGCTGAACCACTTCGCCAAGGACCTGAAAGTTCCACTCGACCTCGAACGCGCCGTGAAAGTGATAACGGAGGGAAGTATTGCGGAGATAGACGTGGCGGAAGTCAACGGGCATGTCTTTATCAACAACTCCAGCCTCGGCCTTTATCCAAGCATCGTGCACCAGCGAGAGCAGCAACAGGAGCGCCTGGGTCGCGGCAAATGGACCGCTTTTTTCTGGGCGGCTCTTAGCGTGTTGCGGCGCTATCCATTTATCAACGTGCGTCTGACTGTCGACGACGTAGAACTCAACCGGCGCACACCGTTTGTTTTCATCGGCAACAACGAATATGAGATGGAGGGCGTCCGGATCGGCGCGCGCGCTTGTTTGAATGGCGGCAAGTTGAGTCTGCAGGTGGCACATCGTACCGGCCGCTGGGGTTTAGTGCGCTTCGCTATTCGAGCGCTCTTCGGCGGCTTGCGAAACGAAAAAGATTTGGACGTCCTCTGCGCGAGCGAGATATGGGTAGAAACGCGGCACAAGCGGCTGCGAGTGGCCACTGACGGTGAAGTCTCGACGATGGAGACGCCGTTGCATTATCGTATCCGTCCCGGTGCGTTGCGAGTCTTGGTGTCAGAACCGCCTGCGGTAGCGGGCGGACCCGACTTTACCAAGGTACTCTCTTAGTCATCCGAAAGGCCCGCCCGCTACCGCAGGCGGTTCTGACCTATGCGAACGCTGGCACATCTCTCGGATCTGCATTTCGGCCGCGTTGACTACACGGTGCGCGATGCCGTGGTGACCAACCTGCAAGTGCTAAAGCCCGATGTCGTCGTGGTCTCCGGGGATCTGACGCAGCGCGCCCGCAGCCATCAGTTTCAGGAGGCCCGCCAGTTTCTCGATGCCCTGCCGCACCCACAGATCGTTGTGCCGGGTAATCATGACGTGCCGCTGTACAACTTCTTCGCCAGGTTCGGGCGGCCGTTGGACAAGTACCGGCGCTTTATCACCGATGACATGCAGCCTTTTTACGCCGATGAGGAGGTCGCGATCATCGGTATCAATACCGCGCGTTCATTGACCACGAAGTATGGCCGCATCAACGAGACTCAAATCGCCGGCGCGCGTGAAAAGTTGTGCTCCATCGACAACCACGTTACGAAGATCGTAGTCACTCACCATCCCTTCGACCTGCCGGAAAACCATGATGAAGACGACCTGCTGGGACGGGCCCACCTCGCCATGGCCGTGCTGGCGGAATGTGGCGCCGACTTATTGCTCGCCGGCCATCTGCACATTGGCCATACCGGTCACTCGGCAGTGCGTTACAAAATTGCGGGTCACAGTGCTCTGGTAGTTTCCGCCGGCACGGCCACCTCGACGCGCCACCGCGGTGAAGCAAACTCCTTCAACGTGATTCGCATAAACCATCCGCACATTCAGGTTGAGCGGATGGTCTGGCAACCAGAAGCCGGCGCCTTCACGCCCGCAGCGGCTGAGAATTTTCAGTTCACTGCTGACGGTTGGAAGCCCGTCCCCGTCGAAGCTGCTGCCGGTTTTGTTTTTGCGGAAGCCAGTGAGGTAATTACTTCCGCGCCGGCAGACGAGCAGAAGTAAGCCGAGCGGCCGCCTCTTCCTTAAGACCATTGACATAAATCCAAACTCAGCTATAGGCTTTGCGCGTTCACGTTTGGCCTGCGACGCCCTGAATCTTTGCCGTCAACTCCCACAAAGGAATTTGCCCTATGTTGCGTTTCCCTCTGCCGTTCCGCACGTTGATTGCAGCCGCCAGCCTGGTTCTATGTCTGGCAATAACATTCTCTGCTGCGACACCCATACTCGCTCAAAGCACGTTCGACGCTGAGCGCGAACGCGCCTTTATCCTCTACGAAGAAAATAGATTTCCCGAGGTCTTGCCGCTTTTGGAGAAGCTCGCGATCCGCTACCCGGATGACGGCCAAGTCCTCTTGCGTTTGGGCATGAGCCTGGTCATGGAGTCCATCCCATCCAACGACGTTGAGCTACGTAAACAGCTCCGGACCCGCGCTCGTGCGTTGCTGGTGCGCGCACGGGATCTGGGAGCCACCGACGATTTAGCGGAGTGGACCATAGCCGGCATCGCGCCCGACGGAAAGGATGAGGGTGGCGGCCGGTTCTCGCTCAGCAAAGAGGCCGACGAAGCCATGCGCGCCGGCGAGGCGGCCTACGCTCGCAATGACCATGACGCTGCGCTTAAGGCTTACGCGCGCGCCGCGAAAATCGATCCCAGAATCTATGAGGCGCCTCTGTTTAGTGGCGACGTGTTCCTGCAACAAGAAGAATGGCAGAAGGCCGGCGAGTGGTACGCGCGCGCTATTCAACTCGATCCCGATCGCGAGACCGCTTACCGTTACTGGGGCGACGCGCTGCTGCGCCAGTCGCGGCACGACGAAGCGCGCGACAAATACGTCGAGGCCGTAATCGTCGAACCTTACACCGCGTACATTTGGCGCAATGGCTTGTTCCGTTGGGCGGACAAGCAGGGTGTGCACCTGGGGCACCCGAAGATAGAACCGCGGTCCAGTGTCTCACCAATGAAGGACAATCACATGACCATTACGATTGATCCGAAGACGCTGGAAAAGAATGGCGACGGTACGTCGGCGTGGATGGCTTACTCAATCACACGAGCAGCGTGGGCGGGGAATAATTACGAAAGATTCAAGAAGGAATTCCCCACCGAGAAGGAGTACCGTCACAGTCTGAAAGAGGAAGCGGCCGCGCTGCGGCAGGTCGTAGAAATGGTGAAGCGGCAGATTAAGGACAGCGAGATCAAGCAACTCGATCCTGCGCTGGCGGCCCTGGTCAAGATTCACGACGAGGGACTGCTCGAGGCCTACATTCTCTTTGCCCGTGTGGGCGCGATCAACTCGGTCGGCGCTGACTATGCCGACTATGGACATGCCAACCGCGACAAGCTGCGGCGCTACCTGCGGGAATACGTAACGTCCGGAAAGTACTGACAAAAGTAGGACAGGCATTCCTGCCTGTCCCCTCTCTCATTGGCTGCGATTTTAGAAAAATAAGCACAGGCAGGAATGCCTGTCCTACTTGCTAAGGTCTTCCTGGCGCCGGCTTGCGCGGCAGCTTCTCGTCACGCATCGCCGTGTTGTAAACGAACCACGCCATGATCGTGGCTGCCTGCCTCATGTCGTCACCCTGAATGCGATCGAAGACATCCTGATTCGAGTGGTGCGTGCGCGAGTCGTATTCGATCTCGTCTTGAATGAATTGAAAACCCGGCAACCCGATGCGATCGAATGAAAGGTGATCAGTGCCGCCGGTGTTAGCGATCGTCAGCGTCTGCGCGCCGGCGTCGCGGAAGGGCGCCAGCCATTGACGGAACAAAGGCCGCAAGGCCTCATTTCCCTGCAGATAGACACCGCGAATTTTTCCGGTTCCATTATCCAAATTGAAATAGCCGGCAAACTTTTCATAGTCCGGCGTCGTGACTAACTTCGACGGCGCTGCCGGCTGGCTGTTCGGCGTGCCGGGCGGGACCACTCCGGGATTGCCCGGCTCCAGACTGCCAAAGTGCTGCGTCACGTAGGCGCGCGAACCGAGCAGTCCCTGCTCTTCACCGGTCCAGAGCCCGATGCGAATCGTGCGTTTGGGTTTCAGTCCGAGCGTTTGAATAATCCGCACCGCCTCCATCGCGACCGCGACTCCGGCGCCGTTATCGGTGGCTCCGGTTCCCGCATGCCATGAATCCATGTGCCCGCCCAGCATGACGACTTCGTCTTTCAACATCGGATCGCTGCCGGGAATTTCCGCGACCGTGTTGTAGCCCATCGGATCGGTGTCCTGCCAGTTAACGGCGATGTTCACTTCCATCTTCAGCTTCTCGCCGGCCTGCAACATGCGCAGGATGCGATTGTAGTGCTCACTCGCGAGTACGATCTGCGGGAGAAACTTCGGCGCGTCTTTGTCATAGGCTGCTTTTTGCCGCGGCGCGCCGGGAGCAAACGGCGCATCCGACACCGGCTGGGGCACCGTCGCCTGTTGCACGAAAATCGTTCCGCCATCGCCCGCCCGGCTGGGATCGACCAACACCGCCACGCCTTCTTCAATCGCAAACAATTGTTTGCGCACATTGAACTGCAGTGCCGCGCGCATCTCCGGCGTCAGCCGTCCACCCGGGCGTCCCGCGCCGCCACCCGTGCCAGGCGCCGGCGCATCGGCAAGTGCCAGCAACGCTTTTTCATCCAGGCGCGTGCCGAGTGGTAGAAAGCGCGCTTTGATTTCGCGCATCGGCGTCATCAGAACGATCGCGCCTTTCAGCTTGCCTTTGTACTTCTCCAGATCTGCTTCCGTTTTCGCATCCAGATAAACGACGTCACCGGTAACCGCGCCATTGGTCGCCGGCGACCACGCTTTGGGGTAAGCGATCAGCGGGATATCCAAGGGCTCCGTGACCTGCGCGCTGAAACTCTTCAAACTCCAGCCGCGGCCGAATGGACCCCACGATTCGAGGTGCGCGTTCTGCAAACCCCACGACGTCAACTTGTCGCGCGTCCATTCATTGGAGCGTTTCATGCCGGGCGAGGCAGTCAGCCGCGGACCAATTACGTCGCTGAGATAACTCAGTGTGTCCATGACCTGCGAACGGTTGACGTTCATGCCCTCGTCCTTAATTCGTTCCAACGGATCGTTGGGATCTTTCGCTGGCGGCCCGGTGACTTGAACATCGCCGGAAGACGGAGCGGGGGTAGGCGTAGGCTGCGGCTGTTGCGCGAACGTCGCGTACGGCATCAGCAGGGCGAACAAGAGCAAAATGGTAGCAATATGACGTTTCATCATCTGAAATCTCCTGAGCTGGATGGTCTGGGTTCTTGCAGTAACTTAAGATCGAAACCGGCGATTGCCGCGGCAACGCGACGGGCTTATCAGGAATCAAACTGGGTCCCGTTCACAGAAGTATGAACGCGGACAATAATCCCTCAACGCTTTGAAAACAAGGGCGGACCGTCATTTTGCCGCGATTTGCGGGAAGGAATTTGCCCGGAACCCGTGAACGTATTAGTCGGTAATATTAATTGATTGCCCTGTTTTCTTTAAATCCAAGTTCAGTCTCACAACCTATGCTTTACCTCGATTGTCGCTTATGTTCGGATGGTTGGACGGGCATGCTTGCCTGCTTACCAATGAGCGTGGGCGGAGACTAAAGCAAGAAGTGGGTCTTCCCAAATCAGGAGAGTAAGTAGTGAAAAACCCTCGTTTCCCCGTGCGTCTTTCAAGCGTCAAACGAAGTCTTAGGATAACTCCCTTACGGCTAGCGCTGGCCGTCGCTCTGGTGGGCATGCTGTGTTACCTGCCGTTTTACGCGGGAGCGCAGGGTGTTCTACCAGCCAAGCCACCTGCTGAGTTTATTCCCTACACTAATGGTGGCGGCGCATACGTGTTGTCTCAACTGCCAAACGGCGATACCACGTGTCGCGCTGCGACCTGGGAAGAAACGCGAATCATGCGAGACGGCCGCAGCGAGAGAAACCTGCGCCCGATCAATCACCTTCCATCAAAGGGCGGCTCACAGAGCATTGAGTCAGCCAGCGGACTGACGATCATTCTGCGGGCCACGCCGCAACTCGAGGCGGACCCGGTTGCCAAGCAGGCATTCATTGCCGCCGCCGCTAAATGGGAAGCTCTGATCAAGGACCCTATTACCATAAACATCGACGTGGATTATGGACCGACGCATTTTGGTCAGCCTTTCAACAGCGCTAACACCCTGGGTTCGACGCTAACTTCACTTTACTCTGGCGCGTATGCCGGTTTTCGTAGCCGCTTAGTTAGTCACGCCAGCAGTGGAGCGGAAGCAACGCTTATCAATTCACTGCCTTCGGGCGCCGCGATTCCGACCGACTCCGGCAATATCAATACGCTGGTCGTTGCCGCTCCCTTGCTCCGCGCTTTGGGAGGACTTCCCGCAGTTGCCGATCCCAATGAAACGGACGCGCCCCAGATAGGTTTTAATTCCGCCTTCGGATTCGACTTTGATCCCAGCGACGGCATCACGGGCAACCGCACGGATTTCGACGCCGTAGCTGTTCATGAGATTGGTCACGCGCTCGGATTCGATTCGTGGGTTGGCGCGGCTGAGATGACACCCGCGCAACCAAACTTCGCCGCTATTCTGGATCTGTTTCGCTTCCGTCCTGGCACTGCCAACTCCGGCAATTTTAGTTCGGCTGAACGGATTCTGCACTCTGGTGGTACACAAGTTTATTTCGGCGGCGGCGGATCCGAATTGGGACTTTCAACCGCCCGTCCCGATGGTACCGGTGGCGATACCTGGCAGGCGGGCCATTGGCGGGACGATCAGAACATCCTGGCGAACTTCATTGGAATCATGGATCCCAACATCTCGCGCAACCGGCGTGAGACGATGACGGCGAATGATATCCATGCGATGGATTATATTGGCTATACGCTGACGCCACTTGTCGCGCCGGCAAACGACAACTTTGCGAGCGCGCAAGCGCTGACCGGGTGTTCGGGTACGGTCGCGGGAACTAATGTTAACGCTACCGAAGAAACTGGTGAGCCGGATCACGCCAGCAACGGCGGGACTCACACCGTGTGGTACCAATGGCAGGCGCCGAGCTCGAGCAGCGTGACGTTTACCACTGCGGGCAGCAACTATGACACGGTCATGGCCGCATATACCGGCAACGCAGTCGGATCACTGAGCCTGATAACCAGTAACGACGACACTGCGCCGGGCGTCACCAGCAGCATTATATTCTCTGCGACAGCCGGAACGGTTTATCGCATCGCCGTAGCAGGCTTCAATAACACCGGTGACGGCGACACGGGCGTGATTCAATTAAACTGGAATGCGCCGGGTTGCACCACTTCGGTGCCGCCCTCGATCCAGATGGAGTTGGCGACGTACAACTTCAGCGAAGGAGTCGGCAACGCGCAGGTGCATGTGAAGCGCACCGGGGACACCACGGGCGCCTCGTCAATCAACTTCAGCACGGGCGGCAACAGCTTCTTCGCGTGCAGCACGATCAACGGCTCGGCGGTGCAGAACTGTGACTTCATCCTGAACCAGGGAACGCTCGCGTTCGCTGCCGGGCAGACCGATCGCAGTATCAACATCCTGATTAATGACGATACTTATGTGGAAGGCAACGAGACGCTCACTTTAACTTTGAGCACTCCCGTGAATGCCACCCTCGGCACCCCCGGCTCTGCCACGCTTACCATTACCGACAATGACTCGGCAGGCGCGACGGTGCCGGGAGCCAAGACCTTCATCGCGGCCCTGAACGCGGCCAGTGAAGTGCCACCCACGGGTACAAGTGGCAAAGGCGGCGGCATGGTGCAACTGGATGCCGGGGAAACGGGCGGCAAAGCAGGTTTGCTCTTCTCCAGTCTCAGTAGTGCCGAGAC
>JAXDFZ010000019.1:0-132811 GCA_034665305.1 Blastocatellia bacterium | reverse complement strand
ACCGCTCGTTCATCGATGCGGAATACAACCGTTCGTTCGTGTATTCACAGTACTCCGGTTACCTCAGAAGAGACGGCGACATCGACGGTTTCATCTTCTGGCTGAACCAGGTGAGTGCGGCGCCGCCACGCAACGTCGCCAAGCAGCACGGCATGGTCTGCTCGTTCATTACTTCAGCCGAGTATCAACAACGCTTCGGAGTTAACGCGCCCCGCACCAATGCTGAGTGCACACCGTAGGACAGGCATTCCTGCCTGTCCAGGGTTGCAGGTCCGCAAAGCGATTACCCAACCTCAATCAGCTCGATGGCGCGGCCAATCCCGCTTTCATTAACGATCTCCAGCCTGAGTTCTGCTAACGCGTAGCTCTCACGCCGGGCTTCAAAAAGCGCCAGCGCGGTTGTCATATCAGGAGCGAGCGGTCGAATGTTGGCGCCGCTCTCCACTATTCTTTGCCAGCATAATTCGAAAGCGGTATCGAGCCAGACGGTAAGACAATCGTGCTGCGCGATCAGGTCGCGGTTTTCCTCGAGGGTCCAGGTACCGCCCCCGAGTGCGATGACCCGCGCATCATCCTGCTCCAGCAGGTGACGCAACGATTCGGTTTCCACGATGCGAAACGCGCTTTCGCCAACCTGTTTGATTATTTCTGCCGGCGATTGCCCGGAGCGCTCGGTGACGGTCAAATCCAGATCAACCATTTCACACTTCAGATGTTGAGAAAGGGCCGCGGCGAACTTCGTCTTTCCGCTGCCCATGAAACCCGTGATGACAATTCGCTTGCGCATTTGATTTCGCCAGTCAGGCGGAACTAATGTTCCATCACCGCTTCTAACAGGTGGAAGAATTCCGGAAACGAAACACCGACGCAGCCTGCGTCTTTGATTTCGGATTCGCCTTCGGCGATTAATGCCGCGACCGCGAACCCCATGGCGATGCGGTGGTCGCCGCCAGGTTCGATTGTGGCCCCCTGCAAACGCACCGGCCCATCAACCGCAAGGCCATCGTCGAACTCTTTGACCTCGGCGCCCATGGCCCGCAAATTCTTTGCGGTCGCCGCGATGCGATCGGTCTCTTTCAAACGCAGTTCCGCGGCATCGCGAATTTCCAGACCGCCTGGGATTTGCGTTCCTACTATCGCCAGCAACGGCAGCTCGTCGATTAACGCCGCGACGCCGGCACAGTCGATTACCAGTCGGCCGCGACTGCCGCGGAAACCTGTATTCCGCTCGAACCCTCGCACATAGACTGATCCGACGGGTTCATTACACTCGTCGCGGTGGTTATCTGTTTCTATGTGCGCTCCCAGGGAAAGCAACGTAGTCAGGAACTGCGTGCGAGTGGGATTGAGACCTACGTTATCAATTATCAAATCTGATTCCGGCAACATCGCTGCGGCGGCAACGAAGAAGGCGGCCGACGAGATGTCGCCGGGGATAGTAACTTCGCGCGCCGTCAAGCAGACTGCGCCTTCGACGACGATAGTGTTCGACGAATAATCAGATGGCGTCAGTATCTCAATGGGAACGTCAAACCACTGCAGCAATCGTTCGGTGTGATCGCGCGTGCTGGTCCTCTCAATTACCGCTGTGCGCCCGTCAGTGTGAAGGGCTGCAAACATAATGCAGGACTTCACCTGCGCACTCGCTACCGGCAGCACATAAAAAATCGGAGTCAGGGGTCCCCCGCTCTTGATGTGCAAAGGAGGACGACCATCTTGTGATTCAATGTGCGCACCCATCAACTCCAGCGGTTCAATGATCCGGCGCATCGGCCGGCGGCGCAGTGAATCATCCCCGGTAAGCGTTGCGTCAAACGATTGACCCGCCAACATGCCCGCCAACATGCGCAGCGTTGAACCGCTATTGCGACAATCAAGCGTTTCCGAAGGAGAAACAAGATCGCCTGAGCTTTCAATCAACACCTCGTGGCCAGCTTCCTGCACCGTAACCCCAAGTTGGCGCACGCACGACAGGGTGGCCGCACAGTCCTCGCCGGAGGCGAAGTTTTTCAGCCGCGACTTGCCTTTTGCGAGAGCGGCAATCAACGCCGCGCGATGCGAAATCGATTTATCGCCGGGCAGACTCAGCCGGCCCTTGATGCATTTTGCGGGCTTGATTCTCACGTTTGGAATCTTACCTTCTAGTCGGTTACAGACGAAGCACGTTCACTTGGGAAGGCTGAGAACAGCCGTTCTTGACACACGGGCGGCCAGCGTGTTACACCCTCCATCCTCCGGTTAGCTTAGAGATTAGTCAGCGCTGTCGGACCGTTTCGTGTAAAGGCATGCCTTCCGTGACTGCAGAGACGACTCGACTCGTTTTGCCTAGCCGCATCGAATCCGTCGAACAGGCCGCCGCCGTTGCTGAGAAGATGGCCGAACGCTCCGGGCTCAATCCGGAAGCGGCGTATCACGTGGACATGGCCTTGCGTGAAGCAGTAGGAAACGCCGTGACCCATGGTAATAAGAAAGACGAAAACAAGTCTGTTACCGTCGTTATTACCAGCTCGCCGGGTAACCTGGAAATAGAGGTAAGCGATCAGGGCACCGGCTTCGATCCTGCAACTGTGCCGGACCCGACCGTCGGAGAAAACGTCCTGAAAGCTTCCGGACGCGGGATTTTTTTCATGCGGACGTTTATGGATGAAGTCAGCTGGTCCAACACTGCTGACGGCGGCACGACAGTGCGCCTGGTCAAACATTCGTGACTTATAAGAACTTTAAGGAGAGTCCCCAAAATGGCTGAACTCAATATGAAGGAGCGGCAGGCGGGTGACGTCACCGTCCTCGACATGGATGGCAAGATCACCATCGGCGAAGGCAGCGTCGCCCTGCGCAGCGCGATCAGGCGGCTGCTGGAAGAGGGTAAGAAGAAGGTGCTGTTGAACCTATCGGGCGTCGGCTACATAGATTCCAGCGGCATCGGCGAACTGGTCTCGAGCTACACCGCGATTCAGGTCAAAGGTGGCGGCCAGTTGAAACTTCTCAATCTGACCCAGAAGCTCCAGGACTTGTTAACAATTACTAAACTTCTTACAGTTTTTGACGTTTACGAGAGTGAAGCAGACGCCCTCAACGGATTCAAGTAAGCGATGGACGCTGCCCCTCGCGATCAATCAATGATCGTTGAGCGCGACGTTGAGCCCGTTTAGGATTTGCTCGCAGTCTAAATTCAAGGAGGTTCTGCCATGGCTGAACTTGATATCAAAGAACGACAGGCCGGCGATGTTACGGTGCTGGACATGAACGGATCGATTCGCATGGGCGAAGGCAGTGCGGCGCTGCGCAGTGCTATTCGCAATCTGGTTACGGGCGGCAAGAAAAAGATCCTGCTGAACCTCGCCGGCGTTAAGTACATCGACTCCAGCGGCATCGGCGAGCTGATCGCCAACTACACGACTGTGAGCAAAGACGACGGCCAGATGAAATTGCTCAGCCTCACGGAAAAAGTGCGCGACCTGCTGGTCATTACAAAACTGCTGACCGTCTTTGATTCCTACGAATCGGAAGCCGAGGCCCTCAGTAGTTTTAATTAACCTCCGCAAGTTTCGGGTTTCGAGTTTCGAGTTCCTGCCCCCGCCGCAACTCGTAACCCGAAATCGAAACCCGAACTTTTCATGTTTTCCACCACTCTTCGCCGTCTGCTCGCGATCGATGATACGCCTGAGCGGACGGCGCTTGCTTTTAGTATCGGCGTCTTCATTACGTTCTCGCCGCTGATCGGGCTGCACACGATCATCGCGACCTTGATTGCCTTCGTTTTCCGCTTCCACAAGGTCGCCATCTACGCCGGCACTTATATCAACAATCCGTTCACCCTGGTCCCGATAATCGTCGTCTCATACGGAATCGGGGCCGTTCTTTTGGGCCGCTCTCCGCACATCCCCGCCGAAGGAATGGAACTGTTAAAGCATCCGCACCCGCTAATGGCCGGATACTATCGCCAGCTCTTTACCAGCAGTTGGTTTCTGGTGGAACCGTTCGCTGTCGGCGGCACACTGCTTTCGGTGGTTTGTTCGGTTGTCGCGTATCCATTAACATTGCGTTGGTTGCGCGCACATCGGCGGAAAAAGGCGGAAAAGCAGAAATAGCCATTCGGAGCGCCGTCAGCAGTGTCAAATGATATTGCCGCAGACGGAGATGAAGCGGATGTATTTTTTGCAACCCGGAGGGTTCTCAGATAGTAGCTGGAGGTCGAAGCGAAGCGAAGACCTCCGGTAGCGGACGATCGGATCGCACCCTGAAAGGGTGCGCATGATCCATTGGCATGCGTTCCGGTGGTCTGAGGATCACCGGCTACTATCTTGCAGCTCTTCGAGCTGCCCCAAACCGAGAAGGCATCGGCCCAGATACACTTGGCATCTGTAGTTACTTAGCGAGATTTAGTGAGCTACCAACCGGAAAATCATAAAAGGCAATATTTCTTCTTCCTTATGAAAAAGACTTCTCTAATTGTGCTGATTCTAGTTAGCATTAGCGGTGTCGCTATCGCCCAGAACAAACCTGTGGCCCCGCCAGCCGGCAGACCGTCACCCACCCCGACGCCGCAGTCGCGCGCCAGCATGCCGTTCAATCTGGCCGAGTATGGCGTTGCGGTCCAGCCCGATCCGCGTTTGATAGTTGTCATGGCTGCCCTCGATGCCGCCGGATTCGACCCGACGCCCGCAGGAAAGCAACCGTCTTTTTTCCGCACGCAAATGCGAAAGGACCTGGCGGGGCTTGATCCCAATCTGCGAGAGCGCATGCACATTTTCTACGAACGCACCAAATTGCCTGCGCCCGCGTCGCGAGCGGATGAAGCGGCCCGCTACGTTTCCCTCGCTTACACTCTTGGTCCGGCGCCCGGATTTGATTCGCCGGAGCGGTCTGACGATCTGCCGAGTGCCGTCCTGGAGGTGTTGGACTTTGCGCCGCTGGTGCGCGAGTTTTATCGCAAATCCGGAATCGAAGAGCGGTTACCGTCTTACCTGCGAGCTTATCAAGCGGAAGGCGATCGGCTGCGACAGCCTACCAGCGAGATGGTCCATACAGTGCTCTCGTACCTGCACACCCAGCCGCTACTGATTACCACTGAGCGCGTGCCAGTTAAGAGTCCGGGGAAAAAGAAATCGGGAGTGGACACGTACAGCGTGCGCGAACATGAGCGTCACTTTTATGTAGTGCCGGATTTGTTGGCCGCGCCGGGGGCGATCAACTTCCGCATCATCGTCGACGATTACTACGTGGTGATTCCGGAAGGCACGAATCCCGCAGTGTCTGAATTGCGGCGCGCGTATTCGCAATACGTTATCGATCCGGTCGTGCGGCGAAACAATCGTGAGATTGCGGCGCGCCGCGACCAGATCAAGCAACTGCTGGACGAGCGCTTGAAAGCGGGCGCTAGTGTTTCGCCCGATGTATTTCTGACTGTGTCCCGCTCCCTCGTAGCCGCGACGGAAGCGCGGCTGCAAGAAAAGGCGCGCCTCGCTGCGCTGCAGGAGAATCTGCGGCGGCGATTAGCGGCCGCGAAAGACGATGCCGCACGGACGTTGATCACACAGGACTCACAAACAGCGCGGGCTGCGATCTCCGACGAAACAATTGCGGAGCTGGCCGAGGATTATGAGAAGGGCGCAGTGCTGGCGTTCTTTTTCGCGGACCAGTTGCGAGATTTGGACACCGCGGGATTTGGTTTCGCGGATTTCTTTGCCGACATGATCACGTCATTCGATCCCGCACGTGAATCGCGCCGCCCGGCCGAGTACTCGGCCGTAGTCACCCGCGCGGCCGCGGCGCGCAAAGCCCATCCACGCTATTCACAATGGCTGACCAATCCAGGGGTTAGTGAAACCGCGGATGCGACCGAGCCCGCGAATCCCGCGCTCATAAAAGGATTGAGTGAAGTCGAGCAGCTGCGTCAGTCGAAGAACTACGAAGCGGCGGAAGCGCGTTTGAAGTTATTACAGCAGGAATTCCCTGGCGACGCGCGCGTACTGTTCACCATGGGCCAGACCGCGAGCCTTTGGGCCCGTGACAGTACTGACGACGATTTGCAGTCTCAAAGATTGAACCGGGCCCTCGCGCATTATCGGCTCGCAGTTGCCGCAGCCTTACCGGACTCAGATCGCGCGTTGTTGTCGCACGCGCACGAAGCGATGGGACGCATCCTTGCGTTCATGGATAACGATGCCGAAGCTTTGAAGGAATTCGACGCGGCGATTGCCCTCGGCGACTTTCCGGGCGGAGCTTACAAGGATGCCGTCGAAGGAAAGCGAAAACTCAGCCAGCCCAAATAAAAGTAGGACAGGCATTCCTGCCTGTCCTAAGTTTCCAGATCAAAAATTTTCGATGATAATGGACAGGCAGGAATGCCTGTCCTACTCGTTAGATAGGAAAGCGTCCCGGCTTGCGCACACGGATCTGTGGCATATCCACCCGAATCTCCGGTATCACCGGCAATTGGATCACCGGCGTCGTGATATCGACGGCTGGAATCGTCGGCAGATTAATCGCCGGAATCACAATCCTGCCATTCCTGGCGCCAGTTCGAATCGCATCGCGAATCTCCTGGCGCAAAATCCCGGTATTCGAGATTCGGCCGGAAGGAATTTTCATACCTTCCGCTTTAGTGGGCGTCACCTTCACTGTTCGTTGATTCTTGTCACGAACTACCGTCAGCGTAACGTCGCCTTCTTCCTTCTTGCTAAGACCGCGTGACAGATCGCCGGAGCCAGTCAGTTTCTCACCATCAATAGCAGTGATTACGTCGCCTGCCCTGAGGCCAGCCTTTGCTGCCGGGCTGTCGTCGTTTACCGACGTCACCAGCACGCTGCCTTCGGCGACGCCAAAGAAATCAGCGAGTTGCTTGGTAAGGGTCTGCGTCATGACGCCGATGCGCCGGCTGTTTCCGAAATTGAAAAGGAAATTGCCATCACCATTCGGTCCCATGCGCGGCAGTTGTTCGATCCGGGGAAAGTCTTTGGGAAAATCCTTTTGTGAAAAGAGTCCGCCCGGAGGGCTGAGCAAGCGCCAGGCATCAGCGTTCTCGCTGCGTTTGGCCAGCGTGACCGCAACTTCCTGATCCGCGCCGCCGCGGCTGATCGTGATGTGCGCGGTTTGGTCGGGCGACGATTCACTCACCAGACGGTTCAACTTTCGCATGCTGGTGACTGACTCGTTGTCGAAGCGGAGAATCACATCGCCTTTTCGCAAACCGGCTTTCTCGGCCGGGCTTCCTTTGACGACTTCGGTGATGCCGACGCCACGGACCTGGGATTGATTGTACTGGCCCATGTTTTCCTTGCTGACGTCTTCAGCGTAAACGCCGAGAAAGGTCCCGCCGTTGATAAACATGGAGAGTTCGGGCGCCGCATGGATCCGCGCCCCTGGCGCCGGCGGTGCCGGTTCCTGCGCAGTCGCGGTCTCCCTGGTCAGGGCCGTTCCGCCCATCAGCAGCAGCAAACTGATCATTACGGTTAATTTCTTAGGGGTCATAGACATTCCTCCGGATTGATTTGGTGCTTTCACGCCAGGAGTTGGGGCGAGTTCCAAAAAGTAAGATCGGCGGGGAATCCGCAGATTTCGCAGATTACACAGAGAGGGTGGGCAGGGGGCAGGGGGCAGGGGGCAGTGGGCAGTGGGCAGTGGGCAGTCTTACTGCTCATTGCTCGCTGTTTTGTCTTAAGTTTCTAAGCGTTCTGCGTAATCTGCGGATTAGATTTGGCGGTAAATTTCGCGTTCGCCGGCGAGTTCGAGTGCGATCTTGCCTTCGGAGTGCGCCAGGTCCAGATGGGCGACGGCTTCCGAAACAGCCAGAAAGCGATGGACGTCATCGGTTTGGGGAAACATGGCCCGCGAGATTTCCCAAGGCGAGGAGCCTTCACGGGAAAGGAGGCCAATCACCTGCGCCTGCCGTTCGTTTATCGCGCGAATGTAGCGGTGAAAAAGTTCGTCGTAATCATGGACCACATCACCATGCCCGCCGTGCACGAGGGTGGGAGCAAAGTTACGCAGCCGCGCGAGGCTCACAAGATATTCCGCGAGTGAGGGAAAGCGTTTCGAAGCGTCGAGGGGATCGGGAGAAAGAATTGGATTGGGCGTAACGCGCTTCAACACGCAATCGCCGGCGATGATGGTGCGGTCAGCTTCGCGCACGAAGGAGCAAGAGCCGGGCGTGTGGCCGGGAGTGTGAACTATGCGTAACGTGCCGGTCGTAAACTCCAGTTCGCCTTCATCCCAGAGCGGGTTGTATTCATGGTCGTCGAAAGAGTCGGCGTACATGCGCACGTCTTCGTACATTTTTCGCATTCCCACGATCTCATCGTCGGGAACTCCGGCGCGCACCAGCAGTTGGCGATGCTCCGGATCTTCGAGGCGGCCCGCGCGGTGACCTGTCTCCCACTCATGAACAAAGACTTCGGCGTTCTTCGCTTCGTCGCGCAGCGAACGCGCCAGACCGCAATGGTCCTCATGCGCATGAGTCAGGACGATGCGGCGGATGTCGGAAACCATAAAGCCCGCACTGCGCAATCCCGCCCGCAGGGCGGCGATGGCCTCTTTGGTTTTTGGACCAGTGTCGATGATCGTGATCGGATCTTCGGCAATCAGGTAGACGTTGACCGGGCCGATGTAGAAGGGGGTGGGGAGGGATATAGGAACAATGCGCATGGTGTGGTTGGCCGTCAATTGACCGATGCCAAGTTGGGTTGGGCCTTCAGCAGCTTCCTAAGCACTAGTCAGAATCGCTAAGCCTTTCGCGTGCGAATCTGCTCCAACTCCTTCAAGAACTCCTCGCGCTCACGTGCTTCTTTGGACTTAGCCTTTGATCGGCTGGTCAAATAACGTTGTCCGCGAATATCGGAGTTTTGCAGCGAGTTAGCCCAAGCTCTCAGTTGACGTGAAACTCCCTCGGCTTTTGATTTCAAATTTGAAATCTCAAATTTCAAATCATCAAGAGCGGGCAAACGATCGAGCAAGCAGAGCATCGATCTGACTTCCCCACATGACCCGCGGGCAATGTATATGAAGGTTAAGAGCTCCTGGGTAGTTCCCCGCTCAAACCCTTCGGCAGTGTTGTTAGATACCGAAACAGCCGCACGTTCAATCTGATCTTTCAGACTATACCGACCCTTAAATGCGGGTCGACTCGTCAGATCGTAAACGTGAACAGCCAATTCAATCGATGCCTTCCAGACCGGCAAATCTTCAAAACGAGCATACTTCATGAGGAACACTCCTTCGTTGAGATTCGATGGACGGAAAGCCTATGCGAACTCCGTCCAAAACCTCAAAGCGATGATGTTCCCGCGTCCTTGGCACGCTTAAAAAATAATTTGCAGCCGCAAGCTGGCTTAGGGTTGTAGGCAAGATCTGAAAACTCAAATCCGAAACTAATAAATATACCGGTTTGCCGCGATCATCTCGTCGGCGATCCGTTGCCGCGCCGCGATCGTGTTCATCGGGGTCAACTTCGTAAAGCGTCGCAGCGCCGCCAGCAGCGTCCGCAACTCATCCCCTTCCGCCATCCCGGCCAGCGTGCTCTTCGCCCGCGCTTCGATCCGCCCGACCGCGTCGTTGCAAAACACTCGCGTCATGTCTATGTAGCGCGCCGCCGCCGCTTCACCCTGCGAAGCCGCCAACTTCTGCGCGCGCAGAATCGCCGACTCCATTGCGTAAGCGTCCATGATCACGTCGGCGATGCCGATCAGGATCTCCTGCTGATCTCCCAGGGTCATCATGTATCTTTGCGCGGCGGTGCCCAGCGTCATCAGCCCGACCTTCTTGGCGTTCTTAGCCAGCCTCTGCTCGGCTGCCAACAAAGCGTCGTCATCGTCGAAGCCGGCCATCTGCGGCGTTAGTATTTCATCCATCAGAGCCTGCGCCGCCGGTAGCAATGCCAGCTTGCCGCTCAGCGCGCTCTTCATTAAACGGCCGGGAATCAACATGCGGTTGATTTCATTCGTGCCTTCAAAGATCCGGTTGATGCGCGAATCGCGATAGGCACGCTCTGCCGGATAGTGTGCGGAATAGCCATAGCCACCGTAGATTTGGACCATTTCATCGGCGAGGTAATCGCAGTATTCAGAAAGAGCGACTTTGATGATCGAACACTCTGCCGAATACTCCTCAATCGCGCGCATCTTCGCGGCAAGGTCCTTCGGGTCGTCGCCGATGGCCTCCTCAATCATGCCAAGCGTGCGCCAAATCATCGCCTCGCCTACCCAGGTGCGAATCGCCATCTCGCCGAGTTTCGATTTTATAGCGCCAAACGAAGAAATTGACTTGCCAAACTGCTGGCGCTCGTTCGCATAACGAATTGATTCGTGCAGCATCAGCTTCATGCCGCCGATGCACATGGCCCCGAGCTTGAAACGGCCGATGTTCAAAGTGTTGAATGCGATCTTGTGACCCTTGCCAATCTCGCCCAGCAAATTCTCCACCGGCGCTTTCGCATCGGTCAGCACGAGCGGCGTGGTGCTCGAACCCTTGATTCCCATCTTGTGTTCTTCCGCTCCCGGCGACAGACCTTCCTGTCGCTCGACAATGAACGCGGAGAATTTATCCCCATCAACTTTCGCAAATACGATGAAGATGTCGGCAAACCCGCCGTTGGTGATGAACATCTTTTCGCCGTTCAGAACGTAGTGCGTACCGTCTTCGCTTAATCGCGCCGTAGCTTTGGCCGCCATCGCGTCGGAACCCGAGCCTGCCTCAGTCAGCGCGTAGGCCGTGATCAGTTCACCGGACGCGATCTTCGGCAGGTACTTTTCTTTGGCCGCTTCCGTGCCGAAGTAAATGATTGGCAACAAGCCAATACCGCTCTCCGCCCCCAGCGTGGTCGCAAATGAAGCGCAGCGGCCAATGTTCTCGCCCACTAGGGCGCCGCTGGTCTGATCGAGGCCGAGTCCGCCGTATTCTTCCGGAATGTTGGCGCCGATCAAACCGAGGTCCGCGGCTTTCTTTACCAACTCGCGCGCGAGCTTCCAATCATGCTTTTCCAGCTCGTCAATGCGCGGGATGACTTCGTTGTCGATAAACTGGCGCGTGGTTTCGGCAATCATGCGGTGTTCTTCGGTGAAGTCTTCGGGGGTGAAAACCTCAGCCACTGTGCGGTCTTCAATCAAGAACGCCCCACCGTTAACGATTCGCTTCTGTTCGACTACGGCTGACATAGCTTTGCTCCTTCTAGTCGCAATTAGCAGTCGCCAATGGGCCAGCACTTGGGTTTCGCTGCTCACCGCCCACTGCCCACTGCCCAATTACATTCTTTCAAAAATACCGGCGGCGCCCATGCCGCCACCGACGCACATCGTTACCATTCCATAACGCCCGTTGCGGCGTTCCAACTCGCGCAAAATCGTGGCGGTCAACTTCGCGCCCGTGCATCCCAGCGGATGCCCCAGCGCAATTGCGCCGCCGTTCACATTTACTTTGTCGGGGTTCAAACCCAGCGTTTTAATCACTGCGAGTGATTGCGCCGCGAACGCCTCGTTCAACTCAATCACGTCGATGTCATCGAGCGTCAGGCCGGCAAGCTGCAAAACTTTCGGGATCGCGAAGACTGGTCCAATACCCATCTCTTCCGGCGGACAGCCGGCTGTCGCGTAGGCAACAAAGCGCGCCAGCGGTTTTGCTCCCAACTCTTTGGCGCGCGCGTCCGACATCACAATCGCCGCGGCGGCGCCATCCGACATTTGCGAGGCATTGCCCGCCGTGATCGTACCCTTAACGTGAAACGCCGGCTTTAGTTTAGCCAGACCTTCGATCGTACTGTCGCGCCGCACGCCTTCGTCTCGATCGAACGTGATCTCGCGCCGTTGTTTCTTTCGCTTCTCATCCAGCTCTTCGACGACCACATTCAAAGGCACTGTCTCGTCCTTGAATTTGTCTGCATCCAACGCTGCCGTGGCCCGCTGGTGCGAACGCAGCGCAAACTGGTCCTGCTCTTCGCGGCTGACTTCGTACTTGCGCGCCACGTTCTCAGTCGCCAGTCCCATGTTCAGATAAAAGTCCGGATAGTGTTCGACCAGGTAAGGGTTCGGTCGAATCGTGTGGCCGCCCATCGGAATCATCGACATCGTTTCCAGGCCGCCGGCGATGATCACTTCCGCGCCGCCTGCCTTGATGCGATCGGCCGCCATGGCAATCGATTGCAGTCCCGAAGAACAGAAGCGATTGATCGTCATGGCGCTGGTCTCCACCGGCAAGCCGGCACGAATCGCGGCGGCGCGCGCCACGTTCATCCCCTGCTCCGCTTCCGGCATCGCACAACCCATGATCACGTCTTCGATCTCCGCGCCCTGCAATCCCGGCACCCGCGCCATGGCTTCCTTAACCACTGCTGCGCCCATTTCATCAGGTCGCGTGTTTCGGAGTGTACCCTTCGGCGCTTTGCCGACCGCCGTGCGCACTGCCGATACGATTACTGCGTCTCTCATAGTTTGTCCAAGGTCTAATGTCCAAAGTCCAACGTCCTGTCGCCGATCCTGATTTGGACCTTGGACGTTGGACTTGAAACTAGTTTCTTAAGGGTTTCCCAGTCTTCAGCATATGCGCCAGTCGCTCCTGCGTCTTGCGCATCCCGGCGAGTTTCAGAAAAGCCTCGCGTTCCAGCTCTAATAAATATTGCTCTGAAACTCTGGTCGGATGATTCAGATCGCCGCCAGTCAGTATGCGCGCCAACTGCGTCCCAATCTCCGCGTCGTGATCGGAAATGTAACCCGCTCGTTTCATTTGATGAATGCCGAGCTTCAAAGTCGCCAGCGCGGAATTGCCCATCGCCAGGATGTCCGTTCGCTCCTGCGGCTGCACATATCCGCTGGCCGCCAACGCCAGCACTTCTTTCTTGGCGTCGGCAATTAGTCGATCCGTGTTCATCGAAATCGTGTCGTCTTCGCCAAGAAATCCCAAGGTGCGCGCTTCCTCCGCGGAGGTCGCGACTTTTGCAAGCGCGATGGTTTCAAAGGCACGTTTCACAAACGGGAAAGGATCGGCATCGTCCACATTCTTCGGAATCGAATCGAGCGCGCGCAGCAGCAACTCTTTGGTGCCCCCGCCGGCAGGAATAATTCCCACCCCAACTTCAACCAGGCCAATGTAAGTTTCCGCCGCCGCTCGCACGCGATCGCCGTGCAGCACCACTTCGCACCCGCCGCCAAAAACCATCTGGAAGGGCGCGACTACGACGGGCTTTGGCGAATAACGCAGGCTCATCGTGGAAGCCTGGAACGCGCGCGTCATCATTTCCAGCTCTTCCCAGTTTTCCTCCTGCGCCTCCATCAGCATCAGCATGATGTTGGCGCCGACGCAAAAATTCTGCCCCTGATTACCGACCACCAAGCCGACGAAATTCTTGTCCACTTCGGCAAGCGCGAACTTCAACATCTGCAAAGTGTCGCCGCCGATCGCGTTCATCTTTGAGTGAAACTCGAGGCACGCCACGCCATCGCCGATATCGATCAACGAAGCGCCTGGGTTTTTCTTGATAACTCCGGTGCGATCTTTGACTGATTTCAGGATGATTGTGCCCGCGGGATCTGCGAGCGGCAGATACTGTTCGGAAGCAAAGTCGAAATAGAATTTCTGCCCGTCATGCTGTTTGTAGAAAGATTTCGCGCCCGCTTCCAGAAGCTTCTCCACATTAGCAGGAATGCTCTGGCCTTCTTCCTTCATGCGCGCGACTGATTTCTCTACGCCAATCGCGTCCCAGACTTCGAAGGGTCCCAGTTCCCAACCAAATCCCCAGCGCATCGCCCGATCAACTTCCACGACCGTGTCCGCTATTTCGGGAATCCGATCCGCCGAGTAGCGCAATGTGCGCGCCAGCGTCTTCCAAAGAAAAGCTCCTACACGATCCTTCGCCCAGACCAGGCCCTTAATTCGTTCGCCGCCGTCCTCAATATTTTTTGCCATCTCGAGAGACGGCAGTTTTACTTTTTGGGACGGACGGTATTCCGAGGTGGCAGGATCGATCACAAAGAACTCCGGCTTGCCGCCTTCGCCTTTTCGTTTTTGATAGAAGCCACCCTTGGTCTTGTTGCCGAGAATCCCCTGGGCCACCATCTTCGTCAGGAAGTCAGGGGCCACAAACATTTCGCGTTCGGGATCTTCCGGCAGAGCTTCGAAGAGGTTCTTGATGACGTGTGTGAAAACATCAAGCCCCACGATGTCAAACGTACGGAACGTGGCGCTCTTCGGACGCCCCACGATCGGGCCTGTCATCTTGTCGACTTCTTCGATCGAGTAGCCGTCTTCGATCATTGTCTTAATGGTATGCAGCGCGCCGAACGTGCCGATGCGATTGGCGATGAAGTTGGGCCGGTCCTTTGCGGGCACAACGCCTTTGCCCAATCGCTGATCGAGAAAGCCGAACAGGAAACAGGAAACTTCCGGCAGGGTCCACCCGGTGCGAATGATTTCTACCAGGTGCAGGTAGCGCGGCGGATTGAAAAAGTGTACGCCGAGGAAATGTTTGCGGAAGTCTTCCGAGCGGCCTTCGGCCAAAAGATGAATCGGAATGCCGCTGGTGTTCGAGGCGACGATTGAACCGGGCCGGCGATGCTGATCGACACGCTCGTAGAGGCTGCGCTTGATCTCGAGGTTTTCGACGACTGCTTCAATGATCAGATCGCAGTCTTTCAGCGCTGCCAGATCGTCATCGAAGTTGCCCACCCTTACGAGGGACGCGAGTTCCGGCGTAAAGAAAGCCGCCGGCCGCGCCTTCTTTGCCGCTTCGTAACCGGTGCGAGCGATGCGGTTCTTAACTTCCTTCGATTCGAGCGTCAGGCCTTTGGTTTGTTCTTCCGCCGTCAGCTCGCGCGGCGAAATATCCAGCAAAAGTGTAGGCACGCGCGCATTAGCCAGGTGCGCGGCAATCTGCGCCCCCATCGTCCCGGCGCCAAGAACAGCTGCTTTTTCAATCTTCATCGTGAAGTAGGTTGGCGAACTTCCTTTCTTTGGAAACCGGAGCAACGCTGCAGGCCGGTATCATACTGAATGAGCATTCATTCAGCAAGGGGGTTGGCTAGAGGTCCAAAGCGGGTCCAACTCTCTGGGTTCGATCATTAAGTGAAATTTGTCCCTCATACAATAAGACATAAAACCAGCCCCACAAGTTCTAACTGTCGTTCGCCCTTCTTGTGTGTCCTAATATTAATTCTTCATCAATTTTGCTCGCTTTAAGATATTGGGGATTATCAATCAGAATATTTATAGCCATACGTAAATAGTTGATGGCAAGGGTCACGGTGGGAATTTTCTCTCGATCACTGATAGCAATTTCACGCTTGTCTGTCGTTCTAGCGCTGCCGTGAACTACGGCAGAGCGATAACGATAGATCTGTTTGACTGCGCGGAAAACCTCCACTGGTGTTTGTTCTCCACTCTTAGAAAGACTCAAGAGTGCAGCCATACGTAAGGCGAGCTTGTGCGTCATCTCTTGACGCTCGTCATCTGATAAGAGAGCTTCCATCGCTATTGTCGCGTCGAGAATCGAATCCTCTTCAGTTTCGCGTATTAAGCATAAGTTAAGCCTCTGAGTTGCTATTAATAGTCGCTTGTCATCCGACTCTTGTAGTTTGCTAAAAACCCGACCGATTTCTATTGCCTGCTCAGTGGTTAAAGTCGGTAGCTCGGGGGTAAGCCAGTAATGATTTTCAAACCATATGGGATACCTACGAACGGAAGTCCCTTCCACCGGCGGAAGGTGCGCCTGATAGTCGTGTGCCCAACCGCCTGGGCGCAGCAATAATTGAGCGTATCCTGTACTACAGCCTGTCGCGATGCGAACGGCAGTGAAGAACTTGTCAATCTGTTCAGTGGGGTAGGCTGAGGCGATATAGAACGCATTGAAGGCTTCATAAAAGCGATGATTCTTTAACTCCCATCCGTTAAGTACCAAAGCGTGGGTGGCCGCTCCCAAAACAGTGGGATTGATTCCCATGCTGTCAGAGCCTTTTGTATATCTCGCTAGTTGGAAGTCATCGGACATGCGCTCAATGCTTGCGTTGTCGGATATCGCTGCGCTGTCAAAATTGAACTTTATGAAGAGAATAGGGATAACGATTTCGACTGGCAGTACTTGACTGAAAATAGCAGATTCTAAAGGCTGATAAATAGCCGCAAACTGCTCGATAGTGAAAGGGGAGTCTTCATGCAAATGTATATAGCGGTCAACCATTGAGGTTACTAGTCGGTCAAGAAATCCGCGAGATAAGTTAGGCTCAGTTCTAGTCACGGTTTCCGTCGAGGTTTCTGTTTTTGAAGAGCTGAAATAATCTCTCACACGAATACTGGAGACCGTATCTGTGTAATCAACGTAATTGAAAAGAGTCACGAACGAAGGGATTACATCTAAACGCAAAAGTTTGTCATCTCTTCGACCGAAAGCCTCTTTATAATTAGTTGGTCCTGAGAAGGAACTTGTAGAAAAGTGTGGTATGCCATTCTCAAAGTGGTACATAGTAGGAAAGTTAAAGTACGTACCTATATACTTCTTTTCCTCTTTGAGCTTTCTGACTTTCGATAAACCCTCCTCTACAGCCTTGGCTGCTAGGTTAAAAAGCGTCGGGTCGATAGGTTCGAATCCATTACTCATGACGATAGACTACCTTTAGCGCGGAAATCCTCAGCTATCTCAATCCTGTATTCTCACAATCAAGTCGCACGATGGCATTTAAGCATTACTTCTCTAAGGTGTTCCATCTGGTCGGACGAGATTGAATCAGTTCACTCTTATAAAATGCGAAGAAGCAAAGCTAGATCTACTCGTGCGGCTTCCAATTCCCTCATCAAAGGTTATCGACTGGGACCAACCGGCAGCGTTCCAGCCAAGATCAACAATCCCACGCAACGGCGTGTCTATTCCTATATCAAAGCTCTCAACAAAAGTTTCCGGCACAGCCAGCTGCACGCTTCGTCCATCCTGATTGGGTTAAATGCTGCTGCAGAGGCGACCAGCGAAAATTTTAAGGTATGACCGAACCCACAGACTCTGTTCGCGCGAGATAGCCGGCCGGCTACAGCCTCAGCTTCCGATCGTTCCGCCGTCATCTTTTGTGATTACCACGCAGGCCGAACGGGGGCGGCCCCCGTTTGGGCCATCGGGCCAGGAACTGTCGCGCTTGGGATGGGACGGATCGGCATCCCTTACCTTTGCTGATGACTCACCGGGATGTTGAATGCCCACAAACATCGTTCGCTCGTCAGGGGTCGTGGAAATTCCCGTGATCTCACAACCGTTGGGACCAACCAGGAATCTGCGCGTCTCGCGCGTTAGCGGATCGGCGCACAGCAACTGGTTGTTGCCAAAACCCTCGTAATCACCCTTGTTAATTGTTGTGCGACTGGCGTCAGTCCCAATCCACAGCCGCCCGCCCGGAGAAACATAAAGCGCATCAGGTGAACCGTATCTATCCCCAATCACGGTCGCCGAGGTACCAGCATTTGCTGGATCGCCTGCCAGAGCAAATATTTCCCAGCGAAAATCTGCATCGTTCCAATCGCGGGCATAGGCCCAGCGAATCATATGACCGTAGACGTTTGGTGCCCGCGGGTTCGCCGCATCCGGAGCGGGATGTTTGCCGACGCCGCGCTGCGTGTTGTTTGTCAGGCTGACAATCGCAGTGAGGCTCGCCGGAAGCGTGTCGATCCATTCCGGCCGATCCATTTTGGTCGCACCGACCGCGTCGGCGGCGCCACGGGAGTTGATGAGAATGTCGCTCAGTGACCAATTTCTCAGGGCACGATTGTTACGCGTCAAAGGAAGCCACGCGCCGCTGCCGTCCGCATGAAACTTCGCGGCGTAGAGAATGCCATCGTCGAGCGGACTCTGGTTCAGTTTGCGGGCGGCCCGCCAGGGACGATTTGAAACGTAACGGTAAATGTACTCAAAGGTCTCATCGTCGCCCATGTGGACCACGATCCTGCCGTCAAGGGTCTCCTGCACCTTGGCGCCTTCGTGCTTGAACCGGCCCAGCGCGGTGCGCTTTATGGGAACAGAGCGCGGACTGAAAGGATCGATTTCCACCACCCAGCCGAAACGATTCGGCTCGTTCGGCTCAGCCGCAACGCGAAACCGGCTGTCCGTCGTGTGGAACAAAAATCCGTCGCCCTTCGTGTCCAAGCCATAGCGAGCCTCGAGCGAACCGATCTCCGGCTCAGTGGCGGTGCGGAAAAAATCATCGAAGTTTTCTTCGCAGCTCAGATATGTTCCCCAGGGAGTAACGCCCAGCGCGCAGTTGTAAAGTGTGCCCAAAACCAGACGGCCAGTAGGATCTGCTTTGGTTTTTAGCCGGGCGTCTCGCGCTGCCGGCCCACCGATTCTCATGGGGGTGTAGCCGGTGATGCGGCGCGCATACTTTGAAGGCCGCACCACTTTCCAACCGCCTCCACCCGTGCGTTCGATTTCGATTATGGAGACACCAAGAGACGCGAGCGCTTTCCGCGTTTTCTCCGCAGTCCAGTTTGAGGTGCCGTCAGGAAAGAGCAGTACGTCGTCCAGATATTCGTTGTTCTGGACCAGCAAACCTCTCTCTGATCCTCGAACGGGAAAATAAGCGAGCCCGTCGTTATGCATTCCCCATTGCAAGGCTTGCTCGGCTGAAGTGTTGCTCGCGTCTTGCCGGAATGCCGGGCCGTCGGATACCGGATCGCCCCAGGCGATTAGCACCTTCGCCGAATAACCTTCCGCCACGACGACCGTATCAGCTGCCGAGGCGGGAATTCCCTTGAACCCGAGCAGCGTCCGATCGAGTTTAACTGCCGAAGCGGGCACTGCATCCAGCAACGACTCGATGCCGCCAAAATAGAGGAAGCCAGTGGTCGCAAGTCCGACCTTCACAAAGCCACGCCGTGACACTAATGCGGTCTCGTCTGAAGACTCATGATCCCGTCGGTCGTGATTCATTGATTTGCCTTAGCCCGCGGAGCGCGGCGATAGCATAGAGCCTGGGGTGGAGCGGAGCGGAACCCCAGGGCGACCATTATGGAATTCAAGCGTGCGGTAGCGTAACCGGCTCAAGTTATTTGAAGATGAATGGGCTGTCGCCCGCTGCGCGGGCTGCGACTTGGTATTCCACGGAAGCTGGGGTTCCGCTCGCAAAGCCTCGCTCCACCCCAAGCTTTACGCTATCGCCCACTCCGCGGGCTAAGGCAACCACCCATCATGAACTTATTTAAAGTTTCCTGAAGTCTGTGCCATTGATTACGGTGCCATTGGCTCGCCCAGATATTTCTTTAGCCAGGCGTCGAGTTCCTGGTACCAAAACCGGCTGTTTTCGCCTTTCAGGATCCAGTGGTTTTCGTCGGGCCAGACGATTAATTTGCTGGGAATGCGCAGGCGTTGCAGCACGCTCCAGTTTTCCAGCGTTTGATTCAAGGGCACACGGAAATCGTTCTCCCCGACTGAAAGCATGATCGGCGTGCGAAAGTTTTTCGCGAAACGAATCGGATTCTGCTCGCGCCAGATGGCCGCCTGTTCCCAAACCGGGCCGCCGTTGTTCACTTCCCGCGAGTAGATGGTGTCGCTAGTGCCCCACTGTGATTCCAGATTGATCAGTCCGGCGTGACTCACGAGCGCTTTGTAGCGGCTAGTCGTAGCCTGCATCCAATTCGCAAGGTGTCCGCCGTAGCTGGCGCCGGCGGCGGCTTGTCGCGCGCCATCGACGAACGGGTAAAGGCGAATCGCTTCGTCGGCTGCTTCGTTGATTTCATTGGCCGGGCCTTTGAAAGGATCGCCCTGAATGCTTTGGGCGAATGCTTCGCCGAAGCCGGTAGAGCCGGAGTAGTTGGTAAGCAACACGACGTAGCCGGGCCGACTCAACATGTAATAGTTCCAGCGCAGACCCCAGTTGTCGCGCCACATGCTATTTGGCCCACCGTGCATCACGACGAAGAGCGGGTACTTTTTCTTCTCATCGAAGTTCGGCGGCAAAGCGATCATGCTGTGAATGCGCTTGCCGGCTTTGCTGGTGAACCAAAAATGCCGGAGCGGCTGCCAATCAATTTGGCCCAACCGTTCGGCATTAAAATTCGTGAGCGGTTGCTGGGTCTTCGCTCTCAGGTTGAGCCGAAAAATTTCCGGCGGGTTCATCGCGCTTTCCCAGCTGGCGATCACAACCGCGGTGGCCGAGCTTTTCGGAATTTTGAGATTCGTATAAACGCCGCGCGTCATATCCATCGCCAGACGCACTTCGCCACCATCAGCCGGCAGGGTGAAAAGTTTTTCGTTTCCCGCTTCTTCCGCTGTCAGGTAGATTGATTTGCTATCCGGAGTTAACGCGAAGCTCCCCACGGAACGATCGAAGTTCGCAGTCAGGACTGTTGGCTGGCCCAACGCCGGCCAGGAAAATCTCGCGAGGCGATCCAGGCTATAAGTTTTTCCGTTGCTGCCTTCGGCATTTGAGATCGCGTACAGCGCTTTGCCATCGGCCCGAAACGCCGGACGGCTAAAACTGTTTTTGCCGCTAGTTAACTGCACCGGTTCGCCGCCAGTCGCCGCTATTTTGAAAAGATCCGTGTGAACGTCCGCATAAGCCGCAGTATTGCGCCCGGTAGTTGCTACAAAAATCACCGACTGGCCATCGGGCGTCCAGACGGCGTCAAAGTCTTCCGAGGTGTCGCTCACCCGGGCAGCAAAGCCGGACTCTCTGATCAATTTCGTGCCGGCCAGAATGTCTTTGGCTTTCGCGGCCGGCTCCAGGCTTTGCACGAAGAGATGCGCCTGCATGTCTTCGACCCACTTGTCCCAGTTGCGCACCGGAAACTTTTCATAAACTCGCGCCCGGTATTTCTGCGCTTTGCGGTCGGCGGCAATCTTCTTGTTGGCTTCGTCGTCGCCGGCGCCGGGAAAGACGGTGCTGGTAAAGAGCAGAGCCTCGCCGTCAGGCCGCCATTCCGGCGTCCGCGCGCCGGTCGAAAGCGTAGTCACGCGGACTGCCTCGCCGCCCTCCGCAACCTCGAGCACGTAAATTTGCGCCACCTCGTCGCCTTCACGTTTGGCGGAGAAAGCCAGGCGGCGGCTGTCGGGACTCCAGGAAACTCCCGACTCTCCGCTTTTGGTAAATGTCAGTCGGCGCGGTTTAGCGCTGCCATCAGCCGGGACGATCCATAAGTCTGAGGTTTGATCCTCTTCGTCATAGGCCGGGTCGAGTAATGAGAAGACAACCCACTTGCCATCGGGACTCGGGGTCCCGGCGCTGACGCGCTTCAGCAACCACATGCTTTCGTGCGTGATTGGAGTTTTGGTGCTTTGTGCTTCAGCGTCGCACAGCAATATTGGAGCACTACCGAGAACTGCAAAGACAACGACAAGGTGCTGGAGAAAGCGAGTACGGTACCGACTGGTTTCGCGCGTGGCGGCCATTTGTATTCTCCTCGGAACTTGATGGTTCAGGCTTGGGGCATAGACATTTACCACCTTTGCGGGGTGAATCAAAACATTCCCAGGCTCCACGCCCAGCTGAGCGCTTGACCGTTGCCACTGCTGGCATGCAAGATCAGCCGCAATGTTTTTCCAGCACTTGTTCCCCGGGATTTCCCCCCGTGTAGCTTTCCCCATCCAGCGACTGTTCGCCACCGGCTTCAGCGCAATTATGCTGCTGTGCGCTGCGAACTCGACTTCGGCGCAAGGGTTTGAAAAAGAGTTCAATACTGCTGAGAAAGTTACCCTCACGGTCAAGAGCCTCAACGGCCGCGTCACCGTCATTGCCTCCAATGAACAAGAAAAAGCAGCGGTGGTAAAAGCCACCTCGACGGGCGCGCCGATCGAGCCTGGCGATGTGCGCGCGACGGGATCCGGCGAACGCGTTGATATCGAAGTGCGCTCGCGCCGCGAACGCGATCGGATCGACCTCACCGTGCGTATCCCGATACGTTCGCGTGTGAAGGTCGAAGGCGAAGCCGGTCAGGTCGATATCATGGGGAATGTGGAATCGGCAGAAGTCGTGACCAATACGGGAACCATTCACGCCGACGTGCCGCTCGACAATTTGAAATTCGATTTCCTCTGGGAGTCCAGCCGGCCGCGTTTTCTCAGCGACGTCGAGCTGCCGCGAGTGAAAGAACGCTCCGGCGGAAAGTTCACGCTTTCGGGCAAACTGATCGACGGTTCCGCTAAGGGCGTGAAAGCAAAAGAACCCGAAACGGATCCGGCCGAAGCGGACGGCGATAGGGAGAAACCTTCGGCTAAGGACGATAAGACGAAAGCAGTGCGATTGGATTTCAAAACGCAGCGCGGCGTCGTGTTGCTGAATGTCGATCCGGGCATGGTCCCGCCGGATCTGCATGAACGCCCGTTGACAGAAGCGGCGCGCGCCATCATGCGCAGCGGTGACAGCCGCATGATGGAATCGATTCGCAAAGTCAGTCCGCGGATGTTTGGCGACTATGCCAAGACTCTGCCGCCGCCGCGAACCGAGCCCACACTTTCCTTGCGCCAGGCGCCGGGCCAGCTCGCAACGTCGATAGCGCCGCAATTGATGCGTCTGAACGCCAGCGTCACGGATCGGAATGGTCGAGCCATCGGCGGGTTGCAGGCCTCGGACTTTTCCGTCTTTGAAGAAGGAACCGAGCGGCAGGTAACCAACGTCACACCTTCGCGCGAGCCTTTCAATCTTGTGTTGTTGCTGGACGTTTCCGGCAGTGTCGAAGAACGCATCGACTTCATTCGCAAAGCCGCGCGCGACTTTCTAAATACAGCCAGCCCGCAGGATCGCATTGCGATCATCAGTTTTCGCGACGATATCCAGGTAATTTCAGAGTTCAGCACTGACCGCGCTTTGCTTTCGAAAAAACTGGACGAGATTGATGCCGGCGGCGCGACTGCACTTTACGATGCCCTCGGTTACGTCCTGGCCGATACATTGAAGCCTTTGCGCGGCGATCGCACGGCGGTCGTCATTCTGTCCGACGGCGATGACAACAAATCGTTCATACCATTTCAGGCGATTCTGCAAGCGATTACCGAATCCGGCGCACTGATCTATCCGTTGTATGTGCCGTCGGGTCTAATTCCAGAATCCAGCGTAGCCAATCCGGCGATCACAACCGATCCTTTGCGCACTCGTTATTTGACGATCACCACGCGAGCCGCGGAAGAAGCGCGCAAACTGGCGGAAAGCTCAGGCGGCGTTTACTACTCGATCAGCCGTTTGGAGGAACTACAGCGCGCCTACGACGACGTCGTGGTCCAACTGCGAACGGCGTACACCATTACCTATGCGACGATGGAAGACGGTAAGAGTCACCGCCGCATTCGCGTCCGGGTGAATCGCGACGGCGCCGCCGTGCGCCTGAGCCCGGTCGTCGCAGCGAAGCCTTAGCTTTGGCAGTCGCAGATTACGCAGATTTCACAGATTCGCGACCGCTAAAGAGGAGCCGCTTTGTAGCTGCTCAGTTCTTCAAGCCTTGTCTGTGTAATCTGCGAAATCTGCGGATTTCGAAATGACTGCGCCATTGCCGTGATGCAGTTTACTTTTCCCGGCTCATCGCTCATCCTCTCTTTTTCAACATGTCGCAACCTCTCCTATCTGCGCTTTTCGATAAGCCCGTACGCCGGCCGCTGACTGTTTCCGAGTTGACCGGCGCGATCCGCGGCGCGCTGGAGTCGCGTTTTGCAGCCGCCTGGGTGGAAGGTGAAATTTCCAACTTTCGCGCGCAACAATCTTCGGGACACTGGTACTTCACGCTCAAGGATGAAGGGGCGCAGTTGCGCGCCGTTTGCTTTCGTACCAACAATCAACGGATCAAGTTTCGTCCCGCAGACGGTTTGCAAGTGCGCGCGCGCGGCCGCGTTTCCGTCTACGAACAAAAGGGCGAGTACCAGTTAATCGTCGACGCCCTCGATCCCGTGGGAGCCGGCGCGTTGCGGATAGCCTTTGAACAAACCAAGGCGCGGCTGCAAGCGGAAGGTTTGTTTGCAGCGGAGACTAAGAGGGCGCTGCCGTTGTTTCCGCGCCGCATCGGAATTGTCACGTCGGGATCCGGCGCCGCTTTGCGCGACATCCTGAACGTCATCTCGCGCCGCACGCGCACGGTGCATGTTTTGTTTGCGCCCGCGCGAGTGCAGGGCGACGGTGCTTCGCGTGAGATTGCGCGGGCGGTTGCATTCCTTAATGAGTATCAGCGTCGCGTGCTGCGCGAAGGCCGGCCCGATGATGCTATCGATGTAATGATCGTCGGGCGTGGCGGCGGTTCCGCTGAAGACCTTTGGGCCTTTAATGAAGAAGAAGTAGCGCGTGCCTTTCGCGCGTCGTTGATTCCGGTGATTTCAGCGGTGGGCCATGAAACGGATTTTACGATCGCCGATTTTGCCGCCGACTTGCGCGCGCCTACGCCGTCGGCCGCGGCGGAGTTGGTCGCCGCGCGTGAAGACGAGATCTGCAGCCTGCTGGGCGAACTGATACGGAACCTTTCCCGGCAAATTCACTACCGCCTTTCCGATTCGCGCAATCAGGTACAGGAACTGACGATGTCTGCGGCCTTCAGCGAAGTGCGCGGACGACTGCACCAGGCGATACTTTCCACTGACGATGCCGGGCATCGTCTGGAAACAGTTGTCAGCAGCATGATGCAACGCGCGCAACGCCGCATGGACGCCATCGCGCACCGCCTTTCACCGGCGCAATTGCGGGCCACGGTAGCTGCCACGGCAACGCGAGTCGCTCGCGCGCAGGAACAACACGAAGCGGCCATGATCGGGCGACTGGAAGACGCGCGCAAACGCCTGGGCCTCGCTGCAGCTTCGCTGGATGCGATGTCGCCGCTGGGCGTGTTGGAACGTGGATACGCCATCGCTCAGGATGCTAACGGACGTGTAGTCCGTGAAGCCGCGGCTATCTCTCCTGGCGATTCGTTGCGGGTACGTTTGTGGAAGGGTTCGCTAAACTGCCGGGTCGCAGGATCCGAAGACGACGCATAGCACCGTTATGATTTAACCCTACCTTTCAGGGTCGCGAATGGCCATTCGTTATTTCGTCTTGTTAGCGATAATGGCATATTCTCACGTTGCTGAGGCGACGTGATTATGAGCAGTTCTTTGCCTGAAATGTGGCCATGAAATCAGTTGTCACAAATCTTGTTTTGACGGTTTTGATCGCAATCTTCTCGCTACCTCTCGTGGCGGTCTATGTTTTTGTTTTCTTCGCGCTTGGTGGCGGATGGGCTAATTCGGGGCCAAACGACTGTCATTTCGTCATTGGTCCAATCGGCTACCTAATGCTGGGTCCTCCAATATTCGCTGTAAGGTAAAGTGGTGTGGCGCGTTTTTCGAAAGGTTCGCCCCGCCTACTGACGCCGTCAAACAAATCCTTCGGCCGGAGAGCGAAGCTTTCCACTTCGCATGCCGCAATGAACGTTCCGAACCTGTCGTATACTAAAACTATGAAAAGTCAGGAAACGCCACCAAAGAACTTTGAGTCATCGCTCGACGCGCTTGAGAAGATCGTGCGCGAGCTCGAGCAAGGAGATTTGCCTCTCGAAAAAAGTCTCGAACTCTTTGAGCAGGGCGTGCGACTCTCTCGCGAATGTCAGGAACGCCTGAACCAGGCAGAGCGCCGCATAGAAATTCTACTGCGCGACAGTGAAGGCAAACCGGCGGCTCGCGCCTTTGCCGCGGACGAGAAATCGGGTGCGGCGGAAGACCTGGAAGGCGATGGTGATGACGCCTTCTGAAACCAGTTACAGCCCCGCCGCTGTGGAGGCCACACGTTTTTTAGCCGCCTGCCGCCCGCTAATTGAATCGGAGCTGGACCAGCTCCTGCCCGCTGAAACAACTGACCCTGCCAGAGTCCACGCTGCTATTCGCTGGAGCGTGTTCGCCGGCGGAAAACGTTTGCGGCCGGTGCTGCTTTTGGCTGCGGGCCGGACGTTGCACGCGCGCGAAGCTGATCTCATGCGGACCGCGTGCGCGCTGGAAATGATTCACACGTACTCGTTGATTCATGACGACCTGCCGTCAATGGACAACGACGATTTGCGGCGTGGGCGGCCCACCTGCCACGTGCGTTTTGATGAAGCCACTGCGATCCTCGCCGGCGATGCGCTATTGACGCTGGCTTTTCAAACCATCGCCGAAGACAAACACTTAAAACCGGAGATTGCACTGCAGGTAATCGCCGAGGTAGCGCGCGCTTCGGGAACACCGGAGGGCATGGTCGCCGGACAAGCTTACGATTTGGCGGCCGAGTCGGAGGTGGTAACGGGCGCGGAACTTGAGCGCATCCATGAACGAAAAACCGGGGCCCTGATGGGCGTGGCGGTTCGTTGCGGCGCAATCATAGCCGGCGCGGCGGAATCCGATCTTTCGGCGCTGTCACATTACGGCGCGCAACTTGGTTTGCTGTTTCAGATTACTGATGATTTGCTGGACGTAACTGCGACCGCCGCTGATTTGGGAAAGACGCCGGGCAAAGACGCGCGTTCCCGCAAAGCAACCTATCCGGCCCTGTATGGAGTCGAAGCAACTCGCGAATACTTGATGAGCGCGTATCAGGGCGCATGCGTTTCCCTCGATTCAATTAATCAACCGACCGGATTGTTGCGTGCGATTGCCGACTTCATCGTCGAACGTCAGGGGTAGAGAGGGGAGAGCCACGCCGATTTCGTCGAACTTTTTAAATAGAGGCTGGAGACTGTCGATTGTAATTGAACGTTGTTGTGCCGGCGTTACAGCCCGCACAGCGGGCGGCCATACCAGTAGCCCACAGCGCAAGCTGTGGGTGCCGGTCTTCAATTTGAACTCAAGCTCGCGAAGCGAGCGACATAATTCGCAAGTGTCGCAAATCCAATGTCGCCCCTCTGGGGCTCCGACTACTTATCTCGCTCCCCTACCCACAGCTTGCCCTGTGGGCTACTGCTATAGCGCCCGCTATGCGGGCTACTGAATCCGATACTAAGAATTAAACCGATGCCTAAATCAGCGTTCCCTTCATCAAGCTTTCGGGTCCTTTTATTCATCCTTCTATTGGCCAGTGCCTTCTTGCCCGCGTGCCGCAAAAGCGCGGCGCCGGTATTCGAC
This sequence comes from Blastocatellia bacterium, assembly GCA_034665305.1. Lineage (GTDB taxonomy): Bacteria > Acidobacteriota > Blastocatellia > Pyrinomonadales > Pyrinomonadaceae > DASXRU01. The sequence goes on along the minus strand of JAXDFZ010000019.1, from coordinate 105,819 downwards.
GCGGCCGCTCACCGGCAGGAAATTCAAAAGTGGCAAGCCACTCGACTGGAAAGGCTGACGGAGCCGGATGGCTGGCTTAGTCTCGTCGGCCTTTTCTGGCTTCACGAAGGCGAGAACAAATTCGGCAGCGATCCGAAGAACCCAGTCGTTTTGCCAGAAGGCAAAGCGCCCGCGGTTACGGGTTCATTCTGGCTGAAGGATGGACGCGTACAGCTCACAACACGCGCGCGAATTCCTATTTCTCTGTCTACACCTAGCACGGGGGACATTGAGGTACTGGGCAGATTGATCGCAGTGCCAATTGAACGCAGCCGGAACCTTTACCTGACAGACGATACCCAAGATAACGGCCCAACACGTTTGGAAATTGATTCGCTGATCATCAACGTCGTCAAGCGCGGCGACCGAATTGGCATCAGGGTCAAAGATCCCAAGAGCCTGACGCGCCAGGAATTTAAGGGACTGGAATACTTTCCCATCGATCCAAAGTGGCGAATTGAAGCCCGCTTTGAACCTTATCAACCACCTAAAATCATTCAGATCGACAATGTGCTGAATATGACGGACGACGAAACGTCACCGGGCGCGCTCGCGTTCGAGGTCAACGGAAAGACCTACCGCATCGATCCAATTCTGGAGCAAGGCGAGACCGATTACTTTGTGATGATTGCCGATGAAACCACCGGAGGGGAAACTTACGGGGCGGGCCGTTATCTTTACGTATCGCCGCCGGATGCGTCAGGCAAAGTGATCATTGATTTCAACAAAGCCTACAGTCCGCCGTGCGCGTTCACCGGCTTCGCGACTTGCCCTTTGCCGCCGCAGCAAAATCATCTGCCGTTGCGAATCGAAGCCGGCGAGAAGAAATACGCCGGCCCGGTGCATTAATACCTGGCACCCGCAGATTAAACAGATTTCACAGATTCAGGACAGTAGCCGGCCTTTTAGGGAGGCTTTCCGTTGAGTGCATTGGGTCTTGGAGCCCTCCCTAACGGTCGGGCTACTGCCACCTGTCTGTGTAATCTGCGAAATCTGCGGATTCTAGAAACAATTCTAAGAGGCGGCGGCCTTCTTTTGCATCGCCTTCATGGTTTCGGGAATGAACGCTTTGATGTGATGGGTAGCGGTGTGGCCATCGGCAAATGTTTGGTAGAGCGTAAAGTCAGGCAGCGACAAACAGCTGAGTGGCGATTGCAGGTTGTATCCGGTATCGATTCCGATTGCGCTACGGAAGAGATAAATGCCATGGCGGCCCAGTCGCCCGCGCCACGGCAGGAACGTCGTCGGCGTGTGGCCGAAGACGCACGGCTTGCCGGAATACTGTTTGTAAAACTTCGCGTCGCGCGACCAGAGCAACGCTTGTGCGGAACTGTCGCGGGGGTGCTTGTCTTCCTCCAGCCCGGCGTGCACGTACAGCGCGAAATCATCTTCGTAGTACAGCGGCCGGTTGCGGAAAAATTCGAGGTGCTCGGCGGGAACCGAGCGCGTGATTAGCTCGCGCGCTTTGTCGAAGTCTTCGTCGGTGCTGATCTGCAAAGGTTTGCCGGTGTACTGCGCGAAGGTGTGCTGACTACCGATCACCGGCGTCAACCAGAGATTGGCGACGTCATCGACAAAGTCCAGCAGCATCTGTTCGTGATTACCGCGCAGGCAAAGAACTCGCTCAGGATTATCGCGGCAAAGGCCGGAGACAAACTCAACGCACCCCGGAACGTCGTGGCCGCGATCAATCAAGTCGCCGAGAAAGACGAGGGTGTCGGATGATTCATCGCGCGGCAGCAGCTCCAGCAGGCCCTGGAGCTGGGCGCAACGCCCGTGAATGTCGCCGACAACAAAAGTTTTCATAAAGAATCCTTCGCTCGTAGTACGCCGAAGGCGTTGAAATAACTCAGCCCAGGGTAACACCCGGGGAAACTACACACCCGCCGTTCCTACCCTGAAAGGGTTACAACAGATTGTATCGCCTGATATGAGATTTAACCTTTCAGGGTGAAATCATTCGCGTTGTCGTTGACATCGGGTGCTACCCCGGGGCTGAGTTATTCAACGCCTTGGGCGTAAACGAGGGTTATACCTTAATTGAATCCATTAATTTCCGGAATTGCGGATCGTCGTGATACGCGTTCCAGTTGCGGTCCTTCTCAAACCACATCCGGTTCTCGTTACCCAACTTTATAGCGCGTTCGAGCCAGGTTAACGCTTCTTCCCTTTTCCCCATGAGCGCGTAGGCCGACGCCAACCAGTAAGCGGAATCATGATCGGCGGCTGCCGCTTCTTTCGCCAGCTCAGTTACGGCCGCCTCCGCTGCGTGCTGATCTCCCAGACCACTTAAACTCATGGCCAGCACCGGACGTACGCCATGCATGTTCGGATGTTGCCGCAACACCTCCTGCATCAGTTGCGTCGCGCCCGCAGCATCGCCGCTATGAAACCTAAGCAGGGCGCGAAAAGTTTTTACCAAGGGATGGTCCGGTTCAATTGCGCTGGCCTGGTCCAACTCACGAACGGCCTCCGCCATGCGCCCGAGATAAACCAGCAGTCGCGCCCGATTGTATCCCATCACCACCCGCTTTGACGGATCCAAACGCTCGACGCGATCGTAACTGCGCAGGGCCCGCTCATGATCGCCGTCCAAACGATAAATCGTAGCGGCGACGCGATGCACGGCCGGCTCGTTCGGCGCCTGCTGTCGCAGGAGTTTGATCTCGTCGCGGGCTTTCTGCTTTTCGCCGCGAGCCATGAAGATGTAAATCATGTGCAGCCGGGCTTCGACCAGTTCCGGATCCAGCGACAGCGCGGTGTTCAGCTCCTTTTCTGCTCGCGCGTAATCATCGGCGTCGCCAAACCCCTTCGTAACTCGCGTCGCAAAGCACACGCCGAGACCCGAATATGCAAGGGCGAACTTCTGATCCAGTTCAATGGAGCGGCTGAAGTGATCGACGGCAGACTTGAAGTCATCACGCGAGACCGTGCGGTTCACGAAACGCAGCAGGGCATCGCGTCCACGCAAATATTCTTCGTAGGCTTCTGAGTTCACGGTCGCCGGGCGGGCCAGCAGGCCTTCTTCGGCCGCAGTCAATTCCAGGCGGAGCCCGGCGACGATGCGCTGCACAATGGTGTCCTGGACCGTGATGATGTCGCCGGCTGCGGCGTCGATGCGATCGCTCCAGAGGATTTCTCCGGACTTCACATCCAGTAGTTGCGCGGTGACGCGGAATTGCTCGCCGACTTTCAGAAACCCCGCGGCCAGCACGGCGTTCACACCCAACTGGCGTCCGACTTCCTCAGAATCGATCTGGACTCCCTGGTACTTCGCGATCATCGACGACGGGCGGACCACGAGGGACCGGACGCGTGCCAGTTCCGTGATCACCGCGTCGGCGAGAGAGAATTCATAGAAACTAACCGTCGCATCATTGCTCAGGTTGCGAAACGGAAGGATAGCTACTGTCTTCCGTTCCGTCTGGCCCATGCTGGTCACCGGCGTCTCGTGCACGTCGTTCGGTTGCGATCCGGACATTTTATCCAGCGGCGCGGTGGTCGATTCCGATCCGGTCAGGCCGCGAAACCAGCGCAGCGCCCGCGCCAGTGGAGTGGGGTCGTGCAAATGGCGGGGCGATGCCGGAAAATGTTCAGCTCCGCTTTCCGTTCCCCCGGATTCAAGCTGTTGCAGGATCGATCGTAAGTCGTCGCGAAATTCGGAAATTTTCTGATAGCGCCGGCGCGGATCCTTTGCCAGCGACCGATCGAGTACCTCCTGCAGACCCGGCGGAGTTGGACCGGGGCGAGCTTCAGCCAGCGGCTTCGGTTCTTCATGAAGCACGGCGTGACGCACGTCGACGCTGGTCCTCCCCTGAAAGGGCCAAATGCCGGTTAGCATTTCGTACAACAAGACACCGGTGGAAAAAATGTCGGCGCGCGAATCAACGCGATCGCCGCGCGCTTGTTCCGGCGCGGCATAGGTGGCGGTGCCGTAGGGCACACCTAACTCCGTCAGGTCGGTGTGATGAATGCCGGAACTTGCGGCTTCACTGTCATCGACCAGTTTGGCGAGACCGAAATCCAGAACCTTGACCTTCCCCGTACGACCGACCATCACGTTGCCCGCTTTGATGTCGCGATGGATGATTCCCTGTGCGTGGGCGGTGGCCAGCGCGTCGGCAACCTGGATCGTAATGGAAAGCGCGGTGCGCAAATCCAGTGGCCGCCCGTTAACCAACTGCCGCACGTTCTGGCCCTCGATAAACTGCATGGCGATGAAGTGAACATCACCGATTTCATTCATATCGAAGATGGTGCAGATGTTGGGATGGTCCAGCGCCGAGGCCAACTGCGCTTCTCTTTGAAAGCGTTTCAAATTGGCCGGCTTGATCGTCAACTCCGGCGGCAAAATTTTGACTACCATGGGACGTCCAAGTTTTGTATCAAACGCCTTGTAGACAGTCCCCTGCCCGCCCTCGCCGATCTTTTCGAGGATCTTGTAGTTACCTAAAGTGGCGCCGATCATGTGAGGACTATTTAACTCCCAAGGCGCGCGGGGTGCAACTGGGAGCGGGTGGAGGCTGGGGACTAGAGGCTAGGGATTAAGATCATAGGGCTGCAGAAATTCAACCATGAAGCTCACTTAGGCATGGAGCGGGTTTCATAGATCTCATTAGCACCTGACTTCAGTCAGGTGAAGATGGAGAATGAGAATCCAAAACCGTTTCAACGGTTTATGGCGGAAACCGTTGAAACGGTTAATAGCATATGCGCCATCTGGGATCACCGCACTGAAGTGCGGTGCTAATGAGAGGCGGGCGCGCTTCCGCGTCTCTTTAGACTTGAGACCTGAGACTTGAGACCTGAGACCTGAGACCTGAGATTTGAGACCTGAGACTTGAGACCAGAGACGCGCTTCACTCCCAGCCCCTAGTCTCCAGCCTCTAGCCTCTAGCTAGTCCCATTTGCCACAGCATGAAGGAGTAATCGAACGCGATGTCTTTCAACGCGTCGTAACGTCCGGAGGACCCGCCATGGCCGGCGCCCAGATTTACTTTCAGCAGCAGAGGGTTTTTGTCGGTCTTCAGATCGCGCAGCTTGGCGACCAGTTTCGCGCCTTCCCAGTAAGGCACCTGGCTGTCGTTCAGGGAAACCTTAACCAGCATCGTCGGATAATCCCTGGCCGCAACGTTGTCGTAAGGCGAATATGTCTTCATGTAATCGAAGGCGGCCTTCTCGTTTGGATTGCCCCATTCAATGTATTCGCTGGTCGTCAAAGGCAACGTTGCATCCAGCATGGTGTTCAGCACGTCCACGAACGGCACCTGAGCCACGACGGCTTTGAAAAGATCCGGGCGCAAATTGGCGACGGCGCCCATCAACAAGCCGCCGGCGCTGCCGCCCTGAATGACCAGGCGGTCGCTGGATGTGTACTTCTGTTGAATCAGGTATTCAGCAGAGCTGATGAAATCGGTGAACGTATTCATCTTTTTCATCATGCGGCCGGCCTCGCGCCATTCTTCGCCCAGCTCGCCGCCGCCGCGAATGTGTGCGATGGCATAAATCGCGCCGCGATCGAGCAGGCTCAATCGGTTGGACGAGAAAGTCGGCGTGATTGAAATACCGTACGAGCCGTATCCGTACAACAACAGCGGCGACTTGCCGTCCAGCTTCGTGCCTTTGCGATAAACAATCGAGATGGGAATTTTCGTGCCGTCAGCCGCGGTGGCAAAGATTCTTTCCGACTTGTAGTTTGCCTTGTCGAAGCCGCCGGGCACGTCCGTCTGCTTGCGCAGGACACGAGTCTTGGCATCCATGTCGTAATCAAAGATGGAGTTCGGCGTCACCAGAGACTGATAACCAAAGCGCACTACGCGAGTATTGAACTCCGCATTGTTCGTGACAGAGGCGGTATAGACCGGTTCGGGGAATTCAACGCGGTGCGACTTGTTCGTCTTTAGATCGAAGATTCGCAGTTGTTGCAACCCGTTCTCCAACTCCGAAACGACCAGATGGTTGGCGAACAGGTCGATGTCGTCAAGCTTGATCTCGCGGCGATGGGGAATGATCTCTTTCCAGTTTGCCTTCCGCGGATCTGAAACCGGGGCCGTGACCAGGCGAAAATTTTTAGCGCCCTGGTTCGTGCGAATGTAGAAGAGATCACCGCGATGATCGACTGAATACTCGTGATCGGGTTCACGGGCCAGGATTACTTTAGGAGCTTCGGTGGGACGATCAGCCGGGATGTAACGATACTCGGTGGAAGTTTTACTGCCCGACACGATCAAAATCATGGCCCGGTCGCGCGTGCGTCCGCCGTAAACATCGAAGAGCTCGTCTTTATCTTCGTAAACCAGATCGCTGTTGTTAGCACCTAAAACATGGCGGAAGAATTTATCCGAACGTTTGGTGACTGCGTCTTCAGTTGAATAGAAAAGCGTTTTGTTATCGGTGGCCCACATTACCGAACCGACGCGCTCAATCTTTTCCGGCAACAGTTGGCCGGTGCGCAGGTCTTTGATCTGCAGCGTGTACTGCCGGTAACCCGTCGTATCAGTGGAATAAGCGAGCAGGTTGCCGTCGTCGCTAACGTCATAGGAGCCGAGGGCGAAGTACTTCAGCCCCTTCGCCATCTCGTTTAAGTCGAGCGTGATTTCTTCTTTGGCTTCGAGAGTTCCATGCTTGCGCGCGTAGATCGGATATTGCAGACCCTTCACGGTGCGGGAGTAGTAGAAGTAATCGCCGTCGCGATAAGGAGCGCTTTCGTCAGTCTCCTTAATATGACTGATCATCTCGTCGTATAAGGTTTTCTGCAGGGCCGCGGTTGGTTTCATCACCTCTTCGGCGTAAGCGTTTTCCGCTTCCAGATGCGCGATGACTTTCGGGTTCGTTTTTTCGCGCAGCCAGAAATAGTCGTCGACCATTGTCTGATCGTGGATCTTCGTTGTCTTGGGGTTCTTTTCGGTCATAGGTGGCTTGGGATTCTCGGTATTATGGTTGAAACTCTGGCCGGCGAAGACCATCACAATTGCGGCAAGGGTTACTAAAGCGGCGCCAAACGCCCTGCGAATATCGCGCATATATTTTCCTCAATTCAATTTTTCGGTTTTTTCATAAGCAAGATCGGATCAGCCGATTCGCGCGAGCGCACCGCAGAATCCGGCGGGTTTCATCGCGTTGGTACGTAGTGCGCTCTTATTTAGTTTTCGAGAATTGGTTCAGGGCACACGGCCCATCAGTCGTGCACCGTTCAACCACGGGGAGGACTACCCCAACCGGAGCCGACGTATTTTCCGTTTTCTACGATGCAGGGAACAGTGGGATCGCCGTCTGAATACGCGAGCATTTCCTTGCGCCGCGCGCGATCGTTTTGCGCGTCATAGTCCTGGAATGCAATGCCTTTAGAGTTGTAGAAGTCGCGCGCTTGCTGACAATAGGGACATCCCGGCTTGGTATAGATTACTACTGACAATTCTTTTACCTCCGCAGGGTTTTAGTTTACCAGCGGGGCGAGGGAGGGCAAAGAGGCGAAGCGGCAAAGAGCGAAGCGCGGAAGAGACAAAGGGGCTTAGTTCCTGGCTGTTGGCTCTTGGCTCGTCCCCTGGCACTTAGCGCTTCGGCCGTCACACGCTATACTGCCGCCCATGCCGGATTCGGGAATCCCTACAGCCGAATTACCCCAGCCCACCGACAGCGATCTTTTCGAGCCTTACGACAAACTCATTACCATCGATGTGCTGGGCCGTAAGGTTGACGTTCCGGAAAACAATAGTTTGTTGCGTGGTTTTCAATTCCTGTCGCTGAAAACGATCTCTTATGGAGACTTTTGCTGGAATGGCGACTGCACCAACTGCCAGGTCTGGTATCACCTCGAAGGCGAGAACGTGAGCGCCGACAAGCCTGCCCTTGCCTGTAGGCTGAACGTTACCGAAGGGATGGTAGTTACGAAGATGAACCCGTTAATCGTGGTGAAGGGTATCAACAAATAGTTAGACAGGATTACAAGATTGACAGGATTGAGAAAAAGACCAGGGACAAAAAGAGAAGATTAAACGTTGCCAATAGTCTTTCTTTCGATCTTGTCAATCCTGTTAATCCTGTCCGACGTTAAGTGATGAGTTTGGGCCCTGGAACTAAATTAGGTCGCTACGAGATTCGCTCGACCAATTCGATGGCAACGCGAATATTTGGGTAGTTCCGGCGAAGGATATGACGGCGGCCTCCGAACCCGACTATGCGCCGGCCGTCGCGGCTGAGGGCAAATACATCGTTTTTAATTCGATGCGCGGCGGCCTCCCCAGCCTTTGGCGAATGGACATCGATGGCGGCACTCGCAAACAGTTAACCGACAAAGTTTTAGAGAATCGCCCGATGCTTTGCTGCGATGGAGCCATTCATGGTCGCGCCTCAATACTTCGGCACGGTCGGATCGACTTCGTTGGACCAGGCGGTGATGCCGCCTTTGAGGTTGGAAAGTTTTCCGGTAAAGCCGGAGGCCTGGAGCGCCTGAATCGCCCGCGCGCTGCGGCCACCCATTTTGCAGTGGACCACCGTATCGCGGTTCGGATCGATCTCCGACATGCGATTAATAACCTGCGCCAGGGGAATGTGAATTGAGTTGGGGATACTGGCGAAGGCGACTTCGTTTGCTTCGCGCACATCCACTATCTGAACGTCAGCACCGCTATCCAGCTTTTCTTTCAACTCGGTGGCGGTGATTTCGGACATTGCTTGTGGGTTAGCCTGGCTCATTGTTGCTCCTTAGTTCTGTGGGACAGGCATTCCTGCCTGTCCAATTCGTTAGTGGCGAAAGCAAGACGAGGACAGACAGGAATGTCTGTCCTACTTACGCTGAAACCATTTCGCCGGGATAGCTGGAGCCAAGTTTCCCTGAATCACCTTCGGCGAGGGTGTTCACCAACTCCTGATGGAAATAGTCATAGCGGGCGGCCACCGGCGGGGCGACGCGCTTGTCGTACATTTGCCGCGAGCGATCGATGTCCTCACGCAAGCGGTCGTAGATGTTGCCGTCGGATCGACCTTCCTTAACTTTCTGCTCGTTGTAAAGTTTGATTTCTGAAACTAACAAACGGGCAAACCGTCGTGCGTCATTATGCAGCCGCCGCTCGTCTTCATTAACTTCAATGGGCAAGTCTGCATCCGAACCACCCCAGCGCCGCGCCGTACCCAAGGGAGCAGCGTACGGGCTGCTGGCCGCCGAGCTCGGTGGCATTGCAGCTTGCGGTTCGGCAGGAGCTTCAGCGACGGTCTCGGCCGCAGGCGCCGGCTCGTCAGTTACTCTTTCGAACTCAGGCGCGGCGGCTTGTTCGGCAACCGGCGTGGCCACAGGTTCCGGCTCAGGCTCAATTTCGGGTTCCGCTTCACGCTCAACGTGCGGCGCATATTCCTGCGGCGCTGATTCAGACGTTGGCTCGCGCTCTTCCTCGGCGGGCGCTTCCTGTCGCACTTCCGCAGGAGCGGCTCCCGTTGCTTTTGCAGGCGCGCGCGCTGTGGATAGTAGTTCCACTGCCATACTGGCGACCCGCACCAGGGTCTCGAGGGCCTCGAGGTTGAGGGCGTCGGAATCGAGCGCGGCGGAATCGGCGTAGAGAATCGCCACCGTCTTTTCCCGTACGACGAGTGGCACTGCAACTATGCGTTCCGGTGGATCGCCGCCCAGCCGGTTCAGCAACAAATGATTTTCAGATTTCGAGCCCGGGGTTCCGCTCCACGAGGTACGGGAATGCGCGACGTCGCCGAGGACGGTTTCGGCCGATAACGCCAGGCTGATCTCCCGCACAGCTTCGTCGCCGACTGAGCCTTCCAGGCCGCGCGCCCGCCAGCCAATCGCGTTGTCATTGCGCACGATGAAGAAGGCGACGCGCGGTGCAAAGGACGACGAGCGATTCACGAGGGTGTTCAGAATCTCAGCCTGCGAATGTTGTTCGTGAATTTCTTCGACCGCGGCTTTGATGATAGCCAGATCGCTCGACGCTTTCGCTTTCGACGATTCCGCAGCCGCTTGTTCCACGCCGCGTTCATGCGCCGCGCGCAGATGCTCGGCAATCGTGGACGCGACCGATGTATCCGACATCGACTCGCCCGTCGAGCGTTCCACCAGGCGCGTGAAAGATTCGTTCAGCTCGCTTTGCAGGCGGAAAATCTCTTCCTGCATGGAGCCTAACCGGCGGCTGATGTAGGCCTCGACTTCCTCGCGTAAACTCTTATCCAAATCGTCGCTAGACACCTTGGCACCCTCCGTTTCAAATTGCTTCGCCGGCAGTGATAGCGGTCCGGCGCGCCTTCATTGTTTGTATTGTAACAGCTGCGGACGAACAGTTTTGGGACTAACTAACTACGGAAACGATTATGGACGGGGGGGCGTAGGCGAGTCAAGAAGTGTATCCGGTAAGGATGGTTGACTTCGCACGTCAGGGAGAAAAGATGATTTTCCCTTTTTCATTTGCCATCAATTGCCAGAAGGTTCGTGCAAATATTCTTTAAAACTGCTTTGAGGTCCTGAATGTGAGAGGCACAGCGGCTTGAAGCTAGATGGATGGCAAATGAAAAATGGAAAATGATATATGGAAAATCGTCCCCGTCCTCTCACCCAATCCAACCTTGGCATCGTGCGGCCAGCGCCTCCTATCAAGCAGCGGGCAGACCCTTGCGCGCGATCGTTTCCATGACCCCACAGAAGCGATCCAACTCGCCCAGCGTAGTGTAGAGATTCGGCGTGATGCGCAGACCTTGAAACTCTTCATGAATAATCGGCGTCGTGAAGATGCGATAGGTGCTGAACAGGTAATTTCCTACGGCCGACGGATTGGTACCTTCGATCTGCACGTTGGCGATAGCACAGGATTGCGCAGGATCGAACGAGGTGTTGAAGCGAATCTTAGGAATGTCTTTAAGCCGATTCATCCAATACCGCGAAAGGTATCGCAAGCGAGCTTCCTTTCGCTTGCCTCCGATGCCGTTGTGAAACAAGAGGGCTTCGCCAATCGCCAGCTTCGGTGCTGCTGAGTGCGTGCCGATCTCTTCGAATTTGCGTATGTCCTTCGCCTGCTTCTGCTCCGCCGCAAACAACGGCCAGATGCTTTCGATCTTGTCGCGTTTCACATACAACAAGCCGGTGCCTTTCGGCGCGTACAGCCACTTGTGCAGCGAAGTGCCGAAGTAATCACAGCCGAGGTCCTTCTGTTTGAAATCAAACTGCGCAAACGAATGTGCGCCGTCGACGATCGTTTCGATACCGCGCGTGCGGGCCATATCGCAGACGGCCTTCACCGGAGTTATCTGCCCCGTGATGTTCACCTGGTGCGCGATTTGAATCAGGCGCGTGCGCGGCGTGACTGCCCTTTCAAAAGCCGCGGCAATCTCGTTCAGGTTCTGGGGCGGAATAGGAATCTTGATCAGCCGCAGTGAAATACCCTCGCGTTGTTCCCGCTGGCGCACGGTCGTCAACATCCGTCCGTAATCCTGCGTGGTCGTCAGAATCTCGTCGCCCGATTTCAAATTCATTCCCAGCAACAAAGTTTCAAGCGACTCCGATGCATTGCGCGTGATGGCAATCTCTTCGCGATCGCAGCCAAACATTTCCGCTAGCCCGGTGCGAATGGTTTCGGATTGCGGCTCCAAAATCTGCCACATCGTGTAGGCGGTGGCGTCTTCTTGTTGCCAGATGTAGCGGACGAGCGCTTCCGTAACTATGCGCGGACTGGGCGAGACGCCGCCGTTGTTCAGGTTGATAATGCCGCGCGTAACCGAAAACGCGTTTTGAATTGTGAACCAGAAGTCTTCGTCCATCGCCGCGTCTTCCGGCTTGAGATGGGCGATGCTCTTCGTCGCCGCATGGATATCCTTTAGCAGAAGCGTGATCGTGGAGGACGAAATTGCGGCCAGACCCAGGCTTTTCCCGGCCAGGCTGAGAAATTGCCGGCGATCCCTTTCGCCCCCTTTATTGGTCTGGCTCATAAGCCCTCGCTTTCGATTAGTGCGACTTAATCCTTGATTGGTTCACGCGGGCCCACGCGGTAACCTGGCTTGGTGATAGCGTTCAGATCCTTCGCTTGCGGATCGTTCACAATCGAAACCGTAATTTTCCTGATGCCCGTTTCCCCGTCTTTTGCCTGGCGGTTGAAACGCATCAGGTATTGCGAATCGAGATCCATGATTACCTGTTTCGCGGCTTCCACCAGTCCCGGATCTTTGTTTACAAAGAACACCCTTCCGCCACTTTCCTTTGCCAGCGTAAGCAGAAGCTTCTCTGCTCTAGCGCGCGGACTTAATTTGATCAAGCCGCCCTCCTTGTTCAGCTCGTTAACAAATCCGAGAATAAAAAACTGCACGTCCTGGCCGCGCAGAAGTTTTACCAACTGCTCCTCTTGGTAGTAACTATCGCGATCCTCGCCGTCCGTCAGCAGGACCACAACAGTGCGAACATCCTGGTTCGCCGCCCGCTCGGCCGCATGTTGCGTCACCAGATATACCGCATCCATGACCGCAGTTTGGCCTTTTTCAACTCTCAGTAACTTAAGGGAATTCAGCAGGTCATCACTATTGGTCGTGAAGTCAATGAGGGTGTGAATCTTTTCGCTGCTCGTGAACGTAACGATTGCAAACTCATCCTGTAGCCTTTTGGTCTCAATCAAAACCCTGGCAACTTCAGCGCTAACGCCAGTCAGATTATGAAACGAGCCCGACATGTCTAACGCGATCACGCAGCGGACTGGTCTGTCGTCTTTTTCTAAGGAAGTCAGCTTGATGGGCCGGCCATCTTCCGTGAGTTGGATATGTTCCAGCCGAAGGTTTTTGACTGAACGATTGGAGTGGTCCGTAACGATCAAACTCACGCTTACCTGCTGCGTGTGAGTCTGCGCCGTCAGCGTGATTGGCAGCAAGAGCAACAAGGTAAGCCCGGCTGCCCTGATGATCCAACGATTTGCTGTCGCGTTTGAGAACCGCATACTTACTTTCGTTCGTAAACAACTTCGCCGCCAATCACTGTCATCAGGCAGCGAGTCTGCAGTATTTCCATCTCCGGAATCGTCATGATATCCGCGGACAACACTGTCAAGTCAGCGAGTTTGCCAACTTCGATACTGCCGCGCAGGTTTTCTTCAAATGCGGCGAAGGCCGGCCAGATAGTGAACATCTTCAGCGCCTGTTCGCGCGTCGCCGCTTCCTCCGGATGCCAGCCCGGTCCGGAAAAGCCTTTCATATCTTTGCGCGCCACGGCGGCGTAAAACTCGATCATGGGTTCGCCGCGTTCGACCGGCGCATCGGATCCGCCCGGGACGATCGCGCCACTCTTGATAAAACTTTGCCACGCGTAAGCGCCCACCAGTCGTTCAAGACCCAAACGGCTCGGCGCAAAATGCAGATCGCCAATGGCGTGTGACGGCTGCATCGAAGGAATTATTCCGAGCTTCGCAAAACGAGGAATGTCTTTGGGATTCACGATTTGCGAATGCTCGATGCGCCAGCGCGGCTGCCGCACCTTACGTTTTGCCGCGGGCACTAATTTGAGAGCCCGTTCATATCCATCAAGAATGAAGCGATTGCCCTTGTCGCCGATGGCGTGAGTCTCGATCTGAATGCCTTTCTGCAACGCCACCGTCAGCAGCGTCATCAGGTCTCCTTCTTTGATCGTAAGGAACCCGGACGTGTCAGGTTTGTCGGCGTACGGCGCCAGCAAGGCAGCGCTGCGCGAGCCCAGCGATCCGTCCGCGTAGAGTTTCAACGTCCGTACGTTTAACCGATTACCAAAGGCGCCGATGATTGGCCCTTCGCGAAAGAGGCGATCGGCTTCCCGGCCCGGCGCCGATAATGCTTTGTAGATTCTGAGCTGGATCTTTCCTTCACCATAAAGTTTCTTGAATATATCGACCTCGGCATAAGTGCCGCCCGGATCTTGCACCTGCGTCCAACCCAGTTCGACATCACGCTTCACCCCGAGAATGATTGCCTGCTCTGCATCCTCCGCCGAAGTCGCCGGCAGATGACGGCGAACCAGACCCTGGGCCGCGTCGAGTAGCATGCCATTCGGCTCGCCGGTCGCGCTGTCTTTGGAGATTTCCCCGCCGAAAGGATTCGGCGTGTCCTTGTCGATGCGCGCGACCTTCAGGGCAGCGCTATTGACTACCGATCCGTGTCCATCGGCGCGTTGCAGCACAATAGGATTGTCGGGCGCCACCTTGTCCAGATCCCAGCGAGTCGGAAAGACCGGCGGGCTCCAAAAAGTTTCGATCCAGCCACGGCCGGTTACCCACTGGCCCGGCTTTGCCTGAGCGACACGCGCCTGAACCTTTGCCAGAAACTCCGCGAGGCTGTTCACGCCCTCGAGGTTCAAAGTCATTTCGCGAAAGCCCACACCAGACAGGTGGTGATGCGCGTCCGTTAATCCCGGGAGGGCCGTCGCGCCGTGCAGGTCGATAACCTTCGTCGTCGTCCCCGTGAATTTGCTTACGTCCGAATTGGATCCGACAAAGACAAATCGATCGCCCTTAACGGCAACTGCTTCAGCACGCGGATGTCGCTCGTTACCGGTATAAATGTTGCCGTTCTTAAAGACGACATCGGCGGGCGCTGCGGGTTCGGTGAATTTGATCGCCTTGGTCGGAGTAATCCCAAAACTTAATGACAGAAATAGCAGCAGGCAGATTGTGATTCTCATTTGAATAAAGAAGACGCAGGAACGGCGCCGGACAGCCCCCGCTCGCGCGCAAACTAACAGGATGCTTTTACCAGACTGAAGAGCGGTATCTTTATAGTGGGAAGATAGCTTTGTGACAAGGGGTAGGGCCCTTGCTTTCACGAATTGTAGGGACGTCCCTCCGTGGGCGCCTCCTTTGGAGTGCGTCGGCAGAGCGAGGCGGCGACGGCGCTTTGGTTAGCTTTGACACCACGTCACACGAGAATCCAAAGCGGTGTCGCGCTACGCTTGCCACCGCACTCCAAAAAAGAACGCTCACGGAGTGACGCCCCTACAATCACAGGCTGAGTTCCATGAACGTAGCACCGGGAACTGGATTGGAGTAGTAGGGTTCGATCTCTTTGAAACCCAACCTGCGATATAAACCCACCGCAGGTTCCATTTTGTCGGGCAGTGTATCCAGACGTATTTGCCGATAACCAATCTCGCGGGCCGAATCGATAATCGCTGCGGCAAGGTTTCTTCCTAAACTCCGGCCACGAAAATTCTGTCGCACAAACAGCCGCTTCATCTCGCAGACGCCTTCATCAATCTTGCGCAGGGCGACGCAGCCGGCCAGTTCATTGTCGACGAAAGCCAGTAGCAATCGGCCGCTCGGAGGCGCGTATCGTCCGGGCAGTTCTGCGAGTTCCCGATCGAAGTTTTGAAAGCACAGACTCAAGCCCAGCCCCGCCGCATACTCTTCGAACAGCATGCGCGCATTGGTTATCTCTGCGCGAGACTGTGCTTGAATCAATTTCATGTGAGAACGTCTAGAGAGCGGAAGCATCAACGACGCGGTGACGCAAAGCGGCGATAAACAAAAGAAGCCCGGCAATTCAAACTTGAAGAGCCGGGCTTTGTCGCTTATCGCGTAGGACAGACATCCTGGTCCATCCACTATTCGTGAAAGGCTAGACCGTGAACGAAGAGCCGCAGCCGCAGCCGCCGCTGGCGTTCGGATTGTTAAAGGTGAACCCCGAACCCATCACGCCGGTCACATAATCAATTTCAATGCCGTTCAAATACTGCGCGCTGAACATGTCGACGAACATCCGCACGCCTTTTTCATCCAGCACAAAGTCGCCCTGGCGCGAATCTTCTTCAATATTCAAACTGTATTGGAATCCCGAGCAACCGCCGGGCACCACGCGCACGCGTAAGCCGGCAGTCTCCGGCAAACCTTCTTCGCCGGCCATAAACTTTTTGATCTCAACCACCGCCGCATCGGTGACATTCATCGACATCGGCGGAGCACCGGCTGCTGCCGCGTTATTAAGTTCCGGTGTTGTGTTAGTAGTTGTTGCTGACATTATTCTTCTCCTAAACTCACTTATGCTAAGAAATGCTCAAACTCAGTACTCTTGAACCCTAAGCCAACTTTCGAGGTTGATCTTACTGAGATTTCCCTAAAACGACAAGCTCAGGCTTCAGGGCCTCAATCGAGACCTGGCGGGCAACCTCTTCAGCCACTTGCTTAAATGCCTGCGCCTGCGGCGATTCGGGCGCGCTAACGACGACCGGAACGCCCTTGTCGCCACCCTCACGCACCTCTATTCCCAACGGAACAGAGCCGAGAAAGGGAACGCCATACTGCTCCGCCAAACGCTGGCCGCCGCCCTCGCCGAAAATGTTGTAGCGATTGCCCGTGTCCGGCGCGATGAAGTAACTCATGTTTTCCACAATGCCGAGTACTGGGACCGCGACCGTCTCAAACATCTTCAACGCGCGGCGCACGTCGATTAGCGCAACTTCCTGCGGCGTCGTTACCAGCACCGCACCCTGTACCGGAACCAGTTGCGCCAGGCTTAGCTGAACATCGCCCGTACCCGGCGGCATGTCCACGATGAGGTAATCGAGCTCGCCCCACTTCACGTCCGACAGAAACTGCTTCACCAGGCCGTGTAAGATTGGCCCGCGGACTATTAGCGGTTTATCTCCGGGCTGCAGAATCGCCATGGAGATTAGCTTCACCCCGTAAGCTTCGATCGGGATCAGCTTGTTGCCTTCGATTTCAGGGCGTGCCTGGCTGGCTCCCAGCATGATCGGAACGTTGGGGCCATAAACGTCGGCGTCCATCAATCCTACGCGCGCGCCATCCAGCGCGAGCGAAACTGCGAGGTTGACGGCCACCGTCGATTTTCCGACGCCGCCTTTGCCGGAAGAGACCGCAACAATATTGCGGACGCCTTCGATAGAAAGTTTGTCTCCGATACCGCGGCCCTTGGGCACCTCCGCGTCCATCGTTACCTTTACGGAAGCGACGCCGGCCAATGAACTCACGAGAGAATAGGCCTCGGTCTCCATCTGCTCCTTCACGGGGCAAGCGGGCGTGGTTAGCACGATGCGGAAAGAGACGTTGCCATTATCGATTTTTAGATCCTTGATGAAGCCGAGAGTGACGATGTCCTTGTGCAGATCCGGATCTTTGATTTGCCGCAGAGTTTGTAAAACGAGTTCTTCTGTTAACTGAGCCATAGTGTTTTGAATGTTCGAGGCAAAAAGCCTGAAAGGTTGTAAGTTATGCGGTTGAACATGAATTATGCCGCAATGGATATACATTGTCGAACTGGAGGTAGCGTTGGGAACCAGGCATTTCCAGAACGAGCATTAGTTTGAACTCTTTCTGGGAACACGCAAGCTAAAGCTTGTACTCTATAGACCTGTATCGACGGCAATGGCTTTTGAAACTGAACTTCGGGATCTTCGCGAGCACTTCCTGAGGCCGCACAATGTCGGCGAGATTAACGAACCTGACGCCGTCGGTGAGGCCGGTTCGTTCGCGTGCGGCGGAATGCTGCGGGTGTCTTTGCGGATCGACGATCAAAACAGGATTGCGGATCTAAAGTTCCGCGCTATTGGTTGCAGCCTCCTCGTCTCCGGCGCGTCGCTGCTCACCGAAAGCGTAAAGGGCAAGACTGTTGCCGAGGCGGCCGCGCTTGCACAATCAGCGACGCAAACCGGCGGGCACGAGGGCGAAACTCCTCCACCAAGGACAGCGTGCGTGAAACTCTGCCGCGACGCGTTGCTGGCGGCCATTCAACACTTCAGCGACTCCAAACGCGCACTGTGGAATGGCGATGACGCGCTGATTTGCAGTTGCTTCGGAGTTGCCGAGAGCACAATCGAACACGCGATCGCCGCTCGGAACTTGACCACGATCGCAGAAGTTACGAGGGCTTGCCGAGCAGGAGCTGGTTGCCGCTCATGTTACTCTTTGATTGAAGATATCTTGAGAGCCGTAAACAGTGAACCGTGAACCGTAAACCGTAAACAGTAAGCCGCAGCAGTCAACCGTTTACAATCTAGGTCCGCGGTTCACTATTCATGGTTTACTGTTCACTGTTCACTGTTCACTGTTTACGGTTCACGGTTCACGGTTCACGGTTCACGATCTTTCATGATCTATCTCGACAACAACGCTACCACTCAGGTCGCGCCGGAAGTTTTCGCGGCGATGCAGCCGTACCTGACGGAACTTTACGGAAATCCATCTTCCGCGCACACGTTCGGTCGTAATATGGCGGCGGCAGTTGCCCGAGCGCGGGAACAAGTCGCCGCTTTGATCGGCGCCAGCAGTCCCGCCGAAATTGCTTTCACATCCTGCGGGTCCGAATCTGATAACTGGGCCATCGGCGGGTTCCTGGAGCAGAACCCAACCCGGCGCCACATCATCACTACTCGCGTCGAGCACGAGGCGGTGCGCAACCTTTGTTCACACCTGGCGGAAATCGGTTGCGAAGTTACCTGGTTGGACGTGGATCGAAACGGCGAACTGGATCTGGATGACTTGCGCAAAGCGTTGCACCGCGACACCGGAATTGTTTCCGTCATGCTGGCTAACAATGAAACGGGTGTTCTTTTTCCGATCGAAGAGATCGGGAAGATCATTCGCGAGAATTCCGACGCTGTGTTTCATGTCGATGGCGTGCAGGCGGTAGGCAAGATACCAATCAATTTGCGCGCGGCGGAAGTCGATCTGTTCTCACTTTCGGGTCATAAGTTCCATGCCCCGAAAGGGATTGGCGCGCTCTACATTCGCGATGGAGTGAAGCTGCCGCCCTTCATTATCGGTGGTGGGCAGGAACAGGGCCGTCGCGCGGGGACTGAAGCGGTTCCTTATATCGTCGCACTGGGCGCGGCTTGTGAACTCGCCGCCGATATGGACGACGTGGAACACTCCCGCATAAGAACACTGCGCGACCGGCTCGAGGATCAAATCCTGACAACTATTCCGAACGCGAGTCTTAACGGCACATCCGATCGCGCGCAGCGTTTGCCGAACACCGCGAATATCTCGTTCGAATATTTGGAGGGTGAAAACATCCTAACGCACCTGGACGCGGCCGGTATTTGCGTCTCTACCGGTTCCGCATGCAACTCGGATCGCCACGAAGCCTCAGCGGTGCTCAGCGCGATGAACGTACCTTACACGGCCGCGCGCGGGTCGATTCGCTTCTCCCTGGGGCGCTACAACACCGAGGAGGAAATCGATCGCACGTTGCAGTTGCTGCCGGGTATCATCGATCAACTAATTGAGATGTCACCGTACGTTACTGAGCTGCGCGCGCTGCAGAAATGAATTGCGTCCGCTGTTGCTGGGCGATTCTTCGCAGGTGAATGGTCAGTTCCCGCAATCGCTCTTCACTTCAGAACACAATTGCAGGGTTTCGAACAGGCACAGGGCTTGCTCCCTGACAGTAGTTCGAGCGGTGCGATTATGAGTTTTCGCCCAAGCTCGCGATGAAACGGCGTCAAAATTATGCGTGTACGCTGAACTTCTGATGGCCCCGGTTTTCCGCGGATGTAACTTTGCTGGTACAATTTCTCCTTGTCTCTCAATGAATCTGACGGTCGAAGGGCTTCATTCGTCATGTCGACAACCTCGGACGCCGGGCAGAAGCCGGCTACTCAGATCAGCAGCAAGAGCGATGCAGCCCGCATTCGTCAGGATAAAGTCAGCCTGATGGAGACGGATGACTACGTCTGTATCGAGCCGTCCACCTCGTTGGCTGCGGCGATCGAAGTGATGAAAAAAGATGAAGGCGGCTGTGCGATTGTTTGCGAAGGCGAACGCATCGTCGGAATATTTACCGAGCGCGACCTGCTAACCAAAGTAGTTGGCGAAGAAGTTGATCTGAACGCGCCGGTCAGCAACTGGATGTCGCCTGTGGTTGCAACGCTGACTCCCGATGCCACGATTGGCGATGCGGTCCAGATCATGAACGACAAGAGCTATCGCAATATTCCATTGGTAAGAGACGGAAAGCTGGTGGGCTCAGTTTCCGTATTCGATGTGATTTCGTATTTAGCCGAGAGCTACCCCAAGACTACGATGAACCTGCCGCCGGTTCCGGCACAGGTGATGGACACTGAAGAAGGCGGATGAATGGTGAATCGTCAATGGTAAATAGCGGAAACGCTTTTCACCATTCACCATTCACCATTTACTTTTCATGCGGAAGGAATCGTTCACAAGATGAGCACTGTTATTGAACCCCCGGTAGCACAACTGGACAAGCTTTTTGAAGAGCTGGAAACCGTGACCATTCGCTTTGCCGGCGATTCCGGCGACGGCATGCAATTAACCGGCACCCAGTTCACCAATACCTCTGCGGTCATCGGCAATGATATTTCCACGTTGCCTGATTTTCCCGCCGAGATTCGCGCACCGGCCGGCAGTCTGCCCGGCGTCAGCGGTTTCCAATTGAACTTTTCCAGCCAGGACATCCGCACCCCGGGCGATCAGCCCAACGTGCTGGTGGCGATGAATCCGGCCGCGCTGAAAGTAAACCTCTCCGATTTGGAAGAGGGCGGCACGCTGATCATCAACACTGATGAGTTCACTAAAGAAAACCTGGCCCACGCCGCCTATCAATCAAACCCGCTCGAAGACGGTTCGCTCAAAGGCTATCGCGTTCACAAACTGCCGATCACAACGCTTAACATGAATGCGCTGAAGGGCGTGGTCCAGCTTTCGCGCAAGGAAATGGATCGCTGCAAGAACTTCTTCGCGCTGGGCGTGCTTTACTGGCTGTACGACCGGCCGATGGAAAACACCGTCAAGTGGATCAATGACAAGTTCGGCAAGAACCCGGAGCTGGCCAGGGCCAATGAAATCGTACTGAAGACTGGATACAACTTTGCCGATACGACGGAAGTCTTCACGACGCACTACACGGTCAAGAAGGCGCAAATTGCTCCCGGCAAGTATCGCAAGATTACGGGCAACGAAGCGACGGCGATCGGTTTCGTCGCGGCTTCGCAACTCGCGGGGCGTCCTTTGTTTTACGGCTCATACCCGATCACGCCGGCTTCGGACATTCTGCATGAGCTCGCGCGTCACAAGAACTTTGGCGTCAAAACTTTTCAAGCAGAAGACGAAATCGCTGCGGTCTGTTCAGCCATCGGCGCCAGCTTTACGGGACACATCGGCCTGACCGGAACGTCGGGTCCGGGAGTCGCGTTGAAGCAGGAAGCGATCGGGCTCGCCGTCATGACCGAGTTGCCTATTGTAATTATCAACGTGCAGCGCGGTGGGCCATCCACTGGTTTGCCGACGAAAACCGAACAAGCCGATCTATTTCAGGCCGTATGGGGACGCAACGGCGAGTGTCCTGTGATCGTGGTTGCTCCGGCGACGCCCGCCGACTGTTTTCAAATGGCCATCGAATCCGTGCGCCTCGCTTTCAAATACATGGTTCCGGTCTTTTACCTTTCCGACGGTTACCTGGCCAACGGCGCCGAGCCCTGGGCCTTGCCGGAAATTAGCGAACTGCCGAAGATCGATATCCAGTTCACTACCGATCCGACGAACTTCATGCCCTACTCGCGCGACGAAGTAACTCTGTCGCGGCCGTACGCCATTCCGGGAACTCCTGGTTTAGAACATCGCGTCGGCGGCATCGAAAAGCAGCACATCACCGGCAACGTGAACTACGATCCTGAGAACCATCACTTCATGGTCCTACTGCGTCAGGAAAAAGTGGATCGCGCGGCCAACGACATTCCGTTGATCGAGGTCTTCGGCGAAAAGACCGGTAAGGTCCTGGTGCTCGGTTGGGGATCGACTTACGGCTCGATCACTTCGGCGGTTGAAAGACTGCAGAAGGAAGGCAAGAGCGTTTCCGCCGCGCACCTGCGTTACCTGAACCCGTTCCCGAAGAACCTGGGCGAAATATTGGCCGGGTTCGAAACGGTGATTGTGCCGGAGATGAACCTGGGCCAGCTCTGCACCATGATTCGCGCGAAGTTTCTGGTGGACGCCGTGGCCTTCTCGAAGGTTAAAGGCCGGCCCTTCCAGATTCGCGAGATTGTGCGGAAGGTTGAGGAGTATTTGTGAGTACGGTCGCGGACAAAATTTTGACCGCTGAAGATCTGCTGAAACTTCCCAGAGGTACGTTCCGATACGAACTTATCGAAGGGGAGTTGAAACAGATGTCTCCGGCCGGACATAAGCACGGGAAGATCATCGTGCGCCTAACGGCGCCGTTGGCCAAACACGTTCAAGACAATATGCTTGGCGAAGTCTATGCCGCCGAGACGGGCTTCAAACTACGAAGCAACCCAGATACTGTACGCGCGGCGGATATTGCCTTCATCCGAAAGGACCGGGTTGAGGCCGTAGGCGATACTGACGGTTATTGGCTTGGCGCTCCCGATTTGGCGGTTGAAGTCGTAAGCCCTTCTGACAAGGTAGGCGACGTTGAGATAAAGGTTGGGGAATGGTTGGAGTTCGGGACGCATTTGGTTTGGACTGTAAGTCCAAGCTTGAAAACCGTAACTGTTTATCGCTCTCTCATGGACATTGAAACGCTTACTGAAAAAGACGTGCTAGACGGTGGCGACGTCGTTCCCGACTTCAAATTTCCCGTGGCCGAACTATTTACAAGTCTAGAAGTGAGGAAACCCGAATGAGTACCAACGCTAACGGTTCAAACGGCAACGGCCACAAAGTGATCACGGAAACAGCGGTCTCTGCCGAGAGCGAGACCGGTTCGTCAACTTCCGGCGGCATCGCCCCGGTGAAGTTGGCGAAGGCGGATTTCGTTTCTAATCAGGAAGTGCGCTGGTGTCCCGGTTGCGGCGATTACGCCATCCTGAACAACGTGCAGAAAGTCATGCCGGAGTTGGGAATTTCGCGCGAGAAGATCGTTTTTGTTTCCGGCATCGGTTGCTCGTCGCGCTTTCCTTACTACATGAACACTTATGGTTTTCACAGCATCCACGGCCGCGCGCCCGCGATTGCCACCGGCATCAAGGCCGCTAATCCGGAGCTCAGCGTTTGGGTAATCACCGGCGACGGCGACGCCCTCTCGATTGGCGGCAATCACTTCATGCACGCCATTCGTCGCAACCTGGATCTGAACTACATCCTTTTCAATAATCGCATCTACGGATTGACCAAAGGCCAGTACAGCCCCACTTCTGAGATGGGCAAAAAGACGAAATCGACGCCGATGGGCACGATCGATTATCCGGTGAATCCGCTTTCGCTAGCTATCGCCAGCGAAGCAACCTTCGTAGCGCGCTCAATCGATATCGACGTCAAACATCTGGGCGCAATCGTCCAGTCAGCGGCGAAACACAAAGGCATCTCGTTCGTCGAGGTTTACCAGAACTGCAATATCTTCAACGATCACGCCTTCGATTCTTTTGCGGAACGAAGTGTCCGCTCTGAACGCGTCCTTTATCTCGAGCATGGACAGCCGATGATCTTCGGCAAGGACCGCACGCAGGGCATTCGCATGAACGGGGCGCACCCGGAAGTTGCGACTATCGGCGAGAACGGAATCACCGAAGCCGACATCCTGGTCCACGATATTTACCTGCAGGATCCTTCGGTGGCGTTCATGCTGGCGCGCATGGAGCAGCCCGATTTTCCGCAGCCGGTGGGAATCTTTCGCGCGGTCGAACGCAAGACCTACGAAGACATGATGACGGAACAGATTGACGCCGCGATCACTAAATTCGGCCCCGGCAGTTTAGAAAAACTAATCAACAGCGGCGATACCTGGGTCGTCGAATAGCCGATTGCGGATTTCAGATCTCGGATTGCGGATTTGTCCGTTGCGAAGCAGCTGATTTCAATCCGAACCTGAGCTCGCACATCTTGAACAAAACCTGAACTGTTAATCGTAATCCAAAATCAGCATTCTGAAATCAACAACCTGAAATCGACAATATGCTTTGTCCATCATGCGGTCACGAAAATTTGGAAGGCAATGATCGTTGCGAGAATTGCCTGACGCCGTTTCGCGACCTTGACGTGCCGCACGCCGGCAACGCCGAGGGATTGGCCCGTTCTGTAATGGAAGACGATTTGCGCCAGCTACCCCGCGAAGAGACTTTGTTTGTTGCCCCGAACACGCCGGCAATCGAAGTTGTGCGCCGCATGAAGGAAGCGCAAAGAGGCTGTGCTCTCGTACTTGATGCCGTTGATAACCAACTAAAGGGAATTTTCACCGAGCACGATGTGTTGATGAAGATGACTGGAGCCGGCGGCAGTGATCTCAATATTCAGGTGAAAGACCTGATGAGTCCGAATCCTGAAACGCTGCGGGAAACTGATTCAATCGCCGCGGCGCTCAATAAGATGTCGCTGGGCCGCTATCGTCATCTCCCGATTTTGAAAAGCGACGGTGGCTATTCCGTGACTTCCATCAAATCCGTTTTGCAGTACATCGCTAAGGAAGATTGGTGAGGCTTTCTAAGAAGAGCACACCCATTTTCCATTTCTCATTTTCCATTTCTCATCTGACATTGAGGAACTATGGAGGGCGCCGGGGCGCCGGCGCTTTGGATGACTTCCTCGTCGCTGAACGCAATCCACAGCTGCGTCGCGCTTGCCCCGCACTGAGAATGGATCCGTGCCCGCGCTACCAGTTCCTCTGCCCTATCGATGGCCAATGAGAAATGGAAAATGATATATGGAAAATGTTTTCGTACTTAATTCCCGACCGCAATCAGTTCCCGCAACCGAGTTGCTTCCTGATTGAATCGCGGCGACTGGCATCCGGCCACGACTTCTTCATAGTCGGCTAACCGCAGCCGGGCTTCATCAACTCGTCCTGCCAGGAACAGCGTTTCAATGTGCAATGGTCCCAACCAGAGGCGGCTAACAGGCGATTTACCTTCGCCCAGTAAAGCCAAAATCTCTTCGCAGAGCCGCAGCGTTTCATCCAACTCGCCGCGCCGAAAATAAACATGGGCCAGGCAACGGCGCGCTTCGGTGCGCGTGTAAAGCAAGCCGAGGGCTTCAGCGTCAGCAAAATTCTCACGGCCGGTTTGCAATCCTTCATCAAGGCGGCCGACGTTGGCGAGCGCGATTGCCAGATTTCCTTTCAGCAGACCGCGCAGTCTTTTTTCGCCCAGCGACTCCGCGAGGATGATCCCTTCTCGCAATTCACGTTCGCCGGCTTCCGGTTGCCCCAGCGCAATGTAACTAAGCGACGTGACCATGTAGGTCCAACCCAGGCGTTCACGCGAATGAAGCTTCGCCGCGATCTCTCTTTCACTGGCTGCAAATTCGAGAGCTTGTTGCCAGTTGCCCTGGCCCACTCCGTTCTCGCCCAGGAATTCATATCCCAACGCCTGGGCCAACGGCGCTCCATGCGTTTGGCCAAACTCCACGGCGCGCCAGGCCCATACGTCGCCATCGGCGTAGCGGCCCATGTGCTGGTACGCGCCCGCGAGCCAACCGAAAATCAAGGCCATCGTAGAAACTTCGAACGGTGTGATTTGTTTTTCTGCCGCCGGCGCGGCGAGGGCCGCCGCGCGTTCCAGTATTTCAATCGCTTCGTGGTGGCGGCCGGCCAGGTGATGAAAGCGGCCTTCGATCGCCATCGCGTTTGCTGTCTCCATCGGATGCGCCTCCGGATTCAGCAACCTTAACGCGTCCCGCACATAATCCAGCCCCCGCTGATCTCCGTTGGTGACCAGCGAACTCGCCGCCTGGCACTGGATGCGCGCGCGATCCATGGAATCGTGCGCCAGGTTCAGCGCCCGATCGGAATGTTCGATGGCCCGCAGCGTATCACCGGAAGCCATGGCCGCATTTCCGGTCGCCTCTTCCAACGCCAATTGCTCGTTCGCCAACCCGAGCGACTCCGCGCACTCCAGCGCGTGACCGTAGGCCGCGATAGCTTCGTCGTAAGCGAAGATTCGCTCGGCCTCAGTCGCGGCCTGCTTCGCGTAAGTCAGTCCCCGCTCATACTCGCCGGCATGAAGGTAATGATGGGCCAGAGTTTCAACTGAAACCGGCGCCCTTTCGCGATGGCGCTCCAGCCCCGCCGCGGTGCGCTTGTGCAAAAGCCGGCGGCGCACCGGGTTCAACTCTTCATAGAGGACTTCGCGGATCTTGTCGTGCGTAAAACTAAAAGCTTCGTCACGATCGGCGGCCAGCAACTGCGCCGCGACGGCTTCGTCGAGCGCATCCAGCAACGTGTTCTCGTTCTGGCCCTCAGCCGCAGCCATCAATTCTTCGATCGTGAAAGTCTTGCCGAGCACGGCGGCTGCCCGCAAGACTTCGTTGCATTGCGAGCTGACGCGGTTCAAGCGATTACCGATCGCTTCTTTGACGCTTTGCGGAATAACCAGGTCGGCCAGTTCACAGCGTTTCCAACGGCCGCTTTCGCGGCGCACTGAACCCTGCTCGATCAGCGCCTTCATTACTTCTTCGACGAAAAACGGATTGCCTTCGGTTTCGCGATACACGGCGGCGGAAAACTCTCCGGAAATATTTTCGTCGAGCAGCGCGGTGATCTGCGCTCGCGTTTCCTCTGGACCAAACCGCTTCAGCACAATGCGGGTGGTCAGCCGTTCGCGGTTCCAATCCACCAGCGACTTGGCCAGCGGATGCGCGCGATCGAGTTCGGTGTCGCGATATGAAGCGACAATTAGCACCCGTCCCTCATGCAAGTTACGAATCAAATGGCCCAGCAGCCAGAGTGTGCCGCTGTCGGCCCAGTGCAAATCGTCGAGGTAGAACAGTAAACCGTGCGGTTGCGCCAGCCTGGCGAATACCTGCGTCACGGCTTCGAAGAAACGAAAGCGTTCCTCGTGCGCGGGCAACGTTGCGGAAAGGGGCCGAGACGCGTTTCCACTTGCGGCGCCAGCTTGGCGATTTCGGCCGCGTTCGATCCCAACAGAGTGCGCAAACTCGCGTCATCTTTTTGTTCGCGCAACCAACGACGAAAAGCTTCGACAAAAGGTAGATACGGCGTAGCGGCTTCGTATTCGTAGCACGCCCCGCTCAAGACCGCGGCGCCATCGACGGTCGCCTGCACAATTATTTCGCGCGCCAGACGGGTTTTGCCGGAGCCTGGCTCGCCACTCAGCAACAAACAATGTCCCCGGCCTTCCCGGGCGCGACGCCATAGCTCACGAGCTTCCGAAAGTTCAGCATCGCGCGCGATCAGCCGCCCGCGTGCGAGGGCATCCAACAACACCACAGCCGGCGCAGTGTCTTCCGCGAATTCCTCGTCCGCAGCGCTCATGGCCGCTCGCAGAGCGACGGCTGTTTCCGCCGCGCCGGCAAAACGTTGGGCCGATCTTTTGCCAGGAGTTTCAGGATGACCGCTTCGATGGGGCGAGGCAGACTAGGGCGCAATACCCGGGGAGGCACAACTGGCGCATGCAGATGTTGCGAGATCGTTGCCAGCGGATCGCCCAGGAACGGAACGCGCCCGGTCGTCAACTCATAAAGCATGACGCCCAGCGCGTAGAGATCGGCGCGGCCATCAAGCGCTTTTCCCAACGCCTGTTCCGGCGCCATGTACGCCGCAGTTCCCAGAATCATACCCGCTCGCGAGATTCGCGAACCGCGTGACGGTAACGCCAATCCCAGATCGGCAAGCTTGGCGGTCGTTCCCGACAACAGAATGTTTGCCGGCTTCAGATCGCGATGCACGAGTTTCTTTTCGTGAGCGTGTTCGAGCGCCGTGCAGATTTGGCACGCCAGTTCGATTACGTGTGGCAGATCGGCCGGGACGGCGTCCGCCAGACTGGGTCCGTCGACGAGTTCCATTACGAAGAAGGGAAAGCCGTGATCCTCACCAACATCGTGAACTGAAATTATGTTTGGATGGTTGAGCGAGGCAGCGGCCCGCGCTTCGCGCAGGAAGCGCGCGCGCATTTCATCGTCTGGGACTTTTTCCGCGAGGAGCTTTACGGCTACGCCGCGCTGCAACTGCAAATCGGTTGCGCGAAAGACAACGCCCATCGCGCCTCGCCCAATTTCACTATCAAGATGGTAGCGCTCTCGCAGGACCAGGCCGGGCGCCGGCGAGGCGAGCCGGATTTCCGCCGGATCGAATCGCTGAGTTTCCAGGGAATCGTTTTGATCGGCCGCTACTGGTTCTGACCCATCCGTCATATGACGAATGTAGGACAGACATTCCTGTCTGTCCAACTGCTAATGCAAGCAAGTCTAATTTTGAAAGAGACAGGCCTAAGAACGAAGGTTCTCTAGCGATGTGAAGAAAGGTACTTGCAACCCGCAGGGTTGGCAGAAAGTAGCCGGAGGTCGAAGCGCAGCGAAGACCTCCGGTAGCCGGCCGATCAGACGCACCCTGAAAGGGTGCCCGATCTGAGCTAATAGGACCGAAACGTCTTGCACCCTTTCAGGGTGCTGACCATCAATTGGATTGCATGCCGGTGGTCTGCGACCACCGGCTACTATCTTGCAGCCCTTCGGGCCGCGGCCCAAGTCTACCCGTTACGGTTTCCCCTTGCCTTTGCCTTTTCCTCCGCCTTGACCCTGACCACCTGGCTGGGCCGGTGGCCCGGGCTTGTCGGGCTTACCGTGAGCCGGCCCCGCTGCTGGTTGTGGTTGCGCCCTTGGTTGTGGTTGCGGCCGTGGTTGCGGTTGCGCCCTCGGCTGCACCGGCGCCGCCGCCGGGCGCGCCTTCATTTCATGTCGCTCAACCCGCAGCTGAGGTTGCGGGCGCGGTTGCATTTGGGGCCTGGCGACTTCGGGCTTCGGTTGCGGTTGCGCCTTATGTCCGACTCTTTCGCCCTGGGCCTGGGGTACAGCAGCCCGGCGCGCAGCTTGCGCTTGTTCCGCTTGCTGCCTTCCCTGCTGTTGCAGCAACTCGCGTTGCTGGCGTTGTGCGTCTCTGTTACCACGGGCGGCTTCAGCGGCGAGCGCATCTATCTGTTGTCGCCGTGCGGCCTCCTGCTGTTTGTTGTCGGCTGGTTGCTGAACCTGCCGGCCTTGTCTTTCGTCCCTCACCTCAAACTTCTTCCCCTTTGCTTTGTCCGCAACAGTTTCCGCCCGCATGGCCTTGGCAAAATCTTTTCTAAAAGGAGGCGACAACGGCGCGTTGCTGGTTACGACGTGCGTTTCGTAAAGCTTCTTCGCAATCCCCGGCGGCAAATCAATTTTTCCGCGACCCCACGCCGAGTGGATCACTGCATTTCGCAATGGCGTCAGCGTCAGCGGATCGAGAGTGGGCCGCACCTGGGCCAACATCTGCGGATTGATTCTGCTGATCGTGCGAGCGTCGATCACGCGATTGAAATCCTGCAGCGGCACTACGGTCACCGCGCCGGGTACGCCGACATTGATTAACTGCGACGGCGTCACTGAAGTGCTTGATAAGTAATAAGGCTGCCAGTTTTGATCGTAGTACCGCGGCGCATATGGATCGCCCGGGCCGAGGGGCACCCAGCCTATCTCGTTGGCGTTATTCAAAGGAACAAACGCGACCAGCGCCGGTGCATATACCGGGGTCGTGTTGACGCTCTCCGGAATCCAGTACCATTGATTGCCGACGTTGGCCCAGCGGCCATAGTGATAAGGCGCATAACCCCAAGGTTCACTGGAAACCCAGGTTGGACCATAGGGATAATCGTTGACCCAACTGCCCGCCTGGTATGGCACCCAACCGGAGTCCACGCGCGGCCGCCAGGCATAACCGTAACCGCTGACGTTTTGCCAGTCACCGTAATAATCAAGATCGTTCAGACCAGGAATAGCAGAAGTTACATATTGATAACTGACGTTCCGGCGATAGGGATCGTAGTAAGAAGGATCACCTAGGTAAGCGTCATAGTTGCTGTAACGACCGTCATAGTAGTTTGGATACTGATAGCGATAATAGTCATCGACGAGATAGCCGGCATTGCCGCGATCCAGACTGGACAACGCTACCTGTGCGGCCGTCTGGCCCAATAGGGTAAGCATTTCGCCTTTACTAATCCGTCCCGAACCGCCTAAGCCCACCACCTGGGCCAACCCACTCAGCACCGACACCGCCGCGCCGCCGCCGTTGTCATTAAGGCCGACGTTGTACAATCCCGGCTCATCAAAATCGACGGCTCCATAGGGCGTGGCTACTTCGAACACTTCACCGGGCGCCAGATAGCCGACATCAAAAAGCGCGGACCCATCGCGCAACGCGAGCTGCGTGCGATCGCCGGCCAAGGTAAGTACGTCCAGCGAAGTGTTGGGATTTAGCCGCGCAAAGTTGCGTCCGGTAAAAGCCAGCGATGCCCGCGAGTTATCCCGCGTGTAGATCCGGTCGCCAACTGAAAAGGGTTGATTAGGCGCGGCGGTGGTCCATTGCGAATTTGCCTCGTTCGCGGCATTCGCTGGATCAAGACTATTGTTTAGCGCTACCTCGCCATCCACTCGCTGGATGCGGGCGGCGTTCGGCAAAGCTTCTGCCGTTGCGTTCTGTTGATGTCGCAAATAGAAAGCGGCCCCGGCACCCGCGAGCACTGCGCACAGCACTCCGACTAACGTCAGGTGCGGCCAAATTTTTATGTTATTCATGATTGCCTCTTACCTCCTCGAGCCTTGAGGGCGCGAATGGCCCCTTTAACAACGACTTTTCACGTTTGCTTTGAGTTGATAGGTCGCAAGTATCATGCCCCGCCCTGAAGACAGTCGATCCCTGAGAGCCTCGACTGCGGCGACTTGATTAGCTCAATGTTTGCAGGAAGTAACGGTTTCGGCACGCATTTGGTCATAATGTTGCAGCGACATTGCGATGCACGATATCGCACTACGGGCGATTCATACGCGCACTTTTTTGAGGCAGAAGGATAGTAGGTTCATCCGCAGATTACGCAGATTCCACAGATGCTGGAAGACCGGAGAACTAGAAGAAAAGCCTGAAAGGCATTTGCCGGTGGTTGGTTTTCTTCTGCGAAATCTGTGTAATCTGCGGATAAATCTCGTTCTGCCTCCCGCTGTGGCGCCGCCCCTGACGACCAATGTGCAAGGAGCTTCGGATTATCCCGTTCATCAGATGGAACAAACGGGCAACTCCCGCGCGTGACCGAGCGGTCTAAGGACCACAACGCCACCACGGGTTTGTCATTCACGCAAACTTGAGACTTACTACTTCTATTACACCGGCGGCCTCAAACAATGAAGACAATTATCGCAATCGCCCTACTCGGCTTTTTCTCCCTGTTACCGACCCCGCAACAGCCCGACTATTCAAGATTAAGGGCTGAAGGCGAAAAGTTTTACGCTTCGGGTTCATACGCTCGGGCCCACGACGTTTATGGCCTGATCAAAAAGAGCGGCCTCCCGCCGGAGGAAGTACGCTGGGTTGAGTTCCGTTTGGCTGACACGAGCTGGCGCGCGCAGGCGGCGACGGAAACCGCAGACACAACTAAATTTGAACAGGCACAAAAGCAACTCGAGGAATTGATTCGCACGAATGACCGGGACGATGAACGCGACCTCGTCTGGGCCGAAGCGCATGAATCGTTGGGAGATTTTTTCTGGGCGCGGCGTAATCAAAATAATTGGGGCGGAGGCTGGCCCCATTATCAACCGGCGCTTGATTGGTGGGCCGGCCAGCGCGACATCGAAACAGCGCGCGGCCGTTATCTGGGAATTATTTTCAAAGCGGCCGAACCGCCAAATCGTGGTGGAGATTATTTCTACACTTACTACGGCTACTACATCCCGCTACCTTTTCTGGAAAACGCGCTGAAGATAAGTACGACCGCGAACGAAAAGGCCCATCTGCATTTTTTGATCGCGATGACGATGCGGTACATGGGCGGCGATTGGGAAGTGCGCGAGCGCGTGCCCGAGGAATTTGAAGCCGCCCTCAAAGCCGGCAAGCAAACCGATTGGTACGACGATGCGTTGTTTCACTATGCCGAGTGGATGACCAACAACGGCATCATTCGCCCACTGGATAACGGCCAGTGGCAACCAGAACCGGACTTCGTTAAAGCGCTGGAACTCTTCCGCCGGCTGACTGGGGAATTCAGGAAAGGCGAAACGCGCTATTACGATCAAGCCATCGAGAATATTAAACAGATCACGCAGCCGACGATCGGCGTTGCTGTTTCAAACATCTTCCTGCCCGAGTCCGAACTGCAATTCAACTTCGAAGCGCGCAATGTAAAGCACGTGGAGTTTGCGCTTTATCGCATTGATTTGACCCGCGATGTGCGCTTCACCAAAAACATTGAGGAGGATGAAGGCGAAGGCGAAACTGAAAGCTGGATCCAAAGACTGCGCGTCGCCGGAAGAGCACCTGCAAAGGCCTGGTCACAGGACGTTGACGCAAAAGGCGATCACCGCCCTTACAGCAAAGAGGTCCGCATCGACAGCAAGCTACCGTTGGGCGCTTATCTGCTGGAAGCCCGCGGAGGTTCAGTTTCAGCCCGGGATCTGCTCTTGATCACTGACGTCTCCGTCGTCTTGAAGTCTTCGCCGCGGCAGGCCCTCGCTTATTTTTCGAATGCCGTGACCGGCGCTCCCATTGCCAACGCGAACATCGTGCTGTGGGAGACGTATTACGAAAACGACAAATGGCATTCGCGCCGGATAACCAGGCTCACCAATGCCGACGGTCTGGCGCCATTCCAACTCAACAACAAAACTAACAGTAGCAATCTCTGGGTAGCCGGCGCAGTTAATACGGGCGGCGCTGATCGAGAAGCTTTCGCGGCGGCCAGCGCCTACGGTCGCAACGACAGCACAGACGCGTGGCGAATCTACGCCTACACCGATCGGCCGGCCTATCGCCCGAAGGAAACCGTCAATTGGAAGTTCACCGCCCGGCGATATAGCAGCGGCGGCTATTCAACGCCCGCGAACCAGGTGGTGGAATATCAAATCAACGATCCGCGGGGCACAAAAGTTAGCGAGGGCAAGGCCACACTGAACGCATTCGGCAGTGCGTGGGGTTCGCTCGATTTGGGCGAAGAACTGCCCCTCGGCGAATACCAAATCCAGTTTTGGGATCAGGATCGGCAGCATGGCATTGGCAACGCGAGGTTATTTCGCCTGGAAGAGTACAAACTGCCGGAGTTCAAAGTATCGGTAAAAACTCCCGAAGAGAACGGCAAGAAAAAAGCGTTCCGGTTGGGTGAACGAGTCGAAGTCAGTATTCAAGCCGATTACTACTTCGGCGGCCCGGTCAGTAATGCTTCAGTCGAGGTCGTCGTCTATC
Organism: Blastocatellia bacterium; assembly: GCA_034665305.1. Lineage (GTDB taxonomy): Bacteria > Acidobacteriota > Blastocatellia > Pyrinomonadales > Pyrinomonadaceae > DASXRU01. The sequence goes on along the minus strand of JAXDFZ010000019.1, from coordinate 72,711 downwards.
AAAAGCCGTTCTATCACTATTGGTATCCGCGTCACGAATACGCCTGGTACTACGATGACCTGGAAGTGGGACGAGGCAGCAACTACTACTACGGCCAGGGGTCGGTAATCAAACGCGAAACGATTAAGACTGACGCGACGGGTAAAGCGTTACTCGCGTTCGATACGCCGCGGGAAAATTACAATCAGGATTTTCAGTATCACATTGAGGCGCGCGTCACCGACTCTTCCCGGCGCGAGATCGTTGGCAGTGACGACGTGCGCGTTACGCGCCAGCGCTATTACGTTTACCCGCGCGCCCAGAAAAATATCTATCGTCCGAAAGACCGCGTCACGATCGACATCAAAGCGCTTGACGCGAATGAGCAGCCAGTGACTACGACGGGCGTAGTCAAAGTGACGCGTGATTTCTGGTGGGAAGTTTGGCTCGATCCCACCGGCCGCGAGGTTAAAGGCGAAGAGTTGCGCCAGCTGCGGGAAAAATTACGGGGCGCATTTCCGCCGCCAGTCCCTCGCGGACAGAAAGCATGGCGGCTGAAGTTTCGCGGCTATCAACACGACGACATTCTTACTCAAACAGTGAAGACCGACGCCCAGGGTGAAGCTCAGTTTCAATTTATTGCGGAACGCGACGGTTACTACCGCGTGGCCTGGGAAAGTTCGCAACAAGGCGAGTCCGTGCCGGGAAAACCCGACCGCGATCGTTTCCTGCCGCCGATCAAGGCTGAAACCTACGTTTTTGTGGCGACCAATGCCACGACGGAACTTGGCTATCGTCACGATGGCGTGGAGATAATTGTCGACAAAGATACGTTCCGTGCGGGAGAGACGGCGCCGGTAATGCTGTCCGTGCCGACCTCCGATCGCTACGTGCTGTTCAGCGTCGAAGGCGATGATCTGTTCAGTTACCAACTGGTCCACGTCACTGGCACCGCCAAGCTGCTGGAAATACCGATCGAGCCCCGGTACGTGCCGAACATCTTTCTCAACGCAGTGATGGTGAGCGACGCCGCATTATCTGTAGATAACAAGCAGGTCGTCGTGCCGCCGGTGCAGCAATTCCTGACGATCGATGTGAAGGCCGATCGCGAGCAATATCAACCGCGCGAGGAAGGCACCCTCGCAATAACTGCGCGCGACGCCAACGGTAAGCCGGTGGCGGCGGAGATTGCGTTCGCTTTGATCGACGAGTCGGTTAACTACATTCAGCAGGACTATGCCGGCGATCCGCGCCAGTTTTATTACGGCACCAAGCGGGCCCAACTGGTCCAGACGCAGAGCACTTTCAATCACAAGGCGTACATTCAATTGGTCCTGGTCGCCCAGGGAACGCTGGTAGATATCAAAGAAGCTGGTCGCTTTGAAGACACTGAAAATGAAGTAGCGGCAGGGACCGGCGGTGGTTATGGACCAGGCGTAGGTGGCAACACGGCCTCCGGGGCCGACATGGTTAGCCGCGACGGTCTCTCCGCAGAGACTTTTCGCAGCGGCCAGGTCCTCGCGAAGTCAGTAAGCGCGCTACCGATTAACGGGCGTATGCCTGCCACTAGCGCCCTCCGGGAGCGAGGCAAGGACGATGATGCTCCGCCGCCGCCTCCCGGACAAGAACCTGCTGTGCAAGTACGCAGTGATTTTCGTTCAACCATTTTCTGGCAGCCGGATGTAATGACGGATGCGAACGGCGCAGCCACCATCAAAATCAAGTATCCCGATTCGCTCACGACCTGGCAGGCGACCGCCCGCGCTGTTACCACGGGAAATCAATTCGGTATCGGGAACACGTCGACGCGGACGAAGCAACCGCTGATCGTACGACTGCAAGCGCCGCGCTTCTTCGTGGTGGGCGATCGCGTAACGGTGTCCGCCGTTATCAACAACAACACCGATCGGCCCATGTCGGTTTCGCCGGCGTTGGACGCCGAAGGTCTGCGGGTGGAAGGGCGAATTGTTAATGACAAAAACGTCGGAACGAAGATCGCTCCGCTCCAGGTCGCAGCGAACAGTGAATTGCGCGTCGACTGGCTCGTATCTGTAACCCAGGCCGGCGAGGCGAAACTGAAGGTCGCAGCGCGCGGTGATCAATACAGCGACGCGATGGAGAAGACTTACCCTGTTTTCGAACACGGCATCGAGAAGTTTATCTCGCGGTCCGGCAAGATGCGCGCCGACAGCGTCGCCATCAAACTCGACATTCCAAAAGAGCGGCGGCCGGAGTCGACCACGTTAACTGTTCAGGTGGCGCCGAGCATGGCCACCACGATGCTCGATGCGCTTCCTTACCTGGTTGATTATCCCTACGGCTGCACCGAGCAAACCATGAGCCGTTTTCTGCCGGCGGCAATTACCGCAAAAACATTGCGCGACCTCGGGCTAAAACCGGAGACGGCAATGAACAAGATCTTCGGCGGTATCGAACCAGCGAGCGCGGCCGCGACGCATCCGAAGGGTAAGCACGATCTGACGGAACTAAATCGCATCACCAAAGAAAGTTTGGATCGGCTCTACAACTTCCAGCACGCAGATGGCGGCTGGGGTTGGTGGAAAGAGGGCGACAGCGATCACTTCATGACTGCGTATGTGTTGTGGGGCATGGCCCTCGCACGCCAGGCGGGCATCGAAGTTAAACCCGAAGCCGCCAAGCGTGCGGCAAGTTACCTGGACAAGGAGTTGGTCGAAGAAGAAACCAACTACGACATTCAGGCCTGGATGCTGCACGCACTCGCAGCGCACCACTCGCTAGCGACGCCGGCCGCCCTCGCCGATCCATCCATCAGCCAGTTCCAGGTGAAGGCCTTTAACAACCTGTGGGCCAACCGCGACAAACTCAACGCCTACACCCGAGCGTTGCTGGCGTTGTCCGCCCAAAGTTTCAGCTACTACGACAAGGCAAAAACCCTCGTCGAGAATTTGGAAAACGGCGTCAAGATCGATTCCAAACCTGACACGTCGGTTGTGCAGAGTGGCGGGCCGGCTTCGGATCCCTCGGTGCTCGGTACGGCCCACTGGGGCGAGGACGGCGTCTACTGGCGCTGGTCGGATGGCGGCGTCGAAGCAACGTCGTTTGCTCTGCGTGCCATGTTGGCCATCGATCCGCAGAATAAACTGATCGAGCCGGTCACCAACTGGCTGATCAAGAACCGGCGCGGCGCTCAGTGGAGCAATACCCGCGACACCGCGATTGTCGTGCTGACGCTCAATGACTACCTGCGCGTCAGCAAAGAACTACAACCGCAACTGGGTTATGAGTTGCTGGTAAACGGAAACTCGGTGGCGACCAAACAAATCACGGCTGAAGACGCGCTCGGCGCGCCCAGCAGGTTTGAAGTTCCGCGCGAGTTTATTCGCGACGGTCAGAACGAGATCAGCATCCGCCGCACGAGCGGCTCTGGCCCGCTCTATTTCTCGGCAGAGGCAAAGTTCTTCAGTTTGGAAGAACCGATCAAGCCGGCGGGCAATGAGATCTTCGTGCGCCGCCAGTATTTCAAACTGGTCAATCACGCGACGCTGCTGAAGGGCTTTGTTGCCGAACGCGTCGCGCTGAACGATGGCGACACGGTGAAGAGCGGCGAGCGCGTAGAAACCGTGATCACGGTGGAAGCGAAGAATAACTACGAGTACCTGTTGTTCGAGGATTTGAAACCGGGCGGTTTGGAAGCAGTACAACTCCGGAGCGGCGAGAATCTTTACATCAAGGAACTCAAGTCGGGCGCCGTGGCCCGCACCGCTGCTGCGAACAGTGGGCCTTTGACGGCAATCGGCAGTCGCTTGTTGTTGATGAATTACACTTCCCCAACCGACTTCACGGGCCGCACTCGTTGGGTGTATCAGGAGCTGCGCGATCGCAAGGTAGCGCTCTTCATCGATCATCTTCCCGAAGGCGTCTGGCAAATGAGTTACGAAATGCGCGCCGAAAGCCCGGGCGTCTTTCACGCTTTACCGGTAATGGGCCATGCGATGTACGTGCCGGAGATTCGCACGAACGGTGCTGAGGTTCGGATCAAGGTGATTGATTAAGGGAGGGCCGGAGAAAACCATTTTCCATATCATTTGTCATTTCCCATTGGTCATTGATCGGCCAGTAGGTGATGCTGGTGCAAGGAAGTTAATAGGAGTCATCTGGGAATACTCGCAGTAAGGAAGGGTGGCTTGCCCCCGCTGAATGAATGGCATTCAACCGGCGGGGGCAAGCCGCCCTTCCCTACTGCAGGTAACCAGTGTTGAATCGCAGATCCGGATGACAAATGAGAAATGGAAAATGATATCTGGAAAATCGTTTCCTTTCCTCACGTCGCCATTGAAAACTACTCACTGATCGCGCCACTCCGGAATCCGCCCCGGCGTCCAGGGCGCACCGGCCGCTTCCATCTGTTTCTCTAATCTGGCCAGATCCACTTCGATCAACTGCCGCAGTTGACTCAGCGCTTGTTCAAAATCCTGCGCCGCGGCTGCGTATTGATTCATCTGCGTTTGCGTCGGTCTGGCAGTCGAAGTTCGCTGCGCTCCCACGATGTCGCCCACTCGCTCAGTGATCGAAGGCGGCAGGTTGATGTTGCGCGCGCGCAAGGCGGTGTCGCCGCGCAGGGCCCGCAGGATTTCATTCGTCCGTCTATCCAGGGCCGCAGCCTCGTCCAGCATCTTGTCTCCGGCTGCGGGAGTATCCATCAGAGCCCTGCGAATCAACGCGAGGCGCGGCTTCAAAGCGTTCGCCGCTTCCAAAGATCCCTGCACCGCACGCTGCAGCCGCGCCGCCTTCTGTTGAAACTCAGCCAGGGCCGCGCGGTCGGCAGGCGACATTGCCTCCTGGCCGGCGACTACGATCTTGAACTCCTGCGCCGGCGCGAGCGCAGTCATCACGCCGCCAACTCGCTTGGCCACCGAAACTTTGTACGTACCCGGCATGACGAGCGGCCCGCCCGGAGGCTCGGCAAAAATATCTTCAGTGTCCGGATTCGGCGGCGGCGGCAGCGACGCCGGTGGGTAACGCAAATCCCAATTGACTCGCTGCACCCCGGCGGTGATTGGACCAGTCAGCCGGCGCACCACTCGCCCGTCACCGTCCGAGACAGTTACAATAATCGCCGGCGCTTCCTCTTCCTCTTCGGCACGCAGATCAGATTGGCTCGGCAAAATCGTGCCGGTGCCTTTCTTATCCGCTTCCTTGTCCGCTTCCTGACGCTTTGCTTTGCGTGTCTTCAGTTCGTCTTTCAAGTAATAAGTAAACGTCGCGCCGAACGGCGGGTTCTCAGCCGTGAAGAAAGACTCGCCCTGAAAGCTCTTGCCGCGCCCGCCGAGGGGCTGCGACTGTATGTACATCAACGCGTCCTTCACCGGGAAAAGCGTGGCCTCCTGTTTCAGCATTTCCGGTTTTAGCTGACGCAGCGCGGTATAGTTATCCAGAACGTAAATCCCGCGCCCAAAAGTGGCGACCACCAGATCGTTCTCGCGTTTCTGAATACTGAGATCGCGGACCGCAATCGTCGGCAGGCCGCCCTTCAGTTGGATCCACTTTTGTCCGCCATCGATGGAAAAGAAGAGGCCAAACTCCGTGCCCGTGAAAAGCAAATTAGGGTTCACGTGATCTTCGGCGATGGCCCACACCGGGCCGTTCTTCGGCAGGTTGCTCGCAATAGAAACCCAGGTGCGGCCGGCGTCCGTGCTCTTCAACAAGTACGGTTTGAAGTCGGCGTTCTGATGATTATCGAAAGCCGCGTAGACCGTGTTCACTTCATGGTTCGAAGTGATGATGCGGCTGACATATGACATGTCGGCCACGCCGGGAAACTTTTCAATCTTGCGCCAGTTTTTGCCGCCGTCTTCGGTGACTTGAATCAAACCATCGTCCGTACCGACATATACCAGGCCGTCCTTCTGCGGCGATTCCGCGAGGGCCGACGCGTTGCCGAAGAAAGCCGTGGAAGCGTTTTTCGCAACTGCATCTATTCCCCAAACCTTGCCCATCACCGGAAGCCGTTCGCGATCCAAACCGCGCGATAGCTGGCCGCTGACGACGGTCCAACTATCACCGCGATCGTCGCTGCGAAATAATTTGTCGGCGGCAAAGTAGAGGCGCGTGTGCAGGTGCGGGCTAATGATGAACGGCGAGTCCCAGTTCCAGCGCAACGGATCTTCGCCGCGCGCCGTCGCCGGTTGAATTCCCATGCGCTCTCCGGTGCGTTTGTCGAAACGCGCGAGGCCACCGTTTTGCGATTCGGCATAGACAGTGTTTGGATCCTGCGGATCAACCTGACTGCGAAAACCGTCGCCCCCGACGGTCACAAACCAATCTGAATTCGTGATTCCGGAAACACTGCGCGTGCGCGCCGGGCCGCCCACGCTGAAGTTGTCCTGCGTCCCGCCATAGACGTTATAAAACGGCGCGTCGTTGTCCGTCGTCACATCGTAAAACTGTGTGATGGAAAGATTGTTTTTGAACTGCCAGTTCGCGCCGCGATCGTGACTTTCATAAACTCCGCCGTCGCAGCCAACCAGGTAATGATCGGTGTTGTTGGGATTGATCCAGATGTCGTGGTTGTCGACGTGCTTCGATTTCTCTCCCAGCCGCCGCAGCGTTCTGCCGCCATCGTCAGAGACCATCAGGAAAACATTCATCACGTAAAGACGATCGACGTCCTTCGGATCCGCCACGATGCGCGCGTAGTACATCGCCGTCGTATCAAACTCGTTTCGCCTTTCCCAACTACCGCCGCGATCGTTTGAACGAAAGATGCCGCCCTTGCGGTCGGCCGCTTCGATCGTCGCGTAGATAACGTTGGAATCAACCGGCGAGAGGGCCAATCCCACGCGGCCAATTTCGCTTGTCGGCAAGCCGGCCCGCAACTTGTTCCAGGTCGCGCCCGCATCGGTTGATTTGTAGATCGCGCTCTCCGGCCCGCCGTCGATCAAAGTCCACATGTGCCGCCGGCGTTGATAAGACGCTGCGTACAGCGTGTCCGGATTCTGTTGATCGATCACGATCTCGGTGACGCCGGTGTTGTCGCTGATGTTGAGAATTTTTTTCCAGGTCTTCCCGTTGTCGGTAGTTTTGTAGAGACCGCGATCTCCGCCCGGGCCCCAGAGCGGTCCCTGTGCGGCGACGTAGACTATAGTCGAGTCCCTCGGATCAATGGCGATGCGGCCGATGTGCTCGGACGCTTTCAGGCCCAGGTTCTTCCACGTCTTGCCGCCGTCATCGGAACGGTAAACGCCGTTGCCGTAAGAGACGCTGCGCTGGCTGTTGTTCTCGCCGGTGCCCACCCAAACCGTCAGCGGATTTTTCGGATCGAGCACGATCGCGCCAATCGAGTAAGAACCTTCTTTATCAAACACCGGCGTCCAGGTCGCGCCATTGTTGACGGTCTTCCAAACCCCGCCCGAGGCCGCCGCCACGTAATACCGCGCCGCGTTGTTGGGGTCGACCGCAAACCCGATCACGCGCCCCGAAGTAAACGCCGGTCCAATGCCGCGCAAACGCAATCCATTGAACGTGCCCGAAGACATCGGGTCCGCCGGCTTCTTTTCTTCGTCGGCCTTCTCCGCATCAGTCTTCACCTCTCCTGGAGTTGCTACCGGCTGCGGCGAAGCCTGCTGCTTAGCGGCCGCTTCCGCCCGGGCTTTCTCCGCCGCTGCTTTCTCTGCCGCTTTCTCTTCCTGCGCCATTGCTGAGGGGGGCGAGCTCAATGCGAAGAGAACTAAGACAGCAACGAGTATCAAAGATTGCCGGAGTGATTTGCGCGCGGTGATGGCAAAGAAACGCATAGCAGGGTTGATCTCCTTGAGATTGAACTTGGAAGAATGAATAGCTGCAGTCAGGCAGGGCGGCTTGCCACCCGTAAACAGAATCTGAATTTCGCGGGGGGATTCTATACGAAGACTATGAACTTGAGAACGCGATAGAGGGGCAGTAGCCCGACCGTTAGGGAGGGCTCCCTCACGCAAAGACGCTCGTGGAGTTCACCAGCGAGATCCGAAACGCGATAGCGGGCAGTAGCCCGACCGTCAGGGAGGGCTCCCTCACACAAAGACGCTCGTGGAGTTCACCAGCGAGATCCGAAACGCGATAGCGGGGCAGTAGCCCGACCGTTAGGGAGGGCTCCCTCACGCAAAGACTCTCGGGGAGTTTCACCAACGAGATCCGAAACGCGATAGCGGGGCAGTAGCCCGACCGTCAGGGAGGGCTCCCTCACGCAAAGACTCTCGGGGAGTTTCACCAACGAGATCCGAAACGCGAAGCGGGGCAGTAGCCCGACCGTCAGGGAGGGCTCCCTCACGCAAAGACTCTCGGGGAGTTTCACCAGCGAGATCCGAAACGCGATAGCGGGGCAGTAGCCCGACCGTCAGGGAGGGCTCCCTCACGCAAAGACTCCAGCGTGACCGTAGGAGAGGCATTCTCAATCATCAAAGCTTGGCAATTCATCGCCCTGGCCATAGAGCACATAGTCAATGGCTCGTTCCAGATGCTTCGCCTTCCATAAGTAAGGCGTGCTGCCGTGACGGGACCACGGCTTAACATCGTTTCGCAACAGATTTGCTCGACGAAGTTTTCTGGTTGCATACGCCTGGAACGCTTGCAAAATCGGTTCTGGCTTGATTTGTGCAGAGACCACCGTGTGAACGTGATTTGTGCGAACGTTAATTGCCAGTAATTGATATTTGCGATGGATGCATACTTCGCGGATAGCTTTGGCGATTAAGGGACGCTGCTTTCTGTTGAGCCTCAGCGGAGGATGTTTGAGCTGTTTGCGTTCAGCCGATTGCAATCCAGGGTTCCTAGCTATTCGTCTAGTGCCATATTGGTTCTGCCGCCGGTTGATCGATCCACGCTTGTCACCATGTAGCCACGTACCGTAGGTCCGAAACGAAATGAGATAAGCGAGCGGAAATTCGTTATCGTCGAAGTCCCTGACCATAGGGATGACGATGCTACTTGAATGATGTCAGGGCAATGATGATCTATCGGGGTGATGTTTCGTGGGTTGCTGAGTTTCTTGCATCTGCCAAGCATCGCGAGGGAGCCTCCCTAACGGTCGGGCTACTGCCCCGAGCGCGCGTTCTCACGTTCAAGCCCAATCGCCCAGATTTCTGTAGTCCGCAAGAAGAGACCAGACGTTCGTCAGGTGAGGAACTGATCGCTCAGCTCCGAAACGCGATAGCGGGGCAGTAGCCCGACCGTCAGGGAGGGCTCCCTCACGCGCAAGACGCTCATGGAGTTCACCAACGAAATCCGAAACGCGAGAGCGGGGCAGTAGCCCCAGCGCTCGACTTGGAAGTAATGGTCAACCAGTTGGCCAAGCCAACGGCATATCCGTAGCCCACAGCGCCAGCTGTGGGAAAGCAATTCAACACGATGTGATGAGCCCCGCAAGGGGCGACATATATGATCGCCCGCGCTGCAGTCTTAATCTGAAGACCGGATCATGACCCACAGCTTGCGCTGTGGGCTACGGATATCGCCGCCCGCCGTGCGGGCTCATCCAAGGCATCACTGCAACGTATAAGTCAGCACACCCTTCACTTTCGTCTTGCCGGGAGCAAACCGCGCCTTGCGCGCTGCCGCTTCTGCTGCAGGGCGCAGGAACTGCGATCCGGTGATCGTGCGCGCGTCGATCACTTTGCCATTAGTGTCGACCGTTACTTCGACCACGACCGTCCCATGGATGTTCATGGCTTTGGCAAAGGGAGGATAGTCCGGTTCCGGTTGGCTGATGATCCGGCCGTCAAGTTCGTTGATGAGCTGAAACGAATTGAAGTAAGCGTTGACCTGCGGATGGTCCAACTCAGCTCTTGTCTCAGAGCTAAATAGAACTTCATATACGCGGCCGTTGGCGACAACAAATTTGTAGCGGAGAAACTCAGCCTCGCCGTTAACGCCTACGCCCGCCACGTACATTGAGAGCGCGTGATGACCTTGAACGTAACCGCTCTCTTCCTGCTCAATCACGGGCGGCGGCTTGGTGTACCTGGTAACGACCTCGTGCCGGTCAGACAGCACCCCTTCATCGCTTTGTCCGGCCACCGCCGTTGCCGAAGTCGTCTTGAAGTTAACCCGGCAATGGCACCAGCCTTGAACGGAATAATAACTAACCCCCGCATATTCATGCCCCGGTTCGATCGCCTGCGGCGGAACGGGCGGCGGAAACCCCGCCGGTAACTGAACACTGAACCCGCCATCTTCGGAAGTCAGCAGGTACCCGGTTTCCGGCGCCATGGAAGGCTGCTGCGAACCACTCACCCCTGAACTGGCCGCGCGTTCAGTAAAGCACGGCTCAACGACGTGCTTCTTCGCGATCAACCGCTTGCTCAGGTTGCAACCCAACGTCGCCGCCACTAGCAGCAACACCGCCAGCGGTATGGTAAGAGACGGTTGCTTCATGGCCGCGCATTCTATCTGAGTTGAATAATGCGAGCCAGTGTTTACGCGGCTTGCCGCCGCACAGTGCGGAAAGCCTCCGGCTTTCCGTCACCCTCCCTCAATAATATCCTGAGGCTCAGCCTCAGGAAGAAATAAAAAAGATGTTACCGGAAAGGCAGAGCCCTTCCGCACTGTGCTGCGGCGAGCCGCGTGACCTAGTAGCGCAATAATGATTCGGTTGCCGCCTGAGTCGTTTGTTAAGAACTACGCCACTTGATACGATCCAAATTCATCAACAGCGGTTCATCCGCATGCATCTTCCCGTTCCAGCACCGCACACTCGACCAACGGTAATCCTCGGCGCGCTTAACCAATCCCGCGCGAACCGGATTCTGATGCGTATAATGCACCCGCTCCATTAGCATCTGCTCCGTCAATAACAACCTCGCATTGGGATGATGATCAAAGACGGAGAAGCAATAGTCTTTCTTCTTCCGCTCATGCCTTAACTTCTGCAGAGACTCTTCGAAGCCATGCTCCTTCAAGTAGTCAATAACTCTTCGGCCGATTATCCCGTTTATGAATCGCAAGGTGTCGGCAGAGGAACGCACCGAATCCGAAATGACATGAAGGTGATCCGGCATGACGACATACGCGTACAAAGCGAACTGTCCCAACGTGCGTGCCTCGTCGATAGCTTTACACGTCAGCTCCTTTATCGCATCAGTTCGAAAGACAGGAAGACGGTGAGCCGGCACTGAAGTGAGAAAATAACAAGGCGAGTCTCGCGAAATAACATGCATGCGCAGCAGTTTAAGAACGCCGCCGCGGAACTTCTATGAATTGGCTAGATGACTTGAATTGGGAAGATACAAGGAAACTAGTATCCGGCAAGGTGACCACCCGGCTGAGAGAATTCTTGAAGGCCCTCCAGAAACTGATCGCGGCTTGCCGCCGCACAGTGCGGAAAGCCTACGGGTTTCCGTCCCGCTTCTCCCCATCATTATCCTGCGGCTCAGCCTCAGCAAGAGATAAAAACCTGTCCCGGAAAGGCTCAGCCTTTCCGCACTGTGCTGCGGCGGAGCCGCTTTTATTAAGTGGTTGATAGTTTAGATCTGATCAAGACCGAGCGGGGAGCGAGGCGTATTGAATATTTCCGGATCGGAGACGTCCGATCTCATACCCCCTCGAAGATCTAACCGCGGCTTGCCGCCGCACAGTGCGGAAAGCCTCCGGCTTTCCGTCCCGCCTCTCCCCATCATTATCCTGAGGCTCAGCCTCAGGAAATAAAACCTCTCCCGGAAAGGCTGAGCCTTTCCGTACTGTGCTGCGGCGGAGCCGCTTTATTAAACTGGCTCACAGAGGGTAGCTTCTAATTGAAGATGACTGGGAGCCAGTCCGCTGAATTACTTTCGGATCGGAAACTTCAAATCTCATAAAGCCACGCCCACCCAAGTGGTCGCCCTTTACGATTCGCGATTTACCATCTACGATTCACCCACTATGCCTAAATGGACTTTCGAACCCGGACATACCGCGGCCGGCTTCACCGCCCGGCACATGATGGTCACCAACGTTCGTGGACATTTCAAAGACGTGCACGGCTCACTCGTGTTTGATCCGGAAGACCCTACGAAATCTTCCACCGAAGTCATCATCGACGCGCGAAAGATTTGGACCGGAGAACCGGCGCGCGACGATCACTTGCGCAGCCCTGACTTTCTGGACGTGGAAAACTTTCCCGAGATCACTTTTCGTGGAAACGAGGTGACCCTGGTAGGCGAGAATGATTACCAGGTAACCGGCGACTTGACGATCCGCGGCGTCACGCGCCCGGCAGTCCTCGACGTTCGCTACCTCGGCCAGTGGCAGACCCCCTGGTGGGAAGACGGCGTCAACAAAGGCCCCAAAACCCGCGCCGGCTTCTCTGCCACTACGACAATCAACCGCCAGGACTTCGGTGTGAACTGGAACGACACCATGGATAAAGGCGGCATAGTCGTCAGCAATACCGTAGAACTAACCATCGACGCCGAAGCGATTTTGGAAGATTAGTGACCCTCTAGCCAAATAGAAGATGAAACGCTGGATCTCTCCGGTCGGGGTCGCGCTTAGCCGCCCGATTACTCACATCCAGATGCAAAACCTCTTGCATAGATCTGACAGTGCTTGATAAGTTTCAGCTCTGATGTAGGACCCCTCAGGACCGGTAACAATCAGGATCGTCTCCCGTCCCAGGAAGGATGAAGAAGTTTAATGGCTCTGATTGATCTGTGGCGCGGTTCGCGTGAGCAAATTTCTGACAAACACGTGCAACAAATCGTCGCATTTGCCGGTGACGGCAAACTCGCTGATGGTAAATCATCATCTCTCGAATTCCGGACTTTCTTAAGCCAGATTCCTTCCGCGACGCTTATGAGATATACATCCGAGTGTCTCGTCGATTCGTTTACCAGCAGCGGTCTAGTCTTGCAGGATACTGTTAATGAGATGGGTAGCCGTCTCGGCTTTCAGGTAACTCACGGTAGATATCGGGGGGTTGTCGGACAGCTCGGGCTTGATGGCTTGTGGAAATCAGCTGATGGCCACGCTATCGTTGTCGAGGTTAAGACTACAGACACCTACCGCATCGATCTCAACACAATAGCAAATTATCGGCGGGGGTTAATCAAGTCGGAGAAACTTTCGGAGGATCATTCTTCAATTCTCATTGTGGTTGGCAGAGACGACACGGGAGATCTTGAAGCTCAAATTAGAGGCTCCCGACATGCATGGGACGTTCGGCTTATCAGCACTGAAGCCCTCATGAGACTTCTGGCAGTCAAGGAAGAGCTTGAGGATCCGAAGATTCAAACTCGGATACACTCGGTCCTGCGCCCCCGAGAGTTCACTAGATTGGACGAAATTGTCGATCTCTTGTTCTCAACTACGGAAGACCTAAAACAAGAACAAGGTTTAGAGAGCGAGGACAACGGGGACAAACCTGAGGACCTTTCAGACGATCGAAAACCGAAGTTCACCCCGGTTAATTTCCATGATGCGTGCGTACGCCGGCTAGAGAAAGTGCTTGGTACCTCGCTGGTAAAGCGATCGCGAGCCACATTCGCAGCGCCTGCTATACCGCTCAAACTGATTTGTGCCATTTCGCGCGAGTACGTTCGTGGGGGCACTCGCTCGTATTGGTTTGCCTTTCATCCACATCAAGCCGAATATCTAGCGGATACAGACCGCTCCTATGTAGCTTTTGGCTGCGGTTCAGAAGAACGATTACTGTTAATTCCCTATGCAGAGTTCGCATTGTGGCTGGAGGGCATGAATGAAACGACAACTAAGGATCGGTCGTATAAGCACGTAAGCATCTTCGGGACGGATCGCGGTTTTGAGTTGGTTCGCCGTCAAGGATCGCCGCGTATCGATCTCACACCCTATCTGGTTAGGGACTAACTACAGTGAACGCTTCGGGAACGCGACCACGTCAAATCCCTCCGCACTCACTGCTGATTCCGGGAGAATGACGGCACTAAATTAGATTCTTCAATGGGAGCCAGCAAACGATAGTCGACACTGTTAGCAAACCGGTTCGAAGCCGAATGATGTCGGCAGTTCGATCTAAGAACACTACGCTGGAGCTTGCTTTCCGCCGTCGCTTGTTTGCTATGGGATTTCGCTTTAAGCTTCACAGCAAAAACCTTCCCGGCAAACCCGACATGGTTTTCCCAAAACACTCCGCAATCGTTTTCATTCATAGTTGTTTCTGGCATCATCACGGCTGTCATCTTTCAGGACTACCTCAGACGCGCCGCGAGTGGTGGCAAGAAAAGCTCCAAAGTAATTGGCAGAGGGATAGGAAGGTCAACAGGCAACTCCGCCGCCAGGGTTGGAGAGTCATGACTATCTGGGAATGTAGCTTTCGAAAAAAAGGGATAGATCGCGAAGGGGCGCTCGATTCCTTAGCACAACGAGCAAGTACTTTCCTTTTCTCAGACGAGCGCTTCCTTTCGCTACCTCGCAGAGCGCGTAACGCCGCTCGATAAAACTAATGGCAGAAGAAAAGAGTATATCTAACCAATTTGAACTCGTCCCTTTTCGAATGCACCCGCGCGTGTTCGCGGCCTTGGGTGCTGACCTCGTCACTAACGATGTCGTGGCAGTAATCGAATTGGTCAAGAACTCGTACGACGCATTTGCCGAGAATGCATGGGTGCGATTCCGTCGCGACGCCAAACGCGGTGAATATCTTGAAATTGAAGACGACGGCCAAGGGATGACCAAGGCAATCATAGACGATGTCTGGTGTCTCGTTGCGACACCTTTCAAAGAAAACAATCCCGTTGCACAAAGCGGGAATAAGCTTCGCCGGGTTGCTGGAGAAAAGGGTCTTGGGCGTCTGGCCATGGCACGACTGGGTAGCCAGTTACAATTGATTACGAAATCCTCAGAGGATGCTGCATATGAAGTAACGGTTGACTGGTCGGATATTGCTTCTGAGAGCGATATATCCGCCTGTTATGCGCGGCGCCGGAAATATGCAGATGGGCTTCCGTTCGTTGAATCCGAGACTGGCACGGTTCTCCGCATTTATGATTTGAAGTCGATTTGGGATGAAGGCAAGATCGCCGATCTCGAAGATAATTTGGCACGACTAATCTCGCCCTTCGCACCCGAGGACGATTTTAAGATCTTCCTTAATGGCCCTGGGCAATTAACCACAGGCGCTGTCAGGATTGAATCTCCGGAATTCCTTTCAAGGCCCAAATATTTGATTAAGGGCAAGGTAGACAAGAAGGGGAATGTTGAATCCCAATATAAATACTCACCCATTCGAGAAGGGAAGGGTCGAACAAGGAAACTCAAATTAGGATGGCAGCAGATTTATGACAATGAGCGCGACGAGTCTAAGAAGTCGCGTTTTGACGCAAAGAATGCTCACTGCGGCCCGTTCTCATTCGAAATTCGAGCTTGGGATATCGCACAAGAAGACACTCAGGAGCTTTCAGAGCGGTTCGACCTCAAGAAAGCGCAAATAAGGCCGACCATACGAGCTCATAAGGGTGTGTCTGTGTATCGTGATCGGATTTTAGTCCTTCCGAAGTCTGAGAACGCACGTGACTGGTTGGGTCTAGACCTCAGGCGCGTCAGCTGGACGGGTCCTAGATTGAGCACAAATCAAATAGTCGGATACGTCGCAATTAGCGCTGAAAATAATCCGAGCATTGTGGATACAAGCGATCGTGAAGGACTCGTGTCCAGTCGTGAAGTCGTTGAGTTCGAGGAAATACTTAAAGCGATTGTAGAGCTTCTAGAAAACGAGCGAGACGTTGATCGAGTGAAGCGTGAACGAGAAACACCACTTGGCGATCTATTCGCGTCGTTGAATGCCGAGGACATGGTTGCCGAAATGATTAGTTTGGCCGAGCAAGGCGTAGAAGTTTCGGAAGCGGTTCCAATCTTGCAGGCGTTTAGTAGCCAACTCGATAAAGCTCGAAATGCCATACAAGAGCGATTTGTTTATTACAGCAGACTCGCTACGGTCGGAACAATAGCTCAAATGCTAGTGCATGAAATTCGAAACCGGACAATTTCATTCGGATCATTTCTTAATTTCGTTGATAAGCGTTATGGCTCGACAGAAGACAAGAATTTTCAGCTGGAATATCGCTCGGCCGATAATTCAGTCAATGCGCTAGAGCGATTGGCAGACACGTTTTCGCCGCTCGCCAGTAGAACATTTCGACGAAGGCTCCGCGATTCTTGGCTCGAGGACCGGATACGGGAATGCCTCGAACTTCAAGCGGCAGAAATCAAGCGAAAACGGATTAGAGTTCACGTACCTGACTCAAAGACTCGAGTTGCCGTAGATCCTGGCGAGCTCGATGCAATCCTTTTGAATCTCATAACCAATGCTGCGTATTGGTTAACCCAAGTTCCGGAAGACAAGCGCGACATCGATTTTAGAATCGCGGCGCTGGATGGCGGAAAGCGTGTTCGTATCTGGGTTCATGATTCTGGACCTGGAATCGAGGAGGAAGAGGTCAATCGAGTCTTTTTACCTGGGGTAACTCATAAACCAGGTGGCATTGGAATGGGCCTCACAGTGGCATCAGAACTGGTCGCACAATATAACGGGCAAATGATAGCCAAATACCCTGGGACGAAGAGCGGAGCCTCGTTTGCCTTCGATTTACCGGTTAAGAAATGAAAGGGCGAATGGACTTCCTCATGAAACTATTGTTCATCGACGACGAGCCGCAGAACATAGAACCGGTAGTACGAGCTTTGACTGAAGCCGGGGAGAACTGTGAAGTTTCAGACTTTGGAGAAACTGAAAAGAGGATCGATGACTTCCGACCTGACATTGTGATTCTGGATTTATTCGAAGGCCCGACTGCTGAAGCAAAGGCCACAGGATTAGAAGAGTACGATGTGGTGTGGAATCAGCGGTTCTGCCCTCTCATCGTTTACTCCGCTTTACCTGAGGCCGCGACTGGCCGCCATCCCCCTCACCCGTTTGTGAAATCAGCAAAAAAGGGAAAGGATCTAACGCCATTAACGGCAGCGATACAGGAGTTGCAACCGAATGTAGAGGCTCTACGAGAAGTTGAGAAGCATGTAAGAAAACAACTCGCTTCCGCGCTTAGAGACGTGGCCCCATTCGCATTCGAGGCCTTTGATGCCGCTGACGCTCGAAATCAGGCAATAGTTCGCTCTGGCCGAAGACGACTTGCGGCTCTAATGGATGCCGAGTTGAAACCGGGGGAAAAGCTCGCACCTTGGGAACATTATATATATCCGCCTGTGGGCGAGGATATCCTTCTTGGAGATATCTTGGTAAGAGCTGATTCAGACCGAAATGAACCCGATAATTTTCGCGTTGTATTGACCCCTTCGTGTGATCTAGTGACCTCCAGTGGACGAAAAGCGAAAGTTGCCGAGATATTAGTGGCGTGTTGCTGTTCAATGAAGGCGGCACTGAAACTGATCAACGCCGAAAATACTGGCGTTGGTAGGTTGCGAGATCGCTTCCCCTCAATCCTAACGCAAGGGTACTCGGATGCAATGCTTCCCCTTCCTCGCTTAGAAGGCCGCATCCCTTGTATGTCAGCGAACCTTAAGAATCTTGAATTATTGAGCTTTAAAGAGAAAGTGATTGGAACCGGCGAAGCTAAATACATACGAATTGGTTCGATGGATAGCCCGTTCCGAGAATTGGTGAGTTGGGCGTATCTGCAAGTTGCAGGGCGGCCTGGTTTGCCGGACCGCGACTTCGACAAATGGACCGAGGAGATATTGACCGAGTGTCAAAAAGTATAAGCGGAAAACGAAGTCGCCAGCTGAGGTCATTTGATTTTTTCTGTGGCGCGGGCGGTTTAACCCGAGGTCTTCGGGCTGCTGGCATTCGTGTGCTAGCCGGCTTTGATACCGATGAAGGTTGTCGTCTCAGTTATGAGAAAAACAACCCAGGGGCAAAATTTATCAGCAAAGATATACGGGATGTGACGATTTCAGAGTTGAAGACTAGAGCAAAGGTAAAGTCATTTAAGAACATGTTATTTGCTGGGTGCGCGCCATGTTCTCCTTTCAGTCAAAAGCGTAAAGCAGAAACGCCAAGCGAAGATCTAACGCTTTTGATGGCATTCGGTCGCATTATTTCTAGAGCCAAACCGGGGTATGTGCTCGTTGAAAACGTACCGGGAATCGCAAACGCGCGAGGCTATAGTACGTTTCGCCGCTTCATCCGGCTGTTGGAAAAAAGCGGTTATCGACATCGAATCGAATACGGCGTTCTTGATGCAAAACGCTTTGGCGTTCCCCAAACAAGACGACGACTTGTGCTCATCGCGATACGAAACGGAAAAGCTTCACTACCAGAACCGAAGTATGGAACGCAGCGATATCCTTTCAAAACTGTACGTCAGACGATTACTAAATTTCCCATTCTCAGGGCCGGTAGTCACCACAAACATATAAAGAACCACGCTGCTTCTTCGATCGGGCCCCTGAACCTGCAGCGTCTACGCGCAACGCCTCCCGATGGGGGTGACTGGAGAGATTGGCCAGAGAAACTGCGATTGCGTTGCCATTTAGGAAATGGCCAGTCTTACTCAGATTCATATGGACGAATGTCATGGGACGCCCCGGCTCCTACGCTGACCGGCCGCTGCCATAGCATTTCGAATGGACGCTATGGACATCCAACGCAATGTCGAGCAATTTCACTTCGTGAAGCCGCCGCACTCCAGACTTTTCCTGATAGTTATGAGTTTTTCGGCTCGCATACTCATATCGCTCAACAGATTGGAAATGCTGTACCGGTACGCCTTGCCAAAGACCTCGGAAAGCACATCTTGAGGCTAAGGAGTAAACAGCAGCAGCCCCGACCTGGTCGTTGAACTTTGCAAGAGGAATGAAGTCCTAATTATCGTCAACGTCGGTATTCGATGTCGTGCCAATAAGCGCGGGCATGCGCTTTTTCATTGTGAAGGTCTTCCTGTTTGAGATAGTCATCGATCGCAGGCGCGGTTTCTTTCCCGCACAAATGCAACGTGGCTAAATGTCTTAAGAATGCCATTACTGAGAGATCGCCTATTAGACGCGCGGCATGCACTAGCTCTACAGCCTCGCGTCGCTCGTCGCTTCGTTGCGTTCGCTCGCAAAGAATTGCTATGCCGTCGGCATCTTGATGCAGAACGTGACTCCCCATCCCATACTGAAAGAATAGATGCTTGAATGGCTCCAAATTCAGAGGTGTGCCTGAAAACGAAGTCGCAATGGAGTGGAATGACCATCGATTTTCCATTGTCTTGCGCAGCGTCCGTGGATAAAGCGCTTCTAGGTTTTGAAGTTCTTCTGTCGGTAAGAGCATGTCTCGAAGTGGCTCCCACTCATCGCTTTGAGGATTGGGAATGACAGCAAGAAAGTCCGAGATTCTCTTATGGCGTTTGATGCGATTGAACTCAGGCAAATCAACACTGAACTCTTTGAACTTCGCTTCAACTTCCTTTTTGCTTCCAAGGCAAAGGTAGACAAACTTGAATGTGCCCTCGACAACGGAACGCAGAACCGTTTCTGCGTCCCAAAGTTTGAGATTTGACACCAGAATTAGGACACTCTCGCTCGAAAGGTGACAACTGATGAGTAGTTGTCGAAGTACACGCTCGTACGCGTGTACGGGGTCCGTATTACCTTCGAGCGTTGCTATGGTTGCGTCAAAAGCATCTCCAATAGAGTGAGAGCAGGCCGCCGACCACCGCATCACCGTCCCTTGAACCTGGCTTAGCTCCGACATACCTCCTAGGATATTAACCCTTGCTGTCGAACAATTAAATGCGCCGCGACCATCTGGCCGTATCGAGACCCTCCGATTATCAGTGATCCAGAACGTGCGGACATCGCGCCGACTTGTGTCGTGCATTATGCGAAAGACTTGAGCACGAGATTGGTTTCGGATAAGCGTTTCCCCCGTAGTGCTCGGCAATACACGGTGCGCGAGTATGCGCGGCTGCAAGGTGTGCCCGACACGTTCACATTTGCGGGAAGCGCTAACGATGCTCATCGAATGATCGGGAATGGTGTTTCAGTTCCGGTGGGGAAATGGATCGGGTCTGAGATAACTCGATACTTTCAATAGCACAATTAGGGCAGTAGCCCGACTGTTAAGGAGGGCTCCATCGTGCGGGGCGGGCGGCGCGCGCGTTGAATCTGGCGGAGCCCTCCCTCACGGTCGGGCTATACTGCCCCGGCGCGTATCTGCAGTTCTTGTGCAAACACGCGCCGGGGGGAAGTGGGACAGGCAGGAATGCCTGTCCTACGGGGTTGGGTTAGGGGTTAGGTTTTGGGAGTGGTGGGTGGTTTTTTGCGGGTGAGGCCGGACTTGCGTTCGCTGGTGCGGGTGTAGCCCAGGGCTTCGATTAGCGCGCCGTTGCTGCCTTCCTCGGGGTCGGCGCGGACGCCGTTTACCACCAGTTCTAACTCTTGGACGAAAGCGGCGAAGGCACTCCCCACGGTCGGGCGATGGCATCGGCGTTCGCCGTCCGCTCACTGTTAACCTTTCGCTGCCCGAGCAGGATGTTGATGCTTTTGCTTTCCTGGTTGGTGGTGATCAGGTCGGGACTTGTAATCAAGACGTGCCCCCAGCCAAGGCCGGGTGGCGCCGTCGCTGGAAGATTGGGAAGCCCCAGGAAGTGAGTTTGAGGGGCAGACATTTTCCTTATCGGCAATTCATTTATGGAAGGAGATCCCAAGCCCGGAGGCATTGAAATGAGAAGAATGGCGAATATGCCAATAAAAATAGCTAATTCAGTGTTGAGGGTGGGGCGATTTACCCCAAAGTTGGAATTTGCGCCGTTCAAGATGGTGACCTACAGGGCGAAGATCACGATTTCCCGGCGCAAGTTGGGGATCTGCGCGGAAAAGGCCGGATCCGCACGCTGTAGGTGGAGTTCGGCACGGTGCAGGTAGAGATCCGCATGGTGCAGGTGGGGTTCCGCACGGTAAAGATCGAGATCCGCAGGCTGAAGATCTAGTTCGGCACGGTTGAGACCAATATCCGCACAGTGAAGTTGGGGTTCCGCGCGCTGAAGATCCCTCCCGGCGCAGTTGTTTGGAGTGCAGTTGCAGTGCGAAGCGACAAGACCGCTTTCAGCTTTTCCGAGAGGAGGTTCATTTCTTACCTGAGGCTGAGCCTCAAGTGAATAATCAAGAGAGGCGGAACGGAAAGCCGGAGGCTTCCGCACTGTGCGGCGGCAAGCCGAGCGGTCCGATCTCCTCGGCGCTTCTTGTTGAAAGCGAGGGAGACCCGCCGCCAGGCTCTGCGCCCTCTCCCTGTCCCTCTCCCGGTGGGAGAGGAGAAGGCGGTACTGACACGCTCATGCGCGTCCGCTCAGTTATCGTAATCGAGGCCAGTGGTGCCGAAGTAGGCTTCTACTTTTGTGAGAAGCCTTTCAAGCCGTTCGTTGTTGTCATTGGTCGCGGTGTAATTATCGGTGACGGCTTTTTTTTATTAGTTCCAGCGATTAGTTGAGCTGTTTCACGATACTCAGATTCTCGCGTAGCGTTTCCAGGGTACTTCCAGCACTTTACTTGTCTCGCCAAACATCACCCGGTAACCATCCAGGTAAGTTTTGAGAGCGGCTACGTAGTCAATCAAACCTTGTGTGGCCTCAGCCTGCATTCGCATTAAGGGAACCAGGTTGTCCTGACTTTTCATTAAGCGTTCTGCCTGCGCATCAAACCTATCTTGATCCATGAGGCCTCCTTTGTGAGTAGTCGGACCCGGCGAACGAGCCGCCTTTGATCCTTTTTGGAGTGCGGTGACCTGTCACCGCTTTGGCCTCCGGCGACCTGCCGCCGGATTTCTTTTGTTTGCTGAAGCCGCGCCATTCTTTAATTGGGTTTTTAGAAAGTCTGCGACAGGCCGCAGACGGGGAAAGCGCTGACAGGTCAGCGCACTCCAAAAAAAGAATCGCGCGCATAGATTGCCGGAGAATGTAGGGAGTGGCAATTGCATCCGGAGAGTTTTATGCGATCTGAAACTATGCGTGAGTGGGAGGAGGTTAGTGGTAGTATTCGCGCCGTTTCGGTCAGCCATTAGGAGTTGTGAGGGGCGGCTTTCCACAAGAAGCGTAGCGCTAGTGCGTCTAGTCGTTTCTTCGAGCGCCGATGGCGCGAATGTAATAGCCTGGGCCAACGGCCCAGGATTCGGCAGAGGGAAACTGTGCCAGCACTGAAAGTGCGAAATAGTTTGGTCTGGTGCGACTGCCGCTGATACAGCTTCCGATTTCGCGCCTTCAGCGCTCGGGGGAAAATGCCGCACCGCTCCCAGGCCGTTGGCCTGGGCTTTTGCATTTCGCCCCGTTGGCGCTTTCGAGGAGAAACATTATGAGTAGACCTGATCAATTCATTCCGCATTTGATTGTGAGCGATGGGATGGCGGCGATTGAGTTTTACAAAGCTGCTTTCGGCGTCGAGCAGGGGCACACGGCGATGGGGCCGGATGGAAAGCGCGTCATGCATGGCGACCTGAGCCTGGACGGGCACAGATTTTTTATCAGCGACGAATTCTCAGCGGAGGAAGGCGGCAGTTTGAAGTCGCCGCAAACGCTGGGCGGCACCTGCGGGCGGATTACGCTGGAAGTTGACGATGCCGATGCAGTGGTGGCGCGCGCAGCGGCGGCCGGCGCGCGCGTGTTGATGCCGGTCGCGGATATGTTCTGGGGCGCGCGCTATGGAAAGATCCTCGATCCGTTTGGTCATGAGTGGGGCATCAATCAACAGCAGAAAGAGATGAGCGACGAAGAGTTGAAAGCGCAGGAAGCCGAGTTCATGGCCAGCAAGTGAATTGTTGGGGCGGCCCTCCGTGGCCGCCCCATTCGATGCCTCAGGCGCGTCCGAGAAGACAGAGTGGCTTCGCCGATAGTGTCGTCGCCGAAGGCGGGGAAGTAGCCCGACCGATAGGGAGGGCCTACGTGATTGCGGACTGTAGATTGCGGATTGCAGAATTAAGAACCAGCGGCTTCGTAATCGATAATTCCGCAATCCGCAATCCGAATTCTGCAAACGCAAGAGCCCTCCCTTACGGTCGGGCTACTGCCCCGCTCTCGCGGCACATCAATCTGTGTGATTCGTACCATTCAGTGATCACAGACTTGAAAGGGGCGGCCACGGAGTGCCGCCCCTACAAATTGGGAAGTGTGGTGAGTTTTTATGAAACGGTTCATCGTCATTCTTGTTCTTAGCATTCCTTTATTGGCGCTTAATGGTCTGGCGCAAACTGCTCCGGCCTCAAACGCTCCGGATCGGGAAGAGCTGACGCGGCTGCTAAGAGAGTTTCTGGACGGCGCTTCGGATAATGATGTGGCGGTGCACGATCGCTTCTGGGCCGACGATCTGATCTACACCGGTTCGGGCGGACGCCGTCGCGGCAAGGCTGAGATCATGAAGGACGTACGCTCAGCGCCGGCGCCCAAAGCGGGCGAGCCGGCAACCTTGTTCACCGCCGAAGACGTTCGCATACAGCAATACGGAAACACGGCGGTGGTGGCTTTCCGCCTGGTCGCCCACAGGAACACGGGAGCGACCAGTGAGGTTTCGAGTTATCTGAACTCCGGCACCTTTCTGAAACGGAAGGGCAAATGGCAGGTAGTGAATTGGCAGTCGACTAAAGTGCCGGCGCCGGGAGCGGCACCGAACAGTGAGATTGCGAAGTCTCCGGAGATCGCGGTCAACCTGCCGCCGGAACTGGCTCGCGTATTGGCAGACTATGAAGCGAGATGGACGGCGGGCGACGCGAAGGGGTTGGCACAACTTTTCGCCGAAGATGGTTTTGTTTTGTCGCAGGGGCACGAACCAACCAAAGGCCGGCAGGCCATCGAGAAACTGTATACACGCAAAGGCTCGCCGCTTTTCTTGCGCGCGTTTGCTTACGCCACGGATGGAAACGTCGGCTACATTCTCGGCGGGTACAGCGGTGCGCAGGGCCAGCCGGAAGAGGGAAAGTTCACACTGACCCTGCGGCGTGGAGATGACGGGCGGTGGCTGATCATGTCCGACATGGACAACTCGAATCGCCGGCGGAATTGAGCGTCAACTCCCTGGAGTGCGGCGGCCCGGAGCTGCTTTGGTCCGCGGTTTCACTAGTCATCGGAGTACGCGATAGCGGGGCAGTAGCCCGACCGTTAGGGAGGGCTCCCTCATGAGGCTCGTGAGATACAAGGAATGACTCGGCCCCATCGAAGTTGGGCTACTGCCCACGGAGTCTCTTGCGTAAGGGAGCCCTCCCTGACGGTCGGGCTACTGCCCCGCTATCGCGTTTCGGATCTCGGTGGTCAACTCCCCGAGAGTCTTTCGCGTGTAAGAGTTCTCGCTCACGCTCCGCTACCGTCCGGTTTGATTATCCAAAGGATCGCTTGAAAACGAATGGCCAGGACAGAAAAGCTCGAAAAGGGTGAGAAGCTGCAAGCGCGTGTGCGGCGCATTTGTGCTGCGCTGCCGGAAGTTACTGAGAAGCTTTCGCATGGCGAGCCGACTTTTTTTGTGCGCAAGAAAGTGTTTGCAATGTGCTCCACCAATCACCACCACGATGGACACTTTGCGGTCGTGATACCGGCGGCGATCGGGATCCAGGCGGCGTTGATCGAGGCTGAGCCGGAGAAATTTTATAGACCGCCGTATGTGGGCGGGCGCGGCTGGATTGGTATCGAACTGGAGCGGGTGAATGATAAAGAGCTTACGCTTCATCTGCGGGAAGCGTGGCGGCTAATGGCGCCGGAGAAACTGCAGAAAGAACTAAGACAGGACTGACAGATTTACAAGATTAGAGAATGGAATTGAAGCTGTAGTGAAGTCAGTACCACCACGCGGTAGCGGGTGGGTCGCTGGTATAAAGCACCCCTATCTGAGAGACTGCTCTGATGGGACGAATCATCAACCCACAATCCCACCCGCTAGCGCCTGGTAGTACTGACTTTGATCCCGCTGCTGCGTGGTGATACTCACCTTCTCTCTGTATGAAACGACTGCTTAAACTTCTCATTGCGCTCGTTGTGATTCTGGCGGCGGCGCTGGCCGTGTTTTGGTTCACGCGTCCGGAGGATTTGTCTTTTGATGAACTGCGCGCGAGCGTGCCGCATTCGGAGGCCAGTCACTTTGCGGACATCGATGGCGTGCGAATTCATTACCAGGAACAAGGTTCCGGGACCCCGCTGATCCTGCTGCACGGATTTACTTCCTCGACCTATTCGTGGAAAGACGTTTTCGAACCGCTGGCGAAGAACTATCGCGTGATCGCGGTCGACTTAAAAGGCTTCGGGTTTTCGGGGAAGCCCGACGGGGATTATTCGCGACGAGGGCAAGCGATCCTGATCGCGCATCTGCTCGACCATTTGAAAATCGATCGCGCCTGGCTCGCCGGTAATTCGATGGGCGGCGAAGTCGCGCTCAACGTGGCATTGCTGAATCCGCAAAAGGTTGCGGGTCTGATCCTGATCGACAGCGCGGGCGTTGCGGTTCCAGGCAGCGGTTCGCTGGCGCCGCGCTATCTGCTGATGCCCGTTGTGGGCCGGTTATTGACGGCTGTGGCTTTGACGTCTGACAAGCTGGTGCGCGAGGGGCTGCTTAAGAGTTATTACGATGACGCCAGAGTCACGGATGAGCGCGTGGCTTATTATTATCGGCCGTTAAGAACGCGCGGCGGACAATTGGCGGCATTGCGCGGACGCGCGCAGGCCGCTGAGTTTCCGGTGGAGCAGGACCTGGGAAAGATTACAGTTCCAACGTTGATCCTCTGGGGTGCGGCGGACGAGCTTATTCCAGTTGCGGCGGGACACAAGATTAATTCGCTCATCAAGGATTCGCGGTTGGTGATAATTGAGAAGTGCGGTCATGTACCACAAGAGGAGATGCCCGAGCGAGTGGTTACGGAGATTACGAGTTTCATTGCTGGGCATTAGGTTTAATTAGACAGGATTAACAGGATTGACAGGATAAAGCGAAAGATCAAACCAAGTCCGCGAAGCGGCCGGCAGCATAAAGCCTGCGGTGTAAGCCCCAGGTATTTTGCAATGTAACGATCGAAGAGTTCGCGAAGCGGCCGGCAGTTGATCCCTTATGGGCTGCCGGCCGCTTCGCGGACTTTCTTTCTTGTTTGCTTCCTTGTCCTGGGGTTCGCTGCGCTTCACCCCAGGCTTTATCCTGCCGGCTGCTTCGCAGGCTGTTTTATCGCTTACTGCTTCGACGCTTGCTTAGCAGCGTTCGCTTCCAGCGCCGCGAGTCTGCGTTCCATCGCTTCATTCGCTGAGCGCAGGTCCTTCACTTCATTGCGCAGCTGTTCCACTTCCGCGCTTTTCTGCTGCAGCTGAACGGTGCGCTGATCGAGTGCCTTGATGGCTGCCAAACTTACCCCGCCAAGATCCTGCACCCCAATTGAAGTGTTGCCCGTGCCCAGTTTAAAGGCGTCGAAGAAGTCTTCGGCCATCGGTCCTATGTGGCGCGTGGAATTTCCTTCCGAAATATAGTTCCACGTGCTGACTGGCACCTTGCGCAAGCGTGACAGTAGATCCTCGCCGTTCACGAGGGAGAAGTTCTCTTTCGTAAGCCGGCTGGACGTGCAACTGAAGACGCCGGAACCCGCCGGCAAGTTACAACCGGTCGTGCCCGTCAGATTCGTGCGAAAGCGGAAGCCGCCAGTGGCGCGCAACGCAAACTCGTTATTCGCCGTGTTCCTGAAGGTGTCGGCGCTCGCTGTTGCGGAACCGTCACTCCAAACGAACGTGCCCTGGAAACCATTGTTCGAAGCGAATTTGCCCATCGCCGTTGTGTGGTCCTGGTCGGCGGTCACGTTGTAGCCGATGGCGACCGCAGCGAGGCCACGAAGGTTGAAGGTGTCGGGGTCGCACTTGCCGTTGATGAGCGGTCCGCCCGATTTGGCGTTGTTGCCTAAGGCGACGCCGTAGGTATCGCAGACCCGATTGCCGGCGCCGGCGGCGAAGCCCGCCGCACCCTTCACCTGATTGCCACTGCCGAAGACGATGGAAGAAGTGCTCTCGGCCTGGTTAGTATCGCCGAAGGCCAGCGCATAGAGGCCGACGGCGGTCGAGTTACTGCCGCCCGCCCACGAGAAGAAGCCGACGTTGGCGTCATCCCATTCATTGTCCGCGTAGCCCGAACGGAAAGCGCCTTTGTAGCTGTCCCACGAAGTACGGTAGCCCTTGCCCTGCATCGGAGAGACGCCGATGCCGAGGTTGCCGGTGGCGACGAAGCTGCCGTTCTGAAAGACCTTGAACCAGGCGGGCGTGTGACCGCCCGGGCCGGAGCAGCAGGTTGAGCCGCCGCGCAGATTGATCATGGGAGCGGTGCCGTTGGCATCGCCAACCGAGAGCTGCTCGGCGCCGGGAACGAACTTTACGAAGTTGGAATCAGCGTAGGCTTTGTTCACCGCGTCGCCGGCACTCACCGGATTCCCTACGTTGGTAATCGCGGCGCCGCTGGCTGAAAGACCATTGAAAGCATTCGCGCCCGACCAGGCATTCGCACCATTCAAGCGTCCGACGTTCGGCGATAAGCGAATATCACTGATGACACCGGAAGTCGTCGGATCATTGATGGCGGTAATGATGCCTGTGCCGGTCATCGCACCGCCCGCGCCCACTGCGGCTGTAAGTTGTTTCGTACCGTCCGGGAAAATGAGTCCATTGTTCGCGCCTGAAATTTTCAGGTCGCCGGCTACTTCCAACTTTGTGCTCGGAGCGGTGGTGCCGATTCCGACGCTGCCGCTGAAGTAGGATTTGTAGCCAGTGTTGTCATAGATGCCGTAGTTGCCGGCGGGAACCGCTGCCGTTCCCAACAGTAAATGGGTGTTGTTGGTGGCGCCCAGGCTAGGCGTCTGCCCGGTGCCGATTGCCGCAAACGAACCGATCGTTCCGGGTCCTTGTTTTCCATCAAGGAAGATACCGTACTGCGTCGGCACGTTCACGCCAGCATTAATCGTGGGCAAGGCATAAATCATTATCGCGTTGGTCCCTGGCGAATTTGTCTGACGCGGCGCCAACTGAAAGGAACGGTCGTACGTGCTGCCTGTCAGATTGTTAGCGATCAGCAATCCGTTGGTGGCGCCGTAGCCCGGATTCGGACCGATCTGCAGGAGAGTCGCGGGAGCGTTGGTACCGATGCCGATATTGCCGGTGCCGTCTTCAAAAATATTTGAGTCACCGAGCGTGCCGGCATTGTCCAACCACTTCACGATTTTGTTTTGAGTTCCGGTACCTGCCAACGCTGCGTTTTGCGTGGTTGACTGCAACACGGCCGGCCCAGGCGCGACCACAGTTTTGCTGGAGCCGATTAATGACGCCGAGTTAAGCACCGTGCCGTCATCGAAACGAATACCGCCGCGGGCGCGGATGGTTCCGGCCACATCAAGCGTTGCTTCGGGTTTATCGGTGCCGATACCAACGCGGCCATCCGGCGTTACGCGCATTTGTTCTGTGGCACGCGACGAGAAAAAGTTTCCCGTGTTAAATGTCAGCGCACCGCTGGTGCTCGTGATTTGCCCATTCTGCCCGTCGTGCGCAGTTACAACGACCGCACGATCTTTTCCATCACGCAGGATCGTCACCGCTTCTTCCGCTTCGGCGGCTTCTACTTTTTGCGCGAGACGAGTGACGTTCAAAGCTTGCTTCTGGGCCGGGGTCAAACCCGCTTCGGGCTGATTCTGCAACGTGACCGCGCCCGACTGTACCGAGATACCGCCAAGGCGTTGCCGGAATTTGCCCTGCAGGTCTCTGACGGTTGTGACCATCAGATACGCCCCACCGGTCATAGGTGAAGAAGCATCGGCAACCTTCCAATCAAGGACGCTGCCCTGTCGCAATCCGGAATCAAATATCAGATTGCCGTTCGCTGCGTAGATTTCCATTCGAATGCTCAGGTTTTGGCCCGGCGCGGCTACTCGAATGCTATCCGTCGCCGAAACCGATGCGGTGACCGCAACGGCCGGCGATTGCTTGCCCTGCGCTAAAGGCTCAGTAGGATTTTGTGCCAACGTGTTATTGGCCACGAAGGATAATGACAACGCCAATATTAGTAATCGGTTGATCTTCATGATGCTCGCCCTTCACAAAAAAGTTATCAAGTGTTGAGCTCTCGTCAATTTCGTTCTCAATTAGGACGTCTTGATTTATGCTCTCCCTGATAAACGCGCACTCAGAAGCGAAAAAGGGCCACTGGTCCAATTCTTTTCTTAAAGCAACCGACTTATCACGAGGCGGGAACGGAGGTTCAACATCGAAATCGGGAGGATCAGTCAGCTCTATCGTTATCCGGTAAAGTCGATGGCCGCGATTCGCCTCGAGAAGGCGAGCCTCGGATGGAACGGCGTCGAAGGCGATCGCCGCTTTGCGTTTCGTCGAACTCAGGACAAGAGCAAAATGCCGTGGTTGACGGCCAGCCGCTTGCCGGAGTTGTTGCTTTACCAACCGAGCGATCCCGTGGCGTCGATTGACGGCAATGGAAACGCTATTGACGTCAACACGCCGTCGGGGCGCAATCTTTCCCTGCAGAGCCAGGAGCTATGCGACGAGCTTTCCAGGAAATTCGGCAGTCCGCTGGAATTGACGCAGCTCGATCAAGGCATTTTTGATGAGACGCCGGTTTCGGTCATCAACCTGGCTACCATCAGACAAATCGAACGCGAAGTGGGTCGCTCAATGGAGGTCCTGCGTTTCAGACCAAATATTCTCGTTGAGTCTCTCAGTAACGAGCCGTTCGCAGAAGACGCATGGGTAGGTAAGAGCCTGGCCTTTGGCACGGGGGAGAACTGTCCGACAGTCAACGTCACGATGCTCGACAAACGATGTGTGATGATCAATCTGGATCCGCACACGGCCGCCGCTGATGCGCAGGTTATGAAGGCGGCAGTGCGATTGAACGATAATAATGCCGGTGTTTATGGCACAGTGACTACCACTGGAGAATT
Organism: Blastocatellia bacterium; assembly: GCA_034665305.1. GTDB lineage: Bacteria > Acidobacteriota > Blastocatellia > Pyrinomonadales > Pyrinomonadaceae > DASXRU01. The sequence continues at coordinate 42,899 of JAXDFZ010000019.1, read as the reverse complement.
AGAAGTTGGTCAGAAGGTTTGGCTTTTATAGAGAGCGCCGGTCGCAGAGCGCTGAAGGCGCGGGATGTAATAGCCTGGGGCAGCGCCCCAGGAAGCCGCTCCAGGAAATTTGGAAAGCGCTGCAGGCGCGAACTGGTATTTCGCACTTTCAGTGCTTCGGGTTCACCGTCACTCCCAACCTGGGCCGATGGCCCAGGCTACAACATTTCGCGCCGTTGGCGCTGCAATCGTTGATTTTCCCATACGTATCTATTGTCTGTAATCATGAAAGTTCTGGAAACTGATCGACTAAATCTGCGGCGCATCTCGACCGATGATGCGGAATTCATCCTGCAACTTCTAAACGAGCCGTCTTTTCTCGAGTTCATCGGAGACCGGGGCGTTAGAACTTTAGAGGATGCCCGCAACTACATCCTGAACGGACCGATGGCCAGTTATGAACGATTTGGTTTTGGGTTGTATTTGACGGAGTTGAAGGAACCGCGCGTTCCGATCGGAATGTGCGGCCTGCTGAAAAGAGATACGCTCGAAGACGTCGACATTGGTTTTGCGTTCGTGCCGCAGTACTGGAAGCAAGGTTACGCCATGGAGTCAGCCGCCGCGGTGATGGCGCATGCAAAGGACGCTTTCGGACTCAATCGGCTCGCGGCGATTACATCTCCGGGGAATGAACCCTCGATCGCTTTGCTGCTGAAGCTGGGGATGCGATTCGAAAAGCTCACAAGACTGACCGCAGAAGCGCCGGGGATCAGGTTGTTTATATGCGATCTTTAACGGTGCACTGAACGAAGGACGGGCTACTGCCCAGTCGCTTGCGGTGAACTTTGAAACGAATTGGCACCGGTGTGCGCTAAACCTGCAAGCGCCCTTCCTGGTTATCCGGTCTGGAGAATTGATCCATGAGTCGCAAAGTATTTTTCGCCTTGATAATAGTCGGCTGCCTCTTAACTTCGGCGGCCTCGATCACGCGAAAACATCGGTCCCCGCAGGCGTTGAAGCCGGCTGTTACCACGGCGCCACAAACGATTCCCTTCGAGTTGGTAACCCGCCACATCGTTCTCAAGGTCAGCATTAATAACTCTCGCCCGCTTTCGTTTGTTCTGGATACGGGTGACAAGTACGCGGTGGTCGACCTGGATCGGGCGCGGCAATTGGGTCTGACACTACAGGGTGAAGTAAAAACGCGCGGCGCTGGTCCGGAAACAAGGACGGGCGCGTTTGTGCGCGACGCATCGTTTACGATTGCGGGTCTGCCGGGTTTTTCGCAGCCGGTGCATTTAGCATTGCCGATCGCCCGGATGGCGCCACGATTCGGACACGACTTTGACGGCATCATCGGCAGTGACTTCATTCAACAGTTTGTGGTCGAAGTCGATTACCAGGCGCGCGTCATCAGGTTGCACGACAAAGATAAATTTAACTACTCAGGGCCGGGCGAGATTATTTCGGCCAAACTGAATTCAGCGGGCCACCCGATTATTGAAGCGGAAGTCACTCCCCTCGGCAGCGATCCAATCAAAGGCAAGTTTGTGGTGGACATCGGATCGGGCGCAGCGCTTTCCCTCTACAGTCCGTTTGTCGCCGAACGTAAATTACTATATCCCAATCTGAAGACCATCAAGTCGATCGGCGCCGGCGGCGCGGGCGGGCAAATTCAGGGGCAGGTGGGCCGTGTTGCAGAATTGAAAATCGGTACGTTCAAAATCAGTAAACCGATTACTTTGTTCTCTGAAGACAAAGCCGGTGCCTTCGCCAGTTCTGAATTGTTGGGCAATATCGGGGCCCAAATAATAAATAAGTTCAGAGTCTTTTTGGACTATAACAACGAGCGGATGATCCTGGAGCCGACATCCGCGTTTGGCGAGCCATTCGATCGCGCTTTCAGCGGACTGAGTTTGCAGGCCGAAGGTAAGGACTATCGCACCTTCCGAGTTTCGGAGGTGCTGGAAAACTCGCCGGCAACTGACGCTGGTTTGCAGAAGAACGACATTATCACCGCCATCGATGGAAGGCCGGCGTCGCACCTGAGCCTGACTCAGGTTAACGACATCTTTGAGCGCACCAACCCTTATACGCTAACCGTACAACGCGGCGAGAGCACGCTGAAAATCAAGCTCACCCCGCGCAAGTTGATCTGATCGTTCGCGAAATCTGGGACGACGTTTCCCTTGGCCAAGCTCACGAGGTTAAGAGCGTGAACTTTAAATCGGGATGTCAGTGAGATCGCGTCGAGGGGATAACTTTATCCCCTCAACGTGCGTTCACAGAGCTTTAGTTCTGCAACTCAACCGCTAATTATTTCCCAGTGTTCGGCCTACCATCGCCATAACTTCACTACGGTTAGATTTCCAGCAGGCGCGATAAGTCTTCAGCGCCTGGGGATTGTTCCTTTGACCCCAAAGCAGATGATAATAGGCCCAAATTTCCTGTTTCGGGCTGGACGTCCAACTCTTTTGACTTTGGACCAAAGAATCCCATTCATTCCCGGCCTGCCACCCTAGAGCCGATTGTAAACTTGAGAAATTCGCCTGCGACCAGGTCGTATAAAAGACCAAATCCCAAAAATCGGGGAGCGTTTTGGAGGCAACGTCATAAAGGCGCTGTGCTTCTGGATTATTAACCTGGCCGCCTTTTAGTGTATTTAAGGCAACCTCCCAATTCGACGACCAGTCCTTGATAGCGGTCAGCACTGACACAGGATTGTTATCCCACTGCCAGGCAATACTTGCGATCGTTTCGAACCTTAGTTTGTTCGCCTTGGAGCCAATTAACAGGACTCCATACTGGTCAGAATTTCGGTACCCGGGCTCATAATTTGAATATGCCCGTTCCGCATTCTGCCCCACGGGGACATAAGCTCCATTGTAATCTTTCGCAAGAACCTGCGAGCTGTACGCGTAACCATTCAGGTAGGCGAGACGGCTGGCATACCCTTCGGCGCGGTATCCACGTCGATCATACACGTAGCCGTAGTCTCCCTGGCCAGACCGCTCATAGGTAGTTCCGGCGTAACTGTCGACGTAGACAGAGAGATTGTGAATAGGCTCCGCCTGATAACCATAGCGATTCGAGTAATCGCCGGCGTACTGCGAATGGTACTCGTAGGCCTTCACTGCATACGAGTTCGTGGCTTTGGCGTAGCCGTACGAAATTTCGAGGCCCGCGGTTGTTGAGGCAAGCAGGCAGATAATCGTCGAAAACAGTTTGCGTTTCATGATGCATTTCTCCTTTGTTATCTATTGGTGTTGCGGGAGCCGACTAAAACTCCCTCGGTCTTGCTTGGCGATCTGTAACCGCCATCGCTTTCAGCAGCCCGCCGCAAACGTTTCAGCGGCCTTTTCGAGCTTTCAATGCCATAGAGACCACTACGGGAAGAAGCTGCCGAAAAGAATTCGATCTTTTCTCAGCCGAAATCAGAAACGCGGTCTCTAACAAGATGGAACAACAATTCCCGGATGCTCTTACAGTGTAGTTGGGCGAGTAGCACCGGCTTGCTGCACTAACGGTTAAGACGGTTTTCCGCAGTCGCGCCGAGACAAGAGACATCTAATCAGCTTTTTTCCCTTTCTGTTCGCAACTGATTTCTGGTTGACGGCGAAAGACAACAGCACAACGGACGAACTTTGAAGAAAAGGAGATAAAAGTCCATGCACTTCTATTCCAAGCCCATGTTCTCTCCCCTCATGGGAAAGCGCAAAAGATGCTCTATCAGGGCGCTAAAGCTCTGGCCTTGGCGAAACTGTCCGAAACAATGAGGTGTTGAGATGAATAATAGTGATGAAAGACTTTACCAACAGTTCTTAGATGGCTGCCTTAACAACTCACTCGCTGATAGTGATCCGGTGGTGAGGTTGGTGGGAGCCAAAGCACAAAAAGCCAGTGCCTGGGGATGGGGTGATTGGACTGATGATCTAAAACAAGAAACCCTGATCCAACTGGCCAAAGGTAACTATCGTGGTGACGGCCCGCTTGAGGGTTATATCTCACGCATTATGGGTAATTTCATCACGCGCCTTTGGCGCAAAGAACACAAGGACCGCTGGTCCGAGATGCCAGTTGATCTCAAAGAAAGTGGCGACTTTGCAGAAGGAATTGAGTCAAGACTTTCAGATCGCACCAAACGATTGATAGCCAGAAGTCCTAAACACTTGTGGTGGTTCATCGAGGCGATCGTCGATGCCGATGGGTACTTGAGCGAGCAAGATGCTGCTAAAATCGGCAAAGTGACGCGGTACCGAGTGGGGAAATTAAAAGAGGAGTTGCGCCGTATTTGGGAAAAAATGGAAGAAGAAAAGGAGTTGACCGACCTCGTGAAGGCAAAAGGCGCAGGCGACTAGCCAATCTTCTGACTGAGGACTCGGACCAGGCACTTACGCACTGAACGTTAAGGATCATCACTTGCGTGTCCAGAACGGTAAGGAGTATCGCAACCTAATGAACTCCTGCTTTGCTGACACGTAACTTGAAACTTCCGAAGCCTAACCGGATTACAGTGTGGAGTAATGACTATCATGGAAAACAAAAGCATCATCGAGCAGCTAAAAAGCCTCTGCTGCACGGCTCCAAAACATGGGGCCAACCTTCGCGCTTACCTTGACGAAGAGCTTTCACATTCCGATGTGGAAGCATTTGACGAACACCTGAGTGAGTGCGAAAAGTGTAGTAAGATCATTTACCTTGAAGATTACCTGAATGCAGAAGAGATCGAGTTGTTAACACGTCCAAACTGGTCGGATGACAATAGATCGAAGGGCCGGGCCGTTGCGGCAACGCATTGAGATACTGCGCGCAGGTGGAACCTTTACTTAAAAGCCGGGTGAGATCCTCAAAAGATCTTACCCGGCTTTTCAATTTTGTAGACGCTTATGACTGAGGCGCCGGCGGAGCGGACCTATTCACCTTTCCACTGCGAACGCTCTCAAACTACAATTAGCTCAAGATCGATGTTGACCACCGGATGTTTAGATTAATGCGCTGACGACTCCTTGACTTTAGCTGGGGCCGGCGCCGCTTGCCAATCTCCGGTGACCTTTTGGATGTGTTGTAGTAACAAAGTTACGCCCACGATCTCGATCAGCAACAAATGCAAAACCAAAAAAAGGAAAAAGGCCAATTGTTCAACTCGCCACTTCCATTTGGTTAGCGCATCGACAAAGGGATCTTCGGTTTTATCCTTCATGAGAACCTCCATTAGTGTGGATGAAAGTTGGTGAAAGAACTGCTCCTACCAGGAACATTCAATGCTAGGTACTTCAATTTGAAAGAGCACCTCGCAAGGGAAAACGGCTGACCAAGTGTGCGATTCGAGAGGAGCAGGGAATAGCAAAAGGCCAGGGAAGGCGAGTGTTACTTTGATTTCATTGTCTTCGGCCCATAACAACCCTGGGATGACAAAGGAAAGATCGTCGGTCGTCTTTTCTAAACCGTGTGAACAAAAATGATCCAGTACGTCGCATTCCTGCGGGGAATCAATGTGGGTGGCAAACACCTGGTGAAGATGGACGCGCTGCGCGGCGTCTTTGCATCGTTGGGATGCAAAAACGTTCAGACGTTTATCCAAAGCGGCAATGTCATCTTTGATAGTGCTGCGAAAGATGCAGCAGCTTTAACTAGGAAGATCGAAAAGGCTCTGCTCACAAACTTCGGTTTTCCTATTCCAGTGATGCTCCGTACCGGCGCCGAACTTGCTGCGATGCTCCAATTGAATCCGTTCCAAAGCGCGGGCGATGATGGCGTGAAGTATGTGACATTCCTCGCCACTGAACTTAAGCACGCGCCGGCCTTGCCGCTATGCTCGCCCACGAATGATTGCGCGATCATTCACGTCAATGGCCGCGAGATGTTTTCCGTGGGTTACAGGTTGTCGAACGGCCGTTCCGGGAATGTGATGATGCTAATTGAAAAGGAGGCGGGAAAAACAGTGACAACCCGCAACTGGAACACGATCGTTAAGATCGCCGGAATGTTGTCCGCAGATTCACAGATTTCGCAGAAAGGGAATAACCGTACCCAACCCGTCTAATTGTGACTGCCCGCTTTAGTTTCTACTTCTTCAGAATCTGTGAAATCTGCGTAATCTGTAGATAAATCGCCCGACGTTTTCCCTTCACAAAGTGAAGCGATAGGTAATCGAAGCGGTTACCAGCGCGGGCTGACCGTCGACCTGCGCGGGTTCAAACTTTGCCTGCTTCGCGGCCGCGACAGCGGCGTCCTGCAAGAACGGATGGCCGCCCAGCGCGTGAGCTTCGATCACGTCGCCCTTGTCGTCAATCGTGACATAGACCGTTATCGATCCTTCGGCGCCCGCCTCCATCGCTTTCTGTGGATAAACCGGCTGGGGCAAAGTTTTTGCCTTCCCGTTAACGATCGTGCTGCGAGCCGAAGCGCGCGGTTTCGAGAAGATTGGCTCGCCCTCAATATACGTTACCGGTTTTTGCATCCGCACAAAGCCTTCGCCGCGAGCGGTCAAGCCAGCCTGCCCGGCAAGAGATCCGGCAAACGAATTCAACAGCTCCTTACCATCGATCTTGAAGCTGGTGACCCCCGCCATCTTGGTGTCGCGATCGTTGTACTGCAGATTGAGGAAGCGAAATTTTCGCTTTGCCAACAACGCCGGTAGTCCCAGAATTCCCACCGTACTGGAGATCACCGTTGAGGTTATCGGGCCGACCGCACTTCGCGATTGCGTATCCGGCGTAGCCGCCACGATTGAAAGATACGGGATCGAGATTATTTCGCTCTGCTTGTCATTGCGAAACACCAAACGGTCGTTGGCTTTGTCCAGGCTCAGAGTTCCAACTACCTTGCGGGAAAAACCGGCCACGCCGCCTTCGTACCTGGCTTTCACTGAAGTCAGTGCGGTTGACTCCGGTTTCACCTGCTGTGCCGTTGCGGCCTTTTTCTCCGCCGGCGATGTTTCCGCCAGTTGCGGACGCTGGGCCAGGGAACTGGCTGCTAACGCGGCGATTGTCAGAAGGGCCGCCGGCGTTCTAAGGGACTTAGACATAAACTACCTCTCTTCTCTTTGCGAAAGAAACAACTGTAAAAGACGCTCAGAACGGGGATCCGGTTGCCTCTGTGACTGCTCGAGCGCCGGACCAAACGGGGATCTTATACAGGAGCCACCAGAGAAATAACTGAACTATCAGCGTCAGGAGCGCCAGCGCCAGTCGCATCCAGGATGCACGCCGCCCGGCGCCTGTGTGTGATGAAATCAGGCAACCGGCAGCTCCCATTACGATGGCTCCGGGGCAAAAAAGAATACCCAGATAAGGAACCAGCGAGTAAGTTACAAAGGCCAGCGTTAGGGCACCTGCCTGCCGTTCGCGAGTCTGCAAAACCGCTTCCATTACAGGGCTTCGGTCAGAACCGCCGGCGGTAGCGGACGGTTAATCGTGGGAAATTAGGTAGCTCGGAATCCAAGTACAACCACCCGCTACCGCCGGCGGTTCTGACAGTCTGTTACTTGCGCGAGCGGGCCAGTTGATCGGCCGAGGGCGAATACCGCGTGGTCCTCAATGTGCCATTGATGAAAGTGTAAGTAACGCCGCCCTTCAAGTTGCGATAGACCGTGATGTCTTTTTCATCCTGCCGATCGAAGGAGCGGTTCTGCAATAGATTCAAAGACTCGGGAGTATCAGAGGAACCTTGATGTTGTAAGACGATCTGCAGCACGGTGCCTTCCAACTCCGGGGAGAGTTTTTTGTTGGCGATGAATTTTGCTGTGACGAAACTGACTGTGACTGAGCCGCCTGCGACATTGAAATGCAAAGTTGCATCGTCACCCGCGGCGGCATCCAGCGGTGCGCCCAACAATCGTTCGACATCGGCCCGGCGCGACTTTAATGGCTGTATGCCGCCCCATGATTCCGCTCGCGTTGACGGGACCAACGAAATGATCCCAAGAGCGAGAACGAGAAGTCCGGCCATTGTCCGCGCTGGAGACATTCTTAGCTTTATGTTTTTCATGCGGCGGATGCTATCGCAAACCAGCACAACCTTCAAAGAAGTCCTTAAGGTTTCACTGCCGGCCGGACGCGTTCCAGTGATTCTTTGAAATCAGGATCGTCGGGCGCCGCCTGTGACGCCTTTTGATAAAGCGCAAAGGCCTTGGCGTACTGTTTCGTTTTTTCGTAGGCGTAACCAAGCTCGCGGTAGACGTTCATGTCTTCCGGCGCCTTGGCATTCGCGCGTTCAAACGCAGCGATCGCTTTGGGAAAATTGTTAGCGCGCGAGTGGGCCACGCCCAGCAAGTACAACGTTATTTCTTTGGCGTTAGGTCCGGCCACCGGCTCCAGTGCTGCGGCGGCACGTGGATAAAGTTTGGCGGAAATCAGAGCCTGACCGAAAAGCCTGACTGCGTCCTCGTCCGTGCGCACGCGCGTCAGTCCTTCGCCGGCACGTACTGCGCTCAGGTTGTCCGCGTCTGCCTTTGGTGTATCGCCGGCGGTGCCCGCGCGTCGCAGGTACGCCGAGGTCAAGCCCGCCCACGCGGACGCCGAGCGCGGATCGGCTACCGTCGCACGATTGAGCGCCGCAATTGCGCCATCCAGCTCCCCACGATTGAGAGCCATCTGGCCCAGGAAGTATAGCGATGCGGAATCCTTAGGGTTTGCTTTGATGGCGGCGTTGAACGAACGCTCTGCCTCTTTTACTTTTCCGGTTTTGAATTCCGCCAGCCCGCGATAGTAAGTAAAGATCGCGTCGGGTTTGTTCGCAGTACGATCGGTAGAACTGACCAGCAGCGGCAACGCGCGTTCAAAATTCTCACCCAGCACATAGGCTTCGGCGAGTGCATCTACAGTATGCCAGTCTTCCTGTTTCGCGGTGCGTTGCAGGTCCAGCGCCTTTTGCAAATCCGCTGAGGCTTCGCTGTATTGCTTCAGACTAAGTTCGGAGAACCCGGCAATCTTCCACGCCTCCGCGTTGTCTGGATAGCTGACCGTAATTTGTTTCGCTTCCTTTGCAGCCGCGGCGTACTGCTTCTGCTGCAACAACTCATAGGCAGGTGTGGTGTCGGCTGAGACCGGGCCGTCGCCCACTGGTTTTGCCGGACGCACATCCACCAGCGGTGCGTTCTTGTTCGTCGCCGGAGGCGAAGCGGGGGCCGGGCCGATAAGCGAATCCGGGGGATTCACCCGCCGGGGCCGCGTCTGTGCATTCACCGCCACCGTGGAAACGCCGAGAGCGAGTGCCAGGAAGAACAAAGAACGCGAGTATTTAGCGATTAATTCAACCATTCTGCGAATCTTTCTGGGGAAAGGTGTAGCCATCTTGCGGCACTGGAACTACTTGCTGTTTCGGATGCTTGCGGCGAATCGTTGGTTCGCCCGCGGCCGGATCGTAGTGCTTTAAGGGCCAAAAGAAAAGCGGCCGGAAACGCTTCCGGCCGCCTGTAGGACAGACATTCCTGTCTGTTCCCCCAAGCACTAAGGACAGGCAGGAATGCCTGTCCTACCAATTAGAAGTTCAGCTTCAAGCCAAACTGGAATTGCCGCGGATCATACGCTGCGGTCGGCTGGCTGTAATACTTATTGCCGCTGCGTTGGCCGAAAGCATTTACGACCTGATAAAACGGATTTGCCGAAGCTTCGTTGAAGCGGTTGAACAGATTGAATCCCTCGGCGATTACATCCAGGCGGAAGCGCTCGCCAAAACGGATTTGCCGGGTCACGCGCGCGTCCACGGAAAAGTAGCTGTGCGTGATTCCCATGTTCCGACCCAAAGATCCGTTGGCGGGGAAAACTCCCTGGAAGCATCCGGCGTCAACTCCCGTGGCGCACAACCTGCCGTCCGACAACACGGTCGGGCGTTCGTTGGTGCTCTGGAAATCGCCGTTGGCATCGCCCACAGCCAGAATATTGAAGGGACGGCCTGATGAAATTTCGACAATTGGCGCGAACGAAAAATCGCGCAACCACGATTTCACTCCACCGGCCGATTTCCACTCTGAGGGCGCTGAGAACACGCCACTAAACACGAAGCGATGTCGCTGGTCAAATAACGAATCCGAACGCTCGCCCCGAAAGTTTGTATTGTCCTGAGGCTTCAAGAGCGTTTGCAGATCGCTGGAGTCGTCGATTGAATGCGACCACGTATAAGAAGCGAGGAACTGGAAATTGTTTGAGAAGCGTTTTTTCAATTCCAGATTCATAGCGTTGTAGAACGAGTTGCCGTCCGACAACTGTGCGTTGACGTCGGCGTAGGGATTGATGGGACCAGGCAGACGCAAGCTGCCGGCAAGTAGCGAATCAAACGTTGCCTTGTTGACTGCTCCGCTCGTGGCCGAAGCAACGAAGAAGTAGTTCGGACCCAACCTGCGGAAATAGTCCGCGGCGATCGGGCTGACAATCTTTTGACCGGTCGTGTTGTTAACCACAATCAAGCCGGGAATCACAACGGTGTACAAAGCGCTGCTGGTGGTCGGCAGCGAGAAGAACGCGGCTTCAGCCAGGCCGGTCGGCGCTCGACCAGTTGCCGGACATGGACCACCGCACGCGAGGGGATTGTTGGCAGTGAAACGGCGGAAGTTATCCACCAGCAGATTACTCTGCACGATGTTCACGTCCTGCGGATGCCCCAGGTGCCGTGCGTTGACGGTGATGAAACTTGCGGAAGCAACGGTGTCTTTTCCGAACTGATGTTCAAGGGTCAGGTTGGCTTGAATTGCATAGGGATACTCAAAGTCTTTGCCAACATGCAGCGTGAACGGCAGGATCGGACCAAACCCCGTAAACGTGTTCGGATCAAAACGCTGGAACCCATTTAAATAATGCGCGCTGGCAGCGAGACCTGGCGTAACGCCCGGAATCGCGGTGCCATGGAACACCTGAAACGCGTTGAAGAGGCCGGTCGGTGACGGCCCACCAATCGGCAGCAACGTTGATTGCTGTTGTTGCGAGCCATCGCCAATGTCGGAATTGAAGGCCACCGCCAATAGCGGGTGATCGTAGAACATGCCGGCTGCGCCACGGATCACCGTCTTGCTGTCACCGGTCACATCCCAGGCAAACCCTACGCGGGGCGCCCAGTTGTTCTTGTCACGCGGGAATCCCTGCTGCACATTCAGCGCGTCCTGCGCCACCTGAATATCAGCCGCCGTCAAAGTAATCCCGGTCAAGGGATCCTTGAAACCGACTGGCTCGAAAGTGTCCGTAAGCTCGATGTCGTATCGCAGGCCATAGTTGATAGTCAGGTTCTTATGAATTTTCCAGGTGTCCTGTGCAAAGAACGCGATCGGACGGTTCTTGACGCCGCTGTTCGGATTGCCAAAGCCCTGCAGGAACACACTGGGAAATCCGAGGCCATAGGATTGAATAGGAGTGAGCGGCGGACATCGATCAGCCGCAGCGATAGTCGGAGAGTCGCAGGGAACACCGCCTACTGTGACGAGCGAACCACCGGCTTGTTGACCGAAATTAAACAAGGCCGGGAAGTTCAAGTCGAAGCGTGCTTTCACATCCACCCAGTTAAAGTCTCCGCCGAATTTCATGGTGTGATTTCCCATCACCCAATTCAGGTTGTCGCGAATTTGATAGCGCTGCTCCGTGCGCGCCACCGGCGAAAACGGATTCGAGCCGATGAAGCCCGTGCCCGCGATCTGATGGGCCACGCTGGGGACTTGAGAGTCGAAACTCGCTTTGCGGCGGCCATAGTTAAAATAAAGTTCGTTCACCAGGTTGTGCGGTAAGACGCTGCTGAGGGACGCGCCAAACGACGTGTCGCGTAACACTTGAATGCCGGTGCGCGAAAAATCGTTCTGGCCCAGCGTCTGGTTCTGTGATTCGTCCTGGATGCCGGAGATACGGCTCGGATTGTAGCCAAAGCGCAACGACAATTGATTATTTTTCGAAACGCTTTGATCGAAACGGAATGAGTTGTAAGTGCTGCCCTCAGAAATCGGAAATACCCGACGCAACTGGGCGAGGGGGCGGAACGCCACCAGTTCGCCATCGCTGTTTCGCGTTAACGGAACCGGCTGACCGGAGAGAATAAAACGACCGCCGATCACCGTACCCTGGGCCACACCCAAACCGGGAAGAAAATTGACGAGCGTGCTCGAGCCGTTCAATGCAGTCTGACTGCCTGCCGAAGCAAGGTGTGCGTAAGCTACTGCGTAGCTGATTCGCGTTGCGTTGAGGCTGGCGAGTGATGCCTGAATAAAGGCGGCTTGCGCTGGGGTTAAATTAGTGAAGGTCTGTGAAACCGGCAGAAACGGAGCGCCAATCGTAACGCTGGAAGTCGCGCCGCCGACTATGTCCCCGGTAAAGAAACCGGACTCTTGCCGGCGCCGCTGTTCAAACGAATAGAAGAAGAACGATTTGTCTTGTTTGATGGGACCGCCGATAGTGAACCCGTACTGGGCGCGGGTGAACGGCGGTTTCTTATTGGGATCGCCGTCAATTATCGGCGCTAAGGCGTTGCGCGCCTGGATGCTCTTGTGGCGAATGAAGCCAAATGCGTTGCCATGAAAATCGTTCGTGCCGCTCTTCGTGACGATGTTAACAATTCCGCCGGTCGCACGTCCGAACTCCGGCGCGTAAGAATTTGTAGCTACCTGATATTCCTGCACGGCTTCCTGCGAAACAGTGCTGCGCGCAGCGTTGATCGAGTTATCGGTAAAGTCCGCGCCGTCAACACTGACTTGTGTCGAACGTCCGCGCTGTCCACCGATATTCAATCCTGAGGTTGGCGCTGGTCCAATCGGCCGGCCATTATCTCGCCCAACTGTCGACAGCGTCAGTGCAAAACCGGTGGCACTGCGTTCGTTAATCGGCAGATTTTCGATGCGACGCTGATCGATAGTATTTGAAACCGTAGTGCTGGTTGTCTCCACCAGCGCCACTTGGGCGGAGGAAATATCCACCACCGCGCCGACGTCTCCGACTGCCAGTGGAATATCCAAATCGCCGCGTTGGCCCACTGTCAAAGTGACACTGCCAATTCTTCCCTTGGAGAATCCTGCGGCTTCGGCTGTAACTTCATAGTTACCCGGCGGCAGGCTTAGAATCTGATACATGCCATCAGCGTCGGTCGTAGCGGTACGCGTCAGGTTAGTCGCCAGGTTACGTGCCGTTACGGTTGCCGCGGCGACCGCCGCCCCGCTTGGGTCGCGCACTGCTCCCTGCAGGTCCGCTGCATTTGATTGCGACTGGGCCAGCACGGCCACTGCGCAAGTCAGAACTGCAATGCCAATAATTACAAGCCGGAAAGAGGCGCTAAGCCACTGCGTTGGGGACGCGAACATATCTGATTCTCCTTGATTTTAGGTTAAGGAACTCGGGAGACTAGCCAGCCAACAAGAACGAATAATTTACCTTCAGGGATAAATGACCCGCTCGCTCGCTGCCGAGTGATGGACGATTCTCAGGAAATCGTCCTTAGGTCATAAGTGTTTGGGGCGCACCTCGGCACATCCTTACAACAGGGACACGGGCGCTGCACCCTATCACTTAATGCACACGGCTGTCTTTTACAGTAAAAGGTGGGCAACTAGCAAGGGATTCTTTCCTACTTGCCGCATTCTGGCGGGGCCATGCTCTGTCAAACTTGTGCCGCCGGAGGGCGACGCTCTGGGCTTCGCGTTAATTCACGATGCCGGCGGTTGGGTGCCGGTTCCCGCGCGTCGCCCCGAGTCGCCATCGCCAGCTTGCGACGTAAGCGCTCGTTAGCTCCGGCGACACGAATGGCTGCATCCGCAAGGCCCGGCACGAATGCAGCGCGCCGCAGCCAACTGCATACACGCAGCCGCGCGTTGAACCGCTCGCCATAGAGCTTGCGATAGACCTCAGCGATGTTCGCAAATTGCTCGTCCGTTTGTGAACTCGATAAAAACCGGCCGACAACTTCAGCAGCCAGCTCGCCGTTCTCCAGAGCCATCAACATGCCGCTACCTGTAAAAGGATCTATAAAGGATGCCGCGTCCCCTATTGTCATCAATCCATCAACCGGCACGAGCCGGCGACGGCCGAAGCCATCGAGCGACACTGCCAACCATTCGCTGCGGGCGCGAGCTGTTGCCAAAGTCTTAGCGGCGCGCACATTTTCGCAAACAACTTTTCGCAGCACGGCTTCCGGATCAGCGCCGCAGGCGCGCACGTCGCGCGCCGATGCAATGAAGCACAGATTGCTGAGTCCCCCTTCGACGCTGTTGAGCCCGCCGTAACCGCCGCGATAAAAATAGATTTCGCAGGCACCGGGCTCAAGTCGCGCGTCTTCAAGATGCGCCTTGAAAGCTACGACCGGCGGGCGGCTTCGTGCTTTAGGACTACCGATCGATTCGCTTTTCAGCCGACGTGCGAGGATGCGCGCCCTGCCCGTAGCGTCGATTGTGATGGGCGCGCGATAGCTAAATTCATCACCGTTTGCTTTGAACCGCGCTCCCGCAACACGTCCTTCTTCAAACTCAAGGCCCACGGCCTGCGTGTCTTCCAGCACCGTCACGCCTGCTTCGCTGGCACGACGCAGCAGGCGCTCGTCCATTTCCGCGCGACTCAGGCCGAGCGCGTTTCCCGTTGCTCCGAACCAGGTGCTGGGAATGCTGACGCTACTTCCGCTGCGGGCATAGAAAACAGTCTTCGCCAGATCGGAGCCACGCGCCGCCATCATCTGATTAAACACGCCCAGCCTTTGAAAGTGCGGCAGGCATTCCGGTGAAATGAATTCTCCGCAAAGTTTTGGCCGGGGAAATTTTTTCTGTTCTGCGAGCAGAACGCGGGCGCCGCCCAGCGCCAGATGAATGGCCGCGCTTGAGCCAGCCGGCCCGCCGCCGGCGATGATCACATCGAAGTCGAACTCCAAGCTCATAAGCCCCCTTGCGGTTTAGAGTCCTAAACAATGCCAACGGATGGTTGGGCTGACATCACCAATCGATAGTTTGCGTGTTCCTCAACGCGCACATTCGCCAATCCGGCGCGTTGTCCCAGTTCCTTCAGCTCTTCCGGCCTGAAACTGCGCAGGATTGAAAGCGCTCCGTCCTCGCGTATCAGCCGGTTGTGCAGAAACAAACGTCCCACCGTCGTGTAGAAGTAATAGGCAATTGGATGTCGATGCAAATCAATCACGAAGATTCCGCGCCGCGCCACGCGGTCCATCTCGCGTAGAAGTTCCACCACCGGTTCGTCTTTGAAGTGATGGGTGAATAACGAACAGAGCACGTAATCAAACTCCCCATCGGCGAACGGCAAGCGAAACGCATCGCCCCGAACCGAGCTGATTTCAGGAAACTCAGCTGACTCTTCGAGGATCGCCTTCGCCGATCGCGCATTCAACTCGAGCCCGACCAGAACCGCGCGGCGAGAACTTTCACGCGCCCACTTTGCAGCTACCCGCAACAGCTCGCCCGATCCTGCGCCCACATCCAGAACTTTAAAATGTCTGAGATCGAGTTGCGCGACATTTTCTAAAAGGGACTTCCGTAAAGCGTCCGCATCCCCTAGCCATTGGTTCACCCGTTGCAATTCGACTATGCAGCCTTCGTATTCCTCAGGCGTGTAGTCTCCCTTGTCGAGGTGCTCGAGTTCATAACTGCGGTGTCGGAATTTTTCGAACATGGAAACGGGTTTCGAGTTTCGAGTTTCGAGTTTCGAGTTTAAAAAACCACCGCTCAGATGAAGTCGATTCTAAATTCTAGGTCTGAACTCGAAACTCGAAACCCGAAACTAGATCCTTTCAACCACCAGCGCACTGTTCTTCGATCCGAAGCCGATGCAATTGCAAAGTGCGACGCGCACATCTGCTTGCCGGGCAACGTTCGGAACATAATCAAGGTCGCAAGCGGGATCGGGCTCATCAAGGTTGATCGTGGGCGGGATCATGTTCGTATGCATCGCACACAACGTTGCAGCCAGACCGGCCGCGCCGCTGGCGCCCTGGGGATGACCAATTTGAGATTTAGTCGCCGACATTGGAATGCGGGCGGCGCTGCAATTCATCGCCAGTTTCAGAGCACTGGTCTCGATGCGATCGTTCAAGAGCGTGGAAGTACCGTGTAAGTTTATATAGTCAATATCTTTCGGCTCGACCCCCGCGTCCTGCATCGCCAGGGTCATTGCCCGCGCCGGCTCGTCGCCGCCCTCTTCCAAACGGACGCGGTGATAGGCGTCACAGGTGGCCCCGTAACCTTTGATCTCGGCATAGATCTTTGCGCCGCGTTGCTGCGCGTGTTCCATCTCTTCCAAAACGTAAATCCAAGCGCCTTCGCCCAGCACGATCCCGGAACGATTGCGCGAGAACGGTCGCGAAGCGCGGGCCGGCTCCGCGTTCCATTCATTCGTCAGCACCGTCATCAGGTTGAATCCCGCCAGGATGCCGGGCGCGACCGGAGCGTCGACACCGCCGGTGATCATCAGGTCCTGGCGGCCGAGCGCGATGTGTTGGGACGCGTAAGCGATGGCATCCGTCGAACTAGTACAGCCTGTGGAGATAATGTGTGAAAGTCCGCGCAGGCCGAAGGCCATCGACAATTCACTCGACAGTCCTCCGTGAGTGGAAGAAGGAATCGTGTAAACGCTGGCCTTATTAATAGGACCAACGTACCAGTATTCGTATTGTTGCTCTGTAAAAGCTAAACCGCCACCACCGGTTCCCAGGACGACGCCAACACGGCGGCGCTCTTCCAGCGTTAGATCATCGGGAGCGAGCCGGGCATCTTCGATTGCTTCACGCGCCGCGGCGAGTGCCAGGGGAACTGTCCGTGGCACGTGCTTGCGGTCCTTAGGGTTCAGTTGTGCTTGCCAATCAAAATCAGGAACCTGTGCAGCAATCTGAACTGGTGATTTCGAAACGTCGAATCCCTCGATGCGACGGACACCACTCTCGCCTTTCTGTAACGCATTCCAGAAAGTTTCCCTGCCGATCCCGATCGGCGTGACGCATCCCATGCCGGTAATCACCACGCGGCGAGCGCTATTAAAACTGCTTAGCATATGCCTTGGTTCCCCCGGTAGATCGTCCAGAGATGTTTCGATGAGTTGAGGCCAGCATACTGTCCTTCGATTAAGACTTCTTCTCCGCCGGCCGCGTCAAAGGAGTTACAAACTCTTCCTCAGTCATATCTGGCCGGACAACCTGAAGAGTCGGGGCGAGCCGAAAGTTATTGAGTCATTGTAGTGTCATTATTTGAAAACCAAAAGGGCGTCCCCGGGTATCGGTTCCGGGAACGCCCTTTACTGCAGACGATACACGTTCGAATGTCCTCACCCCATCCGAACGCTAGACGAATACATTCAGCATCCGCCCAATTGCGCCATCTTATAAACCCACTCGGAACAGAAATCAAGCAAAAATGTGGGCTTCTGCTGTAATCGCTTTGAGGCCTAAAGCCTTTCAGGTTTATTCGACTTTTGTGCCGCATTCATTGCAGAACTTGGCGCCGGCAGCGAGGTCAGCCTGGCACTTCGAACACTTGCCTGGCTCCTGCTTCGATCCGCATTCGCTGCAGAATTTCGCCCCGGCATGCAACTGCGCGCCACACTTTACACATTTGCTGGCCGTGGGCGCTGGCGTTGCCGGCGCCGCCGCGGTCTCAGACGTGCGGCCGCCCTTCATCGCATCAGTCATCGCGCCCGCCATCGCGTTGCCAATCGCAAAGCCGGCGCCCAGTCCCGCGCCGGTACTTGCCCCGCCGGAAGGATTCTGCGCCGCGTCACGCATCGCGTCGGCCGCCTGAAACTGCGCATACTTGCCCACGTCGCCGATCACGCCCATCGAGGTACGCTTATCCATTGCCGCTTCGACTTCCTGCGGCAACGAAATGTTCTCGACTACAAACTTGGTCATTTCCAGGCCGAACGATTTGAACTCTTCATTCAACTTTGTGCGCGCCAGCAGGCTTAACTCGTCATAGTTCGAAGCTAGATCGAGGGCGGCAATTTTTGACTCGCCGAGCGCATCGGAAAAACCGCTAACGAGGGTCCGCTTCAGCTGGCCTTCGATATCTTCGGTAACGAACCGCGCATTTGTACCGGCCACTTGCCGAATGAAAGCACTCGGATCCTGCACGCGCATCGAATAGATTCCGAAAGCACGCAATCGCACCATGCCGAAATCCGCGTCGCGCATCATCACCGGATTCGGGGTGCCCCACTTCAGATCGGTAAATTGCTTCGTGCTGACAAAATAGACTTCCGCTTTGAACGGCGAAGTGAAACCGTACTTCCACGCGCCCAGCTTCGTAAGGATAGGAGTGTTTCCGCCGTCCACCGTGTAGAGGCCGGGCCCAAAGACATCCGCGATCTGCCCCTGAAAGACAAACACCGCGGCCTGCGATTCGCGCACCGTCAGTTGCGCGCCATTCTTAATCTCCTGCCCCTGGACCGGAAACCGGTAGAGCATCGTGTTACCGCTGTCGTCCAGCCATTCAATGACTTCGATAAATTGCGAGCGGATGGCATCAAAGATTCCCATTTCGTTAACTCTCCTTTTGCGCGGCTGTTTGCCAGGCTATTCCACGAAGTTTATACGATACATTATGACCCGGGGTTCGGCGATGCTCGCCCAAACTTGATGTAAAAAACTATTGCACAAAGCGCCGTTTGAGGGAAGCAATAACCAAGATGGCTTTGAAAATGCTTATGCCTCCGTGTGACGGCGGCGCCAGGCAGCCAGGAACAGCAGCGCTGTCACGCCACCAGCGATGTCGATGAAGCTATCGTAAATCGATGCCGTGCGCGACGCCTCGAAGCTCTGATGAAACTCGTCGCTAAATGCGTAGATGCTCACAAGCACCAGCGCTGCTGTGAACCACTTTTGCCTTAGCCCGGCATGAGTTGAAGCGTAGAACGCCCGGGCCGCAAGCAACGCGAGGATCGCATATTCAGAAAAGTGACTGAGCTTGCGCACCAAAAAATGGATCGTAGCCAATCCGGCTTCGCTAATATTCGGAAATAACCGCAGGACTATCGGTCGCAGGATCATGCCGCTGTGGGAAGCGGAAAGAACGTCGGTGGAGCCGGCGAAGATAATTAGCATCCAGACCACGAGCGGTCCGTACCGCCAAACGCGATCTCGCAAGGAGGGCGACACGGGGTTGTTCGAATCTGAGAGGTCGTGCACAGTCATAGTTCGCCAACCAAACTCTAACCCGCAACTTTGCCTGACACCAAAAAAATAAAGGGAAGCAAGTTGCTTCCCTTCGAGAACTATTGGCGCGCTCTGTGCTTGATTAGAGCGCGGCGGCGCCGGAGACGACCTCAATAATTTCGTTCGTAATCGCCGCCTGACGGATGCGGTTCATGTTCAGAGTTAGCGAACTGATCAACTCGCCGGCATTCTTCGAAGCCGAATCCATCGCGGCCATGCGCGCGCCCTGCTCCGAGGCGACTGATTCCAGTAAAGCGCGAAAGATCTGCGACTCAATCAACCGAGGCAATAACCGGCTAAAGATTTCGATCGGAGGCTGCTCGTACTTGGCCTCGACCAGGTTTTTGGCTGAGTCCGAATCGTCGTCTGCCGAACCACCCACCTTGGCGACTGGCAGCAATTGTTCGATGACGACGCGCTGGCTCAAAACCGATTTGAATTCATTGTAGATAATGAAGACCTTGTCAATTTCCTTGTCCTCATTGAATTGTTTGATCACGTCGCGCGCTACTTCAACTGCCTCGGAATAGTCGACCCTTCCCTTACCGGTGAGGCCAACATATTCTGCGGTCAGCGTCAGCTGGCGACGCCGAAAGAAGTCACGGCCCTTGCGGCCCACTGCGAGAATTTCTATTTTCTTTTCAGCGTGTTCGCGCGTGAACACTTGTGCCGCTTTCAGCAGGTTCGTATTGAACGCACCGCACAATCCTTTGTCGGCAGTGATCACCACGAGCAGATAGCGTTCGTCGCCGCGCGGATCCAAAAGCGGGTGACGAAAGCCCCCGCTCACGTTACTCGCCAGATCGCTCAGCACCGCCGTCATCTTGTTGGCGAAAGGCCGTGCGCTGACTACTCGATCCTGAGCACGCTTCAACTTTGCCGCCGAGACCATCTTCATGGCCTTGGTGATCTGCTGCGTATTCTTGACTGACTTGATGCGCCGCCGGATGTCTAAAAGATTCGCCATATTTTCGTAGGACAGACTTCCTGTCTGTCTCTTTAGCTGCAGCGGGACAGGCAGGAATGCCTGTCCTACTTTTAAGCAGTCGCGGCTGCTGCGGCCTCTTCAGCCCAGCGCTGTTTGAAGTCGCCCAGCGCTTGTTGTAAATCAGCCTTGATTTCGTCCGTCACGGCTTTCTTCTCGCGTATCGCCTGCAGCAGTCCGGGGTGCGAGTTTTCAATGAAGCGCACCAGATCAGTTTCAAATCGGCGTACGTTTTCAACCGGCACATCGTCTGTATGACCATTGATGGCCGCCCAGATGATCAGCACCTGTTTCTCGACGTCTACCGGCTGATACTGCGGCTGTTTCAGAATTTCCATCAGGCGCTGGCCGCGCGCTAACTGCGACTGCGTGGCTTTGTCGAGATCCGATCCGAACTGTGCGAACGCCTGCAGCTCGCGAAACTGAGCGAGGTCAAGGCGTAAACTTCCTGCCACCTGTTTCATGGCCTTGATCTGCGCGGCCCCGCCAACTCGCGAAACGCTGTTACCGACGTTGATGGCCGGACGGATGCCGCTGTTGAAAAGATCGGCTTCCAAAAAGATCTGGCCGTCAGTAATCGAAATCACGTTCGTCGGAATATACGCCGAGATGTCACCGGCTTGCGTTTCGATCACCGGAAGACTGGTCAGCGAACCTCCGCCTTTCAAGTCGGACATCTTTGCCGCGCGTTCCAACAAGCGGGAGTGCAGATAGAAAACGTCACCGGGATAAGCTTCACGGCCCGGCGGACGACGAAGCAAAAGTGAAATCTCGCGGTAGGCCGCAGCCTGCTTCGACAGATCGTCGTAGATCGTCAAAGCATGGCGCCCGTTGTCACGAAAATATTCACCCATCGCCGCGCCTGAATACGGCGCGAGAAATTGCATCGCGGCCGGATCTGATGCCGTCGCCTTAACTACAATCGTATACTCCATCGCGCCGGACTCTTCTAGAATCTTGACTACTTGGGCCACGGTCGAGGCCTTCTGCCCGATTGCGACGTAAATACATATGACGTCTTTGCCTTTTTGATTAATGATGGTGTCGACGGCGACGGCTGTTTTTCCGGTCTGGCGATCACCGATGATGAGCTCGCGTTGACCGCGGCCGATCGGCACCATGGAATCGATGGCCTTCAACCCGGTCTGCAGCGGCTCTTTTACCGGCTGGCGATCAACCACGCCCGGCGCGATCCGTTCAATCGGCGAATGCGTGTCGGTCATGATCGGACCGCGGTTATCGATCGGGTTTCCCAGTGCATCGACGACGCGGCCGATTAGCGCATCCCCCACCGGGACTTCCATTATGCGTCCCGTCCTTTTAACCAGATCGCCTTCCTTGATCGCCTGGAATTCGCCGAATAGCACCGCGCCGACTTTGTCCTCTTCCAGGTTCAGAGCCAGGCCGCGCACTTCATGGGGAAACTCCAAAAGTTCGCCGGCCATCACTTTTTCCAAGCCGTGAATCTCCGCAATACCGTCACCGACTTTGATCACGGTGCCGACTTCCATGACGGTCACGCCCGTCTCGAAGTTCTCAATCTGTTGGCGAATAATCTCGCTGATTTCGCTGGCTTTTATTGATTCCATAAAAGTGTGCTCGGAAACCTACGTTCCTATGAGCCTCTCTTTCGCCTGTTGCAATTGATTTCTTACTGAGCCGTCATAAACTGTAGAACCAATCCTCGCAACCAACCCGCCAATCAAGTCGCCATCGGTTTCGAAAGATAGACGGACCTGTTTGCCGGTGAGTTTGGTAAGACTTGCTCGCAGCGTGTCCTGCGGTCCCTGGGCCATCGGCTTCGCAGTCGTGATCGTAGCGGCAATGACGCCCGATCGAGTGTCGAGGATTTGAGCAAAACTCTTGTTGATTTCGGCTAACTGCCCCAGGCGCTGATTCTGTAGCAGGACCAAAAGAAAATTTGCGGTAGTCGGACGTGGCCGCAGCCGAGAAATTAATGACTGCACGACCTTGCGTTTTTGATCGAGCGGAACCACGGGACTATCAATCAACTGATACAGATCGTTGCTGCTTTCGAACATCCGCTCCCACGTGCGGAGTTCTTCCTGAACCTCATGCGCTTCGCCACGTTGGATTACGACATCTGCAAGCGCTGAAGCGTATCGCCTGGCTATGGTACGAACACTCACTGCGACGCGCCTCCCAGTTCAGTGACGGTCATTCGAATTAAGCGCTCGTCATCCTCAGGCCGCATTTCCTTACGCAGAATTTCCTGTGCCGTCATGATTGTCTCTTCCGCGGCGTACCGGCGAAGGTCCTGACGTGCAGCCTTACCGGCACTTTCAATTTCACGTCGCGCCTGGTCCATCAACTTGCGTACATCAGCTTCGGTGGCCAGCGCCATTCGCTCACGCTCTTCCGCGGCCTCTTTTGCAGCCCGTTCTTTAATGGCGCCGACTTCGCCGTTAAGACCTTCCAGCCGAGACTCAACCTCAGCCAGCTTCTGCCCTGCCGCATCACGTTCTTCCTGGGCTCGCACCAGATCGCGCCGGATGCTTTCGCGTCGACCCTTAAATGCGGCACTTAGCGGGCGGCGCAGGATATAAATAATCAACCCGAGGAACAGAATCAGATTTAGAAACTTCCACAACTCGAGGCCCGGGTAATTCATCCACCACGGAAACCACCAGCGATCCGGCTCTTGGAATATAAGGACCACCAAACTGTTATCCATTTTGCTCGACCGTAAAAATCTTCTTTTGAAGGCTTCTAGATTGTTCGTCCTAAAATTCTTGTGCCTACTTCATGCGCAAGTTCCTGCGCGTTGGTCTGGAGCGATTTTCTCGCTTCCTCGAACTGGCGGGCCAATTCCTGCTTCTGTTTGCTGGTCGCCTCAGTCAGCTCATTACGCACCTCAGCCAATTTACCTTCGCGCTTTGCCCGCGCCGCCGCATGCTCCGCCTCTAATAACTGATAGGCTTCGCTTCGTGCCGCCCGGAGGCCGGACTCGTAGGCGGCTAACTGGCTCTCCACGCGAGTCAGGATGTCGCCCGCTTCCCCCAAGCGACCCTTGCCGCGCCGTTCCCGCGCCTCCAAAACTTTGTTGATAGGTTTGAAAAGCGTTGCGTTCAGAATGCCGACCATCACCACGATCGCTATGACATGGACTATGAGCGTCCCATCAGGGATCAGTTGAATGCCGCCTTCTAATGCCAGTGCAAACATAATCGCTAACTTCGCCGACCGTTGGGCAGAGGCCTCCCCGCGGATTGCAACCCCTCTTCTTCAAAAGTTCGCGAGTCTAACACGCACCTCATATAACGTCAACGCCGCCTTCATTAAGCAAACAACGCCGCTCCCGAGGGTTCATTCCCGTGGTGACAGCAGCAGAAACCGCCAGCCAGCAAACGTCCGTCGACTTGGTGAATACGCCTTGTACTTTCTACAATTGGCTGGGTAAAGAGCGCTCGCAATCCGTAGTACAACGTACTACGCGCTAACGCCTTCGGCCGTCGCGGACTTGCCCATGAGAATTTCGTAGACCCTGTCGAGGTCCTTTTCATCGTAGTAGCTCAACTCGATTTTCCCACCACCTTTTGGGCCGGCCAGGATCTTGACCTGTGTTCCGAACCGGCGGCGCAGGCGGTCCTCCGCTGCCTTCAGGTTCGGATCGACCCTTCGAGTTGAGGCAGCTTTCTTTGCTCCTGATTCGAGATTTCGGGCTTGCTGCAAAGCTCTTTCCAACTCCCGAACCGACATCTTCCGCTCGATGACTTTTCGCGCCCAGCTTCTTTGTGCATCAGGACTCTCCAAGCCGAGCAGGCATCTAGCATGACCCATCGAGACTTTTTCTTCCTCCACCAGCAGCTGCAGATCTGGCGGAAGGCGCAAAAGGCGCAGACAGTTTGTGACGGACGATCTGTCCTTTCCCAGCCTTTGTGCTAGATCCTCCTGAGTTATTCCGAGAGCTTGCTGTAGGCGCAGGTAGGCGTTGGCTTCCTCAATCGGATTTAGTTCCTGCCGCTGGATATTTTCAACGAGTGCCAACTCAAGAACGCGATCATCGGGGATTTCTCGGACGATGGCCGGGATTTTGCGGAGTCCCGCTTTTCTGGCCGCGAGCCATCTGCGCTCGCCAGCAATCAGTTCAAATCCGGTAGATCGAGAGCGGAGCAACACCGGCTGTATGACGCCATTATTCTGAATCGACTGGGCCAGCTCCTCGAGTCGCTCATCGCTGAAGCGCGTGCGAGGCTGCTGCGGACTCGGTTGAATCAAGTCTATGTCGACTTCGCGGAGCTCTTCATCTGAGCTCTGTTCCGTGGCCGACGGCATCAGCGCGTTCAGCCCCCGGCCCAGTGGTTTTCGTGTCATGATTCAGGACCTCCCTGGCTAATTGCAAGTAAGCTTCGGCGCCGCGTGAGCGCTCATCGTAAAAGACGATTGGCTTTCCATAACTGGGGGCCTCGGCAAGGCGCACGTTCCGGGGAATCATCGTCTCAAAGACCTCGCGGCCATAGAATCCGCGGAGATCGTTCGCTACGGCGGCTGATAGGTTAATCCGCTCGTCATACATGGTTAGCAGGAGCCCCTCGACCGTCAGATTAGGATTCAGGGTGCGCCGGATCCGTGCCAAAGTATCGAAAAGCTCAGTGACTCCCTCAAGGGCGTAATACTCGCACTGGATCGGAACCAGTAGGCTATCGGCTGCGCTTAGAGCATTAATGGTGAGTAAACTAAGAGAAGGCGGGCAATCGATAATCACATAGTCGTAGTCATCCTTGATGGGGCGCAAGACTTCGCGCAACACGAACTCCCGATTCTCAACTTCGACTAGCTCGACCTCTGCCCCCGCAAGGCTGCGATCGGCAGGCAATAGCGCCAGCGGTTTGAAATCCGTTTCCAGGATCACGTTGCGGACCGGCTCATCCAGGATAATTGAGTGATAGATATTTCGTCGGAAGCTTCCTCGGCGTATTCCGACTCCGGATGTCGCGTTCGCTTGAGGATCCGCATCGACCAGCAGGACACGCAACCCGGACGCGCTTAGAGCGGCAGACAGATTGATCGCGGTAGTGGTCTTACCAACCCCTCCCTTTTGGTTGGCGATGGCGATGGTTTTTCCCATGTTTATGGGCCTAAACTAACACAACCAGCAGACCGCTGCTAGCCTTTTGAACCTGATAGCTGTTTCGGGGCGGGGGCTGGAGTCTAATGTTCCACGTGGAACATTAGCGGGCGCCGGCGTTTTGCGAGGTCAATTGAATTAGCAGGGTTGAAAGAGCAGCAGGCGTCAACCCAGGCGTACGCCGAGCCTCACCGAAACTCCTTGGTTGGGTGCGTTCCAGCCTTTCAGCCATCTCGTGAGAGAGGCCGCTCAGCCCGTTGAAGGCGAATCCTGACGGTATTCGCAGTGAATCGTGGGTATTGAGTCTTTCGAGCGTGGCAGACTGTACCTTCAGATAGCCCGAATAGAGGGAATCGGCTAACGCTGATTGCAATGCCTTCGGGTCGTAATTGCCGTAATTGCTTGGAATCAGGGCTCGAAGCAACTCGGGCCGAACGCCGGGGCGGCGCGCGAGGTCTGCCAAGGTTATCGAATCGCCCAAGTCGACACCCAAAGACCGAGATGCAACGGAATAAGCCGCATCAGACCTTTTTAACTTCGTCGATTCCAAAAGTCCACGCAGTCTCTGGATCTCGCCTCGCCTGGCGTTGAACCTTGTCCAGTCGCTATCTCCGACCAGTCCCAGGTCGCGACCGTGCCCGGCCAAACGCTCGTCGGCATTGTCGTGACGCAGCGCCAGCCGAAACTCCGCGCGGGAAGTGAACATACGATAAGGCTCATCGACGCCGCTGCGAATCAGGTCGTCGATCAACACACCGATGTACGCTTTGCTTCGGTCGAGGCGGAATGGCGTTCGCTTTTGGACGAGCCGCGCAGCGTTGATTCCAGCTATGAGTCCCTGGCATCCCGCCTCTTCATAACCGGTCGTTCCATTTATTTGTCCGGCATGAAAAAGGCCCTTAACCTTGTGCGTCTCAAGGGTTGGCGATAATTCTCGCGGATCGACGTAGTCGTATTCAATTGCATAGCCTGGGCGAATTACGCGCGCGTCCTCCAAGCCCGGGATCTTGTTTACCAGATCCTGCTGCAGAGATGGAGGGAGGGAAGTAGAGAAGCCGTTCAAGTAGACTTCGTGCGTGTCGTGTCCTTCGGGCTCAAGGAATAGCTGATGTCGATCCTTGTCCGAAAACTTGACCACCTTGTCTTCTATCGATGGACAGTACCGCGGTCCAACTCCCTTGATCTTGCCCGAATACAAAGGTGAGTCGCCTAAGTTGGCGAGAATTGCCTCGTGGACAGCAGCGTTCGTGTACCCGACATGACACGAGAGTTGCTTCTGGTTGATGGAATCGGTCGCGAACGAGAATGCCACCGGCTCCGAGTCACCAGGTTGTTCTTCAAACGCTTCCCAGTGAATAGTCCTTCCGTCGAGCCGTGGGGGCGTTCCAGTCTTCAAACGGCCGATCGGAAATCCCAAGCGACGAAGCGCGTGCGGCAATTCAACGGATGCCGGCTCACCGGCACGGCCGGCTGAGTAACTCCTTCGCCCGGTATGGATCAATCCATTTAAGAATGTGCCGGTTGCGATAACTACGGCCGCGCAGGACATTCGACGTCCATCCTGTAATTCGACGCCGTAAATCCGGTTATCTTCCACCAGAAGATCCACCACCTGTCCCTGGCGCAAATTCAGGTTAGGTGTCGCCTCTAACGCCCGCCGCATTTCCAACCGGTATTGTGCACGGTCTGCTTGCGCCCGGGGGGACTGAACGGCAGGACCTCGAGATTTATTCAGCAGCCGAAACTGTATGCCGGTGCGATCGGCGATTCGACCCATGATGCCGCCGAGCGCATCAATCTCCCGAACGAGATGGCCCTTTGCTATGCCACCGATCGCGGGATTACAGGACATCTGGCCAATCAGATCCAGGTTGAGCGTGACCAGAGCAGTTTCCGCACCCATCCGCGCGGCCGCCGAGGCAGCCTCGCAACCGGCGTGTCCACCACCAATAACCAGGACGTCAAATCTCTCGTCGAAAATCATCGCTACTTACCAATACAAAAAGTTGAAAATATTTCCCCCAGGACATCGTCGGGAGTAGTCTCGCCGGTTATCTCTCCCAACAATCTCAGCGCATCGTACAGCCCAACCAGAACCAACTCTTCGCTTAGCCCCTGCGAAAGGGAATCACTCGATGACTGTAGCGAGCTCATCGTTCGCCGAAGCAAATCATGATGCCTCGCATTTGTAATCAGCAGACCATCTTCGACGACGCGCGTCCCGTGGAAGGGCTTCAGTATAGCAGCCTTCAAAGCGTCGAGCCCGTCTCCGGATATCGCCGAAATAGAAACCGCATCAGGAAACCTTTGGAGCAATGCCGCCTGGTTTTGCGCGAACTCGGGCAAGTCCCTCTTATTCAAAGCGACGATCGTGATAATCGAATCACCGGCTGAAAAGAGATCGACGTCATCGCTCTCGATCGAATGCGCGCCGTCGATAACCAGAATTGTGAGGTCCGCATCCGCAGCCACCTGTTTCGTTCGCGCGATGCCGATACTCTCAATGAAGTCTCCGCCGCTGCGAAGCCCGGCGGTGTCCGTGATCCTTACGGGTACTCCATCGAGGTTCAGAACCTCCGTCAAACTGTCGCGCGTTGTTCCCGGAATATCTGTCACAATGGCGCGCTCGTATGCCAGCAACCTGTTGAAAAGACTAGACTTACCTACGTTTGGCCGACCCAGCAATGCGACCTGTAAACCTTCCCTTAACACGCGGCCCGCAGCGAAGGTGTCGGCCAGTTCCCCAAGGTCTGATTGGAGATGCGCGAGTTTTGTCTTTAGAGATTCGGTTGCGGTCGGCGGCAGATCGTCTTCAACAAATTCAACCGCGGACTCGAGCGGAACGATGATTGCGATCAGCGCATCCTTCACCGGCTGCAACCGCTGCGCGACTTCACCAGACAATTGCCGAGAGGCTTGCCGGGCGGCTGCGCCGGTCTGGGCGTCAATCAGATCTCGGATTGCTTCGGCCTGGCTCAGGTTGATGCGGCCATTCCCGAGGGCGCGCAGCGTGAACTCTCCCGGTGACGCCAAGCGCGCATCGAGTCTCAATAGTTGGTCAAGCAACAGTTCAATCACCACGGGCGAACCGTGACAACTGAACTCGACTAAATCTTCGCCGGTGTATGAATGTGGGGATTGAAAAAAAGTTACGAGCGCTTCATCAAGTGTTTCACCGGTGTTCGAGTGAACCAGTTTCCGCAGAGTTACCCGTCCGGGCTCAGGTGTGAAGTCGGCATCGCCGATTATTCGCCGCGTGATCTCCAGCGAGGCCGGACCACTCAGGCGAACCACTCCGAGCGCAGCCCGGCCCGGCGCAGTTGATAAGGCTACGATAGTGTCAGGCGACATTAGATATTCGCGGAGAAACTTCTGGAAAACGGAACGCGAGGAAAGAAGGGAAGGGGCGACGAGAAAGTTTACGCTTCGGTCCGCTTCAAAGACACTTTCAACCGGCGAGCATTGCCTTCGCCTACCGATTCTGTCTCCAAATCTGTTTCAGTAGATAGCGACAGATGGATCACGCGGCGTTCATTCGGCTCCATTGGGCCAAAGAAAAACGGCGCAGCGCTGGAGCGGACTTTTTGCGCGGCGTGCAACGCCATCGCACGTAATTCAGCTTCACGACCGGCCCGGTACCCTTCGACATCACAGATGATCCGGTGATCCTTACCGAGGGCGCGACCGTATGCCTGATTCAATAAGTGCTGCAGAGCATCAAGCAACTCACCGCCCTGGTTCAACAGGAATGCAGTGTCAGATCCGCTTATGTCGAGAAAGCAATCCGTCGAACTCTCTTGCGGCGCGGCTTTCAGATCAAAGCCCGTCTGCTCAAACACTGAGTTCAAAAGTTCGCTAGCTATGTGACAAGTCTCAATCATTTGTGATCAACTTTCCGGAGCGCTGATTCTATCTCATCATCGCTGAATCCTTAAGCACTGGCCGGCTTTAGTTTCTTCGAACCGGGCTTTGCCTTACCTGTCGCCGGCGGTTCGTCCTCATCCTTCGTCAGACGGTTGATTATGAACTGCTGACTAAACCCCACGATGTTGCCGACCAACCAGTAAACGAGCAAACCGGCCGGCGCGCCCCACAAAATATAGAGCATGAACAACGGCATACCGATCGCCATCATTTTGCGCTGCAGCGGATCGGCCGATGGCGCCGGCGTGATGAGCTGCAGAACGATCATCGAGCCCGCCATCATTATTTCCAGAAAGTGATAAGGATCGCCGCCGGAAAGATCCGGCATCCAAAGGAAAGACGCCTGGCGAAAATCGATTGAAACAGTGATGGCTGTATACAGCGCAAACAGAAACGGCATTTGAACCAGCAGCGGCAAGCAGCCGCCCAGCGGATTCGCTTCTTTCATCAGGCGCAGCTGTTCTACTTGCAACTCCTTCAAACGGGGATCGTTTTGCTTCATCCCCTTGATCTTTTCCTGCAACTCCTTCATGCGCGGGGCGTACTTTTGCGCCTTCTTCATCTTTCGTGAAGATTGCCATTTGAGCGGGAAGAAAAGTGAATAAATCAGAATTGTGAAAAGGATGATCCCGACGCCATAGCTGCCAGTCAGCGCTTGCAGTTTTTTGATGGACCAGAGAATCGGCGCCGATAGCGGTTTCGTGATCTTGCTCAGCCGGCCATAGTTGACGACGCCATCCAGGTCGATCGTCCGGCTAATCTGCTGACTGATTTGGCCGCTTTCGGTTTGCAGGAGCTGGTGATCTTTGGGACCTGCATACAACACCGTTTTCGCAGCATTCGCCGCCAGCGGAACGAAGGCGCTGATTAAATAGCGCTCTTCCTTCTTTCCCGCTACATCATGTTGGTAGGGGACCGTGCGAAACTCCAGACCTGACGTTCTTTCGTAAGGCAAGGCCACCATGGCGAAATACGTATCGCCAACTCCCGCCCAATCCACTGTGCCGGAAACGTTCTCCAAGTCCTGGCCTTCGGGGCGCTTATCAGAAAACCATCCCGCTTCGTTTTTGTGAACTGCAACCGCGTACACTCGATGGATTTGACCGTCGGTTGAGGCGACGCCCTCAGGAGCTACGGCATAAAACGTGTAGTGTGGCACGCCCTGATCGCCGATGTTTGGGCCAATAGCCAGTTTGCTGGCAGTGGCCTGGCCGGAGTGTTTCAGTTCAACGTTTACTTCGACTACATACCTGTCGGCGAAAAACGTTACGGTCTTGAGCGCATCAAGGGCGTTAGCGTCGTCGTGAAGTGCAAACTGGATTTGCCGCGATCCACTTTGAATCAGTACTGTGGATTCACTGTCTTCATTATCAGTCCCGGTAACCTTGAAATTCTTTTGAGTCAGAACGCTGTCTACGTTTTGATCGCCCGTCAGCAACAACAAGGGCCGAACAAACTGTTCCGGTTTGATGTCCGGAGGGATCGAAGGTATTAGTTCCAGCGGCTGCCGTTTATCTTTTGTTGAGGCCGCAGAAAAAAGCTCTTTGCCCGTATTTCGGTTTTTCTGAATGATCCAACTTGAAGCGACCGCGCCCTGACTGTCCAGCGTCACTTTGTAGAGTGGTGTCTCAACATGAATAACCCGATGCGGAACATTGTCCGGGGCCGGTGTGCCCGTCGCGACCGCGGGCGTTGGCGTGGCGGCCGGTTGAGTCGTCGAGGACGCTTGTGGCGAAGCCGCCGATTGTTGCGAGCCAGCAGTATTAGCGTTCGGTGGCGGCGGGGGCTTAACGGGAAAAAGGTAGGTCCAGCCCATCAGAATCGCCGCAGAGATTACGAGAGCAATAATGAAACGTTCTTGTCGCATGGGTGATTCTTTACAGGCTGTTTATGAAAATCTAAGCGATTAAGTTATTTTTTCAACGTACCGGGTCGTAACCGCCCGGGTGAAAAGGATGGCACTTGAATAATCGTCGCACGCCAAGCCAACTGCCGCGCAGCGCGCCATACTTATCAATTGCCTCGCAAGCGTATTCGGAACAGGTAGGAACGAATCGGCAGGACGGGGGCAAGAGTGGAGAGATTAGGGCCTTGTAAGTTCTCAATAACGAGACCAGCACAATTCTCATAGCCACAGCGCTGTCAGTTTGCCGAAAGATCCGCCTTTGCAACCTGCTGAATTATCTTTTTGAATTCCGCAGCCCGGTCTTCGGCTTTTGATACGAGCAAAGATCGCTTTGCGTTCAATACCCAATCATACTTCGACGTTATTAAATCCAGATCGGCGGCGCTCAACCTAAAGATTTCACGCAAGATGCGCTTCGCCCGATTTCGCTCAACCGCTGATCCCACGGCCTTATAAGACGCCGTCACCCCAAGCCTGTGGTTTGCGAAACCTCTGGGACAAATAAAAACGGTAAACCACCGCGTATCGTAGCGCCGGCCTTTCGCATAGACCAAACGGAATTCTTCCGAGGTCCGCAGACGCCTGTCTCGAGACACAATTACCTTAATAATGCGCCGGGGTTAGCCGCTTACGTCCCTTAGCGCGACGGCGCTTCAGCACCAGGCGTCCATTCTTGGTGGCCATCCGTGCGCGAAAACCATGGGTCTTTGCACGGCGCCGATTGTTGGGTTGAAAGGTGCGCTTCGACATAGATAAGTACTCTCCTGCTAAACGAAAGGAGCTAGACTATCTATGCAACTATCTTCTGTCAAGAAACGAGCCCCCCGATCGAGGTTAGCTCTGCTGGCTCTAGGCGTTTTTTGAGGCCAACATCAAAGCAGCTTCAAATCGTTTTCTCTAAAATCAAGAGGTCGTTCGGATCCCAAACTCGAAGTTCAACTTCGACCAAAAATCCGCTGTGAATAGGGCTTTTTCGGACGTCGAAAAATAAAACTCCTTCTCTGTGGATTCCATTTGCCTAAGGCTTTGCCGCTATGCTAGTCTCCGCCCGATTCACCGCACCCTATGCTGTAAATAACTGATAACACAATACTTAAACTAACACTTTAGGGACGGTTGATTATCCACAGACCTGTGGATAATCTTGTGGAAAAGGCTGTTGGCCATAGCTGTGGGGTGTCATAGGAATCTGATCCACGGGTAGCCAGCGCCGTTGTTGTGTGGGCGGGTTATCGTTAGAACAAGGAACGCCGAAGGAATGTCGAGAGAAGCGGAACGCATGATAAGAACGTCAGATAATGATTTGTGGTCAAACTGTCAGAGTGAATTTGAAAAGCGGCTGGATGGACAGACATTTGCGACGTGGTTCAAACCGTTGTACTTCGAAAGGGTCGACCATTCGGACCGGGTGGTTTACCTGCGCGCGCCGAACTACATCGTTCGGGATTGGGTTGAATCAAAATACAATCACATCATTGCAGACTCGTTTCAGAAGTTGAGCCTGGAGGGTTATCACGTCAAGTGGTCGATCAACGAACAACCCAGCCTGACGTTTGAGCCTACCAGGGATTCAGATGATGCGACGGAAACGGTCTCCGCTAAAACTACGCCGCAACGGGACAACTCTCTCACCTCGCTACTCCACCGCTCTGAGCAAAAGGACTTAAGGCAAACGAGCGTAGAGTCGGTGACAGATTTGTTCGACTCATGTCTTAATCCCAAATATACGTTTCAGACGTTTGTGGTCGGCTCCTGCAATCAGTTTGCACATGCGGCTTCCCTCGCCGTCGCTGAAGCTCCGGGTACAACTTACAATCCACTTTATATCTATGGCGGCGTGGGCCTCGGCAAAACCCACTTGATGCAGGCAGCCGGCCATGCGATCAAGCAACGCAATAGCAAGTTGCGCGTGCTTTACATTTCCGCTGAGCGGTTCATGAATGAGTTAATCAACGCCATCAGGTACGACAAGACGCAAATCTTTCGTGAGAAGTATCGCTCGATGGACGTGCTTCTGATCGACGATATCCAGTTTATGGCGGGGAAAGAACGGACTCAGGAGGAATTCTTTCACACCTTCAACGCGCTCTACGACGGGCAGAAACAGATCGTGATCACTTCCGATTGCCCGCCGCGAGAAATACCAACTCTCGAAGAGAGATTGCATTCGCGCTTTGAGTGGGGACTGATCGCGGATATGGAACCACCTGATCTTGAAACCAAGGTTGCGATCTTAAAGCGTAAAGCCGATCTCGACGGTTTTGTTCTGCCCGATGACGTGGCGCTGTACATTGCCACGAAGGTCAAACACAACATAAGGGAGTTGGAAGGCTCGTTAATACGATTACTTGCGATTTCATCGCTCCGTGGTCTGCCTATTTCAACGCTGATGGCGCAGGATGCCGTGCGCAATATTGCGGTCGACGATGAGACAGAGGCGATGACAATTCGAAAGATACAGCAGGCCGTGGCCTCCTACTATCATTTGAAAGTCGATCAGTTAACGGCGAAGACAAATGCGCGGCAAGTGTCCAACCCTCGCCAGGTGGCGATGTACTTGTGCAAGCAACTAACGAAGAGTAGCTTTCCTGAGATTGGCCGGCAGTTTGGCGGAAAACATCACACGACCGTAATGCATTCGGTTGAGAAAGTGCAGCGTCTGGTGGCCAGTGATTCGGAAATGCAGCGGAGTGTGGCAAAGTTGATTGACACACTCGGAAGCGAATCCGTGGGAAGATAATTGTTTTCCACTTTTCCTCGGTTGAGTTATTCACCGGCGAAGGTGCAACTGTTGAAAAGTTTCCGGCAGCGAGTTTTCAACAGCTACTCAGCGGCGGGGAAAAGTTTTTCAAACCGTTCTGTTAAAATGATGTCGCGTGTAGACAAACGGTTACGTCGCTTTTCCACAATTCCACAGAGACTATTACTACTACTAAAGTAAATATAGTTTGTATTATCTTGAGCCCTAACAGTAAAGGCTGCTAATTGCCCTGATTCATCAAGGTCAGAAGGAGAGTAGGTTGCAATGCAATTTTCGATAAACAAGAGTGCGTTACAAAAAGAACTCGGATTCGTTCAGGGAATCGTGGAGCGAAAAAACACGATCCCGGCGCTTTCGAACATACTGATCGAGTCTGTCGGCGGGAGTACGATTCGGATCACCGGAACCGATCTTGATGTAACCATCAGGTGTGAGACTGAAGCGGAGGAAATAAAGACGCCCGGCTCAATGTGCGTGCAGGCGAGGAAATTGTTCGACATCGCGCGCTTGTTGCCTGACGCCGTAGTTAACTTTAGGAAAGAAGAAAATGACTGGGTGACGGTCGACTGCGATCGTTCGAAGTTTAAGATGCATGGCCTGGCAACCGAGAATTTTCCTGAGGTTCCGAGTTTCAAATCTACTCCTCTGAAGATTAAAGGAAACGTCTTTAAGTCGTTGATAGATAAAACGATATTTGCCATCACCCAGGAAGAATCGCGTTACACCCTTTCGGGGGCAAAGTTCCTGCTGGACAAATCTGGCGCCCGGATGATTACTACCGATGGCCACCGTTTGGCATACGTCGCGTGCAAGGATATTGGCGGGGAATCTGTTGAAGACATGGACGCGCTGATCCCGCGCAAGACGCTTGCCGAGTTAACGAAACTGACGGCCGATTACGATGGCGACATGAGCCTGGGGATTGACGAGAATCATATTTACTTCGAAGTCGGATCGCGTCTGTTGATTTCGCGAATTCTGGTCGGCCAATTTCCAAACTATGAAATGGTGATGCCGAAAGGCAACGATCGTTCAGCGGTTTTTGATAATCAAGGTTTGAGTCATGCCGTCAGACGAGTCGCCCTGATGGCTGATGATCGATCTCACGCAATTCGCTTTCACCTGGAAAAAGGCCAACTCGTGATCACTTCACAAACAGCCGAGGAAGGTGAAGCGCGCGAAACGTTAGCGACCGAATACGAAGGTGATGACGTTGAGATTGGTTTCAATGCGCAGTACCTGCAGGACTTTCTAAATGTGATTGGACCCGGGCAAGTCGCTTTCGAGTTCAAAGACGCAAACTCACAAGCCCAACTCCGACCGGTCTCCGACGGCGGTTGTGACTACAAATACGTCGTAATGCCAATGCGTTTGTGAGCGACGGCTTAGATTCTAGTTACAAATGATCAGCGACAAGTAAGTCCCGTACTTCTTAGAGTAATGACCCAGGCACGCCTCAAAGTGCTGGTCATGGAACAAACTATGTAAACCTCACCTTTCAGGAGGTCCTCACAATGGCATTTGATCCGTTTCCTCCCACACCAACTAATCTTGCACCCGTTAACAATGCCGATCTGGGAAGTACCGCGACGACGGTAACTCTCTCCTGGTCCGTAGCAAGCGGTGCGGGCGTGTTTGCCCTGCGCGTAACTGATTTGACCAACCCGGCTATTCGGCATACGGGGAATAACTGTAAGCCCACCAAACAATATCTCTGCCACACTAATTTGCGACAGACTTCGTTCGTGCTCAGCGTCCAGCCAAACCATATCTATTCCTGGTCCATTTATCAGGTTGACGGCGATATGCGAAGCAAACCAGCCACGGCGACCTTCAGGACGGGAGATGCCGACGGCGCTGAGATTGTGAATGTGACGGTTCCCGAAATCATTAAGCCCGGCGGCACCGTAACGGCCGGCGTCAGCGTGCGCAATGTCGGTTCGAAGGCATGGACGCCGGAGCTCGGGTATCAACTGGGTTCTGAAGCGCCGCCGGACAACACTACCTGGGGAGCAATTCGGGTACCCTTGAGTCCCGGCAGTCAAATCTTGCCGGGCCAAATCGCCACCTTCACCTGGGAGGTTAATGCTCCGCAAACCAGCGGGAGCTATATCTTTCAGTGGCGCATGATTCGCGGAGGTCAACGGTTTGGAGCCCGCACCCAGAATCGCTACCTGTATGTAAAAGATCGTGTGCCTGATCTGGGGATGTGGGTAGAGCGTGATCTCGGATCAGGACTATTGAAACACCCGGCCGGGGATTTCATAACCCTGCGGGGAGGCAACTATCACATCTTCGAAAAAAATGGTCAGGCGCAACGGAAGGTCGTCAAGCCTTTTCCGGCTAACGAAAACCCACAAATACAGCCACCGATCACTAAGGAGTATGTCGATGTTACGCCGTGCCCCCCGGTGCTTCCCATCGCCTCCCTCGTTAACTGGCCGGGCCACCCGTGGAACCCTCTCTTTACCTCCTTGGCCAACCATAAAATCAATTTGCTGCGGGCCTTTCTCATGAACGGTTTTGGGATCAAGGACGAAGAGGCTGATGAGGTTTACCCGTTCAACTTCGTTGGGGGGAAATGGGGCGTAAAGAAAGCCATAACTGCGCCTTTGGTTCCGGAAAACTGGAATGTGGCCTACTTCACTCGTTTGAAGGCTTTCGCAGACGCAGCCCTCGCCAAAGGCGTCTTTCTACAACTGTCTCTCTTCAACTACTACGAGCTACACGACGACGACTTAAGACACAACGTCCTCATATGGAGCAACAGCATTTGGAATCCGAAACGTGCAGCCGATAGCGCCTGGGGACTCAATAACCTCGTCAATCCCCCGCCTCTTGATGACAAGACCTATAGCTGCAGCGATCACGGTGGCGATTCTGCCGAAGGTCGCCGGAACTGCTTTTTTATTGAACCGCCTGCCACTAGCGGCTTGCGGAAGGTTCAGGAGCAGTTTGTCAAAAAAGTGGTGCGAGAGTTAGCCGGGAGACCCAACATTATTTTCGAAGTGATGAACGAACCGCATAGAGGATCGCACCAGACCTCCGCGCGCTTTGCATCGCAGGTGATTGATTGGATCATTGAGGCAGGGGGGGACCTCACACCCGGGGGCCCCGCGACACCATGGACAGAACCCTGGCGTCCGCTCATTAGCGTGAACGCTTCGCGCCAGAATACGGATCCGAACGATCCCGACAAGTTTGACGTGGATTGGTGGGCCGACTCAGCGAGTAATCCTGCCGGCGATGGGTACGTTAAGAACTATGAAGAGGTGGACATTATCAGTTATCACGGCTTGACCGGTTATCCGGGCGTGAAAGACTTGCCGTTCAAATGTAATTCCGCCCAGTTAACCGGTGAGTTCGCTCCTGTGGACAGGGACAGTATCCGTGCCCGCCTTGAGACCTTCCGCTCCAGGCACCCTTCAAAGGCTATTATGATGTCAACTGACGCGGTCCGAGTAGCAAGCTATAAGCATAAATATGGATCCAGCGACGAGACCACCATAGACTTGTCCGACGGGCAGATTACGACAAACCTGCTAAACATTGGCCCCACTACATACGACCAATTGGTCCGATCCGATCTGGAGAACTGGGCCTACTGGTGTTTCAAGGTGGCGAAGACGCACGCTACGGCAATTCATTTTCAGAACCACAGCAATTTCGAACTGACGTACAAGAGTATCAGGGCGGCTTACGATGCCGCGGCTCAGGAATAATGAGAAGGGCTGTAGCTTTGGCCGTGTAGCGGAAACCGACGCGGTTTTAGGCGTAACGCTAAAGACATCCGATCACTCAATTCATTTACTACCTCATCAATTACTGCGTTGAACTCTGGGAGTTCATCCCTACGGCAAAAAAGCCTGGCTCGAGCGAGGTATTGCGGCATTTTTCAGCGCCCAGAGACATTTGAAAGTACGTATTTACATTGATGTGTCGTACGTCTTCGTACGTTGAGCGCCGTTGTGTCACCCATTCTCATTGCCTGCCGGGCCTTCTGTCTTCCTTCAAACTGTTAGCCGCAACTGATCCGTCGTAAGTTCTTCCCTGTCCTCAACGGGGGTGATGAACTCACGCGCCTGGGCCAGCCTGAAAACCCTCCCTGCAAAGTCTGTGATTCCCTGGAAAGATTTCGCGATAACACTCCCACAAGCTTGAAAGCGAATCGCCGAACCGTAGCACAGTCACAGCTATTCAGTGTGGCATTTTCGTAGGGCGAATGTACCACGCTCCCACGCAAGCAACGAAGATATAGTCCTCCCCTCGCTGGCTGAGTTCATGCTCAAGCAACTGATAACCGAATCTCGTAGGGCCAAGCTGTTTTCGAACTGAACAACGTCGCGCCGACAGCGCAATCCGCGTTGCAGAGCCGATGTTTGAGCCCGCAGTGAGAGACGACGAGGTGAGCATCGAATCTTAAAGCGAGAGTTTAGATCGCCCAGCTTACCGAGATCGCCGCAGTGCCACTTTACTAATCAGAATCGATTAAGCACATGGCCGGGCCACGGAGCGTGTGCCGTGATCTGTCCTTCATTGGAAAAAATTATGAATAAGCTTATGGGAAATGTTTCTTTAGGTTCGCTGAGAATTTTCAGTGCCTGCCTGCTGTCCCTGCTGATGTTAACGGCGCCGGTGACGCCGCTGGTGGCTTCAGGAAATCCTGTAGCTGTACTTAAGAACGACCTGACACCGACAAATAATTCGCGCCGCATTCAGAGAAACGCCCGGTTGATTGATGCGCAGGCGGCGCCGGCTTCGATCAACCTAACGGGCGCCAGCGCGACCATCACAAGTCCACTCAATATGCCGTTCTTCGCGCCGTCACTCACCGCCACACTGACTGATGACATTGGTCTTGGTGCCAAGAAGAACCCCGGCGACACGATCACTTACACCGCAACGATCACTAACGGCGGCGCCAGCCCAGCCGATGATGCAACCGGCATGGTCTTCAGCGCGATCCTGGATAACAGCACAACTCTGGTTGGCGGTTCGATTAATGCCCAGCCGATTGCCAGAGCTGATTCCTATACTGGTAGCGGCAACATTCCCATCGCCATTGCCGCTCCCGGCGTGCTGACCAATGACGTCGATCCTATGACCGGAACCAACAGCGGTTTGACGGTGACGGAAGTTCAGGGCTTAGCCGGCAATCTGGGCGTGGCCACTGATACCACCGCCGTCGGAGCCGGCCTCGTGAAGGGTTCAGTGACTCTGGCCACCAACGGCAGCTTCACTTACGAACCACCACCCGGCTACGTCGGCAACGACACTTTCACTTACAAGACCAGCGAAGGGACCCTGACTGATACCAATACCGTCACCATCACCATCAGCAACATGGTCTGGTTTATTAAGAATACCGGCGGCGGCTCGAATCGCGGCACTTTCAGCAATCCCTTTACCTCCATTGCATCTTTTAATAGTGCTAATGCCCTGGCCGACGCGGCGCCCAATCCAAAAAGCGGCGACACCATTGCCCTCCGTAGCGGAACCTATGCTGAAGCGGACGGCGTGAACCTGCGCCCTAACCAGAAACTGATCGGCGAAGCGGTGCAGTTCAATACTGTCTTTACCGCCGACAGCAACAGCAGTTCTGCCTATACCACCTTCGCCGGCGCGACCAACATTGCACCGACAATCGCTACCAGTGCAGGTAATGGGATTGACCTCGCCAGCGGCAACACGGTGCGGGGCTTGAATGTCGGTAACACGCCGGGCTTCTTCGGCTTCAACGGTACAGTTGTGGGCTCATCTGTCATTAATACAGTTGCCAAAACAGGGACCGGCGGCGCGATTAATGTTTCGACCAGCGGCGCCTTCAGCACGAACGTTACCTTCGCGACTTTGGAGTCAAGCAGTTCGCCGGGCGCGAACATCAACCTTGTCGGGGTGACAGGAACACTGGGTATTACCTCCGGTGGGACAGGTCTGACCGGAAGTGCGGCCAGCTCTAACGCTATCACCATCAATGGCGGCTCAGTTGGCTTTACTTATCCCGGGAACGTAACGAAGGCCAGTCTCGGCTCGCTGCTGAATGTTTCCGGCGGACATACCGGAACACTCGTCTTCAACACCGGCACACTCAGCGCCACGGCGGGTGATGGTTTGCAGTTCAATAACGCGGACGGCTCTTACACTTTCAGCGGCACTACAACACTTAACGGTGGCGACGCCGGCGTCGACATCATTGGCGGCTCCGACGGAACCTTTTCTTTCGCGACCACTTCATCGATCACCAATCCGACCGGTACTTCATTCAACCTCAACGGCGGCACCGGCAACGTCACTTACAACGGCACGATCACCGATGACGTGGGCTTGATGGTTGCTGTTGCGAATACGACCGGAGGGATCAAGAGCTTTACCGGCGCAATTACCGACAACAACGACGGTGATGGAACTGAGCAGGGCATATCGCTAACGACCAACACCGGGGCGACGATTTCGTTCAGCGGTGGTCTGACTATCAGGACCACTACCAACGACGCCTTCACCGCCACGGGCGGAGGAACGGTCAACGTCAGTGGCACAAACAACGTCACCACCACCAGCGGCAAAGGCATTAACTGGAGTGCAGACATATCCAGCACCGGGGTCACTTTCAATAACGTCGGCTCAACCACCGGCGGCGCCGTCATCATTGCCAGCAGCGGTGCCAGTAACTTCACTTTTAATGATGTCACTTCGACGACCGGAAGCGCCGTCAGTGTAAATACCGCCACCGGCACATTCAGCTTTCACAAGCTCAGTTCCAACGGTGCCGCCAAGGGCATCACCGTGAATGCCTTGACCGGAAGCGGCAGCTTCACAGTCACCGGCACGGGCGGCTCCGGGCTGTGTGATTCAACCCACATTGGCGCGAGCGATTGTCAGGGCGGCACCATTCAGGGCGGCACTACGCGCGGCGCCGAGTTCACCACGGCGAACAACGTCACCCTCAACAACATGTACTTCAAGGGCAACGCCACGACCGCGGTGGCATGCGGCGACGATGTCCAGGGAGGCTCGAATACTACGTGCAACGCCGCTCTCTATATGACGACCATGGCCGGCACGAACGGCACGACTCTCAACAAGATTTACCTCGACGGCACCGGTTCGAACGACAGCGGCATGATCGGCAATGCTGTCACTAAACTAACCGTTAGCGCTCTGGAAATCGCGAACTTCACGAACACGGCTAAAACGCCGATGAACTTACAGAACCTTACCGGCACGTCGGGATTCACCGGATTGAATGTCCACAATAACAACGGCCTGCACAACGTCTTTGTCTCAAACAATACAGGCACGGCAAACATCACCTTCACCAGCCCAATCATTCAAAATGCCAGTGGAGCCGGGAATCCCGATGGCCTGCAGGTCAACTCGTACCTCGCGGGGACGACACTGAACGTCACAGCCACTAACGTAACGGTGAACAACGTGCCCGGCAACGGCGTCATGTTCCAGGCCAACAGCGGCTCTGCGATGACGGGCATTCTCAACGGTGGAACAGCGACTCTCACCAACGGCCTGCTCATGCAGGAGGCCGGCACGAACACTTCGTTTACGTTCACCGTAACTGGGCTGACAGCGGTCACCACGCATAATCTTGGCTCCAACGCGATTACAGTCGGGAAAGCCAACGGGACCAGCGCCACATTCAACGGGACCGTGACGAACAACGTCATCACCAGCGCGACCTGCGGGGGCGGTTGCGCCGGGATCAAAGTGGCGTCCTTTGGCGCGAGCGGCGCGTCCACCATCAATGTTTCGGGGAACAATATCGCAGGTGTCGATGCCCAGGGTATTTGGGTAGTAGGTGGCCAGGGGGCCAGCTCATTGACTGCGACGGTACAAAACAACAACATCCACAATCCGGTCGCCGGCAATACGTCGTACGCGATCGACGTCTATCCCGGAACTCAGGCCGGCGATGCAGTCTGCTTCGCTCTCAACCTGGGCGACATGACTGCCGCGCATACGGTGCCTGGCAACCGGAACGTGATCACTGGCTCGTGGCAGAGCGGCGGCAACCCGATCGAGGCCGGCATCTTCAACAACAGCGTCTTCAAGCTACTCAACTACACCGGCAGCAGTGACGCGAACGCTGCCGCATGGATCGCGGCGAGTAACGGTGGCTTGGGCACCGATACGTTCCACCTCGGACCGAACCAGTTCACATCAGGATCCGCCTGCCCCCTACTCTTAGCCCTCGGCGGCATAGATTCAGTTCGCGACATGTTCCCGCTGGTGCGGGGGTTCGATGGCAGTCAGTTTTCATCAACGCGGGTGTCGACCCTTGCTTCCCTGGCGAGTCCTGTCAGCGATTCACTCAGTCAGTCACAACTCGATTTGATTGTGACTGCGGCGCTCCAACGCTGGTCAGCGTCAGGTCTGACGCCC
Source organism: Blastocatellia bacterium (assembly GCA_034665305.1). Classification (GTDB taxonomy): domain Bacteria; phylum Acidobacteriota; class Blastocatellia; order Pyrinomonadales; family Pyrinomonadaceae; genus DASXRU01. The sequence goes on along the minus strand of JAXDFZ010000019.1, from coordinate 760 downwards.
GCCCAGATTGCTACCTTACGCAGCATCAAGTTTGAAGTAACTGATCTGTCCGGCGCGTATCTTGGTGAAGCAGACGGTAACCACATTCAGGTTGATCGCAATGCGGAAGGCAAAGGCTGGTTTGTCGATGCCAATCCGCGGTCTGACTTGAGCTTTGCTCACGCCGTTTCCGCAACGCGTCGTTACACGGATCCGCTGAACACTGCAGCCGGTCACGTGGATTTGCTCACTACGATTGAACATGAAATGGGCCACCGTTTGGGACTTGATGATTCCTACGCGGAGAAAGATCGCGACAGCATCATGTACGGCTACCTGACGGTGGGCGAGCGGAGACTTCCGGCACGGGGTCAGGCCGATGGCGTGCGGCATGGCGTGTTGAAAGGATCGCATTTCCTTTCACTATCTAATAAGAGACCTGCGCCTAAGTCATTCAAGCGAGCCACCGCTTTCGATGAGAAACCATTGAGTCCGCTCAGCGGCGAAACCGTCATCGTAAACGGCGCCGGTGCCGGCTTTACTCTGCCGGGAGGCGACAGCATCACCATCACTTTCCAGGCGACCGTGAACACTCCGCCAACTGCAAGGTCGATGAGTGTGCAGGGCAAAGTCTCCGGCAGTAACTTCACTTTAGTGAACGGCATCACCACCGCTTCGCCGAACACCAACGATCCGGAAACGGCAGCGGTTAACGACGCCACCGTAACGAACATCAACACCGTGTCCACTTGGACGGGCGCAACCAGCACTGACTGGAAGA